>CAVYXX010000013.1:0-25964 GCA_963772355.1 uncultured Alphaproteobacteria bacterium | reverse complement strand
GATTTGATCCATGCCCGTGCCACCCCCACAAATCAGGGTGCCGTCATCTGCCCTGGCGGCGTCAACCCGCCTCGGCGTGTAACCCTCCTTTGAACCACGCCCCCAAGGGCACGCCCAGGGTCGATGCGCGGTCGATGCATATCGTTTGCGGGTTGCTGCTCGCGGTGATCCTACTGAGCCGCATCGCCTGGCGCCTGACCCGGGGGCGTCGTCTGCTGCTCGCCGACGGCCCGGTCCTGAATTTCATCGCCAAGACGACTCACTGGGGCCTGTACACGCTGGTCACGGCGATGGTGGTGGTCGGCATGGCGCTGGCCTGGGCTCGTGGAGACAGCATTTTCAATTTGTTCACGCTTCCGGCGTTCGATCCCTCCAACCGTGCGCTGGCGGATCAGGTGCAGGAGGTCCATGCCACCATCGGCTGGGTCATCGTCGTGGTCGTCGGGCTGCACGCGGCGGCCGCCCTATTTCATCGCCTTGTCTGGCACGACGGGATATTGGGCCGGATGCTCCCGGTCGGGTTCTGTCAGCGTTCGCGCCAGCCTGCCTGTTCGGCCGAGACCGGTGCGGTATAGGGTTGTCTCTGGCAGGGAGCGGTTGGTTGCGGTGTGTGGAGAGCGCCTCGGCGGCGGTTTCACAAACATCAGCGGCCGCTCACCTGCATCGCCCATGGTAACGCTCCGCCGGGTGGAGGCCGCTGACAGCTCCATGCTCGGTTATTCGGCTGCGGCCCCCCGGAGCAGGTTCCATTCGCCGCCGGGCGTGGGCGCCAATGAGATCCAGCACCTGGTCCCGTCGCAGCTGCTGGCCGGGTGCTGCAGCAGGTTCTGCTCAGACGATCTCGCGTGCGGCGCCGTAGATCCTGGCGGCTGCGTCTGGCGCGGTGACGATGCGGCCCACCGCTGCGACATGCCGTGTCAGACGGGATGAAGCGCGTTTCAGGGGCTGACGAGACCGCCCGGAAGGTGGGGTGGTCAGGCCGCTCGCCGAAACGGCCGGCGGGCCCAACGCTCGGCGATGGCATGTTCCCGGTCGAGCGTGCCGTTCATGTCCGAACTTTCAGCATCAAATGTGCGCTCCTCGGAGACCAGCGCATTTGCTGCTGAGCATTCATTCGGCGATGCAACAGCCATTGCACCGTGCTCTCGGTGATCGCCGTTGAGATGGGTTCTTCACACCGTCGAGCTGTCGTGTAATCGATAATCCTAAATCCGGCAGTTAGCTGATTGCCGATTCCGCCCAAATCGTTGGAACCTGCGGGGATGCGGACAACAACCCATCCAGTTTTGGCTCACCCCTCGGGTGAACAACCCTCAGTTGAAGTTTATTCCGCGACAGCGGACACCTTTGCGGGCCGCATCCACGTTGAGTGGGATTCGACCGCACCGGTCACGCCATTCGGGCAGTTACCATTCTTTATCGATTACCTGAAGCAAGCCGGACTATTCGACGCCTGGGTGGCCGATTGCCCGCTGTCGTTCAGCAGCCCGAACGCACCGAAGAAGCGAGACCTACTCGGCACTGTGATGCTGTCGGTGCTGTCCGGCCATCGTCGGTATGCGCATGTGACCGCGCTGCGCTGCGACCCGGTTAACCCGCCTTTGCTTGGGATGCGCAAGATCGTCAGCGAGGACGCGGTGCGCCGCGGCCTAGCCAAGATCGACGAGGCCAAGGGCAAGACCTGGCTGCAAAATCACCTGGATTATTGCACCACCCCGCTGCTGAGCGAACCGTGGGTGCTGGATATGGACAGCACCGTGAAGACTTTGTACGGGCATCAGGAAGGCGCCGAAATCGGTTACAATCCGGCCAAACCTGGCCGGCCATCCCACGCTTACCATACCTACATGCTATCCAGCCTGCGGCTGGTGTTGCGCGTCGACGTTCTGCCTGGCGACGAATACAACGTCGCGCACGCCACCGACAGACTGTGGTCATTGCTGGATCATCTCGGTCCAACACGCCGTCCGGCGCTGCTACGCGGCGACAAATCCTGGGGCATCGAGCGTGTTATGTCGCGCGCAGAGCAAAACGATCTGGCGTATTTGTTCCGCCTACGCATGACAGCGAATGTGAAACGCGATCTGGTCCGTGCCATGCGTCACAGCGACTGGGCGGATGCTGGTCAAGGATGGCAAGGCAAGGAAACCAGTCTGCGCTTGCATGGCTGGAGCCGGCATCGCCGTATTATCTTGTTGCGCCGCAAACTGGCGCACGGCGTCGCGATCAGCGACCGAAGCGACCCTGCCCAACCGTTGCTGAGCTTTGGCGAAGTCGAAGCGGACAAGGAGTTGTGGGAATACGCTGCGCTGGTTACCTCGCTGAAGCACGAAATCCTGACCCTGGGCCAGTTGTATCGCGACCGGGCCGATTGCGAGAACGTCTTCGATGAACTGAAGAACCAGTGGGGATGGGGCGGCTTCACGACACAGGATTTGCATCGTTGCCGGCTGCTCGCCGGCACGGTGGCGCTGGTCTACAACTGGTGGAGCCTGTTCACGCGTTTGGCAGACCCCGAGCATCACCGCGAGGCATTGACCAGCCGGCCATTGTTACTGTCCGCGATCGCGCGACGGACCCAGCATGCCGGCCAAGTGACACTGAGCATCAGCAGCACGCACGCCATGCGGGACACAGCACGTCGAGCCTACGTGCGAATCGCCGGCTTCCTGGCCAACTTGCGGATCAGTGCGGAGCAGTTGGACCCGTTGGCAAAGTGGTATCGTATCCTCAGCGAGGCCCTGCGACACTTCCTGCACGGACGCCAACTTCAGCCGCCGCCGCGCCTCGCCCCGGCTTGAAACCTACCTCGGGTTGTAAAACGCCTCGAACGAATAAGCGCCAATCAAGCCAACTGCCGGATTTAGGATAATGATATCCGATTGTCCCAAAACATATGTCTCGAGTTCGCCCAGAAGGCGCGCCACCTTGCGTGCGGCGGCGGCAATCGGCGACTTATCGTCGGCCGCGACGTCCATTGTAGCGACGGTTTCGGCGATGAAATTCAGCGCACATCTAACCTGGCCATGCCAGAGACGCCAACGGATCCGCTCGATGGTCTCGGCAAGGCCAGTGCCAGCCCGGCAATCATTCTCCGCTGCGTCGGGCCAGCTTTTGGCCGCCTGAGCGACGTGCTGAACCCTCATCGCGAAGTGAAACCATGTGTGGACGACCCCGTGGGTTCAAGAACTTCGAAGAGAATTTTGACGGCGGTTCGACTGCGATCATGTGTCCGGCCTTGTCGACGCGGCGCTATGGCCGCTGGCCCAGATGGCGTTCGCGATCCGGTCCCCAACAGTCCAGCGGCCTCAAGAGCCACTGGTTTCAACGGGCTCTCCGGATCGTCGGTTCGACCGATCGTCATCTCTCTGAGATCTTTCACCCTGGCATCCACGCGTGGTTCATCGGATGACCAATTGAAGCCGGTCGCCCTCCCACGCGTCATCGCGGCCCAAGCTGATCGGGCCATCCCGTTGTTCAATCACGGCCGAAGCCTCGCGGTGGTTCGATCGCCAGAAGCTCGGAAAGATCGAACGCGACGATCGCCCCCAAGGCCTCCGCCGTGGCGCTGTCCTGCTGATTCGACGATCGTAAACTGCGCGCTCAAGTGGCATTCGGCCCGGAGCGCACGATAGAACAGGACGCGACCTTCGCTTTCCGGGTGATCGTCGACATCGGCATCAAGGCGCTTTCGCCGGCTATCAACGACCCACCACCGCGGTCATGGCGATCGATCAGCTCGATCGACTGCTCGGTCTCGTCGGACGTCGGCACCTGCACGAAGACGCCAGGCTCGACGCAAACGGCGAGCTGCGCTTGATGTTTCAGACGCCAGAATGGGACGACTTCGTGCAGCTCGCGGTCAGCGAGATTTGCCTTTACGGCGCGGGCAACTTCCAGGTGTCGCGGCGGCTGCGCGCGATGATTGAAAATCTGCTCGAGAGCCTGCCGGAAAATCGCCGCCCCGCCTTACGCCGCGAGCTCGATCTGCTCGACCGCGCTCTCCCGAAGCTGCACGAATTTGCCGAGGATCTGGACCTTGCCAGGAAGGCGGATTTTCAGGGGCTCGGTGGTTCATCGAAACGATAGCGTGGGGCGCGTTTGGGCGCCTGCGTTTGCCTCGTGGCTAACGGATACCGAACGCGGTTTGGTCTTATCGTTTGGTAAACGCATCAAGACGGACTTCGCCGCGCTGAGAGCCGCCGTAACCGAGCCGTGGTCGAACAGACCGAAGGTCCGGTCACAAAACTCAAGCTGGTGAAGCGACAGAGGTATGGCCGCGCAAAACTCGATCTGCTACGCGCTCGACTTATCGTACCAGCGTGATCCTTCGCGGATCTGCACCGACGGCGCCTGCGGTCAAGGCTGGTAGGGATGTTCTGGACGCCGGGCTGATCGTGGGCACGGAAGCGGCCTCGACCGCGGAGGCCGAACGCCGCCCGCTCAGCGTGATGTTCTGCGATCTCGTTGGCTCCACCGCCCTGTCGTCGCGGCTTGAATCCCGAAGACCTGCGGGAGGTCATCCGCACCTACCAGGCATGCGTTGCTACCAGGATCCGGCAGTATGGCGGGTTCATTGCGCGTTACGTCGGTGGCGGGGTGATGATCTATTTCGGGTGGCTGGAAGCCCGCGAGACTGATGCCGAACGCGCCGTTCGGGCCGGCCTCGCGGTTGCCCTGCACCACGCTGCCGCAGATGGCTGAAACACATCCGGCGCCACCAACTGTCCTCGGTCGCGAACCACACGGGCGCCACCGGCGCCCTTTACGCTCGGGCCTCTAGCTTCCCCCAAAGCCTCGCCGATGCCAGATCTGCCCCCTGCCGACATGCGCGGAACTTCGCCCACACAACGTCCTCGCTCACCCATTCCCATCCAGCGAAGGTGCCGAAACCGCAGTCGCTGCTGGCGATGACGCGCTCCCGGTCCCCGACCGCAGCAACCGCCAGCTCGATCCGCTGCGCAACCACCTCCGGATGCTCGACAAAGTTGCTGGTACTGTCAATCACCCCAGGAAGCAGAATGAACTCGTTCGGCAGCTTGTTCCGGCGGAGCGCTGCGACCTCATGCTGGTGCCGTGGGTTGGCCATCTCGATCGACAGCCCGCCGACATTCGCTTGGTAGAGCACTGGCAGGAGGGGATCGAGCGCGATGTCATGCACATGCGGCCCCTCCCAGTTTCCCCAGCAGATATGCAGTCGCACCCGGTCTCGCGGAATACCGTCGAGCGCGAGATTAAGCGCCGCCACGTGGGTCTCGCAGACGCGCACATACTCGGCGTCGGACTTGTCCTGGAACAGAAACACGCGCTCCATGGCTAGGTCGGGCGCATCGATCTGCAACAACAGGCCGCTGTCCACGACCGCACGATATTCCCGGCGCATCTCGCGGGCGAGGGCAGTTACATAGGCTTCATGCGAGTTGTAGTAGGCGTTCAGCATCGTAGTGGCAATGATGCCTGGCGAGGGCGCAGTCATGAAGCACTCGGTGAATGGCGGCTGCTGCGCGGCCGCGTGACGCTTGGAGCGCTCGATCTCCCCCACAGTGATGCTGATGTCCTCATACTTTACCGGGGCCACGGCCTGGGGCGCGCCGAACACCTTGCCCGTGCGCGGGATGCGCGCCTGCAAGCGGGCGGCAAACAAAGGAAACTCGGTGAATTCGGGGGGTGCCGGACGTTTTGACTCACCACCGAACCCTGTCATCCGTTGCGGAACATAGGTCTGGAAGCCGACCCTTCCCTGTTCCCCGTCATTGGCAATGTCGACGCCGGCCTCTCGCTGCTTTTGCATGACGAGGCCGACGCGGCGTTCGATCTCCTCGGTCAGGGTCGTGCGGTCGGTCGCGGGGTTGAGTTCGTCCTCGATCAAGAGATCGGTCAGGCGCTCACCACGCGGTAGGCTGCCGACATGCGTGATCAGAATTCGGCCGTCGCTTTTTTTCATGTTTCTGTTCCCTCCATCTACGGCAGGACCATCCCGCAAATTCTCGACCCGGCCGTCTCGAAATTCATCGTATCAGCAAACCCTCCCCAGGTCATACACGTGGCACGAGTTCTTCAATAATCCTCTTCCCCGAAGAGTTCCCCGGACTCCCTTCTCTGGTAACTGACGGCGGACCCTGTCTGACGGCCCTACCGGCTGCAGCGGCGCCCTTGCATACTGGGGCACACCTCCGTCGCCCGTTCGTCACCTTGCACTTTCCTTTACTTTCCGTGTGTGACGACGCGTGGCGCTGACGCTTCCCGCAGCACGGCTGTGGCAAGATCCTCGAGCATGAGCTGCGATTCTCTCCCATTGAAATCGTCAGGGGATGTTTATGTTCACCAAGCCTCTCCTCGTCGCCGCGCTGGGTCTTTGAGAAGGGGAAGCCGTCGCCGGTTAACTGGGGGGAGATGGTAAACCGGCGGCGGCTCCGTCAGTCAGTGGGGGTTTTTATACTTCAAAACCCCCAACACGCGCGGCACACAATCGCTGGATACTTGGAGGTGACTGGCCCGTTATTCAAGCCAACCACCACCAGCACTGACAACACCGTGAACCCAACTTCACCAGCACGATGGGCGGATCTTTTTACCTCTTCCACCACCAGCTATCTACCGGACGCATGGCAGAGCGGCAAAGTACGTTTCTAAGTCGTTCTGTACAACTGGTGGAAACTCTGGCAGCATTTCCTCTCCACCAAGGAGGGCATGTTATGCGTCTGGAGCAACGGATAGACAACTACGTTCGTGAGACGAAATTTCCCCGTAACCTGTTTGTTTCTGAGGATGGCCGTATCGTTGGAGTTTGGATTATGGGCAATGACTACCGGGTGAAAACCGGATATTATGGCGGGTATCCTGCGATGCCCAGCGCCTGGAGCGCGTGCCCCTGTCTGATTATGACCTCGTTCTAGCGGACCCACCTTATAGCGTTGAGGATGCCCGATTTCAGTGCGCTGGCCGCCCGGCGGCCAGCTGTGAACCAGCGAGCAGCCGCCCTCGTTCAACGGTCGGAATGCCTGATCGGTCGGTGTGGTGGCGACAAGCTTGTAGACGTCCCACTCCTGCGTGCTCTCGGTCGGAGACTTGACCTGAAATAAGTAGCTTGGATGCAGCTTCCGTCCATCCACGCGGATGCTGCCAATGCCGAAACAGTCGTCATCCGTCGGCATCGCCTTCATCCGGTCGACCACCGCGCGACCGTCCGCCTTCGCCGCCGCAACTCCCAAGTCGGAGACCGCTTTCAGATAGTGCAGCGTTGCCGAGTAATTGCCGGCCTGGAACATGTTCGGCCAGTTGCCGGGCGTCTTCGGCCGAACCCGATCGGTGAACGCCCGGGTCCGATTGTTCAGGTCCCAATAGAATGTCTCGGTCAAATGCAGGCCCTGCGTGACATCGAGCCCGAGCGCGTGGACGGTCGTCACCGAAATCAGCATGCTGGCGAGTTGCATTCTTGTGTTCATTCCGAACTCGTGCGCCTGCTTGATAATGTTGACTGAGTTGGCGCCAGCGCCGGAACAGATTCCGAGAACTTTAGCGCCCGACGCCTCAGCCTGCTGCAAATAGGCGGAGAAATCTGTCGTGTCTGGGAACGGATAAAATACCGTGGCGAGAACTTTACCGCCAGCCTGCTGCACGAATTTAGCGGTATCGCTAGCCAGTTGATGGCCGAATGCGTAGTCGGGAGCCATGATGTACCAAATATCGCCGCCCGCTTTCAACGTGTTTGTCGCGGTCGAATTTGCCAGCATCCAGGTGTCATACGTCCAATGGATCGTGTTCGGGCTGCATTGACGGCCAGTAATTTCCGACGATGCAGCGCCGCTGACCAGGATCACTTTATTCTTCTCGCGACCGACACCTGAAACGGCGAGCGCAACCCCGGAGTTGACCAACTCGACGATCATATCGACACCGTCCTGATCGAACCATTTTTTTGCGATGGCGACGCCGATATCGGGCTTGTTCTGGAAATCCGCAGCCACGACCTCGACCCGCAGGTCTTTACCGGCAGTGAACTCCTGCACCGCCTGATAGACGCAGGCGACGCCAGTTGGCCCTACAGCGTCCCGATAATTGCCCGAGAGGTCGGTGAGAACGCCAACGCGGATCGTTGGTGCGCTCGCGCGGTCTTGCGCCCGAGCCGACTGGTGTACCAACGCGACGGCGCCGGCGGAGCCTGCAATGACCGCGCGCCGAGTGACGATCATGGGTGTCTTCCTCCGCTAGTCCTCGTAGACGGCGAGACATAGCGGCTCGTTGTCACTGCTTTCATTGTTTCCTCCGTTATCGTTGATTGTTCCAAAGCGACCGCCGCGTTTGGGTTCACCGGCTTCAGGCACGGCGCGCGGAAGCGACGAAGGATCAAGGTGCGGCAAATATTCGCGGCGCGCGGTCAGTCCGCGCATGTCCGGCGTCACGTCAAAGAGAAGAACCGGCGTTGATGCGCCTAGCGCAACACCCGTGGCTCGGTCGCGCGGCCAGAACGACCGCTGCGTTCCAACCGCGTAAAGATGGTCTTGCCCCCCATCATAGAAACCTGTTATCGGTGCGCCAGGCGAAGCTGGCGCGGTCCAGCCGGTGAAAGACCGGTGGGGGTGAGGCAGTAGCGAGCCGCCCTCTAGCGAGTGTTGCGTGGTCGCCGGTGACGACGGCTGCGAACCTGTACACAGCGATCCGATGGCGGCGAACGGCTGGACACGAGAAATCCGACCTCCAAGCTGATGCTGACGATCCTGGCTGGTGTGGCGTGCTGGGAGCGCGAGATCATGCTGGAACGCCAGCGCGAGGGCATTGCCAAGGCGAAGGCCGAGGGGAAATACAAGGGCCCCGCTTGAAGCGTCGAAGAACCAATAAAAGCGGGTTTTTGACATTACGTGGCCTGGGTGCCACGCCGGCACCGGCCGGCCACTCACGCTCTCTTGGCCCCCCGGCGTCGATGCAATAATCAGCCGCGACTTGCCGTCAAAATCATGCCAAAATAGTCTCCAAAATGTAACACGCCACGGCCCACTTTGTAACAAGGGTGGATACAAATCGTATGGGCTGCGCTGAGGCAAACAAGTTGAGGCTCAATGCCACGTTCCCGGGCTGCCAGCAGGTGTGTCAGAAGCAGTTCTACCGTAATACCTCGGGTCGGGTCGGACAAAAACTGCGCTTCATCAAGGATAATCAATCCAATCTGCGACAGCATGTGAGGTGCACTCAACGCAAGTCCGAGGAACGTCTCATATGTGAAAAATGCTATGTCGTATTTTCCGCGCAAGATCCTCGGAACCTGATCCAGCCAGTCACCGCTGCAACGAGCCACCCGTAACCCAAGTTGTTCGCCATATAACTCCAAAAACTCGTCATATTTTTCATTTACGAGTGCGCGATATGGAAGAAGAAAAATCACCTTTTCACATCGCTGTGCGACACGCATGGCGGCGAGTTCGCCAATAAATGTTTTGCCAGCACTGGTGGGAGCAACAACCATCAGAGACTCGCCGCCCAGAACGTTGTAATCATTAATGGCAGCTTGCTGTAGGGCATTAAGCCCGTTCGGGAAGCGAGCAGCCCATTGATTTAAAACAGCGGGAGGGATTGAATATGCACCGAGATCTCGGAAATCGGCTGAGACGCGAACGGTCTGGATTTCGGGAAACGCTTCGGAGTAACAAGGCCCCCGCCGCATCACCGGGATCGATATTTCTCCCTCGACATGTCCAAACATCACCGGCGTTTGTATATATCCAAGCCGAGCGGCGTCAGCGCGCACGCGTCTATTTACTTCGTCAACGAGCCCAATCAGACTGATGGCGCCCGTTCCTTGCTGGAGGCATTCTAGCAAGGCGTGGGTAAATAGACCGTGCCGGGTACGCGGATCTTCGAGAGCTTCTTCATCAACATTGCAGGCCGCCAGCAGAACACGGCCGGTTCCCTCAATCACAAATGGAATGTTGGAATCTCGCGGCGTCGGACTGGTTATCAGAACACGAGCTGGCGCCCCGCCGCTGAAACAGCAATCAAGGAAACAAATTACCGCTCGAGCATCGGATGCACGAAAGCGCTCCGCCAGTTCGGCCATTGACAGTGTCGTGCCGGGCAGCGAGGCCATCTGTGTATCGCTGACGACAAGTCGATGATCATGCGTGCCATGGCCCGCAAAGCTCAACAATACGACATCGTCCGGTCCGGCGCGATCGAGCGTGCCGATCAATAGACCCCTAGTAGCCGCTAGCCGCAAGGGTAGCGACTTCGTTCACAAGAAGAGTCGCGACATAGTTCGAGATCGTGTCCGACATAAGTGCCCACAGCGCCGTCGCATCTCTTCGCGCTCCCGTTAGGTCGCGTATGCTGGGGTCCAAATGGCGGTCAATGCCGGTGCAGCCGACGATCAGCGTCATATTTCGTCAAAATCCGAGAAGTCCACCGCTTCTGGCACGCGTCGCACAATGAAAAGCCTGATCGTGCGCACGCCCGATAAGGCTGCATGACCGCCTGAGCGGCCCGGAAATAGCATCCCGTCGCCGTGCTCATTACGCCGCCGCCCTTCCCTGCACGTCGTGCAGAATCTGGATGAGCTGGCCGCGGCGAGAACGATATCGAATTCCGGCCTCCCTCAATAGACCATTGCAAATTCGAAGTCATCACGGCCGCTGCAATGGATTAGGCTCAGGATCAAACAGGTCATAGAGCGCCGACATCGTTGCCTTGCGGCCATGGTTCGGAAGCGATGGGTCCAGGAAGGTCGCCAGCCACCCAGCGAATTCCGCCGGGTCGTCAGGCGACGCGACGGCACGCGAGGCCTTGGCGAGCGCTTCCTGCTCCAGTTGGGCCGCTACCCGGTTATCCTCGTTGCCTAACCGGGGATAGCTGTCAGCCTCCCATAACAGGCGGAGAGCCTCGCGGACCGTGACGGTGCCGTTTGTTGGTCTCAGTTTGCCGAGCGTCATCCGCGCCCTTCCGTCCCGAAAAGCGCAACCATGTCCTTTACAGCGGCAAGCGCCTGATCGAAGCCGATCAGCTCGCCGGGGGCTGCGAAGGAAACCTGGTGCACATAATCAGTCGCCCACACCGGATCGGTACTGAGCCGTTTGAACATACCGACGAAGAGGGTGGCGGGATCTGATGACGCGGTCGCCTCCCCTCCCCTTATCTGAGGCATCCCGTGTCAAGCTTTTTCGTCTTGGTGTGATCCTCTTTGTTTGGCGTCGCTTCGGTTGAATGGGCTCGTGGCGTCACATGGGTGGCCTCGGTTGGAATCATACGAACTCAATCGTATCACCTTATCTCCGGTTCGGTCGGATGGGACCGTGACCATAATCTCGCGTTCAGCGAGGTGAGAGGCCAGACGACGGGACCAATCTGCCAAAGCGGCAATGAGCCACAGGGGAGGGCGGTCACACATCGACCCCTGGACGCGCAGTTCCCGGTCTCAGCCGGTCACCAACGCATGGGGTTGCACTATGCCTGGCGCAGGATAGCTCCTTCCGGGATCAGACCAATGGTCACATAGCGCCAGAGAGCGATCATCAGCTTGCGCGCCAAAGCGACGATGGCGATACGTCGGATACGTCCAGTGGCATTGCCGACCTTTTGCAGGAACCAACTGGTCAACGCGCTCTCCGGCTGATGCCGGAGCCAAAGCCAGGAGAGCTCGATGGCGAGGGTTCGAATACGTGGATTGCCCGCTTTGCTGATCCCTTGATCCGCGCGCATGGTACCGCTGTTGAACGGGCTTGGCGTCAGCCCGAAGTAGCTCGCAACTTCACGGCGGTTATCAAAGTGTCGGTAGAAAGCTTCGCGGGTCAACGTTACCGCTCCGGTCTGACCGATGCCCTTTAGGCGGATGAGTGCAGCGGCTTGAGCGGCACCAGAGTTGCACACCTCCCCTGCCCTCCCCTCGTCTTTCCGGTCGCTCGCCTTTGTCGCTTTCAAGGCCACCGCCTGCGCCACCTCGATCTCCTTGATCTGGCGCTCAAGCAGGCATAGGCGCTGGTGCTCGCGTATCAGAGCCTGTTTTGTATAAAGCGGCAAAAGATCGCCGGTAGCGGCCCTCATCGTTTCGAGATGCTTGGGGAAATCGTGTCGGCGCGGATTGGCGTCCCGGATTCCCAACGTCATCAGGATCCCTTTGATCCGGTTGCTGTGCGCTGTTCGATCCGCCACCAATACCTGGCGCTCACGATGCTGGCGCTTGGCATCCTCCTCGGTCGGCGTCGGCACCCGAACCACCCGGCAGATCCGTGTCTCGCCCCGCTCCAGCGCCAGTAGCATTCGGATCAGCAACTCGAGATCGAGTTGGTCGGTTTTGGGTCGCCGCGACCGACGATCCACCGGGATGCTTGCGGCATCGATGACTCGATTCTCGATGCCAGCCGCAGTGAGGGCACGATGGAGCCAAAAACCGTCGTAGCCAGCTTCGTAGACCGACACCATACGGACTGGCTTGCCTCGCCCATTCAGACGCTTCTTCGCGGTCTCGATCAGCGCGACAGCTCGGCCCAGATCGCCGCCGTCAATCTTGTGACGGCTGATCGTGCTGCCCAGTTCCGGCGCATATAGTCCAATCAACCAGGTGGACTTGCTAAGTTCAAAGCCGACGAAAAGCGTGGCAACGTCTTCTTGGGCGGCAGGCGCCGCGATCTGCGTAGACATCGTGCGGTCTCCGTGAGTTGAGTTGGCACCTGAACCTTACGGTACCTGCGCTTGTCGCCTCATAGGATCTGCCCGCATCGTCGGACATTGCCTTGCGCGCCAGTCGGTGAAAATCATCGGAGGCGGTGGCCGTTGCCCTGAGGGCGGCGAGATCGTGCAGATGCCGGATGATGGTGGGATCGTCGTCGTCGCTTCCCCGCCGCCGGGCATGCACCCGCCAGGCGAGCGCGCTCAGTTTGTCGGCCGCAGTCTCGACCGGATCGACGCAGAGAAAGGCCGCGACTTCGGGCGGCTTTTGCTGTGCCATGCCGATCAAGGACGCGATCGGTCGCGCGATCGGCGGCAGCGTCGGCGGCCTCAGCGTCATCTCGACCCGGATGTGCGGGCGCAGGCCAGGGCCGGTATCGAACAGGCTCGGGTAGAACAAATCGGCGGAGAAGAAGTGGTTTTCGTCAGCTCTTGCCGGTTCGCCAGCGAGGATGAAATCAGCTTCGGTTAGAGCGGCCAGGATGCGCTTGCGATAGGTGCTGCGCTCGTTCTTGGCTCTGTTGCGGCTCACGGCCGACGGCATCGTCACCTTGAAATCGATGTCCTCGGAGAAGCGCTTGATCAGGTCCCAGCCCTTCGACAAGGACGTGCCGCCCCCGAAGGCCGGCACCGCTGCGCCGTGATCAAATCCGGCAAGCACGGCAATCGCGCGCGCGACGTGCCAATCCTTCTCGACCAGGCCCGGACTGGTCAGAAGATCAGCTGCGACCCGTTCAACGAGGTGCCGGTCCAGCACGTTCAAACTTCAGGTAAACACCATTATAGCCGACCTGGCGGCGCACCCGCTCGCGGACGGCGACGACGCGGCCGGTCGGCACCTGCGTGGTCCTGCCTTCGTTGTTGGCTTGCTGGAGACGTGTCGGCAGCACCTCGACGCCGAGTCGCCCGAGCGCCTCCGTCAGTGTGCCCAGGCCCTTCGGCGGCACGGGCTTGTCGCTGAACGGCGATTTGCGGGCACGGCTATACAGACCCTGCCCGATTTTCATCAGCTGCCCCTTGAGTACGAGCTGGCGCAGAGCCCGGCCGACCTGGTCATAGCCACCCATGTCGCCAAAATCCGCGCGCAGGAATACATCGCCGCGTTTCCGCGCGATGCGTCTCTCCAGCCGCTCTTCGAGGCTGTCCGGTTGGGTGGTCCCTTTTCTCATTCTGTCAATATACGACACTATCAGGCTAAAATCAATCATTTTATCAATATATTAGATATGATCTTGATTCGCTTGACAATAACCGCACCCCTTGGGTGACGATCCTTCGCGCAGTCCTGCCTGCGGCGGGAGGTGGTCTGGACCGTTTCGCCCGCCGCTGCTAGAAAATCTCCCTGGTTGCGGGAGAAACGATGATAGGGCGACGCGCACGGACCTCCAAAAGATTTACACACGTAGCCAATCTCGTGCTTCGTGGCGTGCTGGAATCCAAACCCGAGCAAGTCAAACCGGCGAAGATGAGGCAGGCGCTGAGGCGGACGCTCGATGCACTCCGAAGAGATGTCATCAACGACGACCCGGCTCTGTATCGCGCGTTGCCCGAACGCATTGAGGCCGCGCGTGCGGCCGACAGTGCGTTGTCGAGCGGCCGTCCCGCCCTTTGCCACCGTGCGCTTTGCCGGTTCTGGAGCATTTAGCGGGCGGCATCATCCGCCACCAACGCCCGCACGATATCCTGCATCCAGCTCGGCAAGGTTGGCAGACCCTTGGCGAGATCGGCGGCGATGGCAGGTCCCTGATCTTTGTCGGCAAGAATTGTGCGCAGCCGCCCAGGATACGCCGCCGATCATCAGGATCGGCAAGAGCCTCACGCAGCCAGTGCAGCGCCTGGACAACCCGCATCGCCGGCCGGTCGGCCCAGAACAGTTTGCTTGGTGCCGTCGGCCGGAATGCGATGATCTGCTTCCCGAGCTTGATGGGGCGTAGCCGCGCATCCGTATGCACGACAATCCGCCCGGGCACGGCGTCACTGAGGCCGAGATCGTTGGCCGCCGTCATCCCATCGACCAGCATCCGGGTTTGATCGCGCCGCGCCACGGCCTCGATCACGCGGCGATAGTCCGGGACCGACATCTGGCCGGTCAGCCGGTTACGCCCGGGCCGGTCATAGAGACCGCGCTCGAGGCGCCTAATCATCGGGGAGGCAACGTCTTGTCCACGGCCTCACGCGAGCCGAGATCGAGGAAATCGACCGGTGTCCAGACGGCATCGGGCGTTGCCTGGATGCGCTCGGCAATCTGTGTCTTGAGATCGGGTGGGTCGCCGCGCATGGTGGGTCCTGTCCGGTTATTGTATACAAACTTCGGACAGTGGAACATTGCATATGCTGTAATTCCCTTTTTCTGCGAACTACGGCAGACGGAATATACTGCCCTGCCCGCCTCTACTTCTCCTCCGGATCAAACAGATCATGGAGTGCCGACATGGCGGCTTCGCGAGTTTCCTCCGGCAGTGACGGATTTTGGAGTGCCGACAGCCACAGCGCGAATTCCGGCGGATCGTCCGGAGATGCTATCGCCGAAGCGGTTCGTGCCAGCGCTTTCCTCATGAGAATGGCCGACAGGCGCCAATCTTCATTGCCACGAATGGGGTAGCACGCGGCTTCCCAAACCAGCCGTAGCGCCTCGCGCACCGTGATCGGAAGGTCCGGCGTTCTGACCGGCTGATCTGCCTTTTGGCGTTTCTTCGGTCGATCCGGCGACGCACGTTCGAAGCTCAGGAACATCCCACCATAGCCGATTTTCCTGCGTATCCGCTTGCCGAGGATTCCTATCACACGGCCGGTCGGCACCTGTTCGCTCTGGATGCAGTCGGCCCCTGCCCCGGAATCCCCACCCGAAGCCGTCTGTCAACGTTTAGCGCGCACATCTTTTCACACCTGATTTATGCACGAAAAATCCGCCGTTACTTTCAACGCTCTAATTTTGGTGCCCCATTGTTGATTTATCCACTTGGCACGGTGCTCCTGGGATTACCAGGGTGCCGGCCCATGTCGCATTACGAGCCTTTGCGTAAAGGAACCCATCACACCACGCCAGTCAGTCCGATCGACCGCCCTTACGATAAGAGCAAAGCCGCTCGCCTGCCGCACCGTGGTCCTTCGGGCAGCCCGTCCGGCCTCGCAGTCAGTCAGCAGATTTTGAAGTGTCCGGGAAGCACCGGTTGATCGGCGGGACGTCCCCATACAGCCCGCGGGTGAAGAGGCGCGCTCCGCCGGTTGGAGCGCCGACGTAGATTGTCGAGCCGGTGTTCGTGTTGGCACTGGCGCTGTTGCAATATTGGAAGAAAGATGACTGACAGGGATACGGGCCGACGATCTGATAGCCCAGTTTCGCCGTGTCCGGATTGGCCACGGTGATCGGACAAGAGCAGATGATTTGGCCTGCCATCAGGGGCTTGTCGAAGCCTGGGAAAGATTGTCCCTCGGTGCTGGTAAAGCAAATGCCGCCGTCGCACTGCGCATAGGCACCGTCCGAGGTCCTCGCCCGACACGTGTAGAGCGCCTGATCGCCATCGGGAGCGACGACGGACTCGGGCACACTGAAGGTGCTGACCATGTAGCCGTTGTTCGGGCCTTCCGCGTTGACCGAGCAGACATCGTTGCCGTCATCGAAGTTGAACGGCAGGCTGATACTGTCGCCCGACATAACGTCGCACTTGCAGTAGGAAACCTCATTGAACACGAAGCAACTGGCGGCGGCGCACAGCGCGTATTTTTGATCCTTGCAGACTTGGAGGATCTTCGGCGATCCTGGTATCAGTTCGCTCGTCAAGTCATCAGCCTGGGCCGGTTCCCCTGCTGTCAACATCACCGCGAACCCCATGACGACAGGCCACAGGCGGCTCGTGAAAAATCTCATCTGCTCCCCCTAGACTGTCACGTTAGTCGCCGAACCCGAGCAGTTATCGGCGAACGCTGCGTTTGCAGCGACCAAAAACGCGGCCACCGACCCGAAGAAATAAGCGAACGATTGCATTGAACTTTCCTCCTCATGATCGTCGTTGATTGTTTCAGAGCGACCGTCGTTCTTTGGTTCACCGGCCTTAGACGCGTCGCGGCGTGCGAAGGATCGAGGTGCGGCCAACATTCGCGACGCGCGCGATCAGTCCATGTCCCCGGTTCAGCGTCAAGGGATCAACCGGCGCCGGATCTTGTGCCGCGCGGGCGGAACGACCGCCGCGACCTGTCGGCGCAAGATAGAAATGTCACCTTGCGCGCAAAGTAGAGATGACACCCCCGGCGGCGAACACACGTGTGCCGAACGGCATCACAGCCAAACGCGGGGTGCGGGTGAGGGGGTCAAGGGCCATAGCCGGCGTGCCGGTGCCGCAGCGCAGCCCTTGAAACCATCAGGCCGGCTGATCGCCATCACCTCGCAACTTCGAGACTGACCATCAATCTCCGTCCCAACCAAACGCAGCGTCCATTCCATCCGCGAGTCCCCAGCCGGCAACATACCCGACCGGTCATATCGCTCTGACTATGATCCCCTAATGTCTGGACGGTCCCATGGCGCAGACACCGCGCGGCAGTTCGCTGGTCGAGAACATCAATTTGCGGCTACGCAACTACTTCACCCTGCGCCGCCACCTGGGCGGTTCATACTTGATCTTACTGCGGTTCTTCTTGAACCATCGGCGGTTCACGCGGAGCCGACATGCCGAACGCAACGGCAAGAGCCCGCGCGAATTGATGACCGGTCAAGGCCATCCGCATTGGTTGACCCTGCTGGGCCTCGGGTCACTTCAACCCCGGCACGCCTGACTCGGGACTGAACCCGCGGAGGTTGGCCGCCTCCCGACAGAACCACCTTCGAAGCTGAATTCGGCCCTCACAGACCGGCGGCTTCCGTGCGACCTCTGTCACCCAAAAACGGCTGATTCTGAACCACGCCGTAATCTTTCCTGAGGGGACCCGCAGCGAGCCCGGTAGTGTGCGGGAGTTGCAACCAGGTGTTGCCACCCTGGCCGCGCGGACAAAGCTGCCGATCATTCCGGTGGAAACCGATTCCGGCCAGCGCTGGGGACGGCGCGCCTTCCGCAAGAGGCCGGGGGTGATCAGGATCATGATCGGTGAGCCTATTCCCCCTACGCTTGGGCGCCACGAGCTGATGCTATCGCTGCGCGCGACATTGGGCGCACTGGACGAGGCGCCCGCGCCGGCGGACAGAGCCGCCTGACGGCAGGCTTCCTGCAGCGTGGCGGCGCTGACCGGTTCGGCCGGGTTTTGACCCGGAACAGCCATCGACCCGGCCGCGCCAAGCGCCAGTAGGTGCGGAGGATCTGCAACTTACAATTGCCGAATATAGAAATGGGCGTCCCGGAAGGACGGTCACAACATGTGTTGGCCGGACCCTACGCGCTGGTCCAACTTTCGATAGGTCCCGAGAATCCGTGTCATTCGGCCTGCGTTGCAGCGATCCGGTGCGGCCCCAGATCGCACAGGTCAGGCTGTAGAGGTTGTGTTCCAGGCTCAGGTGCCTCGGGCCCTCCTCAGCGGCTGGCTGAGGTGGCCTGTTTAGGCCCGGAGGCTTCAGCGTACCCGTACAAACCATCGATGGTAATGCTTTAAACATCAGTGGAGAGGCTATTGACATGATTTATCGGCGTTCTTACATGCCTCACTAGAACCGATGGAGAGGCCATGATCACCGCAGCCCAGATGCGAGCCGCGCGCGCGCTCCTAGGCATCGATCAGCGCCAGCTCGCCGAGTTATCGGGTGTCTCGCTGCCGACTATCCAGCGGATGGAGGCCAGCGAAGGTAATGTGCGGGGTGTCGTTGAGACCCTCACCAGGGTCATTGAAGCGTTGGATGCGTGCGGGGTCGAACTTATCGGGGAAAACGTCCGAAGCGGGGGCGATGGGCGCGGTGTGCGATTCAAACACGCCGCGTCCGTGAAGGAAGCCGCTTTCGGCCAGAAGTTTCTGCAACAACGATCGCCGTATGCACCAGCTGCCGAGGCGCCAGATAAGGGTTGATGGCGATGGTTACGCTCCTCGTTTCGCGAGTAGCTCGACGATGCCGAAGCGCGGCTCTACCCATTGGATGGGAACACACGGTACACGACCGTTCATATCGGCGAACAACTTGGGCCAGATCATCACGCAATCTCCACTGATGGCCCGGCAATAGGGAGGAGACTATAACCACCGCCAAGGAACTGCATATTTGGGCGAATACGGTGAAGCAATGGATTGCTAAAATCGACAACGCTAGCATGGTCGAACACCTAACGCAGGTGGCGGCCGAGATGGAACGCCTGGCGGACAACAAGGATGTCACCGAAAGGCAGCTTGTCTAAACCTTGTGGCAAAGAGGCGATCCACGGAGGCGGCACGGCGATTTGCTGATACTGCTTCTCGGCCTGGCGCTCATTCTTATGCTTGCACTGCGCGTGCTAAGGCTAATCTGAAATTCAGCCGCAGGATCTTGGATTTTGAGTTGCGACAATATACCGTCGCCGGGACTTACCACCTTATCTGCTCAACCTCGTCCTGAGTGAGCCGTTCCTTCGTCCGCGGTCAGCCTAGTCGGCACGGACATCGGTAGCTGATAAAAACTTCTCTCCTCGCCAAACCAACAAATTGGGCCAGACGCCGCCGCAGCTCGCTCCAGGGAGGGCCACACGATGATAGCTTTGCGAGATATCGTAGTCGTGCTCGACGGCTCCGCGCCAAGTGAAATCCGGCTGGACATCGCCGTTGCTCTCGCCCAGCAGCACGACGCCCACCTCACCGGGCTCTCGGCGCTGACCCTATTGATGCCGCCAAGGGCTGTTGTGCCGCCCCACAGCAATCCAGAGATGGCTACGCAGCCTGCCTCCCAATTGCTGACCTGGGGTGCTGTGCTGCACCCCCTTCACTCCCCGGAAGCGGAAAGGCAGGCGGCCGAAAAGGCCGAGCGGATCGAGGCTGCATTTCGGGAACGACTTCGACTCAGCGGCCTGCAAGGCGACTGGCGGGTGGCAAGCGGCAAAGTGAGCGAGACAGTGGTGTGCTACGCGCGGCACGCTGACCTAATCATCCTCGGCCAGGTCGACCCGGACCACCCGCCACCGCCGGGGGGCCGGCAACTCGTCGAAGACGTTTTGATGACCTCCGGTCGCCCGATCCTGCTTATTCCCTATGTTGGCCGGTTTGAGACGCTCGGCACCAAGGTTCTCGTCGGCTGGAATAACAGTCGTGAGGCGACGCGAGCGGTGAACGACGCCATTCCGCTTCTCGCCAAGGCCGTATCGGTCACCATTCTGGAGGCGGACCCAATAGGAGGAAAGCCAGGGACCGATGAAGCTTCTAGCGCCTGCATCACTCGCCACCTCGCCCGCCACGGGATTAGCGTCAAGACCGCTCGGACGGTGACGGCCGGCACTTCGGCGCCCGATGTCCTGCTCAGTTACGCTTCCGACGTTAGCGCCGACTTGCTGGTTGTCGGCAACTATGGTCATTCGCGCCTGCGGGAACTCATACTTGGCGGCGTCACCCGTGAGCTGCTACGGCATATGACTCTGCCCGTGCTGATGTCGCATTAAACTATTAGGGAGCGATTAAGCTGTGCTGTTGCCTGGGTTGGCCGTCGAAATCGTCAAACGTCCGGACGGACTCTAAGACGTTGCGTCCGAACGGGCCTGTCGAAGCCCATCCTCCCAAGGTCGGCGACAGCGAACTTGCCCTCCACAATATCATCGATGATGGCGAGCGCTTGGTTGGGTTCGAGCACCCTGCCGGTTTTTGTCTCCAGATTGGTGATGGCGTTCCTCACCTTGTCGGCGGTGGACATCGCCCTTGCTCCGCCTTCGGGTACCCCTATCCTACCCTCTTTCCAGTATACGCGCCGCGTCCGAGGCAATCCGAATGACTGAGCGCTGTGCGTCCCCTGCTATACGGGGAAGTACGTACAAGTCCGTATAACCGCCCGCCGGCGCGCGACGTAAGCTTCTCGGCCATGAGCGAGAATGAATATGCTCCGGGGGATCGAGCCCCGTTTTCCGGCGTCTACGAGCTACTCACGGTCGCCGGCCGCCCGCCCGTCACTCGGCATGGGGCGCGCGCAAGCTGCGCCCAAGCTCATCGATGTGGGTATTGCTGCCACCAGAGCGGGACACCGGCCGACGCTGATGCTTCTCCGGAACCAAATCCGGAGGTTCCTTCGCTCCGCGCGCCGAGACGATAAGCGGACATGCAGGCCACATTTGCCCTGTGGTGTGTCGCGGTTCTGCTCGCTCTGGCCGGCCTTGCCATCGCGATCACCGGACGGTCCGCCGCCACTCCGATCGTCTACGGAACCAGTCTTGCCGTTTCGCTAATCTCATTTGGGGGCGCCCTGGACGCCCTCCTCGGTGCTGCGGAGCCCGCCACCGCCGCATTGCCCCTCGGGCTTCCATGGCTCGGCGCCCATTTTCGCATCGACGCACTGGCCGCGTTTTTTCTGATCGTCGTCAATCTCGGAAGCGCTTTGGCGAGCCTCTATGGGCTCGGCTACGGTCGACATGAATCGGTACCCCACCGGGTGTTGGCGCTCTTTCCGGCGTTCCTTGCCGGCATGAATCTCGTGGTTTTGGCTGACGATGCGTTTACGTATCTTTTGTCCTGGGAGTTCATGTCGCTCACGTCCTGGGGCCTCGTGGTGGCCAATCATCGCTTCATCGAGAACGTGCGAGCCGGCTACATCTATATCGTCATGGCGAGTTTCGGCACGCTGTGCTTGTTGCTCGCCTTTGCGCTACTGGCCGGCCCAGATGGTGCCTATGATTTCGCGGCGATGCGAACAAACCAATCGGGGCCCGTGTTTGCGGCTCTTGTGCTGGTACTCGTTCTGCTCGGTGCCGGCTCCAAGGCCGGCCTCGTGCCGCTTCATGTGTGGCTGCCGTTTGCGCACCCGGCGGCGCCCAGCCATGTGTCGGCGCTGATGAGCGGCGTCATGACGAAGGTCGCCGTTTACGGCTTTATCCGCATCGTGCTGGACCTTCTCGGACCGCCGGGAATGGTGGTGGTCTATGGTCGTGCTCGCCCTCGGCGGCATCACCTCCGTACTTGGCGTTCTCTACGCGCTCATGCAGCACGATCTCAAGCGGTTGCTTGCCTATCATACGGTCGAGAACATCGGTATCATCTACATTGGCCTCGGTTTGACTCTGGCCTTTCAGGCGGATCATGTCACCTGGGCCGCAGCACTCGCCCTTACCGCGGCGCTCTTCCATGTATTTAACCACTCGCTCTTCAAGAGTCTGCTGTTCTTCGGCTCGGGAGCCGTGCTGACGGCTACGGGTGAGTGCGACATGGAGCATTTGGGGGGCCTCATCCACCGGATGCCGCTGACGGCCTTCACCTTTCTCGTTGGCTGCGTCGCGATCTCGGCCCTCCCGCCACTCAACGGATTTGTCTCGGAGTGGTTGACCTTTCAAGCCATACTGCAGGGTCCCGATCTGCCTCAGTGGGGCCTCAAGGTTTTCATTCCGGCGGCTGGCGCTCTCCTGGCTCTGTCGGCGGCTCTCGCGGCAGCCTGCTTCGTCAAAGCATTTGGTGTCACCTTTCTCGGCCGGCCGCGCACGCCGGTTGCCGCGAACGCGCACGAGGTCGATCGGTTTTCGCTAGTTGCGATGTTTGTGCTGGCGGCACTTTGCCTACTGGCGGGCATTCTGCCGGGCCTGATTATTGACGCTCTGACGCCTGTGGTTCGCGGGCTCGTTGGCGACCGTATGCCGGTCCAGCTGGGGGTGCCGTGGCTCGCTATCGCGCCGATCGCCGAAGCCCGGAGTTCGTATAACGGCCTGCTCATTTTCCTGTTCGTCACGGTCTCAGCCTCGCTGGGGAGCTATGCGATTCATCGCTTGGCGTCACGCGCATTGCGGCGCGCCCCGCCATGGGATTGCGGTTATCCCAACGCCAGCCCTATTACCCAGTACACGGCGGGGAGCTTTGCACAGCCCATTCGGCGCGTGTTCGGAACCAGCGTCTTCCGGGCCCGAGAGCACGTGCAGATGTCGCCGCCCGGTGACCCGCGCCCGGCACTCCTGCGTGTGGATCTCCGCGATCTGGTGTGGGAAATGCTGTATGCGCCGGTGGTCCGCGCCGTCGATGCGGCGGCTAGTCTCCTCAACGTGCTCCAGTTCCAGACCATCCGGCGCTATCTGAGCCTCGTCTTCGCAGCCCTCATCGTTCTCCTCCTGGTGCTCGTGATGTGGCTATGATCCTCGACTTCGCCATCCAGGGGGGCCAGATGCTGCTGGTCCTGCTGCTTGCGCCCCTGCTCACCGGCTTCGTGCGCAAGATCAAGGCGCGGCTGCTCCGGCGCCAAGGCCAACCCGTTACTCAGCCGTATCGAGATCTCCGCCGGCTGCTGCAAAAGGAGGTCGTACTGGCGGACAACGCCTCCTGGTTGTTCCGTGTGGCCCCGTACCTGATTTTCGCCGCGACGTGGGTGGCGGCCGCACTGGTACCAACCGTTGCCACCGGCCTATTGTTCAGTGGGTCGGCCGATCTCATCGCCATCGCGGCCCTGCTCGGCAGCGTGCGTTTCTTCCTAGCGCTCGCGGGCATGCAGCTGCCGGTCGAAGGTCGACTTCCGTCTCTTGCCGGCGCAGTCGATTGGTTGAACAGCCCGCCGCTGACAGCGGAGGCATTGCGCGGCCATGTCGTCCTGGTCGATTTCTGGACCTACTCCTGCATCAACTGCCTGCGCACGCGGCCCTATGTCGAGGCATGGGCCCAAAAGTATCGTGACCAAGGCCTGATCGTTATCGGGGTTCACGCGCCGGAGTTCGCGTTCGAGCGAAACATCGACAACGTTCGTGCCGCCGTGAAACGCCTTGGCATCGATTATCCCGTTGCGATCGACAACAACTACGCGATCTGGCGCGGCTTCAGCAATGAGTACTGGCCGGCGCATTACTTCATCGACGCCGACGGTCGCATTCGTTCCCACAATCTTGGCGAGGGCAATTATTCCGAATCCGAACATGTGATCCGGGAGCTTCTGCGTGAGGCAGGGCATCAGGACATCGCGTCGGGCACCGTCTCGGTCGCCGGCAAGGGTGTCGAGGCTGCCGCGGACATGACGAATGTCGAGTCCCCGGAGACCTATATCGGCACGGATCGCGCCGAGAACTTCGTCTCACCTGGTGGTGCGGACCAGGATCAGGTTCATGCCTACACGGCGCCCTCAACGCTGGCGCTCAATCAGTGGGCGCTCAAGGGCGATTGGCGGGTCGGCGGCCAAGACGCCCTCCTCACGCAGCCGGACGGAGGGATCACGTATCGTTTCCATGCGCGGGACCTGCATCTGGTTCTCGGGCCTGGTCCGGATAGCAAGCCAGTGAGGTTCCAGGTCCTGATCGATGGTCATGCGCCGGGCGGCAATCATGGTGTCGACACCGGCGCCGACGGCAACGGCGTCATCAACGGACGGCGGCTGTATCAGCTCGTGCGTCTCGCCGGTGATGTCCGTGACCATACGTTCGAAATTCGCTTCCTCAACCCTGGCGCAACCGCTTATTCGTTTACTTTTGGTTAATCCGAGGAGTTGGTGCGTGTAGCAATGGCCGGGGCCAGAGCATTGCGGCTCAAGGCGCGATCTGATGGACATGACCAAGGCGAGAGAGTCCTGTCCCATTCGCCCCCTGGCATCAGGCGCCGATGTTGAGAATGCAAAAAATCGCGTTGCTCTGGCGATCCTGCTCTCCATGGAGTCTACAGTAACCTTTCACGATGAAAGTACGACCGCAGTTTGGTATCATTCCAGCTGTGCGTGGGCAACGAGTAATCAAAAGGATCCACCACTGTCAGAACAGCCGCGCTTGATCGACGAAATCAAGAAGCTCGGTCACCGCGCGTTATTATTTGCCGCGCTTTCTGACGAAAAAGACTTGGCGTTCTAGGGATTGGTCACGGAGTCAAGGGCTCGGCATTCCCGCGCTTGGATCAGGCTCTCGGGAAAATGCCCACACTCAATCCAGCTCTGACCAGATCTAGCGCCCGGCTGTCCTGCGATGTGTGAAAAGTCACCTCGGGTCGGATCTGCTCACGGGATAATATTTCGGCAAGGAAGCTCCAGTACTCGCAATGGGTTCGCCCAATGGGTGGGCTTCGCCAGATCCAATCTGGTGCCATTACGACTCGGCATCTATTCCTTGCCGTCGTGGCAAAGTATAGTGAAATGAATGCTGTCCTCCTTTTAACTTCTGAGCGTCGCGCTTTTAACTCCTAAATGTCGCGGTCGGCACTATGTCTTAAACGTCGAAGTCCAAATGGCTGATTGTCGAGATTCGCGAGCATGTTCGAAACATTACGGCGGCACCCGTTATTGGTTCTCAATCAGGCGGCGCGCGATCCACTTGATACGCTCGCGGCGCTCCAGGACAACTTCCACTCTCGCTTGAATCCGCAAATACGATCGGCTATATCGCAGACGCCGAATGGGAAGATGCGCTGCACCGCCGTCTCGGTAAGTCGTCAGAGCCGCTGGTGGAGGGTTTTTGGCCGTTATGGTCTACCGTTGTGGAGACCCTACGGGCACAGGGCATGGCGGTCGGCTCTTTCAGCTTCCACGGATGGAACGACGGGGATGCCGGTTTCGTCCAGGCCATCTGGAAGTCTGATCCGCCACCTGCGACCCGCTAATGTGGTCGAAACTGGGGTTGCGCACGGCATGACGTCGCGCTTCATACTGGAGGCGCTTGAAACCATCGGTGCGGGCGAACTGTGGAGTATCGATCTCCCGCCACTGAACCCAATGAATCGGCAGGAAGTTGGGGTCGCAGTACGTCAAACCCGCGTGCCCGTCGATCGGTGGACCGATATAGCAAGCACCAGCCGGCGCCGGCTACCAGCACTGCTGTCGCGCCTCCGCCGGATCGATCTGTTCATTCACGACAGCATGCACAGCAACCGTAACGTCATGTTCGAGCTCGAATGCGCCTGGCGATATCTGTCCGCCCGCGGCGTCATCGTGGTCGATGACATCGACGTCAGTCTCGCCTTCGATACGTTCACCAGGGCCCACCCGGAACATCCGTCGTTCGTCTGCACCGCCGAGCCATTGCGGCCGGACACGCGGCGTTTCAACCAGAAAGGCTTGTTCGGTATCATTTGCAAGCAATCGCCGCACGACCACCAGAGTGATCGTCGCGGCCTGCGATGCAGCCCTCACTCAACAACGGTAGGAGCAGAACCAACACTCAATTTCCCCAGACTATCGCCTCTATACCTGGAGCATGCAAAGATGCCGACTGACGATATTGACCACCTTGCCCGCCTTCGTGACGCACTATTGGATCATCCCCTTTACGCAGATGTCGTTTCCGGCGATG
>CAVYXX010000012.1:0-18410 GCA_963772355.1 uncultured Alphaproteobacteria bacterium | reverse complement strand
CCAAATGCGCTTGTTCCCGATCCGGATGGGTTGCTGCGCCTGTTGGAGCGCTGGCGGGCGGATGCGGTGAAGGCGGGGCGAACGATCGAACGGCTCGTCCTCGCCTACGAGGCGGGGCGCGACGGCTTCTGGTTAGCAAGGTGGCTGCAAGCGCGCGGCATTGAGGTGCATGTGATCCATTCCACCAGTGTCGCCGTATCGCGCGAACACCGTCGGGCAAAGACCGATCGGCTGGATACCGCCATGCTGATGCGCGTGTTCCTGGGCTGGCTGCGGGGTCAGCGAGGGCATTGCGGGATGGTCGCGATCCCGACGGTCGATGAAGAGGATGCCAAGCGCCCGAGCCGTGAGCGCGAAAACCTGGTGGGCGAGCGCACCCGGATCGTCAATCGCATGAAGTCGACGTTGGCGCGGCTCGGCGGACGCGGCTTCAAGCCGGCACTCCGCAAGGCGCCAGAGCGGCTTGATGCGCTGCGCACCCCGGAGGGCAATGCGATTCCAGCCAACACGGTTGATGAACTCCGGCGCGACATGGCTCGTCTCGCCGTGGTCCGCAGCCAGATCGAGGAGATCGAACGAGCCAGACTTGAACGTCTGAACAGGCGCCGCAAGCGGGGTCGAATGCGATGGTGGTTCTGCTGTCGCGCATCCTTGGTGTCGGCGTCGAGACGGCCGACATGTTGGTGCAAGAGGTGCTGTCGAAGAACCTGCGCGATCGTCGGGCTGTGGCGCGCTACGCCGGCTTAACCGGTTCTCCCGACGAAAGCGGGTCCAAAAGACGCGAAAAGGGATTGGCCAAGGCCGGCAATGCCCGGGTTCGCCGCGGCCTGATCCAACTGGCATGGCGGTTTCTCATGTTCCAGAAGGAAAGCAGGCTGGCGCAGTGGTTTCGGGCACGGACCGAAGGTGCGAAAGGCGCACGCAAGACGACCATGATCGTCGCGCTGGCGCGGAAACTTTTGATCGAACTGTGGCGCATGACCACGACCGGCGTTGTGCCAAAGGACTTTGTGCTGCGTCAGACGGCCTGACCGGTGCGGCCCGTTGATGAGCGAGAATAAACGATTTCGACAGCCGGTGGCGAATTCGCGATAGGTTGTCGATGACGATCCGAGGTGGTGGTGACACGAAGGCGGCCATGGCATTCAAATGCCGTCAAAAGAATGTGCCCACTGCCTCGGAGCCTTGCTGCTGAAGCGAATGGTTGCTTCATGGTCCGGACCCCGAACGGTCCAACCGACTACAAGGTTGCGGCGCAATGCTTCGCGCGCCATGGCGGGCTCCCCTCGGTTCGTTCTCTACCCCACACTCACGCCACGGATTTATATTTACGTATATGTATACATCTATATTACATAGCCGCGAGGATGCGATGATGATATCCGCTTGACCAAGAAACCCCGCCTGCACAAACCGGATGAGGAAACTAAGGGACGCAAAAAAGACGTGGGTGCCAACTAAAACCGCTTGACATTAAAAGCCCCATACAAGGTGGCTGCAAGCGCGCGGCATTGAGGTGCATGTGATCCATTCCACCAGTGTCGCCGTGTCGCGCGAACACCGTCGGGCAAAGACCGATCGGCTGGATACCGCCATGCTGATGCGCGTGTTCCTGGGCTGGCTGCGGGGTGAGCGAGGGCATTGCGGGATGGTCGCGATCCCGACGGTCGATGAAGAGGATGCCAAGCGCCCGAGCCGTGAGCGCGAAAACCTGGTGGGCGAGCGCACCCGGATCGTCAATCGCATGAAGTCGACGTTGGCGCGGCTCGGCGTACGCGGCTTCAAGCCGGCACTCCGCAAGGCGCCAGAGCGGCTTGATGCGCTGCGCACCCCGGAGGGCAATGCGATTCCAGCCAACACGGTTGATGAACTCCGGCGCGACATGGCTCGTCTCGCCGTGGTCCGCAGCCAGATCGAGGAGATCGAACGAGCCAGACTTGAACGTCTGAAACAGGCGCCGCAAGCGGGGTCGAATGCGATGGTGGTTCTGCTGTCGCGCATCCTTGGTGTCGGCGTCGAGACGGCCGACATGTTGGTGCAAGAGGTGCTGTCGAAGAACCTGCGCGATCGTCGGGCTGTGGCGCGCTACGCCGGCTTAACCGGTTCTCCCGACGAAAGCGGGTCCAAAAGACGCGAAAAGGGATTGGCCAAGGCCGGCAATGCCCGGGTTCGCCGCGGCCTGATCCAACTGGCATGGCGGTTTCTCATGTTCCAGAAGGAAAGCAGGCTGGCGCAGTGGTTTCGGGCACGGACCGAAGGTGCGAAAGGCGCACGCAAGACGACCATGATCGTCGCGCTGGCGCGGAAACTTTTGATCGAACTGTGGCGCATGACCACGACCGGCGTTGTGCCAAAGGACTTTGTGCTGCGTCAGACGGCCTGACCGGTGCGGCCCGTTGATGAGCGAGAATAAACGATTTCGACAGCCGGTGGCGAATTCGCGATAGGTTGTCGATGACGATCCGAGGTGGTGGTGACACGAAGGCGGCCATGGCATTCAAATGCCGTCAAAAGAATGTGCCCACTGCCTCGGAGCCTTGCTGCTGAAGCGAATGGTTGCTTCATGGTCCGGACCCCGAACGGTCCAACCGACTACAAGGTTGCGGCGCAATGCTTCGCGCGCCATGGCGGGCTCCCCTCGGTTCGTTCTCTACCCCACACTCACGCCACGGATTTATATTTACGTATATGTATACATCTATATTACATAGCCGCGAGGATGCGATGATGATATCCGCTTGACCAAGAAACCCCGCCTGCACAAACCGGATGAGGAAACTAAGGGACGCAAAAAAGACGTGGGTGCCAACTAAAACCGCTTGACATTAAAAGCCCCATACAAGGCCGCCTATTTCGATTTGACGACGAGCCCTACCTAGTCTCATGCTGTCAATCTCGAAATCGTCGGCACCCTGAACAATATGGTGCACAGCATGAAACCGTTTGCGATGGTTGCCTGTGGCGCGCTTCTCACGACTACGCTCATCGCGACCGCTGTCGGCCAGACCACGCCGTCGTTGGCATATATTCAGCCTGTGTCTCCAACCGCGGTCCAGGCGGTGCAGGAGCATTTGCGCAGCGCCGGCACATATAACGGGGCCGTGGACGGAGTTTGGGGGCCTGACAGCACCATCGCGTTGCAGCAATTTCAGTCGAACCATCAGTTGCAGGCGTCGGGCCAGTTAAATCAGGCGACGGCCTCGGCACTGGGCATAGACTTGGCCGCTCTGTTGGGCATACAGCAAGCCGTGATCCCGCCGGCGATGCCTCCGCCCGAGAATCTGCGGCCATCATCGGTTCGCGTCATCCAGTCGCGCCTGCATAGCCTGGGCTTCTATCCCGGTGCTGTGGATGGCGTCTGGGGCCGGGGCACTCAAAACGCCGTCCAGCAGTTCCAGCAGGGTCGTGGATTGCAACCGAATGGGCAACTGAATCCGCCGACGCTCGCTGCGATGGGACTTCCCCCAACTCGCTGGCCTACAGATAGGATGTTTGCTCTGCCGCCGATGATCTGGCGAGTTCCCACGTCAGTGTGATCACACCTAATCCGCTCCACCTCGCCGACCAACTCAAGGCCGAAGGGTGCAATAAGATATATCGTGAGAAGGCAAGCGGCGCGCAGGCCGACCGGCGCGAGCTTCAGAAGCTACTCAAGACCCTTGCACCGGCGACGTGGTGACGGTGACGCGGATCGATCGCTTGGCCGGCGGGCAGTTTCAGTCACTGGCGGAACCGTGGACCGATACCGCCACCAGCACCGGACGGCTGATGATTGCCGTCCTCGGCGGGCTGGCCGACATGGAGCGCGACCTAATCCGCACCCGCACGGCGGAAGGCAGGAGCCGGCAATAGCGCGCGGGCAGGCATATGGTCGCCCCTGAAACTCACCGACGCACAGCAGGCAGAGGCCCGCCGCCGCCGCGCCGAAGGTGCCACGCGCAAGGAACTGGCGAGAGTTACGATGTAGGGCTGGCGACGATTTCGAGGCTCGGGAGTTAAGGCACCGTATTGATTTTTGGTGACCTCGCCTTGAACAGGGCTAATGCTCGTCCCACGGGTTGTGCACAACCGGTGGAGGCAACCAGACCCGTTCGTAGACCTTCTGCAACTGCTTCTCCTTGGCAATTTCGTGCTCTGGATAAACCTTGGCATATTTCGCCTCGGTCGGGCTGGAATAGTTGTACCGATTGAGCCTCGGCGCGGACATCAAACGCGAAAGTAACCCGTCGCATTTCGGGCAGCGCTCGATCAGCGGATCGTTCATGCCATGCATCGTCTCGTAAACAATCCGGCATGGCTCGCATTGATATTCATAGGTTGGCATTGGCTTCCTCGACGTAAGGCGACGCGGGTGACCGGGGCCACCCGCGGAGTACAATTTCTAGGCCGTAGTCTTAAGATTCCAGATCCGCGCCGCGTTCTGGCCAAACACCTTGGCTTTTATTTCGGGCGTAAGTTTCGGATAACCGTGTCCCTCGACCAATTGATCCGGAATCTGGAACTTCCGGAACGCCTCAATCTGCCACTGTGGACTTCCCCATATGCAGGAATTGGTTCCCCACATCACATAATCCGGGCCGAGGTCACGGAGCAGGGTGCCAAGAATATGTGCACACTCCAGTGGCCGGCTGGTGACAGTCGCCGCGAAGGTCGAGCCCATCTCGGAGTAAAGGTTCTTGCGATACGGCTTAAACGCCTTCAACGCCGCGAGGTCGTTTTGGTACGGCCACGCCGAGTGATACGCGATGAAGTTGAGGTCCTGGAAATCATCTGCGACGGCGTCAAAGTCGTCGGCATGGGAATAGCGGGCCATGAACTGGCCAAACGGAAGACCTTTGTGACAGCCTATGTTCTTGATACCGAGCTGACGGCATTTCTCCCAGATCGGATAAGCCAGCTTCTGATCGTCGAACCACCAGCCGCGGGCTGGAGTTGCATCAAAGGTATAAAGCTTCAACCCCGAAATCTTGTACTGCTCGATGTACATCTGGAGACGTTCGAGTGTGACACTGAGCCCCTGGTTCGGCGTCAGGCCACCGGCCAGCATGATGGTGCGGTCGGGCCAGCGTTGTTTGATTTCCGCCTGCTCCTCCATCGGAACCATGTCCTTGCCGCCATAGTCCTCGCGGAATCCGAAGGGATTGAAAATCGCGACGCTGGTGTCACTGTTTTCAAGGATAAGCTTGCCGAAGTTCTCGACGTTCATATCCTTGATCCCGTTCGCCAGGCCCATGGCCTTGCCGGCGCCGTCGAGCAGGTCGACGAACCACATCCCCTTCTCGGTCGTGTTCACGCCCTGGATAAAGCCATCTCTGCGCCAACAGATATGGGTATGAACGTCTACTATGAAGTCCGGTCCTGACTTGCGGCTGACCTGGATTTCTTTGGCGGCCACTGTGTCGGCGGCCTCGGCCTCGCTGACTTCGAAGAAGCGCATGCCGGTAAGCTTGTTCACGGCCAGCATGGTGGCGGCAAAACCAGCCGCAGTCCCGAAGAAATCCCGGCGCGCCACACCGGCTTTATCGGCGTACGGCTCGGCGTGATGGCGAATGCGCGACCCCATCGGACCACCAAGAAAGTATGAAGTTCCTTGTGCTTCCGGGGTCATTGGACCGTTGGTAGTGCGCTTGTAGTCCTTGAAGTATTCGAAGACATTGAATTCCATTTTTACCTCCCGATTCCACAGACTTTGTTTGTCTTCTCGAAGGCTGAATGTCGGCCGGGCAAATCTGGCACAGGCCGCCGCGCATCATGCGCTTCGGCGGCAAGCCGTCAAGGGGACTTGGGATAAACTGAGGATTCTAGTAAGTGTCCACCCAGATCTTCAGCAGTTATTTTCCAAAACATGTATGTGCGCTGCAGACTCGCTTTTTATCACACACGCGGCGCGTTCCAAGCTGATGGGGGGTGCGGAGCAGCGAGGCCCACGATCGGTGGCACACCCATCGACCGGTTCTCCGCCGGCATGCGCATTTTCATCATTGGCCTGGCGTGGAACGGCAAAGCGCCGAGCGGCTGTTGGGTGAGACGGTCCTTGGCGTCGGTGACAACGCCTGGTTGCCGGCCTTGCTCGCCGTGTGCGTCATCATTGTAGGCGCGAGCACCTACAATCCCTTCCTTTACTACAGGTTCTAAACGTGGCGCTGATTTCAGCTCATCGCCGCTATCTCGGTCCCGCTGCCCTTTCGCTTCTCGTACTGGTCATGCTCGGGTCTTTGGTTCCCGATCCAGTCGGCACGTGGCACCCGTTCATGGTGGCGAAGAAGGCTTCCTTCGACGACAAACTCAATGCTCTCTGCCGTGCTGGACGGCAGTATTTCGACGACAATTTCGGTTATGCCCGCACTCTGCCCTACCTGCGGGCTGCCCTCGAATACGCCGTCATGACGCCAAGTGATCCGCGGGTGTACCGGCGGCAAGGATCATAGTCTTCATCGGAATGCTCCATCTATCGTTAGGCGAGATGTCCAGCTTCGATGGCTCACAAATGCACGTTCGAGCGCGGATGATAATGCTGCGGTGCAGCATTGGTGCTATGCGCTGGGCGAGAGGAACGTCGCGGTATTGTGTGTTGCTAGCATGGCTGGGGGTGGGCCGGCGCCCAGAAGCTTAGAACGATCTCGGCCGGATCATCCGCGACAAGAACGCGACAGCCCGCGCCTTGGCTTCCGGATCGGGTTCCGGCAGCTTCCACGCACTGCCTTTGGGCGTGTGCTGGACGATCCGGGGCACTTTGATCGTGGCCGCCTGTGCCGGTTTCGCAGGGCGCTTAGGGGACGGCTGGTGACGCGCCGCGGCTTGCCCTTCACGTTCGATCCCATGTACCAAGAGTTAGTCTTGGTCACAAGCTCGCGTGCAGGAAATACTGGCTGTAAATCGGATGCAAGTGTGCGTGTGATTCACAAATACTAAAGTTCCTCGGTTAACGATCGGTTAACTCCAGCGCGCCGGGCTCGTATTCTTCTGTGCATCGCGCCACTCGTCCCATACCGCGCACACGAAGCACATCATCCCGGAGAAGCATACGCAATCCATTCCCCGAGTAACTCGTTGCTCATGGCCTGGCCTCCTGATCTGGAGGCACGCTTACACACCGTTCTCTAACAATCAGTTAATCAGTTAACTCCGACGTGGCACCAGTTGGATCATCCCGTCCGGCGGCGCACCACCCGTACGCTCGCGAGCGCCAGGACAGAGGAACACCGGGGTAGAGGGCACCGCAACCGGGTTAGGATGGCGGGAGACGTCTGATCGCCATAATGCTGGATCAGGAGACGGACCGGCAGGAAGACCTGGCCGCGGCAGCAGTTCGGCGGCAATCAGGCCAGTCCGACAGGGGTGGCGCGCCCCTGGTCGGGTTTTCATTTCCGCATACGCGCGGGTGTGTGCGTAGGGCACGCTAAACTATCCACGAAACGAAACGCCACCCGCGCACCGCGCAGCGGCCGCCGCGAGTATCCTCACCAGCGCTCAGACTTTGATGACGATCACTTCAGCATAGTCCGACGGCACGCGCATCGTGCCATCTGTCGCTGTGTTGAACCGCGCAATCAGATCCCGCATGTCTGATGCGAGCGCCGCCTGGCCCGCCGCATCGAGCGCGAGGAAGGCCTTATGCACCGGCCCATAATAAGTCCGGAAGAAATCCACGAAGTGATCTGGTGACCGATACCGAAAGACAAATGCCCGGTCATTGATGAGGATCGACTGCGCCCCAGCCCCGAAAACATCGTTGAGCCAGTTCCTCGCGCCCCATTGCGCCGGCGACCGCACACCAGCGGGCGGCGGAACGTGCCGGCCCAGAGTCCTGAAAAGCTGGCCAATAAAGCCGTCGGGCGTCCAGTTCGCCATGCCGATCATGCCGCCCGGGCGGCAGACGCGTATCATTTCGGCAGCCGCGGTCGACTGATCCGGCGCGAACATGGCGCCGAAGGTCGAGACAACAGCATCAAACGTCGCGGACTCGAAGGGCAGGCGCTCCACGTCGGCCATTTGCCAGGTGACATCCAGGCCTTCCGCCTCGGCCCGCGCACGGCCGCGCATCAGCAGCGTATCGACATAGTCGGTGGAAGTCACCTCGCACCAGCGACGGGCAAAGGCGAGCGTCGCATTGCCGTTGCCGGCCGCGACGTCAAGCACCCTGGAACCGGGCGGCAGGTCCATCGTCTCGGCCAGGTTCTCGCCCGTTGCCTGCAAGGTGATCCCGATGCGGGCATAGTCGCCCGAGGCCCAGGCGGCGTTCTGTTTCGTCTTGATCGCGGTATAATCGGGGGTGGTCTGAAGTGTGTCGGACATGATCTGATCTCCCTGACGTTGATCCGGCGGCAGACGCTTGCCGGATGTCCGATTTCCGCACGGCGCGGCAGAGGGCGCTTGAAGGCTGGCGGGGAATTGCCTTGACGATTGCTGGAGAGTGTTGGGGGATCGCGTGGTATTTGTGCCCGAATGTTGAGGCTTTGCTGGGTCCAGGTATCACCGGCTTCGGCGTGTGAGGGTCACGATGCGCTATCGGTTCGATGATTTCGAACTGGATTCCGAGCGTTACGAGCTTCGCCAGGACGGCGCCGTGCGGCATGTGGAGCCGCTGGTGTTCGATCTCGTTCTCTTCTTCGTGCGCCAGTCTGGCCGTGTTGTCGGGCGGGATGAGATCATCGACCAGGTCTGGCAGGGACGAGCCATCTCGGATGCCACAATCTCCAGTTGCATCAAGGCCGCCAGGCGGGCGCTGGGCGACAGCGGTGATAGCCAGGCCTATATCCGCACCGTGCGCGGCCGCGGCTTCGAGTTCACCGCTCGGGTCACCACGGACGTGGACGTCCTGCCCCCCGTCGAGCCGGCGCGGATCCCCCCCGGTGAGCGGGGCGATGCATCGCCGAGGCCTGTTCTGGCCGTGCTGCCGTTTACCAATCTCAGCGCCGAAGTCGACGAGTATTTTGCTGACGGGTTGACCGAAGACATCATCACGAACCTGGGTCGCTTCCGCGACCTACGGATGATCGCCGGCGCCTCGACCTTCCATTTCAAGGGGCGCGCGGTGGACCTGCAGGAACTGCGCGAGCGGCTGAACGCCAGCTACGTCGTGCAGGGCAGTGTGCGGCGGGCGGCCGGACGGGTTCGCATCTCGGTGCAGTTCATCGATGCGGCGAACGGCCTGCAGCTATGGGGTGACCGATTCGACCGGGAGATGGAGGACATCTTCGCGCTGCAGGATGAGGTAACGCGCACCATTGCCGCGACGCTGGGCGTGAAGGTGCAGGACGTGGCGCTGCACCGGGCCCTGACCAAGAAGCCGGCCGAGCTCGATGCCTATGATTGCCTGCTGCGCGCGCGGCGCTACACCTGGATGCTGAGCGCCGAAATGCACGCCGAGGCGCGGGATCTGCTGGAGCGGGCTGTGGAGCTCGATCCGCTCTCATCCGATGCGCATGCCCTGCTGGCGAATGTCTATCTCGGCGAGCACCGGTTCGACATGAATCCACGACCCAACCCGATCGGGCGGGCGATGGTGCATGCGCTTGCCGCGACACAGCTCGATCCGCAGAATGCCTATGCTCGCTGCTGGCTGGCGATCGTGCATTTCTTCCGTGGCGAGAACGACAGGTTCGAGGAGGAGGCGCGGCGTGCGCTGGCGCTGAATCCGAATGATCCGGAAACTCTCGCCGATGTCGGCCACTACCTCGCGTTTATGGGCGAGTTCGAGCGTGGGGCGGAGCTCTCACGCCGCGCGCAGCAGCTCAATCCGCTGTATCCAAGCTGGTATAATTTCAGCTTTGCCAGGCTGCATTATCATCAGAAGCGCTACGAGGACGCCGTCGTGGATGTCCAGCATGCCGGCTTGCCGCATTTCTACTGGACCCATCTTCTCACCGCCGCAGCCCTCGGCCAGCTCGGCCGCGCGGAAGCGGGTGCGGCACGGGCGCATATCTTCGAGCTAAAACCCAACTTCTCGGCCCATGAAGAACTGCGCAAATGGAATGCGGCACCGGATGATTTCGAACATCTCATGCAGGGTTTGCGGAAAGCCGGCTTGCCAGCGTGACGCCTGGCCGAACAAGCAAAAGGGCCGACCTTGCGGCCGGCTCGTCTTCGAGCGCTCCACCACCGACGCGGTTCGGATGCGCGGATCGCAGGCTTGGCGACCGATAGCGAACGCCTCATACGCAAGATTTGCTGCCCAAAAGCCAATCGGACCAAGCCAGGTTCGGCAATACTAACGCCCCTAAGCCTTAGCCTATGTCGGTAGCCGTATTTTTTGCTCCTCCTATAACTTCGCTCCCGGTTCCACAAACTCTCGTGCCATCTGTTCCAGTCGGTCGATGACGCCTTGATCGGTCGAAGGCATATCCAATGCGAGCAAGACGACTTCATCGGCGCCCGCATCAAGGTACCGCTTTAGATCATCGCCGGTGATCGGACTGGCATAGGGCGAGACGGCTAGATGGATATCGGAGCGCTTGCGCCCATTCGCCTGAAGCAACGTCTCGATCTGCCTGATTTTTTCCGCCGTTTGATCGGGCATGAGATTGAAGCCAAGCCAGCCGTCGCCATACGTGGCCACGCGCCGCAATGCTGCCGTGCTTTCACCGCCAAACCAAACCGGGACGGCCTTGTTGCCAGCTGGTTTTGGATAACTGACGACATCTTCGAACTCGACAAACTCCCCCCGATAGGAGCTGCGCGGCTCAGTCCACACTTTGCGCATGACCTCGATGTACTCGCGCGTCCGATGACCACGTCGTTCAAACGGGATACCCAGCGCCTTGAATTCCTCCGCAAGCCAGCCAACTCCGGCGCCGAGGATGAAACGGCCACCGCTCAAACGGTCGAGGGTCGCTACTGTCTTCGCAAGCACCAGAGGGTGGAGTTCGGGTACCAGACAGATACCGGAGCCAAGACGAATTCTTGTCGTGCACGCTGCCGCGTAGGCTAATGTGGTGAAAGGATCGCCGAGCGGCGTATTCAAAGGGAAAGGAAACTCTCCGGCCGAATAGGGGTATTTTGAGCCGTATCGCTCGAGCAGCACGACGTGCTCCGGAGCCCAGAGCGTGGAAAATCCCAGCCTCTCAGCCGTGACCGCAACAGTTCTTACCAACGTCGGGTCTACGTAAGGCCCGTGACCGACAGCAAAGAATCCAACTTGCATGACGCGTCACCCCCTGCCTCTATTCGTTGCAGATCGACGTTCCGCAGCAGAAAAACGTAGCGTGGTCCCAAGTTGCCAAATCTGCAGGTTACGAGAAGCTGTCAGACGATGAACATGGCGGGGAGCATGGTGACGCACGCTGGGTCGCAAGACTGAGGAAGCCCCGGCCGAATTGCACCAGCGTCGGGCGACGTTTCACCTAGGCTCCTGGCTGGATTCGGAGACATCCGCCGTTTCGATTGTCCTAGCCTGCTCGGCGGACAAACCGTCCATCGCCCGGCCGCGACAATACCGTCGCACCGTCCCAGATCAACCTGCCCCGAAGATACGTGGCTGCGACGCGGGCACGCATCGGTCGGCCATGATAAGCGGACCACCTCATCTCGGGTCGATCCACGATACTTGCCTCGTCAAACGGGAAATCGCCCGGCTGGAGCACAAGCAAATCGGCGTCTGAGCCGACGCGAATAGCGCCCTTCCGAGGCCAAATTCCATGCAGCTTTGCGGTCCGCTCGGCGCAGTAGATTGCCATCAATGTGGGCGACAAGCCTCGCTCTTGCAGCAACGAGTACATCAGCGGCGCGAAGCTTTGCAGACCGGTCAGTCCTGCGCCGCAAGCGAAGATATCATCTCCCAACTTTCGCTCTCGCGGCCATGGTGCATGGTCGGTGGAGATGTAGGCGACTTTCCCGGCAATGAGCGACGCCCACATGCGTTCCACTTCCGCCGCCGTTCGAAACGGGGGGTTGCACTTGCCGAAACCTTTCAGGCGAACCACGCCGTCCTCGGTCATGCACAGATACTGGATGCATGCTTCTCCGGTTGTCTTCGCTCCCGCTCTACGGAACGATTCCGCAAGGTCGAAACCGCGCGCGATCGACGAGTGCGCGATGTGAACGTGGGCACCTGTCTCGAGCGCCATTTCGAATATATTGCCATCCGCAAGTGCTTCGGCGAGCGGCGGTCGGGTGCGACAATGCATGATCGGGTCAGTGCGCCCGGCTGCACGTGCCTTGGCAGTGAGAGCTTCCACCAACTCCTGATCTTCGTTGTGAATTGCCACGGGCAGCCCGGTTTTTGCGATGGCATGAAATGCGGCCAGCATGGTCGGCTGGTCGATCCGAGGAAATCGAACTGCGTCATACTCGTAGGTGGAAAGCTTGAACGCGGAAATGCCACTTGCCGCAAGTTCCGGAATGGCGCCTACACCGTCCGTTTTCGTGATGGTGCCGTAGAGCGCCATGTCAACATGCGCGGTGCGGTCAACCCAGCCGATTTTGTCCGCAAGTATCGCTGCGTCGGTGACTGGTTTGGGCACGTCGTAAGGCATGTCGCAGCAGGTCGTCACGCCGCCGGCCGCGGCGCATCGCGTCGCCGTTTCGATGCCATGCCAGCCGGTCGATGACGAAGTATGCATATGGCCATCAACCAGTCCGGGCAGAATGAGATTCTCGCCGTAATCGACTGTTTCGGCTGCCGGTGGAGACACTCCCGCGCCAATCGCGGAGATGGTTTCCCCACGGAGTGCAACATAGCCGCCCGGCACCACAGAATCCGAGGTCACCACGGTGCCAATGATGATCCGGTCGAATGGTTCTGACACTGAGCCGCGCTCCGGTGCATAGAAATACGCCTGCCAATCACGGTTGATACTGGACACGCGGGCCGCCGAACAGTAACCAGCCCAGGTGCCGGCTAAACTTGCTCGCCTACTTAGAGGAGAGGATTCCGGGCAAATCCAGGCCGTGTTGGCGGGCACAATCTAGCGCAACGTCGTACCCGGCATCCGCATGGCGCATCACCCCGGTTGCTGGATCATTCCACAGCACGCGCTCAATACGGCCCGCAGCCTCCCTCGTGCCGTCGCACACGATCACCATACCGGCGTGCTGAGAATAGCCCATGCCGACGCCGCCGCCATGGTGAAGCGACACCCACGTCGCACCCGATGCGCAGTTCAGAAGTGCGTTCAGCATCGGCCAATCGGATACCGCGTCGGACCCATCGCGCATCGCCTCCGTTTCACGGTTTGGAGACGCAACGGACCCGGCGTCGAGGTGGTCGCGTCCGATCACGATCGGAGCTTTAAGCTCGCCGCGCGCCACCATTTCGTTGAAGGCAAGCCCGAGGCGGTGACGATCCCCCAGACCGACCCAGCAGATTCGTGCCGGTAAGCCCTGAAAGCGAATCCGCGAGCGAGCCATATCCAGCCAATTATGCAGATGTCCAGCGTTCGGCATCAGCGCCTTGACCGCGGCGTCCGTCCGAAAGATATCCTCGGGGTCGCCGGACAGCGCAGCCCACCGGAACGGACCAACGCCACGACAGAACAGCGGCCGGATATATGCTGGGACAAAGCCCGGAAAATCGAAGGCGCCATCTACACCTCCATCACGTGCCACCTGACGGATATTGTTGCCATAATCGACGGTCGGAACGCCCATGCGGTGAAACGCCAGCATCGCCTGAACATGTTCGGCGATCGAATGGCGAGCCTCCAATGCCACCTCTTTTGCCGAGGAATCGCGCCGCCGTTCCCACTCGGCCACGGTCCACCCCTTCGGCAGATAGCCATTCGCAGGATCATGCGAGGAAGTCTGGTCCGTCACCACGTCAGGCCGCACGCCCCGCCGCAGTAGCTCCGGGAGGACCTCCGCCGCGTTGCCGAGCAATCCTACTGAGACGGGTTTTTGTTCACCGCACGAACGATCGATTATTGCCAGTGCTTCATCAAGGTCTTTCGCTTGCTGGTCGAGATATCCGGTACGCAGCCGCATCTCGATGCGGCTGGCCTGGCACTCGATCGCTAGCAGTGACGCGCCAGCCATTGTCGCCGCCAAGGGTTGCGCGCCGCCCATGCCACCAAGGCCGGAGGTCAAAATCCAGCGCCCCGCCAAGCTGCCGCCATAGTGGCGGCGGCCGATCTCGACGAATGTTTCGTATGTGCCCTGAATAATTCCCTGGCTGCCGATGTAGATCCACGAACCCGCGGTCATTTGGCCGAACATCATCAGCCCTTTCCGATCGAGTTCATTGAAGTGTTCCCACGTCGCCCAGCGGGGCACCAAATTCGAATTGGCGATCAGCACGCGCGGCGCGTCCTGGTGCGTGCGGAATACACCAACCGGCTTGCCAGACTGCACCAGGAGCGTCTGATCCACCTCCAACCGGCGTAGCGTCGTGACAATCCGATCGAAGCTGTCCCAGTCCCGCGCCGCGCGCCCGCTGCCGCCGTAAACGACAAGTTCGTCCGGCCGTTCCGCCACGTCAGGGTCGAGATTATTCATCAGCATCCGCAGGGGAGCCTCCGTCAACCAAGACTTTGCGCTGATCTCGTTGCCGCGCGGGGCACGGATTATGCGGGCATTGGCAACGGGGTTCATGGGGTTTCCTGATCAATCCACGACGCCGGGCAGGCTGATAGTGTCCTGGACGGCCGCCGCAAGCGTTCCTAAGCGAACAAGCGTCGTCGCGCGGGCGATATCAGGGGCAAAAAATCGGTCCTCTTCAAGCCGGGACACCTCGGCGCGCAGCCGCGCTCGGACCTGCTCCAAGCTGGCGCTCGAAGTGAGCGGCGCGAGAAAATCGCAGCCCTGCGCGGCGGCCAGCAACTCGATCCCGACGATTGACGCTGTGTTGTCCGCCATCGGGAGCAGGCGTCTCGCGGCGTGAGCCGACATGGAAACGTGGTCCTCCTGGTTGGCGCACGTCGGCACTGAGTCCACACTGGCAGGCGTAGCGCGCTGGCGGTTTTCCGAGACCAGGGCGGCAGCGCTGACCTGCGGCACCATGAAACCGGAATTGAGTCCTGGGCTCGGTGTGAGAAACGCTGGCAGGCCAGAGAGTGATGAGTCAACCAGCATCGCGATCCGGCGTTCCGACATGGCGCCGATTTCGCACAGCGTGAGTGCGATCATGTCCGCCGCAAAGGCTACGGGCTCGCCGTGGAAATTGCCGCCCGAGAGAATCTCTGCCTGATCAGCGAACACAAGTGGATTGTCCGACACGCCGTTGGCCTCGTCATGCAGCGTTGCCGCCGCCTGCCGCAAGACGGTGAGAACGCCGCCCATGACCTGCGGCTGACAGCGGAGACAATATGGATCCTGCACTCGGTTGTCGTTGACCAAATGGGATGCGCGAATGGCGCTACCCGCGAGCAGAGCGCGCAACGCCCGCGCCACATCGATCTGGGCCTGGTGCCGACGAAGTGCATGAATACGTGGATCGAATGGCGTATCAGATCCGCGGGCCGCGTCGGTGGACAGCGCGCCGATGACCAGCGCGGCCTGAAACAACGTCTCGGCCTCGAACAGAGCCGCCAGAGCATAGGCCGTAGAGAATTGCGTCCCATTTAACAGCGCCAGTCCCTCTTTTGGACCGAGCTCAAGCGGCGGCAGCGCGGTTTGGGCCAACGCGGCGGCAGCCGGAATTACCGCGCCTGCCAATGCGACGTCGCCGACCCCAAGCATGGCTGACGCCATGTGCGCGAGTGGCGCAAGATCGCCCGATGCACCGACCGACCCTTGGCACGGTAGACACGGGATCAGGTCGCGCGCCAGCATGGCTTCAAGCCTGCCAACGGTTTCCACACGGACGCCGGAGGTGCCGTGCGCGAGGCTCGCGATCTTCAAGGCCATCATTAGGCGGACGACCGGCCTCGGCACCGCTTCACCGACACCTGCCGCGTGCGACAGTACCAGATTGCGTTGTAGCTGTGACAGATCGGCTGCGCCGATCCGAATGTTAGCCAGCTTTCCAAAACCGGTGTTGATCCCATAGATCGGTTCGCTCTGCGCCGCGATGGTATCAACTACGGCAGCAGCCTTATCGATGGCGGGATAGCAAGCGGGATCACAGTGCCACCGAGGCTCCGCGATAGATGGCACGCCATGACGCCAGGCTGATTTTGCCGGGCTCCAGGACGACTCGCGTGGCGAATTCTTCCATGTGCGTACCATACGCAAAATGCCTGTAACGATCTACATCAATGGCGCAAAGGACCCGAACGAAAAATATCAGTCGCCGACCTTTGTCGCGCGAACGGCCTGACAGCGGTGTTATCTCTCCGACGATCAGCCTGGGGTCGAAAATCCGGAGTTTTCCTCCAAGCGTCCGATGGAGCCTACTTCATCCAGGCGATACGATGGACAGTGCCAAGGTGCGAACCTCAGGCGGAAGACGATGATTGCTCGGCTTGCCGCGTCGCTTCGACAGCAGGCTTGCAGCACCATCCTATTTGAGGCCACGCAGCAGGCGGAACACCTGCCGACGATGCAGACCCATTAGCGCACAGGCGTCGGCGACACGCAGCCGTCCTGACTGAACCCGCAACAACACCTCAAGCCGGCTGAACTCTTGTTTGCTCATCGACAGCACCGTCATGACGCATCTCCCGGGACCCCAAAACCTGAGGGAGTGTCATCTCTATTTTGCAGAGGGGTGCCATTATCGCTCACCGGCGCGGCGCACAGGTATCGCCGCAAGGATTTCGCAGCTGAAGTCTGCGCCGGTGAGCGATAAAACGTATTGGGCTAACCCGCTCGCACCTCAGCCGTGGCAAGGCTCGGTGGGGGATGCGATATGACGTGACATAAGCACAACCAGCGCGAGTGTGGCATGAATTTTGGGTTATGGGTATTGTATGGTTTTGGGATGATTGAAATTATCGGGAGGATTCACCCAACGTTGCAAACTGGCTGCGACTTGCGGTTGAGTGGGTCGGTGCGACAGTGTCAGGAACCTCGCTTTTGGCTGATCCGCCCGATAACTTTTTCGCGCAAACCGTGGCGATTATAGGACGCGATCGGCGGATGATCCAATCCCCCGGTGGCAGCCAGCACACTTGTTGTCGTCAGGGCGCCGTCGCCGGAACACACGACTCCCGCTGCGCGGGTTAGTCCAATGTGCGGATATGACAAGTCGGCGCGCTCGCGTTAATAAGCAAAGCAGACCGTGGTCCTGACCGCGGTCTCAGTCTCGCGCCTCGTCCTCGGAACTAGGATCGATGCCGAGGTCCTGTCGGACATGGGCGAACTTTTTCGGGTCCACGAGACGGCGGTCTGTCATCATCGCCCGCAGGGCCGTTAGGCCCGCCGCAGTGAAGAACAGCCGCGGAAAGTGGCCCTCGTTATCAAGCCGCACGAGGCCACGTGCGATCAACCCCTTCGCCGTCGGCGGCAGCTTCGGCTTGCCGGCGTCAGGGCCACTGCGCCAGGTCTTGAGGTGAAAGCCCTCGGCCACGCTCGGCAATGTCGAAAAGAAGATGTCCAGTTCGCGGCGAATGTAGTCCCGCTCGCCGGCTGTGAACCCGGCGATCATTCGATCTTGCCACTTGCTCATGCACACAACGTAGCACGCCGCGATCTCGGGGCGCAGTCCTGGATGAGGCGATACGCGACGCCACTGTCCGATAATGCGTTATATATGGTAAGCGAAAGTTTTGGCGGATCAGAGCTTTGAGTTAGCGGTCGCCTTTGTTCGAGAGGCCGACCGAACTGTCGAGTACAGCCAGTCGGCTTTGATCGAGCGGGCCTGACTCTGTAATAGGTGTTGGTGGTGTGCAACGAGGCGTGGCCGAGGGGATCGCGCTCCACGCCGATCTGTCCTGGCTGGGCAATGGCGATCGTGGTCGCTGCACAGTCACGGAACATATGCGGGTTTATCACATGCCCGACGTGCGCGTGGCTCGCCTTCACTTTGCCCGTCGGAGTTCAGCGCGACGAAGAACGTTGCCGCTGACCGGTGGCGGATCACGTAACGGTAGAATTGTTCAATCAATAGAAAAACGTCAGTTATAAGATCTACAAGGCCGCCAGAGCGATCCGCAAACAAGGCAGTCGTCGCGGCCGCCGCAGAGCGACCACGATCAACATCAACATGTATCCGACACCGCCGCCGCTGACGTCGCAAACACACTGGGACATTCCACCGCTCTGCGCATAGATCTAACTGCGCAAGAACGCTGCGCCGCAGCATACTCGTTGGGTGCGCGACGTCCTTTACATCTCGCCCGACGAGTAGATGGAGAATTCCGATGAAGACCATGATCCTTGCCGCCGTCGCCGCCTTGAGCCTGGGCATCGGCGCTGCCGACGCTCAGGGCGTACCGGCTGGCTACCAGGGGCCTCACTATGGCGCGCAAGCTTCGACCAAAGGCTAACCCGACTTAGGCCGCACGGCTCACGACTCCCCTCATAAATACACCGCGTTATACCAAGTCGCCTAAACATTGACACACGCCCAGCTGCGCTGGCCGAGTGGATGCTGA
>CAVYXX010000011.1:0-34915 GCA_963772355.1 uncultured Alphaproteobacteria bacterium | reverse complement strand
TCTGGTGCTCTCGAACCAAGCTGGCGATGACGCAGATCTCGCCGAGCCCAAAGCTGTATATGGGGACTAGTTGTGATTTGAAGGCACGGCAGATCCCGGCCAACACGACATCGTTTGACTGGATCCTGCAGGGGACAGCCAAGTAAAGCTTCAAATGTTGCCGACCGGCGGAGATGGAGGGTATCAGAACAGACCTTCGATCGCCCCATCGTCACGCAGATGGATCGACTCCGCTGCCGGAACGCGCGGCAGCCCCGGCATGGTCAGATACGCCGCAGATCGCGACGACGAACCCGGCCCCGGCGGACAGCCTATTCCCGTACCGGCAGGACGTGGCCGGTCGGCGCACCCATCACCGCGGGTCAGCAGTGAAGCTATATTGCGTCTTGGCGATGCACACCGGGACATCCCGAAACCCGGCTTCCTCGAACGACGCCACCGCTTCGCCGCCGCTTCCGGGACGGCGATATCGGCCGCGCGGTAATCTCCCTCTGCGATCGCGCGGATCTTGTCCGCCAGCGGGATCTCAAGGGATACAGCGGCTTGTAGGAGGCTTTCCCGGTCTCGATCCGGCTGACGACGGCGCGGGCCAGAGCCTCGGCGCCCGCCCCGCCGTGGGCCCAATGGGTACACCCGATCACTTCCATGCCCAGCGCCGCGAGCATCACGGATTGCCGCGAATTCCGCTTCGGTATCGGACGTGAAATGGTTGACGCCGACGACGACCGGCAGCCCGAACTTTCGCAGATTCTCGATATGGCGGGCAGGTTGGCAACGCCGCGGTGCACCGCCTCGACATTCTCGGACCCCAGCGCGTTCCGCGCCACGCCGCCGTGCATCTTCAGGGCCCGCACAGTCGCGACGACCACGGCACACGACGGCTTCAGCCCGGCAGACCGGCACTTGATTCGAAAAACTTCTCGCCGCCCAGATCGGCGCCGAACCCGGCCTCGGTGACGACGATGTCCGCAAGCTTCAACCCCAGCCGGGTCGCCATCACCCTGTTGCAGCCATGCGCGATATTGGCAAACGGCCCCCCGTGCACCAGCGCGGGCGAACCCTCAAGCGTCTGCACGAAATTCGGGTGCGACGCGTCCTTCAGCAGCACCGACATCGCCCCGTCCGCCTTCAGGTCCGCGGCGGTCACATTCGTCCCGTCGCGACCCTGCGCGACGATCATCTTCCCCAGCCGCGCCTGCAGGTCCGGCAGGTTACGCGACAAGCAGAACACGGCCATCACCTCCGAGGCTACGGTGATGTCAAACCCGTCTTCCCTGGGAAACCCGTTGGCCACCCCGCCCAGGCTGGCGACAATCCCACGCAAGGCTCGGTCGTTCATGTCCATGCAGCGGCGCCAGGTAATACGGCGCGCATCGATCCCCAGCGGATTGCTCCAATAGATCGAATTATCGATCATCGCGGCGAGCAGATTGTTCGCCGAAGTGATGGCGTGAAAATCGCCATTGAAGTGCAGATTGATCTGGTCCATCGGCACACCTGCGCATAACCACCGCCCGCCGCACCCCCCTTAGGCCGAAACTCGGTCCCAGGCTGGGCTCCCGCAAGCAGATCGCCGCGCTTTGCCGATCCGGTTCAGCGCATCCCCCAACCCACGGTCGTCGTGGTCTTGCCCTCACCGGCCGGGGTCGGGCTGATCCGGTCACCAGCACCAGCGCCCCATCCGGGCGGAATCCAGCGTTCGATAAAATCCAGCCCGATCTTCGCCTTGTGGCGGCCATACGGCTCCACGGCTTCGTCGGAAATGCCAAGCTTGGCAGCGATCTCCTGAATCGGCCGGAGCTTGGCGGCGCGGGCGATCTCGAGATCGGGATTCATGCCTGAGCGGCCTCCCTGCGTTTTATGCCGAGTTCTCCCAACACCTGATCCATGGCCTGGACCACCCCCACCATGTCGTCGGGTGTGATCGCCCCAATGCAGCCGACGCGAAATGTCGGTGACGGCGTGGTGAAGAAGTTGCTTATCAGGATTTCGCGCCGTTTCAACGCGTCTACAAAAGCCTGCAGGTCCCACGCCGGGTCGGCCGGTGCATGAACGTTGACGAGCACTGGTCCCTGGCGCGTCGGTGCCAGCCACGGCGTAAGGCCGAGATCCAGAATGCCATCGTAGAAGGTGCGCATATTCGCGTTATAGCGATCCAGGCGGGCAGGTTGACCCTCGGCGTCATAAAAGTTCAACGCGACATCCAAGGCGGCCAGAATCTGCGCCGGCGGCGTGAAGCGGAAAACGCCCCCGCCATCGCGCGTGGTATAATCGTAGATATTAGAGAGATCGAACGACCAGCTTCCGGCGTTACCGGCGCACGCGGACAGCCGGTCGACCCGAGCGACGGCGAAGGCAATGCCTGGAAGCGCCTCAAGGCACTTGTTGGCGCTGAAGACCGCCGCATCGACCTCGGGCATCACCGAAAGGTCTAGCGGTAGAGCGCCAAACGCCGAAATGGCGTCGACGATCATTCGCCTTTCGGCCTTTCTCACGACCGCGCCAACCGCCTGAACGTCATGAATCACGCCGCTGCCGGTTTCCGAGTAAACCATGCCGACATGCGACAAAGTCGGGTCCGCCGCCAGCGCTCCGGCAACGGCGTCCGGATCAGTTGTGTCGGTCAGGCCGATCGACAGAGGAACTGCCACCCGGCCCGCTTCCTCGGCCAAACGGATCATGCGGCCGGCATAAGCGCCGGTGGTAGGAATCAGGATGCGCCCGCCAGGCGGCAGAAAGGTACGCAATGCTGCCTCGGTGATGAAATGCCCGCACCCCTGCAGCGGAAGCGTCGCGTGCAGGCCCTCGATCCCGCCGGCAAGATGCAGGATTCGGGCGCGCAGGCTCGCCACAAAACTGCGAAATTCATTGTCCCAGGGCGCGATATCCCGCGTCAGCGCCTGGCGAACTTCGGGACGGGTGGTGACGGGGCCAGGTATCAGGAGCAACATCGATGCAAACTCGCACGCGAGAACGCAGAAATCCATCCACCGGAGCCCGTTTCAGTGTTAAGATTGGGGCATGAACACGCTATTTGCATTCCCCGACTGGGTGCCCTGGTGGGTGCCGATGGTGCTGCTCGTTCCCGCGCTGCTGTACGCGCTGGCCTTTCTGTTCATGCCATTCAGCGTCCTCGGGGTCAAAACCCGCTTGGAAGTCATTGAAGTACGGCTGGACGAAATTCAGCAGGAAATCCGCCATCTCGCACTGCGCCTCCCGGTAGGTCCGCGGGAGGTCGATTTTGAGGATGTCTACGCACCGGCCCAACGAATTTCGCAGCGGGAACTTCCCGTCAGCGACCGGCCACCGATCCCACCCGCACCCCAAGATCTGCTCAAGAATGTCAATGAGCCGCCGGAGCGGTCCGCGCCGGCATCGAATATGCGCCCCGCCAGGCGGCAGGAACCGTTGATCGTGCGCCCGCAACGGTCGGAGCCACGGCTGGACGGACGGCAATAGTCTGCTTCAGACCGGCCGATTCGCCTCCGCGTGGCTGCCGCGCGGGACGCCTCGTGAGATCTCCTCGAGTGATCGGTGGTTCGTGCGCGGCCCGAACACCGCAATTGACAGGACCACTATCCCCATCGCTCGGGCCACGAACATGAAAACCCCTGGGACGCCGAATCGCTGGAAAATCGCCGCGATGATGAAGCCCGTGAAGATCGTGCTAAATCGACTCCAGGAATAGACGAACCCGACCGCCCGGGCACGGACCCGTGTCGGAAACAGCTCCGACTGGTAGTTGTGCGCCGAGAACGACAGCCACGCGTTCATCATTCGTCTGCAACGTGCCGATAATAATCAGCGGAATTGCCTCAGTCTGGAACGAGAACGCCACGCCGAACACCGCGATCCCGATTCACGACAGGCAGACCTGCCATTCGCGCTCGATGCGATCCGCGAACAGTGAGCTGATCAGCGGAAATAACGGATAGGCGAACGCGATGATGAACGAGTATTCCAGCGTCTGCGAGACATGGATGCCCTTGCCGATCAGTAACGTCGGCACCCAGTTGGCGAACCCGTAGAAACCGATCGTCTGGAAGAAATTCGCCACCGACAGCATGATTGTGCGGCTGCGGTAGGTCGGGTTGAAGATCTCCGCCAAACTTCCTTTACGCGGATCCTCCACCACCGGCGGCTCCGGCGCCGGCAACGTGCCGCCGGATTGCTCCGCCACCCGCGCCTCGATCGCGGCCATGACCCGGTCGGCTTCCTCGAGGCGCCGGTGCTGAGCCAGCCAGCGTGGTGACTCCGGCAGCCTGAGGCGGACGAACCAGACGATGATCGCACCGACTGAACCGATGATAACCACCCATCTCCAGCCCGATAGCCCTAATGGCGCGGTCGGATTGAGCAGCCAGGCGAGCAGCGCCACCAGCGGCACCGGGATGAACCCGATTGACTGCTGCACCGCGAAGGTCTTCCCGCGAGCCCGCTTCGGCACCAGCTCGGAGATGAACGTATCGACGGTCACGAGCTCCACCCCGATCCCGATCCCGGCGATCATTCGCCACAGGTTGACCCCGGCCGGGGTGTATTGAAATGCCATGACCAGGGTGGCGATGCAGTACCAGACAAGGGAATAGGTAAACACGGTCCTGCGGCCGAAACGGTCAGCTGCCTGGGTGAAGAACATCGTCCCAATGAACAGCCCGGTGAAAAGCGCCGCGATAAAGGACGCCAGCCCGGTAAATCCGAACAAGGACACCGTCGTCGGGGTGAATACCTTGTCGGCGAACATCCCCGGGGCGATCGAGCCGGTCAGAAAGATGGCGTAGGTGTCGAACCAACCGCCAAGGGAAATCAGCAATACCAGCATCCACATGTGCCGCGTCATCGGCAGCCGGTCCAGCCGGTTGGTAATTTCCGATGCAGGCGTCACGGTCAAAGTTGAACCCACTACATCCCTCCCCGAATGCGTCCGGAGCACGATTCGTCCTACCGAACCGCACGTTTGGTCTGGGGGCAACCCTGCGCAGGGACGCGGGTCCAAAATCCTGAGGCACGTCTCACGAACAAGCCAACCCCAGGTGGATATCGTGACAGTCCACGTTTGCGATGGTAGAACATCCTTGAGTGAGGAGCGATGCGGAGGCACAGTCCGCCGTTCTTTACCCTTTGAATTTCGGGAAGCGTTCCTCAATGCGGCGTATCGCCTTATTTTGCTTGGTACTGGCGCTCAGCGGCTGCGGCTACAAAGCGTGGTGGAACCCGCCGTTCAGCGGCGGTTCCAATCCGAACGAGCCAGCCGGCGACAGTGAGAATTTGCTCCGCGTCCGTGGCCAAGAGCCTCCGGTTAAAGGCTTAACCACCGAACCCGGAGATATCTGGCCCGGTCCTCTCCCGCCGGCGCCTACGATGAAGGATCTGGTGAACAACGGCGGCCTGACACCCGAGCCGGAACAGCCGGTGCCTGGGTCGCCGCTCAGCCGTGGCACAGCCCCGCCCTCACCGTCGCCGAATCCGAGCACGGGCAGTTCCACGCCTCCGGAAAATAATCAGCCTGGCCTGCCGCCGCCGCAGTCGGCACCCCCGCTGTCCAGCTACGCCGCCCCGCCTGCCGCGCCCCCGGCGCGCAGTTCCACCGGTCAGGTCATTCAAACTCCTGGCGGGCCCAATGTCACCACCGGCGGCGGCCCGGGTTACCAGACCACCACCACCCCTGGTGGGGGACAAGCGATCGTCGTGCCGAATGGGAACGGTACAAGCACCGTGATTCACTCCGACGGGAAGATCGAGACGATACCCACGCCGAAGTAGTCCCTATATGGCAGGTATGAATAAGCCCCTGATCATTCTGTACTTCGCCTGGCTCCGCGAAAGGACCGGCGCGTCGCATGAGGAAGTTGCTTTGCCGGACGACGTTCGCACCGTCTCCGCGCTATTAGACTACCTATCGGCGTGCAGCCCTGGCCACGCTGCGGCGTTTCAGAACCGGCGAACCGTGCGGGCTGCCGTAAACCAGGAATTTGCGGATCTTTCGGCGCCGATACAGCCGGGCGACGAGGTGGCTTTCTTTCCGCCGGTCACAGGCGGGTAAGGCTTAGGGACCAGTCGCTAAACCGCCGGTCTGCTTACTACCGCGCCTGCGCGCTCGCCTCCGACCGGGTCGCGCCAGACCGAGCCGCCAGCGCCGCCGCCATGAACTCGTCCAGATCGCCGTCCAGCACCGCGTCTGGGTTCCCCTTCTCCACCCCGGTCCGCAGATCCTTCACCAACTGATACGGCGCCAGTACGTAATTCCGGATCTGATGCCCCCAGCCGATATCCGTCTTCGCGTTCTCCTGCGCCGCGGTAATTGCCTCCCGCCGCTGCAACTCCGCCTCGTACAACCGAGCCTTCAGCATCGCCATCGCGGTCGCCCGGTTGCGGTGTTGGCTACGATCAGTCTGACACGCAACGATGATGCCGCTCGGAACATGCGTGATCCGGATCGCGCTTTCCGTCTTGTTCACGTGCTGCCCGCCAGCCCCCGACGCGCGATAGGTGTCGACCTTCAGGTCAGCCTCATTGATGTCGATATCAATCGAGTCGTCCACCACCGGGTAGACCCACACCGAGGCAAAACTGGTCTGTCGCCGAGCGTTCGCATCGAACGGGCTGATACGCACCAGGCGATGCACCCCCCCCTCGGTCTTCAACCACCCATACGCATTCGGCCCCGTGATCTGCAGCGTTGCCGACTTGATCCCCGCCTGCTCCCCCTCGCTCTCCTCGATCAACTGCACCTTGTATCCGTGCTGCTCGGCCCAGCGCATATACATGCGCATCAACATCTCCGCCCAATCCTGCGCCTCGGTCCCGCCTGCCCCCGAGTTCAGCTCGATATAGCAATCGTTGGCGTCCGCCTCGCCGGACAACAGGCTCTCGATCTCTCGCCGCTTCGCTTCAGCGGCTGCCGCTCGCAGCGCCGCCATCGCTTCGGCTGCCATCGCAGCGTCGCCGTCGGCCTCGGCTAATTCGATCAGTTCCAACGCGTCGGAAACCTCGGCTTCCAGCTTCAGGACGCCATCCATCGCCGAGGCAATCTGATTCCGCTCCCGCATCAGCTTCTGCGCGGTCACCGCGTCGTTCCACAGCGCGGGGTCCTCGGACCGGTTGTTCAGGTCCGCGAGGCGGGATTCGGCGGCATCCCAGTCAAAGATGCCTCCTTAGCAGTGCGATGGACTGCTTGATCTGTTCGTTCAGGGCGTCGAACTCAGTGGACATGACGGTGGTGCCTACGGAAAGGGCGGCTCAATACAATCCGCCCATGCTGTTATCAACCCCGCCATGCACTATAGCCGGGGGTGCGGGCGACCCATCGGACGACGGCGCACTGGCCAGACCCATGCCCATCGGTGCCGAGGCCCCCGGAACCTGATCCGCCTTGAACGCGTCGGTTACTGTTCCCGAACCCGAGCTCCAAGGCGCCATGGTCACCCCAGGCGGCATCGGAAAGGACAGCACTGGCCGGCCCGCCAGGGCCAGGGCCATGTAGTCGTGCCAAATCGGCGCGGCGATGGCAGCCCCCGTTTCGTTTTCGCCCAGCGACGCCGGATTGTCGAACCCCACCCAGACCGTCGTCACCAGATCGGGCGTAAACCCCGAGAACCAGGCATCGGTAAAATCCTGCGTGGTGCCGGTTTTGCCGGCGATCGGGCGGTTCAACCCCTTTCCTGCCGGAACGCCGGTGCCGCGCTGCACCACGCCCTGCATCATGGTGATCAATTGGAACACGCTGTCCGGATCGGCGAGTTGCGCCCGCCCGTCGGTCACGGTCGGCGGCTTCGAGGCATCCCCGCAATCGGAGCAATCCAGGCCCGGGGCCCGCATCACCACATGCCCGTCGGGATCCTGCACGCTATCTATAAACGTCGGCACTACCTCACGGCCACCGGCGGCGATTGATGCATAGGCCCCCGCCTCGCGCAGCACGGTCGTGTCTACCGCACCCAGCGCCGCTGGAAGCACTCGCGGCATCGAATCCACCATGTGGAAGGCGATGGCGTTGTCCGCGACGGCCTGCATGCCGACCTGCTGTGCGACCCGGATCGTCACCAGGTTCCTGGACTCTTCCAGGGCGACCCGCAACGGCATCGGCCCGTTGAAGGTGCCCTCGAAATTCCCTGGACGCCAGCGTCCCTCCGGCGTGTCGACCACAACAGGCGCATCCAGAAATCGCTGACTCGGCGAAATGCCCTTCTCCAGCGCCGTGAGATAGACGATCGGCTTAAAGCTGGACCCCGGCTGCCGATTGGCCTGGATAGCGCGGTTGAACTGACTTTGCTCAAAGCTCCACCCGCCAACCATTGCCAATACCCGGCCGGTCTGCGGGTCGAGCGACACGAGCGCGCCCTGAACCAGAGGAATCTGTCGCAGCGTCGCCCGGTTCGCCGGTGGCGGTACCGCAGGCGGGGGCGCCTTGCCCTTAGCCGGCACCACCGGCGGCACAGGTGGCGGCTTGGGCAGCACGGACGGCGGCTCGATCATCACCACGTCGCCTACCTGCACTATATCCGCCATCCGCCTTGGCGCGGGTCCGGGCTTGCCCTCGCGCAACGGACGGGCCCAACTCACGTCCTGAAGCGCGATTGCAGCGGCCCGCCTTTCGCCGGCCGGGCTGAGCCACTCGACCTTGGCCTCGGCGTCGATCAGTCCTGCCACGATCGCGATCCTCCAGTCCGGCAGCATGCCCGGCGGCCGCGGCTGCTCGCTGAGCGCCGCCGGCCATTGCGTCTCAAAATCGGCCGGCGGCAACGTCAGGTGCGCCACGGCACCCCGCCATCCGCCCATCTTGCGGTCGTAGGCCATCAGGCCATCGCGCAGGGACCGCTCCGCGGCGAGCTGCAATGCAGGGTCCAGGCTGGTGCGCACCATCAGACCGCCTTGAGTAGTCGTTTCTTGACCAAACCTAGCAATGAGCTGGCGGCGAACTTCCTCGGTAAACCAATCAGCTCCAGGAATTGGCGGCGGCCGGCGGAATTCAGACGGAATGACAGGGGCCGCTTTGGCTTCGACCTGGTGGGCAGGCGTGATCGCGTGATCCTCGGCCAGGCGGTCCAACACATAGTCGCGCCGCGAGCGAGCCGCGTCGGGATACTTGAACGGGTTGAGGTTGTTCGGCGCCTTGGGCAATGCGGCGAGAAACGCCGCCTCGGTGACTGTCAACTTGTCCAGCGGTTTGTTGAAATAGGTTTGTGCCGCCGCGGCGACACCGTAGGAGCCCAGCCCGAGGTAGATCTCGTTCAGATACAGCTCGAGAATGCGTTCTTTGCTGAGATTCTGCTCTATGCGAATCGCCAGAATCGCCTCCTTCACCTTGCGCGAGAACGATATCTGGTTGTCTAGCAGCATATTCTTGGCGACCTGCTGGGTGATCGTGGAAGCTCCCACCGGCCGCTTGCCCTGGCCGGCATGGGCCAAGTCGAATATCCCCGCTCGGGCAATTGCCAGCGGGTCGACGCCGCGGTGCGTATAGAAGTTTTGATCCTCAGCCGAGACGAAAGACTGTTTCACGATGTCCGGAATGGCGGTGGCAGGAACAAAGATTCGCCTCTCGGACGCCAGTTCGGCCAGCAGGCGTGAAGTCGCCGGCATAAACTCGGCTCATGACCGGTGGCTGGTAGTTTCGCAGTCCATCCACGTCGGGTAAGTCGGCGCTGTAATGCTGGAATGCCATATATCCGCCGGCGGCTCCGGCCACGCCGACCAGCAGCATCAGCCCGAGCACCGCACCGAACAGACCGCGCGCGGTTCGCGCCAGCAGGCCGCGGCGGCGCTTGGATCCTTTTCCGGGAGGAGCCGGGGGCGCAGCCTCTTGCTGGCCGCGGATGTCCCGGCCGGTAGGCGCCAGCGGTTTGCCGGCGGTCAGTGGTCCTGTCATAGGCGGCGATATGGACGCTTTCGTTCAAAATCGCCAGCAACGAGATCGCTATCTTTCGGTGCAAACTCGCGCTCAGCCGGCGGTTGAGCCGGCCCCGTCCGCCATATGACCGCTACCCGTGAAAAAGGCTTCCACCGCTTGGAACATGGACTGAGCGACCAATTTGCGGTGATCCGGCTGCCGCAATGCGGCCTCATCGCGCGGGTTGGACATGAACCCCATCTCCACCAGCACGCTGGGGATATTCGCCGCCTTCAGCACGACAAATCCAGCATGCCGAGCGGGGTTCGGCAGCATCGGCAGAGCCCGATCCAGGCTGCCAACCAGGCCCCGGGCAATCCGTACGGAGCCCACCCGGGTTTCCTGCCGCACCAGGCTCGCAAGGATTTGGGATACCTCAGGCGAGGTGCCCTGCCATTTGCTGCCAATAAACCGGTCGGCGCTATTCTCGGTGCGAGCCAGGGCCGCGGTCTGCGCATCCGAAGCCGTCTGCGCCAGCGTATAGACCGACGCTCCACGCACCGAATGGTCCAACAATGCATCCGCATGCATCGAGACGAACAAGGCCGCGCTCCGCTTCTGCGCCAGGTCGACCCGGCCGTCCAATGGAATGAACACGTCGCGGGTTCGTGTCAGCTCCACGCGGTAGCGGCCGGTAATCTCAAGCTGGCGCTTCAATTCCAGCGCGGTGGCGAGGGCAACCTGTTTCTCATAAGTTCCCGATACACCGATGGCGCCCGGATCCTTGCCGCCGTGCCCCGGATCCAACATGACCAAGGGCCGCGGCGGCTTGGCGGCCACGGCGTCGGCGCCCTTCGAGCCCGAAGGGGAAACCGAGGTGGGCGCGTGGTACCGAGTGGCCATCGCATCGTGCAGGGCGGCCGGCAAGAGGAAGGTGCCGAACACCGACGTCCCCGCCGTAAAGCGGAGCAGGAGCAGGCGACGTGTAACGGGGGAAGCCGGTTCCATGACGGCGCTCTTAACAGTTTAGATGCAAGTTCGCAGCTTGAATGTTGATTACGGCGAGTTAAGGGCGGCAGATGTGATCCATTGACGACAAACTCAGGAATGCCTCTGGCTCCCGAACATCCGGATCTGGTCTGGTCAGAGTGATTGCCCAATTCGTACGTGCCGTACCTGACCGGCCAGGAACCGCGGGTAAGTAGGTGCCGATATTCAGAGACGGACGCCGGGTCCAGCCGCGCGCCCGGGTCAATCCGGCCAATATGACGATCAGGCTTATACGGTTGGCATAGCCTGAGCCAAACGCCCGCCAACACGAACGGGTTGGACATCGCGTGCCAGTCCGGTGACGTCGTCGGTTTCAACGAAGACGCCACAGATGGTTGCCTCGCCTTCCGCCGGTCCAAGCTTTTCACCGGGCATTTTGCGCCAGAAGCGCAGCGTTGCCCCCTCCTTCACCATGCCGATCACGCTGTCGTAGTCACCGCACATGCCGGCGTCGGACTGAAATGCCGTTCCGCCGGGGAGAATCTGGGCGTCGGCAGTCGGGCAATGGGTATGGGTGCCGATGACAAACGACACCTGGCCATCAAATGCATGGGCGTAGGCCATCTTCTCGCTGCTGGCCTCTGCGTGGAAGTCGGCGACGATGGCCTGGACCGAGGCGCCCAACCGGTATTTCGACAAGGTGTCAGCGGTGCCGCGGAACGGACAATCCAGCGGATCCAAGAAGAGGCGCCCCATCGCCTGGAGCACCAGCGCCTTTCGGCCGTCCTGCAGCGTCACCAGGATTGAGCCGCTGCCTGGCGTGCCCGGCGGGAAATTCAATGGCCGGATCAAGCGCGGGGTCTCGGCGATGTAGGGGATGATCTCCTTCCGGTCCCAGGCGTGGTTGCCCAGGGTGAGGACGTCCGCCCCCGCCGCGAACAACGCCCTCGCCATGTCGGGCGCCAGACCAAAGCCGTGCGAGGCGTTCTCGGCATTGACCACCACGAGATCGATCCTCAAAACCTGGCGCAGACCCGGCAATCGAGCTGCAGCCGTCTCCCGGCCGGTTCGGCCCACCACGTCACCTAGAAACAATATTCTCAATTTGAGTCCCCGCAATGGATGATGCCGCGTTCTGTCGCTACGGCATCGAGTTTGATGTCGTAAGGTCCGTTCGGCACGGCGTCTACCTGTTGCGCCGCAAATGCACAGCCCAGGCGGAAGCGGTTCGGCAGGGTGGCGAGTGTGCGATCGTAAAAACCCCCGCCGTAGCCCAGTCGGCCGCCCTTAGCGTCAAAGGCCAGGAGCGGGATCAAAAGCATGTCCGGGACCAGGATGTCGCCGGTCGGGCGCACCGTTCCGAAGCGCTCCGGCACCAGGACGTCCCCCGGCTGCCATCCCCGGAACGTCAGCGGCTCGCCTCGGCGCGAAGTGACCGGCAGGGCGACGCGATTGCCACGCTCGTGCAGGGCGAGCAGCAGCGGGCGGAGGTCGATTTCGTCGCCGATTGGCCAGAAGCCGGAGATGATCGCCCCGGTCGGCGGGGGGCAGTTACGCAGCACGTGGGCAGCCAGCTCCTCGCCGGCGGGCTCGGCGCCCAAGCCACGGCGGAGCGCGAACGCCGCCTGACGCGCAGCCCGCTTGGCTGCGTCGAGGTCGTTCATCGTGGCATCAAAGATAAGCGCGGAGCCACCATGGCCGTTGGCGTGTCATCCTCCCAGAGCCTGCGTGTGCAGGTGGGCGCCAGATACCGAGACCAAGATCCCGACAGAGCCAGCTCCCGAGGGAGATGCTTACTGGCCCCGGGGATGAGCTTCCTGACGCACCTGGTCGCTCCGCACATCAAACGTAGCGATCCAGGCTGGAATAGCAAGCACATTACCCGCTGATAGGCGATACAGGCGATATGATCCGCTTGCGGTGGCGGACGGTTTGCGTCATGGTCATCTCGCTCCGGTGACATCAAGGGGACGGCGGCAACCCGTCTTCCCTCGGCTGTTTCCCGGCGGCGCGTGATCCCTTGTTGGTCTGGTCGGAGCCAGATTTGCAAGTTTGGGGAGGATCCGCCTCGTCGTGGCCACGTCGCCGTCCGTGTCGCGCCCGCCATCTTGGACTTGTGGTGCGCCGGGGCCCTGTCTGAAGCGGGTCGTTTTCGGCCATTTGGGCAGCGCGAGCGCCGACTTTTTCACGCGGGGGCTGCGCTCGTAGCAGGGCGCGCCAACCGAATGCCAGGAACTGATGTACCACGCGACGCCATACCCGTCCCAATTTGGACTTTCACCCCGCTTTCCGGGTGGTATCGCTGTCTCGTGTTCCTATCGCCTTTCTTTTCCTGAACCTTCGGGCGGGCCCCTTCCCGCAAGCCTTGCAAGCCGTCCGCTGACCGAGACCCGAAAAAGGTCCCGCTCATGCGTACCGGCGACACACCGGAGTTCAGGACTAGATGACGAAGCGCATGCTGATCGATGCCTCGCACGCGGAAGAAACCCGCGTCGTGGTGCTGGATGGAACTCGACTTGAAGATTTCGACGTCGAGACGTCGACCAAAAGGCAACTCAAAGGGAATATCTATCTCGCCAAAGTAGTCCGGGTCGAGCCTAGCCTGCAGGCCGCGTTTGTCGAGTACGGCGGCAATCGCCACGGCTTCCTAGCGTTTAGCGAAATTCACCCCGACTACTATCAGATCCCCGTCGCCGACCGGCAGCGCCTGATCGAAATGCAGGCCGAGGATGCTCGGCGGGAGGAAGAGGAAGAGGACCTGGAACTGGCGCTGATCCAGGGCACGGTCGAGACTCAACCGACACCCGTTGCACCAGAACCGGAGCCGGAGACCGAAGCCTGGGCATTCGCCTCGACCCCCGCTTTGCTTGCCCCAGACCTGCCCCCACCCCCTGCGGCGGCTGCCACAACGCCGCTCGCCGAGGCCACAGGGGACGCCGAACCCTGGGCAAAACCAGACCAGCCGCCGTTGCTCGCCGTTCGCGGAGCAATCGCCGCGCTGCCATTGGAAATCGAGACCGCGCACATCGCCGACGGTGATTTAGACGGCGACGACACGGAATCCTACGACCCGGACGGCGATCCCATCGAAGCCTTGCCACCTCCCGAAACGGTCGGCGGTGGCGACCAGGAAAACGGCGAGGATCAGCGTGAGCGCCGCCTGCCGCCGCGATTCCTGCGCAACTATAAGATCCAGGAGGTCATTCGGCGCCGGCAGATCCTGCTTGTTCAGGTCGTCAAGGAGGAACGCGGCACGAAGGGCGCGGCGCTTACCACCTATCTTTCCCTCGCGGGCCGCTTCGGCGTTCTGATGCCAAACTCCCCGCGCGGCGGCGGAATCTCCAGGAAAATTACCTCGGCGACTGACCGCCGGCGGCTGAAGGAGGTGATGGCGGAGCTCGATATCCCGCGCGGCATGGGCATGATTGTTCGCACCGCGGGTGCCAACCGCCCAAAGCCTGAGATCAAACGCGATTGCGAATACCTGCTGCGGCTGTGGGACGACATCCGCGAGCATACCATGAAGTCGGTGGCCCCCGCGCTGATCTACGAGGAAGCCAGCCTCATCAAGCGCGCCATCCGCGACGTCTATTCTCGCGACATCGACGAGATCCTGGTCGACGGCGAGGACGGCTGGCGCGCGGCCCACGATTTCATGCGTATGCTGATGCCGAGCCACGCCAAGAAGGTGCAGCTGTGGCGGGACGGTGGGCAGCCGCTGTTCGCGCGCAACCAGGTCGAGGCGCAGCTCGACGGAATGCTGATGCCGACGGTGCAGTTACGATCCGGCGGTTATCTGGTGATCAACCAGGCTGAGGCGCTGGTCGCGATCGACGTCAACTCCGGTCGATCCACCCGCGAACGCAACATCGAGGAAACTGCGCTTCGCACGAATTTGGAGGCCGCCGACGAGGTGGCCCGGCAGTTGCGGCTGCGCGACCTCGCCGGCCTGATCGTCATCGACTTCATCGACATGGAGTTGAAGCGCCACAACTCCATGGTCGAGCGCCGGATCAAGGAGGCACTGAAGAACGATCGCGCCCGCATCCAGGTCGGCCATATCAGCCATTTTGGTCTGCTGGAAATGAGTCGCCAGCGCCTGCGGCCCTCGCTGGCGGAGACCAGCTTCATCCCGTGCCCACATTGTGGCGGTACCGGCCATGTGCGCAGCACGGAAAACGCCGCGATCCATGTGCTGCGCGGCATCGAGGACGAAGGCAGCAAGCGCCGTGCCGCCGAGATCGTGGTTTATGTCTCCACGCCGGTGGCGCTGTATTTGCTTAACCATAAACGCGAGCGGCTGCGCGAGATCGAATTACGTTACGTCATGCGGGTGGTCATTGCTGGCGACGATACGCAGATCGCGCCGCAGTTCCGCATCGAAAAGGTGCGGACACGTTCCCCGGACGAAGTGGCGGTGGTGGTGACGGCGGAACGCTCGATGCCGCCATCACCGGTCGTGGACCTCGCCGACGACGAGGAAGAGGAAGCCGAAGCCGTCGGGTCCGAGGACGATGACGACGATGTTGAGGAAGACACGCCCGAGCAGCAAACGGGCGATGCGGCAAGCCCTATCGATGCCGAAGAGGCCGAACGGCGGCGGAAGCGGCGGCGGCGCCGGCGGCGTGGCGCCCGGCGGGATGAGCCGCAGATTAGCTCTGTCCAGGAACCGGCGGTTGAAGCAGCCAAAGGTGGCGTCGAGCCTCAACACGAACCGATAGTTGCGACGGAAGAAGCCAAAGGCGCTGTAGAAGAGGCGACCGAGACCGGAGAGGCCGCAGCTGGAGAGACCGCGGCGGGCACGGACGACGATCCGCGCAATCGCCGGCGTGGGCGGCGGGGCGGGCGCCGGCGGCGGCGTGACGGCGACGGGGAATTGTCACCTTTCGCGGTGCCCGGCGCCGAGCAGCCCGAGTTGCAACCCGTCTACGCCGGACCCACGCCTGCCGATCCCTTCGGCGGCCGCGCATTCGACATCTTCGACGTGATGGATCAGGCGGAACGGGCCGCCGAAGCACAACCGGCCTCGCGGGTAGCTTCGGGTGCTGAAATCGTCAACGACGGCGGACCGGAACCCGAAACGACCACCACGGACGCAGCCGCGGCGTCGGATGAAGCATCGGCGCCAACGGGCGACCCCAAAATGGAGCATCCGGAGGATGCTCAGGCACCAGCCCTGGACTACGCGGAGCCGGAAGGTCACATGGCGCGGCAGACCGAGCCAGAGATCATCAATACAGCCGCACCTCAACCATCCGACGAAGCACGTCTGACTGGCGCCGAACCTCAGTCTCCCACGCCAGCGAACGATACCGGCTTGGGAAACGCGCTGCCCGAGCCGCCCCCGCCTGAGCCGTTGATCAAGCCGATCCTGATCGGCGCGGACGGCGAACCTCCGGCGGAACGAAAACGCGGTTGGTGGCGGCGATAATTCATCAAGCGTAGCGCCAGCGCTTCCGCGGCACAGGGCGCCTCGGACCCTTGATCTCGGCACTCAGCGGATGGAATCGCGTGAATCCGGAGGGCTTTCGTTAGCGTGACCGAGCCCCGGTCGTGCTTTCCAGCGACGATCTGGAACGAAGCCGTGCTGCCTGCGTTCGATGTCCAACCCACCGGGGAAGCACAATGGACCTGCCGGACCAGACACAGGATCAGGACGAGGCGCTCCAGCGTCACGCCGCGGCCCATGGTCCCGTCTCCGATTGTCCGCTGCTGTATGGCGCCGGCGTAACCCTGCTACCAAGCGGAGGTGAAACCCTGGACGCGGTGTTCGCCGCGATCGCCGGGGCCCGCGAGCGGCTATACCTGCAGTATTACGAATTCGAGGACGTCCACTGGGCCGGCCACAGCCTCGCCGACCTGCTGATCGAAAAGCTCGGGCAAGGCGTTCAGGTGGCGCTCAGCTATGATGGCGCCGGGTCAAAGAACACCAGCGACGCGATCTTCGACCGGTTGCGCGGCGCCGGGGCGACGCTGCTTGAGTTCCGCCCGCTCAGCCCGCTGCGCCGACGCTTCAATCCGTTGAAGTTGAACGATCGCGACCATCGCAAGATGTTGGTGGCGGATGGGCGGCAGGCTTTCCTGGGTGGCGTCAACATGGCGCGCGTCTACGAGAACCCGCGTTCGGCCGGCGCGGCGCCTGAACTCGGAAAAGGCATTCTGGTATGACGCCGCGGTGCGCATCGAAGGGCCGCCGGTGGCGGAGGTGCAGAAGCTGTTCTTTCACAATTGGCATCGTCAGGGCGGCGATCGGCTGCCGGAAGGTGACGACTTCCCGCCTCTGCCGGACGCGGGCAGCGAACTGGTGCGCACCGCCGGCAGCGCCCCGCGCGAGCGGCGTCAGCTCTACTTCGAGTCACTAAAGGCAGCCCTGGCGGCTGCCCGCGGCCACGTGATGTTGGCCACCGGATATTTCGTGCCGACCCGATTGCAGTGGCGTCTGCTAGCCGAGGCCGCTCGGCGCGGTGTGGCGGTGGATTTGATCCTGGCCGGCGCCAGCGACCAGCCGAGCTGCGTCAGAGCCGCACGCGCCCTGTACGGCCGGCTGCTGAGGCGCGGCGTTCGCATCCATGAGCTCCGCGACGGGATGTTGCACGGCAAGATCGCCACCATCGACGGGGTGTGGACGTCCATCGGCTCCTCCAACCTCGACCGGCGCAGCTTCATCTACAACAACGAGGTGGACGCTATCGTGCTGGGCCGCGAGACCGCTCGGGCGGTAGAGGCAATGCTGCGCGACTGGATGTCGCGCGCCGAACCGATCTCGCTCAAAGGCTGGCAGTCACGCTCGCTGCATGAGCATGCCGGAGAGCTGCTAACGCGGTTCTGGAGCCGCTACATGTAGCTCTCGAGAGCGCAAAGAGTGGCAAGCATTCAGCAAAATTCGAAACCGCCGTCTCTCGACTAATGATCGTCACGAATACTTCATGCAATATACGCGATTACTTGCTTCGCATTATAAAAATGACTGTTTCAAAATTGAACATCAGGAGGAGCTCCATGAGCCGGCATCGCCTCAACCACAATCGCGGAAGGGACACGCCAGCGACTGTCCTTCCTACATCAACTTGTTGACCGCGCTTTCGCCTCGAACTGGTATGGCGTCGACCCAGCCATCAGGGGGTCGAGCGAAAGCCGGTGCTCGAGCGGGGGAAATGCCCGGCTGCCGCAATCGGGCCGGTCGCACAGCCGGCATGACAACCCTATGCCGACCCGCGCTCGGTCCAGATCTAGCCCGTCCGCGTAAACCACGTCCCCGGCATTGGCCAAAGCGCAGCCCATTGCCACGACGTGGACCGGCCGCGGTTCCCTCCATCGCGCCACCGGTTGCGACACCGCCTGAGCGAAGCACAGATACGCGGCGCCATCCGGCAGCTCGGCGATCTGCACCTGCACGGTATTCGGCTGAATGAACGCGGTATGAACCACCCAGCGCGGGCACGACCCGCCGAACCGCGCGAAGGGAAACCCAGCCGCCGAGAACCGCTTGGACACGTTGCCCGCCGGATCGACCCGCAGAAAGAAGAACGGCACCCCGCGTGCCCCAACCCGCTGCAGCGTGGACAGTCGGTGGCATGCCTGCTCAAAGGACACGCCAAAGCGGGCGGCAATTGCCTCCATATCGTGCCGCAGCTCCGATGCCGCCGCGTGGAACGCCGCATAAGGCATGACCAGCGCTCCGGCGACGTAATTCAATAGACCGATCCGCGTCAGCATCCCGGCCTCTGCGGTCGACGGCGAGGCCTCCTTCAGCACCGTCTCCACCGCCTCCCGCGCCTCCAGCAGGGCGAGCTGGAACGCCATGTGAAACCCGCGGCTTTCCCGAGGCAGTGACTCCGACAGCGCCAGACTACGCGTGGCCGGGTCGTAGCGGCGTAGCGCCATCTCCAGCGGCTGCACCGTCACGCGCACGCCATGCACCGCTCGCAGCCGTTCGGCGATCGCATGGTTCATCTCGGCCGGTGCGCCCGGCGCAAGTTCGTTGGCCAGCCGTTCGGCCGCGTCTTCCAGGATCGGAAAATGGTTGGCGTGATCGTCGAAGAAGTCCCGGACTTCTTCATTCGGCAGCAGTACGCGACGCCCGGAGGGCAGGGCGATTCCGTTGGCATCCTCCCTTGCCACCCGCCATGCCCGATACAGCGCCAGCACCGCTCTCGCCGCGTTCGGACTGCCGGCCGCCAGCGCTTCAACTTCCGCTTCAGCTACGGCATCGGCACCCAGCAGCGGGTCGGCGAACGCTTCGCGCAACCCGACCTGCAACTGGCGTTCCTGGGAGCCTGACAACTCACCGAGATCCACCCGCAAGGTCTCGCCAAGCTTGATTAGCAATGAGGCGGTGACGGCCCGCTGATCGTGCTCGATCAGGTTCAGATAGCTGGCAGATATCCCCAACCGCGTTGCCAGTGCCTGCTGCGAGAGGTCCCGTTCGGTCCGTAGCCGGCGCACCGTCCGCCCGATCAGCGTGCGGCTCATTCTTTACATCCTTTACAAATTCACTTCCTTGTCGGTGAAGACAGCGACAGGATTGCCCGACTTCACGGCGATTAGAGCTTATTTTTCGCGGGTGCAATGTCAATTATTCACTCATCGAATTCCCAGCAAAGGATATAATGATGCGTTCCACCCCCCTGTATGCCCCCGATGGGCTGACCAGCGTCGGCGGCGACCCGGAGCGGTTCGCCGGCATCCGCAGGGACTATACACCCGCGGACGTCGAGCGTCTGTCCGGCTCGTTCCGCATCCGCCACACACTCGCCGAGATGGGCGCCGCCCGCCTCTGGCATTTGCTGAAAACCGAGCCGTTCGTGAACACACTCGGCGCACTGACAGGCAACCAGGCGGTGCAGCAGATCAAGGCTGGCCTCAAGGCGATCTATATGTCCGGCTGGCAGGTCGCGGGCGACGCAAACTCCGGCGGCGAGATGTACCCCGACCAGTCGCTCTATCCGGTCGACTCGGTGCCGAAGGTGGTGCGCAACATCAACAACGCGCTGCGCCGCTGTGACCAGATCGCCCAGTCCGAGGGCGGCAAGGACGGCACCTATTGGATGGCGCCGATCGTCGCCGATGCAGAAGCCGGCTTCGGCGGCCCGTTGAACGCTTATGAGCTGATGCGCAACATGATCGCAAACGGCGCAGCGGGCGTGCATTTCGAGGACCAGTTGGCGTCCGAAAAGAAGTGCGGCCACCTCGGCGGCAAGGTCCTGGTGCCGATCAGCCAGCACATCCGCACGCTGAACGCCGCCCGCCTCGCGGCCGACGTGGAAGGGGTGAACACCGTTCTGCTGTGCCGCACCGACGCGCAATCGGCGCAGTTGCTGACTTCCGATGTCGATGAGCGCGACCGGCCGTTCATTTCAGGCGATCGCACGTCCGAGGGCTTCTTCCGTATCAAGCCAGGCTGCGGCAACGACTACGCCATCGCTCGCGGTCTGGCCTATGCGCCATACTCCGACCTGTTGTGGTGGGAGACCTCCGAACCGAACCTGAAGGAGGCCGAACGCTTCGCCAACGAGATCCACAAGCAGTTTCCCGGCAAGATGCTGGCGTATAACTGCTCGCCCAGCTTCAACTGGGAGAAGAAGCTCCCCGCGAAGGATATCGCGGCGTTCCAGCGCGAGATCGGTAAGATGGGCTACCGGTTCCAGTTCGTGACGCTGGCTGGCTTCCACAGCCTGAACCTGTCGATGTTCAACCTGGCGCGCGGCTACAAGGACCGTGGCATGGCGGCCTACAGCGAGTTGCAGCAGGCCGAGTTCGCGGCGGAAGTCGAGGGCTACACCGCGACCCGCCATCAGCGGGAAGTGGGCGTTGGTTACTTCGACGCGGTTGCCATGGCGATCTCAGGTGGCAAGTCGTCCACCACGGCATTCGCCGGATCCACCGAGGCGGATCAGTTCCACGACCATGCCGAGATGACCGAGGCGCAAGACGGTCATGACGACGGTCTGGTGCATAATCACGAATGGGCCGTCACTGCTAAGTGAGGTCTGCAGAGGGACCTCTCATGGTCCAGCGGCAGGCCGAACGGCCGCCGTAGTTTAGGGAGGCTACACGTCGGCGGCGGGGCTTCGGCTCCGCCGCTTTTCGTTTTTGACCATCTCGCGGATCGCTTCGACCTGGCCCGAAGTGTTGCGCGATGCCTATCGAACCCAAGCAAGCTAATGTCGGCGGTATTCAACCAGCCAGTTAGGAGGTCGATATGCCGACAAAACAACAGGACGCCAAGGTCGCATTCGCAGTGACGTGGGAGGTTCGCGAAGGCGAAGTAGAAGCAGCTGCGGAAATCATCGCCCACTTCATTCCGGAGGCTCGCAAGGAGCCAGGACTTGAATTGCTCATGGTCAACCAGAGTACTTCCAATCAAGCGCAGTTCTTGTTCTACGAGGTGTTCAAGGACGCCGCCGCGTTCGAAGCGCACCAGCAACGCCGCATTTCAAGTCACTGATCCTGGAGGACGCACTACCTCGCCTTAGCAAGCGCGAACGCGTGCAGTATGTGCCGCTGTAGACCTTGCCGTCGCAGGCGGCTCATGCGCAGCCCGCGGGACGCCAAATGAAAGACACTAACCGACGAATGTAAGCTGATAAGGGCGGCGGACCGAAAATCCCCGGCGCCTTGCATTGGCTCAGACGCCCTCCCGCCAGCGCGCCTCCTCGTGCTTGAACTTCGGCGAAAACCCGCTAACCAGACTCTGCCCGTCCGCCCCTCGCGCCCCGGCCCCCGTTCCTCAATCGCCGCAAGTCCCACGCTCCTTGATGAAGCGCAGCGTCGTGTCGCGCACGGGTGCCATGAAGGTCAACGCGTCCGATAGAGCCGCGATGACGCCATAATGGCTCAGCCCCGGATATAACTTAACTTCCACCTTGACGCCCTTTTCGCACAGGCGCTCGGCGAGGTGCAGCGTATTATCGTAATTAACTTTGCCGTCGCTCATCCCGGTCATCAGCAACATCGGTAGAGCGTCCGCCGACACGTAGTTGACGGGCTGCGACTTGGGCCAATTGACCTCCGGTCCAAACACCCCCTGGAGCTCTCGATGTAGCGGCAAGAAGTCATACGGTCCCGCTAGTCCAGAAGAACACAACCACCGGAGCGGACGTGCCAACCTTGGCGGGCGCATAGACATGAAGGGTGTGGCGAGGTCCGGCGCGTAGGAAACGTCATTCGTTACTATGATGCCTTGCTTCTGTGCCAGCCACGTGAGCGCGGAGTGCGGCGGAAACACGTGCATAAGCACCATGATCAGGAAGGCAGCGGCTTTTGGGCCCAAAATGATCAACTTTCTCTGTCAGCGATCGAACCGTGGCCGGCAGCGGCTGGTGGGACACAGGGCCTGTTGCGATCGCCCGCGCTCCAGAATGCGGCAGCCGGACAGCCTGTCGTCGCCGCCGGTTCCAGGAACAACGGCGGATCCCGAATTTGCTGTTGCCATGGGTCGATCGAGCGCTCGCGGTTGATACTCGGGGCTAGGCCGGTTTATCGCCCCCGCAGTAGCGCAAGATTGCTAACACTTCCTTAACTGCCGGCCAGAAGATCAGCCTGACATTACTTTCACGCCGCCTTGCGCCGGAACGTGTCCAAACTGCCGGCGTGAATCAGTTCGCTCGGTAACTGATGCCCGACGATGTCCTCGGCCAGCCGCCCCACTTCGATCAGCCCGTCAAGATCGACACCGGTCTGGATGCCCATTTCCTCGCACAGCAGCACCAGTTCCTCGGTGCAGATATTTCCTGCCGCTTTCGGCTGACCGGCAAAGGGGCAGCCGCCCAGACCGCCGACCGTCGAGTCATAGTGAATCACGCCCATTTTCAACGCGGCATGGGCATTCGCCACCGCCAGCCCGCGCGTATCGTGCAGATGCAATGCCAGTGTCATGTCCGGCCAGCGGTTCCGCACCTCCGCGATGACCCGCTCGATCCGCGCCGGCGTGGCCCAGCCCATCGTGTCGGCTAACGAAAACAGCGTGATCGCGGCGCCGGTCTCCTCCGCGATCGCCAGCCCGTCCTGTAAGGTGCGGGTCACCTGCGCGGGTGAGATGTCGCCCTGGTAGTTGCACCCGAACGCCGCCATGACCCCGATCCGGGTCACCGGAATGCCCTTGGACTGCTGCAAGGCGCTGTGCTCCTTCATCGCGTCGATGTTCTCCTGTGGGCTCCTGTTCAGGTTCTTTCGCGTGAACCCCTCCGACGCGGTCAGCGCGATCGCCCCGTTAACGGTCAGCTTGCCTTTGAACGCCAACGCCCGGTCGAGCCCGTTGCCATTGAAGAACAGTCCCGTGTACTCGACGCCGGGCTTGGCGATGAAGCCCTCCACGACCGCTTCCGCATCGGCCCAGCCTGGCACCAGCCGGGTGTTGACGAAGGAGCAAACCTGGATGTGCCGCAGCCCGGTGTCGGCCAACGCCTCGATCAGGCGGATCTTGTCGGCCGAGGGAATCGGGCCGGGCTCGATCTGAAAGCCCTCGCGCGGGCCTTCCTCGTGGATTTCGACATGGCTCGGCAGGTCGGTCATGGCGGCGCTTCCTCGTTCTGGCCTTCGAAGACTGCATCCATATGATCGCTTTTGCCAGAGCTGACCGGGCACGCCTGGAGCACACCCTGGATCCAGACATCCCGATTGACGCCGAATACGCTCCTGATCCCTCGAACTCATGTCGCCCTGTCGGATTGTAGCGGGCTTGAGTTGACTTCACCGGCAAGACCGGCAGGAAAAGTTGTTCCCGGGCGCTGGCCTGGCAAAAATATGACCAAAATGGGATTGTCGGAATGGTCTATCGATTGATGACGCCGGGCGCGACGCGGCGTGCGATTTGCGCTTATCCCAAACGCCGTGGGTCACGGCGCTTTTGTTCGCTGCGGTGTCATCTTTCAGATTCGCCATTCAAAAAAGTTGATATTTTATATTCGATTGCCTATCGCCCTGATGTCATTTCCGCCACTAATCGGTTATTTCATTGATATCCAAGAAACCTAGATGACGTCGGGGTTCTTTTGAGGTAGACTGAACCCTCGTGGCGGTGGTGTCACCTGCAATCTCAGTCCATCAGATTAAGGTCTGCATCCGCAGAGCAGCACGCTAGAGCAACCAGGCTGTAGTGGCTTCGTGTCTGCCGGTAATACCGAGGGATGGTCTTCGAGGAAACGAGTTATGGAGGAAGACAAAGACGACGTCGTTCCGGTCCAGGATCGGGCGGGCCGGGCGCTCGTGACGACGATCCGGGAGACGCGGTGTGACGACCGGCGACGCCTCCAATTCAAACCGCCACCCTGCCCCGAATCTTGTTCGACCACCGACTGCATTCTCAGCAATCGGTTGGCTTGGTCTGGTTGCCGGTATCCTGGCCGTCCTGCTGATCTTCGCAAGCGCCGCCTTGGCGACCTGGAATTTGCAGCGCGCCGCCGCTGAGGACTCCCTCGCGGAGAGCGTCCGCAACTCGCTGATTGCTTCCGAAGTGGTCCTGTCTACGCTCAAGGATGCTGAAACGGGCCAGCGTGGCTACTTGCTGACCGGCGAGCCGACGTATCTTGAACCCTACCACGCGGCAGAACGGAGGCTGAAAACCGACTTTGCCTCGCTTGAAATATCCCTCTCAAGTCCCGAAGGAAAGGCCGAGGTCGCTACCATCCGCTCACTCGCCGTGGCAAAAATGGCTGAACTCTCTGACACCACGCCCTCGCTCAGACGGGCCACCGTGACGCCGCGCTGGATCTCGTAACATCGAAGCGTGGCCAGCAGATTATGGATTACATTCGTGTGAGCGTGGACCGCTGGCAAGCGGAAACCCAGGCCGAACTGGCACGGCTGCAAAAGGAGGCTCGTTCGCTATGGCGATGGGGCGGGGCGGTCGGGGCCGCTGCCTTGGCGATTCTTTGCATGGGGGGTGTCGCGTTCTTGCAAAGCCGATCGCGGCAGTCTCTAGCTGGCACTTTGGTCGCGCTGGACCGACTTAGGGCCTGTCCGGGAACAACCGACTCGCGTCGGCTGACCTTTAGAGCCGGGATTCTCGACAGAGGCGGCGAACGATAATGTTCGTGGATGATCGATCCAGCCCCGATTCGTGACCGATTTACCGCCTTGTCGCCGCACCTCAACGAGCGAGAACGACGGTTGTTTGCCGCCACCGAAGCCGCAGCGGCGGGCTACGGGGGATCGTTGCCGTCTCGGGAGCGACCGGCATCGCGGTCAGCACGATCGGGCGCGGCCTGAAAGACCTGGCTGAGGCAGGTGGTCTGTTGGCACGCCGGGTGCGACGTGCGGGGGGCGGACGCAAGCCACTGGTCGTCAGTAACCCTGACCTATTGCGCGAACTGATGGCGCTGGTCGAACCCGGCGCCAGGGGCGATCCGATGTCGCCGTTGCGCTGGACCTGCAAGAGCCTGCGGCAGTTGGCGGCGGAGCTTGTGGCGCGTGGGCATCGGGTCAGTCGCACCGTGGTGGGTGAATTGTTAAAAGCGCAGAAGTTCAGTCTGCAAGCCAACAGCAAGACCAATGAGGGTGGCGATCATCCCGACCGGGACGCGCAGTTTAGCCATATCAATCAGAGCGTGACGACGGCGTTAGCGGCGCAGCAGCCGGTGATTTCAGTTGATACGAAGAAGAAAGAACTGGTTGGAGACTTCAAAAACGCCGGCCGGGAATGGCGTCCGCAAGGCGAACCCGAAGCGGTTCGCGTGCATGATTTTCTGATCAAGGAACTGGGTCGGGCGGTGCCATACGGTATCTACGACCTTGCCGCCAACGCTGGTTGGGTCAGTGTTGGGATGAACCATGACACCGCCGCGTTTGCCGTACAGTCGATCCGCCGCTGGTGGCAGGACATCGGCTGCAAGCGCTATCCCGCGGCCAAGCGCCTGACGATCACCTGCGACGGGGGCGGCAGCAACGGATCGCGCGTGCGGCTGTGGAAGCTCGAATTGCAAAAGCTGGCTAGCCAACTGGATATTGACATCACGGTCCACCACCTGCCGCCCGGAACCAGCAAGTGGAACAAGATCGAGCATCGGCTGTTTTCGTTCATCACCATGAACTGGCGTGCCAAGCCGCTGGTCAGCTATCAGGTCATCATCGATCTAATCGGAGCCACCACGACCAAGACCGGCCTGAAGGTGATCGGCGAACTCGACGACAACCAGTATCCCAAAGGCATCGTCGTCTCGGACGAACAACTGGCCGCCATAAACATCGTCCGGGCAGATTTTCGCGGCGAATGGAACTACACTATCAAGCCGTCCAATCGCTCAGACCGAGCGGTTGGTCCCTGACGGGCCCTTACCTCCGCCTTTGGACTAAGCCACGGAATGCTCCGTACCCAGGATGGACGAATCACATTCTTGTCCGACGGCATGCAACAATTATACGGCTATGACGCCCAGCAGGCCGTCGGGCAGGTCAGCCATGAGCTGCTGGCGGCGAAATTTCCCGAACCTTTGCCTGACATCGTGCAAACTTTGCACGACACAGGGCATTGGCAAGGTGAACTGGTTCATCGGCGTCAGGATGGCTCATCGATCGTCGTAGCCAGCCATTGGGCACTGAACGACAACGGCGATGGGGTACCCACCATATCGAGGTGAACAACGACATCACTCCGCTGAAGGAAACCGAAACAGCTCTCCGCGACAGTGAGATATCCCTCCGTCTGGCGCTTGATGCTTCAGGACTGGCGTGCTGGCGGTTCAACAAGCTCAATGGAGACGACCAAGAGCTGGTTTGGGACGACCGATATAGGGCCATCATTGGCCTACCAGCCGACAGCCTGCCGATTACGCAGGCTGGGTCAGCCGGGTACATCCGGCCGATCGAACCGACGCTCGGAAACTGCTGGAGCGCGCTCTCGATCCGAACGATGAGTACGCGGTCAATTACCGGGCGATACATCCCGACGGGCGGACCGTGCATGTGTCCTCCATCGGCCGCGCGGTATTCGAACCCGACCCTGACGCTCCGGCCGGGCGACGACCCCGCGCGGTTATTGGAACCGCCCATGACGTCACAAAAATCCGCAGCGCGGAGCAACAGGAGCGCCAGCGTGCCGCGATACTGCTGCAACCCATCGTCGATACCGCGCCAGGCCTGATCTACGCCAAAGGCAGGGACGGTCGCCTGCTGATTGCCAACCAGCAGGTGCTGAACCTGATCGGCAAGCCATGGGACAAAGTAAAAGGCCGCACCGATCTCGAAATTTTGGACAACCCTGCCGAGGCCGCAGCGGTCATGGCAAGCGACCGCCGCATCATGGAGAGCGACGCGGCCGAGGAGGTCGAAGAGCGTATCGGAAAGTCCGGCGATACCGCGCGCGTTTGGCTTGCAACGAAAACGCCCATGCGCGACTCGAACAACAACGTGATCGGACTGGTGAGTGTGTCGATAGAGATCTGAACCGCGCCGGGTTTGCCGGAGGCTGTTTGGTTTAAGTCACGCCGCCATGGCGCGCTCATCGGCCTGGGCATAGTAACGGACTTCCGCTTCTGCGGGTGGGATATTTCCGATCGGTTCGAGCAAGCGACGATTGTTGAACCAGTCGACCCATACGAGAGTGGCGAGTTCCACCGTCTCGGCACTGCGCCACGGGCCACGCCGGTGGATCACCTCGGCCTTGAACAGGCCGTTGATCGTTTCGGCAAGCGCATTGTCATAACTGTCGCCGACGCTGCCGACGGATGGCTCGATGCCGGCCTCACGCAGGCGCTCGCTGTAACGGATCGAGAGGTATTGCACGCCGCGATCGCTGTGGTGCACGAGGCCGCCCTGGCGGACCGGGCGGCGATCACACAACGCCTGCTCGAGCGCGTCGAGCACGAAGTCCGCCCGTGCTGAGCGCGATACTCGCCAGCCGACGATGCGCCGGGCAAAGGCGTCGATGACGAAGGCGACATAGACGAAGCCCTGCCAAGTGGCGACGTAGGTAAAGTCCGCCAGCCACAAGGCATTCGGCGCCGGCGCCCGGAATTGCCGGTTCACCCGGTCGAGGGGAGACGGCGTCGATTTGTCGCTGTGCGTGGTCTTCAACGTCCTGCCGCGCACCGCGCCAGCCAAGCCCATATGCTTCATCAGCCGTGCAACTTGGCAGCGTGGTGCTGCGATGGCCTCGCGCTGAAGCTGACGCCAGACCTTGCGCACACCGTAGACCTGGAAGTTCGTATCCCACACCCGCTTTATGTCGGTCTGCAAGGCCGCATCGCGCTGTGCCCGGGCGGACAATTTGGTGGGATCGGCGCGCTTTGCTGTATCGGCATGGTAGGTGCTCGGGGCGATCGGTAGAACCCGGCAGATCGGCTCGACCCCGTAAGCAGCACGATGATTGTCTATGAACGCGATCATGGTTTGGACCGGCGGTCGAGCTCCGCCATCGCAAAATACGCCGACGCTTTGCGCAGAATCTCGTTGGCCTGGCGCAGTTCGCGGTTCTCGCGCTCCAGCACCTTGATCCGCTCCCGCTCGTCGCTGGTCGGACCGGCTCGCAGACCCCCATCGCGCTCCGCCTGGCGCACCCAGCCTCGCAACGTCTCTGCCGTGCACCCGATCTTGCCCGCAATCGACCCTATCGCTGCCCACTGCGAGGCGTGATCCGCCCCGTGCTCCAATACCATCCGGACCGCACGCGAACGCACCTCAGCCGAATACCGGCTCGCCGTCTTTGCTTTCTCCATCGCTCCAACCTCTCAAGGTTCAGAGCCTCCGGCAAACCCGGCGCGGTTCAGATCACCGAACGCAAGCACGCCGAGGAACGACTGCTGACCTTGGTTGACGAGTTAAATCATCGTGTCAAAACACCCTGACCACCGTGCAAGCCATTGCCTTGCAAACGCTGAGGCGGGCGGAACCAAACCTTCGCAATTCCTTACAAGGCCGCTTGCTGGCTCTCGCTACCGCGCATGACTTACTGACGAAGGAACGTTGGCGGGGCGCAGATCTGGACGACGTGGTGACCGTCGCGTTGCGCCCTTACGGCAGTCGTGATGGCGGTCCTTTCTTTGTGTCCGGGCCTGACGTGCGGCTCAACTCCCGCGCCGCATTGGGCTTGTCGATGGTCTTGCACGAACTCATCACCAACGCACTCAGATACGGCGCCCTCGGCACTGCCACGGGAAAGGTGACGTTACGTTGGGAGATCGGAAAGGGGCCGTCCGCCGAGTTCCGCCTGCTGTGGTCGGAAGGCGGAGCCGGCGCGGTAGAGCACCCACGGGGTCAGCTGGGTTTCGGCATGCGCATGATCGAGCATGTCGTCGAGCAGGATCTCGCCGGACAGTCTGTCCTCGACTTCGGCGCCAGCGGGTTTGTATGCACAATCAACGCCCCCCTTGCGGAGGTCGCTTTTACGTCCGCGGTGGTGAATTTCCCCCAGCTTCCCCGCCGGGGAGCGGCTTAGTGTGAATGGGGTGGGGAAACGGGTTCTGGTGGTCGATGGTCCTGGAGGATTACCTGCTCGAGCTCGGATACGCGGTCGCCGGGGTTGCCGCCCGGCTCGTGTCGGGATTGCGGCTGGCACAGGAGGCCGCCATCGACCTCGCGATCCTGGACGTCAATCTTGCCGGCAAACTGAGCTATCCGATCGCCCAGCTTCTGCACGATCGCGGGATTCCGTTTCTGTTTGCAACGGGCTATGGCACCGCCGGGCCCCCCGATGAGTTCCGCGACATTCCCACCCTCACGAAGCCCTACGGAATCGACGACCCTGCCCGCGCCCTGCTCAAGATCTGCGCGGCGTAATCGGGCAGGCGGGAAGTCGCGCAGCGTCGTCTTGTCCGAAGTGTTGCCCGGCATCACCTCGTAGGCCAGCGGCAGACCATCCGGCGTCACGATCAGGGCGATGACGACCTGGACGCAGTCGGAACGTTTGTCCCGGCTGTAGCCATGCCGTCGCTTGCCGGCCTCAGGCGGATCGCACTCGAAATACGTGCTGGTCAAATCGTAGAGCAGGACTTCGAACTTGGCGTCGAACAGCGTCTTCCAGCGCTGCTGCAGGAAACTGAATAGTTCCGTCTTGTGTGCCAGCAGTTTGTCGAGGCAGCGATACAGGTTATCTTTCTGCACCAGGTCGAATTCTTCGTAAGCGTTGCGCAGCGCCCACATGGTTTTCCTGGGGTCGAGTATGGTTGATTCGCGCTATGGACACGGACGCGACCCCGGCCAGGACGGCGGCATCAACAGAGAGCGCACATACGACCAGTCGTAAGAGCGCTCCGACCCTTCGGGTGGATTTGATCCCACGCGGCGAACGCCGGCGCCGCTGGACAACCGAGCAGAAGCAGACGATCGCGGCTCAGAGCCTGGCTTCTGGGGCATCGCCCACGGACATTGCGCGGCTGCACGGCATCAGCACGGGTCAACTCTATACTTGGCGGCATGCCCTGAGGGCGGTGCAGCCTGATGCGGCGTTCGGACGCTTTGCCCGCATTGAGGTGGCACCTCAGCCGGTGGCGCCCTTGGATATTCCAGCGCGGCCGCCCGGTTTGATCGAGATTGCCCTGTCCGACGGCACGACAGTTCGCGTCGACGCCGGGATCGATCCGCGTGCCTTGCGCCGTGTGCTGACGGCGCTGCGCGGATGATTGTTCTGCCATCGGGCGCGCGTGTCTGGCTGGCATGCGGCTACACTGACATGCGCAAAGGGATGGACGGATTGGCGATGCTGGCCCAGCAGGTGCTGCAAGAAAACCCGTTCAGCGGCGCCTTGTTGGCTTTTCGCGGCAAACGTGGCGGGCTGATTAAACTGCTTTGGTTTGACGGACAAGGTCTCTGCCTGTTCAGCAAACGGCTGGACAAAGGCCACTTCCAGTGGCCGGTCACCGACACCGGGCGGGTATCGCTGACGCCCGCCCAGCTATCGATGTTACTGGAAGGCATCGACTGGCGCATGCCCGCCCGCGTCCGCCGCCCGGAACTGGCGGGTTGACGGCGATGCTCACGCCAGATTCATTGGACCCGATTCGCAACGATGTCTCAGCCTGCGGGCGTGTTCGAAGCACCCGCAGACCTGCCCGAGGATCCCGCTACGCTGCAAGCGATCCTGCGCGCGGCGCTGGCCGAGATCGAGCGGCTGCAGTTTCAACTTGCTGGCCTGCAGCGCAATCGCTTCGGCCGCCGATCGGAGAAGCTGGCCGACGAGACGGTGCAGCAGGCGAGCGAGGATCTGGAACAGTCCGTGGCCGAGAAGATGGCTGGGCTGGAGGCGGCGGCCAAGGCGAAGACCAGGCCGCCCGCCGACAAGCCGCCGAAGCGCAACCGCGGCGCCTTGCCCGCCCATTTGCCGCGGGTCGAGGTCATTGTCGACGTCCAAGACAAAGCTTGCGCCTGCTGCGGCGGTTCGCTGCACCAGATCGGCGAAGACCAGGCTGAGATGTTGGATTACGTCCCCGCTCAGTTCCGGGTTCGACTGATCCGCCGACCGCGTTACGGCTGCCGCGCCTGCGAAAATGCTGTCGTTCAGGCCGCCGCACCCGACCGTCCAATCGACGGCGGCATGGCGACCGAGGCGCTGATAGCGCAGGTGCTGATCAGCAAGTATGGCGACCATCTTCCGCTGTATCGCCAGTCGCAGATCTTTGCCCGTCAGGGCATCGAGCTGGATCGTTCCACATTATGCAACTGGGTAGGACGTGCCTGCTGGTGGCTCGCCCCACTGCACGAGCTGATGCTGAGCACTGTTCTATCTTCGCCCAAAGTGTTTGCTGACGACACGACATTGCCCGTGCTCGACCCCGGCAACGGCCGCACCAAGACCGCACGCCTTTGGTGCTATGCGGTCGACAACCGCCCCTGGCAGGGACCCGGTCACCCGGTTGCCGCTTATGCCTATAGCGAGGACCGCAAGGCGGAGCATCCGGCCAGCCATCTGAAAGGTTTCCGCGGACTGCTTCAGGTCGACGGCTATGCCGGGTTTGACAGTCTGGTGAAGGCAGCGATGGATGGTGGAGTGCAACTGGCATTCTGTTGGGCACATACGCGACGCAAGTTCTACGACATCCATGTCGCGACGAAGTCGCCACTTGCTGAGCAAGCCCTGCGCCAGATCGCCGACCTATATGCGATCGAAGCCGATATCCGCGGCCAGACCGCTGACCAGCGCCGCACCATCCGTCTGGAACGCAGCCGCCCCCTGGTCGAGGCGATGCAGGCCTGGCTGAACGAGACCTTGGACCGCATCTCCGGCCGCTCCGCCCTGGCCCAGGCCATCCGCTATGCGCGCAATCACTGGAGCGGATTGGTCTTGTTTCTGGATGACGGTCGCCTGGAGCTTGATACCAACACCGTCGAGCGGGCCATGCGTCCGGTTGCCCTTGGGCGAAAAAACGCGTTGTTCGCCGGCACCGACGTTGGTGCGCCATACTGCTCATCCGACGACGTCCTTATAAAGCAAGGGAATTTTGCAGCGGATTTTGAGATATCGGGCGCCGTGACCGCCTGGCCTCAGCATCTCGACGAATGGCATCCTGCTGCAGGTCAGCAAGCCGGATTATCCAGGGTGCCCCGGCACAGAGCTGCTGGGCTGGAAGCACGCCGGCGAGGACCATTCGGTAGGCCGTGGCACGGCTTACCCTCAGAATATCCGCGGCCTCGTCGAGCGTTGCCTCGCCGCGCTCGGCCCGCTCGCCCTCGCGATAGGTGGCGATGCCGTTGGTGTTCCGCAGACCCCGGACATGGGTCCGCGTCCACGTGGCCCCACGTCCCGTCAGCTTGCCGGAGCGATTCAGGATGGCGGCGATCGCCATGTCCGGCAGTTGTCGCGCCAGTACGCGCACGAGATCGACGACATCGGCCTCCACCGTCCAACGGGTATGTCCAACCTTGTTCTTCTTGACCGTCATTTCGGTGTGGTCGCCACCTTGCCAATGAATAACGAGTGCTAACTTGTTGTCGACAACATCAACGATAATTTCTTTTACAAGTAGTCTAATGATCTTCTTGCGTATCTCGATTGATGCGCCAGGACTATTCCACGCCTTGGCAAGATCCTTGCCGAGTGTCATCAGCCTCGCACGGTCATCGGCTGAGAGCGTTGGCGTCGGCTTCGTTTGATCGAGGCTTTCGCGTTGGATCTCCAAGTCGCGTAGTTGAACCAATTTCTCATTCCAGCGCCGCTCCAGTTCGCCAGCAACCAGGCGATTGTCGGGGTCTACGGCGTCATATTGCCGGCGCGCCCGGGCAGCCTCGTATTGGGCTTGCTGAATCGCGTTCTCGATCTGCTGGCGCTTATCGCACTGCTGCTCCTTATCGGCTTCCATCGCGGCCAGCGCTGCCTCGATCCCAAGCGGCTGCAAGCGGGCCACAACCTCCTGGGCGACGACGCGGTCGACCCGCATCCCGCCGAAGCCAATACAATTGCTGACGGCGTTGATGCTGAACGTTCCCTTGCAGGCATATCGCTGCGTATTGCCGCCTTTGCCCGTGTACTGAATATGCAGTCGCCGACCGCAGCGTGCGCAGCGGAATAGTCCCGGCAACAACGCCTCGCCGCGTCTTATCGAACCACGACCCATGTAGCTCTTGCCATTGGCGTTGTCGGCAATCAGGTGCTGGTTCCTCTCGAACTCGACCCAAGTAATATAGCCGGCGTGGTGGTCATGGATCAAAACCTCCCACTCCTTCCAATTGCGGCGGAGGTTGTCGCGCAAGATTTGCTTCCGCCCGCCAGCGATCGTTACGCTCGTCCTGCGCCGGCCGTAGGCGTAGGAGCCGGCGTACACCGGGTTCGTCAGCACGTGATAAAGCGTGTGGTAAACCGGCGCCTTCCACTCGATTTGGCCTTTGCCGCGACCCTGTAGATCGCAGGGACAGGGACATTCTCCTGTCGGAACCATAGTAGCACCTGGCGGATTGAATGAAGTTCGGCAAATTTGTGGAAGACGAGCGCGATGCCGTCCTGCACCCGCCGATCGGGATCCTTCTCGATACGGTTGTCGTCGGTCTTCACGTACCCGACTGCGACGGTCAAATGAAGTTCGCCACGCCGAGCTTTCTGGCGCATGGCCTCGACGGACCGCTGACGGAAGACCGACAGCTCCATCTCGCTCATTGTTCCCTTCATGCCCAGCAACAGCCTGTCGTTGGGCGAACGCGGATCGTAGATAGCTTCTTCGTCCACAATCAATGTACCGACCAGACCGCAGAACTCCAGCAGTGTATGCCAATCACGACCGTTCCGAGCTAAGCGCGACGCTTCCAGTGATACCACTGCGCCGACCCTGCCCTCGCAAATTGCAGCCAGGAGTTTCTCGAACCCCGGCCGGGCCGTCCCGCCGCCGGACCGACCGAGATCGTCATCGACGAGCTGAACGTCGTCCCAGCCGAGATGCCGCGCGCGCTCCACCAAGCCATATTGGCGCCGCTGGCTCTCAAGATTGTTGACCACCTGATAGGCAGTCGACTGACGCACATACACGAAGGCGGCGCGGGCAAGATGCTCCGACGTGATCTTACTCATCGCCCGCATCCTTCTCCCGGAAGCTCGATAACCCGCCGCTCGGTGTCATCACCGCTTCCCTCAGCAGTGTCTGCAGAAGTGCGATTGCGGTCTGGCGTTCGACGCCGGTCAGTTCGGCGGATCGGGTCGGAACTACGAACAGATCCATTTGTGCGCGGAGCAACTTTCTCATTGCCGACTTCTCCGAGGACTTCTTTTTTCCGGAGGATAGGCTACGAGACGATCGACAAGGGCGCGCAGCAAGACGAGTTCGGTGACAGGAAGCCGCGGGGTCGGTACCAGCGCGAGACTACTTGTCGCCGGATCGAACATCCAATCTGGGATCTGGTAGGAACCGCCATGCGGTTGGCGGATCAGAAAATGGTGGACACCATCATGCTCGTGGTCGCCGATCACAGGGACAGTCCGGCCGACCAGTGGATGAAACGGATAGGAGACCTCCGCTTCGAACGTCAGAAACCCGGCATTATGTCCCCGGCTCGGATAGTGGAGGCGAACATTGGGCACTGGTCGCAACGCTGATCCAAACGGCAAAGCTGAACAAACTCGATCCGCTGGCCTGGTTGACCGATGTCCTTGAACGCATCGTATCAGGACAAACCAAACGGAACGAATTGCACGCGCTGCTGCCGTGGAACTAGAACTGGCGTGCATGCCGGCGACGATCAGTT
>CAVYXX010000010.1:0-14846 GCA_963772355.1 uncultured Alphaproteobacteria bacterium | reverse complement strand
CGGTGCCGGCGAACAACGCGTTTTTTCGCCCAAGGGCAACCGGACGCATGGCCCGCTCGACGGTGTTGGTATCAAGCTCCAGGCGACCGTCATCCAGAAACAAGACCAATCCGCTCCAGTGATTGCGCGCATAGCGGATGGCCTGGGCCAGGGCGGAGCGGCCGGAGATGCGGTCCAAGGTCTCGTTCAGCCAGGCCTGCATCGCCTCGACCAGGGGGCGGCTGCGTTCCAGACGGATGGTGCGGCGCTGGTCAGCGGTCTGGCCGCGGATATCGGCTTCGATCGCATATAGGTCGGCGATCTGGCGCAGGGCTTGCTCAGCAAGTGGCGACTTCGTCGCGACATGGATGTCGTAGAACTTGCGTCGCGTATGTGCCCAACAGAATGCCAGTTGCACTCCACCATCCATCGCTGCCTTCACCAGACTGTCAAACCCGGCATAGCCGTCGACCTGAAGCAGTCCGCGGAAACCTTTCAGATGGCTGGCCGGATGCTCCGCCTTGCGGTCCTCGCTATAGGCATAAGCGGCAACCGGGTGACCGGGTCCCTGCCAGGGGCGGTTGTCGACCGCATAGCACCAAAGGCGTGCGGTCTTGGTGCGGCCGTTGCCGGGGTCGAGCACGGGCAATGTCGTGTCGTCAGCAAACACTTTGGGCGAAGATAGAACAGTGCTCAGCATCAGCTCGTGCCAAGGCGAGCCACCAGCAGGCACGTCCTACCCAGTTGCATAATGTGGAACGATCCAGCTCGATGCCCTGACGGGCAAAGATCTGCGACTGGCGATACAGCGGAAGATGGTCGCCATACTTGCTGATCAGCACCTGCGCTATCAGCGCCTCGGTCGCCATGCCGCCGTCGATTGGACGGTCGGGTGCGGCGGCCTGAACGACAGCATTTTCGCAGGCGCGGCAGCCGTAACGCGGTCGGCGGATCAGTCGAACCCGGAACTGAGCGGGGACGTAATCCAACATCTCAGCCTGGTCTTCGCCGATCTGGTGCAGCGAACCGCCGCAGCAGGCGCAAGCTTGGTCTTGGACGTCGACAATGACCTCGACCCGCGGCAAATGGGCGGGCAAGGCGCCGCGGTTGCGCTTCGGCGGCTTGTCGGCGGGCGGCCTGGTCTTCGCCTTGGCCGCCGCCTCCAGCCCAGCCATCTTCTCGGCCACGGACTGTTCCAGATCCTCGCTCGCCTGCTGCACCGTCTCGTCGGCCAGCTTCTCCGATCGGCGGCCGAAGCGATTGCGCTGCAGGCCAGCAAGTTGAAACTGCAGCCGCTCGATCTCGGCCAGCGCCGCGCGCAGGATCGCTTGCAGCGTAGCGGGATCCTCGGGCAGGTCTGCGGGTGCTTCGAACACGCCCGCAGGCTGAGAGCATCGTTGCGAATTGGGTCCAATGAATTTGGCGTGAGCATCGCCGTCAACCCGCCAGTTCCGGGCGGCGGACGCGGGCGGGCATGCGCCAGTCGATGCCTTCCAGTAACATCGATAGCTGGGCGGGCGTCAGCGATACCCGCCCGGTGTCGGTGACCGGCCACTGGAAGTGGCCTTTGTCCAGCCGTTTGCTGAACAGGCAGAGACCTTGTCCGTCAAACCAAAGCAGTTTAATCAGCCCGCCACGTTTGCCGCGAAAAGCCAACAAGGCGCCGCTGAACGGGTTTTCTTGCAGCACCTGCTGGGCCGCATCGCCAATCCGTCCATCCCTTTGCGCATGTCAGTGTAGCCGCATGCCAGCCAGACACGCGCGCCCGATGGCAGAACAATCATCCGCGCAGCGCCGTCAGCACACGGCGCAAGGCACGCGGATCGATCCCGGCGTCGACGCGAACTGTCGTGCCGTCGGACAGGGCAATCTCGATCAAACCGGGCGGCCGCGCTGGAATATCCAAGGGCGCCACCGGCTGATATGAGGTGCCACCTCAATGCGGGCAAAGCGTCCGAACGCCGCATCAGGCTGCACCGCCCTCAGGGCATGCCGCCAAGTATAGAGTTGACCCGTGCTGATGCCGTGCAGCCGCGCAATGTCCGTGGGCGATGCCCCAGAAGCCAGGCTCTGAGCCGCGATCGTCTGCTTCTGCTCGGTTGTCCAGCGGCGCCGGCGTTCGCCGCGTGGGATCAAATCCACCCGAAGGGTCGGAGCGCTCTTACGACTGGTCGTATGTGCGCTCTCTGTTGATGCCGCCGTCCTGGCCGGGGTCGCGTCCGTGTCCATAGCGCGAATCAACCATACTCGACCCCAGGAAAACCATGTGGGCGCTGCGCAACGCTTACAGTGCCTTCGTGTTTTCGATGGATCAAGATCGGAGATTCGATCCCTTTTGGTGATATTAGCTGAGACGGCGCTCAAGACACCTCTTTCGCCTCCCTGCCTGTCTCGGAGCCACGATATCTTCGAGTGGTTGCTTTTCGCGAGCTTTGAGCGCGAGCGTTCCGGCGAGAGCGGACAGCGGCGGTTTCCCGCTGCCCACCCGGCAGGCTAGCTACATCTGGGCGTAACTGCCGTCTTTCCAAACATAGAACACATAGCCGCCCCCGGCCGTGTCGCCCTTTTTGTCGAAGCTGATCGGTCCTAGCACTGACGGCCAATCGCCGGTTGCCTTTAGTGCGGCAGCGACCTTTTTCGGATCAGTGCTGCCGACCTTCTTCACCGCCTCGGCCCACACCTGGATGGCGGCATAGGTGTACAGGACGTAGCCCTCGGGGTCGATATTCTTGGCCTTGAATTCCTTCACCACGTCGGCCGCTGTCTTCATCAGACGCGGGTCAGGTGGGAAAGTCATCAACGTGCCGGCACCTGAATCTCCGGCGATCTGCCAGAATTCGCTGGTCACCAGAGCATCGCCCCCAACCAACGTGGCTTTCATCCCCTGCTCTTTCGCCTGGCGGATGATCAGGCCGGCCTCGGTGTGGTAGCCGCCGACATAGATGACGGTGACGCCGGCCTCCTTCAGGCGCGAGACCAGCGAGGAGTAGTCCTTCTCACCAGGCGTGTAGGCCGTCGCCAGCACTTCTTTCCCGCCGGCTGCGTGCAGCGATTTCTCAGTCTCATCCGCCAGGCCTTTGCCGTAGGCCGAGTTGTCGTTCAGGATAGCGATCTTCTCGCCTTTGAAGTGGCTGGCCAGATAGTCCCCGGCGACCTTGCCTTGAGCGTCGTCGCGGCCGCAGACGCGGAAGGTGTTCCAGCTTCCCTCATCGGTGTATTTCGGATTCGTCGACGCAGGCGAGATTTGCAGGATGCCTTCCTCGCTATAGACTTTGCTCGCCGGGATTGAGCTGCCGGAGCAGTAGTGCCCTACGACCAGCTTGACCCCCTTGGAGGCGAACTGATTGGCGACGGACACTGCCTGCTTGGGATCACAGGCGTCGTCGCCAATATCCAGCACGAGTTTTTGCCCCAGCACGCCGCCCGCCTTGTTCAAGTCGGCAACCGCCTGCTCCGCGCCCTTTCTCATCTGGTCGCCGAACGCAGCATACTCGCCAGTCATCGGGCCGGCGGAGGCGATGTGGATCTGGGCCGTTGCCGACGTGGCGACGCCGGTCAGCACAATCGCGAGCGTCGCTGCGACGCCTATCAAGCCCCCTCGCATGGATCTTTTCAGCATTGAGCATCCCCGTCTGGTTGAAACCGCACACCTGCTCGGCGCCCTACAAGTCTATCCCCGTGGCGGGAAAAGCGCCAGAATCGATCTAATAAATGTTCCGGGGAGATCAGATCGATAACACATCGTCTCTTCACCGCCAGCCACTCCCGCGATTGCAATGGAAGTCTCAATATGAGATTGCGATTGTCACAGAGGGAGCAGGTTAAAGAACGACTTTCTCTACTGCTCCACTTAGAGCAAACCAGGTTCTTTATATATCTTACCTCTGCTTAACAATGTCCTTAGCAAAATTACTTTCTCCCTTTTAAGGTCAGCTCCGCCAGCCTTCCCCTTGGCTCTCCTCCAGGACCGTTGCCCCAAGGGCGGACGGGCTGGCGTTGCAAGCCTCGGCCCATCCTCACCGCGCGATCCTGATAAGGACCGATTATTCCAGCCTGATCCTGATTGCGTCATCACGCGCTGCTTCCACCTCACCGACGATCGCCGCGTCGATCCCATCATCTCGCATCGCCCCAAGGCACCCCACCGCTCGGCTGGCGGGGAAGCCCAACAGCAGGCCGCCAGACGTCTGCGGGTCGACGATCAGCGCGCTATCGGTTGCATCGCCCAATATGCGCCTATTGTCCGGGGCCAGCGTGCTCTCGATCCCATGGGAGGCTAATGCCTGTGCGCCGGGCAGAGCCGGGATCGCTTCTCGCCGGAGCACTGCGGCGAGGTTGGACGCTTCCAGCATTTCATGCAGGTGCCCGGCCAGTCCGAAGCCGGAGACATCGGTCCCGGCGCGTGGCCGGTATGCCATCGCAATCCGTAGCGCAGCGGCGTTGGTCGTCCGCATGGATTCGATTGCGGCCAGCAGCCATTGCGCCCGAGTGTTGCCCCGCATATGGCCGGCCAGCACGATCCCGGTCCCCAGGGGTTTGGTCAGGAGCAACTGATCGCCGGGCTGCAAGCCAGCCTTGCGCAGGATCTTTCCGGAATCCACCAGCCCGGTGACAGCAAAACCCAGAGCTGATTTCGCTGCCTCGCCGCTATGGCCCCCGACCAGCGCGCATCCAGCCTCCCGCAGGATCTCGCTTGCACCCTGGAGCATGGCCGATAACTCGGCCCGCATCTTGGGTTGCGAGGCATAGGGCACCGAGGCGATCGCCAGCGCGGACCAAGGTTCTGCGCCCATCGCATACAGATCCGACAAAGCATGCGCGGCGGCGATCTGCCCGAAGACAAATGGATCGTCCAGGAACGCTCGAAAGTGGTCCACCGATTGGACCAATAGCTTCCCCAGGGGCGGCTTCAGCACTGCGCCGTCGTCTAGTCTCGTCAAAAGGTCTGGTCTCGCCGAAAGATCCGACGTTTCAATCGCGGGCAGGCTGGCCAGCGCATCGGTCAGCACTTGCGCCCCCACCTTGGCGCCACATCCGCCGCACCGCATCGGTGCGTCGAGGTCAGGCTCCATCCGCAGGTCGGTGTATTTGCGTATCCACTTACGGTCGATGCGGTCCTTCAGCCAGAAGACTTTTCGTCCTTGCATCGCGATGCCGTTTCGCCACGCTACGGCACGCCCGTGCCCCAACCCCAGAATGACCAACGCATCGCGTTGTGGCTTCCAAGGCTCCAATGGCCGCCCGGTCGCGGCGCGGCGGAGGTTGTCGGCCAATGGAGCGCCGGATCGAACCGCCCAGACCCCGGCCTTGGGGCGCAGATCGCCTTCTAATGAGGCGCAATCGCCTGCGGCGAAGATTTGCGGATGGCTGACACTGCGAAGATCGTGGCCGACACGGATACAGCCGGACCGGTCGCAGGCCACTCCGGAGGCGGCCAGGAATGCCGGTCCCTCGACCGTGGTGGCCCATAGGGCGGTCGCGACCTCGATATGGCTGCCGTCGGAAAGCATCAGGCGGCCGCCATCCTCAAGGGTCGCGGTCACGCCGCAGATCAGTTCGATCCCGGCCTCTACCAAGGCGTGGCGCACGGCCCGGCGAGCGAGCGCAGGTGCGGTGGCGATTGGTTCGGGGGTTTCGGAGACCAGCACCAGCCGCCACAGTCCGGCGAATTGGACGGCCAACGCCAGGGCCAGTTCGACACCGGCTGGGCCGGCTCCTACGATAGCGATGCGCGCACCGGCGGGAAGCTCAGCCTCCATCCGGTGCAGCCGGTCGAGGAACCCGCCGATCGGCTTGACCGGAATGCCGGCCCCACCCGGCGCGATCGGCAAGCCACCGACGTCGACCGACAGCAGGTCGAACGCGATATCGGGGCGACCGACCACAGTGACAATGCCCTCCGCTGGGTCAAACGCCCTCGCCTCCGCGATAATCAGCCGCGCATTCGCCACAGAAGCCAAGGGCGCCAGATCGATATGAGCTTCGTGAAAGGTGTATTCGCTCCGGATCAGCCCAGGCAGCATGCCGGAGTAAGGTGTCTCTGGCTCGCGGCTGATGAGGGTTAGGCGAACGCCGGGTTGGCGTCGCATGGCGAACCGGCGCAGCACCTCAACGTGCGCATGCCCGGCGCCAAGCAACACGATGTCGGTCTGGACCGGGGGGGATGGTTTCACGGCGGGAGACTAACCCGTGACGACATGGCGGCCAACGGTGGCTCGACCGACGAGCCGGGCGCTCGTGGTCGAGGGCATCGTCTATGTCATACTAGCGCCCCAAAAGATTGGCTCGTCCCGAAGTCCCTTGCTCCTAATGAGCGGAGGCGGTCTAAGTCATCGCTTGAGCAATACCGGCGGACCTGGGTTGAACTCTACCCGCCTGTCACGCTCATATGCCGAGCCACCGCGGGCTTGTCGTGGCGGCGATCGATGATGAAGTCGTGCCCCTTCGGCTTGCGGGAAATCGCCTCCCGGATCGCGTCGTCCAAGCGATGATCCGATACGCCAGCGCGCAGCAGCGGTCGAAAATCCGCCGAATCCTCCTGGCCCAGGCACATATAGAGCGTGCCTGTACACGTCAGCCGTACCCGATTGCAGCTTTCGCAGAAATTATGCGTCATCGGGGTGATGAACCCGATCCGCCGTTCGGTTTCCTTCACTGTGTAATACCGAGCTGGACCGCCAGTCTTGTAATCCGTGTCCTCGAGCGTCCAGGTCTTGCGCAGCCTAGCCCGCACCACCGACAGCGGCAGATACTGTTCCGTCCGGTCGCCGGTGATGTCGCCCATTGGCATTGTCTCGATCAGGCAGAGATCGAACCCATGCTCCCCGCACCAGGCCAGCATCCCGTCGAATTCCGCCTCGTTCACGCCCTTCATCGCGACGGCGTTGATCTTTATTGCCAGCCCCGCAGCCTTCGCGGCGAAGATCCCGTCCAGCGTCTGCTCGATCTTTCCCCATCGGGTAATCTGCGTGAACCGCACCGGGTCGAGGGTATCGAGCGACACGTTGATCCTCCTGACCCCCGACGCCGCCAGCGTCCCTGCATGTTTGGTCAGTTGTGACCCGTTGGTCGTAACGGTCAATTCATCGAGACCATGCTGCCCAATCCGGTCGCCGAGCTTGCCGAACAACCGCATCACATCGCGCCGCACGAGAGGCTCTCCGCCGGTGATGCGAATTTTGGTCGTACCAAGGCGGATAAACGCGGCGCACAGTCGCTCCAGTTCCTCCAGCGTCAGCAGGTCATGCTTCGGGAGGAAGGTCATGTCCTCGGACATGCAATAGACGCAGCGCAGATCACAGCGGTCCGTCACTGATACCCGCAGGTATGTGATTGCTCTGCCGAAAGGATCGATCATAGTGAGAGGGTGTCTCCTTCCAGGCCGGGGCTCTAGGGCCGCTTGCCTGTCATTGTATCGCGTTGACCATGACTTGCGCCACCATGGCCAGGTGTTCAAGCCCCCGGGACCCGCGGATGGTGGGGAACTCCCTTGCAACCAACCGCGTGTGCACCGCGAGGCAGGCCTGGCCGCCGGAATAGACGGACCCGCGGCCGCCTGGCCCACCGGCATGGCGATCTGCCTGGCTAACGAGGCGGAAACTCGATCCGCTCTGACCGACGGGGGGCACTTGCAGATGGCGCTGACAATACAGCTCGCGCATACCGCCCAGATCCGCCTGTCCGCCCTACTTGCCTCCCACACGCAGTCCGAGCCCGCAATTCTACGACTGGGCCGATAACCCAAAAAATTACCCCCGGCATTTAACTATTTGTTTGCAAAGTCCTGCCATGGATTGGCTCCCGCCCGAAGATTGGGCCGCCGAGGGGAGCTGCAGTGGACGATCTTCTATCCGACTTCCTGACCGAAACGAATGAGAGCCTGGCGGACCTAGATGTCGCTCTCGTCACCTTGGAACGCACCCCGGACGACGCCGAGACGCTTGGATTCATCTTTCGGATGGTTCACACCATCAAGGGTACTTGTGGGTTCCTGGGACTTCCTCGGCTGGAACGGGTCGCCCATGCTGGCGAAAATGTACTAGGCAAGCTCCGCGATCGCACGCTGACCGTCACCCCCGATATTGTCACGCAGGTTTTGGCTGCAATCGACGCGATCAAGGCGATCGTAACCACGCTGAGCCAAACCGGCGCTGAACCGCCCGGAAACGACGCGGACCTCATCGCGCAACTGAACGCCACCGCCGCGAACGAGGCGCCGAAACCCGCGGCTCCTCCCGCCGCCGCTCCGTCGCCGGAAGCCGAGCCCGCACCAGCCGCCGTCGCGCCGCCCGCTCCTGTGGTCGCTGCTCGCGTTGAAGCTCCCCCGGAACCGGCACCTAGTGAGCCCGTCGCGGCCGGCGCCGCGCCCCAGGGCGCCAACGCTGCAGCCGCTACCAATGCACCACCCAGCACGCAGACAATCCGCGTGGCGGTCGATGTGCTGGAGAACCTGATGACGCTGGTCAGTGAACTTGTGCTGACCCGCAACCAGCTTCTTCAGTTGGCGCGCACGCACGAAAACAGCGCCTTCACCGTCCCGCTGCAACGGCTGTCGCACATTACGTCGGACCTTCAGGAAGGCGTAATGAAGACCCGGATGCAGCCCATCGGCATTGCCTGGAACAAGCTGCCCCGTCTGGTGCGGGATCTCTCCCATGACATGGGCAAAAAGATCGAGCTCACCATGCTCGGTGCAGAGACAGAACTCGACCGCCAGGTGTTGGAGCTGATCAAGGATCCGCTGACGCATATGATCCGCAACAGTGGCGATCACGGGCTGGAGACCCCAGCGGAGCGGCGCGCGGCCGGCAAATCCGAAACCGGCACCATCATCCTTAACGCCTTCCATGAGGGCGGCTACATCATCCTGGAAATTTCGGACGACGGACGTGGGCTCGCGGTGGACCGCATTCGCGCCAAGGTGATGTCCCAAGGGCTGGCGACCGAGGCCGAGCTCGCTGGCATGACCGACGGCCAGGTCCAGCGCTTCATCTTCCGTGCTGGCTTCTCCACGGCGGAGAAAATCTCCGCCGAATCGGCCTTCGCCATCTTTCGGCATCCCGCCAGCCGACCTCTGAAATTCGTAGAGAAAGGGCTGAGATGAAGCATTCAACCTTCGTCCGCAGTCGTTTGCAATCGCCCTCTTTCGGCGATACATAGAGGGGACAGAAGCGGGGACGATAGATCGGAGCCATGCCACGCAGAGCGGCGGGACTGACGGCGGTAAAGGTGCGGACGGCTCGGCCGGGGCGCTATGGCGACGGCAAGGGGCTGTATCTCTTGGTGCGCTCGTCTGATGCCCGTTTTTGGTTGTTCCGCTACCGGCGGGACGGGCGGATGCGGGAAATGGGCCTGGGTAGCGTCGCGGACGTGTCCCTGGCCGAGGCACGAGAGAAGGCTGCTAGCCTGCATCGGACGGTCAAGGGCGGCATCGATCCGCTGGCCGAGCGTGAGGCGCGCGCGTCGGCGGAGAAGGCGGCGACGCAGACGGGGAGAAAACCGTTGGATCATGAGCCCCTCGCTTATCGCATCGAAGATGCCCGCCGCGCGATCGGCGTGGGCACGACGCGGTTATATGAGTTGATCGGCGCAGGTGTGCTGGACGCTCGGAAGTCCGGTAACCGCACGCTGATCACTGGCGACAGCTTGCGGCGCTACATCGCAGACTTGCCGAAAGCAGACATTCGGACTGGCCAGCGCACCCCCGCCTGACACGCAACCGCCCCGATGCAGCGACACCGGGGCGGCAGATCGTATCGAAGATTACAGGCGGCAACTTTATTTCGGGCGATCTGACGTCTAGGTCAAGGCTCGCGTCGGCATGGAGACATGCCAAAATGCACATCCCATCCTTGGTGCCGATCTGCGCAGCCGGATTGCCATACCAGCGCGAACTGGAACGGCTGAGTAATCGCGCCGAAAAAACCGGTTGCGACCGACGCGGGTTCCGGTTCGCGGTTGCATTGCCATACCTCATCTGCCGAACCGCTGACGGCGGCTTCTCGGTGCGCTGTCCCGTTTGCGCCGCGCGCGTGGTCGCGATCGCGGTCCAGGAGATCGGGGAGGATCCCTGGGTCGCTGCCGACCGCCAATGGTTCGTAGCGCATCCTAAGCGCCGCTGGCGGCTACGCGAGGCCTTTCCAGGGAGATCGCAGCATCCGGCCCGGCACTTGACGTTGATGTTGTCCGCGACCTGGTGCCCTGGCTGTCGGAGTACCGGCTCGCGGGCTGGACTGTGGTGATGGTGGTCTCCCAGATCCCGCCCGGGTGCCGCGCTCGGCGGGTGCTCGGAGCGATCGGTCCGCACGATCCGTTGGACAGCTACACCGACGCCGACGCGAAGACCTTATGCCCGCCGGCTCTCGTCGCAGACATCGAGCGCCAGGCGGCATCGCTCACCGACGCCGCGGGCGAGGCGGCGTTTTTCAACGCTACAAGCAACGCCTTGCTGTTACGGCCGAGGTGATCAAGGCCTTCCAAGGCGGGGGGCGCCCATGAGTGCCGCGACGACCCGGGTCCGCGGCCTCGCGCCATGGCAGCCGCAGTGCGCCACCCGCGACCTGCTCGACGCGGTAAAGGGAGTGCTGATCGAGTATGCGGAATACCTGCCGCTTACCGTTCGGCAGATTTTCTACCGGCTGGTCGGTGCCCATGGCTACGACAAGACCGAGAACGCCTATTCGCGGCTTGGCGAGAAAATCAACCGCGCGCGCCGCGCCCGGCTGATCCCGTTCGAGGCAATCCGCGATGACGGCGTAACCATCGCTGAGCCTGACGCTTGGGATAGCGCGGCCCAGTTGGTGGAGCGCTTCATCGAAGAGGCTCGCAACCTGCGGCTTGACCGGCAGGTAGGGCAGCAGCGCCGGTTGGTCTTTGCCGTCGAGGCCGCCGGCATGGTGCCGCAGGTGCAGCGCATCGCCGATCCATTCGGGATCGCGGTCCACAGCAGCGGCGGGTTTGACAGCCTGACCGCGAAACATGACCTGGCACACCGTCTGGGGCGGTGGCGACGGGTCGAGGTGCTTCATGTAGGCGATCACGATCCGAGCGGCGTTCATCTGTTCAGTTCGATGGAGGAGGATGTTCGGGCCATCGCCCGCGACCTCGGGCTAGCTGCTGACATCCGCTTTTCACGCCTTGCCGTGGTTCCCGCGCAGATCGTCTCCCTCGGCCTGGTGACAGCCCCCCCGAAGGCTACCGACAGACGATCGTTCACCGGCGAGACGGTCCAGTGCGAGGCCATCCCGCCTGACGTGCTGGCCGGCATTATCCGCGATGCCATCGAAAGCCGGATCGATAAGGCTACCTATGCCGCCGTGCTTGCCGAAGAGGAAGTCACTCGGGAGAGGTTAGCGGAGCGATTGCTGCCACTCATGGGGGAGGACGGACCATGAGCACCGTCGGCGACCGCAACGGCCGCCCATGGCCATGTTTCAGCATGCAGCCTGGCACCCAGGAGCCGGTCGAGGCTGCCATCGTTCAACTGTGGGAGGCCAGTCTATGAGCGCCGCCCGCGTCGAAGCCGACTGATACCCCGCCGAGGCCCGGACCAGTGCCCGCCCGAATATCGTCCGTGGCTCGAAGAGGTCGCCGCCGCCTGGGGCGTCCCCGTCGAAAAGATCTGGTGGCGCAGCATCATTGTCGTGGTGACCCCACCGCAGCAGGACAATCCCGGTGCGGCCATGTGAGCGCGCCTCGTCATGGACGACGCAGCATGGAAGGCAGCACAATCTCAGGCACACTCCCACGCCACAACGCGCTGCGGCCTAACCGTGCTGAGCTGCACCGGAAGCGCCAGGGCTACAAAACGCTGGCGCTGGAACCGCACGCTGCAGCAATGGCTGAAAATAACCTACCAGGCCGGAACTTGGTTCACAGCAACGCCGGTCCACTTCGCCGACCTGCCCGGACAGGTCGCCGTCCTGGAGCATATCCGCCGCGACCCACGCGCGCTGATCGTCCGCGGCGCCCTCACGCCTGATACCGCCGCAGCCGTGGCTGCCGATCCAGACCGCGCGATCCGCCGCCTGAAACGTCCCAAGGGGACCTATGCAGCGACACTCACCGAGGTCGACCGGCGCTGGGTCATGGGCGACATCGACGGCTGGCCCCTGCCGCCATGGGCGGACCTGGCCGACGACCCCGATACCGTTATCGATCACGCCATCCACGAACTCCTGCCACCCGCCTTCCATGACGCAACGTGCTGGTGGCAACTGTCCAGCTCCGCGGGCTTCGTCCAGGGCGTCCTCAAAGCGCACCTGTTTTTCTGGCTGTCAGCGCCGGCCAGCAACGCGCACATCAAAGCAGTGCTCAAACAGTGCGCGCCGGGCATCGATGGGGCGCTATTCTCCGCAGCGCAGCCGCACTTTGTCGCCGACCCCATCATCGAGGGCAGCCACGACCCGATACCGCGCCGCACCGGCTGGCGGATCGGCCTGGACGACGAGGTCGTACTGCCCGAGTTGCTGGCCAGGCCAGCGCGCCCCGCCACAGCGGCAGGCTATACAGGCCCGGTCGGCGGCCTCGAAGTGCTGGGAGACGGCCCAGGCCTCGAAGGCTTCCACGCCCCACTGCGCACCGCCACGATGCGGTACGCCGCCCGTTGCGCGCGAGGCACCGAGCAGCGCGACGACGCGGCGCTGATCACAACCCTGCAGGCCGCCGTCCGCGCCGCGCCACAACGCGCCGATCGCAACGTCGAGGAAGTCTATACGCAGGACTACTACCTGCAGCGCCTCATCGACGGCGCCTTTGACCGGCTGGCCAGCGAGCCGGATCATCCGCAATCCATCCAGCCGCAGTACCCCACCCCGCGCGAGGCCGAGGGCGTCGAGGAGACCCGCAACACCCTCAGCAAACTCATCGCCGAATTCCTCGGCCGCGTGGGCGACTGGCACGCTCTGCCAGAAGACGGCCGCCCACCCGCCGAACACGCCGGCATCATCATCGGCGTCGGCGTCGGGAAGTCCCGTATCGCGCGTGAAGCCCTGGCCGCATTCATCCATGCAGCACGCAGCCGCGGCGCCGATTTCCCCCACCGCGTCCTGTGGCTCGTTCCCACCCACAAACTCGGCATTGAGGCACTGCTGAAGATGGAGCAGCTCGGGCTGTCGGTCGCGGTGATGCGTGGCCGCGAAGCCAAGATCCCCGGCAGCGATACCGAAACGATGTGCCTTAACCTACCAGCAATCACTGACGCTTTATCAATCCACGCCGATCCGGAGAAAGATGTTTGCGGGACCGGAAAGGACAACGAACCGTCCTGCCAGCATTACCAGCACTGCCCCTATCAGAAACAAAAATCAGCGCTGGCCAGCGCTGACGTGGTGATCGCCGCGCACCAGGCGCTGTTCCACCACCTGCCAGCCGGAGCAACCAAGGGGCTGGCCCTGGTCATTAGCGACGAGTCCTGGTGGCAGGCAGGACTAATGCCCGCCCGGGAAATCCGGCTGGCCGGATTCGCGCAGGAACCGCTGCTGCACCCCGTCCTGACCGAGAAAGGCAAAAAAGCGCACAATTCAGCAACCGCCGACCTGCACACGTGGTCCGTCAAGGCGCAGGCGGCACTCGAAGCCGAGGCCGACGGCGCACTGGCCAGCAAGCAGAGCGTTGCTCACCGGAGCCTGTCCCATATGGACTGCGCCAATTCCATCAAGCTCGAATGGCGCCGGAAGGTCGACGGCGTGCTGGTGCCCGGCATGACACCAACCCAGCGGAAAAAGGCCATCGCAAAAGCCGAAGGCAATACAGCGATCCCCCGCCGCGCGGGAATGTGGCGAGCACTGGAAGACCTGCTGAAGGGCACAGCCTCACACACCGGGCGCCTCGAACTCGGAACCCAGGGCGGCGCCTCTGGCGCAGGCCGCGTCGTCCTGCTGCACGGCCGATTCGAAGTCCTCGAAAAACTGGCCACGCTGCCAATGCTGCTGCTCGACGCCACAATGCCGGTCGATCTGGTCAGGCACTTCCTCCCACGCCTCAACGTCCTCGCCAATGTGCAGCCAGCCGCACCTCACATGACCGTCCACCAAGTCATCGGAGGATGGGGCAAAACCTCGATCGTCCCGTCAAAGAAAGCAACACCCGCAGAAAATCAGCGCCGCGAGTACCTGCTGTCCGAGCTGGCGGATTTCTGCCGGCTGAACAGCGGCGGCAACGCCCTCGCCGTCACATACCAGGACGTCGAAGACCACTTCAAAGACCCAGCGGTCGCGACCGGCCATTTCAACGCCATCGCCGGCCTGGACGAGTACGGCGATGTTCGCAGCCTGTTCGTCATCGGCCGGCCGCTGCCCAAAGCCCCCGAACTGCTGGCCATGGCACGCGCCCTCACCGGCGAACCCATCCAGCCCGAGGCCGGACACGTCGAAAACCGCGACGTCCTGATGGCGGACGGCACAGGCCGCCCGCTCAACGTCCGCGTCTACGACACCCCAACCCTCGAAATGCTCCGCTCCGCCATCACCGACGCCGAGGTCATCCAGTGCATCGGACGCGGACGCGGCGTCAACCGAACCGCCGAGACCCCACTGGACGTGTTCGTGTTCGCCGACGTCATCCTGCCCCTGCCCGTCACCCGCCTGGTGCGCTGGGCAGACATCCGACCCGACGTCGTCGGCAGGATGCTCGGACGCCACGGCGCGCTGTTCAACTCCACCGACGCACACACCGCATACCCCGATTTGTTCGCGTCGACGGCGGCGGCAAAAAAAGCCCTCCAGCGGGTGAGGGGGGGGACAAATCCCTATGATTATATATCCATAGGGGAATGTCCCCTTCCTCTCCAGTACCAGCCAGTCGGGCAGAGTCTGAAAAAACGCACCGCGCTCGCCCTCCAGGGGCACCTGCCAGGCTTCCGGACGTGG
>CAVYXX010000009.1:0-616859 GCA_963772355.1 uncultured Alphaproteobacteria bacterium | reverse complement strand
CCTCACCCGGAGAGGGTGAACAAGGACGAGGTGCTAGCCACCCTGCCCCACGGCACCGGCACCGTCACCGTGGTCGACGGCGGTCTGGAGATACCGAACGACGAGGGGACGAACTCGACCTTGGTCGCCAATGCGGCGGCCGTGGTCTGGCTCGACGTTGCTTGAAGGAGGGTCGGATCATGGCACGCAAGCGCGTTATCCTGGAACTTGGCATGGGCAACGACCTGCATGGTGGGGACTACACTAAGGCGGCCTTGCGGGCGGTGCAGGACGCGATCCATCACTCCTCGCTGTCGATGATCCGATCGCTGGGGATCGATGCGCGGACACAAATGTTCGTCGAGGTTACGATTGGGGTTCAACAGCCTGACAGGGTCGATACCGAGGCAGTAAAAGCGTCCTTGCCGCATGGGATCGTTATTGTGAAGGCGGTCAAGGGCGGGTTGGACGTGATCGACCGGGAGCGCGGCGACAACGCGGTGATCGCCAATGCGGCGGTCGCGGTGCGATTGGAGTTGGTATCCTTGTGAACATCCAGACCGACGTAGGTAATAACCTCATCCTTGACCCGTCTCCGGTGCATAAGGCTCGGCGCCGGACCATCCGGCGCAACCTTCGAAAGGCTGCATCCCGCAAGACGGTCGCCCTCTATCTCAGGCGAGCATGTGGTCTAGGTGTTCAAAATTCAGTTTGCCTGCGGTCTTTCACGGAGAAAGGACGTGAAATAGCCAATATCAAGTTTCTCCGACGAGGTGATTGACGCCTTATTTAGGGCCCGTCAGGGATCAACCGCTCGGTCTGAGCGATTGGACGGCTTGATAGTGTAGTTCCATTCGCCGCGAAAATCTGCCCGGACGATGTTTATGGCGGCCAGTTGTTCGTCCGAGACGACGATGCCTTTGGGATACTGGTTGTCGTCGAGTTCGCCGATCACCTTCAGGCCGGTCTTGGTCGTGGTGGCTCCGATTAGATCGATGATGACCTGATAGCTGACCAGCGGTTTGGCACGCCAGTTCATGGTGATGAACGAAAACAGCCGATGCTCGATCTTGTTCCACTTGCTGGTTCCGGGCGGCAGGTGGTGGACCGTGATGTCAATATCCAGTTGGCTAGCCAGCTTTTGCAATTCGAGCTTCCACAGCCGCACGCGCGATCCGGTGCTGCCGCCCCCGTCGCAGGTGATCGTCAGGCGCTTGGCCGCGGGATAGCGCTTGCAGCCGATGTCCTGCCACCAGCGGCGGATCGACTGTACGGCAAACGCGGCGGTGTCATGGTTCATCCCAACACTGACCCAACCAGCGTTGGCGGCAAGGTCGTAGATACCGTATGGCACCGCCCGACCCAGTTCCTTGATCAGAAAATCATGCACGCGAACCGCTTCGGGTTCGCCTTGCGGACGCCATTCCCGGCCGGCGTTTTTGAAGTCTCCAACCAGTTCTTTCTTCTTCGTATCCACTGAAATCACCGGCTGCTGCGCCGCCAACGCCGTCGTCACGCTCTGATTGATATGGCTAAACTGCGCGTCCCGGTCGGGATGATCGCCACCCTCATTGGTCTTGCTGTTGGCTTGCAGACTGAACTTCTGCGCTTTTAACAATTCACCGACCACGGTGCGACTGACCCGATGCCCACGCGCCACAAGCTCCGCCGCCAACTGCCGCAGGCTCTTGCAGGTCCAGCGCAACGGCGACATCGGATCGCCCCTGGCGCCGGGTTCGACCAGCGCCATCAGTTCGCGCAATAGGTCAGGGTTACTGACGACCAGTGGCTTGCGTCCGCCCCCCGCACGTCGCACCCGGCCTGCCAACAGACCACCTGCCTCAGCCAGGTCTTTCAGGCCGCGCCCGATCGTGCTGACCGCGATGCCGGTCGCTCCCGAGACGGCAACGATCCCCCCGTAGCCCGCCGCTGCGGCTTCGGTGGCGGCAAACAACCGTCGTTCTCGCTCGTTGAGGTGCGGCGACAAGGCGGTAAATCGGTCACGAATTGGGGCTGGATCGATCATCCACGAACATTATCGTTCGCCGCCTCTGTCGAGAATCCCGGCTCTAAAGGTCAGCCGACGCGAGTCGGTTGTTCCCGGACAGGCCCTTAATGATGCAGCCAGTCGCCCCATGAGCGGAGCATCGGGATCGCCATGAACAGCATATAGAAATTTCCCGCACTCAGAGGCCACCTTTTCCTCCTCGACAAGGAACTCCTGAGATTGGGCATAAGCATCTCGCCTGCGCCCAGTTATTTGCCAAGAGACTTTTGCGTTTGGCCTGCTCGATAAAATGCTGAATGAGTTTCCATCAACTTCATGTTCTATACAAAGTTCAGCATAGACGCCAATTGGCGTTAGTTGGTAGCGAAAATCGCCATTCAATGACTCAAAATATTGGGGTAATTTAACGATAGCACGACCTTCGTGATCTGTCACAGCGATGCCGCTATAGAAATTCAGTAGCTCGTTGCTCTCCACACACCAATGGTTTAGAATTTTATTCGAAGGGTCGAGCGGATGATCAATTCGAAAACCTTTTGATCCGGCCGAAAGTGAACCGGTAATTGCGACCTTCCCGGTAAATTTCCCTGCAAACCCGCCACTCGCATGCGTCGCATTAAGAGCCACAGCGGTTGGGTCCCAAGCGATGGCGTATACGCCGGCGCCAGTCGGTCCAAAATGGTGGCCTTCTACTCCATTCGCTGCCGTAATCACACCATCGTTGTCCCCAGAAGTGACCCCGATGACGCCGACCCCTGCATACTTTTACCGAAAATGCCTACCCCCCCCCGGCAAAATCCGCAACAGGTGGTAATTCAAAGTCCGGAGGATTCGTATTTCCTATCACCTCATAGACCCCAACATTTGTTTTTATGGTAGGATTTTCTGGGGCGATGCCGATAATCCCAGCGTTTGGTCCACCCGTCAGACCAAGCACTCCAGGATAGGAGCTAGATGAATAAGCAAAAACACCAACGCCATTTCCCGAACTTAGCCCCTGAACAGCGACCCCAGGATTGTTAGTGCGATGATGGGCCAGCAGGCCAACAGGATTGGCTTCGTCAAAGGCCAATATTTTCAGATTAACGTTTTTGTCGGGATCAGTAGTCCCGATTGTCGCACAACCATCGGCATGCAGCCAAAGTGACGATCCCACTCGCTTCGCAATGTCCACATCCATACCAAATCCAATTGCTGTCGAGGTCCAATCGTTACCGTCCCTGGTTCTCAGGGCGTAAATACCTAGGCGCGAATAGTTAGTGCTGCCGAAGGCGAACGACGCTAGCTTTAGTTCCGCGCCCGCACGACTCCCCTCATTTTTGCTGGTCCACATCTAGCGTGAATCCGGCGCGTTTCCCTACAGCATGTTGAAGTGCTGGCGGGTGAGGGTGTCATGGGCAAGGTGGAGCGTTGGCTTGGCGGGCGCCTGAAGGATATTCGTGGGTTTATCGAAGGCCTGTATGAGCATGACCTTCATGCCAAGCGGGTTGATGCCTTGGCCGGGGCCACGTTGGGCGTAATGACCAGCGCGTCGCTAGCGGTCGCGGTGATTGGGCAGGCGCTGGCGCAGGCGCGCGGTCTGGTGACCAAGCACGCGATCAAACAGGTCGATCGGTTGCTCAGCAATCAGAACATCGATGTCTGGGACAGCTTCGCCCGCTGGGTGCCGCATCTGATCGGCACGCGGAAGGAAATCGTTGTCGCTGTGGACTGGACCGAGTTCGATGGCGATGGCCAGGCAACGCTCGCGCTCAACCTGGTGACGGGGCATGGCCGTGCCACGCCACTGCTGTGGGTGACCGTCTGGAAAGAGGAACTTACAGACCAGCGCAACGATTTTGAGGACGCCTGCCTGCTGCGACTGAAGCAACTTGTGCCGCCAGATTGTGCCGTCACGGTCCTCGCCGATCGCGGTTTTGGCGATCACAAGCTATTCAAGTTCCTCGATGATCTGGGATTTGGCTACGTCATCCGATTTCGCGGCAATATTCACGTCACCGATGCCGACGGCGAGACGCGTCCGGCCGCCGACTGGGTGGGCAAGTCGGGCCGGGCACGCAAGCTGCGCGGTGCGCAGGTCACCGCATCGCACGCCTATAAGGTCGGTGCGGTGGTCTGTGTCCACGCAAAAGCCATGAAGGAGCCTTGGTGTCTTGCTGTCAGCAATGCCGAGGCCTCGACCGCAATGTAGGTCAACTATTACGCCAAACGTTGGACCATCGAGCCTAACTTCCGCGATACCAAGGATCTGCGGTTCGGCATGGGGCTTGGTGCCACGCGCATCGGCGAACCAACCCGGCGCGACCGGTTGCTGCTCATCAACGCATTCGCAATGGTGCTGCTCACAATGCTCGGCGCCGCCGGTGAAAGTCTCGGTATGGATCGATTACTTAAGTCCAACACGTCGAAGATCCGCACTCACTCGTTGTTCAGGCAAGGCTGCATGCTCTACGAACTGATCCCAACCATGCCAGATCAAAGACTATTCCCCCTTATGGCCCGCTTCGCCGAGACCGTATCAAAATGCCGGTCGTTCAGCGGACTTTTCGAGGTCATTTGAAATGAGGGGATAAGTGAGTTCCGCGCCTTGTTGATAACCAAGAAAATCGCCATCAACCGAAAGATTTGCCTCCGGGGTGGAAGTCCCGATCCCAACATTTCCATTCGCATGAAGCCAGAGATGGGCGCCCGAACGGGGCGTTATGTCAACGTCCATTTGCAAGCCGATGGAGGCGGTTGTCCATCCAGCGCCAGCCGCTGTTCGCTGGGCAACAATGCCAAGTCGGGAGTAGTTGCCACCACCCGGGAAGAATCCAAGCGAAGCAATTCTAATTTCATTTCCTGTCTTTTCTCCTAGTGACTTGCCTTGCACGCTCAGAGGTTGATGTCCAATCGTCCCCATCGGAAAGTCGCCGCGCAATAATCTTCAGGCGCGATTTGTTTCCACTCTTAAATCCGAAGGACGCCAACGGGAATTCGTCATTGCTAACCGGACCCAAGCTCCCACCCAATATAGTTAGTGTCCGTCCATAAACGCTAATCGTCTAAAAACCCAGCTGCTTCGCGATATCGCGAGTCAAGCCCGGCGGCTTCGGTTATGTGTCGGCGGCATACCACTGCAGCCGAATCCATACCCCACCCGCCGGAGCCCGATCATGCGTCAGGAACGCATCACACAGGCCAGTCTATTCGATATCTTCGCCACCCACGAGATCGGTCGCGAGTTGAAGCAGATCTCGCAGTGGCTCGATCAACATCGCCCATTGCTACGCCTGGTCAGCAACGATCTGCGCCGCGACGGGGTGCGCGAGACCGGCCGGCGTGGGCTGCCGGCGGAAGCCGTGCTGCGCTGCGCGCTGCTGAAGCAATACCGCCAGCTGAGCTACGAGGAACTGGCGTTTCATCTGGAAGATTCAGCATCGTTTCGCGCCTTCGCGCGGCTGCCGATGGGCTGGACGCCGAAGAAGGCGGTGCTTCAGAAGACCATCAGCGCGATCACCGCGGCCAGTTGGGAAGCGATCAATCAGGCGGTGGTGCGCAACGCCCGGCAAACCCGGCTCGAGCCGGCAGCGATGGTTCGCATCGACAGCACAGTCACTGAAGCGCTGATGCATGAGCCCAGCGACAGCTCGTTGCTTTGGGACGCGGTCCGGGTGATGACGCGCTTGCTGGAACAGGCGGGTGGGTTAGCCGGCCGCGCCGGGATCCGCTGGCGTGATCACCGCCGGCTGGCCAAAAAGCGTGCCCACGCCATCCAGCACAGCCGCGGCAAGGAGCGGAAGGCCAAGCTGTATCGCGAGCTGATCGCAGTCACGCGTGCCACCAAGCTGGCCCTGGAGCGAGCGCTCATGGTGCTGGCGGCATGCGCGGAACCGACCGCCGCGGATTGGTGCGGCGAGGTCCGCCATTACCTGCCCTTGATCGAGCGCGTCATGACGCAGACCAGGCGCCGGGTGTTCGACGGCGAAGCGGTGCCGGCCAGCGAAAAAGTGGTCAGCCTGTTCGAGCCGCACGCCGACATCATCGTCAAAGGCGGCCGCGAGGTGCAATACGGCCACAAGATCAATCTGGCGACCGGTCGCAGCGGCCTGATCCTCGACGTCGTCGTCGAGACCGGCAATCCGGCCGATGCCGAGCGCTTTCTGCCCATGCTGGAGCGCCACATTGCGTCTCATGGCCAGCCGCCACGCCAAATCGCGGGCGACGGCGGCTATGCCAGCACCGCCAACGTCACCCAGGCCAAGGCGCTTGGCGTGAGCGATGTCGCGTTCCACAAGAAGGGCCACCTTGGCATCGAAGCCATGGTCAAAAGCCGCTGGGTGTATCGCAAGCTGCGCAACTTCCGCGCCGGCATCGAGGCCAACATCTCCTGTTTGAAGCGGGCGTTTGGCCTGGCACGCTGCACTTGGCGCGGGCTGGCGCACTTCACCTCATACGTTTGGTCCTCGGTTGTCGCCTACAACCTGGCTCTCTGTGCACGACTAGCCGTGGCCACGACCTGACCGCCGCTCGCATTGGGCGCGCCGAACCCCGCTGCCCGCACGCGCCCTGCGGTACACGCAAAGGTTGCAATTGCAACTATTCCCTAACCGAGGCGGGAAATTGCTGCCCCAGAGACCGGTCAGGGCGCCACTCGGGACGTTCCGAAGGATCGTCGTCCAGGAAAAAGCCTCGTTTATGGATGGGCACTAGTTAGGGGTGCTTCGAGATCCGTCGTCCCAATACCGACGGGGCCGATTTCATCGATACGCACTCTTTCAGCCCCGTTTGTCTTGATTACAAGTGGGCGATTATCGGTCGTCCCCAGAAACTCGCCTGGTGGCGTGGTCGCTGCATTTCCGGTTGTCTGCCGATCTGCCATGTCGCGTCGTTCCTCCAAATTCCGGTGCTCGCTTAAGGCGAACGGTTTGTCGATAATGTTCCGATAACGGATTCATCGTCATGACCGAGAAGCTCGTTTAGAATTTGCAGAGCTCCTCGGATCCGCAACAAGGTCTCGCGAAGATAGGCCTCGCGTGACAAAACAATATTGAGCTCTGCCGTACCCGTTTCGAGTTCTTGTCTCAGCTGTGTTTGACGGCTCTTGAGCGGATCACGTGATATTTTGTCTTCCGTCAGATTTTCCATTTGTTGCGATCCTATGCGATATGTGACTGATTGTAACTGATCAATCGATCACGCGATAAGATCACTGGTGTCAAACAGCCGTGAGGCCTTGCAGGCGAGCACCGGCGCGGCCGGCGGTCCGCGAATCCACACCATTCTCCGCGATCTTGCTACGCCGCCACTGCCACGGCCGACGCAAGTCTGCCGAAGTAGACCTCCTCAGGTGTTTGCCCTCCGAAAATGCGACCAGATAATCCTCGGCGCATCGGGTGTAAGTGATGTCGCTTGCCCACACTTGATCGATATCTTAACGCGCAGCAGGTAGGGTAAATTCCTTGCTGGTGTTGCGTTTCGGCCTGAGCGCGCATGGCTCCAGTTTGCGCATCAGCCGTCGGATGAGGCGGCGGCCAAAGCTCCTCACGCAACGGCGCCACTTGCGGCCGCAGGCTGCCATATACCGGATGCTCGGTGAAAATCCGGTCGAGCGATTGAGAAGATCAAGTTCCTCCGCCGGCGGCAGCCGAGGAGTAGGTTCGTTGCCTGATCAGGCGATTTTTGTCTTGCAGCCGGGAATGGCCGGCCTGATGGCCTCATTGTGTCCAGAGGCCGGAGGCTTTCGCTGGAGGCGCTGATATATATATGACGGGTCCCGGGCGCAAAGAGAGCAAGCGGCGGATACTTTATGGGCTGAGCCTGCTAGATGATGCCGCCGAATCCCGCTAACTCCGTCTGACGCTGCCACCGCGCTCAAGGCGTCCTCAGGAGCCCGCTATGCCGAGCTACGATTTTATCACCGTCAACGTCTTTACCAAGGCCCGTTTCGGTGGCAACCCGCTCGCGGTTCTGCCTGATGCGGCCGGCTTGAGCGACGCGCAGATGCAGGCGATTGCCGCCGACTTCAACCTGTCAGAGACCACGTTCGTGTTGCCGCCGGCAGATCCGCGAAACCACGCTGGGGTGCGGATCTTCACACCGAAGACCGAGATGCCGTTTGCCGGCCACCCCAATGTCGGCACCGGGTTCGTGCTCGCGACGATGGCCGGCGACCCGCCGGAGCATTACACCTTCGAGGAAATCGCCGGCCTGGTGCGCGTGCATATCCTGCGCGATCCGCAGGGCACGATCTCGGGCGCACGTGTTGCCGCGCCCCGCTCGTTGTCGATCGACATCGCCGTGCCGACGGAGTTGGTCGCTGCCTGTGCAGGACTGACTGAGGACGACATGGCGACCGATACCCACACTCCGCTGGTCGCGTCGGTCGGAACACCGTTCGTGATCGCCGAAGTGCGCTCGCTGGAAGCGCTGGCGCGGGCGCGGCCCGATCTGGCGGCGTTCCATCGCGGGGCCGAGGCGTTTCCCGGGCTGGCCGATCGGTTCAACCTGCACCTCTATGTGCGGAAAGATGGCGATGCCACCCGGCTGCGTTGCCGGATGTTCGCGCCGCTGTCAGGGGTGCTGGAGGATCCGGCGACCGGCAGCGCGAATGCCGCTCTGGCAGGACTGCTGACCTCGATGGCGCCGGGCGAAAACGTGGATCTGCACTTCGAGATCGAGCAAGGGCTGGAAATGGGACGTCCGAGCGAGATCGTGGCGTCGGCGCGGAAGACCGCGGAGGGACCGGTGTCGGCCAGTGTCGCCGGCAGTTGCGTGTCGGTTACCCGGGGGACGCTGACCGTCTGAGACGCGACGTCCGGTGTGGGCTTCAAATCGACCGAAGCAGTCAAGTACCAAGATTAATATAAGACTTCGAAGAACGAGAGCGTGGTATCGGTCAGGCCAGCTCGCGTGAAGATCGTGCTCTCGCTGGGTGCGGGTGACTATTGCTGCTCGTTGGATAAAGCCGTCAGGCGCGGGTTCGGGCGGCAGACATCAGCGGCCAGCCCTGCGTGTTCCAGCACCCAAACGGTCGCGAACACCACATCGATTTCCCATCGGCTGTGACCATGCCGAGCGGAACGAGGGTCGGCGTGATGGTTGTTGTGCCATCCCTCGCCATTTGAAATGAGCGCCACGAGCCAATTATTTCGGCTCTGCTCGCCCGTTTCGTAGCTGCGGTAGCCCCATAGATGCGCGGCGGAGTTTACCGACCAGGTGATGTGCCAGACCACGACGGTTCGTACGAAGACCCCCCAGATCAGCAGGCTGGCGCCGAATTGGGCCGCCTCGGCCGGGGTTAGGCCGGCAAGAAGGGCGGCCGCGAAGCCGCCCAGGAAGAAGACCGCCCAGGATCCGAAGAGGATCGCGGGGTAAAGCGGCGTCCGCTCCATTCGACGGTAAAATGGATCGCGCAGGATGTCCTTGGCGTAGCGGTCGTAGATGCCCAAACGGACGAGGTCGCGGTTTTCCACCAGCATCCAGCCGACATGTCCCCAGAAGAAATCGACCAGCGGACTATGGGGATCGTCCTGTCTGTCGGCGTGCTCGTGGTGCCGGCGATGGACCGCGACCCAACGCGCGGGGGTATCCTGCATGCAGCAGACGGCAAGGATGGCGAACAGGTGCTCCAGCCATTTGGGGCAAACCAGGCCGCGATGCGTAAGCAACCGATGGTAGCAGAGGTTGATGCCGAGCGTGCCGAACACGTAGAGGCCGAGAATCACCAGGGCAACTCCGGTCCAACTGAAGAACCACGGCACCAGCGCCAGCAGCGCCACAAGATGGTAAAGTCCCACCGCGATGGCGTACGGCCAGACGATTCGGCGCCGGTTCACGGCGGCAGGCAGGGGAAGGCGAGCCATCGAGGGGATCGAGCCGGTGGCCGGTTGGGATGAGCTCATGCTACGGCCCTTAGACCATGATCGCGTTGAACGGAACGTCCCCGGCGAAGTCTTGCACGAAAAATTCCGATCGAGCCGGATGATCGACCAGACATTAAGTGATTGGCGTCGCCACGACAGAGGTCTGATAGACTGGACGGCGGCAGAGCCGGTCGTACCAGTGCGCGAAGAGCCGGCAATTCAGGCCGGGTCAGGCCTAGATAGTCCATGCCGAACCAGCGATGGGCATGCACTCCCCAACAGATGTCGCACAGCGTGAAGTCGGGGCCGGCGATGAAGTCGTGCCGGTTCAACTCGGTCTCGATCAGCCGCCAAGCGCCTGCGGTCTCCCCGATCGAGGTTTTGATGGACGACAGGTCACGCTGCTCCGCCGGGGTTCGGACGAGACCCCAGAATACTGCGCTCATTGGCCGGTTGAACACCGTCTGCTGCGCGTCCATCCAATGATCTATAGTCGCCCGCGCCCGGGCATCGGCGGGCCAAAGGGTGGATTCCGAGCCATGCGCTTGGGCCAGATAGCGCAGGATCGCGTTGCTTTCCCACAGGGTGAACGATCCCTCCTGCAGGGTCGGCACCAGGCCGGTCGGGTTCATGGCGCGGTATTCCGCCGTGTCGGTCTTGCCGAAGGCGCCGCCGACATCGATGCGCTCGAACGGCTGGCCGAGTTCGCCCAGCCCCCACAGAACCTTCATCACGTTGCTGGACGTCGCGCGTCCCCAAACGATCCTGCTGTTCATGGCTCCCCCTGTTCCTCGCTGATGCGCTCCAACTCGCTTGCTGCCCGAACTGGCCGCGAATTACGCTAATCGGCGTGAGATCAACCGGCAACTTGCGTCGATCGAGCAAGAGAGGCACACGGATGCCCATGCAGCGTCTTCCGCCGCGCACCGTAGCCGTTCTGGCTGCCCTCGTGGCGGCGGGGGGCCTCGCATTCGCCCACGCACTGGAGATCTGGGGCGAGATGGTGCCTTGCGCGCTGTGCCTGCTGGAGCGCTGGCCATACCGGGTCGTTATCGTCCTGGGGCTGCTGGCGGCTATCGCGCCGGCCCGCCTGGTCCGGATTATCCTGCTGGCGGCGGTGCTGTGCCTGCTGGCCGATGCCGCGATTGCGGTTGTGCATGTTGGCGTGGAGATGAGATGGTGGCCGAGCCCGTTGCCGGAATGCGCGGCCCCGCACTTCAGCGGCGGTTCGATCGCAGATCGTTTGGCCTCCATGCCCGCTCGGCCCGCGAAGCCGTGCGATGAGCCGACCTTCCTGATCCCGGGCGTTCCCCTGTCGTTGGCGGCAATGAATATGCTGTTCGCTCTGGCTTTCGCTGTGGTCCTGGCCATGTCCATGACCGGACGGAGTAGCAAGCGATGACAGGCGAGCTTCCAGGCGACCTTCCGGCTCGGGAAAAGCTTGAACGGATGATCCGGGTGGATCACGCCGGTGAGTATGGAGCGACGCGTATTTACGCCGGACAACTCGCCGTTTTGGGACGTGGCGCCAAAGGCGACGTGCTGCGCCGCATGGGAGCGCAGGAACAGCAGCATCTGCGGACCTTCAACGACCTGATTGCAGATCGGCGGGTGCGGCCGACGGCGCTGCTGCCGCTCTGGCATTTCGCTGGATTCGCGTTGGGCGCTATGACCGCGACGCTAGGCGAAAAGGCGGCGATGGCCTGCACCGTTGCGGTCGAGGAAGCCATCGACGCGCATTACAGTGCCCAGTTGGAGTCGATGGACGAGGCCGAACCAGAGCTACGCCGAACCGTAGAGAATTTCCGCGCCGAGGAACTCGAACACCGCGGCATCGCTCTGGAGCATGGCGCAGAACAGGCGTTGGGGTATCGCCTGCTGTCTGGGGTCATCAAGGTGGGGTGCCGCGTCGCGATCGCCGTCAGCGAACGCGTCTAGGCTATTCTCGGCCTGGCTGTGCAGGCGGACGCTTTGTGATCGCATAATTCGTCCGCGGGGGGACGTTCGGCCCACCCGATCATGCTCTGACGAGATTCCAACCACGGGAAGCGGCCCTCGCCGCAGTTGAGCGGTCGAAATAGCTGTCTCGACTTCGGTCATTGTTGCTATCTACGAACCACTTCGAGATACCACAAGCCGACTTATCTTGATTCCGCCACATTTTCGGCAGCGTTTGGACGACATGTTGTGGTTAAAATCCCGTCATGATCTTCACCCTTTCACTACCGTGCAGGGCATTCTCATGATCGCCGCCCTCGCCTGGGCATTGCCAGCCAAAGCTCAGCCTGACATTCCCCCCGCTTTGCTCGAGTATGCGGGAGGCGCGCTCGGTGGGCTGATCGACACCGCTCGCCAACAGGCCATTGCCGATGGCGTAAGGCCAATGCCGACCTCCGTCTACCGGGCTTTGCTGGGCTATTTCCCGTCAACCCTGCTGCAGAGATGCCGGTTCGCCACCGGGAATAGCCGAGCCCTGACGCTGCCCGCGCTAGCTTTTTCCTTCGGAGACGCGACCGCGATCACCCTCGGGGATATCATACTGTTCAAATCCGAACGCCTGGCGGAGACCGATCTGAAGGTCTGGGCCCATGAACTGACGCACGTGATGCAATACGAGCGTTGGGGCGTTGAAGGTTTCGCCGGCCACTACGTCCGCGACAGCACCGCGGTGGAGCAGGAGGCGATCGACAACGCCAACCGTTTCGTCGCCTGGCGCACTGAGCACACAGCGCGATAAAGCCGGTCACGCAACCTTGGCCGCGTTCCTCCGTTCAGGTGGAGCGACCGAACGGTCGCCTGAAAACCCAGGAGCAAACTATGGACAAGGACCGCGTTGAAGGCGCCGCACATCAGGCAAAGGGTGCTATCAAGGAAGGCGTCGGCAAGATGACCGGCGACAAAAAGACGGAGGCCGAGGGCAAAGTCGAAAAGGCCGCCGGTAAGGTTCAGAACACCGCCGGCGGGGTGAAGGACTTCGCTGAAGGACTGATCACCGCGCTCTGGCACGTAGAAGCGACTTCAGGCGGTCCCTGACGGAGGGCCATGCCCTCCGTTCAGTCTTTTCCCACGAACCTTGCGACCGCCGGGGTCGCCGTCAACTGGCGAAACTCATCGTCGGTTGGCAACTGCGGACGATCCCGCTGAACGTTGACCATGCAGAGAAAACCGAGCGGCTCGTGCTGGGTCGCGCGAAATTGGTGCCACTGCCAAGCCGGGATCGACACAAGGTCGAACTGTCGGACCGGCCGCACCTCAGCCCCCACGAGGCATTCCCCGCGTCCGCGCAATATCATCACCGCGTGAGCATGTTCATGTCGCTCTAAAGTCGAGTATCCGCCAGCGTCCACCTCAAAGTAACGAAGTTCGCACCCTAGCGCGTTTTCATGGAACAGGACTTGGCGGGAAATGTCCTTGAACGGAGCACTTCCATCCTGCTTGTAAGGCTGATGTGCGACCCCTTCCCAGCGGAAGCCGTCATGGGCGAGACGAAAATTTGGCGTCTGTTCAATATCCACTAAGAATCCCTCCGCCGGCATGCGGCCGGTTCGCGTTCGTCGCCGCACACTCTCCGGCCGCAAGGCGACTAGCGTCGGAACTTACGTGGTTGCGGACAGATCCCTTACCGCCCGAACGAAGCGTTCGGCTGCCTCGGTAATCCCGTCACCGGCCGAAAGCAGGTCACCGCCGATCAGCACCATCGTGTCCCTGCCGTAGAAATCAAGAATCTCGCGAATCCGCTCCAGGGTCATCCCGCCCGCCGGGACCGGCAACGCCGTCTTCATGCCGTGGTCCGCCTGGCGCGCGTTGTCGGCTAGCTTCGCGCAGGTGTCTCGCGAGTAGCCAAACCGGCCGCCAAAGCTGGGAAAGATCATTGCGTCGGCACCCATCAGCCGGAACAAGCGCCCCAAAAGCAATTCCGGAGCAATCCGCGCCGCGCCACCCATGCTGGGGTGAGCGAACAAAATCACGTCCGGAAACGCGCGCCGTAACGTCTGCATAGCCGGAAAACCACAGATCATCGGCGCGATCATCACGCAATCCAGACCTTCAGCCACGGCCAGAGCGATCTGTCGCCGCATCTGGTCCAGGTCACCGGTCACGCTGGGAATATATCGCGTTGGATGTCCGGTCGAGCGTGCTCCGCTCGCCACACCCAAGGCACAGGCGGCCACTCGATCGGAGAAACGACTGTAAGGTTGGTCGGCAAGGCCATGATCATCTTTGATAAAATCCAGCCCGCCGCGTGCGAGGAGCTCGGCTAGTGACCCCAACCGCTTCGGCGACATCCCCTGCGGCTTCAGCGCCGAGCCGGTCAACGCCCTCGACTGCGCGCCCAGGCGGCGTCGCAGATCGACGACATCGTGCAGAGGTCCGCCGAACGTCTTGATCAGGCTATCCGGCACCGTCACGTCCTTCAGAACCACATCTGCGTGCAACGACGTGTTGCCGAAGATCATATTCAGGAACTGGCCGGCATCGTGCCCGACGGTCTCGGCGGCGAGATCGATACGCACCGCGAACACGCCATCGCCTATGTCGTCGATATCTTCCACAACACCCACGATGTCGGACAGGATCGCCGCGTCCTGTATGGCGGCCAGTGGCATTTCTACACTTTGCTCGACGGCGATGGCCCGCGCGCGCGCCTCGATGTCCGCCGCGGCGCCGCGGACATGGTAGGTGACAGCGAAGCGTCCATTCATGTCGGAGAAACTATCAACTTATCCGGGATCAGCCGAAGTCACCCTGGCAAGGCAGCGAGCCGTTCTTGCCGAGATCAGGAATGGGTCGGCCGGCACCTCCTCATATCGGGCCCAATGGAATTATGCGGCGTTCGGCAGCCCCGGTAGGTCAGCCCAAACCTCGGCCAATCCGGGGGCACAGGCGACGATTGCGTTACCCTTCGTCGCCCCCTCCCCGCTCATGAAATCGCTGACCTTGGAGCCCGACTCTCGCAGGATCACCAAAGCAGCAGCCACGTCCCATAGGTTGATGTGCAACTCCACGTAGCCGTCCAACCGCCCGACCGCGACATCGGCCAGTCCCAGCGCACCCGAGCCGCCGTGTCGAAGAGCGGCCCCTGTTGCCAGGACGCGCTCACAGATTTGCAGATAGTCTGCATTCGGTCGCCGGCGGGACCAGCCTACCTCCATGATTGCCTGGTCAGCTACGCGGGTTTCCGCGGCTCGAATCGGATCACCGTTGAGCCAGGCGCCGCCACCATTCCAAGCCCAGATCGTTTCACGCAGCGCGGGCGCGACGAGGATGCCGATCAAGGGAGTATCGCCCTCCAGGCAGGCCAACGAGACGCAAAACCGCGCGGCGCCACGGGCAAAGTTCGAGGTTCCGTCGATCGGATCGACTACCCAGCGCAGCGACCCATCGCGGGAGATGCCGCCTTCCTCGCCCTGGAAGCCATCCGCGGGGAATGCGGCGGCGAGTTCCTGGGAGAGAAAAAGCTCGACCGCGCCGTCTGCCTCGGTCACCCAATCCTGCGGGCCCTTCATTGTGCCGTGCGGCGATCCGGGCGGCGGACGCATGGACATCGCCATCTCACCGGCTCGTTCCGCGAGATCCATAGCGGCGTCGATGCGCGCCTGGAGTGTTGGAATGCTCATGCCGGAGACCCGGGCGGCGACGGATCGCCGGTGATCCCGGTTGACGGCGGTTCCGTGGCAAGGGGAGGCGAGGATGGATCCAACTCCCCCGCCCCTTCCGAGACCGGCGGGGGCGGAGGCGCGGTGCTGCCTTGGCCGTGCAGCCATGATGCGATCTGTTCGGCGCGCTGCAAGGCGGCGTCGACGGCGGCCATCGTGCCGGACAAATCTTCCGAGTCATCCCGCTCCCAGGCGCGCACACCCCACAACCAGACCGCCAACAACCCGCGGAGACGGATCTCGCCACGCGGGCCCGTCGCGCCGACGCCGGCCGTCTGCAGCATCCACCGCATGCTGTGTTTGGTCGCGCAGGCAAGAAGCAGCGCGACCGGCGGGTGCGTGGGCAGAAACCGCAGCAGCGCTTTTACCCCGGCGCGATGCGTCTGCATAACGTCGAAGCGCCGCATCAGGAGGTCGAACAACCGGTCCCGGACGCTGCCCTCGGTCGCGGCGTCGAGCAGTGCCGCCTGATCGGCGAGGCGGCCGAACCGAAGTATGATCGCGGTTCGCGAGGGGAAACGCTCGCGCGCCTCGACCAGCGAAAGGCCGCCCTCGCGTGCGGCGGCGACAACGTTGACCTGGCGCCATCCTTGCTCGCCGGCCAAGTGGAAAGCTGCGGTGACCAAAGCGGTGTCGAATTCGGAGTTGCTCATTGGATACAGATAGGGGTGATCGGATCAACCTGCCAGTTCGCGGGAGCGCCGGGTCGCGGCGGCGATTGCCTGGGACATCGCGATCGGCCAGGCGTCGGGGTTCATTAACACCGACAGCGCCGCGGCCGTCGTGCCGCCGGGACTAGTGACGGCGACGCGGAGGGCGGATGCGTCGTCCGGGCTGGCCGCGAGCAGGACGCCGGAGCCGGCGACGGTCTGCCTGGCCAGCAGGCGAGCCAGGTCGGGGGGGATGCCTTGCTCGATGGCGGCCTGCTCCATCAGTTCGGCGAGCAGGAAGACGTATGCCGGGCCGCTGCCGGAGACAGCGGTGACGGGGTCGAGCAGCGCTTCGTCCTCAACCCAGGCAACCTTTCCGATGGCCTGCAGCAGGCGATCGCACAGGGCTTTTTGTTCGGCGCTGACGCCAGGACCAGGGCACGCGACGGTGACCCCCTGGCGAACCGCCGCCGGGGTGTTGGGCATCGCCCGAATTATTGCTGCCGGAGTGCCGATGGAGGAGCCGACGCCGGCCATGGTCCGCCCGGCCATGATCGAGAGAAAGACGCTATTAGGCGCGAATCGGGCGTAAGCGGGCAACGTTGTCGCCGCGTTCTGCGGTTTGACCGCGAGCACGACGGCGGCTGGGGCGAATCCGGCAGGGATTGCCGCCGGGTTTGCCACAACGGTCATGTCCGGACCCGCGAACGCACCGGCAGAGTGCGCTGGATCGACGGTAACGGACGGGGCCAGCCCTTGTTCGCGCCAGCCGGACAACATCGCGCTGCCCATTCGCCCACAACCGATCAGCAGGATCGGCGGAATAGCGCCCACGCCCGATGGGGTTCCCCCGCTCATGCGAGGAGGCTTGTTCGCGTCATGCCGCGGTCTTCTTCCATTTTGTCGTTCATGATGCCGCGGGGCCGAGTGCACCGTTGCCGTGTTCGCAGGGGCGCTCCGGGCTCCATGGCCTGCCTGTGTTACGGGATCGCCGGATCGTCGCGGCGGTGCTACGCCTCGCCCACGCAGTCCAGCATGGCGGCGGCTAGCGCCTCGGCCGGAGATTTGCCGCCCCATAGGACGAACTGGAAGGCGGGGAAAAAGCGCTCGCATTCGGTCAGCGCGATATCCACGAGGTCCTCCAGGCTTTCGGCGGACGCCCCGCCGGCCCCGCGCAGAAGAATCGCATGTCGGTACACCGGCATGCCGTCATCGCTCTCGAGGCCGAAATGTCCCAACCACAGCTTTTCGTTGGCGAGGGCAAGCAATTCGTAAAGGCCGGCGCGTTGCTTTTCCGGCACCTTCAGGTCGAACGCGCAGGTGAAATGCATCACGCTGATTTCGTGCGACCAATTAAAAAACAGAGCGTAATCGCACCAGTGGCCCGGTGCCTCGGCCGCCATTTCCGAGTCGCTACGGCGGTCAAATTCCCATTCGTTCGCGGCTACAATTTGCTCCATTGTGTCAAGGGGATTGGCTGCGTTGTCCAATGATGTGGTCAGCGATGCTGACATGCGGGGTCTCCCGTCAAAAGGAAGGCCGAGCGTGGCCTTCACCCCCGGACAGTGTCGGCACCGAGACGCTTCGGAGTCGTCCGGAGTTGGCCACGAGCAAGCCTATCCACGTGTAGCGACCGGCTGCAAGAGCCACGGCATCATTTTCGGGGAACTCGTGCATCTTCTTTCGATAAGTTGTTGTTGTTCCGCCCGATCGCGTTTCGATGTCGGTCTGAGGTGAGCTTACACACGCTTAGCGTGTGCAGAGGCGCTGACTTCGCCGGTCCATACGAATGGTCGGCCGAGCCCCGGCGAAGGGCGCCGGTGTTACAATCCTTCCGGTGCGACGACGTCCGCGGCCGGTGCTTCCAGCACGGCCACGCGGGCCTCGAGCGCTTTGAGCCGAGTTTCCAAGTCTGCCACGTTGGCCTCCGCCGCTTCCTGGCCGGCCCTGGCGTTGGCGGCCAGTTCATGAACTGCCTCCAGTTCCTCCCGCCGGACCAGATCCAGCCGCTGGATCAGTTCGTCCGTCCGGGCGCGTATCATTGACTCGGCTTCTTCCCGCAATCCGGCCAGGGCGGAGATGGCCCCGCCCGCAACGCCGGCGAGGTCATCGAAAAATCGCGGTCGCTCGCTCATGGCGAATGTCCTTCTGCAGCATCGACCGGCTTTCGCCAGTGTTCTGTCCTCGTATATAGCGTCTCCATGATCCTGATAACTGGCGGAGCCGGCTTCATAGGCTCCAATTTGCATGCCGAGCTGGCTCGGCGCGGGCACGAAACCGTGGTCGCCGATTTGTTGGGCAACCGCGGCAAATGGCGCAATCTGGCGAAACATCCGCCGACCCGGGTGGTGCATCCCGATGAGCTGGACACATTCCTGAGCGACGGGCCTGCAGTGGAGATGGTATTTCATCTCGGCGCGGTGAGTGAGACGACCGCGGTGGACGGCGACCTCACCTGGGCGACCAATGTCGAGTTGAGCCGCCGCCTATGGGAATGGTGCGCCGATCGCGAGGTGCGGATGGTGTATGCATCCTCGGCGGCGACGTACGGCGACGGTTCGGGCGGCTTCGACGATGAGTTTTCGGTGCATGCGCTGGAGCGGTTGCGGCCGCTGAACCTGTATGGGTGGACTAAACATGCGTTCGATCTGCTGGTCGCCCGGACCCTGCTGACCCGGCGGGAGCAGCCGCCACAGTGGGCCGGGCTGAAGTTCTTCAACGTGTATGGCCCGAACGAATATCACAAGGGCGGGATGATCTCGGTCGTGAAGGTCAAACACGATGAGGTCGCGGCCGGGAGCCCTGCCCGGCTGTTCAAGTCCGATGTGGCTGGTCTCGCGGATGGTGCACAGGCTCGGGACTTCGTCTGGGTCGGCGACGTGGTGGATGTCCTGCTATGGCTGATGGAGACACCTTCGGTCAGCGGTTTATTCAACCTGGGAACGGGGGTTGCGCGAACCTATCGTGACCTGGCGGACGCCGTATCGGACGCCGCCGGCAAGGCGCGCGCGGTGCAATTCGTCGACATGCCGGAGAATCTGCAGGGCCAGTATCAGTCGTTCACTCAGGCACCCATGGAGCGGCTTCGGGCGGCGGGTTACGCTCGGCCATTTACGCCGCTGGAGGAAGGGATCCGCCGCTACGTCCAAGATCACCTATCCGGGCGGGATCTGTTCGTGTGATTCCGGTTCTGCTGTTTCCGCAATTCGACCCGGTTCTGGTCCAGATCGGCCCGTTGGCGATCCGATGGTATGCGCTCGCCTATATCACCAGCTTGGTGATCGGCTGGCGTCTGGTCCGGCGGTTCGCCCGGCTGGCTCCAGCCGTCGCCACGCAATTGCAGGTGGACGATTTCCTCACTTGGGCGACCCTGGGCGTCGTCCTGGGGGGGCGGCTTGGCTACGTGCTGTTCTACCAGCTAGGGGTTTATCTGGCTCATCCGCTTATGATCCTGGCGGTTTGGGAAGGCGGCATGAGCTTCCATGGCGGCATGCTGGGTGTCGCCGTCGCCATCATCATCTATTGCCGCCGCAACGGCATCCCGTTGTTAGGGTTTGCTGACCGAATTGCCATCGTGGCGCCGCTTGGCCTCGGCCTGGGGCGAGTGGCGAACTTTATCAACGGCGAGCTGTGGGGACGTCCGGCGCCGAGCTGGCTGCCCTGGGCCATGGAATTTCCGCGCGCGACAGATTGCCCCAACTTTCCGGACGTCTGCGTCGCCCGGCATCCGAGCCAGTTGTACGAGGCGCTGATGGAAGGGCTTATTCTGCTGGTCGTGATGCTTGTGCTCTCGCGACGAGAGGAGTTGCGCGAGCGATTTGGACTGCTGACCGGGGTGTTTCTGTGCGGCTATGCCGTCGCGCGGATCATCGGCGAGTATTTCCGCGAGCCGGATGCGTTCCTCGGGTTTCTGGCGTTTGGCACCACGATGGGACAGATCCTATCGGTGCCGATGTTCATCGCCGGCGTCTGGTTGATCGCACGGGCACGGCCGGCGATGGCGACCGGAGGCGTGGCAGTTCCCCCGAGCGCATGACCTCGCTCCCGGAACGGCTGGACCACTTCATGGCGCGCGCCAACGCGATCTACTACGGCACTCATGATCCATTCGCCGACTTCACCACTTCGCCTGAGATCAGCCAGGTGTTCGGTGAGATCATCGGCCTGTGGGCGGCTGTCTCCTGGGAGTTGCTAGGCAGCCCCGACCCGATCTTGTTGGTCGAGGCGGGGCCTGGACGTGGCACGCTGATGGCTGATGCGTTGCGGGCGATTCGCTTGGCTGCGCCTGGTTTTGCCGGGGCGCTGCGGGTGCATCTGATCGAAACTTCCTCGCGTTTGCGAGCGGCGCAGGCGGCCCGGGTTCCGGACGCGACATGGCACGATGATCTGGCCGCCGTTCCCTCCGCGCCGATGGTTCTGGTCGCCAATGAGTTTCTGGATGCGCTGCCGGTCCGCCAGTTTGTGCGCCGGGGGAGTGGCTGGACGGAGCGCTTCGTTTCCGGCGGCCAATGGGCCGAACGGGCGGCGGACCCGGCCGAAGTCCCACCCGGCCGCGCTGCCGCGGAGGGCGACATCGTCGAACTCAACGAAGCGGCACGCGCCTTTGTCAGCGAGGTGACGGTTCGCCTGTGCCGCGATTCCGGTGCGGCCCTGTTGGTCGATTACGGGCCGGCTCAGAGTGCTGCTGGGGACAGCCTGCAGGCACTGGCGGACAAGCGGCCGGTCAACCCGCTCGCCGTCGCCGGGTCCGCTGATTTGACCGCGCATGTGGATTTCGCCGATCTCGCAGGGGTCGCCCGAGCGCTCGGCGCTCGCGTGCAGGGACCGGAGCCGCAAGGGTCTTTCCTGACAGCGCTGGGCTTGTTCCAACGCGTTGAGCGCCTGGCGAAGCAGCAGCCGGATCGAGCGGCGGCGGTGACCGAGGCAGCACGGCGACTGGTGGAACCGGCGGCGATGGGGCATCTGTTTAAAGCGCTGGCGATCGCAGCGCGGACTTGCCCGCCGCTGCCCGGTTTCCGCTAATCCGCCTCGACCAAGGAGCGCCGCTGTGTTCCCTGCCCTTTTCCTGAGCCACGGATCGCCAATGTTGGCGCTGACCGACTCGCCGGCGCGAGATTTCCTGCGCGGTCTGGGGCGCGAGCTTGGCGATCCGAGCGCCATACTGGTGGCGTCGGCGCATTGGGAGACGGCGGTGCCGGCGTTCAACAGCGTTGCGCGCAACACGACGATCCATGATTTCTTTGGATTTCCGCCGGCGCTATGCGCGATACGGTATGAACCGCCGGGAGCGCCAGCGTTGGCGGAGAAAGCCGCCGCGACGGTGACGGATGCCGGTTTACAGAGCACTATCGATCCGGAGCGGGGGCTGGACCATGGGACTTGGGTGCCGTTGTCGTTGATGTATCCGGCGGCGGATATCCCGGTCTTGCAGGTTGGGATCCAATCTCAACTCGATCCGGCCCATCATGTGCGACTGGGCCGCGCTTTGGCGGCGTTGCGTGAGGAGGATGTGCTGATCATCGGGTCCGGATCGTTCACGCATAACCTGGCGCGGTTGCGCCGTGACGGGACGGAGGCACCGCAGCCGCCGGACGTGGTGGCTTTCGCCGATTGGTTCGATACCGCGATAGCGGAGCAGCGGATGGACGATCTGGTGCATTATCGGGATCGCGCGCCCTTCGCGGTGCAGCAGCATCCGACCGACGAGCATCTGCTTCCGTTGTTCGTGGCGCTCGGCGCTGGGGGAGCGACGCAAGCTGCCGAGCGGCTGCACACGTCGGCGATGTATTCGAGCTTGCGGATGGATGCCTACGCGTTTCGTTGACGGCCGTGCGTTGCGACGCTGTTCATCTCAGTGCCTAATTGGTGAAACAAGCCGCCATCATGTGCAGCTTGTTCCTGGCTCCCGTTGGACGCATAGACGGCGCGATTAGAACCGGTGGGACGCGATTCGATGGTGACAATGCGAAGTATGCTGATGATCGTGGCATATCTGAGCGCGTTTGCCGCGCCGGCCAGCGCACAGTCGTTTGACAGCAATGATTTGTTCGGTGGCGGCGTGCCCAGGGTCAAGAAACCCAAGCCGGGGCTACCCGAAGTCAAGGCGCAGCCGCTGGCATGGCCGCGGCTCGATCCCGGTGCGGTGCTGTGCCGGTCGGAAGCCGATCTAATGAGGTTGGCGCAGCGCCGGTCGGGCGAAGTGGCGGACGGACCGGTGGATTGCCAGGTGGTTCGCGTCGCAATCGCGATCACGATCGTGCAACGCAAAGGCGGACGAACCGAGGTCAAACCCAGCGATGCGCAACCGATGGAGTTCGGGCTGGACAGACGCCTACCTTCCTCAGAAGGCACCTCCGGTCGTTACGTCGGCGACGCGGCAAATTCCCGTGGGGCCCAGCCGACTTCAGTGAGGCGTGGCCACTGTGATTGCTGACCCGACCAGCAAGGTCATTTCGGAGAAGATAAGACTGGCGCTGGTTCAATCTTCGTTCAACCCCAGCGTCAGGTCGGCGACGCCTACAGGGTCCTCCAGCGCCGCCAGCCGACCGGCGGCCAACCAGGCGAAGCGCTCCAGCAGCGCCTTGCGGCGGGGCGGCGGCAAGCGGATGCACAGCGGTTCGCGCAGGATCTCCGCTTCCCGCCCGGCGCAGACGATAAGGCCAGTCTCCGGCGGGAGTATTTCGCTGGGGAAGTCATGGTCGACGGCAAAGAAGAACTGGTCGCAGAACGGCTGATACTCGGTCCACTTGGCGTCCGCCAGGTAATCGCGCAGGCCCGACTTCACCTCGATGCAGACAAACAGGCTGCCGGGCTGCAGCGCCAGGATATCCGCCCGGCGTCCATTCGCCAGGCGCACCTCGTGCAACGGCGCCCATCCTAGCCGCAAGCACAACCGAGCCGCAGCTCGGCGCACCAGGAAGGTGCGTTCCGGGAAGCCGATGCCGTCCACTAGCCCGCGATTTTATTGATCGCCTGCGCCAGCTTCACGTCGTTGTCGGATAGGCCGCCGGCGTCGTGCGTAGTTAGTTCGATCCGGACCGTGTTCCAGACGTTTGACCAGTCCGGGTGATGATCGAGTTTCTCGGCCAGCAGCGCGACCCGGGTCATGAAGCCCCAGGCTTCGTTGAAATCCGCGAACTTGAAGTCGCGGCGGATCGCGTCGCGGTCGAGCGCGGGTGCCCACCCGGGCAACGTTGTGCCCAGGTTGGCGCGGTCGGCGTCGGTCAGTTTTTTCGCCACTTCAGTCTCCTTCAGATAGGTGACGCATGTCGTCCAAGGCCTCGGCGAATTCGTTCATGAAATCGGCGACGACCTGGCGGCAGCTTGGAATGCTGTCCACCAGCCCGACGCCCTGGCCGACAAAGTAGGTGACCAGTTCGCAGGCCTTCGCATTGCCGGCCTCGGCCGCGCGGTTGACTCGGGCCATCGCGGGCTCGCTGATGAGACCTTGCAGGGGCATCGGCAAGGTGCCGGGGCTGTCGGCGCCCTCCCAGGCATCCGTCCATGCCGAACGGAGTTGGCGGGCGGGCTTGCCGGTGCGCCCGCGGGAACGGACGGTATCGCGGGACCGGGCGGTAACCATCTTCTCGCGAAACACCGGCGAGGTCTCGCTTTCCGTCGTGGCCAGCCATACTGATCCGGTCCAGACGCCGGCCGCACCCATCGCCATGCAGCCAGCCATCTGCCTGCCGGTCATGATGCCGCCGGCCGCGAGAACGGGCACTTTGCCTTCGACGGCGCGCAGGACTTCGGGGATCAGGACCATCGTTGAGACTTCGCCGCAATGGCCGCCGGCCTCGGTGCCTTGCGCTACGATGATGTCGACGCCGGCCGCCACCTGGCGCATAGCGTGCTCGCGGGCGCCCACCAGGGCGGCACAGGGCACATTGAAGTGGCGGGCGCGTTCCAGCATCGAAGCAGGTGGCACCCCCAACGCGTTGGCGATCAGCCGGATGGGGTGGCGGAATGCGACGTCCATGGTCTTCTCGCCGGCGTCGAACTGATAGGGCACCGGCCGGTTGGGGTCTTCCCTGGCGTGCTCGCCATGGGTCGGATCGACGTCGTGCCGCCGTAGCAGGTCGTGGACGAAGGCGCGGTGGCCTTGGGGGATTTGAGCGGCGAGGCCACCTATGTGGCCCCGGACTTAGTGCGGATCGAGAGGTTTTCGGGGATCAGCAGATCTACGCCGTAGGGTTTGCCGTCGATGTGAGCGTCGATCCAGGACAGCTCGGTTTCGATCTGCTCCGGCGTATAGCTGGCGGCGCCAAAGACACCGAAACCTCCGGCTCGGCTGACCGCGGCCACCACGTCGCGGAGTGGCTGAAGGCGAACAGGGGGAATTCGATCCCCAGCATGCGGCAGAGTTTGGTGTCCATTGGGTGCCGATCCTTCCCACTTGGTCGCGAGGGTCTGCGGCGATGAAGTAACCGTATGATCGAGCGACTGTGCGGGCCAAGTTTGCCGCGTCGCTCCGGCACGAGCAATGACGGGGGACGACAATTCATGCGGCCGGTAGCGCTTTTGCGCGCTGACGCGAGCCAACTATACACCGTTTCCATGAAACCAACCGCTCAAGAGCGAGGATACGGAAGGGGGATCGGACCTAGTGAGGTGTGTATCGCTGTCTTATTCGCGCCCAATCCGGTCATTCAATCGGCCAATGCCGATTTCTGGAAGCAGATGTCGGAATTTGCGATCGTGATCGGTGGGCTGATGAAAGTGGCTGGTCAGAGTATGAAATCAAAATGCGCTGCGCGCATATCTTTAGTTTGGTGCCAGGCGGAGGAGTATGAGGCTCACTCCAATTCCCGGCAGGGCGAAAAGCACGTTCATTTTCGTGGCAAATCCCGTATGATCACACACCCCTGAATTGTGATACACACCCCATGACACCAAACGAGTTTCGGGAAATGCTCCGCACAAAAACCGCTGAAGATATTGTTGAAACTTACATTCTCTCTGATGACCCTGGACCTTTCACCACTAGCCTGACTTATTCAACGAATTTACCGGGATCACGCCAAAAGTGCGTAGGGCAAAGTTGTCCTACGCACTGGTTTCAGCACGAATTCAAAACGGAAATGCCAGGCGTTGGGGTTTTCGAACGTTGCGCTTGCAGGGGCACACGCCCCCCGGGTCATGGTCCGGCGGGTTGGAAGCTCCGCACCAAGCCACCGAACAGTTCGGCTTCCGGGCAAGCTGCCGCGAAGGCAATGCGCACCCGCGTCGCGGTTTCACTGATCCGTGCGGCGATTTTGATCAGGCGCATCTGCAGGGTTTTGAATTCTGCGGTGGCGAGTGGCTGCAGCTTGGAGATACTGCCACGGACTTTCAGCAGCAGCCAGTAGGCGCCAGTGTGCAACACCAAGCGGACTTGATTGGCCAGTGGTGAGCGGCAACTGGTGCGATCGGAGGCAAGCTGCGTCTTGTGCAGCTTGATGAAATTCTCCATCTGGCCGCGCGCGCAGTACAGTGTCTCGTAGAACCATTCCGCATTGCCGCCGACTAGGTTGGTCACGACGTAGCGGATGTCGAGACCTTTCGGCGTTGCCACTGGACAGACCGAAGACGTAGCGCAGGCCGTTGGCCTCGCACCACGTCATCACCTCACGGCGACCGTAATGACAATCGCCACGAATGGTGATGCGCGTGTGCGGCCAGTGGCGGCGGATACGCCGCACCATGCGCCGCACATGGCCGCGGATCTCCTCGCCGCTCGGCGTCTTGCCTGGGCGCAACAAAACCACCACCGGACGGGCGTTGGCGGCGTCATAGACGTGGATCGGCAGAAAGCATCGCTCATCGTAATGAGCATGAAACAACGCCAGTTGCTGATTGCCGTGCACAACGTCGCAGGTGTCGTCGATGTCGAAGGTGACAGCGGCCGGCGGACGGTCATAGCTGCAGCAATACAGGTCGATCATGGCGTATGTCATGCGCATCACCTCGCGCAGGCTGGGTGCGTTCTCCCAGCGCGACACCGTCGGTTGTGAACATAGATCATCGCCACTGTCCGGCAGGCGACCACAGGCCACTTTGAACCCGGGGTCAGTGCGCAGAAAATCCAGGTCGTCGCCATCTTCGTAGCCGCAGGCGATCGCCAGTATCCGTGCCCGCAGAATGTCGGTGACGCTGTGCGTCACATAGAGTGGGTTGCGCGGGTCTGAGATCAACGGCGCAAGCGTATCGGCGATACCGAGTTGTCGCTCCACCGCGCCGAGCAACAGCACGCCTCCGTCGGAGGTGATGCGTCCGCCGTCGAACGCCGCCACCACCTTCTTCCGTTCAATGGCGGGAAAGCCGAACGGCGGCGGGTTTTTGGGGCCAAACGGTGCGGACATAGCGAAACTCGCGGCGATCCAGTGGACGGGGCGGTCGTGACACCGGATCTATGCGTTGTACAATTGCGGTTTGCGAATCGCTGCTATGCGCTGAATAAGACAGGCTAGAGACGCCCTGGGCCTTCTGGAAACGCAGGCGCGAGTCGCGTTCGGCCTGGAAGAGGATCATCTCCTTTCAACGATCGTTGTTGGCTCGGCGAAGCTCGGCTTCGCATTTCTCGAGAAGCCAACTCGTAATGGTTTGGACCGGAAACCAGCATATCGTGGCTATACGCCTGGCGAATCCGACATAGACGTAGCAGTGATAAGCCCGATGCTTTACTATCGGATATGGGTAGACTTGGCACGCTTCGGAGCAAAGCAAGTTGTCTTCACGTGGCGAAGTGATCTGGCACCATACATGCTCCATGGGTGGATTCGGCCTGACAAATTTCCACCTGCAGCCCCGCAACGCTGCAATGATTGGAAGACCATGGTGCAGAAAGTCAGCCGTATGGAACCATTCAGGTATAAACGCCTGAGATGTGCCCTATATCAGTCAAGATATTTTCTCAAAATCTACCAGCAACGTGGCGTGCTCGCCGCTCAGCAAGCGGAGATGGCTCAATGAAGACTTCGCCGACGAGCCTAAAAATCAAGCGAATCATCACCCAACTGAAAGAAGGGAAGCTCGTCCCGCGGCCGGAATTTCAGCGACGACTAGTGTGGACATCCGAAGACAAGATTTGATTTATTGATACAATTCTTCGCGGTTATCCTTTTCCAGAGATCACTACTGTCCGGTTCGGTGAATGACATTTCCGTGGAATCCATTGATGCATAAAGCTTTCCGACAGTTCGTTGCTGGGGCGGATTTGAATGTCCGGTGGCTCTTCCCGACGATCTCGCGGGGAGGGCTTGGTCATGAACACCGGCAGGACGCTTTTCGCGCAGCTCATGGATTTTCTGCCTTGGAGCAGCTTCGACCGGATTGTCGCGCGCTACGGCGGCAACCGCGCCGTGCGCAAGCTGTCCTGCGCCGCGCAATATCAGATCATGGCGTTCGCCCAACTGACCTATCGCGCGCGACATCGAGGCCTGCCTGTCGGCGCAAGCGTCAAAGCTCTACCACATGGGGCTTCGCGAACCGGTCCGTCGCTCCACCCTCGCGGATGCCAACGAGTTGCGCGATTGGCGCATCTATGCCGAGTTCGCCCAACGACTCATCGCTCAGGCCAGATGTCTCTACGCCAGCGAAAGCCTGGGAGCAGAGCTGACCAACAGCGTCTACGCGCTGGATTCCACCACCATCGATTTGTGCATGTCGGTGTTCCCCTGGGCTCATTTCCGCTCCACCAAATCCGCGGTGAAGATGCATACGCTGCTCGATCTGCGTGGCAACATTCCCAGCTTTACCCATATCTCGAACGGCAAGCTGCACGATGTTCATGCGCTCGACATGCTGATCCCCGAACCCGGCGCGGTCTATGTGATGGATCGCGGATACATCGACTTCGCCCGCCTGCACACGCTGCATCAGGCGGGCGCCTTCTTCGTGACGCGCGCCAAGTCCAATCTGCATGCGCATCGGATCTATTCCGCGCCACCGACCGAGCGAGCGGCGTGATCGCCGATCAAACCATCGCATTGGACGGCCCTCGTACCCGTCAGGACTATCCGGTGCATCTGCGGCGCATCCGCTTCCGCGACGCCGAAACGGCTAAGACACTGGTCTTCCTGACCAATCAGACCGCGTTGCCAGCATTGACCATCTGCGATCTGTACAAAAGCCGCTGGCAGGTGGAACTCTTTTTCAAGTGGATAAAACAGCATCTGCGGATCAAGCGGTTCTACGGCACTTCGGAAAACGCCGTGAAGACGCAAATCTGGATCGCCGTTTCGGTCTATGTGCTGGTGGCGATCGTGCGCAAACGGCTCAACCTGGAGGCGCCGCTCTACACATTGCTGCAGGTCTTTTCGGTGACGGTATTCGAAAAAATAGAGGTCCAGACTGCGTTCTCTCGTGAGGCCGCCAGATCCGAAAACTTGCAAGACGAGAAACAACTGAATTTATTCGGATTTTGACCGGACAGTAGTGATGGGAGGATATTTTAATCGAGACGATTTGTTCGAACAGTACTTGGCGGACTATAATGATCATTTTCCAGAACGCGACACTGTTTCCGACCGACTAGAAAGCTGTTTCAGTTATATCGATGAGTGCGGATTTCCACCGAATTCGCGCATCTGGAAGCGGTCGGACATTTTTACGGCTTTGGTTCAGGTTGACATCGCCCTATGTGGGAAGTCAGCTCCAGATCCCCTTGACGCCTTGCAACGCATCGAGCAATTTTTCGAGCGGGTAGACAGCGACGAGCCATCGTTAGGATCGCAAGCAGTCAACATCTACGCAAAGGCTTCGCTGCAGGCCTCAAACGATCGGATCAATCGAGTTCGGAGGGGTGTAGTGTTTGAGGCGGTGATGCTAGGGGTGGACCCAGATCAAGCCCTTCAAGCCCAGGGGCTACTGTAATGGCTGCTAATCGGCATTAGGCTCTCAGAAGCTATCATTCTGCTTCCGGCCAAGCCAAGCCGCTCCCGTGGCGGCCGGGGTGCTCCCAACAGAGACCTTACGGGCTTGCGCACGCGACTCTAATCCGGACACTCACTTATTTTATTGTGTGGCCATGGCACCGGAAGAGACCTGGCGGCGCTGCGGCTTTGGACATATCTGCGCTTCACGCCACACTGTGACTGATCCCGCACTGCGCGGCGGTTAGCTTTTGCTCGGCGGCAACAACGCGATCGGCGACCCCATAGTCTCGCGGGACCGATCCCGATCCCCTACCCGGTTTTCCTGCCGCGCTTGTATTGGCGTTGATAGTAATGTGTTCCCGGGTCGAAGTCCCTGACGCCACCGGCTTGGACGTCCGTCCGAACTTTCCGACTGTTGAAGTCAAGGATCGGGCCTGCCGCTCGGATCATAATGGTCTCGATCTCACGCTCATGGTTCTTGTCGGCCACGACGTAAAACGAAAAATAGCAAAGTTCAAGCACCTGTGCCGTCTTACGTTGCTTCAGACGCGTGAAGATCGCGCCGCGGCCAACGTACCGAGGGTAACCCATGGAGTCATGAGCAATATAGACGCCGTTTGAGGAAAGCTTGGCAGTTATCATTGCCTTTCTTACCTCGTCCAAGAACTCGTAAGGTATTTTCTCGGCAACGACTCGAAACAGGCTGGTTGGACTTTTCGGCCGGCCGGGACCTTTAGGCTTCGTGGATATGGCCACGACGTCCCCTTCGACGATCACCCAGCCATTCGCGTCCGCAACAGTAACTCATGCTAACTGTCTTGGTTTTCGCTTTCAAAACGGCCCTCATTTTATCCTTTAGTGTTTGCGCCACCCGCCACTATGCGCTCCAAGATAATGTTGGAAGCCAGTGTCGGCTGCGACAGCGAAAGGTGCAACCACCTTGGCTGACGCAAGGCGCCGGACTGCATGTCACCCGCGCGGACTCCCCGGCGCGCGTACCCAGCGCAAGTCAGGTTGAGCTGTGACCTCGCTCCAGCACCCATTCGGGGTGGCGGACACTGGGTCCGAATGTCCACGGTCGTGAGTTGGTGCCCATCAGAGCACTCGACGTAGGTCTGCTTCCCGCTGCGAGACGCTCCAAAGCCGCCCTTCCCCTTCCGGCCAACTCCAGCCATTAGCTCCTATCCCACGGGTCCCCTCGGTCGGGAAGCTGAGACCGGATGGGTGCGCCAGCTATGTTTGGTTTCCCGGAAACGCTGTATTAGATTTTCGTCACGACGCGCTCGGGTGCGAAGGCGGCCATGATCGTACCGCGCATTGAATTACTCTTGGGTGTGCCGGAAGCAGTTTACCATGTGGTCGTCCACCATGCCGGTGGCCTGCATGAACGCATAGCAGATAGTGGAGCCGACGAAACGGAAGCCGGCTTTCTTCAGCGCCTTGCTCATTGCGTCCGAAACCGGTGTCGTGGCCGGCACCTGGGAGCGCTCGGTCCACTTGTTGCGGATCGGGGTTTGGTTGACGAACGACCAAAGATAGCGGTCCAGGCTGCCATGTTGGCCAATCGCCGTGAGTGCGGCGCGCGCATTATCGCGGGTCGAGAAGATTTTCAGACGGTTGCGGATCAGTGGCGAGTTGGCCAGCAGCGCCTCCAGGTCTGCGTCGGACATCGCGGCGACGCGTTCGATGTCGAAGCCGTGGTAGGCCTTTCGGTAGGCGTCGCGCCGAACCAGGACGGTGCGCCACGACAGGCCGGCTTGCGCGCCCTCCAAGGTCAGAAGTTCGAACAGCGCTGCGTCGTCGTGATGCGGCACGCCCCACTCGCTGTCGTGGTAAACCTGCATCACGGCATCGGCGGTTTCGGCCCAATGGCAGCGGGTGGTCATGGGTTGCGCACGGCACGGATCGCGTCCGCCCCGAGTTGGGTCTGCCGCGCCAGGCGTGGCCCACCGGCGATCGACAGGGTGGCGTTGAGGTCGGAGAGGATGTTCGTAATGGGCGCGTTTTCGGCCAATGACCTGAGGCGGCCGACTATATCCGCCGCCAGCACGCGCAACCCGACCAGCGCGGCGTTGCTTATGTGAAGGCGTCCGTCGTCCCGGGAGCCGACCACCGCCTCGGCGCCCGCGGCGAACACCGCGACCAGCGCCACGATGGCTCCCAGGTCCTCAGTTTGCTCCAACGCAGCGCCGGCAAAGAGGCTGAGTGCGTGGCGTAGGGCGCCCAGGGTGCCGAAGGTGCCGACGGCGTCCTCGATGTCGCGGAACGGGAGAGCCATACGTTCGTAGGCCGAGCCGGACGGACCGAGCATGGCGGACTCTGGGACGAAGCAGCCGTCTAATGTCAGCAGACAATGCCGGGAGGGCCGCAGCGCGTGGAATCCCGGCATGTCCGTGGTTGTCAGGCCTGGCGTCTCGCGCGGCACGATGAAGGCGCTGTAGCGCTTGCGGCCGTCGTCTTCGGCGGTGATAGCGAAGACGATAATCGCGTCGGCTGACGGGCCGTTGGTGACCCAGGCTTTCTGGCCGCTGATGTGGAAGCCACCCTCGACCGGTTCGGCGCGCGTATTCAGCAGCTTGGGATGCGCGCCGACCTTGGGTTCGGAGATCGCCACGGACAACGCGCGGCTGGCCCATTCCAGCCGTTGGGCTTCTGTGCCGAAGGAGACGAAGTGGCGGTAGACGAGTTGCCGGCCACCCCAGACGCTGGCGATTCCGAGCAGGCCGGTGCGCTCCACCAGTGCCGCCTTGAGGCGTGCGATGGTCGCGTAGTCAGGCGCGGGGTCGAGAAGGCCCGCTTCCCGCATACCCTGGATGGGGTCTGAGGCGGGGTCAGGACAACAAGCCAGCCACGTGTTGATTGAGTCAAACATGTGAACGACTGTGCCATGTCGCTGCTGAGCGGGACAGAGGCGCCCGGACCGTCAGCTAGCCCCGAACTTCGGTAGTTTCGGAAACCCGTTCGGCGGCAGGCGGCCCGATGTACCCCGTTCCGCCAGCCAGGGGCGAAGATCGGTCTCGGTGCGAATGCGGTCGCCCAGCTTCCACGTGAGGCCTTCGGCTAGGGGGAAAACCTTCGCATCGGAGAGGCCGCCGTCCTTGTAGCGTTGCAGGATGACGCCGGACCCGCGCGCCATCTCCGGAATCTGGTCCAGCGGGAATACCAGCAGACGCCGGTTCTCGCCGATGATGGCGACATGATCACCATCCGCTGGCACACACAGTGAGGCCTCCTCGTTCGGCTTCAGGTTCAGCACCTGCTTGCCGGTTCGCTTCTCCGCCGACAGCTCGGTGGCCGGGACGATGAAGCCGCGGCCGGTGTTGGAGGCGATCAGATATTTCATTCTCTCGCTCGCGACGAACAGGGCGACGATTTCGTCCTCATTCGTCAGTTCCGCCAGCAGGCGCACCGGCTGGCCGTCGCCGCGACCGCGCGGCAGGTCGGCGGCCTTCAGCGTAAAGGCCTTGCCGTTGGTTGCCAGCAACGTCAGCCGGTCCGTGGTCTGACAGGGCAGCAGCAGCCGCAGCTTGTCACCTTCTTTGAATTTAAGATCTGACGCCTCCGCGACCGCGCCCTTGATCGCCCTGATCCATCCCTTCTCCGACAAAATCACCGTGATCGCTTCGCGTTCCACGAAAGCATCCGTGTTCACGTCCACCACCGCGGGCGCCACGCCTAGTTCAGTACGCCGGTCGCCCAGGGCGCCGGACCCAAACTTCTTGCGAGTGTCTTCGAGTTCCTCGGTAATCCGCGCCCAGCGCAGTTTATCGCTCGTCAACAGGGTGCGCAGATCCTTGAGTTCCTTGGACAAGGATTTGTGCTCCTTGCGGATCTCCAGCTCTTCCAGCTTGCGCAGGCTGCGCAGGCGCATGTTCAGGATCGCCTCGGCCTGCACGTCGGTCAGGGCGAACCGCTCGATCAGGCGCGGCTTGGGCTGTTCTTCCTCGCGGATGATACGGATGACCTCGTCGAGGTTGAGATAGACCAGCAGATAGCCCTCGAGGATCTCCAGCCGGCGCTCGATCGCGGAAAGGCGGTGATTGGACCGGCGGACCAGGACCTCGTGGCGGTGATCCAGCCAACAGCGCAGCACCTCCTGCAGCGGCATCACCCGGGGGGTGCGGGTCGCGTCGAGGACATTCATGTTGAGCGGGAACCGCGTTTCCAGGGCTGTCGCTCGGAAGACCGTTTCCATCAGCACTTCGGGTTCCGCGCCGCGGGTCTTAGGTTCCAACACAAGACGGATCGTGTCGCTGCTCTCGTCGCGAATGTCGCCAAGGAGGGGAAGTTTCTTGTCCTCCATGAGCTGAGCGACCTGCTCGATCAGCCTGGATTTTTGAACTTGGTAGGGGATTTCGGTGACGACGATCGACCAGGTGCCGTGCTTGCCCTTTTCGACCTCCCATTTGGCGCGCAGCCGGAAGCCGCCGCGGCCGGTTTCGTAAGCGGTTTGGATTGCCGACGCGTCCTCCACCAACACGCCACCGGTGGGGAAGTCCGGTCCGGGCATGTGTTGCAGCAGGTCGGCAGTGGTCGCCTGCGGATGCTGGATCAGGTGGATCGCGGCGGCGCAGATTTCGCCGGCGTTGTGCGGCGGGATCGAGGTCGCCATGCCCACCGCGATGCCCGCCGCGCCGTTCGCCAGCAGGTTCGGAAAAGCGCCCGGCAGCACGATGGGTTCGGACTCTTCCCCGTCGTAGGTCGGGCGGAAATCGACGGCGTCCTCATCGATGCCGGCCAGCATCGCTTGAGCGACCAGGGTCAGGCGGGCCTCGGTGTACCGCATGGCGGCGGGGTTATCGCCGTCGATATTGCCGAAGTTGCCCTGGCCCTCGACCAGCGGGTAGCGGGCGGCGAAATCCTGCGCCATGCGCACCATGGCGTCATAGATCGAGGCGTCGCCGTGAGGATGGTATTTGCCCATCACGTCGCCCACGACCCGGGCACATTTCTTGAAGCCGGCGGTGGGGTCGAGCCGCAATTGGTGCATTGCGTAGATCAGGCGGCGGTGCACCGGCTTCAGGCCGTCGCGCACGTCCGGCAGCGAGCGGGACACAATGGTGGAGAGCGCGTAGGCGAGGTAGCGCTCGGACAGCGCGTCCTTGAGGTGGGTTTCCTGGATAAGGCCGATCAGATCATCCGGCATTTCTGGTCACGTCGTCCTATTTTTGAGCCGTGGCAGCGACTCGGTCGTACAGCATCGCACGAGCCTGTGGCAGAGGACGATGCTGATGTCCAAATGCATCGCGCGCCAGGAAATGCCCGGTCAAGCGTAATCCATCTCGCCATGCGGTCGCATCCGGGGGCGTAGCAGTGGTCAGGAAGGCGGGCAGCGGCAGCAGGCGGGGTGCCCAGTCCCCTGCCCCCTCCCGCGTCACAGCTCGGCCGCTCTTTGGCGAGACGTAGGCCAGGCCGTCGGTTCGCCCGGTGGCGGCGCAGGCAGAGAGATCCAGGCCGTAGCCGAGGTCGGCCAAAACGGTAAGTTCCCACTGGATCAGGTCGGTGAGTTGCGGTTCACCGAGCGGGAGGCGGGGGATGAGGTTGAGCATGCCGGCGAAGATACGGGGCTGCGGCTCGCGTTCCGGCAGAGCGCCCTCGGCAACGGCGCAGATCGCGGTCAGCATGGCAAGCGGCAGCGCGGCCTGCATCGCGTGGGCCGCGCCGGCGTGGATCAGCTCGCCCGAGAAGGTGCCGAGCTGATCGGGCAAGCGCGCGGTCCACTGAACTTGAGCCATGTTGCCGACCTGCCAAGTGCCGGACTTGCCGCGGGAGGCGCCGCCCTTCGCCAGGCCACGGTGCACGCCGTGCGCCTCGGTCATGACGGTGGTGATGGCATCGCCCTCACCGTAGGGGCGGACGTCCAGGATGATGGCGGGGGCGTCCCATTCCATCCGAGCGTCTTTAGGCGGGATCCCCGAGCGGCGCCATTCGCAGTTGTTCGATGCGGGGTTTCCATGTGCTAATTCCACATCCGCGCAATCGATCCCAGGGGCGTTGAGATCAGGCAAATCAATCAACCGGCCGTTCTCGCTCACACGCGCCGCTCTGTCGCGCATGTATCTGACCGACTGTTCGGGTCGCCGCTGCGCAACCTGATATTCGGCGTGTTTTACATGCTGGTGGTGATGACGATCGCCGTTGGCGCCTATGTGGAAGCCGGCTGGTCATTTGGCGATGCCTTCTACATGGTGGTTTTGACGGTCTACACCGTCGGCTACGACGAGGTTCGCCCGATCGAAACCCCGCTACTGCGCGGCATCACGATCACCACCATCGTCCTGGGCTGTACCGGCATGATTTACCTGACCGGTGCGCTGGTGCAGTTCATCACCCTCAATCAGATCAACCAGATCTTTGGGATCAAGCGCATGAGCAATCAGATCGATCGCTTGCGAGACCATGTCGTCATTTGCGGCTTCGGGAGGATCGGCGCGATGCTGGCGCAGGGGTTACGCGACGGTGGCGCCGACTTCGTGATCCTGGAGCAACTGGAGCCGGCGGTCGCCTTGGCCCGGAGCCTGGGGTATCTGTGCCTACAGGCAGATGCGACAGATGAGAGCGCGTTGCGGGCTGCCGGGATCGAACATGCGCACACTTTGGCTACCGTGCTGTCGAACGATGCGGCCAACGTGTTCATTACGTTGAGCGGGCGCAGCCTCAACCCGGCCCTGCAAATCATCGCGCGGGGCGAATTGCCCAGCACGGAGAAGAAGCTGTTGCAGGCTGGGGCGAACACGGTGGTGCTGCCGGCCCATATAGGCGCGGAGCGGATCGCCGAGATGATTTTGTATGAGAAAACCGCGCGCTTCATCCATGAATTGGACCAGATGAAGGATTTCGAGAAAGTGCTGCAATCGCTGGGGCTGGACATTGAGGTCGTGGTGGCGGCTCCCAAAAGTCCGGCGATCGGCATGACCATCGAGGCTATCGAGCAGCAGTCCGACGGCGCCTTCTTCATCGTCCAGATCAACCGGCGAGGCGGCGAGGCGATTATCCGGCCTGAGGAGTTGCTCGTGGTCCAGGAGAGCGACGGCCTAGTGCTGGTGGGCCGGGGCGCGAAGGCCCGAGCGGTGGGATCACTGTTCGAGGCTGGGGGGCGTGCGGGGTTCCGGACTGCCGCGCGGTAGCGACTTGGCCGGGCGGTTTGGGTAGCGGAGATCGATCCGAGGCCACCGATCGCACCTTGACCATCGCGTTCGTCTGGTTGTCGCTCCGGATGCAATCGTGAACCGCTCGCTTCTTAAAGCGCCCTGCTGACTTGGTTTGATGACGCCAAGTATCAGATGATCGGACTGTGATCGATTGGCCTGCGGCCGAGGGACCTGTAGATTCGAAGTTGGACAACATCGCTATGACAATGATCATCGGCAGCCAGTCGCCTGGTTGCCGAGCCGTGGTTTGACCGAGTGGTAGTCTCGGTCTTGAGCGCCAGCCGCTTGGCTGCCGACGTGTTGCAGCTTCGCAGCACCATCCGAATCGGCATCACCGGTCTGGCGCGCGCGGGTAAAACCGCTTTGCTCACCTCGCTTGCGGCTAATTTGCTGGCCGTGTCATCCGGGCGGCCGGCGCTGCCCGCGATATCTGAGCGGCTGGAGGGCCGGAGGCTGCAAGTATCCATCGCCCCGGCCGCAGCGTCCAGCATCCCGCGGTTCGATGTGGCATCTCATGTCGCTGCGCTCGCCGCTGATCCGCCACGGTGGCCAGCCAGGACAACGGCGGTGTCGCTGCTTGCGCTGGACGTCGATGTGCCAAGGGAGGGGCTCCTGGCGACGCTCGGACCTGTGCGCCGGCGGCTAGAATTCCTGGACTATCCGGGGGAGTGGCTGCTCGACCTACCGCTGCTCGGTCAAAATTTTGGAGAGTGGTCCGAGGCAACGCTGCGCCGCTTGGAGGCACTTGAGGCCGCCGAGATAGCGCGTCCGTTTCTGGGCTTCGTGCGAGGCCTGCCGGCTGGGGTGGGGGCGGATGAGGCACTGACACTGACTGGCCACCGGCTATACACCGGCGTCCTGCAGCGAATGCGCGATGAGGCCGGGTTGGCTTATTTGCAGCCGGGCCGCTTCCTGATGCCTTCTCCGGGTGCCGCTCCACCTTGGACGCAATTCTTTCCGTTCGCGGGACGTGGCCCGCTGTCGCGCCTCATGGAGACCCGGTTCGATGCGTATGTGGATGCCGTCCGGCGCGACCTCATGTCGCCCCTATTTGGCGATCTCGATGGGCTCGTGGTTCTGGCCGATCTGCTTTCGGCTTTGAACCAGGGTTCGGCCGCATTCGCTGACATGCAATTGGCGCTTGCTGCCGCTTCCGACGCGTTGCGCTGGGATCAGTCCTGGACCGAGTGGTTGACCGCCTTTGCGCGATTAGAGACGCCGCCGAGGTCAATCGGGCGCGTGGCCTTTGTTGCGACAAAAGCCGACCACATTGCTACTCGCCAGCGGGCCAATCTCGCCGCGCTGATGCGGCGCGTCACGCACGTGCCGGAGGGTGGTGCGACGTCCGCGGCCTTTGCGATTGCATCGGTGCGTTGTACCGAGGATATCGTTGAGACGCTGGCTGGCCGTCCGGTTTCGGCTGTCCGAGGGCGCATGATCGGCGAGCCCCGTCCTGCGCGCTTTTACCCTGGCGAAGTTCCGGACGGCGTGCCTGATGATAGCTTCTGGCAACACCGCTTCCTGGCCTTGCCCGAGTTTGAGCCGATGCGCCTGCCGGAGGCGGGCCGCGGCGGCATACCGCAAGTGGGCGTGGATGGTTTGATCGCGTTTCTGTTGAGGGACCTGCTGTGATGGATACCGCACCTGAGCCGTTCCTTTTGCTTGAACCTGAGGTAGCGCCCAGGTTGGAGGCGGTTCCGATGGTATTGCCGGCCGCCGAGCCGGTTCGCTGGCTGCGGTCGCCGGCGCTGGCTGGGGGGGTCATCCTCGGCCTTGGCATTCCTGTGCTCTGGACTGCCTGGCTGGTGAGTGCGTTGTTTGACCGTGGCAGTGTCCTGGGTTGGGTTGGTCTGGTGGGTATGCTGGGCGGGCTCAGCCTGATCGGCGTGAGCATGGGGCGCGAATTGCGGGGCCTGGCGGCGCTGCGCCGGGTTGATCAACTCCAGGCAGACCTGGCCAGTGGCGAGGCCGAGCGCGTGGCGAAAGCGGCACAGCGTTGGATGGAAGCCCTGCCCCAGCACGAGGCGATGTTGCCGGCTTTGGCTGCGGCGGATAGTCCGGAGGCCGTGCTTGCGCTGTTGCGCTCCGGACCCGCCCAGACGCTGCGGGACGGGACAGATGTTCTCGGGCGGACTGCCGCTATTCAGAGCGTCGCGATCATCGCGGCGACGCCTTCGCCGGCGCTCGACGCACTGACTGTCGGCTGGCGCGGCGTCCGGCTCATTCGGCAGGTGGCGGCCCTGCATGGGATGCGGCCAGGGGTTCTGGGGACGCTGGCCTTGCTGCAGAAAACCGCTATGGCGGCGGCGACGGTCGCGGCCTCCGAAATGGCCGTGAACGCGGCGACACATGCCATTATTGCTCATCCGCTGCTGCGGCACCTGGCGGGTGACGTCGCGGGTGCGGGTGTGGCGGCGCGGCGGATGATAGTGTTGGCCCGGGCGGCCGCCGCAGCTTGTTCGCCGCTGTCCCGGGGATAATCTTTGCGCGGTGGCAGCAGTCTTGCGAGCGGTTTTGTCGTCTTTCGCTTAGGTGCAGGCCGCGGTCAACGAAGTCGTGTTCTTTGTCCGCCGAACTTTGCCAATTGCATTTGGGTTAGCGTTGACGCCGGCCGACCGGTAACGCCTTGGGAGGTTTGAACCAGTGAGTGACCAAGCAGAAGGGGCCGTCGCTGATGCCGGCCGGAAAGTGCAAAAGGGGCTAAATCAGGCAGGGGACGCTCAGGATCAGTTGGCTGAGCTGATTCGTGACAACCCGATTTCGGCGGCGCTTTTGGCTGTCGGCATCGGCTACCTGCTCGGCAAAATTATTTAGTCATTCGGGAGGTTCCGTTGGCTTGACCATGGTTACCTGTTCATAGGGAGATCATATGTCTGTCGATGAGAAAATTGACCGGCTATCCCAGCAGCTTGACAAGCAAAGCCTCGGTCCGATCGATGCTATATCCGATGAGGTGATGCGGCGTGTGGGCTCGGCGTCAGGATCGTTTGTGGCCTGGCTTCGACAGGCCGCTTACGATCAGCCATTGATGACACTGCTTTTGGCGTGTCAGTTTGGCTATCTGGTGGCGCGGCTTGGGCGAGCGTATGCACGCCGTTAATCTGGCGATTGTCTCGGCAAATTTCGCGGATCGGTCGGGCTCTGCTCGACGGGCGAAGTAAGTGCGAATCGCTGTTGCACGACATCCTTCGTCTGACTGTATCCCCTGGCCGTCCTACTTGCCCTGCCGAAGATGAAATTCTTCACTTCGCCAGTGAGTCCGTTTCTCTCAGCTCACCAGCCAAAGGCGCGTGGTTCAATAGTGCCGCCAAGATCGTTCCTCCGGCGGCATTGCCAAGGAACACCGGCACCAGGAAGCGAAAAACATAATCGCCGACTGTCGCGCGACCTGTGAACACGCCGAACGCCGCCTCCGCCGATCCGGCAATGATGTGCGGAAACTGGCAGATCGCGATCACGTAGGTCAGCAGAATGATGATTGGGGTCCGGCCGGTGTGGGCGGACGGCAGCAGCCAGACCATCAAGCCAATCAGCCAGCCGGCCGAACCGCCTGTTAGAACCGTCCGCCAGAATGGTCCTTCCATGGTGCGGGCGGAAATCTCCGCCATCGCCTGCATCGTTGCGGGAGGGAACACGTCTGGTATGGCGGCGATCCCGCGAACACCCAGGTCGCGGCGAGATTGGCGCTCAGCACAACCAACCAAACACGCAACGCGAGCAACAACGTCCGCATGTCCCGACGCGTCAGAACCGGAATGACCGCTGTGAGCGTGGTCTCGGTGAACAATTGCTGCCGTCCGAGGATGACGATCAGAAAGCCGACCGAATAGCCAAACCCGGAAACCAGTGGGCGCCAGGCGGCATCCGGCAACCGTGCCTGCAACGTCGCCTGAGTCAGGAACGAAAACCCGATCGACAGACCGGCGGCGATCCCGGACCATGCCAGCCCCCCGAAGGAGCGCTCCAACTCCTCCTCGCCCTGGTCGCGAACGATCTCGTGAATGACCAATGCGCCCATGGGCGTGCCGGCAGCCGCCTGACGCTGCTCCTTCTGATCCAGATGAGGAGAGGATTCCCCGGCTTCAGCCATGTCGGCTCCCGTTGTGTGGTGCGGGTGCCTAACGCGCGGAACCTTGCAACGTTTGGTTTGCCTCAAATCACGATGGAGACGACCGCCCGGCCCCAGGACCTACATGTCCTGGCTTCTGGCCGGCGAAACGCGCGTGTATATCGTCATTATGGCAGCAGCGTGCGGCCACAAAACCGCAATCAACCTCGGAGCGTAACATGGCATTCAGGAGCGGCCGTCACTTCCTGCAGATCCCCGGTCCGACCAACGTGCCGGACCGCGTCCTACGCGCCATCGACATGCCGACAATGGATCATCGCGGTCCTGATTTTTCGACACTGGGAAAGACTGTCCTGTCGGGCATGCAGGAGATCTTCCAGACGTCGGGTCCGGTGGTGATCTACCCCGCCTCCGGCACCGGCGCCTGGGAGGCCGCGATCGTCAACACGCTGTCGCCAGGGGACCGGGTCCTGATGGCCGAGACGGGACAATTCGCTGCGCTGTGGTCAGCAATGGCCAAGCGCCTGCGGTTGCTGGTCGAGGTCATCCCTGGCGACTGGCGGCACGCCGTTGATCCGGCGGAGGTCGAATCGCGCCTCGCCGCCGATACCGGGCACACGATCCGCGCGGTGATGGTTGTGCACAACGAGACATCGACCGGGGTGACCAGCCGGATACCGGAAATCCGAGCGGCGATCGACCGCGCCGGGCATCCCGCCCTGTTCATGGTGGACACCATCAGTTCGCTCGCCTCGATTGAATACAAACACGACGCCTGGGGCGTGGACGTGACCGTCGCCGGGTCGCAGAAGGGGCTGATGCTGCCGCCGGGCCTCAGCTTCAACGCGGTTTCGGAAAAGGCGTTGGCGGCGAACAAGACGGCCGCGATGCCGCGCTCCTACTGGGACTGGCAGGAGATGATGTCGAACAATGCATCGGGGTATTTCCCCTACACTCCGGCCACCAACCTGTTGTACGGCCTGCGTGAGGCGCTGGCGATGCTGCATGAGGAAGGGCTCGACAACGTATTCGCTCGCCATGCGAGGCACGCCCAGGCGACCCGGGCGGCGGTGCGCGCCTGGGGCCTGGATATCCTGTGCCAGGATGCCCGCGAGTACTCCAACGTGCTGACGGCGGTGATCATGCCGGACGGGCACGACGCCGACGCATTTCGGAAAATCGTCCTGGACCGCTACGACATGTCATTGGGCACTGGGCTGGCACGACTGAAGGGACGTGTCTTCCGCATCGGCCATCTCGGAGACTTCAATGATCTGACGCTCATGGGCACCCTGGCCGGCGTCGAGATGGGCCTGCACGATGCCGGTGTGCCGCACCGTCAAGGCGGGGTCGCAGCCGCGATGGACGTTCTCGCCAGCCGTGCCGGCAAAGCAGACGCCGCCAGGGCGGCATGACGCATTGCGCGCCGATGCGTTCCTCGGAGTCATACGTCGTCCGGCGACAGTGTGACGATCAGTTCTGCGCAGCGCCGGTGAACCTCCGCCTCACGTTCCAGATTCTTCGGAAACCGCGTGCGTGTCGACTGCACCATCGCCTGCTTGGCCTTTCCTTCGTGCCAGGCTTTGGCGGCTTGTAGCGCAGCATCCCATCCTCGCTGGAAGTCCGCATTCTTCTTGTCCGATTCCTTGCTCATTCCTGTCTCCGTTGGCTGCCTACCTCGACACACGGCCCGCATCGTTCGTATGACCGCCGCCCGGACGGAGTAAAACAGAATGACCGAACAGGTTGCGCAACACTGCGCAACACTATGGCAAGGGTGGTTTGCTGGACCGGATACTCGGCGCCCTCGCGCAGGCCGGCAAAGACATCGACCACCTGACGATCGACGACCTCGCGCCGGTCGACGAATTCCACTCCCGCCGCCGGCTTGCCACGCAGGAGTTGGCGGCCATGATGGCGCCCGCGGCCGCCGACCATGTCATCGATATCGGGTCCGGCCTTGGGGGACCATCGCGCTACTTAGCGGCGACTTACGGCTGTCGGGTCAGCGGCATCGACCTGACGCCGGAGTTCGTTGAAACCGCGATTGCCTTGACCGCCCGTGCCGGCCTATCGGATCTGGTGGATTTCCGCGTCGGTTCAGCGCTGGACCTGCCGTTTCCTGATGCCAGCTTCACCTGTGCCTGGTCGCAGAATGTGGCCATGAACATTGCCGACCGGCCGCGCTACTACGCCGAGATGCATCGAGTCCTGCGTCCCGGCGGACGTTTAGCGATCCAAGACGTTGCGATGGGAAACGGCGCCGCTATAGATTTCCCGGTGATATGGGCGGATCAGCCGGAGATCAGCTTCCTCCGCACCCCGGAGGAAACGCGTGCCCTGCTGGAAGGGGCCGGCTTTCGCGTCCTGCAGTGGATCGACAACACAGAAACTGCAATTGCCGAAGCAGAGGCTGAACGCGCCCGCGGTTCCGCAAAACCACCGATCCTGGGCGTCCATATTGTCGTCGGAACGGGCTTTCAAGAGAAGCTGCGGAATGCCCAACGAGCGATGGTTCAAGGACGCACTCGTCTCATCAACGCCGTCCTGGCCAAAGCGCCGTAAGGATCGCGCCGGAACCTCTAGAACGCCAGGCCGGTAGCCTGGACAACCAGCGGCAGTGTCCGCACCATCTCCAACACCGCTTCGGGCACCTGTTCGTCCACCGACACCAGGCAGATCGCGTCGCCGCCCCGGTCCGCCCGTCCCAGATGGAAGGTGGCGATGTTAATTCCAGCTCCAGCCAGCGTCGCGCCGAATCGCCCGATGAACCCCGGTTTATCCTGGTTGGTTACATACAGCATATGCGGCGCGAAATCGGCCTCGACCTTGATGCCTTTGATCTCGACGATGCGCGGCCGCGATCCGGCAAACAGCGTACCCGAAACCGATCGAGTCAGCCCACTGGTCGCTATCGTCACCCGCACCAGCGTCAGGTATTCCGTCGGGCGGTCATGCACCGTCTCCGCCACGTCGATACCATGATCGCGCGCGGCCACCCACGCGTTGACCATGTTGACGCCCTCCATCAGCGGTGACATCAGCCCGGCCAGTGTTGCGGCCGTCAGCGGGCGGTGGTTCAGACCGGCCACCTGTCCCTCATATTCGATCGTGACCTTTTCAATCGCACCTTCCCGTGCCTGGGTCAGTTGTCCGGCGAACGTGCCTAACAGGCGGCAAAGTTCCAGATACGGCTTCAGGCGCGGCGCGTCCTCCGCCGAGACCGAAGCCATGTTGATCGCATTGCTAATCGCTCCCGTCAGCAGGAAATCGCTCATCTGTTCGGCGACCTGAAGTGCCACATTCTCCTGCGCCTCGGCCGTAGCGGCACCGAGGTGAGGCGTACAAACCACATTCTCCAGCCCAAACAATGGCAAGTCGGTAGCCGGCTCAGTCTCGAACACATCCAGCGCGGCACCGGCGACGTGGCCAGACCTGATGGCATCGGCCAAGGCCGCCTCATCCAGCAGGCCGCCACGCGCGCAGTTGATGATGCGAGCTCCCTTTTTTGTTTGCGCCAGCGCCTCACGCGACAGAATGTTGCGGGTTGCGTCGGTCAGCGGTGTGTGCAGCGTAATGAAATCGGCGCGCCCGAGCAGCACGTCGAGGTCGACCTTTTCGACCCCGAGATCGAGCGCCTTCTTCTCCGACAGATAAGGGTCATAGGCGAGCACTCGCATCTTCAGTCCGACAGCGCGGTCGGCGACGATCGAACCGATGTTGCCGCAGCCGATCAGGCCGAGCGTCTTGGCAGTCAACTCGACACCCATGAAGCGGTTCTTTTCCCACTTGCCGGACTTGGTCGATGTCGTAGCCTCGGGAATTTGCCGGGCGAGCGCGAACATCATGGCGATGGCATGTTCTGCTGTAGTAATGGTGTTGCCGTGCGGTGTATTCATTACGACAACGCCACGCGTCGTCGCCGACCGGACATCCACGTTGTCGACACCAATCCCCGCGCGTCCTACGACCTTCAGCCGCGTCGCCGCGTCCAGAAGCTCCTTCGTCACCTTGGTGGCGGACCGGATTGCGAGGCCGTCATACTCGCCGATGATGGCCCGCTGTTCGGCGGGTGACAGGCCGGGTTTCAAGTCAACATCGATGCCGCGATTGCGGAAAATGTCGACGGCAGCCGGCGACAGCTTGTCGCTGATCAAAACCTTGGGCATCGGATAATCCTTACTTAACCGCAGCGAACGAGGCAGCCACTTCAACGGCGGCCCAGTCGAGCCAAGGCAGCAGCGCACGAACGTCGGAAGTCTCTATCGTGGCGCCGCCCCAAATCCGCAGATGCGGCGGCGCGTCCCGATGGCCGGCAATGTCATAGGCCACGCCCTGCTTTTCCAGCAGCGACGCCAGTTGCTTCACCGCCTTGGTCTGCTCATCCGGCGGCAGCGCCGTGAACCATTCCGCGGTGAGCTTCAAACAAATCGACGTGCAGGACCGCGTCGCAGGATCCTCTGCCAGGAAGCTCGCCCAGTCACTTCCTTCTACCCATGCGGCGAAGGCAGCAAGATTGCCCTCGGACCGAGCGATCAGCGCCGGTAGACCGCCAACACGTTGCGCCCACCTCAGGCCATCGAGCGCGTCCTCCACGCACAGCATCGACGGCGTATTGATCGTTTCGCCTTTGAACACGCCTTCCGAGAGCTTTCCTTTCGACGTCAGACGGAAAATCTTCGGCAGCGGCCGCGGCGGGGTGTAGTTTTCCAGCCGCTCGACCGCGCGCGGCGACAGCGCGAGCATGCCGTGTGCGGCTTCCCCGCCCAGCACTTTCTGCCAAGACCAGGTCACGACATCCAGCTTGCTCCACGGCAGTGCCATCGCGAAGGCAGCGGACGTCGCGTCGCAGATCGTCAGGCCCTGACGATCGTTGGCGATCCAGTCGGCGTTGTGCATGCGCACGCCCGAGGTAGTGCCGTTCCAGGTGAACACGACATCGTGCGCCGGATCGACTGCGCTGAGGTCCGGCAACTTGCCATACGGCGCGGACAACACGCGGGTATCCTGCAATTTCAGGTGCTTGACGATGTCGGTTGCCCACCCCTCGCCAAAACTCTCGAAAGTCAGGATATCGACACCCCGGGCACCCAGCAGCGACCAGAGCGCCATCTCAACGGCGCCGGTGTCGGATGCCGGGACGATCCCGAGACGCCAATCGCCAGGAATACCAAGGATCGATTTCGATAGGTCGATGACCTCGACCAGCCGGGCTTTGGGCTCCGCTGCGCGGTGGCTGCGACCGAGATACGCACCGGCAAGGGCGTCAAGCATAAATCCGGGGCGCTTGGCGCAGGGGCCGGAAGAGAAATTAGGATTTGCCGGACGAATGTCCGGTGTCGCGGCGGTTGCCATGCGGTTCTCCCTTACAGAAGAAAAGCGTCCCGGTGGGGGGACGTGACCCACCGCCGCGTGTATGTCAGCAACCAGGGCTCGTCAACGGGTTTCTTGTCGTACCGCAACAGACAATCGCCAATCCCATTCTTCGATCTGGCGCCGCAAGTCGCGTTCCATTGGCAAACCAGGAACGTCATGTGTGCTGATGCGTTAGGGGAAGCAACGGCGTCGGGCATCCCGATGCAGAGCAGAGGAAACCCCTAAAATGTTGCGAGCTATCTCGATCACCGCACTGATCCTGGCCGCGGCACCGGCTTTGGCGCAAAACCCGCAGCCGACGTCGCCCACAAATCCGACTGTGCCGCTGGCCCCGCCTAATTCGGCCTCACCGCCGCCGGAAAAGATTGCCCCGCCCGACGAGACGCTAAGCAACCGACTATCTCAGCAAAAGGGCATGATCAAGCCGCCAAACGTCGATCCGGGGATGACCGTCAGTCCGCCAGCGCATAGCAGTGCCACGACACCTGTTATTCCGCCGCCGGGGTCGCCAGGCGGCAATCCATCAGTTGTGCCGAAATAGCATTCTCAGCGCAGCGCACACCGTTTCGACCTCAGAATCGGTCATCTCTGGATAGATCGGTAAGCTGAGAATTTCCTTCGCCGCGATTTCAGTCTTGGGGCAACCGGATGGCCCAAGCTCGATGCGTCCTGCGTAGGCAGGCTGGCAATGGACAGGAACGGGATAGTGGATGCCGGTGCCCACGCCGCCTTCGCGCAGCATCTCCTGGAAACGGTCGCGCAGGCCGGACCGCGCGACATAGAGGTGGTAGACATGGCTAACGTCGTCTCGCATCCGAGGCGCCTGCAAAGGGCCGTCCGCAAGGGCCGCGTCATAGGCTCCGGCGATCGCGCTGCGTCGGCCATTTTGCCGGTCGAGGTGGCCGAGCTTCACGCGCAGAATCGCCGCCTGCACTTCGTCGAGGCGACTGTTTATCCCGGCCTCATCGCTGACATAGTGCTTATGCCACCCGTACTGGCGCAACGCCGTGATCCGTTTCGCCAACATCGGATCGGCGGTCGCGACCGCACCACCATCGCCAAGCGCGCCAAGGTTTTTGGTCGGGTAGAAGCTGAAGGTCGCGGCATCGCCAAAGCTGCCGACCCGCTGCCCGTGCAAACAGGCGCCATGCGCCTGGGCGCAGTCCTCGATCAAGGCAACCCCATGCTGACGACACAGCGGAACGATCCGATCCATATCGGCAGGCTGTCCATAGAGGTGCACCGGCAAAACGGCTCTGATCAGGGGCAACCCGCGCGGTGGTGCCTCAAGCACCCGCCGCAGCTCGTTCGGATCCATTGTGTAATGAGCAGGATCGATATCAATCAGCAGCGGCGTCGCCCCCGCCATCTCAACGGCAGCGACGGTCGCGACCGCGGTATGGGAAACTGTCACAACGGTGCATCCAGGTCCGATGCCTAGACCCCGCAGCGCCAGCACGATCGCATCGGTGCCGTTGCCGCAACCAACGACCGAGGGAACACCTAGCCAGGCGGCGAACTCGGCTTCAAAGGCACGCAACTCGTTGCCCAGAACATACCAGCCCGAGGACAAAGCTCGCCCAACCGCGTGGTCGATTTCTTCCTTCAGCGCTCGATATCCGGCGCCGGGGTTTGCCTGCGGGATCAAAGGTAATCCGCGAGCCGCGTCCTGTACCAATCCAGGGTGCGGCCGATGCCCTCTTCAAGGGATGTTTGTGGGCACCAGCCTGATGCACTTCGAAAGGCCCCGTCATCAGCATGGTAGCTGCCAATATCGATACGGGCGCGATCGGCCGGAAAATCACGCGTAACATACTGCCCGGTGCCGCCGGACAGGCGCACGACGATGTCCGCCAATTCTCGCAATGAAGCTGGCGGCGAGCCGCCGATGTTGAAGATACGGCCATAACACGCGGGTTGTTCCGCCGCCGCTAGAAACGCATTCGTCACATCTTCGGAATAGGTCAGGTCGCGAAGCTGGGCACCCCCCCAAATCTCGAACGGCCGGTTCTCCAGCACGCAGCGGATCCAGATTCCGAGGAACGTCTGTCTCGCGTCTCGGATGCGCAACCGCGGGCCGTAGCAGTTGGTTAGCCGCAGTGATATGACCGGGCGATTGCGGACCCGGTGTTCCAGCATCCAGTACTGCTCGCCGGCAAACTTCGACACGCCGTTGGCATCGGGCGGGGCAACCGGCTGGTTTTCGTTCACCGGAAGCTTTTCCACTCGCCCGTAAAATTGTCGTGTTGACGCGTGAACTACGATCGCATCGGGGGCAGCCTCCCGGGCGGCCTGGATCAAACGAACCTGGGCTACGGCATTTACTGCAATATCCGCCAGCGGGTCGGCTTGGCCGCCCATGTGGCTGGTCTGCGCGGCGAGGTTGAAGATGACCGAAGCGCCCTCACACAAAGGCCGCAGGTCAAGTTCGCGGATGTCGCCGCGGACGAGGTCCACGTCGGCACCGTCGAGGTTGCGCGAATTGGCGCCCCCGCCGAACAGGAAGCCGTCCAGCGCGGTGACCGTAGCGCCTCGGGCCGCAAGGGCATGGCAAAGATTGGAGCCAAGGAATCCCGCCCCACCCGTGACGAAAACTTTTTGACCCGACCAGTTCATGGCCTCTCCTTACCGTGAGGCGAGTTCTGACGCCAGAACGTGGCGAGATTCCGCATGAGGAAAGCGCCCGAGCAGTTGAGATCGTACGATCGAGGCCGGCAGGGCGAACTTATGCTGTCGGGGTCGCTTGCCGCCACAAGCTGCCGAGAGGACCGGTCAGAAGACTGACTATCCACAGCCCCCCAGCCGTCAGCACAATGGCCGGACCGGCGGGAACGTCCAGGTTGAACGACAGGATCAACCCGCCGACGGACGAGACACAGGCCATGCCAACCGCCATTCGGACCTGGCCCGCCAGCGAGTTGGACCAGTGCCTAGCGGCGATGGCTGGCAACATCATCAGTCCAACTGACATTAGCGTGCCGAGCGCGACGAAGCCCGATACCACGCACAGCACTACCAGCATCAAGAATGCCAAGTGCCAGCGTGCGCCTCGCCCGGACGTTGCCGCCATGAACCCGGGGTCGAGACTCTCCAACACCAGCGGTCGCCATATCAGCGCTAAAGCAGGCAGCGTAACCGTCGCCACACCCCCCATGCCGCATAATGCCGTATCGTCCACCGCCAGAACGTTGCCGAACAGGATATGCGTCAGATCCAGGCTGTGCTGCGCTGAGATCAGCGCCACGCCCGCAGCCAAAGCCAGCAGATACATACCGGCGAGTTGGCTGTCCTCTCGCCCGCCGGTTCGGCGCGCCAGCCACCCGGCCACCACCGCGACCGCTAATCCAGCCACAACGCCACCCAGACCCATTGCCCAGACCGACAGACCGGCGAAAATCGCTCCAATCGCGATGCCCGGCAGCACGCCGTGTTGCAAGACGTCGCTCATGAGGCTCATGCGCCGCAGCACGAGGAATACGCCCAGGGGCGGCGCGGCGACCGACAATGCGAGGCAGCCCGCGAGCGCGCGGCGCATGAAACCTAGCGCAAACGGCTCCAACAGGATGTCGAGCATCAGGCCGCTTGCACTCCCGGACCCTGTGCGTCCCGTGGCGAATCCCACTGTAAATCCCATTGGGCGGACAGCCCGCCCAGGAGCAACGTATGAGGAAAATGCCGCCGCACGACAGTCATATCGTGCAGCACCGCGACCACCGTGCGGCCCTCGGTGTGCCACTCTTCGATCACCGACAGCAGCAACTTCGCGGTGGCGGCATCTACGGCGGTGAACGGTTCGTCCAGCAAAATCAGCCGCGCGTCCTGCACGATCGTCCGGGCGAACAGCACGCGCTGGAGCTGCCCCGCCGACAGCGCTTGAATTGGACGCGCCGCCATCTCCGCCAGCCCGACACGCTCTAAGGCGGCCCTGGTTGCCGCAAGTCGATCCTTGCCGAGGGAGCGAAACGGACCCAATCGGGCTGTGGCCAACGCGACCACATCGCCGCAGGTTATGGGAAACGAGCGATCGAGATGGCTGCCCTGAGCGAGCAGAGCGATTTCCGAAGGCAGCAGATCCGTGCGGTCGATCCGGCCGCTCGCCAGAGGATGCAACCCGGCGATGGCGCGCAACAGAGTAGTCTTCCCGGAGCCATTCGCCCCGATCACCGCTGTCAGGCTACCCGATGCGAACCGGCCGCTCAGGCCCGACAGGATAACCTGGCTGCCCATTCGCAACTCAACGCCATCCAGCGTGATCAAAGCGCCCATAGCACCGCGACCCAAACGCAGCCTAAAACGGCGGCGGCAAGGACAAGCCGGGACGTTGCACCGGCGGTCGGGGACAGCGGGTCGATCATGGTTACAGTATAACATTGCACCGGGTTGGACGGAAGAGAGGCGCACGCCTAAACAGGCGCCGATGACCGAACCCGATCCCGACGCTCTCGCTCGGCGGACCTTGCGCAATCACCGCATGTTTGCCTCGGGCCTGTTAATCCTGATGGCCGCCCTCACCGTTGCCGCTTACCTCGTACCTCCGAACTGGTGGAGCGGGTTGCTGCAAGCTTCCGCGAAGGCCGGGTTTGTTGGCGGCATCGCGGATTGGTTCGCTGTTACAGCGCTGTTTCGGCATCCCTTGGGCATACCGATTCCGCATACCGCTATCATCCCCAATCAGCGCGGGCGGCTGGGTCAGGCACTTGGCCGTTTCGTGGCCAACCACGTTTTCACCGGCGAGGAAGTATCCCACGTGCTTGCGGGTTTGGACCTGCCAAGCATTTTACATCGTTTTCTCGCTGACCCCGCCGCCGCTCATCCCGCCGCGGTCGCATTGTCAGGCATGCTGCCAAAACTGCTGGCGACGGTTGAGGACGGCCGGGCGCGACGGGTCCTCGCTCGCGTGGTGCCCCGCATCATGGGAGGGCCCGCTTCGGGACGGGTGGTGGCGCGGGCCCTGCACAGCCTGGTCGACGGAGGCCGCCACCAGGAGGTGTTCGGCTTTATCCTCGGACAGCTAAAAACTGCGCTTGCCAGCCGCGAAGACGCGCTGCGCTCAGCCATTGAAGAACGCGTGCGCGAGCAGGGCGGACGCTTGGTCGGCTGGGCGCTGGGCGCCTCGATCGCTCGGCGTGTCCTGGGGCTGGTCAACGCTGAATTAGATAAAATGAGTCCGGACGGCTCGGAATTGCGACTGGCGTTCGACGAATGGGTGCGGCGCGAGATTAGCCGCATGGAAACCGAACCAGAACGAGCGGCGGAGATCGGGATAGCCATCCGGCGCGTGGTTGCGCATGAGACCGTTCAGGCCTGGATGTGGGATATCTGGGCGCGCATTCGCGTCGGGTTAGAAGCCGATATTTCGAGACCGAACGGCCGAGTAGTGGCTTACGTCGAGGGCGCTCTAGGCAATCTAGGCGCAATCCTGGAAGCCGATCCGGCGGCTCGAGCCAGATTGCAGACCGCTGCCGAAGGTATCATTCGGTCGCTGTTGCCCAGTGCGCAGCTGCGGATCGCCGAGTTCATCGCTCAGGTGGTCGCGAATTGGGATACCGAGACGGTCGTGGACCGGCTGGAGCTACGGATCGGCCGCGACTTACAGTATATCCGTATGAACGGCACCATCGTCGGCTTTCTGATAGGCGGTCTGCTCTACGCGGTACTTGATACCTTGTTGCTGCGCACGAATTTCTGAAGCAAAATGCCTGCAGGGACTTTTGGATTTGATCAATGCACCGTATCGTAGACGGTCGCCCGATAGATTATCGCTCGACGCGAGGCTGGCGCGGTAAAGCGCCCGGTCAACAAATCCTCGTGGGTTGGAGATCTTTCGGCGCCAATTCGCGTATGATTATTGCGCGAACTGGCCGGCGACATGCCCCACGGGCCGGTATCAATACGTATCGATAATAAGAAACCGCCACCCCCTAAACTACCGTGGGTAAATGGTTTGTTAAATCACCTTGTTAAGGAGGGAAAAATGAAAAACCACTTCTCGGTCAGCCGCGCTTGCCTATTCATCGCAGCGGCTGCGCTTCTGTGCGGGACAGCCGCGCGCGCCCAAAACCCACCCGCACCGGCCAAGGCAGCAGATTCCCTCTCGATCTATTTCGACCCTGGCAGCGCTTCGGTCACGCCCCAGGGTCAAACCACCTTGGATCAGGCGGCTCGCACTTACCGAGATGGTAAGCCAATAGTCATGGTGGTTAGTGGAGGCACCGATTCAACGGGATCCGCTGCCGCCAACCTTCGGCTCTCGCAACAGCGAGCCGATAATGTGCTTCAGGGTCTGATTGCCCGCGGCATACCCGTAGAGCGGTTCCAGATACTGGCCAAAGGCGAAACCGAACCGGCTGTACCCGCCCCAGAGGGAACGCCCGAAGCCCGTAATCGGCGCGTTGAGATCACTTGGCGCTAATCGCAGGCGGATTTGGGCGCTTCACGATCGGTCTCTTGCTGCTGGGTTGTTCCACGATGCCGGCGGGGGCCGGAGCCCCGGAAGACGCGCGACGTGCGGACGACTCCGGGCACTTCAGCGACGCCATGGGGCTTTGGGCCGAGCTAAGTCGCCGGGGCGACGCGGGAGGGGCCTTCGGGATTGGTCTGTTATATGACTTGGGAAACGGGACGCCTGAGAATCCGGAAGCCGCGTTTTATTGGTACAAGATCGCAGCCGACGCCGGGATGCCCGAGGCCGAATTCAACGTCGGGGCCATGTATGACAAAGGCAGGGGCGTGGCCCATGACGGCGCAAGTGCGGCGATGTGGTATGCCAGGGCTGCCGCACGTGGGCACCATCGCGCCCAATTCGATATCGGCCAACTGTACGAGCAAGGGGATGGCGTGCCGCGGAACGCCGATGTTGCGGCGGCTTGGTTACATGACGCCGCCGACGGTGGCATCGCCGCGGCCGGCACCAGGCTGAAGGTGCTGCAGGCGGCACCTCACCCGCGGCCCGGCGGCTCGCTGGTAGCGGTAACGCCGGCCGCTCCAGCCAGGAATGTCACCCTGATGCCATCAGATGAGAATCCAACGGTCGAACTGGTATGGGTTGCGCCTCCAGAACCTCAACCGGTGCACTTCCAGGTTCAGGTACGGGAATTGAGTGGCCCGGCGTCTCGAACGGTCTTTACCGCGACATTGGCCGAGACTGCGACGGTGGTACGATTGCCGGCGAAGTCGGGTTTTTATGTGTGGAATGTCGATGCCATTGCTCACGACGGCTCGCACGCGCCGACCGACGTAAGCTGGTTTTCGATTGACCCGACCGGGCCGACGCAACAGTCATTGACCTCCATGCGCGGAGACACTCACTGACCGCGACGGGGGCGGTCTAGTCCCGGGGCTAGTCCCCCTTTTCCCGATCATTTCCGTCAGCGGTCTGCAGCAGCGGCATCCACGTCGATAGCGGCTGGCGGCGCGTATCGACCAATAAGCGCTCCAAACTGGCGGCCGACGTACAGCCGGATGATGTCAAATCCGGCACGCGGTTTGCTATTTAATCGGGAGATGTCCGGAGCAGCCGGCCATGACCGAAATCTCGCTGATCCTTCTCGATCTTAACGGCGTGCTTTATCATTACGACCGCGAGGCGCGGGTCCACGCGCTTGCTTCGATGACTGACCTTTCACCAGCCCTGATTAAGGCCGCAATCTGGGGTTCCGGCTTCGAGGATCGCGGCGATGCTGGCGCCTTCTACGCGGAGGCCTACCTGCACAGCTTCGGCGCGGCAATCGGCTGCAACCTGTCCGAGGCCGAATGGGTCACCGCCCTGCACACCGCGATCAAGCCAATACCCGAAGCACTGGCGCTGCTGCGCCGCATCCGGACAAACATCACCTGCGCCGTGTTGATCAACAACAATCTGCTGGTCCGGAGGTATTTCTCGACATGGTATCCCGAGATTGCGGCTCGAGTTGGCGAACGGGCCTATGTTTCGGCTGAATTCGGGGCCCGTAAGCCGGATCCTGAGGTCTATCGCCGTTGTTTGGCCAAACTCGGCGCGGAACCCGCCGCCGCACTTTTCGTCGATGATAGTCAGCCCAACGTCAGCGGTGCTCGAGCGGCCGGACTGGCAGGCCACCACTCCACTTGCGCCGATGACCCAATGGCAGCGCTTCAGGAGCGAGGATTGCTCACTGAGCGAATGTAAATTGGGCCGCCATCCCTTCGTCCGCCAATCCAGTGCACGAAGTCGGCGTCAACTCAAAGCCGCGGTACAGGGGATACCCGGAAGAGCTGCTTCGGACGCGCCCACCGCGAGCAGACACGATCGGAAATTGCGCGAGCCGCAGCGAGTTCGCGATCGTGCGCTCGTCGACCCAATCCTTTCGATTACTCTAATATCGCTTGCAATGCCGCAACCCAATCGAAGGTAGATGCGCCTGTTGCGCTCTCCTCTGAATGGGCCAATCCTGGTAGGGTAACGACCTATCGATAGAACAGGCTAGGTTCGGGAATACACATGTCGACCACGAGCACCCTCTCCAGCAGACTTCCGGACGCCGAGCACAGCGCACAATTGCGCAAGGCCGTGATCGCCGCGACTGTCGGCACGACCATCGAGTGGTACGACTTCTTCATCTACGGCACCGCCGCCGGATTGGTGTTTCCAAAGCTCTTTTTCCCCAACGCCGACCCGCTTACCGGGACGCTCGCGGCGTTCAGCACCTACTTCATAGGGTTTGTCGGCCGCCCGATCGGCGCCGCCATCTTCGGCCATTTCGGTGACCGGATTGGCCGTAAAGCGACGCTGATCTCGACCCTTCTGCTGATGGGGATCGCGACATTCCTCGTTGCCCTGGTGCCTGGCTACGAGTTGATCGGTGTTTGGGGCGCCGTCATCCTTACTATCCTGCGCACGCTTCAGGGCATCGGCGTCGGCGGCGAATGGGGCGGTTCGGTGCTGATCTCGATGGAGTGGTCGCGCACCCACCACCGGCGGGGGCTGGTCGCATCCTGGCCGCAATTCGGCGTGCCGTGCGGCCTGTTCCTGTCAAATCTTGTGATCCTGGCCTTCAGCGCCTGGTCCGGCGCTGATTTCATCGCCTGGGGTTGGCGGGTGCCGTTCCTCCTCAGCATCGTCCTGATCGGCATCGGTCTATGGATCCGGATCGGCATCCTGGAAACACCCGTCTTCAAGCAACTTGTCGAGACCAATCTGATCGAAAAGACTCCGATCTTGGAGGTGATCAAGAAACAGCCGCGCGAGATCATCCTGTCAGCCTTGGTTCGCATGGCTGAACAGGCGCCGTTCTACATTTTTACGGCTTTTATCTTTGCCTATGGAACCGGCACGCTGAAGATGTCGCGTGAACTGGTGCTGGCGGCGGTGCTCGTCGCGTCGGTAGTGTCGTTTGTCAGCATTCCGCTGTTCGGCCATATCTCCGACCGAATCGGCCGGCGTACCATGTATCTGATTGGTGCTGCGGTAACGGGCGTATACGGTTTCGTTTATTTCGGCATGCTGGGTAGCGGCTTGCCGGTGCTGGTGTTCTTGGCGATCGTGCTATCGCTCATACCACACGACATGATGTACGGCCCGCAGGCGGCGCTGATCGCCGAAGCGTTTACGCCTCGTCTCCGCTACAGCGGTGCATCGCTGGGCTACCAGCTTGCCTCGGTCATCGCCGGCGGCCCAGCGCCGCTGATCGCGACTGCGCTGATCGCGACATATCACACCGGTTATGCTGTCGCGTTCTATATTGCCGCGTGCGCGGTGATCAGCCTGATCTCGGCCGCGATGATGCCGGACTATACCGGCAAGGACATCTCGGCCGAATACGATGCCTAGACCCATACCCTTGAGCGTCACGCGGGCGCTGGCCACATAACGGCCGAAAGGACCCGCCGATGCCAACCCTGAACGACCTTCGTGCCCAGCGCGACAATCTTGAACACCTCATCGAAGTACGCCAGCGGGAGCTTGGCGCCAATCACCCGGACCTAGCATGCGATCTGCGCGATCTTGGACGCCTGTCGCATGAGCTTGGTGAGATGATGGATGCTCAGGCGCAGTTGCGGCGCGCGCTTGCCTTGCACACCGAGGCGCTCGGCGCCGAGCACCCGGAGACCGCCACAGACATTAACCATCTCGGGCTGGTTCTGCACGACATCGGCGACCTGGAAGGCGCGCAGGCGGCGTTCGAGCGGGCTCTTGCAATCGACGAGACGGCGCTGGGCCGCGACCATCCCAGTGTCGCCCGCGACACCAACAACCTGGCTGGCGTGTTGAAGGACCTAGGCGACGGGTTTTCCGCCCGCGAGGCGCTGGACTGGTCTTTGTCCATCTACATGAAGACGCTCGGTCCTGATCACCCGACGACCAAGTCCGTGGCCCGCAACCGCGCTGGCCTGGGGTAGTCGTATCGCTAGCGATTCCCGATCATCAACCGTTCCGGGGCTCGGATCTCTCCGAAACGGGGAAACGAAACGGTCTGCGAGCGGCTTCCAGCCACCGCTTGGCGCCGGCGAGCGACTGGTTGATGACCTGATCCATGTCGAGGTATTGGTATGTGCCACAGCGGCCAATGAACGTCATGTTCGGCAGGGCTTTGGCCAGGTCGCGATAGTCCCGGTACCGAGCTTGATAGCGCCCATCAGCGGTTTTCACAGGATAGTAGCGCTCATTGTTATTGTGCCGGTAATCGCATGGCTCCTCGACCGTGACCGTCCGACGGTGGGTTTCCTCGTGTAGGTGCCCGGGCAGACGGTGCCACCACGCTTCGCGGGTGAACCGACCAGCATCCGTGTAGTTGCGGACACTATAGGGCTTATCATCCCATCGCGTAACGGTCTTCTGGTGAAACCGCAATGAGCGATAGGGCAACTCGCCTAAGCGGTAGTCAAAGAACTCGTCGATTGCCATACTGTTGAAGCAAAAATCGTATGACCCCTCCATGCTTCGATCATAGTCTACCGACAGTTCGACCGAGATGGCTGGATGCGCGAAGATCGCCCCGAACAGCGTGGTATAGCCGGCGGCCGGCAACGCCTGATGCAGATCATCAGGGAAGTACAGATCGTTGCTATCGAAGCGAATCGGCAGCCGACTGACCACGCTAGCGTCCATTTCCTCCAAATCGAGGTCCCACATTTTCCGTGTGTAAGGACGGAAGAATAGATCCGTCAGCACGTTTCCGATCTGCGACCGCAGATGTTCGTCCGCGTTCTTCGGATCGGCGATCGGCACCGCGACGCGGCGCAGGAAATTTGCCATCTCCTCTCCGGTCCGCAACGTCTCACAGAACACCGTGTTTATCGTGTCGAGGTTGATGGGCAGGGGCGCGAAATGTCCGTCCGGGAGGATTGCTCGCACCCGGTGCAAATAAGGGGTCCAGGATCCGAAACGCCGCAGCCAGTCGAATACGGACGTCGCATTTGTATGAAACAGATGCGGCCCGTAACGATGCACCCGCACGCCGTTCGCATCGATCCAGTCCGCCGCATTGCCTCCGATATGATCGCGGCGGTCGATGACATGCACCGTATAGCCCGCCTCGGCCAAGGTCCGGGCATAAGTGGCTCCGGCAAAACCCGCGCCGACGACCAGTATTCCCGCCATTTAAACCGTCATGTTCCGAACGACGCGTTCAGAGGGTGCAGCGCGGCGAATTGCGCGATCTGTTGAGCTGACCGCCGCATCCCGAACGGTGTCGCCAGCGCGCGCCAGGTATCTTCGACCCGAGCGACGGCGTCTGCGGGGGCTGCCAAAGTGGCTTCCACCGCTTGCTTGATCTGTTGGCCAACAAACGAAAAACGATACGGTTCCAACGCGGGCATATACTCGTCTGCGAAGGCGTTGCCGTCGGTGACTGGGACCACGCCGGCGGCCAGGGCAAAGAACACGCGGTCGTGGACGGACTCCTGCACCAACGGATTGATCGACAGGCTCCCGATGTAGCGCGGCAACTGGTCGATCATCGTCCGCCAGGTCATTGCGCCACGGCACTGCGCAGCGGCGCCGTCCCAGTTCACGTGGTCCCATCCGGTGCCGAACACGTCGACCGGGTAACGCAAAATGGCGTTCATCACCAAGTTTGCGCGCTTGAAACGAATATAGGCGTCCACCTCCCGCATCAGCAGCAGCGTCAGCTGATTATTTCCACTTACAAACAAACCGAAGGGTTCGGCGATTTGCTGTATCGTCGGAAAGAAATCGGCCGTGAAGTGGGCGAACAGTTCCTCTGCCGCCGCGAATACGATCCGCTGTGGACCCGGGGCGTAGCCGCGCCAAAGCGCCTCTATCTTATTGATATCACCCCCGCTCTTGGTAAACATGATGCGGCCGTTGCGCTCGGGCGGCGGCAGCGGTGCCCCGGGAAATACATTGCGCGATGGGATGCCCAGATGAACGGCGAATGCGGTTCCATTCGGGCTCAGGTGCTGAATGTTATAGCGGGCATGGTCGGGAAAGACGTAACCGTGCAGCAGGTACGCGTTGCGGATGGCGTGACGCATGGGGAAGTAACAAGGATGGTCACAGCTCCAGTTGAATAGCGGGACTTTTGCCGCCTCCCAGATCAGCTTGCCGTCCACGCTCAGATCGGTGCCAATCCCGGACATGGTCAGCGCGAAAGAGATGCCACCCTGCCTGAGCAGTTGGATCAGACGCTGCGGCCAGTGCTCGCCGTCAGCCGAGACGATGGTGACTTTGAGGCCCTGCGCCGCTAGTTCATGCCCCGTGAGCTCCAGCAGCCCACCGAGGAAATCGTAGGCGCTGCCGGCCCAGCGCAGAATGAGCACTCGATCCGCCATTGTCCACGTTGTCCCAACCAACTCAGCTGGTCTAAAGCGGCGGACAGCTTCAGGTCAATTACTATATGGAACGAGATGGGATCAGACCTTCCTATTGGGTCCAGTGTTTTTAGTAAAATGGGCCTTGATTATTTTCCTATGTGCCCCCTAATCACCCGTCGATCATTTCAGGCTCGGCAATGTCCATCGAAGATCCTTTATCCCGGCAAATCCAGGCGTTTCACGCCGCCATTCTCGACAATTGTGACCGCGCCGCTCGGCCGGAGCAGCCCGATGCGATGGTCCTGCGCTTGCGTATCAACGCCCTCGCGCTGGCGAAAGTGCAGCTCGCGATGGTTGCGCTGGTGAAAGCTGAGCCGCCGGAACATATCCCGGCAACTCGCGGCCGCCCGGATCAAGACCCGACCGGAGATCGCTGGGATCCTGCCTCCGGGCCGTGGCCGGGCGAAAGTTCGGTTGCGAGCACTCTGGACGATGAGGCTCCAACAGCGGATGCCCTCCGGGAGCCGCCGCAACGAGACGACCAGGACGATCGCATTTTGACCGGTGATGCGCTGTCCCGCTTCGTCTCATATCGGCTGACGCCCGATCAATCCCCGCATGAGGTCTGGCAACGCATGCAGGAAACTGATCCGGCTAAACAGCGGCACAAGCCAGCGTTACCCAGGGCAGGCTTCCGATCCCCGTCCCGCTGATGTAAACGCCCCGGCACTTTAGGCCGGAGTTTTCATGACTGCCCCGTTTCCCGCTTCCGCCCTCATGCCCGCCATGGGACCGGAGGTGACGACGCCATTGATCCTGGCGCTGCCCAAGGGGCGCATTCTGTCGGAGTGCGGCCCGCTGCTGACGCGGGCCGGAATCGTCCCCGCACCCGACTACGCCGACGAGGACAGCCGCCGCCTGCGCTTCCCGACTGACGACGCGATGCTGGATGTCGTGCGGGTGCGACCCTTCGATGTCGCCACCTTTGTCGCATTCGGTGCCGCGCATCTCGGTATTTGCGGCGCTGACGTGCTGATGGAATTCGACTATCCGGAGATTTACGCGCCGCTGGACCTGGGCATCGGCAAGTGCCGCGTGTCGGTTGCGGAGCCACGGGCGACCGCCGGAACGGACGACCCCTCGCGCTGGAGTCAGGTAAGGGTCGCGTCGAAATACCCCAACATTGCCCGCCGGCATTATGCCAGCCGCGGCATCCACGCCGAGGTCGTGCAATTGAACGGCGCCATGGAATTGGCACCCGGGTTGGGCCTGTGCCGCATGATCGTCGACCTGGTGCAGACGGGATCCACCCTCAAGGCCAACGGACTGGTGGAAACCGAGGTCATTGCGCCGGTCACCAGCCGGCTGATCGTCAACCGGACGGCGCTGAAGACTCAGCCCGAGGCCATAGGCGCCTGGATAGCCAGGTTTCGTGCTGCGCTGGATCCGACATGATCCGGCTGTCCGTCCGGGACGCCGATTTCGAGGCACGATTTACCGCCCTGTTATCCCAAGCGCGCGAAACGACCGAGACCGTCGATCGCGCCGTTGCCGACATCATCGGCGCCGTTCGGGCAAACGGCGATGCCGCGGTGATCGACTATACGAGGCGGTTTGACCGGCAGACGCTGACGGCCGATCGCCTCCGCATCTCGTCTGCCGAGATCGACGCCGCGACGGCCGCCATTCCCGCCGACCTGGCCGCCGCCCTGGATCTGGCCGCCGCCCGGATCGAGGCGTTTCACCGCGCGCAGTTGCCGCAGGACCTGCGGATGACGGACGAGGCCGGACTGACCCTGGGGATGCGTTGGACCCCCTTAGATGCCGTGGGGCTCTACGTGCCGGGTGGCAAAGCGGCCTATCCGTCGTCCGTGCTGATGAACGCGATCCCCGCCCGAGCGGCCGGAGTTTCCCGTATTGCCATGTGCGTACCGACGCCGGACGGAGTGCTCAATCCACTGGTCCTCGCCGCCGCGCGACGTGGAGGCATTTCCGAAATTTATCGGATCGGCGGGGCACAAGCGATCGCCGCCTTGGCGTATGGCACTGCATTCATCGCGCCGGTGGACTGCATCGTCGGTCCCGGCAATGCCTATGTCGCCGAAGCCAAGCGTCAGGTGTTCGGGCGCGTCGGCATCGATAACATCGCCGGCCCGTCGGAGGTGGTTGTGCTGGCTGACGCCGATAACGATCCGCGCCGGATAGCCGTCGATCTATTGGCTCAGGCCGAACATGATGAGGCGGCCCAATCTATACTGATTACCAACGACGCGGCGTTTGCGGATGCGGTGGCGGCGGCTGTGCTGGCGGAGCTTCCCTCGCTGCCCCGAGCGGGGATCGCGGGGGCGAGTTGGCGGGCTCATGGGGCGGTTATCGTCGTGGAGGATTGGGTCCAGGCCGTTCGTCTGGTCGATCGGCTCGCACCGGAGCATCTGCAACTGATGGTGCGCGATCCGGAACCGTTGTTCGCTCGGGTGCGGCACGCGGGAGCCGTGTTCTTGGGAGCCTTCTGCCCCGAGGCGGTCGGGGACTACGTCGCTGGTCCTAACCATGTTCTCCCGACGGGGCGGACCGCCCGCTTTGCGTCGGGGTTGTCGGTGTTCGACTTCCTTAAGAGGACCACGTTCGTGTCCACGACCCAGTCCGGGCTGGACCGCGTCGGGCCGGCGGCCGTGGCGCTGGCGGAGGCCGAAGGTCTGCAGGCGCACGCTAGAAGCATCTCGTTGCGGCTGGGCGCTAACGCCGGATAGCGCTCCGCGGCCAGCGCGATCTGCGTTATTGCGATCCGATAATGCGCTGCGCCCACCCCAGCAGGCCGCGTAACCGCATGCCTTCGGAAGCAATGACGCACAGGCAGGGTTCGGCTCCGATCACCACAGGCGGCTGATCGTGATCAGTTACGGGTTCCGACAGATCACCTGCGCGATATGTTCCGCTGCCGTCGGCGAAGGCGCCCGAGAGGATAGAGGTCAGTTCCAGCCCGGCATGCCCGTGCCGAAGCAGCGATCGGCCGGGCTGCGCCAGCAGCAACCCGCCCCAGGCCGACCCCGGGGACCGGAACGGGCGATACCGGGTGCCGAGTGCCACCGGCCACCACCGGCCGAATGCCACGCGGTTCAGTGGCGCCGGCAGATCCGGGTTTAGCATCGGCACCGGCGGCGGTGGCGGGTCGTCCAGTCGTGTCAGCAACCGGTCCAGTGCGTCAACGGAAAGCGCCACCGGCGGCAGATCCGCGAGGAGCGCACCGCCGGTGGCCTCAAGTGTCCTCAAAGAACCCCGACAGGCACCGCATTGGCCGAGATGGGTTGCCGCAACGAGCGCCAGTGCTCCCGGCAGCGTGCCGGCGGCATAGGCGGCGAGCGTCGCATCGCTGGGATGATGACTGATCACGTCAGATCTCCCAACGCCGCGCGCAGGCGGGCCATGGCCAGACGTAAGCGCGATTTGACCGTTCCCAGCGGAATGCCGAGTTCCTTTTCGATTTCGGCGTGGACCTTGTCCTCGAAGAACGCCTTGCGGATCACCTCGGCCTGATCCGGCGGCAGCAGGCTGAGCGCGGACCGAATGCGGGTTTCCTGTTGCGACATCGCCAGAACCCGATCGGCCTGAATGGGGTCGTCCTGGTGCTCGATCGGATCGGGCATCAGGTCTGAAGGATGGCGTTCTCTCCGCATCGCGTCGATCCGCAGGTTACGAGCGATGGTGAAAATCCAGGTCGACACGGCCGCCCGAGAGGAATCGAACAATTGAGCCTTCTGCCAAACGGCGAGCATGGTTTCCTGGGTCAATTCCTCGGCGGCTGTGGGGCTGCTGCCGGCGCGTATCATCCAGGCTTTTACGCGCGGGCCGAAATGGGCGAACAGGCGCGCGAACGCCGTTCGGTCGCGGCGCCGGGCGATCGCCTCCATGAGGGCGGCGTGATCTTCCGGGCCGGCCGATGGAAGCGTTTGAAGTCATAGCCCCCGCAGATACAGGCTGACGGAACGGAAGCACCAGCCCCCTCCTCGGGGATGACGGGGGAGGAAACGGCATCCGAAACGAGGGGGCTAGTGACTTCACGTTCCTATTACGCCAAGCGGACGCGAATGGATCACTTCGGCATTGGTGCCGGCGAGGTCTTTGAGAAGTTCGAAGCGGGACAGGCCGTTGCACTGCAAACTGCACGTGCAGCCGCCCAAAACTCTGCTTTGTTTCCGAGAATTCTGGCTTGCCGCTGGCGTGCACCGCGGATAGCGTGTGGTCAGTCTAAAGCGGCAGCGGTGCCGCTGGTCGCTGGGCAACGTAGCCCTCGAGCTCGCACTTCCTGACTTCGGGATGCGAGCCCGAGGGCTTTTTGTTGTGTTGCTCAGGGTCGTGCCTGCATTAGTAACAGGGGATTTTCAATGGCTGGGTCAACCCAACACCACTCATCACCGGCGCGATGACCGGTTCGATCCTCGTACTTGGCATGGGCTTCACCCACGCCCATACGGCGATGATCATCGGCAACCTCATTATGCTGGCTTACGTGGGGGCATTTGGGCTCCTCGGCACACGGGGCGGTGTTAATTTTGCGCTGCTCGCCAGCGTGGTGTTCGGACGGAAGGGTTACGTATTGGCCTCGGGCCTGTTGTCCACCCTTCTGCTCGGGTGGTACGCAGTGCAGACGGGCATTCCCGGAGCACTCGTAAACAGCACCTATGGCTTGAACTACGTGCTGATGACGGTGATCGCGGGGCTGCTCTACATCGGCATCACCTTCATCGGCGTGCGCGGACTGCATTATATAGGCCTGATCTCAATCCCATTGTTTCTCATCCTGGGAGTGTTTGTTGCCGCTCACGCCGCGAGCACGACAACCTGGGCGGCGATCGTGGCTTATCCGGGCAATAACGGTATGGCCAGTATGTCGATGGGCGTTGGGTTGACCGTCGTGGTGGCACTGTTCATCGTCTGGCACCGTCACCGCCGATTTCAACCGCTGGGCCAGGACACCGCGCGACTCTCTGGTTTCCACGTTCAGTGCCTTTCCATTTGCGAACATCGTTGCGATGCTGGTCGGCGGCGTTATGACCGCGGCGCTGGCGGTACCCAACGCCAACCCGTTTGGCGCCGACAACATGTTCGGCTACATGAACCGCATGCAGATCGGCTGGCTCAGTGTGCTGGCTTTTGTGTTTCTCTATCTCAACCTGAGTTCGGTGTGCTCGCACTGCCTGTACAATTCGGCCACCGGTTGGTCGCGGATCGTCAATACTCGCATGCGTGCCGCAGCCATCGGGCTTGGCGTGATCGGAATTGTGGTCGCGGCCGGGAATATATGGGCGTTCTTCATCCAGTGGTTGAGTTTGTTGGGCGTGCTGGTTCCCCCGATCGGCGCGATCATCCTGGTCGACCAGTATGTCGTGCGTCCAGGCACCAAAATTGCCGCCGACTACCGGCCGATGGCATTCGTTGCATGGGCGATCGGTTCGGCCGTGGCACTGTTGGTCGAGAACGCCGCGCCGCAATACTCTACGGCACTGTCGTCCATGGTGGTCGGCGGCGTCGCCTATTGGGCGCTGTCCGCCTTCGCCAAGCCGGCCACCCAAACCGCCTGAGCCGCGGCCCGCGAGACGAGCATTCGATGACCAACGGCGAGCGGCATTTGCTCGCTCGCCAGTAGGGAGGAGCATGATGGATTACCAGATTTTCGAAGCCGGCGACGTGGTGCTGCAAGGCGGCGCCACCATTCGCAACTGCCAGCTTGCCTTCAAGACGTTTGGCACACTGAATGCCGCGAAGAACAACGTGATCGTCTACCCGACCTGGTATTCAGGCCACCACACCGAAAACGAGTGGCTGATCGGTGCCGGGAAGGCCCTCGACCCGGCCACCCAGTTCATCATCATCCCGAATATGCTCGGCAACGGCCTGTCTTCGTCGCCGAGCAACACGCCAGAACCGTATAATGGTGCGCGGTTTCCCAAGGTGACCGCCTATGACAACGTCGGCCTCCAGCACCGTCTGGTTACAGAGAAGTTCGGTATAGAGCGTGTCCGGCTGGTAACGGGCTGGTCGATGGGCGCGCTGCAAACCTTCCATTGGGGCGCGATGTATCCGTCGATGGTCGAGCGGATTTTGCCGTTCTGCGGCTCCGCGAAGTGCTCGCGCCACAACTTCGTATTCCTGGAAGGGGTCAAGGCGGCGCTGACCGCGGACGTCGCGTTCGCCGACGGCTGGTACAAGACGAAGCCAGAAAAAGGCCTCCGAGCCATGGCGCGGGTATACGCCGGTTGGGGGTTTTCGCAAGCTTTCTACCGCGCTGAACTTGACATCAAGGCGATGGGCTATGCCTCGCTGGAGGATTTTCTCGTCGGCTTCTGGGAGGGGCTCTTCCTGGTCCGGGACGCCAACAACCTGCTGACCATGCTGTGGACGTGGCAGCACGGTGACATCAGCGCCAACGAAATGTATGGCGGCGACTACAAGAAGGCACTCGGCTCGATCACCGCCAAGGCCTTCGTGATGCCGGGTACAGACCGATCTATACTTTCCACCCGAGGACAGCGAGCTTGAGGTCGCCAACATGCCGAACGCGGAATTCGTTCCGATCAAGTCGATCTGGGGCCATTTCGCCGGCGGCCCCGATCTCAATTCGGAGGATGTTGCGTTCATCGACGCCAAGCTGAAGGATTTGCTGGCCAGCTAAAGACTTTATCCGGAGACTGTCATGAACGTGTCGTGGAAAAGTGATGCCGCGACGCTCGCCGAGGCGGTGCGTCGCAGAGATGTCTCAGCCGTCGAGCTGACACGGGCCGCGGTGGCTCGCGTCGAGAAACTCGACACGACCCTGCGTGCCTTCTGCACGCAGACATCGGAGCTCGCGCTGCGCGAAGCCGAGGCGGTGGACCGGGCGATCGCCGCGGGTCAAACTGTCGGGCCGCTCGCCGGAGTGCCTTACGGAATCAAGGATCTGATCTGTTCCAAGGACGTGCTCACAATGTCGGGCGCGGTTGCCTACGCCGAGTTCGTGCCGGACGAGGACGACGTCGTGGTCGAGCGGATGCGCGCCGCCGGGGCGGTATCGCTCGGGAAGACGACTGTGCCGGAGTTCGGCTACAGCGGCGTTGGCCACAGCCCGGTGTCCGAAACCACGGTCAACCCGTGGAATATCGAGCGAACCTCAGGCGGATCGAGCGCTGGATCGGGCGCCGCGGTGGCGGCTGGGCTTTGTCCGATCGCTCTCGGCAGCGACGGCGGCGGGTCAGTGCGTATCCCGTCGTCATTCTGTGGATTGGTCGGCGTGAAGGCGTCTATGGGCCGCGTGCCGCTGTATCCTGGCACCAAGGACGAGCGCTATCCCGGCGTCTCAAGCTGGGAGTTTCTCGAGCATATCGGCCCGATGACACGGACGGTCCGCGATGCCGCCCTGATGCTGTCGGTCATCGCCGGGCCGGATGAGCGCGACCGGCTGTCGATCCCGACCAGCGACGTTGACTGGATCGAGGCTGCCAAACCGCGCGACTTGAAGGGCCTGCGCGTCGCCTACAGCGCCGACTGGGGTTATGCCGCCGTCGATCCGGAGGTGCGGCGGGTGGTCGGTGAGGCAGTTCGGGTGTTCGAGAAGGATCTTGGCTGCACCGTCGAGGAAGCGCATCCCGGCTTCACCGATCCGCTCGGAGCGTTTTGGGCGCTGGTTGCGATGGAGAGCGACCTCAAGGGTATGCGCGCGATCGTTGCGGAACACGGCGCCAAGATGACCCCGCATCTGGTGGACTTCATCCGACGGGACTGGACCGCCGAGGATCTGACGGGGGCGATAATGGTGCGCAAGGCGGTGACCAACAAACTGTGGCGGTTCATGCGCAACTACGACCTGCTACTGACACCGACCTTGGCCGTGCCGCCGTTCGCGTTGCACGTCCAAGGGGTCGAGAAGATCGACGGGCGGATGGTGACGCCGTCCCAGTGGCTCGCCTTCACCTTCCCGTTCAACATGACAGGCCAGCCCGCGGCGAGCGTTCCGGCCGGGTTCACCAAAACCGGACTACCGGTCGGTTTGCAGATCATCGGCCGCCACCTCGCCGACGCCTCGGTGCTGCAGGCCGCTGCGTCGTTCGAGGCCGCGAAGCCCTGGGCGGATGCGTGGCCCGAAATGGCGCAATGACGACGACCGACCTGTTCCGCGTTGCTGTCGAACCGTATTATCGGCCGGTTGGCGATGAGGTGAAGGTATTCGAGGCCGCTTACCGCCATCGCCTGCCGGTCATGCTGAAGGGGCCGACCGGCAGCGGCAAAACCCGGTTTCTCGAATATATGGCTTGGTGGCTCGATCGCCCCCTGATCACAGTGGCGGCGCACGAGGACATGACGGCGGCCGACCTCGTCGGCCGCTTCCTGCTGGTGCCCGGCGAGACGGTTTGGCACGACGGGCCGCTGACACTCGCTGTTCGTGGCGGCGCGATCTGCTACATCGATGAGATCGTCGAGGCGCGACAGGACACCACGGTCGTCATTCATCCGCTGACCGATGCGCGGCGCATCCTGCCGCTCGAGAAGAAGAACGAGCAAGTGGCGGCGCATTCCGATTTTCAGCTCGTGATCTCCTACAATCCCGGGTACCAGAGCGCGGTGAAGGATCTGAAAGAATCCACCAAGCAGCGTTTCGTTGGCATCGATTTCAGCTATCCGGCGCCGCCGGTGGAAGCCGAGATCGTGGCGCGCGAGAGCGGCGTGGATACGGCACTGGCGGCGACCCTGGTGGAGCTCGGGCAGCGGTCGCGCAACCTCCGCGGCCAGGGTCTGGAGGAGGGAGCGTCCACGCGCATGCTGATCCATGCCGGGCGGCTGGTGTTGGCGGGCCTGGATCTGGCCGCGGCGGCACGGGCGGCCCTCGTCCTGCCGCTCACCGACGACTTGGAGTTGCGCGAGGCGCTGGACGCCGCCATCGCCGCCTGCCTGGGATGACGCTGGCCGAGGCGGCTGCCGGTTCGGATGTCTCCAGCTCTCGGCTTCTGGCCGCGCTGCGGCGGCGTCCGCTGTTGGAGGGAATGTCACGGCAGGCGTGGGACGCGCTAACCCAATACGGTGACGTCGCGGGCGCGGAGCGCTGGGCTACGCACACGTTGGCGCTGCTTAACGCCAACGCTGGAGTGGCTTGCCTCGCGGCGCTACTGCGTCTGCGCGGCAGTCCCGCTACGCTGGCGAAGGTGGCAGACCATGCCACCGACGTTTGCCGCCATGCTGGCGCGACGGCAGCGATCGCCTGCATCGAGACCTGGGACCGGTTGCGCGCGTCGGAACTTTGGTCAGGCTTTTGCCGGCTGGCGCACGAGGCACCCGACTGTGTGGGCCTAGCTGCCGCCAACGCCGCCACCATCCTGCAAGCGCTCGGCCCAGGCGGGTTGACCGATTTTATTGCGCTCGGACTCAAAGGAGTCGGCAGCGACAAGGCACGAAGAGCGGGCTTCTTCGCGCTGACGGACCCCCTCGCGCAGCACGCGCTGGCAAGCGGCGGCGATGGATTCGCAATGCACTCGCGCCGGCTGAAATTGTTTGGTTCGGCGCTGTGGGGCAGGCCACCGGTATTACGCCCATTCCCGATCTCGCCTGGACGGCCGCCGGCGCGACGCGCCAGCCTGTCGGACGGCGTGGTGCTGCTGCCGGAGAGCTTCCCAGGCGGGCCGCCGGCCGCACAGGGGCCGCTGTTTCGCGCCGCCGTGGCGCACGCGCTGGCACACCTGATGGCCGGCGCGCCACGTCAGCCGGTCGGCACGTTGAAGCCATTGCAGCTCGCGTTGATCGGGCTTCTCGAGGACGCTCGCGTCGAGGCATTGGCGATGCGGCGCTTCCCTGGTCTGCGGCGGCTTTGGGCACGCTACCATGTCGCTCAGGCTGAGGGCGCCACGGCGCCGGCACTGCTCGCTCGCCTCGCGCGTGCGTTGTTCGACCCTATGTACCAGGATTCGCATGGCTTCGTGGCGAAGGGATTGGACCTGTTTGCCGCCGCCGATCTGCACGACCCCGCGGCCAGCCGCCGCATCGGCGGACTGCTCGGGAACGACCTTGGTCAGATACGGGTGCAGTTCAATGCGCGAACCCATGTCGTCGAACCGGCGTACCGCGACGACAATCTGGGCCTATGGGATTTCGGCGCGCAGCCCGATGCCACGCCCGAGATACTCGAAATGATGGTCGAGGCCGCCCGCCTGCGTCAGGAACAGGGCGACGGCCGCATCGATAGCCAGCATCCGCCTGGTGACGGCACCAGCCGTGCCCGCCCGCTCACAGCGTCGGAGGCCGATGGCATCCCACTCGCCCGGTACCCGGAGTGGGACCGAATGCAGGGCGTGGAGCGTCCGGATTGGACGTGTGTGCGCGCCGTTGCCCCACCCCAGGGCGATGCGCGGCGTCTGGAGGCGGACGTTGAGGGAAGGCCTGATCTCCGCCGACGGATTGACAGGCTGGTGCGCGCCGCCCGCCCGGGACGTCCGCGACGGCTCAAGCGCCAGCCGGACGGTGCCGAACTTGACATCGATGCGGTGCTAGACGCCGAGGTGGCGTGGCGCGGTGGCCAAACCGCCGATGAACGCCTGTATCGGACCAGCGCGCTGCGTGCTCGCGATCTGGCGACCTTGGTGCTGCTTGACATCTCGGAATCCACCCGTGTAGGCGGCTTGCTGGATATCGAGCGCGTGGCGGTCTCGCTCCTGGCCGGCGCGATGACCCGGCTGGATGATCCGTTCGCGTTGATGGCGTTCGCCTCCGATGGGCGCGAGCAGGTGCGGCTCACGAGCATCAAGGATTTTGCCGAGCCGTTCGCGGCCGAACAGCGCGAGCGCCTGGCGGGGCTTGCGCCGGGGCTGTCGACACGCCTCGGCGCGGCGCTGCGCCATGCCGGCGCGGAGCTTTCTAGCGTGCGCAGTTTCCGCCGGCTTGTGTTGGTGCTAACCGACGCCGAGCCCTCCGACATCGACGTGGTGGACGCGCTCGATCTGGTCGAGGACAGCCGCCGCGCGGTGCTCGGACTGCGCGCGCGCGGCATCGACACGTTCGCGGTGCTGCTGGGCACCCAGGGCGCGGAGAACGCGACGCGCATGTTCGGCCGGTCCGGTTACGCGGCGTTGCGCCGGCTGGAGGATCTGCCCGCCCGGCTGTCGGACCTGTATTTTCGTCTTTCGCGCCGCTGACCAGCCGCTTGCATTCGGGCAAGCCCTCGTGGGCGTTGCGCAAGAAGTCGTGCCTACGGTCCGGCCCGACGTTCCTGCCGTGCGGCCTGCCAGACCTCGCCCGCCGCTCGAGCGTTCAAGCCGGCAATGCCAAAACCGACGATCAAGTCCGGCCACGCGGAGTGCCAAAGGTTGGCTGTCGCCAGGCTGGCGGCGATAATGGCGATGTTCGCCAACACATCGTTGCGCGCCGAGAGGAATGCTGCCTTGGTGAGGCTACCCCGGTGGTTACGGTACCGAGCCAGCATAAGGGCGCAGGCCAGATTGACGGCGAGGGCTCCTGCCCCGGTCAATGCCAGCAGGGTAGCGTCGGGAGCGACAGGTAGCGCCAATTTTCGCCACGCCGTCCACAGCGTCGCTATTGCCGGAACGAGAAGGATGCCGGCCAGTGCCATACCCACCCACCCGCGGCTCCGCGCTGTCCAACCGACCGCCATTATAACGAGGAAATTGACTGATGCGTCCTCAAGAAAATCGATACTATCTGCGAACAGCGACACGGATCCGATGACCCGCGCGGCGGCAAACTCGATCCCGAAATAGGCGAGGTTGAGGAGCGCAACGAACCGGACGATCCGCCGCAGTGCCTGATGTGGAATTTCGGACTCCATCCGACGGGTCATGACTGACGGCGAATCAATTGCCACAGATGTGCTGCCAGTCTGAGTGGTATGCGTTGTCTCGCCGCTTCCCGCGGGCCGCCGACACGACTTCGACCGTGTGGTACTCAAGGCTGCCCTATCGACGCGCGGCGTGGTGCAGCAAGGTCATAACGTCGGTTTCGGGGCCAGATGGGCGCCCGGCAAGCATCCAGGTTCCCGCCAGCACGGCACCGTAGGTCAAGCTGCCGCCGATCACGGCCTGGATCAGACCTCTCGGATCGGGGTTATCGGCCCACCCTGCCCCGCCACCATAAAGCACCAGGGCCATTGCAGCGGTCGCTAACGCCGGACGCCAGATGCAGCGGCCGATCTCGCGGCCATCAATCTGAAAGCGGCGCAACGCGGTGGCGACTGTCAGCGCCTGCTCCACCACTATCGCGATGGCGGCACCCATCGCGGCCCCGATGAGTCCGAAAGTCGGTATCAGCAGCGCCAGCATGCCGACGCGAATTGCCGCGCCAGCGACTGTGATGCCCACAAGCCTCCCCAACAAGGCGTGCGCGCTGAGCAAATGCAGGCTGAGGTGACCGAACACCATCACCGTGAAGCTCAGGGACATGATGCGGAGGACCGGCACCGCTTGCTCCCATTCATGGCCTAAGGCGAGCGCGACCACCGGAGCAGCGACCAAAGACAAGCCGACGCCTGCGGGCAGCGTCAGCAATGCGGCCGATCCGATCAGGCGCAAGAACGTTTCGCCAACCTGCCGATTTTGCTGGCGCCCCGCGGCGAACGCAGAGAAAGCGGCGCGCCCCAACGGCTCGATCAGTTCCGTGGTCGGCAGAGCAGCGACCTCAGCACCGACGGAATAGAAACCGACGGCTGACGTGTTGATCAGCCGGCCCAGCAAGAGGCTGTCGCTTCGGTCACGCACCAGAACGGCCAGGCTTAGCGACCAGGTCCATGCCGAATACCCCGCCAGTGCTCGCCAAGCGGTGAGCGACAGGCGCGGGCGATAGCCGTGCATGATGTAGCTCATAACGACGCGAAGGGTCCGATTGATGCCCATGCCGACCAGCATCGCGACGTAAGAATGCAGCATGGCCGCTGCAGAGATTGCCGCCAGCATGCCGCATAATTTCGGCAGCACCATGGTCGCGAATTCCTTGTGGAATGCGAAGTCGCGGCGAAAATTGACGACGCCGATGTTGGCAATCCCGTCCAGAGCCGGCAGGCAAGCGACGAACAACAGGACGGGGCCGAGCCTGCGGTCGTCAAAAAAATTCGCAGCGGGATAGGCCAGGGCGGCGACCGTGACCGTGACCGACAAGCCGCGCAGCAGGTTTAGACTGAAGGCGGTGTCGTAGAATTCGCGACCGGGCGCCGCCTCACGAATGATGGCTTCTTCGGTGCCAAGTGTGAGCATGCCATCGATGGTCTGCATGAAGCTGGTTGCCAGTGCGATGATGCCGAAATCAGCCGGCTGGATCAGCCTAACGAGCACCAGGGTGCTGGTTAGTCCCAGCAGTCGCATGCCCAGACGCCACGCCATGACCCAACCCGCCCCGCGTGCGGTGCGAATCAGCAAACTTTCCGGAGGAGAAGTGGTCGACACAAGCGATTTGTTATCATAGCGAGCCGGACGGTCGCCAGCACTTCTCTTTTCCCAGGCGAAGATCGCCCGTGACTTCGGCTGGCTCCGTGCGCATGTGACGACGTGGACGGAACTAACGTGAGGAGCTTAGTGATTTACGCCTTGACCCCGAAAGGCAGGGCTTGCGTGGTCCGGTCGCCCCACGCCCACGGCGTGACAGACCGCATTTGTCCTGCGAACGCCATTCAAATCCCTAGTTTAGCGGCGACGCCATAGCCTTCCGCCAGGTCGCGGATCTTGCTCCAGGTGGCGTCCTCGATCGGCACGCCGTTTTTGCGACGATCCTGCTCCTTCCTGAATTCGATTTCGCCTGGGTAGTAGACTTCAGTAAAACCTTGCGCCGGCGGCGTAGCTTTCAGGTAGTGTGCGAATTCGGTTACTTCCTGCTTGAAGGTATCCAGCTCGCGGAAGGCCGCAACCTTGAACACGGCCATAAAGCAGCCATCGTTGTGGCGTCCGGTCGGTTCGATGCCGAAGCCAAGACCGGTCAGCAGACCAGACAGGATCTCGACGATCGCCGCGAGACCGGTGCCTTTATAGCCCTCGGTTCCACCGAGCGGCAGCAGCGCACCACCGGACTTGAGGACGCTTGGGTCAGTAGAGGGCTTGCCCTCGGCGTCGATCAGCCAGCCGGTCGGCACCTGCTCGCCGCGAGCCGTCGCAACATTGATCTTGCCGGCGGCAGCGGCGGAGGTCGCCATGTCGAACACCAATGGGCCCTCCAAATTGGAGGGTATCGCGAAGCAGATCGGGTTGGTACCCAGTCGTGCCTTGGCACCCCCGAACGGTGCCACATGCTTTGGGCCGCGGCCGGAATCAGCTGTGATCATCGCGATCATTCCCTCCCCCGCGGCGAGCAGCGGATAGCTGGCGAGGCGGCCGACATGGCTCTGGCGAAACACGGTGGCGGCGGCAACGTTCTGCTTCTTGGCTTTTTCGATCGTGTAGCGCATCGCGCGATCGGTCACCGCGTAGCCAAAACCCCAGTTGCCGTCGATCACCGTCGTGGTCGGGGTTTCCTGCGTGATCACCCATGGCGCCTGCGGAACGATGTGGCCGGCCTTGATGCGGTCGATATAAGTGGGGATCAGGATGATCCCGTGGCTGTCATGGCCGACCAGGTTGGCGCCGATATTGTAACGGGCGACGATATCTGCCTCTTCCTCGGCGATGCGCCGGCCGCGACCAACAGACTTTTCGTATCTCGATCAGTTTTTCCGCGGATACGTTGGGCATGGACCCTCTCCCCGAACTGCCTCTTCGAGGCTAGCCCACGCCCCGGCGGTTGGCCAGAATGTCAAAACCGGCGTAGCGTGGGGCGACGAACAAAGGGAGGCGGATCGTGGCCAGCGAATCGAACGTCTATGCCGGAGTGGCGGGCTATGCCGGCCGGCCGGATCAGAAGGGCACGGTGGGCGTGTTCGCGCGGCCGGCGGAGACCGGGCGGTGGGAACATGTGCTGACCGACCACGAAACTTACGCCGTCAATATTCATCCGACCAATCCGAACGTGGTGTTCGCGGGCACGGAGGATGGCGTGTATCGCAGCACCGACCGCGGCAAGTCGTTCCAGCGCACCAACTTCCCCGACAAGGGCGTCCAGATCTGGTCGTTCCTGGTCGATGCCAATAATCGGAAACTGGTTTACGCCGGCGGCTCGCCGATCAGCATGTATCGCAGCGAGGACACCGGCGAGACCTGGAAAGCACTGCCGAATCCCGGCATGCCGGACCGCGCGGTGATGCCGTTCGCGTGCCGCGTCATGCGGATGGCGCAACATCCGACGAAGGCGGGCACGATCTTCGCCGCGCTGGAAGTGAACGGCGTGATGCGGACGGAGAATGGCGGCGAAAGCTGGAGCGATTGCAGCGCCGACCTGATCCGGCTCGCGCAACAGCCGCATCTGAAAAGCAAGATCGTCAGCAATACCTACAACGAGGGCATGCTCGACGGCCACGCCATCGCGATCAGCCCGGCCGATCCGGACGAGGTGATCTTCGCGGTGCGGATGGGACTGTTCGAGACGCAAGACGGCGGCCAGACCTGGCAGGACATGGAGGTCGGCCGGTTCTCGCCGACGACCTATGGGCGCGACATCAAGGTTTCGCCGCAGACGGCAACACGCTTTACGCGGCTTTGAGCGTCGCCGCCGCGAGCAAGGATGGCGGCGTCTATCGCAGCACCGACAAGGGCCCGACCTGGAAGCGCTTCGATAAAGTCCAGGTGCATGGCACGATCATGTCGGTCGCGCCGCATCACACCGATCCGATCAGGTCTTCATCGGCGCGCGATATGAAGGAGAGATTTATGGCACCGAAGATGGCGGCGCGACGTGGGAGTCGCTGCCGCTGCCGGCGGGGGTGAAGGATATTTATTCGCTCGCGGTGGGTTGATCGCGAGCGCCTTTACCCCAACGCGTACCAGGCCAGCAGCAACACGTATCCGGTGATGGCGATCCCGGCGTGGACCGCCATCACGATGGCTTTCCGACGCAGCCGCAACATAATGACGCCCGTGAGCGCCGCGCCAGCGAACAACGCGGCCGACGCAGGTCCGAAGGAGGCCACGCCGGCATCGACGCCCCTCGCCGGCCCTTGCAACGCGAACAGCAACAATCCGAGGCCGACGACGCCGACGGTGCCGTGAGCGATCCCAGCCCCAATCGGCAACCGCCGCATCCCCTCCGTCGCTCGGAGGTGCCAAAAGCCCAGGCAAGTCCCAGCGGCGACCGCCAATGTCAGAACCCAGACGGAGATGGAAACCAAGGAGGCTATGCAACGACGCCCAGGCTGCGCAGACGCTGGATCTCATCGGCGCCGATAGCCGGCTTCGCGCAGGACCGCTTCGTTGTGCTGGCCGACCGACGGCGCTCGCTGAGCCGGGATCTTTTCGACGCCGTCGATATGGAACGGTGACATTACGGTCAGATGCTCTCCGTCGGCGAATGGCACCAGCGCGCCGGAATGACGCATCTGCGGATCGTCCAGTGCCTCATTGACCGTCGCGACGATGCCGAACGTCACGCCGACGCTGTCCAGGATCGCGCGCCATTCGGCCAGATCCCGTCTGGCGAACTCCTCGTCCAGAATCATCACCAGTTCGCGGCGCATGCTGTCTTCGCGCATCCGGCGTGGCGAACCGGGGATCGTCGGTCAGGTCCTCGCGGCCGATCGCGGACAGGAAACCGCGCAACTGCCGCTGCTCGTTGAACATCGCCATGATGAACCAGCGGCCGTCGCGGGTCTGGTAGTGGTTCGCCAGCGCGTTCGGCGCTTCGTCGCGGTGCGGCCGAATGGCGACGTCCTCGCCGAACAGCCGCGTCTGCACGGCGCAGGCATTGGCCCACAGACCGTTCTGCAACAGGGACGAACGCACCACGCCGCCCTGCCCGGTCTTTTCTCGCCGGTACAGTGCGGTCACGATAGCGGCATAGAGGCCGGTGGCGCTGGGATGATCGCCCATGCCGGGCATCGAGCGCGTCGGCACGGTGTCGGGATCCGCCCGCACCTTATCCATCAGGCCGGTGCGCGCCCAATATGCGGTGGAGTCGAAACCGGTCTTCGCCGCCTCCTCACCTTCTTCGCCATATGCGGTGAAGGACGCGTAGATCAGGCGCGGGTTCAGCGGCAGTCAGATCGGCCGGCTGCCAGCCTAGCCGGTCACGCACCGGCAGCGGAAAGTTGGTAATGAACACATCGGCGGACGCGACCAGCCGGTGCAGCACCGCCTGTCCATCCGGATGCTTCAGATCGAGCGCCAGGCTGCGCTTGTTGCGCGACGTCAACTGCCAGTAATAGTCGACCCTCTTCCCAGGGATCGGCGTCGAAGCGCGCCACGGGATCGCCTACGCCCGGCGGCTCGATCTTGATTACGTCGGCGCCGAAATCGGACATGATCGTCGCCGCGGCCGGACCGGCGATCCAGCTTGCGCAGTCGATGACCTTCAGGCCGGTGAACAGGCTTTCGGTCATGGCGCCTGGTTACCGAAGATAATCGTTCCGGATGCCGCAAACATCCCGCCGACACCGTGGCAGACCGAGATCTTCGCGCCCGAGATCTGCGCCGCCGCGGTGCCGCGCATTTGCCGCACGCTTTCCTGCAACGCGTACATTCCATACATGCCGGAATGCATATACGACAACCCGCCGCCGTTGGTATTCAACGGCAACGACCCGCCCGGCGCGGTGTTGCGGCCGGCGATGAAGGGCGCAGCCTCGCCTTTCGGAACGAAGCCGAGATCTTCCAGGCCATAGATCGGCAGATGCGCGAAGGCGTCATAAATCATCAGGTGATCGACGTCCCTGTGGGAGATGCCAGCTTCCTTGAATGCCGTCGGACCCGCGACGCGGAACGCCCGCGAACTGGTGAAATCCTCCATCTGGCTGACCATCGGCGTTTCCGCACTCTCGCCGGTGCCCAGGATGTAGACTGGCTTGGTCGGAAAATCCTTGGCGCGGTCGGCGGAGGTCAGGATCAGCGCGCCGCCGCCGTCAGTTACCAGGCAGCACATCAGCAGCCGGAACGGATAGGCGATCATCCGACTGTTCAGGACGTCGTCCGTGGTGATCGGATTGCGAAACGTCGCGCGAGGATTTTTCGACGCCCACTCCCGCTGCACGACCGCGACCTGGGCGATTTGTTCTTCGGTCACGCCGTAGTTTTTCATATAGCGCAGCACCGGAATGGTGAACATGCTCGGCGGCCCCATAGGGCCGTAGGGCTGCTCGAACTGGCCGTTCAACGATTGCGGATGCACCGAGCGCGGAGGGTTGCCGACACGCGATTTTCCGGATTCGCCGTGGGTGACCAGGATGGTTTTTGCCAGTCCGGATTCGATCGCGGCCGTCGCGTGACGGACATGGATCATGAAGCTGCAGCCACCGACAGACGTGCCATCGACCCAGGTCGGCGTGATGCCCAGATAGTGCGCGATCTGGACCGGCGTTTCGCCCGCCGTCGCGACTCCATCAATATCTTTTGGCTTCAGGCCGCAATCTGCCATCGCATTCAATGCGGCATCGGCATGCAATCCAAGCTGCGACAGCTCGGGGATTACGCCCAGACGTGTGGTTTCCGCGGCGCCGACAACGGCAACTGTATTGTGTGGCATCGCGTCAGCCTTTCGCCGATGAAGCCGAGGCAGGGCGGAACAGGGGAAGCGTGATCGTGTCCGTCTGCGGCTCGAACACAACCTCAACCGGCATGTCAAGCACCAACGCCTCGGGAGTTTGGGGACACTCTACGATGTTCGTCATCATGCGCGGGCCTTCGGCCAGTTCTACCACTGCGATGGCGTAGGGCGGGGTGAAACCGGGCACCGGACGATGATGGATTACATAGCTGTAGAGGATGCCCTTGCCGCTGGCCTTGGTTACAGAGACCTGACGGGACGCACATATCGGACAAAACGGCCGCGGAGGAAAGTACACCTTGCGGCAGTCTTCGCAGCGCTGCAGCAGCAGTTGATTGGCTTTAGTGCCGTCCCAGAAGTGCTGGGTCTCGGGGGTCGGCTGCGGCAATGCGCGCCCGGGGGTTGGCATGCTTCGTTTTCCTCCAGTCCCTTCAATGCGAGAACGCTAGGCCGGGTTGGGGTCCGGGGCAACCGAGCAGGGTCCCATCTGGCGCTGGTCGCCAAAGTGCCTACGCTTGAGTATTTTACAGTATCGTAACGGTCTTTGGCGACCGCGTCACTCCCGCACAATCGCAACGCGCTTGAGATGTTGGCTCAGCGCGATCTCTTCTAGCTGAGCAGCACGGCCTTTCCGATAACGGCACGATCGATCACCGCTCGCAACGCCTCAGCCGCCTGATCGAGGCGGAACGTGTGCGAAATCCGTGGACGCAGCTTGCCCTGTTCAGCCATTGCGATGAGCACCTCCATGTTGGCAACGGCGAGGGCGGGGTTAGCTTCGTTCAGGCCACCGATCCGCACGCCAATCGCGTCGATGCCCTTGATCAGCAGGTAGTTGCTCTTGATATTTGTTGGACCGCCGCCGAGGAAACCCAGGATCAGCAGCCGGCCGCACCACGCAAGACAGCGCAGCGACTCCTCCGCCACCTTGTCGCCGATTGGATCATAGACGATATCAACCCCTCGCCCGTTGGTCAGTTGCTTCACCTGGTCCATGAAGCCAGAGCGATAATCGATCGCGTGATCCGCACCTTCCTCCAGACATGCCCTACGTTTTTCTGCGCTGCCGGCAGCGGCGATCACGTTGGCGCCGAACGCTTTAGCCACTTGGATCGCCGCTATGCCGATGCCACCGGCCGCGCCGTGCACGAGCACCCATTCTCCCTGCTGCAAGCGCCCTCGTTGCAACAAGGCGTGATAAGCTGTTGTATAGGCGCCTCGGAACACCCCCGCCGGAGCCATGCCTAGACCGGCTGGCACCTTGTCGCATAGGATCGCTTTAGCATTGGCCAGTTCCGCGAACGCTCCCAGCGTGTGCCGAGACATCACTGGATCACCCACCGAGAAGCCGTCCACGTCCGGCCCGACTGAAACGATGGTGCCGGCCGCCTCGCCACCCGGGATGAATGGTGGTTCCGGACGAAACTGGTATTTTCCAGCTAGCATCAGGACGTCAACGTACTGGACGCCGCGCGCCTCAATCCTGACCTGGATTTCGCCCACGCCTGGGGGTGGTGGGTCGGGGACGTCGCGCTCCGCCATTACCTCAGGGCCTCCGAAGCGCTCGCACATCATCGCTTTCATGCGCTATTCTCTCCATCCACATAATAAAGTGTATCAAGCCACATGACCGAAACCTATCGATCCATGCTACGCTTGATTGTAATCAAATCCCTCCGGTAGAAATTGCGCTCAACAATAAGGCGAGGCCCGAATGCCCAACCCCGCACTATTGACCCACCCGGTGCCGGTCAGCCAGACCAGCGGCTCGGCCATTTTAAAGGCCCTGCGTGCAACACCGCTGCTGCAGGATCTAGCAGACGCGGTCATGCTGCGACTCGCCGCAATCAGCAAGATCGTGGATGCGCCCGCGGAGACACAGATCTACAACCAGGGCGATGCCGCGGATGAGCTGATCATCGTGCTTGACGGACAGCTCGCCGGCTTCACCACGTCGGCCAACGGGACCACCGCGGTCGTGGATGTGATCAGGGCCGGAAAAACCTTGGGTCTGCCTACATTGTTGGCACGTCTGCCGCGGTTGGTCGGCGTTCGAACTGTGACACCCTGTCGCCTGTTGTCTATCGACGCGGAGGGATTGCTCGCACTGGTCGAACAAGAGCCAGCACTGGTAACCGCGCTGTTGCGAGCGGAGGCCAATGAGTTCCACGCTCTTGTTCGTCAGGTGTGCGATCTGAAACTGCGCACCACCGCGCAACGTCTCGGGTGCTACCTGCTGTCGTTGGCCACGGAGCCGCAGGCCAATACTACCGCCATGAGGCTACCGTTCGACAAGCGGCTGCTGGCCGCGCGCCTCGGTTGCCGGCAAGAAAACCTATCCCGCGCATTCGCTGCGCTGCGCGACCTTGGGGTGGAGACGCACGGTGCACGCGTCATCCTGCATGACATTGCCAAGCTGAGAGCATATGCCGAACCGGACGAGGCTTTCGCTTAAAGCGATGGCCCCCGTCAGGGCCGCGAGAGGCGTCGTGGCCACGGTTAGTGCGGATCTACTCTCGCCGCTCGCAACTGACAGCGGTTGCGCCGATTGGGCGAGACCCGAGGGGTCAAGTGGCGGTAATTTCGGCCCAGGCGTTATTGGCTCCGGCTCTAGCCATGTGGTGGCCAAGCAGACGTTGCCAGAAGGAGTCTTTGCCGAACTCGTCGCGCCACGACCACAAGCGGCGCGTCAGGAAGTGCAAATTGTGCTCAAAGGTGAAACCGATCGCGCCATTCACTTGATGTGCAATGGCGGCTGCTATTCCCGCAGCCTCGCCCGTCCGGGCCTTGGCCGCCGCGATCGGCAGAAGTCTCATCCCATTCTCCACCGCTTCCGCTGCCAGGTCGGCGGCGGCCACCGCGGCTGCGGCCTGTCCAGCCAGTACGGCGAGGTTTTGCTGCACCGCCTGGAATTTGCCCAACGGCCGGCCGAACTGCACCCGGTCCTGCGCATATTGCGTCGTCATCTCGGTGATACGTGTTAGGGCACCCGCGATTTGCTGAGTTCGCATCGCCGCGCCGATCGCCATCAGATTGGTCGCTGTCACCCCCGTCGGGGCAACCGCGGTAGCGACACCGTCGAAATGAACGGTGTCCCTGGGTTCTCGCGCCACGTTTTCCCCCTGTTCGACCCGCCAGGAGTTGCGGCCAGCTAGCACTATCCGGGCATCTGACAATACCACCAGATGGTTCACGTCGCGTGCCCAGGGGATGCGGGTCAGGGTGCCGGCGATGCGCCAATCACCTCCAGCCGATGTCAATGTCAGGCTCTCGCCATCCCGCACCGGCGCGGCGCTCAGCGGGCCGTCAGGAATGTCCAGTCCAGCGCGGGCCAGAAGCCAGCTCGCCAGCATTGTCTCCGCCAGCGGCAGCGGCACGGCATGCGCCCCAACAACTTTCAACAGTGGCAGGGCGTCCGCCACCGGGACGCCGAACCCTCCTGCGTCCTCAGGTACCAATGCCCGATGCAGCCCTGCTTCCTCGACCGCAGTCCATAGCGTGGCCGGCCAGCTGCCTTGATCAGCCGCGCGCCGGGTCGCGGTGTCGCAATGTGCCTGAAACAATCGGTCCGCTGCTTCGCGCAGCATCTCCCCAACGGATTTGTCGTCGGTATTCATTCCGTTTTCCCCATCGCTCGCTGCTTCTACAACGCACGCGGCCAATCGGACCACGCTGTCGTTGGTCTCGATCGCTGCGGCACTCTCTTCCTAGCAACGCCGCTGCGGCCGGCCCGGCGGAGATTGACCGGTCCTCGCCTGAACCGGCAGTGTGGCGGGCCGATCCCGGGGCGGCGAGGGATCCCCCGTCGGCAAGCGACGCCGAATCACCACAGAGCGCACACTTCGCGATAATATCAGGAACTTGGCCGCCGCTTTATAATCCTGACGACGGGTAAGTGCAGGCGATTTCTTGACGGCGCCCTAAACTTGATACCACATCTGGCTGAGTTTCTGGGACTTACGTCCTATAAAATTGGGTTTATACATGCCATTTCCGGGTGTGTTGGCCTCAGACAACAAATCGCGATTGGCGATCGTCGCTGGTCGCTTCGCGCGAAGGCTTGTTCCCCTCGTCTACGGTGTGTCCGCCCTTGTGTTCTTGGCCGATCTGGAACGCGCCAACACGTTGGCCTATGGCATCATCTACACACCGCTGATCGCAACCGCCGTGTTCCAAAGGCGCCGTTCCGGCGTATGGGTGTTGACCGCTGTCGCCTGCGGCCTCGTGATAGTCGGGGCGTGTTTCCCCGTGGTCGACGCGGACTTGCCGGACATGATCGGCAACAGATTGCTGTCGATCGTGGCGATTTTGGCCACCGCGGCATTCGTCCATCATGCACGCGACATCCAGGACCGCTTGGCGGTCCAAACCAGGCGTGCCGCGGCAGCGGAACGGATCAAGACAGACATCCTGGAAGACCTCAGCGCGGAGATACGGACGCCGTTGCACACGTTGCTCGGCGTATTGACCTTGACGATGGTGACCAGCAAACCCGATCAGCGCGAGGCTCTCGGCCGCGTGCGGAGCGACGGGAAGCAGTTGTTGGCGACGATCGACAACCTGATCGACCTGTCCCAGACCGATGTCCGAACGCTCCAGCGTCAAACAGTCGATATCGCGTTGATCGCGCGGGACGCCGTCCGTAGCGCAGGCTCGGCGGCCGGCGAGCGCCAAATAACAGTCACGGTAACTGCCCACGGTGAAGCTGCGGAGACCTCGGCGATCGGTGATCCGTGGGCGGTCCGGCGTATTTTGGATAATCTATTGGCGAATGCTGTGCGGTTAACCCCACCCGGGGGAACAGTGATGGTCCGCGTGACCCGAAACGAGCTCACCGTGACCGCATCAGTCAGCGACACGGGCAATGGGCTACCGGTCGAGGTAACACGGGATTTTCACGTGGATGCACCGGAAACGGATGGCAGCGCATTACGGGCAACGGGTGGTGCGGGCCTCGCGCTGAGCAGCCGCCTGGCCCGGACCATGGGCGGACGAATAACAGCGCATAATGAACGTATGGGCGGTGCGGCGGTCAGCTTGTCATTGCCAGCGGCATAGCCTTTTTCGCCGCGACTAGGGGGACCGCGATCGCTCGACTAAGAAAAAACCCCGTCAAAGGCGGGGTTTTGATCAATCCTGAAACGCGTAAACTCTTGCGTGCGAAGAACTTCAGACCTCTTTTGGGAGTTTTTTGTCCTCACGAGCTTGTTGCGACAGGTGATCATGGCGCGAGAGTTACCGCCTGATTAACATGCTGTCAAGGGGCGCACGGCGGATGTGGGGTCACGACAGTTGAGCGGCGCGCGGCCGATTGTGGACAAAATGGCGCGAAGGATCATTGTGCCGACTTTACGGTCGGAACGGTTCGCTAAGAGGCAGCGCTATGGCTGGACTGGATGAATTCAGCGACAAGAAGTATTTGAGCCTGGAAACCTATCGCAAGAACGGTGTAGGGGTCCGAACGCCGGTCTGGTTCGCTGCCGCACCGGACGGCGTTGGCGGTCCGACGATCTACGTGTATTCAACCGCCGATTTGGGCAAGGCGAAGCGTATACGCGCCACGGGTGCGGTAAAAATCGCGCCGTGCGACGCTCAGGGAAAGGTAACCGGATCCTGGGTTGAGGGCGTCGCGAAGGTCGTGGGCGGCGAGGAATTCGATCGCGGCATGCGACTGTTGGACCGCAAATACTGGCCGATCAAGCAGCTTTTGAACCTATCCACGCGACTGTTCAGCCGCCATCAGCGTGTCGTGATCGCGATTTGGCCAATTTGACCGACAGACGAGGAAGTCGCTGGATCTGACGGGGTCGTGCATGAAAGCCTTCTTGGGACCCGGGTGGCCTGTTGAGCCGCGGAGCGAGTTCGTAATCGGATGAATATTCTAGCGACGATGCCGGCCACGGCTGCCACGGGCGCCTTCGCTATCGTGAACAACGTTTATTACGGGCAAGACGCCACTACCAAGGCTTGGTTCAAGCCTACTCTCCAACAAGCCTAACCTGGACCCTTTCGGCCGCTCCGATCCTGACGCCAAGCCCTACTCCCACCCCCAATCCAACACCTACTCCAGCCCCTACGCCACCCCCAATCCGACGCCGACTCCAACGCCGACCGCGTCGCCTAACGACACCGTGGTGCGCGCCGGTTCAACAGGCACGATCACCGATGCCGCCGGCAACCGCTGGACGATATCTTCCACCAACGCCGTCCTGGAGAACGGAAAGGCGGCTGCATTCACCGCCAACGTCGCCGAGATCGCCTACGTCAATAAGACGTTGTGGCAGGAGAACACGATAGATCAATGGTACAGCTGGACCGGGTCAGGATGGAGTGCCGGCAATAATCCCTTGCCGGTTCAAACCCCGACGCCAACGCCAACCCCCAATCCCACCTACCCCTACCCCTACCCCTAACGAAATAACAACTACCTCTGGGGCACTCTTACAGATGCCAGTGGAAATAAGTGGACCCTTACTTCATCCGGCATGGTCGATGAAAACGGCGCGCCCGTCCCCGGCGGTTCCGGTATTTCCGCCTTGCCATCGTCAGTAACGTTTATTACGGGCAGGACTCCACCACCAAGGCTTGGTTCACCTACTCTACAATAAGCCACACCTGGACCCTCTCGAGCGCTCCCAATCTGACGCAGACGCCAACCCCCACTCCAACACCAACTCCAACACCTACTCCAACCCCGCTTCCGACACCGACACCAACCCCGACGCCAACAACCGGCATGCGCGACCCATCGCAAATCCCATTCGCTTCGACCAGCGTCTTCAACCTACCATTCGGTTCTGGGGCGCAATGGACCCCCAATGCCCAGCTCGCCAACTCCAATGTCGTGATCAACACGTCCGGCAACTTCAACGAGCCCATCTACACCGGCAGGGCCTCAGATCCGCTGGTGACGGTGTTCAACGGCGGTTCCTCTTCAGGTGGCGCGCCGACAACCTACCACGTTCACATCCCGGCGGGTGCCCGGCCCTCGCAGCCGGGCGACAACTTGATCACGATCGACGATACCACGACTTACACCTGGTATTCGTTCGGCGAGTTCAGCTTCACCTCGGCCACGACCGCGGAGGCAGGACAGGGTTCGGGAGAACCGGACTATGACTCCGGCGTCACGTTCGATAATTCGAACCAAGACGAAGGAGTGGGCACCTTGCGCGAGAGCGATCTGCAGAGGGGCAGGATTGACCACATGCTGCGGATCAACTTGCCGAACGATATGCTCAAGTCAGTGTCGTCCAATTCCCGCCAACTCGCGGCCAACGCGTGGCCGCAGACGGCGGAAGACGGTTTCGGCCCGTCTGCCTACACGGGGACCGTTCCATACGGCATTACGATGGGGATCCCAGCCAATGCGATTGAACCTGCCGATGTGAAAGCCAACGCCGGCGCTAACATGCTTTGGCAAGAGATGCGAAACCACGGCGCGATGATCCGTGACTCCGGCGGTTCGGGCAACAATGTCGCGTTCCAGACCGACCAGAATGTCAATCCGAGCGACCCGCTGATCCAGGGTATGCAGCGTTTCGGATCCGAGATCATGGCGCAGGTGCAAATTCTGGCCAATCAGGGACCGAACAGCATCAACGGCGGCGGCACCCCGATAGTGCCGCTCGATCCACTGCCGAGCGACGCGCCGGGCGGCAGCGCTACCAGCGCGACGGTCGAGCAGAGCCAGGTTTCCGCCGCGGCTACATCAGGCACTTCCATGGGGCTCCTCAAGGGTTCGGTGGCTGCCGTGAGCCCATCCAGCAGCGGGCATACTTATGTCCTGCCTGCCGCCGGCCACGCGGCAGAAAGTTTCACGAGCAACATCCTGGCCATGGGGGACAGGCTGGACCTCACTACGGCTTTGGCGGCGACCAACTGGAACGGATCGGCCTCCACGCTGCCCAACTACCTGACAGTGGCCGACTTGGCGAAAGGTGCGACATTGTCGATCTCAGCTACCTCCGGCGGTCGGCGCGTGGTGATCGCGACCATCGATGGCGCCAGCAACGCGAGTCTGAGCAGCGTGCTGGCGAGCTCGATTACCTAATCGGGCATCTGCCTGAGAGGGCCGCTTCTCGAAGCCAGCACGAGCTGGTACCGCCGTGATGCGGGTTAAGGAAGCGGCCCGGATCGTGCGAGGGCTAGAATTGCAGTGAAACTGATTTGCGAAGGGTTTTCGGCTTTCTTCAAAGCTGCGCGATTGCCCATGCTGTGTGGGTGCGTTGCTTGCCGTCGGCGAACTGCTCACTGAGCGGTGGCTAGACATCCTGCCGGCAACTGCGCCACTGCGACCTGGTGGACGCCGTCGTCGAGCAAGGTGGCGTAGATTTCGGGCGGCGTCTCGTCGGCAAAAATCTGGCGCGTGCACCAGGTTCTCAGGTTCAGCACCGCCGGCCGTATAAGCGTCGAATTCCAAACGCCACGGTAGAACGTCGGGCACGCCGAGGCCTCGGGTCTGGCGTTCGTGATTGCCGGCGGCGCGTCCTTAATGCGGCACGAACCGTCATGCATTGCCCAGGACGACCCTCGGTCAGGGCGTCCCGCCGTCCGACGTCATCGGGATCCCCGACAGGTAGGTAGGAAATTTCTGAAGTCGCAATGATCCGCAGGCGAGGGCCAGGCATCGAGTGAGATGGTCATATCTTTTGGTCGTGGATGCGAAGCGCAAGAGACTATGGTTCGCTGCGGACGAACGTAAGACTCGTCGCCCGCGTTGCGGCCGAGTTGTAACCGTTTAGCGCGCGCGTCGGAACGCACAGCGTCAAGAGCCTTCCTAACGACCGGCTTGCGGTTGAGTTGCCGCAACCGTGGCGCTCCGATTCCGCCGCTCGTGCAAATTGGATGACGCTCGGCCACGGGCGATGCCGATCCGCTGCATCAGCGTGTAGAACGCCGGCGTAAAGATGAGGCCGAAGCCGGTTACGCCGAGCATGCCGGCGAAGACGGCGGTGCCCAGAGATTGGCGCAACTCAGCCCCGGCACCGGTCGCAACCACCAGCGGCGCGACGCCGAGAATGAAGGCGAGCGACGTCATCAGGATCGGCCGCAGCCGGCGCCGTGCAGCACTGATCGCCGCCGCCGCCGGGGTGCTGCCAGCTTCCTGCGCTTGGCGCGCGAACTCGACGATCAGGATCGCATTCTTCGCCGCCAGCCCAACCAACACAACGAAACCGATCTGTGCCAGAATGTCGATGGGCATGCCGCGTAACCCTAGCCCGGTGACGGAGGCGAGCAGACACATCGGCACGATCAGCACCACAGAGAGCGGCAGCTTCCAGCTCTCGTAATTCGCCGCAAGCACCAGGAAGACAAAGAGCGCGGCGGCGCCGAATACCAGCATTGTCGGCGTGCCCTTCTGCTCCTGCTGGAAGGCGATTTCGGTCCATTCGAAGCCGATGCCCGGCGGTAGCACCTGCGCTGCGAGCGTTTCCATGCGTTGCAGCGCCGTGCCGGTCGCCACGCCCGGCGCCGCGACGCCCTGCACCTCGGCAGCCGGGTACAAATTGTAACGCGGCACGCGGTACGGGACCGTCGTGTCCTGCAGGCGGGCAACCGTTCCGATCGGCACCATCTCACCGCTGGCATTGCGCGCCTTCAGGCCCATCAGGTCCTGCTGGTCGCGCCGGAACCGGCTGTCGGCCTGGGCGATCACCTCGTACGTTCTGCCCAAGAAATTGAAGTCGTTGACGTATTGCGAGCCGAGATAGACTTGCAGCGTGTCGAACACGTCGGTCGGCGTTAAGCCGACCTTCTCAGCCTTCAGGCGGTCGATGTCGGCGTACACGGAGGGTGACCCGGCATTAAGCAGCGTGAACACACCGGCAAAGCTCGGGTCCTTGTTGGCCGCCGCCACAAGCGCATTCGTGGCGCTGACGAGGGCTTGGGTGCCAAGTCCCGTGCGATCCTCCAGCATCATCTTGAAGCCGCCCGAATTGCCGATCCCCTGAACCGGCGGCGGCGGGATCGTCAGCACATAGGCACCCTGGATCACCGACAGCCGCTTGCGCAGATCCGCCAGCACCGAGTTCGCCGTGATCCCCGGGATGGAATGGTTGTAGAGCGACGGCAGGCCGGCAAAGATCGTCCCTGAATTGGACGCGACCGTGAACGTCGTCGCGTCGAGGCCGGCGAACGGCGCGACGTGCTCGACGCCCGGGGTTTTCAGCATAATATCGGTCGCCTGCTTCACTATCTGCTCGGTCCGCCCGAGGCTGGAGCCTGGAGGAAGCTGCAGGACAGTGATCAGGTAGCCCTGGTCCTGCTCGGGAATGAACCCTGTTGGCGTGCGGGCAAATTCCACGCCGGCGACAGCGATCAGGGCGACATAGACCGCCACGACGACCGCCAGGCCACGCACCAGGCGCTTGGTCAGCGAGCCGTAGGCGTCCGAGAGTTTTTCGAACCCGCGATTGAAGTAACCGAGTGCGCCACGAATGGCCCGACCGGCAAGATTCCCGCTGGCGGCCTGATGCGGATCGTGCGCACCCAGCAGCAGCGCGCAAAGCGCGGGGCTGAGCGTCAGCGAGACAACCAGCGATATCACCGTCGAGGCGGCAATGGTCACGGCAAACTGGCGGAAGAACTGCCCCGAAATGCCGGACAGGAAAGCCGAGGGGACGAACACGGCACACAGCGTCAGCGCGATGGAGACAAGCGCGCCGCCCACTTCGTCCATCGTTCGATGGGCGGCCTCCTTTGGTTTCATGCCCGCGGCGATGTTTCGCTCGACGTTCTCCACGACGACGATCGCGTCGTCGACGACGATACCGACTGCCAATACCAGGCCGAACAGCGATAGGTTGTTCAGCGATATCCCGCAGATGAGCAGGATGGTGAAGGTCCCGATAAGGGAAACCGGGATGGCGATCACCGGAATGAGCGAGGCGCGCCAAGTCTGCAGGAACAGGAAAACCACGCCAACGACGAGCAGGATAGCAACGAAGATCGTGGTCACCACCTCACGCACTGACTTCGCCACGAAGATTGTCGGGTCGTAGATGACGATGGACTCGACGCCGGGCGGGAAGTCCTTCTTCAGGTCCTGAATCTGGTCGAGGACTTCATGCTCCACCTTCAGCGAATTCGCGCCGGGTAGCGCGAAGATCAGCAGTGGAAGGCCCTCGCTGCGGTCCATGTAGGCGGTGGAACCGTAATCGGCCGCGCCGATCTCCACCCGGCCGACGTCGCGGATGCGGGTCGCGCGCCCCCGCGCGTCGGTCTTGAGGATGATGTCGGCAAACTGGTCGGGCGTACTCAGGCGGCCGAGCGCCTGGACGTTGAGCTGATAGGCCGCATACCCCGAGATCGGCGGCTGGTTCAGAATCCCGGCGGAGACCTGGACGTTCTGCGCGCGCAATGCCGCGAGCACCTCACCTGCGTTGAGGTTGTAGGCGGCCACCTTATCGGGATCGAGCCAGATGCGCATCGCGTAGTCGCGGGCGCCGAACAACTGCACGTTGCCCACACCCGGAAGCCGCGCCAGCGCGTCCTTCACATGCAGGGTCGCATAGTTCGAGAGATAGAGGTTGTCACGCGATCCGTCGGGCGAGAACAGATGCACCGCGAGCAAGATGTTCGGGGTCGCCTTCTGCACCTGCACGCCCAACCGTTGCACGTCCTCCGGCAGGCGCGGCAGCGCGTCCTGCACCCTGTTTTGCGTGAGCATCTGCGCGACATTGAGGTCGGTGCCGACGCGGAAGGTGACCGTGATGGTGAGGTTGCCGTCCCCGGTGGACTGGCTGCTCATGTAGATCATGTCCTCGACGCCGTTGATCTGCTGCTCGAGGGGGGTCGCGACTGTTTGACTGACCACCTGGGCGGACGCGCCGGGGTAGCTCGTGGTCACCTGCACGGTCGGCGGCACGATCTCCGGATACTGCGAGACCGGCAGGACCGCGAGTGCGCCGAGCCCGATCAGGGTGAGGAAAACGCTGAGCACGGTCGCCAGGATGGGGCGATCGATAAAGAGGTGCGTAAAGCGCATTGGTCCTCTCCGCTATCCTGCGCTGGCGGCGGGGTCGGGCTTGATCGAGCCGTCCACCGGTGCGACTTTAGCCCCCGGGCGGACGCGCACCAGGCCATCGATGACTACGCGGTCGTCCGCCGCCAGGCCGCCTTGGACGATGCGCAGCCCGTCGTGCAGACCGCCGGTCTCCACCACTTTCGGAACGACCGTGCCATCCGCGGCCACGGTCATCACGATTTGCCGCGACTGGTCGGGGATGACGGCCGCCGGCGGCACCAGCAGCGCGGGCACGGGCTGGCCGAGGGCGACGCGAAGGCGTGCGAACTGCCCGGGCGTGATGGCGAGGTCCGGATTAGGCACAGTCGCGCGTGCGTGGATCGTCCCGCTGCTCCGGTTCACCGCATTGTCGATGAAGTCGAGCGTGCCGTGCCGGTCGAAATTGCCGTCGCCGTCAAGGCTTATGCCGACGTCGGAGCGCGGCGCGGTGCCGTGAATGGCTTGCTGATACGCAAGGTAGTCGGCCTCGCTCATGTCGAAATCGATGTAGATAGGATCGAGCGAGACGATTGTCGCCATCAGCGTCGTCGGGCTCGTGCCGCCCCGGCTGCCGCTCACCAGGCTTCCGATCGAGACGAGGTGCGCGCCGATCCGCCCGGTGAACGGCGCGGTGACACGGGAGAATTCAAGGTCGAGCTGGGCATCTCTGACCGCCGCCTTGGCGGTGTCGATCGCGGCCTGCGCGCTGCGCTGTTCGGCGGCGCGCGTGTCGACGCTCTCTGCGGTGCCGAAGTCGGTTCGCCTGAGCTGCTGCGCTCGCCAAAGCTCCGCCTGGCTGAGCGCCTCCCTTGCCTCTGCGGTCTGCAATTGTGCGACGGCTTGATCCAGCCTGATCTGGAACGGCCGCGGGTCGATGACGAAGAGCGGACCACCCTTGTGCACAATCTGCCCGTCCTGGAAGTCGATCGTGCTCAGGGTGCCGCCTACCTGGGCTCGTAACTCCACGCTATCCACCGCCGAGAACTGCCCAAGGAAGCGGCTGATGTTCTGCACCGTCTGTTGCAACGGCCGGCTGACAGTGACTTGGGGCGGTGGCGGTGGTGGGGGTGCCGGCTGTTGGCCAGCGTGCCAGATTTGCTCCCCGGCGACGGCTGCTATGATTGCCACGACACCGAACGTCGCGAGCGCGCCCCACCGTCGGTGACGGCGGATGGGGGAGCGGCCGGCATCGGCGATGCGGGCGCGTTCGGGGACGTCCTGGTCGCTCAGGGAGATGTTGTCCATGTGCTGACCCTCAATATGTTGCTCAGGTTGCGAATGGCCCGAAGGCGCGGTGAATGTGGCGCACCGTCGCCTGGCTGCGGGCGGCGGTGAGCATACGAAACGAGTGTAGTGCGCGGCGCGCCCTGATTATCGCTTGAGCCTCGCCCAGGATGAATGGTCGCGTGCAATGAAACAATGGCGCTACATCCCGCTGCCACCCGCGACGCGCAACAACTCGCCGGTGATCCAGCTCGCGTCGTCAGAGGCAAAGAAAGCGACCGCCGCCGCGATGTCCTCGGGTTGGCCGGCACGCCCGAGCGGGCTATTGGCGACAGCCCATGCCTCGAATTCGCCGCCGGCCATGCCGGCTGAATGCGTCCCTTCGGTGATCACGAAACCTGGGCTAATACCGTTGACCCGGATTTTCCGCGGCGCGAACTCTTTCGCCAGCGACTTAGTAATCGAATCCACCGCGCCTTTTGTGCCTACGTAGATCGCGGCCGCGGCCGGCGCGAGCGTGCTGACCACGGAACTGATGTTGACAATGCTGCCGCCGGTCGTCGGGAACAGCGGGAGGGAAATTTTTGTTGCCAGCAGCAGGCCCAAGACGTTGGTATCGAAGTGCCGGTTGAACTCTGAGGTAGAAACACCCTCGATTGGTGCCGGGGTATAAATTCCAGCATTGTTGACGAGCACATCGATGCGGCCAAACGCTTTACGAACCTCCTCGAACAGGTGCGTCACCTCGTCTTCGTTCGTCACGCTCCCGCCGATGGCGAGCGCTTTGCCGCCGGATCGTATGACGTCATCGACAATGTGATTCGCGCCATCTTTGCTCGACGCGTAGTTGACGACAACCGAAGCGCCTTCCGCCGCGAGCCGTTTTGCGACACCAGCGCCAATGCCTTTCGAGGCGCCGGTTACGACGGCAATCTTATCGGTGAACCTTGCCATGCCGGCTCTCTCCTACCGTCGGTAATTTGGAGTAAACGCTCCAATAAACATGAGGTAGATCAGGCCTGCATTCAAGGGGTTTGTAGCAGGTGCACCATATATTGGCGGGTGCATCGAACCGCATTTGAATTCGGGTCGCGCGCTTAGGATGGCGCCGGAGGCCACGCTCGCATGCCGAGTTCGACGATCTCCAGCAGGCGTTCGCGAGACGCTCCATCGCGGGCGTGGACCGCCATCCCGCGCGACAATGCGCTGTAGAAAGCAGCCAATGCCTGGACATCGGCGTCTTTTGGGACGTCGCCTTCCTCGACGCCTCGTTGGATACGAGCCGCCATGGCCGACTGTGCTGCCCAACGATGCCGCGCCATCGCGTCGCGCATACACGACAGCGCAGGCGGAACATGCGTGCCGGCAAGCGAGATCATACAACCCGCGGGGAGATCGTTCTGGGTGAATTCGCGCGCGGCCGCGGTCAGCAGTCGATGGAAGGCAGTCTTCGCGTCCGTGTCAGCCTGGAGTTCGTCTGCGAACCACCTGCTTGCACAGGCCATGTAGGCCTCGGTAGCCTCCTGATAGAGGCGCTCCTTGCTGCCGAACGAGTTATAAAAGCTAGACGGGCTTATGCCCATGGCGGCGGCCAGATCATCGAACGAGGCGCCTTCGTAGCCGCGTTCCCAGAACAGTTTCATGGCCTTTTGCAGGGCATCCGAGCGGTCGAAGTTCCTGGGTCGGCCACGGGCGCGCCTCAGGGTATCGCTTACTTCTGTTCCCATCACTCCAAACCTTGACCGCAATCCAACACGGCGCCAATGCGAATATGGGAGCTGACGCTCCAGATTGAAAGCGTACCGCTTAGGCAGCTGTATCGGAACACTGCGTTGGGTCGCCTTGGGTCGATTGCCACCCCACTAATGGAGATCCGCTTCGGCTTTAAAGTTGCGATCATCGCATCGCGTCGGAAGGCGCCCTCCAGTTCTCACTGAATGAGGTGCCGGTCGGCATTCCTGTGCCGGCGGTCTACTACGAAATCATCGAGCACGCGATCGGTCCGCGCGCGGCGAGCGAGCTTATCCTATCCGGTCAGGTCTACGACCTCGCTATCGAAAGCGCTCGCTGCCCTTGTGCGCTCCAAGCGGACCGACTCTTTTCGGCCAACTCCAGCCATTGACCGCCCCCGATAGGCTGCTCCTGGTCGGAAGCTTGGCCCTGCCGGAAACGCTATATTAGGCGCCGCGGAAGCCGGCCGCGCGGGCGCGGGCGATGGCCGCCGTGCGCCCGGCGTCATCGAGGCTGCCGCCCTGGGTCAGGTCGTTCAGACCGGTGAGTTCCTGTCGTCCGCCGAACCCGACGAGAGATACTTCTCGAAGTTGCCCCGGTTCGAACCGCATCGCGGTGCCGGCAGGGATGTCGAGACGAAGCCCATAGGCGGCCGCACGATCGAACTCCAGCGCGCGATTTACTTCGAAGAAATGATACTGCGAGCCGACCTGAATCGGCCTATCCCCGGTATTGACGACGCGCACGCGCGCGGTCGGGCGGCTCGCGTTGAGTTCGATATCGCCGGGCAATGCGCTGATCGATCCGGGTTCAAGCGCATCGGCAGGGGCGCCTTCGGGCGGCCGGATCGGTTCGTGCACAGTGACCAGCTTGGTGCCGTCGTCGAACATGCCCTCCACCTGCAGGATCGGGAGCATCGCGGCGACGCCGGGCAGCACGTCGTCGGCGGTGAGGATGGTCGATCCGTAACCCATGAGATCGGCGACCGAGCGGCCCTCTCGTGCGCCCTCAAGAATTTCGTCGGAGATCAGCGCGACGGCTTCCGGGTGGTTGAGCTTCAGTCCCTTCGCGCGTCGGCGGCGCGCCAGCTCGGCTGCCGTGTAGATCACCAGCCGCTCCATTTCCGTTGGCGTCAACAGCATGATGGCCCTCGTTTCAGGTGGCGAACAGGCGCATTCCGGCGCGAGCGTGGCGAGCGGCGGCGATGTCCAGCAGTGGCAGGAATGCCTCCGGCACCGCGTCGAGCGGCGGCGGATGGGCGGCAAGATGTGCCAGCAGCGGCAAGACGCCCGACAAGGCGCGCTGACCCTCGATGGCGCCGACGCGGCCGAGCCGCACGGCGGCGGTGACCAGCGACGCTGCGGCGCTGTAGCCGCCTGCGGCAATGGCGGCCGGCAGATCCATGCCGATGGCGCGGAACAGTGCGCCCTGCATGACCGCCAGATGCCCGAGGCACGGACCGTCTCGGCAGGCCGCACGCAGCGGACTGGCCCCTGCCGTGCCAAGTCGTTCGTGAGCGGCGAGCAGTGCCATGCCGTTACGTCGCGATCCTTCGCGGAGGGGCTGCACCAGTATCGCAGCCTCCAGTGCGACGTCGGCCGTTGCGATCGCGTCCAGGAAGCTAATGTCCAACGCCTGACTGGCGGGTTTGCGTCTAACGCGCCACTGGCGGACTTCGTGTCTAAACCATGGCTGGCGCGATGCGCGTGCGACAACGCCACACGATCGCTGCTTGCCCACCGCAGTGCCAGCATGTCTTGCAGCAGATCCGGCAGCGCGGTCTGGTCCGATCCAGTTAGAGCGTAGAACGCCTCGAGGCCGCCTGAGAAAGCGAAAGAGCCGCTCGGAAATCCGCTGTCCGCCTGCCAAATGGCGTGCAGCAGCTCGATCATGGGTCGCCGCCTTCGGCAATAACCGCGGTTGCGACGCGCTGCTCCGTCACCATAGAGCCAAGCCGAGCGATGTAGTCTTCAACTGGCGCCTCGAGCGCGACCATTAATGTGTCGCCGGCGAAGCGCACGCGCCAATGCAGGTTGCCGGCGTGGTAGCCGAGTTCCACCGCATCCGCGATCGAGCGCGGGGACAACTGCAGCCAGCGCTCTGTGGCGACGCGCACGACGATGGCGCGGCCGGCTTCCAGCAGCAGTACCGCGCCATCGAATAGCGTCTGATCGCGCGGCAGGGCGATAGCGAGGTCCTCCCCGCCCTGCGTCCGCACGCGCATGCGGCGCCGGCTGACATCACCTGGCGCGAGTGTCAGGACATCGACCGCACCCCTGTGCTCTAGGGTGTGCAGCGCCTCCGCCAGGTGCGTCTCGGCGCGACTGCCGAGAACGCGTTCGATGTGCCGCATGGCGCTTCCCCAGTGTTTCGCGCTCCTTGTACGCCCGGCCGCGATAGGCGACCGCGCGCGGGAGAGGCTACCGGTGGGTGGCGGTCTCGTTCGGGATTCCGTCCATCGGGCATTCTTCGGTGCCGACCGTTGGGCGGGTGATCGCTTCCACCATTTCACGCGTCGCGTCCGGATCGGCGATCCACTTCGAGTAGAAGTCGTAGGGACAGGCCGCGACCCCTCTGTCGCCCTCGCCGGAGTTGATCTTGCCGGTGTAGCCACGGTGCAGCAGCTTGAACAAATGGTTCTCGGACTGGCCAGTGCGCCGGAAGTCGCGGATCAAGGATTTTGATAGTGCAGCGTACTGGATGCCCATGTCCTCCTCGCCGCACTCGCCGAGCGTGCGGCCGTCGAAGCCGATGATCGCGGAGTGGCCGAAGTATGAATATACCCCATCGAAGCCGGATGCGTTGGCGACCGCGACATACGTGTTGTTCGCCCACGCCATCGCCTTGGCCATGAGGATCTGCTGCTCCTTGGCCGGATACATGTAGCCCTGGCAACGCACGATGAGCTCCGCGCCGCGCATTGCGCAGTCGCGCCAGATCTCCGGGTAGTTGCCGTCGTCGCAGATGATCAGACTGACCTTTAGGCCCTTGGGTCCGTCCGACACGTAGGTGCAGTTGCCGGGATACCAGCCCTCTATCGGCACCCACGGCATGATCTTCCGGTACTTCTGAACGATGTCGCCTTTATCGTTCATCAGGATCAGCGTGTTGTAGGGCGCCTTCTTCGGGTGTTCCTCATGTTGTTCGCCGGTCAGCGAGAACACTCCCCAAACCTTCGCCTTGCGGCAGGCCTCGGCGAAGATTTCGGTTTCCTCACCCGGCACCATCGAGGCGGTCGCGTACATTTCGGCGCTGTCGTACATGATTCCGTGGGTCGAGTATTCGGGGAAAATCACCAGATCCATGCCCGGCACGCCCTGCTTCATGCCGATTAGCATGTCGCCGATCTTGCGGGCGTTCGCCAGGACTTCGGCCCGCGTGTGCATCCGCGGCATCTTGTAGTTCACCACCGCTACGCCGACGGTGTCGTTACTGCTGCTGATGTCGCCGTGTATCATTTTAGCCTCCTGTTTGTGGTGACTTCGCTGTCGTGACGTGATGTCAGACAGCCATGTGCCGGTGCACGACGTCGTCGGTCAGCCCGGCAATTGCGTCCGAGACGACGACGCGCCCCTTCTCCATCATCACGAACGCATCCGCGGCGCGGCGCGCGAACGCCACGTTCTGCTCGACCAGGATGACCGTGATGCCGACTTCCTTGTTGAGGCGCAGAATCAGCGCCTCGATCTCCTCCACGATGCTGGGCTGGATGCCCTCTGTCGGTTCGTCGAGCAGCAGCAACTTCGGATCGGCGGCGAGGGCGCGCGCGATGGCAAGCTGCTGTTGCTGACCGCCTGAAAGCACTCCGCCGGGGCGATCCGGGTTTTGCGCAAGGTATGGGAACAGACGCGCCACGATATCCGGGACGGTGCGATGGCCGTCGTGGCGGGCGAATGCGCCCATCAGAATGTTCTCGCGAATGGAGAAGTCGGGGATGATCTCGCGCCCCTGCGGGACGTAGGCGATGCCGAGGCGGGCGCGGCGGAACGCCGGCTGTGGAGCGATGTCGGTGCCCTGCAACTCGATGCGGCCCCGCATGCGGTCGATCAGGCCGATGATAGTCTTTAGAAGGGTGGTCTTGCCGACACCGTTGCGGCCGAGGACGGCGGTGATACCGCCATCGGCAACGTCCATCGAGACGCCATGCAGTGCGTGGCTGCGGCCGTAGAAACTGTCGACCTCGCGCAGCATCAGCATTCAAGCTGCCTTCACGCTGATGCCGTGGGTACCGAGATAGGCGCGGCGCACGGCCTCATTGCTTTCGATCGCTGCGATGTTGCCCTCGGCGAGCACGCGGCCGAGATGCATGACGGTGATTTGCTCGGCGATTTCGCGCACGAAGGCCATGTCGTGCTCGACCACGAGGATGGTGTGCTGGCCACGAAGGCCTTTGATGATCTCGGCTGTCTTGTGGGTCTCGGCCTGGGTCATGCCCGCGGTCGGTTCATCCAGCAGCAGCAGCTTCGGGTCCTGCACGATCAGCATGCCGAGTTCCAGCCACTGGGTCTGGCCGTGGCTCAGGTTCGCGGCCGGCGTTTCCGCAGCATCGGCGAGGCAGGTCAGTTCGAGCACTTCGTTGATGCGGCGGCGGCGGGCACGTGGAATACCGATCCCCAAGTTGGCAAGCACACGCGGATCGGAGCAACTGGCCACGTCGAGGTTACGCCTGACCGTGAAGTCGCGGAAGATGCTCGGAATTTGGAATTTGCGGCCGACCCCGGCTCGGGCGATGCGGTGCGGGCTCCAGTTGGTGATCTCGGTGTCGAACAGGAACACCTTTCCTTCGGTGCTGGCCGTCTTGCCGGAAATCAGGTCCATCAGCGTGGTCTTGCCGGCGCCGTTGGCACCGAGCAGGACGCGCAGTTCGCCCTCCTCAATGAGCAGCGAGACGCTGTCGACGGCCTTGACGCCGGCGAACGAGACCCCGATCGCGTCGACGGTGAGGGCGACGGTCATGGCGTGCCGCCGCCGGCCTGGCGCAGCGCGACTGTGGCGGCAGGCTTTTCGCGCCGTGCGAAGCGATTTGCCAGCGCATCCGCGAGGTCCTGGCCGAAGCCGGCCAGACCGCGCGGCAAGTAAAGCACGACCAGCACGAAGACGAGGCCGATGATCGCTTTCCAGGCTTCGACGAACATCTCGGTCTCGCTGACGCCGGCGGCGATGATATTGATCAGGATGGCGCCGATGCACGCGCCCAGCAGCGAACTCCGGCCGCCGAGGGCGGCCCAGACGACCATGGTGATGGAGAAGCTCAGGTCCATGAATGTAGGGGAGGCGAATTCGGCGACGATGACGTAGAGCATGCCGGCGATGCCGGAGATTGCCGCGGAGACGGTGAAGAAGAACACCTGATAGACCGGCACGTCGAATCCGAGATAGCGTGCGCGGTTCTGATCGTCGCGGATCGCCTGGAGGATCAGGCCGGCGCGGGTTTCCACCAGCAGACGCGCGCCGACCAGCGCCAGGATCAGGGTGAAGGCGACCAGGTAGTAGGTTGCCCGCGAGTAGGGATCGAACTCGAAGCCGGCGAATTGGAACGTGCCGAGGTCGGTCAGGCCGTTGAAGCCGTTGGTGACGGGTTGGGCGTCGATGATCACGAGCCGCACGAGCAGGACGAGGGCGAGGGTGATGACGGACACGAATACGCCCGCGATGCGCTTGCGGAACACGATGAAGCCGAGCACCGCGGCGAGAACCACCGGTATCAGGACACCCATCGCGACGCCGAACCATTGCCACTGAAACGGCAGCCACAGGAACGAACCCTTGTTGATGCAACAAAGCTCGGTGGGCGAGCCGGGCTCGGCGTTCCACAGCATGAAATCAGGCACCGGCTGGTCCGATCCCTGCTGCAGGCTGGTGCCGCTGGAAAGTTTCAGCGACATCGCGAGCATATAGGCGCCGGCGCCGAAGAACAGCCCCTGGCCGAGGTTGAGAATACCGCCGTAGCCCCAGCAAAGCGACACCGCGACGCCGAGGATGCCGTATACCAGGAACTTGGCGATCCGGTTCAGCCAGAATTCCTGCAGCACTAATGGCGCCAGCAGGATCAGGGCAATGAACACGATGTAGGCGGCACGGTCGAGCGCGCGTTGGATGGTCATGCTCCAGCGGTTCTCAGTGTGTGGCATGGGACGGACGCGGCTATTTCGCTGATCAGCAAGCGTGGGCAGTGGGCCACGTCTGTGTGTCTCCAACAAGAAAATTGGCTGTGCGCGACACGGCGCCCGCCGGCGTGAGCTGTTGGGGGCGCGACGTGAGTTATTGTGCTCAGCGGCCTTTGAACGAGAACAGGCCGGTCGGCTTTACGATGATGATCAAGATAACCAGCCCGAACACCACCGCCCGCGCCAGAATGTCATTGGTCACTGAGGCCACGCCGCCGTCAACCTGACCGAGCAGGCCGGCGGACAATATCGAGCCGATCAGGCTGCCAACCCCGCCCACGACGACGACCATGAAGCCATCGACGACCATCGATGTTCCCATGTCCGGAAACACGGTCTTGAAACCTGACATCATCACGCCGGCGACCCCGGCGAGTCCTGAGCCGTAGGCGAATGTCAGGGCATTGATCCGCTGCACATCGATGCCGCATGCGGCGGCCATGCGTGGGTTACGCATGATGGCGCGGACCTGGATTCCGATGTCGGTGCGATACATCAGCCACCATGTCACGCCGGTAAGCGCGGCGGTCACCACGATGATGAACAGCCGATAGATGTTGATCTGGTCGCCGGCGACGCTGACCACGCCGGTCATCCACTCGGGCACAGTCACGTTCTGCAAACCCGGGCCGAGCCCTCGGATATGGATCCCCAGGAATGACAGGCCGAGTTCGAGCCGCACCGCCTGCTGGATCAGGATCGCCACGCCCCAGGTAGCCAAAAGTGTGTCCAGCAGCCGTCCATACAATCGCCGTACTACCACGCGCTCGATCACCCAGCCAAGCAGGGCGGTCACGATGAAAGCCAGCGGCAGCGAAGCCAGGAAGCCGAGCTTCAGCCAGATCGCCGACATTACGGTGGTGTAGGCGCCGAGCATTACCATCTCGCCGTGCGCCATGTTGATTACGCCCATCGCGCCGTAGGTGATGGCAAGACCGAGCGCCACCAGAAGCAGGATGGAACCTAGGCTCAGTCCGATGAAGATGACGTCCAGCACGATACTGATCTCGTCGCTATGGCCGAAGGGGTGGGGGTGAACCGGTTGGCCTATAAGAGATTTGCGGAGATCGGCATGGCAGGGCGTGGATGGTGGGCCTGCGCCCACCATGACGATAGGGCACGACCGTCAGCTCTTTTTCAGCTTTGCGGTGTCCAGACCTTTTGGTGTGCAGAACAGGTTGGTTTCGGTTTCGCCGTATGCGACGTAGGGTAACGGCTCGATCGGATGCGGGTATGCGTCGACGATCTTGCCCTGGCCGTCGGACTGCCATTGCGCGATGCGCGGCGTCAGGTAGGTGTGCAGGTTGTTGGGATCGATCGTCACATGGCCGTTGGGCGCATCGAACTCCTGGCCCCGAACGCCATCACGAATGCCATCCGCAGTTGCATTGCCGGCCTTCTCCACAGCCTGTTTCCACAGGAACACCTGGAAGTAGGATGACTTCAACGCATGGTGTGTCACCGCTTTCGGGTCCTTGACGAACTTGCGGTAGCGCTCGACGAATGCCTTGTTGCGTTCGGTGTCGATGGCCATGAAATACGGAAATGAGGTGTAGCTTCCGGTGGCGTATTCGGGCCCCATCGCGGCAATCTCGATTTCCGAGGTCACGGTGGCGCAAATCGGCAGCTTTTCGTGGGTCAGGCCCTGGTTCTTGAACTCACGATAGAACGCCACGACGGAATTGCCGACCACGTTGGACAGGACCGCGTCGCAACCGGAGTTCTTGATCTTGTTGACCATCGAGCCCCACTCGGAATGCCCAAGTTCCAGATACTCATCGGCGACGTATTCAGCGCCGTTCTGCTTCATCAGGATCTTGCAGACCTTGGCCATTTCACGCGGATAGATGTAGTTCGATCCGACGATAAAGAACTTCTTCTTGCCGAGGGTCTTAACGATCCACGGGATGAAGTTGGAAAGCTGCTGGTTCGGGACAGCGCCAGTATAGACCACGTTGCGCGAACACTCGAAGCCTTCATAGTAGGTTGGGTAGAAGTACATGGCGTCGTGCTTTTCGAACACCGGCAACACGGCCTTGCGACTGGCCGACGTGTAGGAGCCGAACACGGTGGCCAGCTTGTCGCCGATAACAAGCTTCGAGGCTTTCTCGTTGTAGGTCTTCGGATCGGACGCGCCGTCCTCCAGAACGGCCTCGACCGGACGGCCCATGACGCCGCCCGAGGCGTTGATCTCGGTGATCGCCATCATCGTCGCATCCGAGAGTGACTTCTCGATGATCGATAAGCCGCCGGTCAGCGAGAACAGCACTCCGACGCGCAGCGCGTCTGCCGCTGCCGCGCTACGGTGAAAGAAGTACGGTGTCGCCAGCGTGGCCGCGCCGAACGCGCCAGCCTGCAGCAGTGAACGGCGATCCAGAGTCATGCTTTCCCTCTCCTGTTGGCCCGCCGCGCATCGGCTGACAGTGCCGTGCGTCGGGGTGATCATGCGCCGGGCCGCGGCGACAGCATAGGGCCCGAATTCAAACGAAAAAAGCCAGGAGGACCCGTGTGGGTCTACCTGGCGTCGATGCCACCCGGGACAGCTTCATTGGTGCCCCGAAATGCGATGGTGCGCCGCATCGCGCTTTCGCAAGCAAGAGGTTAGGGGACTTTCGGCGCCGAGTTCAAGAGCTCATTTGCGTTGATAATCGCCACCGCCATCTCCTCGATCGGCACACGCTTGGACATTGCCTTGCGACGGATGGTCTGGTGCGCTTCTTCTTCAGTCAAACCCTGTGCGCTCATCAGGATCGACTTGGCGCGTTGGATATTCTGCCACCCGACGAGCTTGCGCTCGACCTTCTGGAGTTGCCGGGCGGCTTGCTGGCGCTCGAGCCAGAGACTGCGGGCCACGGTGAGTTGGGTGAGCAGTCCGAACGGGCGCACCGGACGTTCGATCACCGCATGCACGCCGGCATCGAGGACGATCTGCAGGATGGAAGGATCCTCATAGCCGACGACGGCGATCATCGTGGGCTGGGTTCCGTTGAAGCTGCGGCAGAGTCGTTGGATCGGTGCGCGGCTCTCGTGGTCGATCGCCAGCACGATCACATCGGCGCTGTCGGCTGCGTCGGGGATTGGCCAGGAAGCCTCCACCTGACAGCCGATGCGCCGGAGATGGTCGACCAGTTCAACACCCTCCGGATCCGGTTGGTGGATCACCAAGACCCGCAGGCCACGCAGATCGCGCAGGATCTGGATCGGCACGCCTTAAACCGCGTTGGTGCGGGCCGCGGCCGCACCCGCGGTTCCGTCGGACGACCAGTCGTAGAGGCTCTGCACCACGCAATAGGGGTCGGGACGCACGGACACGCCAGGGTCCCAAACGATCTGGAAATTACGCCGGGCGTCGAGGCGAGCCACCCGAGGCCAGAGATAGGTGTGGTTGTTCTCGCGGTCGATCCGCACGCGCCCCTGTGGCGCTGCGAACTCGATCTCGCAAAGCTCCGGCAGCACGCGTTCGGGGTCGGCAGTGCTGGCGCGGGCGATCGCCGCGGCCGCGAGATACACCTGAAAGTAGGCCGCCTCGGCTGCCGCAGGTATCGGTGCGTCCGCCCCGTATCGCTGTTTGTAGGCGGTTACGAAGCGGCGCGCGGCTGGCGTGCTGAGCGTTTCGAAGAACGGCGCGGCGGTGATGTGGCCCTCTGCCGTCTCGGCCGCCATCTCGGCCACTTCGGCCTCGCTGGTGGTCAGGCTGGCGATCGGCTGGCGGGCCGGATCGAAGCCGGCGGCGCGGTAAGCCTGGTAGAACGCCGCGGTGCCGGTCCCAACCACGGTCGAGAAGATCACGTTGGGTGATGTCTTCTTGATCTCCTGGATCGTCCGGCTGAAGTCGGCCTCACGCGCGTTCAACGGCACGTAGATTTCGTTGACGAACGCGCGAGCTGCAGGGAGTTTTGGTTCGGCGCTGCTCCCGTATAGATGCAGTGCCGTGAATATTCGAACCCTTCATATAGGGTCGGGTAGAACAGCAGTGCTCGATGAGCTTCGATTACCGGCAGTACAGCCTTGCGACTGCTGGACATGTAGCAGCCGAAGACTAGTCGCACCCGGTCGACGCCGAGCAACCGTTCGGCCAGGACGCGGAATTGCTTGGGGTTTGATTCTGGGTCGTAGCGCACCGGCTCCAGCGGCAGATCGAGGACGCCGCCCGCGGTATTGATCTCATCGATCGCCAACAGCGTTGCCTGTAGCTGAGTGCGCTCGACGGCGGCGGTGACGCCGGTTCCCGAAAACAGCACCCCGACGCGCCAGGCCCGTCCTACTTGCGTTGTGTCGTCCATTGCCGATCGCCACCCCACCCCTCGATCGCGGGCCGAACCGCGCGTGCCGGAACTTGCTTACCAGCACGAAGCTTATACGGAGGGCAATGTTGGTGCGACCTTGGGGGTTCGCGGCGCGGGCCAGGGTTCGCGGTGCCGGGGCAAGCTGGATTGCCCCGGCGTTCAGGCGCGATCTAATCGGGGCAGCGAACCGCGCGATTTCGCGGTGGGAACCGCTATCGGGTCCGCCGGGCGAGTTATCCGCCGCCAGCGCAGTAGGTGCAGCCGCCTTCCTGGGCGCGGTTCACACCCCAGGTTCCGGACGGAATGATCGTGATACCGGGAATCACGTTGGCGGCCCATTCCTTTGCCGCCTCATCCGCACTGACGCCAGCGTTGCCGGCGAGCATTTTGCTCAGGAAAACCAGCGCGACGTTGCAACCGCCGAAGACTGTGCCTTTTGCTAGCAGACGGTCGACAGCAATGTCGTCGATTGGCAAAACCCCGGGTTTAGGCTGGAAGAAGGGATTTTTCACAGCCGGCGCCTTGGTCTCCGGATCGATGATTTTGAACGCGGCACCGATCTTGTATTTTTCCCACATGGGGTCCTTGAGAGCGATCGGAAACGCGGTATGCCGGAGCACGACGACCGCTGTCGCCGCATCGGGCTGATTTGTCACCAGGAAGGTGTACGCGAAAGCCAACGGGAAGCCGGAGTTGGCCTCGTAGCCGTCGACGACCTGGCGATGGCGCCCTTTTAGCTTGCCTGGCCAGTCCGGGCCGTCCGATGCCGCAGCGTCGGTTGCGGCGCGTGCCGCTGTGGACGTCAGACCTGCAAGTCCGATCGCCACGGTGCCGGCCAGGCGGCCGAACAGGCTCCGGCGTGGGGCTGAGAAAGTTGTATCTGGACCAAATTCGTTCATTTTTGCCTCCATTGAGTTTTTGCTGTTGTTTTCCTGCTGTGGCTTTGTGTTTGCCTGTGTTTTTAGTCGTGTCGGCACACAGTGACGTTTTGCGGATAGTCGAAGGCGTGGTGTAAGGCTTTAGTGGTTTCCGGCAACGTGGTCTTGAACGAAACTCACGTCCAACTGCGATACAGCATGTAGACGGCCACGACGACCAGCATGCACCCTAGCAGACGCGTCAATGTCTGTCGCTGGGCTGAAAGGTGTTTCGCCAGACGCGCGCCAGCCCATCCGCCGCCGATGCCCCCGGCTATGAACAGCAGTGCGGTCGGCCATTGTACCATCCCGGAGACAGCATAGTTCAACGCCGTCGTCATTCCGAAGGCTCCGACCGCGACAAGTGAAGACCCGATCGCCGCGATCGTCGGCATGCCGGTCCCGAGGATCAGTCCGGGCACCACGAGGAACCCGCCACCAATCCCGTAGAACCCGGACAGCGTGCCGGTGGCGAGTTCGATGCCTCCGAGCCGCCACGGATTTAGGCGGCGCTCGACGATCGGCCCGTCGCCCTTGGCCTTGCGCCCGCGCAACATCATGACCGCGATGACCAGCATCAGCAGAGCGAACAGGATGAGAAGCCGGTGGCCGTCCACCACCTTGCCGATCGACGAACCGGCGAACGCGCCAACCAGCCCGCAGGCGGCAAAAATCAGCGCGGGCTGCCAGCGGACATGCCGCGCCCGCGCATGCGGTATCAGATTGGCGAAGGCATTCACGGCGACCGCGAGCGCGCTGGTGCCGATGGCTTGATGCGGATCCGGCATGCCCACGACGTACAGCAGCAACGGCACCGCCAGGATTGAACCGCCGCCGCCGACGAGGCCGAGCGTGAAGCCGACGATCACGCCGCTGCCGATGGCTGCCGTTGTTTGGAATGGTTCCATCCTGTGGGATCAGCCCCAGAACGCCGGTGTGTCGGCTTCAAGCACCAACGCGCAGGTGGCGGTGTGCGAAGGACTGATCGCTGGCATCGGTGGCGGCAGAGGAGGCATGCTGCGCCATCCGGTGCAATGCCCGATCAGCAAACTCGAACCAATGAACCGGATATATGCGAGCATCGCTTTTTATTTGCCGGCTGTCCGGCCAATAAATTGACCGGTGTTATTGTTCCTATTCTGGTTGATTTCATTTGGCAAGGCAGGTGCTAAGGTTTCCGCCTCTATCGACGCTGATTATGTATTGTCAAAAGCTTTAGACAGCCGACGCAACCAGCGCACCGATCGAATTATGGCGGGGTGATCCGCTCCATCCCCCCCATGTACGTCCGCAGCACTTCGGGCACGACGATCGACCCATCTTGCTGTTGGTAGTTCTCCATGACCCCGATTAGCGCGCGGCCCACTGCGACCCCCGACCCGTTCAAGGTGTGAACATAGCCGACGGTCTTGCCATCCGTCCCGCCACGAAAGCGTGCATTCATCCGCCGCGCCTGGAAGCTCCCGCAGTTGGAGCAGGAGGATATCTCGCGATACGTGCCCTGCCCCGGCAGCCAGACCTCCAGATCATGTGTGCGGGTTGATGCGAACCCGGTATCGCCGCTGCAAAGCAGCACCCGGCGATACGGTAGCCCAAGTTGTTCCAGGATCATCTCGCCCGAGCGCGTCATCCACTCGTGCTCCTCGGGGCTTTTGTCTGGGTGCGCGATACAGACCATTTCGACCTTTCGAAACTGGTGCTGGCGCAGCATCCCGCGCGTGTCGCGACCCGCGGAACCGGCCTCGCTGCGGAAACAGTCGGTCAACGCCGTCAGGCGGATCGGCAGTGCTTTCTCTGCGACGATCTCGCCGGCGACGGTGTTGGTCAGCGGGACCTCGGCGGTCGGGATCAGATAGCGGCCGTCGGTGGTCTTGAAGAGGTCTTCCTCGAATTTAGGCAAATTGCCGGTCCCGTAGGCGGTGGCCGCGTTGACCAGCGACGGGACGATGGTCTCCTGATAGCCGCGTTCGAGCGTGTGCTGGTCGAGCATGAACTGCCCGAGCGCGCGCTCCATGCGGGCAAGCGGGCCGCGCAGGACGGTAAACCGGGCACCGGCCAACTTCGACGCCGTGGCAAAATCCATCATCCCCAGGGCTTCGCCGAGATCGAAGTGCTGCTTCGGCTCAAAATTGAAGGCGCGCGGCTGGCCCGACAGCTTCAGGACGAGGTTGGCGGTTTCGTCGGGGCCGTCAGGAATCGAGGCATCCAGGATGTTCGGCAGACTTTCCAGGATGCGCCGGATAGAAACGTCCAGCACCGGCACGCGCTTTTCCATGCTGTCCATGTCGTCGCGCAATGTCGTCGCCTCGGCTTCGAGCGCAGCGGTATCGGCACCAGCCCGCCTGCCCTGACCGATCTCCTTCGCCAGTGCATTCCGGCGAGCCTGCTTTTCCTGCAATGCGGTCTGAGCCGCCCGCCGGTCGACGTCCAACGCCATCAACTCGGCCGAGACCGGCACCAGACCCCGGCGCGCCATGGCCACATCGAATGCCGCGGGATCGGCTCGGATGGCACGGATGTCGTGCATGGATTCAGACCTCGACTGGCTTCGGTTCTACCCAACGGGCGCACTGAATGGAGATTTCGTAAAGTGCGATCAGCGGAAGAGCCAGACCGGTCTGGGTGATGACATCCGGCGGCGCGAGGATCGCGGCGATGACGAACATGCCCACGTAGGCGTAGCGGCGAAACTTTCTCAGTTGCGCCGAACTGGTTATCCCAACCTTCGCCAGCAATGTCAGCGCCACGGGAAGCTGGAATGTGATGCCGAACGCGAAGATCAGCTTCATGACGAGGTCGAGGTATTCGCTGACCCGCGGCAACAACTCGATCGGCACGCCGCCGCCGCCAACCGGATCCTGGAAGCTGGCGAAGAACTTCCAGGCGAATGGAAAGACGAAGTAATACGCAAGCGCGGCGCCAAGCAGGAAAAGGATCGGCGTGGCGGCGAGGAACGGCAGCAGAGCCTGCTTTTCGCTCCGATAAAGGCCGGGCGCCACGAACAGCCAGATCTGTATCGCAATCATCGGAAAAGCGACGAAGGCACCGCCGAAGAAAGCCACCTTGATCTTGGTGAAGAAGGCTTCGTAGAGCTGCGTATAGATGAGATGGGGGTCAGGATTGCCCTGCTGGCGCAGCACGTCAGCCAGCGGTCTGGCAAGAAAATAGTATATCGAACCAGAGAAGTAGTAAGCGATGAAGAAGCAGACCAGGAAGGTGCCGGCCGACCAGATCAGCCGCCGGCGCAACTCGATCAGGTGATCGAGCAGCGGCATCGGCTTGTCGTCAATCGGGTCGTCTGCGGGTTTTGCCACGTTCGCCTTTTCGATGGTCAGGGAGCGTGCCTACGCCTTGGATTGGCGTTGCAGCACGGCTTCGGGGGGAATGAAAGCGGGCGCCTCAGCCGGTAGCGTGGCGGCATTTGGCGTCGGCGGCGGCACCAGGCCGGGCGGGATGAAGGCCGGCGCAAGGGGCGCTTCCGGTTCAGCCAATACCTCGGGAACGGCGGGTGTCCCGGGGTCGGGAGTTGCCGCCACCGCGGGGGGAGCGGAGACCGTGACTTCCTCGAGGGTCGAGACCTCACCGGCGACCGGGCTGGGGGTCGGGTAGGTCGGCTCGAACGGATTTTCCGCGAAAGTGTTGCGGATCGACCGGTCCGGATCGATGTGCTTTTCGAGCGTGCTGGTCAGGTCCAGGTTGCGGATGTCGGTGAAGGCTTTCTTCACATCGCCGAGGTCGGCCTCGCGCACCATCTCGTCGACATGAGTTTGAAATTCGGCGGCCATGCGGCGCGCTTTCTTGATCATGTTGGATACAGTGCGGATCGCGGCGGGCATGTCTTTCGGGCCGATCGCGATCAATGCGACGGCTCCTATCAAGACAATCTCCGACCAAGCGAAATCGAACATGGGTGTGCGTGAGTCTCCGGGGGGCGCTAGCTAGCAGGAAGCTCGCCCAAGGGAAACCTGCTCACCGCCAACCGCTCGGGTGGCGTGGGGTCAGTTCATCGATGGGCAATGGACACCGGCGGATCCAGCGGGTCGGCGGTCAGGAACCCTAGCGTGCCGACCTCCAAGACGACGCAGGTCAGCTTGCCGCCGAACACCGCACCGGTGTCGATGGCGATGCGGTTGTGGCGGACCACGGGGACTTTCACCGGGGTGTGGCCGTGCACGATGACGGCGCCGAAATCAGCCTCGGAGTACAGGAATGGTTGGCGTGACCGCAGCAGGTCGTCGCGAGCTTGGTCCTCCAGGGCGATACCTGGGCGGACGCCGGCGTGGATGAAGGCATAGCCGCCCTCGCGGTGCATCAGGACGAGGCCGCGAAGGAAATCCTGGTGCGACCGCGGGATCATCGACGCCCACTGGGTGCGCGGTCCTTCCGGGTCGATGCCATAGCTTTCCAATGCCGCCCTGCCCCCGGCGAACAACCAGTCGGTGCCGGCGGCGCGTTCGCCGGCGAGGGCCTCCAGCATCGTGCTTTCGTGATTACCCATCAGGTTGACCATGTCCATGCCGGGGATGGGACAACCCTCCACTAGCCTGGCGATCACCCCGGCGGTATCGGCGCCCCGGTCTACATAATCACCGATATGCAGCAGAAGGGTGGACCCGATCGGCCGTTGCCGCAGGTCTTCCGCGATGCGAACATGCAGTGTGTCGAGTTGCCTGGCACAACCGTGGATGTCACCAATGGCGTAGATACGGCGGCCGGGCGGCAATTGGGCGGGCGCAAGAGAAAGGTCGATCATTGCGCATTGGGGGTACAGAGGTCCAGGGATTGAATCAACTCGCACCCCGGCGGCATGTTGGAGGTAGAGCATGACCGCGCCGAGCGGAGCGTCCCGAAGCGTGAAGCGAACGTCCCATTGCGAGAATGAAATGAGACCACACGTGACCCAAACGACCGAACGCCTGAATCATGCGATCAACGAGGCGTAGTCTGACGGAGGCTGGCAGATGCGACGAGCCCTGGTCTTGTGTCTTGCGGTTTTGGCTCCGCTAGAAATGGCGTGGGCGGGCTGCGCGCCGATCGCGATTGCACCGCCCAGCATTTGGCCGGCGGCGGCGTCGGATGATGCGGTGGAGATCACTTTCCTCGGACACGCCAGTTTCGAGATCGTCTCGCCGGCTGGAGTGAGCGCCGTCACCGACTACAACGGTTACAACATCCCGGTCGATCCACCGGATATCGCGACGATGAATCATGCCCACTCCACGCACTACACGCCCTACCCCGACCCGCGCATCGGCCACGTCCTGCATGGCTGGTCAGAGAATGGCCATAAGCCAGTGGTGGACCTGACCGTTCGGGATATGCATGTCACCAACCTGCCGACGAACATCCGCACCTGGGACGGGGGCACCGAGCGGGATGGCAACTCGATATTCGTGTTCGAGACGGGTGGGTTGTGCATCGCGCACCTCAGTCATCTGCACCATCTGCTGGAACCGGCCGATGTAAACACGCTCGGGCACATCGATATCGTGATGGTCGCGGTAGACGGCGAACGGACGTTGAGCCAGGAAGACGCGGTGGCGGTGGTAGAACAGTTGCAGCCGCGCATCGTGCTGCCGATGCACTACTTCACGCGTGGCGTATTGGCGCGCTTCCTGGATCTGGAGCGTAGCAAGTATGCGATCGATGTGCGCGGGAGCCCAGTATTGGAGGTGTCGCGGGAAACCCTGCCGCCGGTGCCGACGGTGATCGCGCTGCCCGGCGAGTAATGAACCCGCGAACAGGTGGCCCCGGCCTGGACGCGGTTATCACGTCCCCACGACACGTCGGCCTGCTACCGCCGCAATAGTTTCTGCCACCAGGCCCGGGTGGGTCCGACGGCGAAGCCCATCTCCTGCTCCAGCGCGGTGAGGTCCAGACGCACGACGTCCGCAAACCGGCCCTTGAGCACGAAATCCGGGACGCTGCGCGCGAACTGAGCAGCTTGGTTCGTGTCGCCGCCAAACCCCACGATGAGTTCGCCGGATCTACGGTTCACCGTCACCCGCTCCTCGGCGTCTGCGAGCATGGCTTCGAGTTGATCCCGGAAGCGCCGATGCCGGATGCCGAAGTAGTCGCCGAAACTCAAAGGTCGCGCCCAATCCGGCAAATCGCCAAGCACCGCGCCCAGCACCGCGCGCAGCACGTCGGCTGAACGCGCCAGCAGATCGGGGAATCCCTCCACGTCGGCGTCGATTTCGGCGCGCATGGCGCGTACCTCGGGGATAACGCGCTGCAGGTAGGCGCGATACAAGGCAGTACCGATCTCCTTTTGCGCTCGCCGCGCAAGGCGTTCGGTGACGGACCGATTCTCTGGAATGGCGGCATCAATGTGGCATGTCACCATTCGCTTGGTCAGGTCCAGTGGGATCGTGCTGACGTCGCGATTGGTCGTCAGCACGACGGGCGCATATCCCCCGGTCATATCCTGGTCGGTACGGACCAGGTCCGGAACATGGGTGGTGAACTTATCGCGCGTGACGTCGTCGATCAGCAACGGGATCGCACCAAGCCTCTCACGCAGGCCCAGAGCCCGATTGGCGGTGAATTGACCGGATCGGATCATCTTCTCGAAGCCGAACATGGAACGGGCCGCAATGCGCGTGAAAAGTGTCTTGCCCCCGCTGGAACGTCCGTAGAGCACGGCGTAGACCGGATACACCCACGGATCGATCCCGGCGGGTATAGCAGCCTGGCGCAGATGCGGCGCGAGCGGGGCGGCGTACAGCCAGACAAGGAACGCCCAATAGATTTCAACCGCGCCGGCGCTGTTGCCGAAAAAGTTGAGGAAGCTGCCGATGTAATCCACGATCAGTCGGGCGTCGCGTGCCACGTCAGCCGCCGGCACCTTGTCGTCAGGCCGAAGCCATGGCGCACCGTCCAGATGGACCAGGGCGCTCGCCACATCAATTTCGGCGCGTGGGATACGGTCCTCGGCGCTGTCGCCGACCGGCCGGGCTTGATGGGTGCGCAGCACTCGCAGCACGGAGCTTGCATTCACAACCGTACGCCCGGCCTTGTCCTTTGGCAGAGCCAAATCCTTCAACTCGGCGCCCAGCGTCGCCGCGGCCCGCAACGCATCTCCAGCAAAACCCGACGGCACGGCACGAGCGGGCGGATCCACCAAGGCGACACCCGCGTTCAGCACCCGCACGATCGGCACCTCCTCCAGCGCGAGCGGCGTTTCCCGCGCCACCCGCTCGCCGCCGAGGCGCTCGGTCACCAGAGCATTCGGCTCGACCGGCACGCTGTCCTTCCAGTCACGCTCGTAATAGGTGTCGAACACGGTCCAGGCGGCTTCGCCATCGAAAGCAACGTGCACCTCCTGCTGGCGCCCCTCGAAAGCGGCCATGCTGAGATTGGCCGAACCGGTTATGACGCGCCGGCCGTTCGACCCCGACAGCAGGTAAAGCTTTTCGTGGCTCGGACGCCCGCGGAGTAGCCTGAAGCGCAGCGTGCCCGCTACCACGCGGTCAAGCAGTGTGCGTCCGCTGCGGCCGAGCAACCGACTGAGGGCCTCGGTCAAGGCCTTTTGGTCGACCAAGGCGTCGGCGAAGCCGTAGGCTTGAACGGTGTGGCTCGCCTGCGCGAGAGCGACGTGTTCCTTGGACAAGATGCGCTCCGAGCCGAACACGACCTCCATGTCGTCCAGACGGTCCGCGAGGCGCAGCAGGAACTCGATGCTGCTCGAGAAGGTGATAGCCTTGAGGGTCGTGTAGCCAGCGAACAACTCCTCCCAGTTCGCCCGTCCGTGGGACAGGAGTTCGGCTCGGAACACAGTGAGCGGGGCGGCGCCGGTCTGGAGTGGGGCATTGGCGAAAAGATCGGACACCACAGCGGCTTCCCTAAGTCTTGGCCGGAAACCATCCGACGAGAGATGTTCGCCGGACCAACCCAGCACGCCAAACGACATGCGCGCAGGTCACGTGCTTGTCAGCCCTTATGAGCGATCCGGGGTTAGGCTATACCCTGGTCCTGGAACAATCCGAAATCGCGGTTCGCCGCTACGGGAAGGCCCCCGACCAACCGAGGCTCGAGAGGAGAACGCATCATGACGACCGCTCGCATGATCCCGCCCTTCCGTGCCGACCATGTCGGCAGTCTGTTGCGTCCGAAGATGCTGCAGGAGGCGCGCGCCAAATGGAAAGCCGGGACGCTGCCGCATGACGGGTTGCGGGAGATCGAAGACCGGTGCATTGCCGCCGCGATCGCCAAACAGGAGGAAATCGGTCTGCGCGCGGCGACCGATGGGGAGTATCGCCGCGCCTACTGGCACTACGATTTCGTTGCTGGACTGAATGGCGTAGAAATCTACGAACCCGCGGAGAAGATCCAGTTCCACGGCGGTGTTCCGCTCCGACACAAGCTGCGGGTGAACGGCAAGATCAGCTGGTCGAAGCCAACAATGATCGACCATTACCGGTTCCTTGCCGGCCACGTGAAGACGGCCGTGCCGAAGCAGACGATTCCGTCCCCCTCGGTGGTGCATTTTCGGGGCGGGCGAGAGGCGATCGACCAGACCACGTATCCGGCCCTGGATCCGTTCTTCGCCGATCTGGGCGTGGCTTTTAGCAAAGCCGTGGCGGCGTTCGGGACGGCAGGATGCCGCTATTTGCAACTCGATGAGGTCAATATCGCGTACCTCTGCGACCCGGAGCAGATCGCCATGCTGAAGGCGCGCGGCGAACATGTCGACAACCTGTTGAACATCTATTCCGGCATGCTCAACCAGGCGATCGCCGGCAAGCCGGAGGATATGGTCATCTCGATGCACCTCTGCCGCGGCAACTTCCGCTCCACCTGGGTCGCATCAGGCGGCTATGAGCCGGTCGCCGAGGTGCTGTTTAATCAGATCAATTCGGATGCGTATTTTATGGAATACGACACCGACCGCGCCGGCGGTTTCGAGCCGCTGCGGTTCGTGCCGCGAGGGGAGAAGATGGTCGTTCTGGGGATCATGACCAGTAAGACCGGCGAACTCGAAAGCATGGACGAGTTGAAGCGACGTATCGACGAAGCGGCGAAGTTTCTGCCACTGGAACAGCTTGCGCTGTCGCCCCAGTGCGGATTTGCCTCGACTGAGGAAGGCAACACGCTGACCGAGGACCAGCAATGGGCCAAACTATCCCGCTGCGTCGAAGTGGCGCGCGAGGTTTGGGGGAGCGTGTAAGGGTCCTCCGCCGAGTCATCTAAGCAGACGATTTACCAGCATTCCTAAGACGCGATGCGCGGCGACACGCTCCAGCTCCCGCGCGTAGTCGCCGCCGAACAGCCGGCCAATCAGGGCTCGCCGCACCTGCGGCGACGTGTCGAATTGGACGATGAGGTCACTGGTCTGGAGGCGTAACAAGTGGAATGGCACTTTCAGCCGGCCTTCATCGAGTGCCAGAAGCCCTGTAGCATGGGTGCTGTCCCACCACCTGGCTGGGTCAGTAACACCCTGGGGTGGCTGGAGGCGAGCTCCACCCAGGGAGATGTCCCGGACAATGCAGTCGGTGACCGCTTCGTTGGGCCAGATCGTCGCACCCGGCTCGTTCGTCAGGAAGCGCTCGTCGGCTCGACGGCGTGGCAGTTCGATGCAGGCCAGGCAGACAAGCGCCACCAAAGCAACGTTGAACAAGCTCCAGAAGACATTGACGCCATAGCCGTCACCGCCGACGAGAGGGCCGCTCGCTGAAGCGTTGATCGCAAGGCCACTTAAGGTCGCCGCCGCGATCAACAAGAATGGCCACATCAGCGTCCATTGCAGGACGACGTGATCGCGGGAGACGCCCTTTGGCGTAATCTTGAAGCGTTGCCCGTGGGGGCGCACCAATCCCACGACGACGTTGGCTACCGCGACGACCGCCGATAGCAGCTGCGTGATATCGCTCATAACCGGGATGATCAGATTGCGGCTGTAGATCGACATGAACAGGATTGAGCCAAGCACCGCCGGCATCAGCCAATACAGGATATCGGCGCTCGTCGCAGCGATGACCGAGGTTCCGGTCCACCAGTAAACTGCGGGGCTGGCCAGCATCATCAATTTAAATGGGAAGCTGACAATCCAGTACAACGAAACATCGAAGCAGGAAAGGCGGGTGATCATGCGGAGGCGGCCGCGCCCGAAACAGGACCATTTCGTGTGTAGCTGCTGAATGGCACCGAGGCACCAGCGGCCGCGCTGCGTGACGTATTCGCTCAGCCCCTCCGGCGCCAGGCCAAGACTTAGGCGTTCATTCAGAAAGATGGTTCGCCAGCCGAACTCCTCCATCTTGAAGCTGGTCAGTGTGTCCTCGGTAACGGTTTCAGTCGCCATGCCGCCGATATCTTGCAACGCCGCGACACGCAGCACCGCGGAGGTGCCACAGCAGAACGCGGCCCCCCAGGCGTCCTTGCAGGGCATCAGGATGTTGAAGAAGAACCGCTGCTCGTCCGGCCAGACGCTACTGCAGGCCAGGTTGATCTGCACCGGATCGGGATTGAAGAAGTGCTGCGGCGTCTGCGACTATGCCGATGTCTTCAGCCTCGAAAAATCCCAACGTGCGGCGTAGAATGTGACGGCTGGCGATGAAATCCGCATCCAGCAACAAGACGAATTCCGGTCGGCGGCCAATGGTCAGACAATGTTGCAGGCCGTTATTGACGTTGCCCGCCTTGGCGTGCTTGCCGTTGACACGGCATAGGTAAAGCGCGCCCAGCGCCTTCGCCATCTCCCGCACCCAGTCTCGGGCACCGTCGTCCAGCACCCAGACGCGCAGGTCTGGATGTTCTATGTCCAGGGCTCCGATGATGGTGCGTTCCAGCACGCCTCTCGGCTCGTTGTATGTCGCTATCAGCACATCGGTAGGCGCTGCGTGCAACGGCGAATGCATTTTCGCGTCGGCCTGGGCGGACCTGTCGAGCGTGCGAGACATGAATAACAGGGTGAACAGGCCGCTGAGGGTGTTCAACATCTCGACCGATACGAATGCCGCCGCCCAGGCGTTCTGGAGAGCTGATTGCGCTTCCGGCAGCGCCTGGACGCGCCAGATCGCGTAGCGCAGGGTGAGGGCGGCGGACAGGAATGCCGCGGCAATTCGGGCCAAACGCGGTGCGAGTTGCGTGGCATCGCGTCCCGGCAGCCAAGCGAGACAGAGGAAGACGCCAAGCGTAGCCAGCGCCGGTCCCCAAGTTTCGAGGCCGTCATATGGCATACGGAAATCCTATCGTTCAGGATTTACTTTTTGCTGGGTACGGCGAGCCACAACGGCATCTGCCGCCTCACCCAATCTACCCAGCCGCCGCCGCTCGCCGGCAGCAGCACGCGTGCTGTGCGGCCAACAAGGCAGCCTCCCAATTGGTTGGGTGAAGCCGGCACAGCGACCAGGACCGAGGCTACGGGCGTGGCGCCCGCCACCGGTACAGTCGCTAATGCAGCGTCCCCACGCACGGCGGACTCTCCAGTGATTGCGACGATATGGCCAATGCGGTCCTGACGCTCCCCAGCCAGACGGAAGGTGACCACGGCGTTCATGTCGATATCAGACAAACGATTCTGCGGCACGGCGACGGCCAGAACTGCGGTGCCGCAGTCAACGATCTGGGCCAGCAGATCGCCAGGTGCGACCCGCTCCCCCGGCGCCGCGCCGACACGCCAGATCATGCCCGGTGATGGTACGCTGATCGACGCGGCGCGCGTCCGCTGGAGCATTGCGGTTTCCCCGAACAGTTGATCCTCGGCTTCGGCGGCTGCAGCCCGCATCTCGCTGATTGTACGTGTCAGGTCGGCCAACCTTTCCCGCACCTCGTCGGCCCGCTGCTCGGAATATGCGACATCATTGGCGCTGTTTGCCTCGGCCAACACGCCCGCCTCGGCTGCCTGGGCGGCGGCGTTGCTGGCATCTATTTGGTGGTCGAGCGAGGCGACCTGCTGGGCGGCGACCCGAACAGCCGTTTCGGCCGCTTCGATGTCGCTCTCGGACACGGTGCCCCGCAGTGCGACTTTTCGGCGCATATCGCGCACCATTTGCTCCAGCTGATCCTGCTTGGCACCGCGATCGCGGCCGATGCGGGCCGTATCCAGCGCGAGTTGCTCGAGTTTCGCTGCTCGGTGATGGGCGGCCCGCTCGGTCAAATTGTCCAGCATCGCCGTTAGCGTGACCTGCTCCTGAAGAGCAGCATCCAGGTTGGCATGCAGACGAGCGAGGCGGGCACGGATGGCGACGACCTGCCTGTCATCAGCTAACGAATTGGCAATCCCAGCCAGTAATGTGCCGGCGGTTACGGGATCGCCCACAGCGGCGACATTCGTCGCCACCAACCCCTCGATCGGCGAGCGCAGCGACACGACATGGGCAGTGACCACGGCGTTATCGCTGGTCATATAATCCGCGTTGGTCATCAGTGCGGCGCCCCCGATGATCAGCAGGGCGACCGCCGCGAGGCGTTTGCAAAGTCGAGGCAGTCCGGATTGTGCTCCGAGCTTCGGCTTGACGATGCTGACGCGGGCGGATGGTGGGGCCTCGGATTGCGGCGTGTGCGGTTGTTCGAGCCTTGCGGTGGGCTACGACTTTATCGGTGCCGTCTGATTGCGGCGAAGCCCCGGAAGAGGGGACGGCCGCATGGAGATTTTTGGCGACGACATCACCTCGGCTTCCCGTACCGCCAGATCGTTGCCCTGATCATCCTCCATACGTATGCGCATCCTGCGACAAACCAAAAGCGGTTTACGACGAAATTATTGCTAAAACTTTAAAAACGACCCGACTTCCGCGGTCTTGCACGGCGGGCGACCGTTCGGAGCCGTGCCGGTTGCAAGCCATGAAATCGTTGCGCGGTCCGGTGGAAGATTGCGGCCGGCTCGGTGCGTCCCGGCGCCCCATCCGGAGGTCGGTGCCCACAGCGCCATTCCCGGATGATCCGGACGGGGGTCGCGATTGACGGTGCGTTGCGTGCTATTATTGGAGCGGCCACAAACCAGAGACAGGAGGAAACCAATGAAAATGTCCCGCCGTTCGATCGCTGTATCCAGCCTTGCTGGCGCCACCACCCTTGCCGCCGCCGGTGTTTTCCGCCCTGTTTTCGCGGCGGACGAACAAACGCCCACAGATGCCGTCGAAGCCTTCCGTAAGGCGATGATGGTTGGTGATCATGCCGCTTTCGATGCGCTCTGCGCCGCGCAACTGAGCTATGGCCACTCGACGGGCAAGATCCAGACAAAAGAGGAGTTCATCCTCGACGCCACCAGCGAGACGGCAAAATGGAAGGCGCTAGACTTCGTCAACGTGAGAAACACCACAGCAGGCCCCAACGCAATCTCCCGCTTAACGCTCACGGGGGAGTTGGAGACCGACGGCAAGGTTGCCCACATTGCGATCGGCGTGCTGATGGTGTGGCAGAAGCAAGAGAGCGCCTGGAAGCTCCTCGCGCGCCAAGGGTTCAAGACTGACACATAGACCGGCCGTCCTGCTCGGCCGCGGAAGCTACGTCATGTGCTTGCACCTTCGAACCGGTATCCGCCACGGGCAACGGAGCAGGTGCGCTCGGGACTATTGCCAAGGTTGGCACAAAGCGGGTGGCACGGATCGAGGAAATTTAACTCGTGGCCGCCGAACTTGCTGGCACCGTCTGCGTTCCTGGGGGCAACCCAATACGGAGCAGCCTTCATGGATCGGCGAAATGCGATTATAGCGTTTTCTGGCATCCTCGCGAGTTCGGCACTCATCGCAATGCCACGTCGTCCGGCATTCGCGCAGACAGCAGCAGAGTCCGGCCAAGCGAAATTAATTACCCCGCTGCAGTACAGGACGCAGACTCTTCAGGTCGGAACGTTTGCCAAAGAAGCCAGTCAGCTTGCAACGGTACAGGCGACACACCCGAAGGTCAGACAATTTGCCCAGTTCGAGGTGAATGAGCAGACCGCGATGGCCCAGGTTTTGACCGACGTCAATAACCCGCCACCCGTGCCGCTCGACGAGCAACACACAGCGCTGCTTCAGCAACTGCAAAGCCTATCAGGCAAGACCTTTGACGCTGCCTATATTCAGGGTCAGCTCGTCGGCCACCAGCAACTGCTGAACATCCAGCAGACCTTCCTGAACTCAATTCTGACCGGGAACGATGCCGAGCACATCGCTGTCCTCGCTCGCGTCGTGATCCAGATGCATTTGGCGATGCTGCAAGAGTTGCAGATGGAGATTACTGCCTGACGGTGTGGCGGACGGTCGTACGGCTGAGCCGGGCATCAGATGATTATCAGCCTGACAGGCTGGCGACGACCTGGACCGACTTAAGTCGGGGCTAACCGCCAGCGCCGTCAGGAGCGATGCTGTCACCGCAGCGCGTGAGAATCGGGCTTGGGCGTATCCCACTTGCTCGCGGCACCGCCCTTCCCATGCGACGTCGTCGTGCAACAGCGAAGCAACGGCAGCCGCGAATGATGGGGCGTCGTCTTCCACGGCGACCACCGTGGATAATCCCGGCAGGCCTTGAGCGCCCACCGGCGTTGTGACAAGGGGGAGGCCCGCGCTTAACGCTTCGACGACCTTCAGCTTCACGCCGGCGCCACAGCGCAGCGGCACTACGGCGACGCGCGCGCGACCATACGCTGCCGCCAATTCAGTTCCGCTGACGTCGGCAAACACCGATGTGCCGTCTGCCGCCAAGGCTTGCACGCGGGGGGTTGGGTTGGATCCGATGATGGACAGATGGGCGCCCGGTGCGCCGATGCGAATCAGCGGCCAGATCTCGTGGACAAACCAGCACGCGGCATCCTCGTTCGGGGGGTGTCCGAAGCCGGCCACGAAGATGATTTCCTCACTTTTCGGCGCGGCGCGCGGCATCGCGAACTGATCGAAGCAATACGGCACGATCGATTCGATCTTGCTGTCCGGCTGCAGCGCCAACGCGATTTTTGCCTCCTCTTCCGACGGGTAGAGCGATAGATCGGCCTGCCGCCAGAGGGCGCATTCCCGGTCGCGCATATGGCTCGCCGCTCGATACAGGCGGTCGTTCCGGGTAACCTCGGCTTGCAGGCCCATCCTTTGGAAGTGGAGGTCGTGCCCGTAATAGATAACCCTTGCCCTGGAATGCCGACGGATCGATGGGATGAGGTCCTCGGCGACCTCGGGCCGGCAGACAAGGACGGTGTCGATTTCGCCGCCGACCTGCTTGATCCAGCTTTCAAACACCGGCTGGTCGGGCCGGTAGAACACCTCGACCCCCATGTCCTGCAAGGCTTCCGTGTATCCTGGGCTGTAGTTTAGATTATGCGGCCAGAATTTCACGATGACACCGGCTTGAAGCATGATCCTCAGCCACGCCATAATCGAGCGCGATCCGGCGTCGCGATCTGGCGTCGGGACGTAATGGTCGATGACCAGGATAACCTTGCCGTGCATAGCCCGATCGCGGGCACGGAAAACATTGTTGCCATTCGGGAAGTGCTCGTGCGCGAGGACATCGGCCCATCGACCGATGAAGGCGCGCCGATTGGCGACCTGATAGGACTTGATGCCGACCGAGGTATCCCGCCCATGCGACATTCCCTCATGGTGAACGACGCGTGCAGCCGGCTGGTAGAGGACCTTGAGTTCGATCCGGCGTAAACGAAAGCACAGGTCGGCATCCTCGAAATAGGCCGGCGCGTAAATTTTGTCAAAACCGCCTAGGTTGGCGAAGACCTGCCGCTCGACCATAAGCGCGGCGGCGGAACAATAGTCCACTTCGCGCACGTAATTATAGGCGGGTTTCGACGGGTCATCCGACCGGCCGAAATTCCACCCCGATGCGTCACGCCAGATGATTCCTCCGGCTTCCTGCAAGGACCCATCCGGGTTCAACAGTTTGGCGCCGTCCGCACCGGTGTCCGGGCGTTGGCGGAACAGCGAAACCATCGGCTCCAGCCAGCTTTCCGATACTTCGGTATCATTATTTAAAAACAACAAATAATGACCTTTGGCCGCGGCGGCCGCTTTGTTGCAACTATGCAGATATCCCAGATTGGTTTCATTGCGGATCAGCCGAATGCCGGGCACCTGCTTTAGACGATGGTTGTCCTCGCCGTTCCAGGCGTCATCGACGACAATTACCTCGATCGGCTGCGCCGGAGCATGGTCCGCGATAGAGGCCAGACACATGAGTGTCAGCTGGACTTGTCCGTATGTTGGGACGATAACCGATACCACCGGATCGGCGGAGAAAGGTACGATCAGGCACCGCGGATTGATAACGTTGATGATCTCGACCGGCGCAACCACAGGAGCAGCACGACGCAGCCGCCGAGCCCGGAGCCAAAGGCGGGCATGGATATGAAGCTGAAACGTGGCCGTCCACGATAGCAGCAGAACGGTCCGGCGAAGCTGCCGCGCCACCCAGGGCGAATTTCCCTGCAGCGACCGCGCGAAAGTCAAAGCGCGCCACAGGCCGATATCGATCCAAGCGGCGAAATGGATCCGTGAAACGCGCAGCGACTGGCTCACCGGGGTCTCCGTTCTGGAGGCCCAAGTCGTAGTCCCGAAGTCTTAATGAAGGATTAAAGGCTCAGACTATGATCGTTTGGGGTTGATCCAGACTTCGGCGTTCGATCCTCAAGACTCCCCTCATAACTACACAGCGCCACTACACGAGGCCCAGAGTTCGAGAGAACAGCGGCTGCTGGTCGAGCAGTCGGGTAAACGCCAGCATCAGCGGCTGTAACCAACGCTCGGGCATCGTAGGGATCAGGTCGTAGACCATACAGCCCTGTCGAAACAGCGAGTGCTCCCTCCGCTTCGACGTGTTGGTCTTCAGCATCCTGTCGTAGCCAACCGCCTCACTTGCGGCCCCCAGTAGTGTCAACAGGACGACCGCGAGCCCGTTGATCAGCCACAGCCGGTCACGCCGCTCCGGGGTGCTCACGTGCACCGATCCCATACCCATGCCGAAGCGGAGGTCCTTGGTATCTCGCAGACTAGACTCGATGCCCCAGCGACTGCCGTAATAGCCAGTCAGGTCCTTGGCCGTCGCCTCGGTGCTGGAGGCCGCCAGGCACCAGGCCTGCTTCATCTCAGGGTCGCGCACGCAGACCACGGTGCCGACCGGGTAGCGATCCGCCGTCACCATGGCCCCGCGAAGCACGCGCGCCCGCCCGCTTGGACTAACCCAGGCCGCGGCGGAGCGGGTGACGCCGCTGGCAGCCGTCACTTTGATATTGCCACGGAAGCGGATGACGTACTCGAAGTGCAACTCCCCGGTCAGCAGCCGGTAAAGATTCTGATCGCCGAAGCCTCGATCGGCGACGATGCAGACGCCAACCCCCGCCGGCACGATCTCGGCCAGGCGGACCAACACGCGGCGTTCGTAGAGGCTGCGCCGGTCCTTGAGTTCAGCCTTGTTGACCGTCAGCCAGACCAACGGCGTGGCGCGGCCGTGCTCGGTGATCAAGGAAAGCATGATGGTGGCTTGGTTATCAGCGTCGAAGTCGGTCCAGTCCATGGCCACCAACAGCGAGGTGCGGGCGCCGATCACGAACGGCAGCCAGAGCGCCAGGATCTGATCGACATCAATGCCCGGGTTGGACAGCATCCGATCAACCTGTTTGACCGCGTGCCGGGCATTCAGGCCGCGCGCCATCGCCAGGCCATGGCCAATCGTGCAGACCGCCAACGAGGTCGTGTGCATCACTCCCAGCGTGGCATCGGCGAGCGAGGCGATGCGTTTGGCGTGCAGGCCCCGCCCCAGCATCTCGTCCAGCAACTGATGCACCTGCTGATGGGAGAATGTCTTGCACGCACTCATGGCCGGCTCCGCGAATTGAAGGAGACTTCAGCCTGAAGGCGCACATCATGCCGGGGAATCCCGCTCAGCCAGAAAGCAACAAACGAACCCGGCGAGGGCCACCAGGATTTGTTTCCACAAGGGTTTGGCCTTTCCTGATTTTTTACTTACGTCAGGCCGAAAGTCCGCAAAATGAGGGGATGACTAAGCGTTCGATCATGATCTGCTCATGGTTGATCGCGTGATTCACGCCTTCCGACCGGAATTAGCCTCAGGCGACCACGCTCTACCGCGCCTGGAAAATCGGCGGCCGACGCTCGGCCATGGCTTTGGTGCCTTCCTTGAAGTCGGCGGTTGTGCGCATCCAGTCCTGCTCCTCGAATTCGCGCTCGGTAGCCTGCGCCACGGCGTCGGCGAGGCCCCGGCGGAGGGTCTCGCGTGTTGCGACAATGGCCAGCGGAGCGGATCCAGCGATTTCGGTGGCGACCTCCACAGCTTTTGCTCGCACCTGCTCCAGTGGTACGAGATAGTCGACCAGACCGATCTTCAGCGCTTCATCGCCGGTCAGGCGGCGACCGGTATACATCATCATCGCGGCGTTCTGAGTGCCGATCAGGCGCGGCAGCGTGGAGGTCAGGCCGAAGCCGGGATGGAAGCCCAAGCGGGTGAAATTGGTCGAAAAGCGGGCTTCGGGGCAGGCGACGCGGAAGTCCGCCATCACCGCCAAGCCGACCCCCGCGCCAACGGCCGCGCCGTGCACCGCGGCGACGATGGGCTTGCCGGTGCGCCACAGCCGTTGGGCCTCCTTGTAAAGGTGCCGGCCCCGTTTTGTCGCGCGCTCGACGCCATCGGATCCTCGGCTGCCGAAATCGGCACCGGCGCAGAAGTGCTTGCCCTCCGCACACAAGACTATTGCGCGGACATCCGGGGTACGGTCATAGACCTCCAGCGCGTCGGCGATTTCCGCCACCATGTCGGTATCGATGAAATTGTTCGGGCCGCGCCGCACTTCGATCGTCGCGACATGACCGGCGACATCTACGGCTATGTGTTCATAGGTACCGTGTTGCATGATGGTTTCCCGCCCTCTTCGTCGATGGAGGGAAATCTAGGACCGTTTTGCCGGTAGGAGAAACTTTGGCCGGGGCGCGACTCCGCGAACCGGCAGCATGGTTGTGGTTGCTACCCGGTCTGTCGCAGAGCCATCCAGGCGATCGATGGACATCTGCCGACGACAGATCCGACCGTTATTTTTCAGGAATAGATTGGAGCCGTATCAACTCTCTAGGCCGGGATCGGGACTGCGTGCGCCCGACGACCTCGATTCAACACACGCAGCTTTGAGCCGCCCGAACTGCTGAAATGGCTCTTACCGAGCGCTTTGCTTGCATGATCCGAGCAACCGAGCAGTGCGAGTGGCGTTCCCGGGAGGCGATCAAAAACGACAGGAGCAAATCGTGCGTATCTCGGTTATTGTTGTATGCCTCACCACGTGTGGATTGTTAGTGGCGTGTGATCCGTATAGTCCAGGGCAGCGTGCGGTTGGCGGCGGTGCTATTGGCGCCGGGACTGGAGCAGCGGTCGGCGCGATAGCGGGCGGCGGACGTGGGGCCGGCACAGGAGCACTGATCGGCGGTGGCCTGGGTGCAGTGGGAGGAGCGTTGACAACACCGTCGCGGCCTTATCAGCCATCAAACGGTTATGGCTCATCAGCATACCGGAATGGCTCGCCGACATACGGCTACGGCGGCCCATCATATGATAATGGGCCTGGATCATATAACAGTCGATACTAAGGGATAATGATGTGAAGGCCGCGATCCCACGGGCAGAAAGATAGCTCCGCCCACATCTTCCTGCCGAACCGGGCGGCAGCGACGGCGACATTCAGTGTCCGTTACGCTTACGTGCCACATTCTTCCGCAGCAGGAATTCGCGGCCGATCTTCACCATCGGCACGCCGTCGTATTCGACGATATCTGCTGTCGCATAGGTCTCGTGCCATGATTCCGGGATAAAGCTTCCGGTTCCAACAACGTCGATCGGCGCCTTGGCATCCGCCATCACCCGACATTTCTCGACCCCGAAACCGGACGAGGCCACGATCCGTGCCTTGGGGTATCCGGCCTGATCCAAGGCTTCTCGCGTGCGCCAGATCGCGGCTGCAGACACACCGGTGCCAACCAGCGCCCGCAGCTCTGAATCGCTTCGATATCTGCGGATCGCGCCCGGCGCGTAGCGTTCGAGCACCGCGTAGCTTTCCGCAGGATCGAGGCCCTCGAGGAACCGGCCGCCATGGGTGTCCAACCGGAACGACAACTCCCCGGCCGCGGCGACCTGCGGGAAGCGGGCGCATACCGCCAACGCGTCGCTGATTTCCTTGCCGAAATAATCCACTAGCACGGTGATCGGTTCATTAGGATAGGTTTCGCGGAACATCTCCGCCGCGCGCACGGTGGAGCCGGCGTAGCCGATCAAGGAATGCGGCATGGTGCCGAAGCCCTTGGCCGCGCCGAACCAGTGCGCGGTTGCATCGTTGGCGTTGCCGACGAACCCTTTGGCCCCTTCCCGCCTGGCCGCCGCGCTGCCGACCGCCGCCGCGTATGACATCATGTCCTGCATTTCCGCGCCGGCGCAGTGGCGAGCTTCCATTGCCAGGAATGCAACATCCGGCAGCGACAATGCCATCTGGTAGGCGTTGTGGGCAGCGACGCACGCCGGCCCGATCTTCTGGAGCAATATCGTTTCAAGATCAGAGAGATGCACCATGCTGCCGGTGAGATAGACGATCGGCTCACCGGCTCCGATCCAGTCGCCCTCCTGGTAGATCAGATCGACATCGATCGCGGTGCCCCGGCGCTCCGCCACGGTCGTGAGCCAGTCCAGCATCAGCCGCGGGGCGCAAATCACCGGGCGGCGGAGGAACAGCGCGTAGGTGACCCGCTTGTCGCCATAGCGGTCGACGATGGTCTTGGTCCGGTTGAAGTAGCTGTCCGTCCTCGCGGTGATTTCTGCACCGATATCTTCAACCCGGCGGATCACGACGTGTGCCTCATTGCGCGGCGAGCGCTGGCCCCGCGGCCGGCAGGCGACGCTGCTTCAGCTCCTCAGCCACCAGGAATGCGAGTTCCAGCGACTGTTCGGCGTTCAGGCGCGGATCGCAGAACGTCTCATAGCGGGCACTTAGATCGGCCTCCGACAGGCGGTGGGCACCGCCGATGCATTCGGTGACGTCCTGGCCGGTCATCTCTACGTGCACGCCGCCAGCCCAGGTGCCCTCAGCGGCATGGATGTCGAAGAAGCCACGCACTTCCTGGAGGATGGAGTCGAAATTCCGGGTCTTCACCTTGGCCTGGGTGCTGATGGTGTTGCCGTGCATCGGGTCGCACAGCCACACCACCTTGTGGCCGGAGCGTCCGACCGCGTGCACCAAGGGGGGTAGCCTCGCCGCCACCTTCTCCGCGCCCATGCGGCTGATCAGGGTGATACGGCCGGGTTCATTGTTCGGATTGAGAATGTCGAGCAGCTTCAGCAGATCATCCGGCTCCTGACTTGGTCCGACTTTAATGCCCAGAGGATTTTGCAGTCCGCGCAGGAATTCCACGTGCGCGCCCTCGGCCTGCCGTGTGCGGTCACCGATCCACAGGAAGTGGGCCGAGCAGCCATACCAAAGGCCGGTGGTTGAATCGACGCGGGCGAGGGCCTGCTCGTAGGGGAGGAGGAGTGCCTCATGACTGATGTAGAAGTCGGTCTCCCGGAGGTCACGCGTGGTGGCGCTGGTCATGCCGCAGGCCGCCATGAACGACAGCGTCTCATCGATGCGCGAGGACAAATCGCGGTAGCGCTCCGCCAGCGGTGAGCGGTCGACGAAGTCTAAATTCCAGCGGTGCACCTCGTGCAGATCGGCGTATCCGCCCGAGGAAAAAGCGCGCAGCAGGTTGAGCGTGCTGGCGGACTGGAAGTAGCCGAATTCCATCCGCGCCGGATCGGGCGTTCGGGAGTCCGGGGTGAAGTCGGGGCCGTTGATGATGTCGCCGCGATAGCTGGGCAGCGTCACCTCGCCTTGGGTCTCGGTGTCCGACGAGCGCGGCTTGGCAAACTGGCCGGCCATCCGGCCCATCTTCACCACCGGCAGCGACGCCCCAAAGGTCAAAACCACCGCCATCTGCAGCAGCACGCGGAAGGTGTCGCGGATGATGTTCGCGGTGAAGTCGGAGAAGCTTTCGGCACAATCGCCGCCTTGTAGCACGAAGGCCTTGCCCTCGGCGGCGAGCGCCAGATGGGCTTTCAGGCGGCGTGCCTCCCCGGCAAACACGAGTGGCGGGTATCTGCGCAGACGCGCTTCCATCTCTTGCAGCTTGGTCGCGTCCGGATAGGTCGGGACCTGGCGGACAGGGCAATCGCGCCAGGAATCCGGGTTCCAGGCACGCGGGGGCGCGGCGCTGGCAGGGGCGGTGGTCGGCATGACAGTCTCCTCAGCTTGGGTTTATGTCGCGAAACCGGGGAAATGGCTACTGCTGCCGCAAAGCCCCGTTGCGCTGCTCGCCCGAGCAGGCATCGGGTACCCGGAAGATCGGTGGTTGCTCGCGTGGACCGGTCTGCACCCGGGTTGGCGGGCGGCGGCGCGGGATATAAGACACAGTGACAAGAAACAAAAGCCGCCCACGCGGGCAGCCGGTCCGGGAGGCAGCGGAAACCAGGTGGACCTCGAGGTTCTCATTGAGAACGTGCTCAACGCACTTGCCGCGGGCATCACGATTGGCTGCATCTACGGACTGATGTGCATCGGCCTCGGGCTGATCTTCGGTATCATGCGGATCGTCAACTTCGCTCAGGGCGAACTGTTGATGCTGGGCATGTTCGCCAGCCTGTATTTGGTCACCGGCGGCGGCGTGTTGGCGTTCCTGGGGCCGTATATCGGCCCCTTTGTGGGTGCCTTGCTGGCCGGTCCCATCGTGTTCGCGGGCGGCGCGCTGCTGCACAAGTTCCTGGTCGCCCGCGTATCCGGCCTGCGCACGACGGGCTCGCTCGATGAGGGTCACTTCGGCCAGTTGACCGTCACCTTGGGTATCTCGCTGGTTCTGCAGAACGGCGGCCTGATCCTGTTCGGCTCCACGCCGCAGACCGTCCGCACGCCATTGGCGTCCAGCGCAATCGAGATTGGCCCGATCTACGGCGACGCCACGGTCTTCCTCAACAAAGCGCGTCTCATTGCCTGCGCGATCGCCATCATCACGGCCATCGGCTTGTATCTGCTGCTGGAGTTCACCCGCATGGGCAAGGCGCTGCGGGCGGCGGCGGACAACCCGACGGCGGCGACCTACATGGGTATCGACACCGACAAGGCGTATCGGATCGCCTTCGGCTTGGGCAGCGGCATTACCGCGATCGCCGGCGGCCTGATGGCGACCTACCTGTCGTTCGGCCCCTTTGTCGGCCTCGACTACGTCATCATCATGTATTCCGGCGTTGTGCTGGGCGGCATGGGTAGTATCCTGGGCGCCTTCTGGGGAGGCCTCACCGTCGGGTTCGTCCAGCAATGCTCGGCGCTCGTCTTGCCGCCACAACTGCAGAACGCGGCGATTTTCGTGGTATTCCTGATGATCGTCCTGCTGCGGCCCCAGGGCCTGTTCGGCCGTTCGGCGGAGCGCGCGTAATGCGTTATGGCGCCGCCCCTCGGCTGAGGTGCGACCTGGTGACGCTGGCGATCGTGTCGGCTGTCTATATCGGCGGTGTCGAGCTTCGTCACCAACAGCTATTACCAGTTGATCATGACGCTTGTGCCGATCTGGGCGATGTTCGGTGTGTCGTGGAACATTCTGTCCGGCTATGGCGGCCAGTTGTCGTTCGGCCATGCATCGTTCTTCGGCATCGGCGCCTACGTCGTCACGCTGGCGCTTGGTTTATTGGAACATCACCCCCTGGCTTGGCATTCCACTCGGCATGATCGTTGCCGCCGGCGCCGCGGTGCTGATCGGCCTGCCCGACCTTCCGCCTGCGAGGTCATTACTTCGCGCTATCGATGCTGGCCTACCCGCTGGCGATTCTCTACTTCCTGCAATATCTCGGATTTCAGGAGATGTCGCTGCCGATGCACCGGGAAAACCCGGCGACGTTTCTGGAATTCACCAATCCCCACAACTATACGCTGGTCGCGGTGGCACTGCTGATCGCGGCGTGGTCGTTTGCTCGCTGGTGGAGAATTCCCGCTTTGGCCTGGCGTTGCTCGCGATCCGGCAGAACGAGCTGGCAGCCGAGGCGGCGGGTATCAATGCGCTGCTGTGGAAAATGCGAGCCCTGGTGGTGTCCGGCATGATCGCGGCGGCGGCAGGCGGCTTCTATGCGTGCGTGCTGCTGGTGGTCACGCCGGATTCGGTGTTCGGCCTGCTGGTGTCGGCGCAGGCGGTGGTGGTGACGCTGTTCGGCGGCGTCGCCTCGATCTGGGGGCCGGTGATCGGTGCCGCCATCCTGGTCCCATTGGCGGAATCGCTGAACGCGGAGTTGGGCAATATCCTGCCCGGCATCCAGGGTGTGGTCTACGGCGTGGCCATCATCGCCATCATGCTGGCCTCGCCCGATGGGCTGTTCTGGACGATCCGAGACCGCTTTTTCACACCCAGGGCTGCTTCCCCGCTGCCGGCCTCCCTTGCGGCGAGCGCCCCGCCGGTCACCCGGCCGGCCGCGCCCGGCACCAGGCTTCTGAGCGTGACGAATCTGTCCAAATCGTTCGGCGGCCTGCGCGCGGTCAGGGGGGTCAGTTTCGAGGTCAACGCGGGCGAGATCGTCGGCATCATCGGCCCTAATGGAGCCGGCAAAACCACATTGTTCAATGTCCTCAGCGGAGTTCTTCCCGCAACCGACGGCGCCGCGACACTCGACGGTGAAACCATGGTCGGCAAGAAAGTCCACCAGGTCTGCCGGTTGGGCGTCGGCCGCACCTTCCAGGTGGTTCGCAGCTTCCCTCGCCTGCCGCTGTTGGACAATGTTATCGTCGGAGCGTACGGCGCCGGCTTCGCGGATGCCGCTGCGATCGCCGCGGCCGTGCAGGCACTGGAGCGTGTCGGTCTGGGTGATAAGGCCGGGATCGCCGCTGAGCGACTGACCAACAAGCAACTCCGGCTGATGGAGCTTGCGCGGGCGTTGGCGGGCTCGCCGCGATTGCTGTTGCTGGACGAGACGCTGGCGGGCCTCGGCCGCGAGGAGTGCGACGATGTGCTGGATGTGCTCGTGCGCCTGCGCCGGGAGGGCATGACGGTTGTCATCATCGAGCACACGATGCACGCGATGATGCGTATAGCCGACCGGTTCGTCGTGCTGGATCATGGCCGGGTCCTCGCCAGTGGGTTGCCTCGGGAGGTGGTGGAGGACCGCAGCGTGATCGAGGCCTACCTCGGCAAAAAATGGGCGGCCAGGCAGCGTGCTTGAGGTCGCGAATCTCTCTGTGTCGTACGGCGGCCTGCGGGCGTTGACCGATGTGACGCTGTCGGTCAAGGAAGGCCAGTTCGTTACGGTTGTTGGGCCGAATGGCGCCGGTAAATCCACGTTGTTCAAGACGATCTCTGGGATTGTGTCCCCGGCGGCTGGGCGGATCCTGTTCATGGGTCTGGATCTGCGCACCGTTCCCGCGGCACGCCGGGCGCATCTGGGGATCGCGCACGTTCCGGAGGGGCGGCAGGTGTTCAAGACCCTGACGGTGCGGGAGAATCTGGAAATGGGCGCCTATCCGCAAGCGGGGCGCGAGGCTTGGCATCACACGCTGGACCGCATCCACACACTGTTCCCGATCCTCGCTGAACGCGCCACGCAGCTAGCCGGCACGCTGTCCGGCGGCGAGCAGCAGATGGTGGCGATTGGGCGCGGCCTGGCCTGTGCTCCTCGGTTGCTGATGCTGGACGAACCATCGATGGGCCTGGCACCCGCAGTCGCGGACACGATCTTCGAGCGGGTGTCGCAGATCCACAGCGAAGACGGCGTCACCATCCTACTGGTCGAGCAGCGGGTGGCCGAGGCGCTTGAATTGTCCGACCATGGGTATGTGCTAGAAACCGGCCATATGGTGCTCGATGGACCCTACGAGGCACTGTTGCGGGACGACCGTGTTCGCAACGCGTATCTGGGGCTGAGCTGAGCGCTGATCACCAAGAAACCGGAGAAACGCCATGACGCACGCAGCACGCCCGGTCGAGGGCGCTGGACCGGCCCAGGAAGCAACTACGCCAGCCCGGTTGCCTCGCCGTGCCACCCTTGGCCTTGGCGTCGCCACGGCCGTGCTGGCCTCGCGCGACCTGCGGGCACAGACGGCGCCGGAGGTGAAGATCGCCATGCTGGTGCCCCTGTCCGGCCCTTGGGCGCGCCAGGGCATTCTAGAGCAGATGGGTGCCCGCATGGCGATCGACGACATCAACGGTGCCGGCGGCATCAAGTCGATGAGCGGCGCCAAGCTGAAGCTGGTCGAGTATGACACCCAGGACAGCTCGGAAAAAGCCAAGGACGCCGCGCAACGCATGCTCGCGCAAGAGCCGGATTTGGTTGGCGGCTTCGGTTGCTGGCTGTCCAGCTTCACCCTGGCCGCGACTGAGGTCACCGAGCGCGCCGAACTCCCTTGGCTTACGCTTTCGTATTCCGATCTGATCACCGGGCGTGGATTCAAGCATGTGTTTCAGTCGTCGCCTACCGCCGGTCGGCAGGCCGAAGAAATACTGCCGATGATCGTGGAACTAGCGGAAAAAGGCTCCGGCAAGAAGCCGACCAAAGTCGCCTTCATCGGCGACAACACAGCGTCCTCGGTCAGCTTCATGAAACCGGTGCGCGACCACGCGATCAAGGACCTCGGTCTGACGATCGTCACGGATGAGGTCTATACGCCGCCGCTAACCGACGCCACGACGATGATCCAGCACGTGCGCTCCGGCCGACCGGATTTCGTGGTGTTCCAGTCCACCAACGTGCCGGACGACAAGCTGCTGGTCGACAAATTCGCCGAGTTCAACCTGAAGAGCGACCGGCTCCCGAAGATCGGTGGCGGCGGCCATTGGGCGGTGCCGGAACTGCTGAAGAACGCCGGGACCGAAAATCTGGAAGGCATCATGGTCGGGCTGGCGAATTGGCCGGGCAAGCGTTTGGGGGATCTGGAGAAACGCTTCATGGCCCGCACCGGCGAACCATGGTTCGGCCACGACTCGATTTTTGCTTACGTCCATGTCATGATTTTCAAAGAGGCGCTTGAGCAGGCTGGCGCTGCCGACCGCGGCAAGGTGACCGAGGCGATCCGTGCGCTCGACATGACCGACGGCCCGGCGCTGTTCTTCCCCGATGGACGCCTGAAGTATGACGAGAACGGCCGCCGGGTCGGGGCGAAACTATGTGTGGTGCAGTGGCGCGAGGGCAAGCCCGTGCCAGTGTATCCGCCTTCGATCGCCACGCGTGAGGTGGTGTGGACAAAGGCCTGAACGGGCATGAGTGCTTTTCGGCGCTTGCTCAAGCGGCTGCGCCTGCCGCTGATCGCGGCGCCGATGTTCCGGGTCTCCGGCGTTGATCTGGTGGTCGCGGCGTGCCGGAACGGTGTGATCGGAGCGTTTCCCACGGCCAATTGCCGAACTGTCGAGGAACTCGATAGTTGGCTCTCCGCGATCCGAGCGGCGGGTACCGTGGCGCCGTGGTGTGCCAATCTGATCGTCCACCGATCGAACCCGCGGATGCGGGACGATCTCCCGGTGCTGCTGCGGCATGCGCCAGAGATGTTATTACAAGCGTTGGGTCGCCGGCCGAAGTGGTGCGACCGCTGCACGATGTGGGCGCCTTGGTATTCTCCGACGTCGCGTCCGTGCGCCACGCGGAACGGGCGATCGAGGCTGGGGCGGATGGATTGATCCTGCTAACGGCGGGCGCGGGTGGTCAGACCGGATGGCTCAATCCGTTCGCGTTCGTGCGGGCGGTGCGGCAGTTCTATGACGGACCACTGGTGCTCGCCGGCGGGATAGCCGACGGACAGGCGTTGGCGGCGGCTGTGAAATTAGGATGCGATCTGGGATACATGGGCACCCGGTTCATCGCCACAGTCGAGAGCATGGCGTCGCCGGAATACAAACAGATGCTGGTCAGCAGCAATGCCGATGACGTTCTGCTGACCAGAGCCTTTACCGGGTTGCAGACCAATATGCTGCGAGCATCGATTGTCGCGGCGGGGCTTGATCCGGATCATCTGCCTGAACGAGGCGCGATCGATGTCGCCAAGGACCTGGCCACGGAGCAGCCGCGGCGTTGGCGGGATATTTGGAGTGCGGGGCACAGCGTTTCCTCGGTGAGGGGCGTCGTGCCGGTCGAGGCTTTGATCCGCGCGGTGGCGAAGGAATACCGGGCAGCGTCGAGGACCGAAGTTTACCCGCCTCGGGCCCTCGGGTAAGGCCCCTTCTGTAATCGGGAGGAAAAGGTCAAGTCATTTGCCCACAAGCCGCTGCACTCGAGTTGAACGGCTACACGACCAGGCGGATCTTGGCAGCATTTCTTGGCTCACGAGGAAGCCCTTCGGTTTGGGTGAATGACCCCACATGTCGCCATTGTAGTGTTCCAATGAGAATTGACGGGGACGATAGGTGGATTCTTGCTCCGGCAATATGTGCTTTACCCCCACCGAGTACCTCATACACCATTCCGTCCGGCCCTTCGAAATAGACCATCATTGCGGTTGAGATCGGATGCCGCCCCGGACCGTAGATGATTTTCACCCCCTGCTGCTTGAGCCAGTAGTAGGACTGCATAACATCATCAATGTCTTCGACCTGATGATTGATATGTTGGATTCCGGGTCGCGATGATGGCACCAGAACCACCGTATGATGCACGGTGCCCAATGCGCAGGAAGGTCGCATCGCCGAGCCAGTCAGATACACGCGCATTGACCAACCGGGTCCAGAATTCGGTGTCTCGCTTGGTGTCGGTGCTGAACAGGGCGACGTGGCTGAAATTCGTGATCCCCACATTACGCGTGGGAAAGAACCGCGTGCCGCTGTTATAGGGGCGTGCCAAAATTTCCAGCTTATTACCGCTCGGATCGGACGATGCGATGAAGGCTCTGGTCCGTCTACTGTCGCATTCTTCGCGAGTGCCAAAATGCACCGCCCGTCCAGCCTGTTCGAGGGCGGCCCCCACTGCATCGAGGTCATCTGGATCGGTCAGTTCCAGCCCGATTGTTTGGTCCAAAGGATCACCCTCGAAATAGACGAGGGTATGATCACGCGTGTCGCCGCGAACCGTTGTCTTGTCGCTTCGGAAGTAGGCCGCGTTGCCCTCGCGAGCGACGAGTTGCAGACCAACAATACTGGTCGCGAACTTGATTGCCCCCTCCAGATCCTGTGTGCCGAGACGCGCATAGCGAATGTCGTGCAGATTGATCATATTGCCTCCTCGGACGTCGTCTGCCGCATGTGTGGACATCGAATGTGGACGGTTTAGACAGGTTCAGTTCCTACAGTGATGGTCGGTTGTGTGCCCAGCGGGGAAAGCAGACTAACCCATTTAAGCACTACTTAGGCCTTCCCCGGGGTATTCAGAGTATAAGGTGCCATCCGGGTGGCTGAGCCTATTGCAATGGGTTCCGATTTCCGGAACCTGTGCCCGGGATCTGCCTTCACCTCCCCGGCGCCCAGCCCGTCATCACCGCCATGCGCAGCGTCGTCACCGCCCTTTCACCATCCGCCGGTAATCGCGCCAACGCCGCTGGGAAAAGCGACCGTGGTGGAGTGGCGCGGGCGCGTTGACGGATGGCGTTGGCTTCGCCCGCTGCCCGCAGGTCACTCAGAAGTTCAAATGGATTGGCGTAGAGCAGTTTGATCTCCTCCACATCCGCGACCGGCAAGGTGAAACCCGCCCGTTGCAGTAGATGCGCGCAGTCGCGCAGCTCGGGAAACGGAGACACCCGGGGCGACGCGCCGCCCATCACCTCGAGTTCGGCCTCAGTCAAGGCCGAACGTAGTTCGGCGAGGGTGCCGAGCGCGGGGAGGCTGGCGAGCAGGAGGCCGTCGGGACGGAGTGCCTGACGCAGTTGCAGCAGCGCTCCCGGCAGGTCGTTGATCCAGTGCAGCGACAAGCTCGCGACGATAAGGTCGAAGCTGGCGGTCGCGAACGGTAGACATTCCTCGTCCGCCGCCACGCACAACCCGTCGTTCAGGGCGGCCATCGACGGGGACAGGTCGCAACTGATCACCCGCATGTCGCGGGCGCGGAGCATCGGCGCAGCAACTCCTCGGCCGCCGACGTCGAGCGCATCGGTGAACCGGCGGTTGGTGTCATCAAGCCGATCCAGCAGTCGGTCGGCGGCGTCGTGTAATACATCAGTCACCCGATGCACGGTTCGGGCGGCACGGTCCCGATGGCGGCGAACCGCAGTGCGATCAAATACCTGCATGGAGTCCATGAACCGTGCTGTGCACCAGCACGGCGGCGTTGCCAAGCCGTCCGCCTCGGCACTACGGTCCCGCGGGATCGGAGGCTTCCGCGACATGAACCGTATCAGCGCCGAGAAATTGCATGGCTGGATCACCGACGGACGGGAACTGGCGCTGCTGGATGCTCGGGAGGACGGCGAGTTCGGCACCTCGCATCTGTTTTGGGCGGTACCCTGCGGATTGGCTCGGAAGGAGATCCGCGCCCGAGCGCTGTTGCCTCGGCTGAGGGTGCGGGTGTGCTGCGTCGATGATGGCAGCGGGGCGGCGGAGGTTCTGGGGAATTGGCTGGAATCGATCGGCTGCACCGATGTCTCGATCCTGGAGGGCGGCACTAAGGCCTGGGAAGCGGCGGGGTATGTGCTGTTCAGCGGGGTCAATGTCCCGTCCAAGGCATTTGGCGAATGGGTGGAGCACCACTATCGCACGGAGAGCGTCGAGGCGCGCGAACTCAAGGCCTGGATTGATGCCAAGCGGGACATGGTAGTGCTGGACAGCCGGTACGCTCGAAGAGTTTACCCGCATGTCGATCCCGACCGGGATCAGCGTGCCGGGCGGTGAACTGGCGTATCGGGTGGGCGATATCGTGCCGGATCCAAAGACGTTAATCGTGGTCAATTGCGCCGGCCGGACGCGCAGCATCCTGGGGGCGGAAAGTCTTCGACGAGCCGGTATCCCTAATAAAGTGGTGGCGCTGCGTAATGGCACGATGGGCTGGGAACTGGCCGGTCTGCGCTGCGATCGCGGACGGACCGAGAAATACCAGGCCGGCACTCCGAAAACCGCGGCGCTGGCTTTGCGCAGAGCGAGGGCGTTCGCCGAGCAGTGCGGCGTCGGCGTCATCGGGCCGCTGGACCTTACGCGGTTCGAGGACGATCCCGACCGCACGCTGTATATACTGGATGTCCGCGACCCGATGGAGTTCCGTGCCGGTCATCGGCCGGGCAGCCGTAGCGCGCCCGGTGGGCAGTTGGTGCAGGGAACTGATAATTGGGTTGGCGTGCGCAACGCGCGGATTGTGCTGATCGACGATGATGGTGTGCGCGCCCGGATGTCGGCCGCCTGGCTGAGGCAGATGGGGCACCGCGACGTGTTTGTCGTCGAAGGCGGCCTGGAGGCGGTGAAGACTGCCGGTACGGCTCCGGTTCCCGTGCCGGAACTGGCCGCACCGGTCGATCGGGTCGACGTAACCGGCCTGCTGCACTTACTCGATAGCGGCGCCGGAACGCTGGTGCTGGATCTGGGCCGCAGCATCGATTTCCGTGACGGTCATATTCCCGGCGCCATTTGGGGCGTGCGGGCACGACTTGGCGAGGTTCAACCGCAACTTGCGGCGGCCCGGCATGTCGTCATCACGTCGCCGGACGGCATGTTGGCTCGTCTGGCGGTCCCGGAGGTTGAGCGGCTGACCGACGCGTCGGTACACGTGCTGGATGGCGGCACGGATGCGTGGCACGCATTCGGCAGGCCATTGGTGAGGGATAAGACCACGCCGTCCGATGAGGCGTGCATCGATTTCTACCTGCGTCCCTATGATCGGAATTTCGGGATCGAGGACGCGATGAACGCCTATTTGTCGTGGGAGATCGACCTGGTGCACGAGATCCAGCGGGACGGGACGGTCGCTTTCGGCCTTCCCGGGGAAACTCACGCTGCGGCCTGACCTGAGCATTTTGCGGGCCGCGCGCCGGGCGCTCGATCTGGTGCTGCCGCCGCGGTGTGCGGCGTGCGACAATCCGGTGGATGTGCAGGGTCAGCTCTGTGCGGCCTGTTTTGGCCAAACGCATTTCATCACCGTGCCGTTCTGCGCACACTGCGGGGTGCCGTTTGCCTCGGTCGAGCAGGGCGGGACAGAGGGGACGTGTCCTAGCTGTCGCACCGAGCCGCCGGTGTTTCGGGAAGCTCGAGCGGCGCTGCGTTATGATGATCAGGCTCGGCGGCTGATCCTGCCGCTGAAGCATGGCGATCGGGTCGAACTGGCGTCGGTGCTGGCGCAGATGATGGTACGGGCGGGGGCGGCGCTGGTTCAGCGTGCGGACGTGTTGGTGCCTGTGCCGCTGCATCGCCGGCGGCTGTTCAAACGGAAATACAACCAGGCGGCGGTGTTAGCGCTGGCGATTGGCAGATTGGCGGGCCGGCGCGTGCTGCCGGACGCGCTGATCCGGACGCGGCACACCGCTCCGCTGGATAAGAAATCCCCAGAGGAGCGGGCGCTCGAGGTGACGGGATCGCTGATAGTGCGGCCGTCGCGGCTAAAGGAGATTTTAGGGGAAACTGTTTTGCTGATCGATGACGTGATGACGTCGGGGGCGACTGCGAATGCCTGCGCCGCCGTACTGCTGGCGGCGGACGCCAAGGCAGTGGATGTGTTGGTCGCGGCGCGTGTACCTGACCCGCGGCTGAATTAGCGGACGAGCGGCACCCCTCTCGGCCGGAGAGGTGTTCCTGGTCCGTGGAGCGCATCGCGGGCGACGTTCCGGTTCTAACGCAATGGGACCGGCGGGAAGAGCTCACAAACCGGCGCGAGCACGAGTAGCTCTTCCAATTAGGCGGGCTCGAAAACTGGCGAAGACGGTGTCGGAGCGGTAAACGCTGACGCGACGACAAGACGATACGCAACGTTGGGCGGGAGTTTGTTGCTCCCGGCCCAACGAGTCATCCGAATACTGGCTGAGACTAGCAGATCTTACGCAGGCTTGTGTTTCGCTGGGGGGTATTCGCCGAGTGCTGGGCCAACCCAGCACGCCGATGACGAACGGCTAGGCGTAGAGGCGGGTCATGCAACCATGCAGACTGGGGCACGAGCTTCAAACGCTTCGGCGAAGCGGTTACACACTTCGCGGGCGTCGGTCTCATCGACCTCATCGACGCGTAGAGTACAATTGGTCGGTCAGGCGTTCGTAGAGTCCCTCCCCGTTGCGGGAATAAAATCGCGTGCCCGGAACCGGTTGCCACACGTCTTTCATGATCGTCCCTTCCATATCCTAGCCCACGCGGCCAAACCACCCTACGTAGGAGGCGTTCCACACCTGCGAGCGTTTCGGCCAAAGTTGTCACTTTGTCAATATGGAGAATGCTTGCAATGGAACAGCCCTGCCATGCCCAGAGTCGCCCGAATAAAGAATCGCTAGCAGTCCTGCGATGCCAAGCGTTGTTGTGCACCGCAACATGCGGTTAACTCCATGCGACTTAGTGTCGTCCAAATACAAAGCTGCAGGCAGCGAGGGGATGCACGAGGCTTTTGGACCTCAAGTTGGCCAAATCCGACCCGGGCGTTAACGAATTAAGCCGCTTGGCAAGCTAATGGAACCGGTTAAGAAAAGAATAATTTTTGACACTGTCAAGCTATTTTTGAGGCTGACGCGCCTCACTCCTGCGAAAATTCCCCGGACTTGCCTCCCGCCTTGTGCGTAACGCGCAGCCCCTCGATGTGCATCGACCGGTCGACCGCCTTGCACATGTCATAGACCGTCAAAGCAGCCACGCTGGCCGCTGTCAGCGCTTCCATCTCCACCCCGGTCTGTCCGGTCGTGCGCACGGTCGCGGTGATCTCCACGGCGCCGGCTGCGGTGTTGGCATCGAGATCGACCTTTACCGAGGTAATTGGGAGAGGGTGGCACAGCGGGATAAGATCGGCGGTCCGTTTCGCCCCCATAATCCCGGCCAACCGAGCGACCCCAAGGACATCACCCTTCTTAGCCGATCCCTGTTAAATCATCGTTAGAGTGGCCGCCGCCATCACCACACGCGCCCGAGCAGTCGCGGTGCGCGACGTTACCGCCTTGTCCGAGACGTCGACCATTGCTGCATTTCCGGCCTGATCGAAATGGGTGAACCCACTCACTTGCCGTCGCCCAGAAGCTCCCGCACCGCGGCGGCGACGTCAGTTCGCCGCATCAAGCTCTCACCGACGAGGTAGCAATTCGGACCGACCGCAGCCAACCGGCGCAGGTCGTCGGTATTCCGAATGCCACTTTCGGCAATCAGGAAGCGATCCGGCGGCACCAAGGGGGCCAGTTCCTCGGTCACCGCGAGATCGGTGTGCAACGTCTTGAGGTTCCTGTTGTTGATCCCGATCAGCGACGTCTCAAGCAATAGCGCCCGGTCCAGTTCCTCGCGGTCGTGGACTTCCACCAGGACATCCAAATCGAGGCTCATGGCGACCTGTTCCAACTCCCGCGCCTGCACATCCGTCAACGCCGCCATGATCAGCAGAATGCAATCCGCTCCCATTGCCCGGCTTTCGTAGACCTGCCAGGGGTCGATCATGAAATCCTTGCGCAGAACCGGCAGTTTCACCGCGGCGCGCGCTGCCTTCAGATGCTCCGGATCACCTTGGAAGTGAACCCGCTCGGTCAACACCGAGAGGCAAGCCGCGCCGCCTGCCTCGTAGGCGCGCGCTAGCGAGGCTGGGTCGAAGTCGGGCCGGATCAAGCCGCCCGAGGGCGACGCCTTCTTGATCTCGGCGATCAATCCGTATCGGCCGGCCGCAGATGCCTGCTTCAGGGCGTAGCCAAAGCCGCGGGTTGCATTGTGGCGAGCCGCGATCTCGTGCCGCAACGCGTCGATCCCGCGCTTTGCCTTGCGCGCGTCGATGTCGGCGCGGACCTCAGTGCAGATCCGGGCGAGCACGTCGGGCATAAAGCCTAAATCGTCTGCCATAGGCTTCCTTTTTCTCAGGATGCGGTTACGGCGCTGACCCGCCGCAAGGTCTGCAACGCAGCGAGTGCGGCTCCGGATGCGATCGAATGTGCGGCGAGAGACACGCCTTCGCGCAGATCGCCCGCCTGGCCGGCGATAATGAGCGCGGCGGCGGCGTTAAGCAGCACGGTATCTCGGTAGGCACCGGGTGCGGCCTGAAGCACAGCTTCCAAGGCCGAAGCGTTGAAGCCGGCATCGCCGCCGCGGATCGCCGAAATGGGGGCCCGCGAAAGCCCGGCGTCCTCGGGATCCACGACGAAGCTGGCGATTTGTCCGCCGTGCAGGGCCGTGACGTGATTCTGGCCGGCGACAGTCAGTTCGTCGAGGCCCATGCCGTGCACGATCCATGCGGCCTCATGCCCCAGCGCCGCCAACGTTTCCGCCATCGGCCGGGTCCAATCGGGCGAGAACACCCCAGTCAACTGCCGCCGCACACGAGCAGGATTGGCCAACGGACCGAGCAGGTTGAAGATCGTCCGGGTGCCGAGTTCGACCCGAGGGCCGGCGGCGTGCCGCATCGAAGGGTGATGCCGAGGGGCGAACAGGAAAACGCAGCCGGCCTCCGCCAGGATCGAAGGCAGGGAGCCGATGGGCGCATCGACGTTGACCCCGAGCGCGGTCAGCACGTCAGCTCCGCCGGTTCGCGACGAAAGCGCCCGGTTGCCGTGCTTGGCGACGGGAACACCGCAGCCGGCGGCGACGAACGTCACCGCCGAGGACACGTTCAGGGTGCCGGCCCCGTCGCCGCCGGTGCCGCAGACATCGATAGCACCAGCGGGAGCCTCGATCGCCGTCATGCGGTTACGCATCGCCCGCACCGCACCGGTGATTTCGGCAACCGTTTCGCCTCTTAGTCGCATCGCCATCAGCAGCGCGCCGATCTGGGCCGGCGTGGCTTCGCCGGACATGATGACGTCGAAGGCGGTCTCGGATTGCTCGTCCGACAGGGTTTCCCCGGCGGCCAGTCGGGCGATGAACGGTTTCAGATTGGTGGACATGCCTCAGGCGGCGCGGCCGAGGGGATTTGTGGCCGGGGTGTTGGTTCCACGCGCCAGAGCCAGGAAGTTGGCGAGGATCGTGTGACCGTGCTCGCTGGCGATGCTCTCGGGGTGGAACTGCACCCCGTAGATCGGCAGCGAGCGGTGGTGCATCGCCATGATGAGCGTGCCGCCTGGCTCGTCGGTCCAGGCGGTTGGAACCAGGGTGTCCGGGATCGTATCGTGCTCGACGATCAGGCTGTGGTAGCGGGTGGCGCGGAATGGAGAGGGGACGCCCGCGAGGACATCGGCACCGGCGTGGGCAATGGCACTGACCTTCCCGTGCATCGGTTCGGGTGCTCGGATAACGTTGCCGCCGAACGCCTGGCCGATTGCCTGGTGCCCGAGGCAGACGCCGAACAGTGGGATCTTCCCAGCGGCCGCTGCAATCAGATCCAGGCAGATGCCGGCTTCCGTGGGCGTGCAGGGGCCCGGCGACAGCACGATTGCCTCTGGCTGCATTGCGATCGCATCGGCGACAGACAGCTTGTCATTGCGCCACACCTCACACTGGGCGCCGACATCGCCCAGAAAATGAAAGAGGTTGAAGGTGAAGCTGTCGTAGTTATCGATGAGAAGGATCATGGCCCCCAGACTTTGTTTGCAAGATCCACTTTGTTTGCAAGATCCACTTTGGTCGCAAGATCGCTGTTCGTTAATGGTATCTTTGGTCCGCCGGGGCGCGGCGGTCAATCGACGGCACGAGGTGGCGACGGGATGCCAGCACTTGACCCTTGCAAGGTGCAGTGAAACCGCCACTCTTTCCGCAACAGTCGCACGAGGGCGGGCATGGCCGAGGACGACGTCGAGATCACCGGAAAGGTCCGCGACAAACTGATCGAGCGGAAACGCGACTGGGCTAGCGACGGCCGCCTGATGACCGGTACCACCGCGGATCCGGACAAAGATCGGCTCCCGCCAGGCCAGCGACTGGTGAAGGACTGGCCGGTGCTTGACCTTGGCGCCCAGCCCAACGTGACGGAGGCGAAATTCCGGCTCGACGTTGACGGCGCCGTGGAGAACCGCCTCAGTCTGAGGCTCGATGAGTTCATGGCGCTGCCGATGTCGGAGAGTTTTTCCGACATGCACTGCGTGACGCAGTGGTCACGCTACGACAACCATTGGAAGGGCGTCCCTGCCCGCGCCCTATTGGCATTTGTCAAACCCTCGGCCGAAGTGAACCACGTCATTTTCACGTCCTACGACGGATATACGACGAACATCCGGCTGGATCAGTTCGACCAGCCCGATGTGTTCCTCGTCCACCAGTGGGAAGGCGAGCCGATCACCCGTGAGCATGGCGGTCCCGTCCGTATGCTGGTGCCGCGGCTGTATCTGTGGAAATCGGCCAAGTGGCTGCGACGGATCCATTTTACCATCAGCGATCATCCTGGCTTTTGGGAGATCCGAGGGTATCACAACAATGCCGATCCCTGGCTCGAGGAGCGTTATAGTTAAGGCCATCCGCCGGAATCTGTCGGCGAGAACGGTGAGCGATTCTGATGGCATCTGACAAGGAGCAACTGGCCTGGGCGTTCGGCTTCCCGTCGATCGACGGTGGCACGGTGGACTTTGCCGAATTCAAAGGCCGGGCTCTCCTGGTGGCGAACACCGCCAGTTTCTGCGGTTATACGTATCAATACAAAGGCCTTGAGGAGCTCTATGCCGCGAAGTCCTCAGCCGGCTTGACGGTCATCGGCGTGCCGAGCCAGGACTTCAACCAGGAGTCTCCTGACAACGCCACGGTGAAAGCTTTTTGCGAAACTCGGTTCAACATCGATTTTCCCCTAACCGCGATCTGCCACGTTCGTGGTGCACAGGCTGCCCCGTTCTACGCGTGGGTCGATCTCGAGAAGCGGTGGCAGCCGAAATGGAATTTCAACAAGGTGCTGATCGGTTGGGACGGCCGCATCGCCGGTACCTTTGGATCAGGCGAGGAGCCGGACGGGCCTGCACTGTCCCGGGCCATCGAGGCGGAACTTGCGCGGTCGGTGTAGCAGTTCAAAGTGCCTGGACTGATGCGGGGTATCGCGCGACCAAGAGGTCCTCAATGTTGATCAAACAGAGCTTCAGAACTCCCCGTTCCTCGCCGCAGCCGGGTGAAGCGCCTTCGCCGGAAGACCGCAATAATTTAACCAATGCGTCTCCCCGACCCACCAAATCCGCCACCGTATAGGCGTCCAGAACGGCCATGAAGGCCGCGATCGCCTGATCCAGTACGCCGGTCAGGCCACACGCCGGCTGAATGATGCATTCCGAGCACGGAGCCGGCGCCATATCCGGCTCCGACGCGCGGATGACACCTCCGACATGAATCGCGTCTGCCGGACGCCCGAGCCGCATACCGCCGTGAGGGCCGCGCAGCGTCACCACGTCGCCGCTGGCCGCGAGCTGCTGCACAACTTTCATTAGATGATTGGTAGAAACGCCGAACGCCATGGCGATCTCCGGGATCGTGACGAAACGATTCGGGTGCAGCGCCAAGTACATCAGCACTCGCAGGGTATAGTCGGAAAAGGTCGTCAGCCGCATGACGTCCGCCCCAGAACATGACACGCGTACGGACGAAACACCGAGCGTGCCGATGATGTGATCGATTCTAGAGCGTATTCTGGCCGACCGTAAACGGTCACCAGGCTCCAGCTCCCCGTTTGGACTGACACCTTTATGAGCCGAGATCAGGTCGATGCCGCTCTAGGTCAGTCGAGCCGCGATGTCCGCAATCACAGCCTCGAACATCTCGGCCGTCAGCCGTCCTGTGTTCGTGTTCAGCCGGGACACGTGGTAGCTATCCACGAGCTGCAGCCCATCGGCCAGCTTATGCAGCGCGCCGTGTGCGAACGTGGCGTAGTTCGCCCGTAGCCCGCGCGCCCGTAGCACAGCCTTATGCGACACCCCGCCGAGCGCAAGGACCAGGCGCAGGCGTGGCATCGCCGCCAGTTCGTGCGCCAGATAGGGGTTGCAACCCTTGATTTCGACTGGGGTCGGCAAGTTGGCCGGCGGCACGCAGCGCACTGCGTTGGTCACGCGACAATCCCGCAACATCATGCCGTCCGTCGGATCGGCGCCGTAGACACCCTCGGCGAACCCGAACTTTATCAACGTCCGGTAGAGCAGCACCCCAGCAAAATCGCCGGTGAAGGGCCTGCCCGTTCGGTTTGCTCCCCGCACCCCCGGCGCCAGCCCGACCACCAGGAACTGGGCGTCGAGCGACCCGAAGCTGGGCACTGCGCCATTGAACCACCTGGGATTGGCCACCTTGTTGCTATCCCGGTATGCAACCAGCCGTGGACACAGCGGACAATTCACCGCCGGCGCCTGATAGGTCACCTGTGTGCTCAGGTCGCTTCGTGCGGATCGGCGAAGGGTTCCGCCGGGGTAACGCGCCCGCTCGTACCGCGCTGGCGAGGCTCGGTTTGCCGCCGGGTAAATTCGGGTGCGATCTCCGCCAGTTCCAGGAACTGGTCACACTGGCGACGGAGTTCGTCAGCTACCATCGGCGGACTCGTGCGCACGGAGGAAACCACGGACACTCGCACGCCCTTCCGCTGCACCGCCTCCACCAGCCGGCGGAAGTCAAAGTCACCAGAAAACAACACAACGTGATCAATCTTGTCAGCGAGCTCCAGCATGTCCACCGCGATCTCGATGTCCATATTGCCCTTAACTCGCCGGCGTCCCGCCGCATCGGTGAATTCTTTCGCCGGCTTGGTGACCAAAGCATAGCCGTTGTAGGCTAGCCAGTCCGTCAATGGCTTCAATGGCGAGTACTCTTCCGTCTCAAGCACTGCCGAATAATAGTAAGCGCGAATGACGTTCGACTTTTTCTTGAAAAAGTCCAGCAGATTACGGTAGTCAACGTCGAACCCCAAATTGCGCGAGGCCGAGTAAAGGTTGGCTCCGTCGATGAAAAGAGCGACACGTTCGTTGGGTAAAAAAGGCATCGGCCTAACCTTGCGAGTACTGGTTGAAATGGGCGGGCACAAACGAAATCGATAAAGTCCTTCCAAATCGGCGGATTCGGGACGGCGATCTCCATAACCATGAGTCAATTTTGTAAACATCGAAACGGTAATAGCACCGAGCCTGGCTGTATAGTCCTGATTGGTGTTGGGGCCAATCTGCCGGGACCTGAGGGAAAATCGCCACTAGAGACGTGCCGGCGAGCTGTTGGGATGCTGGATTCGCTCCCTGGGATGCGCCTTAGGGGGCTCTCACGCTGGTTTCGCTCGGCGGCCATTCCTCCGTCCGGACAGCCGCCTTATGTCAATGCCGTCGCGTCTCTGCTGGCTGATCCAGGCGTTATGCTTGATCCGGTTAGGTTGCTCGAGAGCCTCATGGCAGTGGAGACCCGTTGCGGTCGCGTGCGGAGTGTCCCGAATGCGGCCCGGACGCTGGACCTGGATATCATTGCGATCGACGATCTGGTGCGCGACGAAAAGGACCCGATCCTGCCACACCCACGGGCGCATCTACGCGCCTTCGTCCTGACGCCGCTGGCGGATGTAGCGCCGGACTGGCTTCATCCGGTGCTCGGGCGGACTGCCGCCGCCCTGTTGGCGGACTTGCCGCCACAGGATATTCAGCCGCTGGCTGATAGATAATCCTATTGCTCTTGCTGGTGCAGCTTCGCCTCAGTGCGGGCCTGCAGATCGTCGAACGCCAAACCGGGCGCCATACCCAGCACAACAAACCCCCGCTCGGTTACGTCGATCGTTGCGAAGTTCGTGTAGACACGCTTTACGGCGCCCGGTGCGGTCAGGGGATAGGTACACTTCGTCACCAGCTTGGGCGTGCCATCTTTCGTCGTGTGCTCCATCAGCACCCATAGCCGTCTGGCGCCGGTCGCGAGATCCATGGCGCCCCCGACGGCCGGAGCTGTGTCGTTCTCGCTTGTCGCCCAATTGGCGATGTCACCGTTGTCGGCGACCTGGAAAGCTCCTAGCACGCACAGATCCAGATGATGGCCACGGATCATCGCAAAGCTGTCGGCGTGGTGGCAGAAACTGCCGCCTTTGTGCATCGTGACGTATTGCTTGCCGGCGTTGATCAGCCAGGGCTCGATCTTGTCCCTCGGGGGTGCGGGCCCCATGCCCAATACGCCGTTTTCGGAATGGAAGATGACCTCGCGGTCTTTCGGCACGTGATCCGCAATCATGGTCGGGATACCGATCCCCAGATTGACGTACCATCCCTCGGGGATATCCGCAGCGGCGTGCTGCGCCATCTGCTGGCGGGTGAACGGCTTGAAGGCGAGTTCAGTGGTGGACATGAAGGACGTCTCCTGATCAGAAGCCGGAAGGATCACCATAGGGCACGTGCAGCACGCGGTCGACGAAGATGCCGGGCGTCACGACATGATCGGGGTCGATCTCGCCCAGTTCGCGGAGGTGCTGGGACTGCACGAGGGTCAACTCGGAGGCCATGGCGACGATCGGATTAAAGTTCCGGCCCGCCTGCTTGTAGGTCAGATTGCCCCAGCGGTCGGCCTCCCACGCTTCCACCAGGCCGACGTCACCTTTGAGCGCGTGCTCCAGGATGTAGGTGCGCCCGTCGATCTCCCGATGTTCTTTGCCGACGGCCATCTTGGTACCGACGCCGGTTGCGGTGAAGAAGGCGGGGACGCCTGCGCCAGCCGCGCGCATACGTTCGGCCAAAGTGCCTTGCGGAACGATCTCCAGTTCGATCTTGCCCGCGCGGTAGAGCGTCTCGAACACCACGGGGTCGGAACTGCGGGGGAACGAGCAGATGATCTTGCGGACGCGGCCCAGTTCCATCAACCGAGCCAGGCCGGTGTGGCCGACGCCGGCGTTGTTGCAGGCGACCGCCAGGTCCTTGGCACCCTGATCGATCAGCCCGTCGATCAGCGCGTTGGGCTGACCAACGGCGCCAAAGCCACCGAGCAGAACCATTGAGCCGTCCTTGATGCCAGCCATGGCATCGGCCATGGTCTGGACGATCTTGTTGATCATTCGAGGCGTTTCCTGACAGCGCGTAAGTTGATTTGATGTAGCGCTGGCGAACCCTTGTGCCAAGCCGCGGCTTCGGCCGATCTCGGGTGAAGCCAGGTGCGCAAAGCGGTTTCTTGGCGAGGGGAACGGGCAGCCCGTCTCCATTCCGGCAAACAGCGCGCGGGCCTTGAGCATGTCGTCGAGAGAGCCAAAGGCGTTCATGTAGTGGCCGCTGAAGCCTGTTCCTTCCAAAGCTTTAAAGCGACGGAAAGTCGAAGTCGCCTTGGCCGGGGTTTAGGTGTTCCTCCCGGCCGTTGCGAAAACAGTCGGCGAGGCGAACTTCGCGGACGCGGGGCAGCGGCATGGCGTCGATGAAGCCCTGCACGCCCTCCGGCACCAGATGAGCGTGGTTGGCCGTAAAAGAGAGTTGCAGCGCCGGCAAGTCCATTTTCTCATAGAACCACCGCCATTCGTCGATGGTGTGTGCCAAGTAATGGACTTCCGCCTCGGACGGTTCCTTGTTTAGGTTTTCCAGCAGCAACAGAACCGATTTATGGGCGGCATAGTCCGCTGCACGGCGCAGGCGATCCAGACCGGCCTGCATGCGCTGAGGTATTATCGGCGGAAAAATGAAATCCGGCGTGGACAACGATCCATTCGGCGCCAAGCAGGACGGCGGCGTCGATGTAGGCTGTGAGATACGCATCGACGGCGTCCGCAATCAGCGGGGCAAATTCCGCGACGTTGACGGCGGACAGCGTGTGCAGGCCGAGGCGGATATCGTGGTGGTCACAGGCTCGGCGGATCGCATGCGCCCGCGGTTGGTCGAATCCGGTGACGAAATTGGCGTCAGTATCAAGCTGCATGTCTATGATGCCGACGTCGTGCTGCGCGGCCCAGTCGATCGCCTCCTCCAGAGGGAGTTTGCGGCCGATGTCGATGCCGATACGATCGGGTGGAATAGTGGTCATGCGTTTTCACTAGACGCTTTGTTTGAGGAAGCTTGCACCAATGGGGGTGGTGCGCAAACTATGGCTAGGTCGACTGGATGTGGCCGGTGGCCAGCGACGTGAGGCCGTTTGGGTCCGGCGGTGGTGCATCCCCTCGCCATACGATGTGAAGGTCCGGGCGCAGCAGGAACACCGAAGCGCCATACACGCCGCGGACGCGAGCCTCATCCAGATGGAGAATCTCGAGCGGTGCGCCGCGCGACTGGAATGCTTGCGCAAGCGCTGTCGCATCGCAGTCACCCTTTAGATCGAGCAGGGTGTAGTCATTTCCCAGCACGTCCTGCATCGCCCGCCCGTCCTTCAGCCACATGTGGGGAATGCGAACGCCGGGGCGCGCGTGCGGCGTGTAGCTGGTGGTTTCCCATTCCGCGACGTTGCCCGGTTCGTCAACGATCAGCGGCGAACCAGCGTAGGAGTAGGCCGCCTCCACCCCGACCATGCCATGCATCCGACGATGGTTGACCTCAAAGGACGCGGCGAGTTCCCGGCGCTTTGCCTCGCCCTCCGGAGTGTCGTCTATGCCGCGGGGGTGACCAACCCGCGCCAGATCGGCACGCCCGTGGCGGCCCAGCCCGCGGCCGCGACGTTGCTGACCCCGATCGGCCGACGCTCCTGCTCGTAGCCGTCGAGCAGGCCGGGACCGCCCCAGCCTTTGATTACACCGGCGAGTTTCTAGGATAGATCGAAAGCGTCACCGACACCGATGTTCATCCCGAGGCCGCCGGTTGGAATGACCAGATGCACGGCATCGCCGGCCATGAAAACGCGGCGGTCGCGATAACGCTCTGCGATCAGCAGATGATGGCGCCAAGGGACAACGTTAAGGATCTCGTAGTCGCAGGGAAAGCCGATCAGATTTTGAATAACCGGAACAAAATCGGTGTCCTTGGGCAGCCAGGAGTGCAGGGTGAACTCCTTGCGGTCCCCCTGAGCGATAATGCTCGACCCCTCGGCGTCGGGGAACTGATAGTGGCGTCCCTTTCCGGTCACGATGCGCTCATACAGATTATCCGACCGGAAGATCACCTGAACGAGGTCACGAAGACCGCCCTGCCCTTCCAGTTTGATACCAAGCTTTTTGCGAACGGTGCTGGTTCCGCCGTCGCAACCGGTCAGATAGCCGCAACGCAGCATTTCGTCGCGTCCATCCGCGGTCCGAGCGAGGATCGACACACCATTGTCGTCCTGGCGGAAATCAATGAGTTCGCAGCCGTAGCGTACAGTGACGTTCGGGGTCCCCTCGGCTACCTCCTTGAGGAGCGGCTTGAGCTTGTTCTGCGACACGAGCTGATAGGGTTCTAGGAGCCACGCGCCGTCCGGCGACTGGGCGATCTGCTTGCGCCGTTCCGCTACGGAGGGATATCTCAGGACCGCGATCGGAGGATCGCTGAGGCGTGTGGTCAGGAAAACGTCCATCGGGTTGTCGGCCGGGTAACCCAACGCCCGCACGCGATCGACGATCCCGATCCGACGGTAAAATTCCATCGTGCGCGCGTTGGAGCGGTCCATCTTTGGCCAAGGCGCAGTGGTCGGGTGACGCTCCATGACCAGGCATCGAACGCCACGACGTCCTAGATCGATTGCGAGGGTGAGACCCACCGGACCGGCACCGGCGACGATCACGTCGTGGAAGTTAGTTTCTGTATCCATCGAGATAGAAGATCCCGTCCCCGTCGTCTCGGGATTGATTACCTCGTTATCAAGACTTACGCACCTCAGGTGATTTGACAGAATGTGGAGTTACAATGCTGGCCATTCGCTGAGAGCAAAGCCCAACGGGATCACCCGCGTGTGTTGATCCGGCAGCCTTCTGATCTTGCGGGTTGGAGATAGAAGCGCGCAAAGAGCAGAAAGCTGCAACAAGCAAGAGGGTCATTCCGATGGCATCGCGCAATTCCAAATGCTCGTGCAGCAACGCGACACCGAGTAAAACAGCAATTACCGGCGAAACATAAGCATAGCTGCCAGCGCGCGCCGGGCCCCAAGCGGCGATCAGCCGCAAATAGGTCGTGAATGCCACAAGGGAGCCAAACACCACAAGGAACAGCCAGCCGCCCCATGCCGCCGCGCTCCAATCAAACCACGCTGCGGACCGCGCGCCCGGTTCGAACGCCCAGGCACCAAGTGTCAGTATCAAGCCCCCTGGAAGCATGGTTATTCCGGACAGGAAGGTAGCATCGGTCGTCTTGGTCAATGGCCGCGCTATGACCGAGCCGAGGCTGTAAACGACCGCGCTGAACACAATGGCCACGGCGCCGAGAAGGCCAAGCAGATCAGTCGGCACTCCGGCCCGTGGGCCAAACAGCACGGCAAGACCGATGAAGCCAAAACCAAGCGCAAGCCCCCGTCCAAAGCTCCAGCTCTCCTCGCCCAGAGCGATGCCGAAGCCAATCAAGCTGACGGGCATCAGGGTTAGATCGAGCACCGCGGTCAGGCCGGAGGAAACGTACAAGATGCCCCAGAACAGCGGCGCATAGGTCAATACGACGATCAGCAGTTGGACGAGCAGTAGCCGCCCAAGCTCCCTCCGATCGAAGCGCCTGGTCTCGCCACGGACCATGGCGAGCAGAAGCAGCAACAGCCCTGCCACGAGGAAGCGTGTGCCACCAAAGAAGATGGGGGGCACCGTAGCCACGCCCAGCTTCATGGCGAGCCACGTCGCACCCCAAATCAAAGACATGAAAGCGAATGAGCCGATCACGGAACCTCTCCGATGTAACGCTATTACAGGCTTAAACGCGTTACGTGGTGAGAGGTTGCAAACGGTGAAAGTCGACGACAGGGTATCCGCATGAGCCCCGTGACGGTTGCTACGATCAAATTGTTTGGGGGCCACCCGGTGTTGGATTTCGCCAATACGGTGGATTCTCGTGGCGTCGAGTTCGGTCCGGATGTGCTGACGGAATTTCGTGACATTTTGCGTTGGGGCGTGCGCGTTGGGGTCATCGACGCGGCAGCAGAGGGCGAACTCCGCAACGTCAAAGCCAAGCGAGGCGAAGTTGCCCTAGGCCGCGCAAAGGTACTTCGCGAAGCGCTTTATCGGATTTTCGCGGCGCACCCGTCCACTATCGCAGCTGAAGCTGATCTTGGCCTGCTCCAACACGAGGTGGGTGTGGCGCAGACGATGCGGGTACTCGTGCCAGAAGCGGGCGGCTATGCCTGGCATTGGCTTGCTGGCGACCCGGATACGATCGCCCACCGCATGGCGCTTTCGGCTGCGGATTTGCTTACGTCACCGGCGTTGAGCCGCATTCATGTCTGTCCGGGAGACAACTGTGCCTGGCTATTTCTCGACACATCTCGGTCCGGCCGACGCCTCTGGTGCAGCGAAACGACTTGCGGCACGCGCAATCGGGTTCGGCGGTGGCGCAAGCGACAACAATAAGCGTGATCGGTTCCGGAAATCCGCCTTAGGCAAGCCAGGCTCAGGATAAAACCCCGCGATCTCGATCACGCCGGCAATGATGACGTAGACCTTGGCCATGACAGCCTCGATGAGAGGGCCGGGCCGTCTCGGAACTACTGAGCGCGCAGTGACGCAAAGCGCACCGAGACACGTCGCACGTGTCTCGGTCCATTCTTAACGACGCACTGTGGGGCTTTTTTTCAGGCGATCAGTTTCCTCCTGGCGCGCGCTGGATGATATTGCCTCCACCCGAGACAAGATTAAGCGCTCCGCCGCCTGAACCGCTGCTCGGTTTGGTCGCGACCTGTTGCTGCGCGATCGGTCCTGACCCCTTCGCGGATTGCTGCTGAACCACGTTGCCGTTGCCGACGGTGAGCGCCAAAGGCCCCTCGTTGTTGATAATGATCGGACCCTGGCCATTGCCATGGTGGTGGCGGCGATAACCGTAGCCGCCATCATCGGCAAACGCCTCGGTAGGCTGGACCTGGCGGCTGGCCGCTAGCGGCGTGCCCATCGAGAAACCCGCCAAGAAACCCGGATCGCCCCGCAGTTTCGTGATCGCGTTCTGATTCACAGCCTGATGGTCAGCTGCCGTCATGCCGTTTTGCAGATCGTGCGCAGTGACAAAAGGTTGCGGGACGAAGGGCAACAGCCGAGCAAGGCCCTTCGGTCCGCTATTGACGCCAGGCGCGAGGGGGACGCCGCCTGAATCCTGGGCCATTGCGGGTACGCTCAAAGCCATCACTGCGAGGATGGGGAGCAATGCTTGCTTGATCACTTCGACTTCCCTTCAAGGCGTGAGACTAGTTGCGATCGATCGACAGCCAGTCGGTATGGACGTGCAATTTTGTGCCGTCGCGGTCCAGCAGAAGCGTGCGGCCACTCGGACCGTGCTGTTCCAGACGTTGGTGTGTCGTGGGATCGGAGGGCGCATCGTCCAGGCCTTCATCATCGGTGTTTACATCGTCGCGGGATGATTTGCCGCTGCCGAAGGACTGGACGACATCGCCATGGCCGCTGGTGCAAACCTTCTTTCCATTGACGGTCTGGCAGCTCACGCCACCCGAACCGGCGCAGTTGAGATTGCCGTTCACCGACTGGCAACGCAGCGTTTCGGCGGATGCCGACACGCCGCACCAGAGGAGCGAAAAAGCAGCGAACGTCGCGGTGCGCGAGCAGCGGGACATGGAAGCCTCCTTACCGGCCGGTCTGGTTGAAGATACGCTGATTCGCGGCGGAGCCAGCGCCGAAGCCGATATTGACGCCACGCGTGAAAGTCGTTGTTGCCAAGACGCCACTCGGGCCTTTCGCGGTGATTGATTGGCCGGCGGACGAGCCGTTACCCAACGCCAAGTTGGCCCCGGCGGCAACCTGCGTACTGACCAGCGGCCGGCAACCAGACGAGCCGCCAAATGTGCCAAGTTGCTGCAAAGCCGACGATCCGGTCCCAGTTGCTTTGTTGAGGCCGACGGTCACGCTGGTCGAGGATAGCGGACAGCCGCGGTTGGCGTTGATCGCATTCAGTTCAGACACGGGGTTGCGCAGAGACACGCCACCCCGCTCTTGCGCCGCGGCTGGAAGAGCGGCGAGCAGGGCAAGGACGGCCAATGATGCTCGTTGCATTGTCTCACTCCTTTAGCAGTCGATTGAAAGGGCGAACCCGGCCCCGCGCTCCCGCGGGACCGGGTCTGGGTGGAAGTTCTCGCGTCACCAATCGGGTTTTACTGATTGGCGGTGAACACCTGCTGCGAAGCCGAGGAGCCAAACCCGAGCGCCGCGTTCTTGTTGGCGCCGCCCTTGACGACATTCAGGCCATTACGTCCCGCGGTGCCACCGAGCGTGGCGACCTGCTGATCAGCCGAGGAGAACTTGCCGGCCGCCAGGTTGGTGTTAAAGCCGCCATCGGTGACCGACCGGCCATGTCCGAAAGCCGTTCCGCCCAAGGTCAGGGTGGACTGCGTCGCGGTGCTGCCGAAGCCACGGGCGAAGTTGTTGTTGCCGCCGCCGTTAGTGATCACCCGGCCGCGCCCGAGTGCCGTGCCGCCGACCGTGGTGGTGTCCTGGCCGGCAAAGCTCAGCGGGCCGGTAGCGAAGTTGCGGTTGTTGCCGCCGTTGGTGATGGCCACGCCGTGACGCCCAGCGACACCGCCGAGCGTAGTGGCGGACTGATCGGCCTGGCTGAGCGGGCCCTTTGCGACGTTCAGGTTTCCGCCGCCGTGGGTGATGACGATCCCACCGGTCGTCTGGGCGCTGGCGGGAGAGATAGCCGTTGCGGCGATCGCGGTGAGAACAGCGAAGCCGGAAAGAAGAACTGAGCGCATGGTGTGTTTCCTTCGATGTTGGTCCGGAGCTTGCTGCTACCGGGCGTCGGTGATCGACGAGCGGAAACCTAGGGGCCGGGGCTCGCCGCCGCTGTGGAGCAGCCCACACCCGTGATGTTTTTCGCGAGCGCGTGGTAAACGAAGCGTGATCGAGGTCAGGTGCGATCGCCGATACTTGGAAAATGTCGTAGCGGCTTGGTGTCCCCGAAGGTCCGAGAAGGAAGTAGAGCGGATGGGCAGCGTATCGCGACGTTTGCTAGCCGGCCCTACCTTACTCGCAGGAATTGGCTGCGCCTTGTTCGCTGCGGAACCGTTGATCGACGCTTGGCTGCATTTGGCGCCAGACGGCGCGGGGGCCTTGGTTCTACGTCACGCGAGCGGCGTCTGGATGTGGCTGGCGCTGGCCTGGCTGGCGGCGCGGTCGGTCGATGTGCTGCTGCGCAGGGTGGCGGTGGTATCGCGCGGCGGCGTTCCGTATCCGCGCCTGCTGACGGATCTGCTGAGCGCGGCCCTGTTTGCCGCGGCGGCGATGACGATCCTGCTGTTGGTGTTCGATCAGCCGGCGACCGGCCTGATCACCGTTTCGAGCGTGGTGATCGCGGTTATAGGGTTCGCCTTAAGAAATGTTATCAGCGATCTGTTCTCAGGCATCGCCCTTGGCGTTGATCATCCGTATCGGATTGGCGATTGGATAGAAACGACACAAAATTCCGGTCGAGTAACGGAAATCACCTGGCGCACGACTCGGCTGACCGATCGGAATGGGTTTGTCATTATCGTGCCAAACGGATTGGTCGCCGGGCAGCGGCTGATCAACTACGGGGCCGGCGAGCGTGACTACCGCACCTCGCTGCGGGTTCCGCTGGACGCGACGCTGCCGGTCGGCCGGGCGAAACGGATACTATTATCCGGCGCGTTGGACGCGGGCCGGAAAATTCCCGGCCTGGCGCCGGATGTCCTGCTGGCGGAATATGGTGATGGCGCGGCGATTTATGTTGTCCGATTTCGCGTTCCCGACTTCGGGCAAGAAGCGGCGTGCCGCGACACCGTGGCCTCGCGGGTGCTGCACGCGTTGCACTGCGCCGGCCAGACGATACAGCAGACCGGTCCGAACGGACCAATCCCGGTTCCGTGGCGGTCGGCCGCGGAAGCCCTGCTGGGCCAGGTTGACCTATTTCGCGGGTTTGATGCGGCGGAACGGGCGCAGCTCGCGACCAAGCTGCGAATGCGCGAGGCGGATGCGGGCCAGATGATCGTGCGCCAAGGTGATAGCGGCGACTTCCTGTATGTTATTGGCGAGGGGATATTGGACGTCGAAGCGGTTCGTGGGGAATTGGCGCCGATCCGGGACCGTCTCGCGCCTGGGGAGGTGTTTGGGGAGGTCTCGCTGCTGACCGGTCAGCGACGCACCGCGAGCGTGACCGCCGCACTCGATTCGGTCGTTTACGAAATCCACCGCGAGGATCTTGATCCGATCGTGAAGCGGCGGCCGGAGGTGGCCGAGGGCCTCGCCGCCGTCATGGCCGAGCGTCAGGCGCGCAACGACACATATCTCCGGGCACCGGTGCAGACGCTTGCGCCCACGCGCGACGATCTGCTGGCGCGGCTGCGGCTGTTATTCGGTCTTTAGACCATGATCGTTTGGGGCTGGGTCAGCCTCAGGCGTATCCCTGGGCTCACCGGTATGTGAACGGAAAGATGTCTCCGAGACGAATGGAGTGAACCGCTCAACAGCCGTCGGGCCAGCATAGCGTCATTTTGCGTTCAGCGGCGCCAACCGGCGTCCATCAGCAACGGCAAGGAGCTTCGTCATGGGCCATCTTCATCGTCGTCATTTTGGCCGGATTGCTATCGCGGCCTCGGGTATTGCTTTGATGCTGAGCGGGGCGGCATCAGCGCAGACGGTGCAGATGTTTGATGATGTACCCTCGGTCGAACAGCTTCGCAGCATCATGGTTCCGGAAGCGCAGCCTGGTGCCAGCCGGTCAATCGTGATCCAGCGGCCTGATACCGGCGCGCCAGCCGCCAATGTGCAGCGCGTCGCCACACAGGTAATGCCGACCGCGCGTGCTCCCGCCGCCATGGCGGACACGACGGCGCAGCCGGTCGAGCAAGTTGCCGCCAGCGTGCCGGTGTCGCATCCCTCGCCGGTTACGAAGGTGAATGTCGCTAAACCAACTGCGGCGGGCTTCCGGATCAACTTTGCTTTCAATTCCGCCGTGCTGCCAGATTCGGCACACGAAATGATCGACGTCGTGGCCCAGGTGATGAAGGAATCGCCCGAGATCAAGGTGCGGGTTGAAGGTCACACGGACGCCGTCGGGTCCGCGGATTACAACGTGTCGTTGTCGGAGCGCCGGGCCTTGTCAGTCGGTGAATATCTAGTCAAGGTCGGGATCGATCCGTCCCGCCTCATGCTGATCGGCAAGGGTATGGCCGAGCCGCTGACCTCCAACCGCTATGACCCCGCCAATCGGCGCGTCCAGTTCGTGCGGGTCGGGTGAGCCATGCGCCCGACGATCCCGCTCACAATCGCCGCCGCGCTGGTTCTCGTGCTTTGTCAGGAAATGTCTGACCAGGCGGTGGCGAAAGTGGTCCGCACCGGGAGGGGCGCCCCCTCCAACCCCACGGTTGAGGAGGGAGGTCTCCATCTGGCGCCTGCGCCGCCGCCGCAGATTCCCTACAGCCTGATCGGAGCGTTGGCGTTGGATAATCAGGTGGTCGGGCGGTGTGGCTTCTGGTCGCCATGGGCATTGTTTGGCCCACTGCCCTTCCGCCAACCAGGATTCTTCGGCCCGTTGCCCTTCCGCCACCCCTTCCGGCAATTCGCGACGGTTCCAAGAATAAACGTGCTGCGCCCTCTGGTCCCCCGCGTTTCGCGGCCGTTGCGGTAGAACCACCTCGGGCCGTGCGGGGCCAGCGATGGCCTATCCTAACTTCGAGGGCTTGCGGCTTCGGGTGGCAGGGTTCGAGAGTGTCGGGGCTGCTGCGGGTGACGAAAGTGATGCTTACAAAGCGCCTCAGGGCGGTGGTCTGGATCGTGCCCGTTGTGATCTTCTCGACCGCCGTCGCGCTGCTTTCAACGCAACCGCCGTCACCGCTTGCCGCGGCCGAGCGTCTGGTTGAGGCCGTCGCTTTTCATTTTCTGGGGCCGGAACGTCAGTGGGCCCCGGAGGTCGTCGTCTTGGGCATAACGGAGGAGACGCTATCGGCGTTTCCTTACCGGTCTCCCATCGATCGCGCTTTCCTGGCCTCGGTTATTGATGCGCTGGCACGGAGCGGGGTCGTTGCGATCGGGCTGGACGTCGTGCTCGACCGGGCGACCGAGCCATCAAAGGATGCGGCGCTCCGGCGGGCGCTGACCCGCGCGGACACTCCGGTCGTGGCAATTTCGGTTGCGCCGGACACGATCATGTCGGCGGGTCAGCGGCGGTTCCTGGCCGGCTTCCTTGACGGCGTGCGAACAGGCGACGCGAACCTGGCGCGCGACCGGTTCGACGATACGGTGCGAGATCATGTGCCGATGCATCCGTCCACTGGCCAGCCAAGTTTTCCGACGGCCATCGCGGCGGCGCTGGGTGTCACGGCGCCTGAGCGTCCGTTTCGGATAGAGTGGCGGCGAAGCCGTGGCCACGCCGGGCCCGATGTGCCGACCTATCCAGCCGAATCGATCGCTCTGCTGCCGGCAGGCTGGCTGAAAGGGAAAGTGGCTCTGATCGGCAGCTTGATCGCGGGCAGCGATGAGCATCGAACGCTTGCCTCGGCCTTTGGACAGCCGAGCTTCGGGGTGGATATTCACGCGCAGGTCATTTCGCAGTTGCTGGATCGGCGCGCTGTGCCGGCACCGACGTTGCCCTGGCCGGAGATATCGGCAGCCTCGGCACTAGCCTGTATTGGCGTTGCGCTGGGGTGCCTGTTCGCGGGCTCCCTCGCGGTGGTGGCGATGACGGCGGTCGGCCTCGGTTTTGTTGCCGCGGTCCTTATGGCGTACGCATCAACGGGTATGCTGGTCCCGGTCGTTGGACCGATCGTGGCGCTGTCGATCGCTGGGGGTGGTGCGCGCGCCTGGCACGGACTGGCCGACCGTCGCGATCGCCGTGCACTTCGCACGTTATTCTCCCGCTTCGTCAGTGAACCGGTGGTCGACCAGATCATGAGAGAGCGCGACCTGTTCATGTCGGGTGGCCGGCCGCGACCGCAGGAGTTGACCGCGACCGTGCTGTACGCCGACGTGGCCGGATTCACCACGATTTGTGAAGGATTGGCCCCGGAACCGCTGATCGCCTGGCTCGACCGCTACATCGATACGATGTCTGGCCTGATCATGGCCCACAACGGTGTGCTGCTGCGGTTTATCGGCGATGGCATTCTGGCGGTATTCGGCGTGCCCATCCCACGACGGAACGAGGCCGGGATTGCGGCAGATGCGAACAATGCCGCGCGGTGCGCCTTGGCGATGGAACAGGCAATGGAGACGTTGAACGACGAGTGGGCCGTGTCGGGCCTACCGGTGGGCGGTCTGCGCGTTGGCCTTCACACCGGCCCGATGGTGGCCGGCAGCCTGGGGACGGGCGCTCGGATGGAGTTCTGCCTGTTGGGCGACACGGCCAATATTGGCGCTCGGCTGGAACAGCTTGGGAAGGACTATGCCGAACCTAGTCCGCGCTATTGCACCATCGTGGTGGGCGAACCGACATGGATACGGCTTGCGGGCGCGTTTCCGGGCCTTCGTCTCGGCGATCTGCTATTGCGCGGCAGGCACACAACCATGGCGGCCTATCGCATTGATGCCGCAGCCGCTCGGCAGGCAAACCGCCAAGAAGAAATTGGACCCGTGATTTCATCGTAATCACGCGCCTGGAGCATTCCGGTTAGCGCGATCATGCTCTACAATTCAGCCTCGGAAAGGCTTTCAAGCGTGTCCCGGTCGGATATCGTGATGAATCCGTGGTTGACTGACAGGTAGCCTGCTCGGGTCCATTCCACGATATACTTGTTGGTGCTTTCGCGGGAAATGCCGATCAGGTTGCCGAGTTGCTGTTGCGAAAGCTTGATATCGAGCCGCAGACCGGCAGGTTCCTGCTTTCCGAACGTTGCGGCGAGTCGCAGCAGTCCCCGTGCGACCCGCGAGGGTGCGTCACGGAGCAAGGCGTCCTCGAGCGCCTCACTCGTCACCCGCAGGCGTTGACACAGGACGCCAATCAACCGCGTCGCGATTTCCGGATTGGCATTCAGAAACGGCATCAGACGGTTGCGGTCTAGAACCAGTAATTCGGTATCCTCGATCGCCACCGCATCGGCGGACCGTGGCTGGCCGTCGAGCAGGGCGATCTCACCGAACAGGCCTCCGCGGTCGATGATGTTGAGCACGAGTTCTCTACCATCAGGCGAATAGGTACAGATCTTTACCCGTCCGCGCACCACCGCCATCATGCTGCCGCCGGGATCGCCTTTTTGAAAAATCGTAGCCTGAGGACGATAACGATTCAGCGAGGCACTCGCCGCGACGCGGGAAAGCTCGTCCGGACGCAGGTGCCGCAGCAGGAAATGGCCTGCGAGTATCTCTTCCCGGTTTAGCGGAGCATTCGCCATAACAACAACTCGTTGTGGTGCTGCCTTCACGGTGGGCTTAAGCGTCCGGCGAGGATAGTGGCTTCATTGCGCCCTGTGCCACTAACAAGTAAATGTGACCGGAAATTCCACAAGCCGCCGGGGAAGGGAACGGTGGTGTTAAGTAGACCACGGTATGATGAAACGCCTCATGGCAAGCTCCTGCATCGAAATTGCGGCGGCAGGAGGCGATGATGTCGAAACTGTTTCTGAGGGTCGGTGTTCTGGCGTTTGGTAGTTTCATCTTGGTGAGCGGGACACATGCCGCGCTTCGGGAAGCAGATGCTGGCGCGATGTCCGTGACGTTGAAGGCTCCTAAGCCTTCCTGCGCGACTTGTGGGCTGGCTCGCATGCCCTGGTCCGGCGATATGACCACACTCGATCCGCAACCGCTGCCACCGAAGGTGTACGGCGATGGCCGGATATTGCGTCGCTAACACCGAAGGCCGCTTGGCCGATGGTGCCCTAAAGCCGGCGCACTCTGGGTTGTCCTGTGCGTAATCGTTGCGGGATCGTGTAAGATGTTCTTTCCAGCCAAAATTTCCCTTAGACGGACTGCAATGGCGACCGCCGTGCTCACGCTGCTCGCCGCGTGTCAGCCGCGGCCGGAGACGGCCTATGATGTGGCAAACCCACGCACCGCCGCTGTTCGTAACATTGGCAACTTCAATGAAGCGCTGCGCTGCATGGACGACATGTTTCTCGCCCAGGGCAAGCAGGACATCTACATCACGACCGCGGGTATCCCGGATGCGACGGGGCTGATAGCGGCCGGTACAAAAGAGATGTTCATCACCGCCGTGTCCCGGATGTCGGCGAAAAGCAATGCGTTCCGCTTTGTTGACTATGATCCCACGCAAACCGACGTGCAGGTGTTGTCTGAACTGGTTGGCCTGCACGACGATTTCGTCGCCCCGAATTACTATGTCCGCGGTGCCATTACGCAGCTCGACAGTAACGTCCTGCAGTCCTCGGCCAGCGCCGGCGTGTCAATTCCGGGCATGGATCTGGCGATCAACGGCAACCAGGTCGTCTCGGTGGTTTCAATCGACCTGAACGTCGGCAAGTTGATCACCCGTCAGATTCTGCCGGGGATCTCGGCTAGCAACTCGATCGCGGTGGTGCAGTCCGGCAAGGGAGCCGACGTGGGCGGGTTTATCGGCAAGGCCGGCCTATCGCTGAGCGTGTCGCTGGACAAGTCGGAGGGATTTCATCAGGCGGTCCGGAACCTTATCGAGCTTTCCACGATCGAGATCCTCGGCAAGCTGACACGGGTGCCCTACTGGCAGTGCCTCAGCATCGAGTTCGACGAACCCGAACTATCGCGCCGAAGCCCGCGGCTGGTTCGATATTATGGGGGCAACGGAGCGGGAGCGCGTTGTGAGCGCGGCGTTGGTCCGCGCCGGATATCTTCGCGAGGAGGGCAACGGGCCGAACCCGGGCTTGTCTGAAGCTGTCGCACGATATCAGGCCGAGAACGACCTGGTGCCAAATGGCCAAGTAGATTTCGATCTATATTACCGGCTGCTGGCCACTGATGCTCGCCGCCCGGGCACGAAGCCGGTGGCTGCTTCCCCGGTGAGCGCGGTCACGCCTGCCTTGCCGCCACCGGAGGCCCCGCGGCTGGTCCTGAGCACTTCCCGTGGTCCGAGGCCAAGCTATCGTGTCGGGGAGACGATGGTGGTTTCGGTGCAGCCGAACTCAGGACGCCTATGTCTATTGCTTTTACCAGGATGCTACGGGCGCGGTCGCGCGCATATTTCCCAATCGCTTTCAGCCTGATCCGCTCCTGCACGCGGGCGTACAAATCGAGATTCCTCCCGCCGGGACAAAATCCTTTGCGTTGCGTTTCGACAATTCCGGAACCGAGGCGGTCGCATGTCTTGGTTCCGATCGCGAAGTTGGGCTAAAGCTTCCGGACAAACTGAAGGCCCAGGACCTCGAGCCATTGCCGGTAAGTGGGCTGGATGACGTCGCATCACTATTTCGTGGTATACAGGGCGCGCGCGTGGATGATGCAAGACTGACCGTGGAGGTGATGAAATGATCTTCGGGCTTATGTCGAAGATCACTGATAGATTGATGTTTCTGTTATTTGCAGCGGTGGTCGTGCTGTTGCCGCTTGCTGCCCACGCCGCGCCAGACAATGAGCGGCGGGTCGCCTTGGTTATCGGTGTCGGCGGCTATCAGAATGCGCCCCACCTAGCGAACCCCGTAAACGATGCGCGGGCGATCGGCGATAGCCTCCGCCGCCTGAAGTTCGATGTCACTGAGTTGTACGATCCCGATTTCCGCGCACTGAACGTGGGCGTGCGGGAGTTCGGCATACGAGCTGCGAGTGCGGACGTGGCACTCGTCTACTATGCCGGCCATGGCGTGCAAGTTGACCGGGAAAACTATCTGATACCGGCCGACGCGAAGCTCGAGCGAGAGCGCGATCTGCTGTACGAGGCAATGCCGCTCGACCGTCTGCTGGGCGAAGTGTCGCAAGCCACGCGGATCGGCATCGTCCTGTTGGATAGCTGCCGAAACAACCCGTTTATCGACCGCGTAGCGCGATCAATGACGGTCGCCGGGCGCGCGGTGTCGACCACGCCTGGCCTCGCTCGGGTGGATAATGTTCCGCGCAACACCATGGTCGTCATGGCGGCGAAAGCGGACCAGATCGCCGAGGATGGGGCGGAGCATAGTCCATTCGCGGCGGCCCTGCTGGCGCATTTCCAAATTCCGGGTCTTGAGCTGAGTTTGTTTTTCCGCAGCGTGCGGGACACCGTTCTGCGTGCCACCAACAACCGGCAGGAACCCTATGTTTTTAGTTCCCTAGGTGCCGAGCCGTTTTACTTTTATCCACGGCCGCCCAACAGGCCGCCTGAGATCGCCGCCATCACGCCGCTTGAGGTAACGGAGATCGCCGGCCCCACGCCGCTGGGCATGCCGCAACCGACTGATCCCGACCAGGACCCACTGAGCATTCGGATCATCGGCCTACCTCGGTTTGGTGAATTGCGCATCGACGGGAAGCCTGCGGTGATGAACTCGGTCTTCTCGGCCGAGCACTTGAAAACAGCGACGTACAAGCCGGACGGCAAGACCATTGGGCCGGCCGGAACACTGGATATCCTGGTGGAAGACGGCCGGGGCGGAAGCATTAACGCCAGCCTGCCTATCACCGTCCGGTCTTCGCACCATCCCCCTGTGCTGGGCGGCGGCTCAGGGAGGGTGGAGGTCGCCCAGCAAGTTTTGGGCATCCCGGCGCCGGTCAGTCCGGACGGCGATCCGCTGACAGTGACAATCAATGCGCTGCCCCGCGGCACCGTGCGCAACGGAACCATTGTCGTGCGCCCCGGCGATCATATGACACCGGTAGAGTTGTCGAAGCTGACCTTCTGGCCCGAGGCCGGCTTCATGGGTCCGGCAGGGAGCCTGCGTTATAGCGTTGACAACGGGCACGGAGGAATCGTCGAAGGGTCGACCGACGTCGAGGTCGGGGCGGCGGCGGCCAATGATGCAACTGGGGAATTGGCGTTGTGGGATAGTTTGCGCGCTGGTACTGACGCCCGGGACTTCACAGCATTCTTGCGGCTTTTTCCCACCTCGCCGCATAGCGACGAAGCGAAGCGCCGGCGCAAGGAGCTCGAGGTGGCGGCGAACGCCCCTGCCAGTGGAAAATCCGATCAGGCGAAATCGCAAGCTGAGCCGCCAGCGAAGCCGGAGGCACAAGCGAAGCCGGCCGTCGAGCCATCGCCCCCGAAACCGGCAGAAAAGCCGGCGGTGGTCGCCTCGGCGCAGCCACAGATCGCGCCTCCGGATGCTCCGCGCCCGGCGCAACCACCCGTGATGACCGCCGCGAACGGGCCGCTGATCCCAGTTCCGTCCACCGCGTCGCGCGGCAAGGCCAACGACGGGAACCGGTTCCAGGACTGCCCCACCTGTCCTCGGATGGTCCGAATTCCGGCAGGCAGCTTCACGATGGGTTTGGGGTCACGTGACGCCGAATCGATGCCGGCCCATAAGGTGGAGATCCATGCGTTCGCTATGGGCGAGGCGCCTATCACCGTGCTGGAGTGGAAGGCCTGCATGGCCGCCAAGGGATGTAGCTTTCTTCCCCGCATGCATGTCGCCGAGGACCGGACGCCAGTACATAATCTGAGTTGGGAAGACCTCGGTCAGTACATGAAGTGGCTGTACACGACTACGGGGCATGTCTACCGGCTACCGAGCGAAGCCGAATGGGAATATGCGGCGCGGGGCGGCACGACCACACGCTTCTGGTGGGGGGATTCGGTTGGTATGTCCCTGGCGAATTGCACCGATTGTGGAGGCGCTCAGGACGCCTACGGTCCATTGCCGGTCGATGCATTGCCACCTAACCCATTCGGGCTCCTGGACATGTTGGGAGGTGTAGCCGAGTGGACAGCGGATTGCTGGTTCCCCAACTATCGCGGCGCCCCCGCCGATGCCACGCCACGTGACGCCAAATCCTGCGAAAAACGCGTGCTGCGCGGCGGATCGTTCCGGTCGCCCCATGACGAGATCGCGGCCGCCTATCGCAGCAACTACGACGCGCCGGTGCGATACCTCGTCAACGGCTTCAGGGTAGCTCGCGATCTGGAATAGCCTTCGTTCAGTGCGCCTCGGCTACCGGGGTTTCCGCCGCACGGACATGGATGGTGATCTTCTTCGACATTAGCGCTGGATCGTGCGGAACATGATCGGCATCGCCCATCAGAATTTGTAGGGTATGGGTGCCCGGCGGCAGGTCGACGTATGTTTCGGTCTGGCCAAGCCCGAAGTGCAGGTGGTTCTTGTCGTGCGGTATCGGCTGATCCAGCGGCGGCAGCGCGGTATCGATCAGCAAATGATGATGGCCGGTATTCGGTTTGTTGGTTCCCGCGGGCGCCACGCCGAAGTTTCGTGTGCCGAACCAGACATGGACGTGTGTCGTCCGCACAGTCTCATTGTCGTTCGGCCAGCCGATGTAGACGTAGGCATCCGCGGGTGCGGGGGTTCGTTTGAACCCGGAGTCAGCTGTGTCAGGCGGCTTCACTGGTTGCGCCGGGGCGGGCTGAGCTTGTGCCGCTGGTGCTGCGGCGGGCTGAGCTTGGGCCGCTGGTGCTTGGGCGGGCGTCGGGTTGTCCGGCGATGTCTGAGCGAACACCGGCACCGTGATCACGGCTGCCGCCGCGCTCGCCAGGACGAACAGGCGATGCAGTTGATGCATGGATGGAACTCTCCTTGGAGGCGGCCGATTTACGGCGGCACGATTATAGTGATCTTCTTGGAATAGAGCGGGGGATTGTGCGGCACGTGGCTGTCGTCGGCGAACAGCATTTGCAATGTGTGCCGACCAGGCGGCAGTTCGAGATGCGCCTCGGTCTGACCTCGGCCGTAGTGAAGGTGATTCTTGTCATTTGGGATTTCTTGATCAAGAGGCGGAAGATCCGTATCGACCAGCAGGTGATGATGGCCGGTGTTAGCCTTCTCGACCCCCGCCGGCGCAACTCCCGCGGGACCACCCAGCCCCATGCGGACCCAGAACTTGCCCCCTGGAATGACTTGCCCATCCGGGGGCCAGATAATGTAGACTTTCGCATCCGGTGATATCGGTTTGGGATCGGCCGCGGCCGTGCCTCCGATCAGTGCCCAAACGACAGCCATTGGCACGAGCAGGCTAATCTGTTTCACATCCGTTTCCCCCTGGCTTGCCGCGGACGGAGCTTGTCCTCTCTCTCGTCATCGCGGCGGCGCCTGCATTGCGCGTGTTGTTCCTGAGGAGATCAATGAAATAATTTGTTATCGCGTTCGTGAACGAGCGGCTGTGAACTGTTCCACACCCGGGACGCAGCCGGGTGGGTAGATTGCAAGGTGACCGAAGAGGATACGCGAAAATGGCACGTCGTTCTTACTGGGTGGGTCGCGTCGCATTACTTGCAGCCACGGCCGCTGTATCACTCGTCTTGGGCCGTGCATTTGCCGAGGATGCGGTGCTGCTTACCTCGACGGTGCCGGGCTATGTGCCTGGCATGGTGGTATCTGCGAACGACCGGCTGAGTGTGCCGGAAGGTGCAAGCGCCACGTTGTTGTTCCAATCGGGTGAGATGATGCGCCTGGGAGGCCCGTTCGAGGGCACGCTGGGGCAACAGCAGGTGAAGGCGGGCGGCAACAGTGTCGCGATGCTGGCCGACCTGTTCCGGCTTCACGGCGTGGATGCAACCATGATCGGCGGCACTCGCGCCACGAATATGGCGCGATCCGGCCCTTCCATCGACGAGATCCTGATCGATGCGGAGCGCTCCGGCACCTACTGTGTCGAGCCGTCAACATCGATCTGGATCACACGCCCCACGGGCGATCCACGCATGTACGCTGTTCGTCGCAAGGGCAGCACCAGAACCTTAGGATGGCCGTCGGGGGCGGAGCGCGTGGAGTGGCCGGCGGACGTTACGATCGAAGACGGCAGTCAGTTCGAAATTGCCACCGACGGCGCAGCGCGCGCCACAGTGACCTTCCGCGCCATGCCGTCGTCAGCAGGCCCAGGCCCCGCGACGGTTGCTACAGGGATTCTGCTCGGATGCCGCGAGCAGTTCAACGACGAACTGCGCCGGGTCAGCCGGTCCGCGGCGCGGCCCGAGTTGTGGATGACCAGCGACCACGGACGCCGGCCAACCTATCATCAGGGTGAGCCGGTTGCGCTTACTGTCATGGCCGACACGGACGGCTACCTGTATTGCGTCGCCGCCAGGGATGATGGCACCGCGACGCCGATTTTCCCGGCCGGGGCCGTGGACGGCGCGCAGGTGCGCGGTTCCGTTGCGCTGTCGATCCCGGGGCGCCGGCAGCCGGTCGGACTGACGGCCGCGTCCGGGCTTGAGCAGATCCGGTGCTGGCTTGCTGATCGCGACATCACGCCGGAACTGCCGCATGCCCTGCTTGGCACAACGACGGGGCGCATCCCGGATCAGCTTGCTGGCGACCTCGATAGCCTCTTTTCGCGTATCGGCGGAACGCGGATCGAAGCGGACGTGTTGACCGTCAAGACCGAATAGGCACGCTGGCCCGAAATCAAGCGGCGAGCTGCAAGATCTCCCGTACCTGCGGCGGACCATCGATGTGCCGTGGGTTACGCGGCACCCAGGGTGTCGCCATGGCCTGTTCGGCGATCCGGTCAAAGCTCTCGGGGCCGACGCTCACCGCGGACAGGCTGCGCGGCATGCCCAAATCGCGGATGAAAGCGTCAAGCAAATCGCCGGCATCCTCTTCCGGATGACCCATCGCAGCCGCGACCATCGCCTGCCGCTCGGCATTGGCACTCTTGTTCCAACGCATCACCGCCGGCAACATGATGCAGGACGTGTGGCCATGCGGAATGCCGAATTCCGCACCGAGCACGTAGCCGATGCCATGGCTCGCACCCATCGGTACGCCACTGGCAAGCGGAGCCATCGAAAGCCACGAGCCAATCTGGCAATCGAGGCGAGCCTGACGATCCGATGGATCCGCCTTCACTCGTTTAAGGCCGCTGACCAACAAGCTAAGGCCGCGAAGTGCCTGCGCGTCGGCATAGGGATGCGCCTCCGCCGAGCAGATGCCTTCAACGCAGTGATCAACGGCACGAATACCGGTGGACAGAAACAGCCATTCTGGCGTGTGAACGGTGATCGCTGGATCGAGAATGACCGCGCTCGGGATAACGAGCGGATGGCGGAACATTTCTTTCACCTTCGTCCGCTCATCGGTTACGCCGGCAATCGCACTGAATTCGCCGGCTGATAGCGTGGTTGGGACAGCGATCTGGCGCACCGTGGGCGGATTGCATGGCGGCGGACCCATGGTGCCATCAGGCCCCTTCGCTGGGCGCAGTGCGTCCAGTGCCTCGGCTGAACGAATGTTGTTGGCCAGGCACAACTGCACCGCCTTGGCTGCGTCGGTGACTGACCCGCCGCCTACCGTGACGATCAGATCAGCCATCGCGATGCGAGCCGCTTCGGTCGCTTCGATCACCGCGTTGCGCGGCGTGTGGGCTGGCACACGGTCGAACACCGCGGCACAGGCGTTTCCCAACGCGGCCCGAATCCGCGCAATTTCCTCGGTTTCGCGATTCAGTGTGCCACTGACCATCAGAAGCACACGCTCGGCCTTTGTACGACGGGCCAGATCGGCGACCGCGTGAGCCGACGGAGTGCCGTATATCACTTCGTCCATCTTGCTGAACACGACGCGGCCGGCCGTTGTCATCGCACTTTCCCTACGCCTGGTTTCCGATCATGAGTATAGGAGCTCACCACTCACCGCCCAAATTGGCTGTGCCCGAACAATGCCGGTATAGCTATCCTCTAACCATGTCCTCAGGCAGCCAACTCCGCCTCACGCTCACGAAGGCCGACGCAAAGCATATCTGGCTCCGGGCCCAGCGGCTCGACGAGCCCATGCCGTTCGGGGATGGACCCGAGGCGGTGTCCAGGGCAGTGGAGCACCTCGGCTATGTGCAGATCGATACAATCAATGTCATAGAGCGCTGCCACCACCATATTCTCTGGACCCGCAATCCGCACTACCGCCGCGAGCACCTGCATCAGGCACTGACAGTCGACAAAACCGTTTTCGAGTTTTGGACGCACGCGCTGTCCTACGTCCCGACCAGAGACATCCGGTTCTATTTCTCCGCCATGAAGCGCCACGATCGATCGCCGACGAGCTGGTTCAGCTCGGTGAAGAAAGAAGAGCTGCAAAGGGTTGTCACGCTCATCCGCGATGGCGGCGCGCTTTCCATCCGTGACATCGACGACGAGGTGCTGGTCGAAAAGGAGCATCCCTGGGCCAGCAGGAAGCCGTCGAAGCGGGCGCTGCAACTGGCATTCTACACCGGCGCACTAACCGTCAGCGCGCGCTTCGGCATGGTCAAAACATACGAGCTCATGGACCGTCATTTCGGTTGGGAGAAGCGGCCAAAAGCAGCGTCTGAGCAGCAGATCCTGGTCTATCTGCTCGATCGGGCCTTGCGATCGCAAGGGATAGTCAGTCTCGATTCGATCTGTCACCTTGACGCTGGCCGAAAGCCCGGCATCCGGCGCCTGATTGAAGCGAGGGTCAAACGCAAGGAGCTCTTGCCGGTTGAGATAGCAGGCGCGGGCAAACTGGAGCACTGGATCCGAACGGAGGCGCTGGAGGCATCGCAGTTCGGACAAGAAATGGTTCATCTGCTGTCGCCGTTCGACCCGCTGATCATCCAAAGGAAACGGCTGCAACAGTTCTTTGACTATGAACACCGCTTTGAGGCCTACGTTCCGAAGGAGAAGCGGCTGTACGGCTATTTCGCGCTGCCCGTGCTGGTTGGCGACGAGATCGTCGCCGCCATCGATTTAAAGGCGGATCGCGTACAGCAAAAGCTCCTGATCCAACGGTGGACCTGGGTCGGACATGGTTCAGCGCAGTCGCACAAGGTGCGTGTCGAAGCGGAATTGGATCGTTTTGCCCGCTTTCAGTTTTATCGGCCGCCATAGAAAATGGATTGGCTGATGCGGTTGACCGGTCGCGGCAGCCCAGGGTCTGTGATCAATGTGACGTCACGACGACCCCAATTCGGGCGCTTCCGGACGTTGGCCGAACTCGTGGTGCTGGTTTTTCTTGTGGGCCCTCTGGCTCTCATCTTGGTCTTCCGGTTCCTACCGCCGCCGGTCACGCCCTTGATGTTGATCCGCCTTGCGGAGGGCCACGCGCGGCACCAGCAATGGGTTTCGTACGAGAGGATCTCGCCCGCGCTGGCGGACGCGGTCATCGCTTCCGAGGACAACCTTTTCTGTGAAGAGACATTGGGCTTTGACTTCAAAGCATTGCGAGATCAGTTCGAGGCGTGGTCGGATGGCGAGCGACCGCGTGGCGCCAGCACCATCACGACGCAGACCGCGAAGAATTTGTTGCTGTGGCCGGGCCGCGATCCGGTTCGGAAACTTGTCGAAGCGTGGCTCACGCCGCAATTCGCACTGCTGTGGCCAAAGCACCGGATCCTTGAGATGTATCTCAACATCGTGGAATTCGGGCCTGGGATCTATGGTGCCGAGGCCGCGGCGCGGTCGTTCTTCGGCAAGCCGGCCGCGCAACTGTCACTTAGGGAGGCGGCACTGCTTGCCAGCGTTCTGCCCCTGCCTCTTGAATGGTCGGCGGCCTCGCCCTCCATTCACGTCCGCCAGCGCGCGTCGGTTATCGAACAGCGAGTTCCACAGATCCGGCCGCTGCTTGCGTGCGCCCGATGATGGGCCTGGTCCTATGATGCCCGGCTCGGCCCAACGAGGGTGGCGCCACCGTCCACCACCAGGGTCTGTCCGGTGATATAACGGGCCTGGTCTGACAGCAGAAACCGCGCGGCGCTGCCGATGTCCCAGCCGGTGCCCTCGCGCTTCAGCACAGACGCCTGGCGGCGGATGTCGCGGGCCTGCTCCGTCATGCCATGGGCGTAGACCATGGGTGTGTAGACCGGTCCCGGGGCGATGCAGTTGGCGCGGATGCCCTGTTCACCATGATCGACCGCGATCGCCTTGGTCAGCGCGATCACGGCGCCCTTCGAAGCGGTATAAACCGTGAGCCCGCGTGGGCGCAGCGCGGATATGGAGGAGATATTCACGATCGACCCGCCGCCGGCGGTGCTGATCATCGCCGGAATGGCATGCTTGCAAGCGAGGAACATGCTGTCCACGTTGACGTGCATTACCCGCGTCCAGTTTTCCTCGGTTTCGTCGACGACGCTGCCCTTGCTGCTGATGCCCACGTTGTTGTCGAGGCAATCGAGGCGGCCCCAGCGGGACACCGCGTCCTGAACCATGGCGGCACATTGTCCTGACTCAGTAACGTCGTAGGAGACGGCAACGGCACTGCCACCTTCGCCGGCGATCATCGCCACGGTGCGTTCAGCGAGCGCCAGATCGCGGTCGACCACCAGCACATTAGCGCCGGCGCGGGCCAGCAGGATTGATGTCGCCCGGCCGTTGCCGATGCCGTCACCCTTCGCGCCGCCACCGGTGACGATCGCGACCTTGCCGGCCAAGCCCCATTCCTCGTTGGCGGTCATCTGCTCAGGCAGCCACTTTTCCAGCCTGCACCGGCTGCCACGTCTTCAGCACCGGCAGGACCTCCTTGGCGAACAGCTTAAGTCCTCGTTCAGAGACCTCAAAGGGTGTGCCGCCGAAGCGAAAAGCGACGTTGAGTTCGTAATGCCCGAGCAGCGCGCGGCGCGCTTCCAGTCCGCGCAGGATCTTGTCCGGGGTGCCCCAGCTTGCCGCCTGCATAAAACCGTTCACCGCGCCTTCGATGCCCCCCTTGCGGGCGATCTCAGCCTTCTGCTGATAGGCGTCGTAACCCTTCACCGTCTTGAAGTGCTCGCCCAAAAACTCGTAGTGATAGAAATTGCTTTCGACGAATTTGCCCTGGTACCTGCGGGCTTCCTGTTCGGTTTCGGCCAGGTTGGTGCCGCAGACGCAGAACTCTGTTAACATGATGTGCGGCTGGTCGGTGCCGTGGAATTCGCGATGCAGCTTTCGCCCGTTCTCGATCACCGGCAACCGCATCTCCCACGGGCGGTCGGCGAACATCACCATGTGGGCGCCGAGCTTGGCGGCGGACAAGACAAAGTCCTCGCTGGACGCCACGGCGTAGATGCGCCCGTCAAAGGAGTGTTCCGGCCGAGGCCGGATCTCAATGCGTGGCTGGCTGTAATAAGGCCCCTGTCCTTCGAAGAAGCCAGTCTTCAGGGCGTTGATGATCATCGGGGCGGCCTCATCGAACCGGCCGCGCAATTCATCCATGCTGAGACGGAAAGCGGCGAACTCGCGACGGGCTAGGCCGCGACCCATGCCGAACCGGAACCGGCCCTTGGAGAGATTGTCGAGCACAGCGGCCTGTTCGGCGACCCTGAGCGGATCGTGCCAGGGCAAAATCACGGCGGCCGTGCCGACATCGATATTTGGACAGACAGCCGTCATGTAAGTCATGAGTTGGATGTTGTCCGGTACAAACGAGTAGTCATTGAAGTGGTGTTCGGCCGACCAAAGGCAGTCAAAGCCCAGATCAGCGGCAGTGCGGGCCAGCCGGATCTCCTCGTCCCACACCCGGCCGTCGGAACAATTCTCCCAGCCGTAGCTAGCGAAGACCATCATCATGCCGACATCCATGGAGGCTATCCCTTTCTCGTCCGCGTTTCTCCGTCGCGGGAAATGCTTTCACGGTCCGGCGCCCGGCGCAAGCCGAGCGGGCCTGGGCCGTCCACATCAAAGTAGCCATCAACGAAGTAAGATACTCGTAAGCAACGAAAAGTCCGCCCGGGGGGCACTGTCGCGGCCGGGATATTGATCACGAGGTTTGCGCGGTCTAACCACCAATCATCCACCCGCTTAAACAGGAGTGCCAACATGAAGATCGGCGTATTCTCCACTTTTATGTCGCCCTTAGCGACGCCCCGGATGATCCGCGATTTCGGCAGGCGCGCCGAGGACATGGGCCTCAACTCAATCTGGATGGGCGAGCATGTCGCGCTGTTCGACAAGAACACGTTTGGCTATCCCGGTTCCAAGGATGGACGGCTTCCTGTGCCGGAAGGTGGCGGGATGCTTGATGTGACCGCGACATTCGGATTCCTGGCGGCCGTCACGACGAGGCTGCGCCTCGGCACCGGCGTCGCCCTGGTGCCGCAGCGTAACCCGATTTACACGGCCAAGGAGATGTGCACGCTGGACTGGCTAACGGACGGGCGGATCGATTTCGGCATCGGCGTCGGCTGGAACAAAGAAGAAGTTGAGGCGTGCGGCTATCGCTGGGAAGATCGTGGCGCGCGTTGCGACGAGTTCCTGGAGGTCATGCGGCGGCTGTGGACTGAGCCGGTGGTGGATTTCTCCGGCAAATGGCTGAAGTTCGAAACGATGCGCCTGGACCCCAAGCCGATCCAGAAGCCGCATGTGCCGATCATCGTTGGCGGCTATGCCGACGCGGCGCTCCGCCGCGCGGTTCAATTCGGTGCCGGGTGGTACGGCTTCAATCGTGACGTCGCCGGTACGAAGGAGATGCTGAACCGCCTGGACGCCGCTTTCGCAAAAGCCGGGCGCAAGCGTGGCAACGACTTCGAGATCATCATCACGCCGCCTTTGTCGATGCAAGTCGATGCCATGCGCGGATACGCCGACTTGGGCGTGCAACGCCTTGTGGTAAACCTTGGTAGCCAGCGGCCAGAGCAGGTAGACGCTCGGATGGCGGCGATCGAGACGCTGGTCAAAATGGCTGTGTGATAATTGCCCCGGCTTCTTACCAACCAGGTTCAGTTGGCCGCAATCCCAGGAGCACCTTCCCGGCGGCTTCGAAGTAACCCGGCAACCCCGAGGCATGTTGCACCGCGACGTGAACATCGCGAAACGTTCGCTCCAGCGGCAGGCGGGTGTAGATCGCGTTGGTGCCTGCGGCATGGAACACTTTGTCCACCGCGCGGACAAACTCATGCATCGCGTGCACGAGCGCGAGACGGCCTTGCGCGACCTCCTGATCCGATGGGGTCCTGCCGGCGCACAAGGTCCTCCAGAGCCGCCCGACAGCGCTGAAAACATAAGCTCGGGCGGCGTTGACGATAGCGTCGGCCTCGCCGATGCGAGCCTGCACCATCGGCCTGTCCCGCAGCAAATTGGCCGACATGGTGGACGCTTCGGTGGCAGCGATCTCAGCCAGGCTGTCGATCGCCCCGCGTGCAATGCCGAGGGCATTCGCCGCCGAGGGAGTCCACAAGTGCACATACCAGGCTCGCTCGTTGTACAAAGCACCGGTCTCGGTCGGAGGCGCGTCCGACAGGCAACTCCGCGCCGCCGGCACAAAGACATCATCCACCGTGAAGTCCTGACTGCCGGTGCCGCGCATACCCATCACCGACCAGGTGTCCAGGATGGTCACGGACTCCCTGGGCACCCAAAGGGTACGCAGCACCGGAACGCCGGCCGCGGTTCGACGGGGCGTATCGCCGTCCATCATGAAACACGTGCAGTACAACCAGCGGGCGTTCTGGATGCCGCTGGCGAAATTCCAGCGTCCCTTGACACGATAACCGCCCGGGACCTCCCAAGCGCCGCCACCTGTTCGTGCCGACCCGGCTGCGCGATAATCGGCCGGGGTGCCGGCCAGCTCACGCCCGACTTCGGCCGGCAAACGGCCCATGCTCTGGGAAAGAGCCGTAGCGATCATCGCGCACCAGCCCACCGATCCGTCGACCTTCGACAGTTCCTCAACGACGCGGAATGCCGTCAAAGGCGGCGTCTCGGGGCCACCCATCGAGCGCGGGAGGTACATCTGATAGATCCCCGCCTTGGTGATCTCGGCCGCGAGCCAAGGTGGGGTCTGGCGCATCTGTTCCGCCTCGTCTCGGGCAGCGCGCACGTCAGGCGCTAGCCGGATGGCGGCGGCGACAATATCCGGAATGGGCGGGTCTTGGTCCTGTGTCATGCGGTTCTCCTCCGAGCGCCGCTACCCTGACGAATGATGGGCCCGGCGGCCAGAGGTTCGTCGCCCGCCGCTTCCCGCTATTCACCCAGGGCGAGCCGCAGACCGGCGTCGATGAACGCTCTGTCGTCGGGGTTCCACAAGGTCATGTGCCCCCAGATCGGCGGGATCGTGCGGCACATGCCGTTGGGGATCTTGCTGGCCTCATACTCGCTTGTCGACCGGCGGGAAGTAACTGTCGTACTGGCCAGGCATGATGACCGCGCGCGCCTTGATCGCCCGCAACGCCGCATCGAAATCGCCACCGGCGGGACCGTCAGCAATATTTCCGTCGTACCAGGTCCGTAGCAGGGTCAGCAGATCGTTGGCATCGTGATGAATGAAAGCGCCTTCCCAGAAGCTGGCCACAAATTCCTCGCAGCTCGTCACGCCGAACTGGCGGAACCCTTCGGTGCGATAGAACGGTTCGGAGAAGCCCCAACCGGCGTAGATGGCCGCAAATGCCTTCAGTCCGGCCAGCGGAGGGCGCGCGTAAAAACCCTCGGCGAAGGCTGGATCGAGTGTCAAAGCTCGGCTCAGTGACAGCAGGAACACCTTGTTGAAGTTCGCCGTGCGCGCAGAGCTGCAGAGCGGTGCTATTGCCTGCACCATGTCCGGACACTGCGCGCCCCATTGGAACGCCTGACACCCGCCCATCGACCAGCCGGCGACGAGTTTGATGTGCGCGATGCCCAGGCGCTCGGTCAGCAGCATGTGCTGCAGGCGGACGTTGTCGTGCAGCGTCACGCGTGGGAAGCGCCTGGCCTCGAACGGCTCGGGCGTGTTGCTCGGGGACGAGGACACGCCGCCTGACAGCAAGTTGACGAAAACGATGAAATGCTTGTCAGGGGTGATGGCGCGATCCGGCCCGACCATACAGAACTGGCCTCCCGCGGACCGGGTGATATTCATGGACGATCGGCCAGATCGTCGAACAGGGTCGCCCGGATAACGTGCTGAGCAATCCGCAGCAGGAGCGAACCAAGCAATTCCTGCGTATGGTCGAGCGCGAAGAGCTGGCGAAGGAGTAGGATCCCGCGGCTGGGCCCGCTTAGGCTAGGCCGTAGACGTCGACGCGGCCATCGTAGGTCGGGACAAACACCTTGCCGTTCCATGCGACCGGGCGATTGAATTTCGGGTGGGTAAAGCTAGCACCAGCACCCCAGTTCCAGCTGTCCCACAGCACCACGAGCTGTTTGCTCCCGTCGCCGAAGACCCCAAAGTTCGACGCGTCGTACGCCAGTAACCGGCCGGGCGTGAGTTCCATGTTCGCATCGCCGGCCGGGATCAATGCCCAGACAATGCCTCCATCCCCGCCGTTCGCGGAGAGCGAGATCATCCATCCCGGCATGCCCCCGGGCGGCACCGGCGATTGAGCGGAGGCGACCTCCGCACTGCAAGCGAGATAGGTGGATGATCCGTCAGCGTTCAGACGCCAAGCTCGAAGATTGCCATTCTCCCCCCCGCAGACGTGCATCGTCCCTCCGGGGGCGCTTTCCCAGACCACTGGAGTGCCATGCTGATGATGAGTGCACTGACCAAGCAGCACGTTCAGCGTGGAGGGGTTCGGGGGCTCGGCGCTGAGCTGCGGGCCCGGGTAGTAGGTATAGAAAATCGGCGGCGATTTGAGCTTGGCGTAGTTCTGCGCCGCTCGATCGGGCTCAAGACTGGCGGGATCGGTCCTGCCGAGCGCCGCCAGGTTCGCGGTATAGAGAATTCCATCCTTGCCGGCGGTCAGCAATGTGCCGGCGGCCTGCACGACCACGGGACCGCCGGCAGCGAAGTCCTGATCGCCCCAGGCCCCACCCATGTCCATCGGCGCCATCCCCATTCGAGCCAGGTGCGGCACCATCCGGAAGTTCGATGGCATTGGCTTCTCGGTGGGCAGTTCGCCTTCCGGATTACCTCCGGTACGCCCATCATCGGTCCAGGGCGTCCACCAGTCAGCGACCGCGAGAGCTCCGGCACGGCCCGCTCCGGGGGGCGTGTATTTTAGCTTCACGATGCTTTCACCGAAGTCGGTCACCGCATCGAAATCGCCGTTGCCCGTCAGGACATAGATGAAACCGTCGGCATCGACCGCCGGGCCACCGCCCGAATGCCAAATCCCTCCACCACTGCCGCGCGCCGTGGAGCACCACGAGGCAGCGACTTTCCAACTCGCCGTATCGACGGCGATCAGCCAGCCTCGCGCGGTCTTGGCTGATTCCGCAATGGTGCCGAACGGCACGAGCACCGCGCCCTGCGTTAACGTTAGTGCCGCGCGCTGCTTGCGCTCAGCGGACCGAAACGCCACGGGCGGTAGCCCATGCCCGGGCTGGAAGGTGACACTCTCCAGGTTCAGCGGCGGTTTCGCTGCCGGCGTTGCACCGTCACGCAGCTGAAGTGCGTGCAGCCAGTGTTGCCCGTTCTTTGCGGTCCCGTCTTCGCTGATCCAGGCGCAGGCGTAAAGCATCCCGGCAGCCACGTCGATTACGGGTGTGGAAAGGATGCCCCAGTGATCGTTGATCTTATGGGCGTCGATTGCCTGGCTGCCGTTGATGGGACGGCCAAGCAGGCGCTGCCAGAGAAGCGTGCCGTCGCTTGCATCATACGCCAGGACTTGGTTTGCCATGCTCGCGAGAAACACCACATCGTGCGGGCGGCCATCGTTCATCACCAGACCCGGAACAATCAGCGGCTGGGCTTCGCAGCCACGCGCGTCGTTGGGCACCGGCAGGCTAAATAGCCGCCGAATGCCGCGGCTGCGCACCGCGGCAGGAGTGAGAATCGTCTCTTGCGTGTTGGCACCACTGCGAGCGTTGTCGAACGAACGTGTTGTCACTGCGGGACTGGCGGACTTCGCGAGATGACCGACGGCCGCTTCGAACTGATCGCGATGCCCGGTCGAGCAAGAGCCGACGATATTCCCGTCATTTTGCGTGACGGCGTTGTCGCTGACCGGCTTGCCAGACGGGCAAGTCTCGTTGATCGCACTCATCTTACAGGCTCCCGCTTCCAAAATAGGTGACGGTCAGCTCATAGGCGGCACTGCCCGCCGCCTGCTTGTCTGCTTCAATACGCACTGCATGCCAGCCACTTTCCTTGGCTGTGCCATGTGCGTTGATTGTTCCGTGGATAAGTTGTTTTCCCGATGGCGACACAATGGAGAAGCTAACGTCGGTTGCTCGCATACCTCCCGAGGGATGCACCGATAACCCAGCACTGATCGCGGTGCCGGCCTTGCACCAAATGCGTCCCGCCGGCACCTGAACGCCGGGCGTGGCTGGCGCGATATCCAAGTCGGACGCACCAAAAAACACCTGCGTGGTGGCACGAGGGTTCCGCGGCACCGACTGCTGGAAGTTTGCGCGTGAAAAGCAAAGATAGGATTGGCCATTTTGATACGCATTGCTGGGTACGCGGAAAGTCGCTCGGCCATTGCCGTCCGTGTGGATGTCGGGATGGCGTCCGGTGTAATCGTGCAATGCGACGCCCGGCCCAAATCCGGTATCGCAAGTAATGGTCCGGGCGTTCCAAGTATCGAAGTTCAAAGCTGTCAGCAGACCTGGCCAGCCGGTCCGGTTAAGCACGATTACCTTGGCGTCAACGTAGCGCGTCGCCGTCGGGCCGTTCGCCAGCGTTTCGTGAATCCAAACCAGGTTGTCGATCCAGGGTTTGAGTCCGTAGGCGCCCGGCCAGACAGTCGGCGGGAAATAGTCCTTGCCATACACGAACGGGTAGCCTTCGGCCGTAAGCATGAAGGCGTACGCCAACAATTTGGCAGTCGTTACGGCTTCGCCGTCACTCGTGTCTGTATCGGGATTGTCCACGAAGGTGCAGGCCAGAAACGGATTTTGTGCGATGTATCCTGCGCCGTTGAGCATCTGAGCCTGGCCGCCGTTGCAGGCTGACTGCAAAGCCCAATGCAGGGTAAAATCGGCGACCAGGGAACGCGATGACATCGGCGGACTGGTAGCCCACCAGTTGAGCGTCCCGGGATTACCGTCGAAATACTCACTGTAGAAGAATTTGTCCGCCATGGCGCGACTGCGCATGAACTGACTTACAAAGGGAGCCCAGGTCCCTTTGGTATCATCGAACCGTCCGCCGTCGGCGTCAGTTGTGCGGAACAGCCAGTCTCCGTAGTCGAGCGCATCCTCAATGGTGTATCCGGGAGGCTCACAGTTTTGGTAGACCAACTCACGACCGAATTCGAAATCGTCGGCGGGCGCCGGTACGGCGTCGTCCGGGCGATTTGCCGGTGGCACGCCGCGGAAGCATCCCGAGTGCATCGCACCCCGGCCGACATTGGGACTACCGTTAGCCCCAAGATAGCGAAATACCCCTGGTCCGCCGTTTTCTCCGATCAACTGGTGCAGGACGACATCGAGATAGACGTCAAGGCCCGCGGCGTGGGCGTTGGCAACGAGCCGGCGCAATGAATTAACGCTCCCGTAACGGGTTGGCGTGCTACCTTGCTGGGCCTTGCTTCCGATGTCGCGCCGATCGAATACACCATAGCCGTCGCAACCCTCCCCGGCCCCACCCTGCGCCTTGCTGACAGGCGGCAGTTGGATCGCCGAGAAGCCAACCTGGCTCAGTTCGCGGACTTCGCCCGTTAGAAAATCGAGCAGCCACGGGGCGCCTGGGTTGGTTGATGGCGCCGGCACGGTGACCCGCGCGCCATTGGGCGAAATGAATCTACCCCAACCGATCAGCGCTACGCCCATTAGACTGTCGCCTCGGTCGCCCAAAATCTGCCGGCCATCCAGCGCCCGAGGGTGCCGAGCGCTATACCGACCGCAGCCATCACCGCACTGCTCAGCGCAAGCAGCGGCACGTCGGCGACCGTGCCTCCTACCGCGAAATTATCCAAGCCAAGAAGAAGTGGCGTCGCGACCAACCACGCTCGGCTGTGCCGCGCGCTTTGTACAATCAACAAGACTCCAAGCGAGTAGAGTGCGGCGGAGGGTGCTTCGGGGAAGCTATGGGGAAGTAATATACCAAGCAGCGTTGCAAGACCATCGCAGACACCGAACATAACTGCAAACAACGCGCGACCGCGGTTGGAAAGTATAATCGAACCAGTGGCAATGCCAGCCAAAAGACTGTCAAATCCGACAGAATAGGCTTTTTGCAGAAGTTCGAGAATGGTTTCCATCCTGAGCATTCCTCGATTGCCGACGTTGGTGATGGTCTGTCTAGAGGGTGATCAGCTACACTGTAGCCTGTGCGCTGTCGTGGTACCGGTCCGCCGTTTCCGCTTAGCGCCTGTATATGTCTTTCTCAACGAAAAGCCGAGTAAAAATGGCCAGGTAACGGAATTGTCAAACTCTGATACTAGTAATCCGCTATGGTTGTCGCACACCACGGCGGCCAGGTACGAGCTGCAAGACTGATGATACCGCGCGTTGCTTGTGACGGTCGGGTCGAGCATCGTGTAGTAACCGATGAAACATGGCAACTCAGGAATGCACTAATCAGCACGCTCTCCATAAATATTTGCAATCAGCATAATATTTCTTACCGAGATTGAAAATGCCGATAGTTGCGAGGCGACACAAACTACCATCTGGACCCTGCAGCACAAATCCCAAGTCCGACCAACCAAGCCGCGAGATCGACCGTCCGCGACTACAGAATCCAATGAGCGGCCTTCACCTGGCAATGGCGATGCTTGGACAGCCAATGCCAGTCTCGCCACGCGTCTGACTCGGTGACCCGCGGACCTTCACTCATCGACGCCGCACCCCTGCATAATCTAGAAGCAAAACATGTGTTTCCCAGTCACTGCAAATCGTACAACGGCTGGACCGACCGGCGTTGCTGGCACCGCGGCGCTCCGCCCGGGTCGATACGTAGCGATACTCTGTTGGCCACGGCACCGATTTTCTTCGCGCGACGATATCGACTACGACTCTGAAGAACGGTTGTCAGGCGCCTTCGCCCTCAATTAAATCGCCACAATCTGCCTGCCGATGCTATGCTCCTCGCGTCGTATGCTCGTGGTCGGGGGCAGCCGCTGCGCGCCTAATACGGCAATCAAGGCCTGAAGGTGCACAGAATGCATAGAAATCTCCTCCGCATGGCCTCAACTTCTATGTTGGCTGCGTCTGCGTTGAACGTATTGAATGTATCAGCCGCGAACGCTCAGCATCACGGCGGTGACTACCACGGTTCCGACTTCCACGGCCGTGATTACCATAACTTCTCTCCGGCGGAGCGTCGAATCTGGCGGAGCGGCCACTGGGAACACGGCCGCCACGACAATCGCTATGCGTGGTGGTGGAGCGTAGGAGGAGGTTGGTACTTCCATTTCCGACCTACGTGCCCCCAGCGGTCATGGTGCAACAGCCTCCGCCTATGCCCAGCGGCCTCCCGCCGGCCCAATCCTGGTATTTTTGCGACAACCCGCAGGGCTATTTTCCCTACGTGGCCGCCTGCAACGGCCCATGGCGCGAAGTACCGGCGACGTCGCAGAAGTAATCCTCCTAAACAACCCCGCTGGGCTCGCTGTCGGGTGCGTCAGTCATTCAGGCCGGTGGCCATCGCCGTGCCGCCGGCACGCAACCCGTAGCCTCACCGCTGCATCTGCATCGTCGGGTCCATTGGCGTCATGTTGTGGCTCATGTTCCCCAAGATCCACAGTGAACCGGTCAGCAACAGCAGGACGATAAGCACGCCGAAGGCAAGCGCCATGACGTTGTTGACATTATCGGGCCCGGTCGTGATGTGCAGGAAAAAGACCAGATGGACCCCCATCTGCGCGATCGCGAGCACCACCAGCGCGACCGGAATGCTGGGACCCCAAACCAAAGTCGTGCGAGAGACAAAGAACGACACCGCGGTCAGTAGCACCGCCAGGCCTAGTCCGACCACATAGGCGCCCACCCCCTCTGTCGTCTCGTCATCATCGGCGGGCTCGTCCCCCGGGGCGGTATCCCCTTTCTGCTCTGCGTGGCTCATTGCGCGCCCCCCATCAGATAAACCACAGTGAACAAAGCGACCCAGATGATGTCCAGTGCATGCCAGAACAGACTGAAACAGAGGACCCGTCGCAAAATATCCGCCCGGTATCCCTTGGCGAACACTTGAGCCATCATTGTCAATAGCCACAACAGCCCGGCGGTCACATGCAGCCCGTGGCATCCGACCAGTGTAAAGAATGCTGACAAAAACGCACTGCGTGTCGGGCCGTCGCCATTCGCGACCATACCCGCGAACTCTCGCGCCTCGAGGAAAATAAATGCCGCCCCTAAAACGAAGGTGACTGCCATCGCCCCAAAGAACAAGGATCCTTTGTGCTGCTGTGCGCCGACGCTCGCGAGCCCGCAGGTGAAGCTGGAAAGCAAAAGGCACGCCGTCTCAAGTCCCACGCTGCCAAGGTGAAACAAATCTCGGCCGCTCGGGCCGCCCGCGGTCGAATCGACAAGCACCGCGTATGTCGCGAAGAATGCCGAGAACATGACGATGTCGCTGAGCAAGAAAATCCAAAAGCCATAGCCGACGATGATCCGCTTCGTCACCGGCCTGACATGCCGGATTGCGCCTTCACGTCCGACGCTGGTCGGATCGCCGTGGCCCGCCACCGCCTGAGAGGCGCTCATTGCGCGGCCTGCAGGCGCGCCAGCGCCTCGCTGCGGGCGCTCCGGTTGGCCCGATCTATCTTGGCGACCTCGGCGGCGGGAATGACGTATTCGTCCTGATCCCGCCAGGCGAAGATCACGAAGGTCACGTAAGCGCCCACAACGCCCAAGCCCGCGAGCCACCAGATGTGCCAGATCAGCGCGAATCCCATGAAGGTTGCGAAGAAGGCGCAGATGAAACCGGTTGGGCTATTCCTGGGCATCTCAATGTCCGTGTAAGTGGGCTCATCGCTCAACGCCGCCCGCTGGATCGCGCGCTGCTTCAGGCTCCAGTAAGCATCCTCGCTTTCGATGCGGGGGAGAACGGCGAAGTTGAAGGCGGGCGGCGGCGAGGGGGTCGCCCATTCCAGGGAGCGCCCATTCCAAGGATCGCCGGTCACGTCGCGAAGTTCCTGCCGCCTGGCGGATGCTGACGGCGAGTTGCACTATCTGCACGATGATCCCGGCCAGAATGACTGCCGCGCCGGCCGCCGCGACCAGCAGCCAGGGACGCCAGTTGGTTACATCGTAGTGCTGCATGCGACGGGTCATGCCCATGAGACCCAGGACGTAGAGCGGCATGAAGGCGAGGTAGAAGCCAATGAGCCAGCACCAGAATGCGGCTTTGCCAAGCCCCTCGTGCAGCCGGAAGCCAAACGCTTTCGGAAACCAATAGGTGTAGCCGGCGAACGCGCCGAACAGCACCCCGCCGATGATGACGTTGTGGAAGTGGGCCACTAGGAAAAGGCTGTCGTGAACCACGAAGTCCACCGGGGGCACGGCCAGCAGAACGCCGGTTATCCCGCCGATCACGAACGTGACCATGAAGCCGAGAGACCAAAGCATCGGCGTGGAATAAACGATCCGGCCGCCAAACATCGTGAAGAGCCAATTAAAGATCTTGACGCCGGTGGGCACCGCGATGATCGATCGAGGTGATGCCGAAGATCGCGTTGACGTCCGCTCCGCTACCCATGGTGAAGAAGTGGTGCAGCCACACCGTGAAGGACAGGACGCAGATCGCCATCGTCGCCATGACCATCGACCGGTAGCCGAACAGCGGCTTGCCGGAGAAGGTCGAGATCACCTCCGAAAATATCCCGAAGGCGGGCAGGATCAGGATGTAGACCTCCGGATGTCCCCATGCCCAGATCAGGTTCATGAACATCATTACGTTTCCGCCGGCTTCATTGGTGAAGAAATGAAAGCCGAGGTAGCGGTCCAACAGCAGCATCGCCAGCGTCGCGGTCAGGATCGGGAAGGCTGCGACGATCAGCAGGTTGGCGGCGAGGGTCGTCCAGCAGAACATCGGCATGCGCATGTAGGTCATGCCGGGGGCGTGAATCTTCAGCACCGTAGTGACGAAGTTGACGCCGGTCAGCAGGGTCCCCACGCCGGAGATCTGCAGCGACCAAAGATAATAGTCGACGCCGACGCCGGGTGAGTAGGTGATCTCGGACAGCGGGGGAAACGGCAGCCAGCCGGTGCGCGCGAACTCGCCCACGACCAGCGAAATGTTGACGAGCAGCGCGCCGGTGGCGGTGAGCCAGAAGCTGACCGAGTTAAGCGTCGGAAACGCCACGTCGCGAACGCCAAGCTGCAGCGGCATGACGAAGTTCATCAGCCCGATCACGAACGGCATTGCGACGAAGAAGATCATCAGCGTGCCGTGGGCCGAGAAGATCTGGTCGTAATGTTCGGGAGGCAGATAGCCCTCGGATCGGAATGCGATTGCCTGTTGCGACCGCATCATGATCGCGTCGGAGAAGCCGCGCAGCAGCATCACCATCGCGAGAAGGGTGTACATGATCCCGATCCGCTTGTGGTCGACGCTGGTGATCCACTCCCTCCAAAGATACGGGATCCAACCTTTCAGCGTGATCCAGACGAGGACGGCGATGATCACCACGCCGACCACGGCCCCTGCTACCAGCGGGATCGGCTGGTCCAACGGAATGGCGTCCCAGGTGAGTTTGCCCAACATGCTGTTACTCCGTCCGCGGGGATACGCTCGGATTTGGCCGCCCGGTCTGCGGGCCCAGGTCCCGGCGGCAGTTCCTGCGTGACGATCTGCTGGAACAGCTCGGGAGCGGCCGCACGATAGGTGAACGGACTGACTTCGAGGCTCTGCTTGGCGAGCGTCAGTGTAGCTCGCGGCATCGAGAGTTGGGCCGGTAGCGCGCGTATTCTCGATCCAGGCTGGAGAATTCCTCCGCCGGCACCGCGTGCACGTCGAAATGCATGCCCGGGAAACCGTCGCCGCTAAAGTGGCTTGAAAGGCCGTGGAATGTGCCTGGGGAGTCGGCTATCAGGTTCAACTGCGTCGTCATGCCGTTCATCGTGTAGATCATGCTGCCGAGTTGCGGGATGAAGAAGGCATTCATCACGCTCGCCGAGGTCAGGGAGAAATGAATGGGCACGCCCGCCGGGAGCACGAGCTGGTTCACGCTCGCGACGCCCTGGTTCGGGTAGATGAAAAGCCACTTCCAATCCAACGAGACGACCTGGACCTCGAGCGGTGGCGTTTTCGATGCCAACGGCTTGGCGGGATCGAGCTCATGCGATCCGATCCAGATCACGCCGCCAAGCAGCATGATCACGAGGAGCGGGATGGCCCAGACGATGAGCTCGAGGCGGCCGGAATAGGTGAAACTCCGGCAGGTAGTTCGCCCTTGTGTTGGATGCTCGAAACCACCAGGCGAAGGCAAAGGTCGCGGCGATCGTCGGGACAACGATGGCAAGCATGATCGCGAGCAAGTCGATCAAGATCGTCTTCTCGGCGATCCCGACGACCCCTTCCGGGTCCAGGACGGCCGGCTGACAAGCTGTGACCACGATCGGCACGGCGATGATTGTGCGGCGGGCGGCGGCAACCGCTGATCGAAGGCGCCGCGAAAATGCTCGACCTACCCGCAATCCGCCCAGTTTGGCGTGCATCGAAATCTTCCCCACGTCGTAGCGCCGCAACTATTTGACATCGTGGACCGCTCCGCTACTGGTGAAGTGGTCACGCCTTCGCTACCTTCGATTTGAACTCGCGCCAGACCCACTCGGCTTCGCTTCGCAGGGCCCACGCCTCATCGGCGGAAGTTCCAGCACTTCGCGGCCGCCCCGTTGACTCGACCGGTCGGCTTCGTCACCTTCCCGGCGACTGGGAAAATAGTGACTTGCAAATATAATAATGAAGGGAACGGAGGCGCATGGGAGGCTGCGGCCATATAGGAACGACACACTGGACACGGTTGTGACCAATCTGCTCGAGGCCAAAGGCCTCCAAGCAGCGTATGGCGAGACCAAAGTTCTCCACGGTATCGATTTCGCGATCCGCCAAGGCGGCGTGACCGCTCTACTCGGCGCGAACGGTGCAGGCAAGACCACCACCTTGCGCGCTATTTGCGGCCTGGTCCGCACGCAGGGGCAGATTATCCTCGCCGGCAAGCGCATCGAAGGGCTGGCGACCGAGGACATCGTCCGCCTCGGCGTGGCCCACGTGCCGGAAGGCCGCGGCACGTTCATGGAACTGACGGTCGAGGAGAATATGCGCCTCGGCGCCTACACCCGGCCGGCGCGTGAGGCGACCGCTGATTTCGAGCACATGTTCGATTATTTTCCCCGCCTGAAGGAACGCTATAAGCAGCAGGCCGGCACGCTGTCGGGCGGGGAGCAGCAGATGCTCGCGATTGTGCGTGCCCTGTTGCTGCGCCCCAAGCTGCTGCTGCTGGATGAGCCATCATTCGGCCTCGCCCCGCTGATCGTGCAGGAGATCTTCCGCATCCTGTCGCGCATCAAGCACGACGAAGGCGTCAGTATCCTGCTGGTCGAGCAAAATGCCGCCATCGCACTGCAGTTCTCCGAGGACGCCTACCTGCTTGAGACCGGCCGTATCGTCATGGCGGGCTCCTCGGCGGAGATCAGCGAGGACGAGGGCGTCCGCCGCTCGTACCTCGGTTACTAGGAATGAGTGCGCCCGGCGAGGGGGCTGCACCATCGGACGGCCGCTGCGGGAAATGCGATCTGAGGGGGATACGATGTTCACGGGCGTTCTTCATCAGATCATGTCGGGCATCGCGACGGGCGGCATCTATGCGTCAGTGGCGCTGGCCCTGGTGATGATCTACCAAGCCACCCACCATGTGAACTTCGCGCAGGGGGAGATGGCGACTTTCTCCACCTACATCGCTCTGACCTTCATCAACCTCGGGTTTCCCTATTGGGTGGCCCTGTTTGCGGCCGTGGTGATTTCCTTCGGTATTGGTGTTGCGATCGAGCGAATTCTGATGCGGCCGCTGATGGACGCGCCGATCCTGGCCTCGGTCGGGGTTTTCGTCGGTCTGCTGCTTATCATCAACAGCCTGAGCGGCTGGTTCTTCGACTACACGATCAAGCAGTTCCCGACGCCCTTTCCGGATCACCCGATGCTGGGCGGGTATCTGTCCGGCCACGAACTCGGCGCTACGGCGGTGACCCTGATCGTGCTGATCTGCGTTTATCTGTTCTTTCGGCATACCCGGCTCGGTCTGGCAATGCGCGGCGCAGCGTTCAATGCCACTTCGTCCCGCCTGGTAGGCGTGCGCGTCGGATGGATGCTGGCGCTGGGTTGGGGTCTCGCGGCGGCGATTGGCGCCGTGGCGGGCTGCATGGTGGCGCCGATCGTGTTCCTCGACCCGAACATGATGTCTGGCATCCTGCTGTATGCGTTCGCCGGTGCGCTGCTGGGCGGCATCGACAGTCCGCTCGGCGCGGTGCTTGGCGGCTTCGCGGTCGGCGTGATCGAGAACCTTGGGGGCGCCTATCTGGTGGGCACCGAGCTGAAACTGACCCTGGCGCTGGTCATCATCGTTGCCGTATTGACGATCAAGCCAACTGGCCTGATGGGCCGCAGAGTCGAGAGCCGGGTATGACGATCATGCGGACACCATGGCTAATCGCGATTCTGGTGGTGCTCGCGGCCATCGTTCCGGTCGCCCTGTTCACCGATTATCACCTGTTCCAGCTGACAATGGTCATTGTCTACGCCATCGCCATCCTGGGCCTGGCGCTGCTGACCGGATTTAATGGCCAGATCTCGCTGGGGCATGGCGCGTTTTATGCGATCGGGGCCTATACGACGGCGATCTTGATGACGGTGTGGAACGTGCCGTATTGGCTGACGCTGCCGATATCGGCAATTGTATGTGCCTGCGTCGGGTTCCTGGTAGGACTGCCAGCCCTGCGGCTCGGCGGCCTCTATTTGGCTTTGACGACGTTCGCTCTGGCGGTCTCGATCCCGCAGATCCTGAAATACAAGGCGATCGAGGACTGGACCGGCGGCGTCCAGGGATTGGTGATCGACAAGCCGGAAGCACCATTCGGCCTGGGCTTGTCTCCGGATCAATGGCTTTACCTGTTTACGCTCGGGGTCGCGGTGGTGCTTTACATCATCGCCTGGAATATCGTCCGCGGGCGCGTTGGGCGCGCGATGATGGCGATCCGCGACCACGCCATGGCCGCCGAGGCGATGGGGATCAACCAGCCGGTAGTGAAAACGAGCGCATTCGCCATGAGCGCGATGTACACCGGTCTCGCCGGCTCCCTCGGCGCGATCGCGGTACAGTTCGTGGCCCCCGACAGTTTTGGCGTGGTCGTGTCGATCTTCCTGTTCGTTGGCCTGATCGTCGGCGGTGTCTCCTCAATCGGCGGCACCTTGCTGGGCGCAGCGTTCATCGAGTTCGTGCCGAATCTTGCCGACAAGGTATCCAAGGCGGCGCCGGGCGCGGTGTATGGCGTGATCCTGATCGCCGTGATGTTCCTTATGCCGGCGGGTGCGGGGGGCTTCCTGCACGCCATGTGGCGGAAGTTGTCGCGTTCACGTGCGGGGGCGGGGGCGCTCGGAGCGACACCAGAGGATGCGGGGGTTTTGCCTGACCAAACCGCTACAGTATTTTCTGAAATTATGCCGCCATCTCGGGACTTCGTGAAGCGGCCGGTCGGGTCGACGAATAAGACTACGCGATAAGCCCCATCCCCCACCCGGTAAGGGCACCCAGGATCACCACCAGCCACGGCGGCGCTGACCACAGGGTCAGCAACAGGAACGCGACGAGCGCCAGCCCAAAATCCGAGCCGGTATGCACGGCTCCGGTCCAGATCGGCGTGAACAGCGCTGCGAGCAGCACGCCCACGACCGCGGCGTTGACCCCGCGTAGGGCCGCCCGAACGCCGTCTCGATGCCGCAGCGTGTCCCAGAACGGCAGCAGACCGCCTACCAGCAGGAAAGATGAGGCGAATATCGACACCGTTGCTACAGCGGCGCCGATCCACCCATTGGGCGCTGGGCCCTCGACCGTGCCCAGGAACGCCGCGAACGTGAAGATCGGTCCGGGCATCGCCTGTGTGGCGCCATATCCAGCCAGAAATGTGTCCGACCCCACCCAGCCCGGCGGCACCACAGAGGCCTGCAGCAGCGGCAGCACCACGTGGCCGCCGCCGAACACCAACGATCCCGCCTGGTAGAACGCGTTGACCAGCGCCACCGTGTGGCTCCCGCTCGCCTTCGTCAGCCAGGGCAATCCGAGTAGCAGCACTCCAAACAGCACCAGCAGCCCGGCGGCAACCGGAGGAGGCACCCGCACGCCGAGCGCCGCCGGCGGTTCGGCTGTCGCCGCCTGCCGGGGCAGCACGGCAACACCGGCTAGCCCGCCCATGAGGATAGCGGCGACTTGTCCCAGGGACGATGGCATCGCCAGCGCCACTAGACAGGCCGCGACGGCAACCGTGGCCCGCGCTCGGTCCGGCGCCAATGAACGCGCCATGCCCCAGACCGCCTGAGCGACCACTGCGACCGCGACCAGCTTTAGCCCGCGCAGCCAATCGGCGTGAGCGACGTCGCCGATCGCGCCGATCCCGTATCCAAACAACGTCATGACCACGGCCGACGGCAACGTGAAGCCTACCCACGCCGCCAGCATGCCCAGCGGGCCGGCTCGCAACAAACCAATCGCCATGCCGGCTTGCGAGGAGGCCGGCCCCGGCATGAACTGACACAGCGCAACGAGGTCCGCGAATGTCGACTCGGTCAGCCACTGGCGTTTGGCGACAAGCTCCGCGCGATAGTAGCCGAGGTGCGCGACCGGGCCCCCGAAGCTTGTGCAACCGAGGCGGAGGAACACCAGAAAGACCTCAAGCGCGCCCCGCATCAGGGTTGCCGGGGCGGTACATTCGCGCCCCGCCCCACGGCTGTCGCCTTACTGTTGGTGGTCCCGGCCGGGACGACCGAGACGCCGGCGTGCCACTCTATTGACACATGGCGAACTCACCTGTCCGGCGCTGCCAGATACTGCATCGCCGCATCCACGCCGCCTTCCCTGTGCGGTATGCCAGCCGCTCGCAGCCCCATCTCCACGCCGGTCAGCGCGCCGGTTAAGGACAGCACGCCGAGGTCGCCCATATGGCCAATGCGGAACACCCGATCCTCAATGCGGCCAAGGCCATTGCCGAGGCTCATGTTGAACTTTTCCAATATGACGGCGCGCAAATTGTCAGCGCTGTGGCCCTCAGGAGTGCGGATGGCAGTCACGCCGGGCGCGTAGGCTGCCGGGTCTGCGCATTGCAGTTCCAGTCCCCAGGCGGCAACCGCCAGACGGGTCGCCTCGGCGTAACGACTGTGGCGGGCGAACACGGCCGGAAGGCCCTCCTCGGCCAACATATCCAGCGCCTCATTCAAGGCAAACAACAGGTTGACGGCAGGCGTATAGGGGAAGAAGCCGGTCTTGTTCGACACGACCAGCGGCGCCCAGTCCCAGTAGCTGCGGCGAGACCCGCCGGCGCGCGCGGAGGCCAAGGCCTTGGCGCTGATCGCGGTAAAGGCCAGGCCCGGTGGCACCATCAATCCCTTCTGGGACCCAGCGATCGTGACATCGACGTCCCATTCATCGTGCCGGTAGTCGGCACATCCCAACGAGGAGATCGCATCCACCATCAGCAGCGCCGGGTGAGACGCCCGGTTCATCGCCCGGCGCACCGCGGCAATGTCGGTCATGCAGCTCGTGGAGGTTTCGCTGTGCACCGCGAAGACCGCCTTGATCTTATGCTCACGGTCGAGACCCAGCACCTGACCGATGGCGTTCGCGTCGGCACCTCGGCGCCAATCGGTCTCCAGCGTCATGACGTCCAGACCAAGGCACAGCGCCAATTGCTCCCATAAATGGGAGAACTGACCGGTGCGGCTGAGCAGGACCCGGTCGCCGGGAACCAGGGTGTTGGTCAACGCAGATTCCCAGGCGCCGGTGCCCGAGGCCGGGAAAATCCCGATCGTGGCGGCGCCCGTTTGGAATACGGCCCGCAGTTTGGCGACGACATCGCGACCGAGCGCCCCGAATTCCGGACCGCGGTGGTTGATAGCGTTGCGATGCATGGCGCTCATCACGCGATCGGGCAGATTAGTCGGCCCGGGCGTCTGCAAAAAATGACGCCCGGAAACGAAGTTCGACATTGGAACGTCCCTCCAAGGGGCGGCTAACAACCACGCCACGCGGTGGATTGCAATGGCGTTTGTATAAAGATCACAGGTCGCGTCTCTCGACCGTCGAGCGTGCGTGAAAACTTAATATTCCCGGTCGGCCGGCTTCGGATCGACACCTCTACCAGGCAGAGCGACGCGCCCGGGTATCGATTTAGGGAGGTGAAAATGAGCCTTTCACATCGATACGCGACGCTGGGCTTTCCAAAGCGCTCGGTTGCCTAGTGCCAGCCAGCAGATAATCCATTAGTTTGCCGGAACCGCCGGGAATCGGACCCTGGGGCGTGCATCAACGCTGACGATCAACTGAGTTTCGTGCAGGAGACGTTCCGTGCCTCAGGCGTTCCATGTCGAGATGATCAAGCCATCGCATTATGACGACGACGGTTACGTCATCCAGTGGTGGAAGGCGTCGATACCCTCCAATTCGCTCGCCAGCCTTTATGCGATCGTGCAGGACGCGGCCGAGCGCCGCGTGCTCGGGGATGATGTTGCGCTTACGATTGACGCTTGGGACGAGTGCAACACCATCATCTCGGAGGACCGGGTCGCCCGGAAAATTACGGACGCCGGGGCCGGGATCGTTCTTCTGATAGGCGTCCAAAGCAATCAGTTTCCGCGCGCGGTCGACATGGCCCGGGCATTTCGCGCACGCGGCGTTGATGTCGTCATTGGCGGCTTCCATGTCAGCGGATGCCTCTCGATGCTTGACGAACTGCCCTGGGACCTACAGGAGGCGATCGATCTGGGCATCACGCTGTTCGCCGGCGAGGCCGAGGGCCGTATCGACACGCTGTTGCAAGATGCGTTCGCAAAGAAGCGGCGCCCGATTTACAATTTCCTCGCCGATCTGCCGGGGCTGCAAGGCGCGGCTGTGCCCTACCTGCCGCCGGAGCGGCTGCAGCGTTACTCACCGCCGATCGGGTCTTTCGATGCCGGACGCGGCTGTCCGTTCCAGTGCAGTTTCTGCACGATCATCAACGTGCAAGGGCGCAAGTCTCGCTACCGGACCGCTGCCGACGTTGAGCGGCTGCTGCTGGCGCATCTTGAAAAAGGCGTGATTTGATTTTTCATTACGGACGATGACTTTGCGCGGAATCGTCATTGGGAGGAAATTCTTGATCGCATCATCGCCCTGCGCGAGCGATTGAATATACCATTCACCTTCCTTATCCAGGTCGACGCGCTCGCGTATCGGCTGCCGAACTTCATTGAAAAATGTCGTCGCGCAGGATGCCTGCGGGTCTTCATCGGGTTGGAGACGATCAATCCCGGTAATTTGCTGCATGCCAAGAAGCGCCAGAACAAGATCGGCGAGTACCGCCAGATGCTGCAGGCTTGGCGAGCCGCGGGCATCATCACCTTCTGCGGCTATATTCTGGGCTTTCCCGAGGATACGACTGCCTCAATTGAGCACGACATCGAGATTCTCAAACGTGAATTGCCAGTCGATTGCCTGGAATTTTTCGTGCTTACGCCCTTGCCGGGATCGGAGGACCATCAGAAGTTGGCCCGAGCGGGCGTCGCGATGGAGCGCGACATGAACAAATACGATCTCGAGCATGTCTGCACCGCGCACGGGCAAATGACGTTTGACGAGTGGCAGAGCGTCTATCAACGCGCGTGGCTGCAATACTATGACATGGCGCACATCGAAACGCTGCTGCGGCGCGCGGTGGCGGACGGGATCGCCGCAAAACGGCTCATGCTTAGCCTTGTGGTATTCCGCGGCATGCCGCTGATCGAGCATGTGCATCCGCTGCAAGGCGGATATCTACGCCTGAAGGTCCGGCGCACACGTCGCCCTGGGTCGCCGCCCGACCCGGCGCTGCTGTTTTATCTCAGGTATTGGACGAGCACATTGGCAAAGTTCGGGCGATTCGTCGCAATGGTCTGGCGGGTGAACCAGATCCGCCGGCGCGTTCTGCGCGAGCACTCGGACAACACGTATACCGACGTTGCGATCGCGAAGCTGCCGCAGGAAGCTGAGGATCGGCTGGAAATACTGCAGGACCGGCCACGTGTACCGGTCGCACAGGCCGGCTGACTGCCCCTGATACGCTCCCGGCGCCACAAGTGCTCGGGGCAGATGTCGGCAAGTTTCCTACTACGGGATCATGCCGCACTCGAATAGCTTGTTGGCGATGGGGGCAGCGACCCGGCCAAGGAATTCGTTACGCATATTGGGATCGCTGTGCAGCATTTCGAGGACCCGCTGCTCCGCTGCCGCCTTCCGGCCGGTAGGCCGCTGTCCACGCTCGGCCGCCAGTTGCTGGCACGAAGAATTCTGATATTTTTCGACGACGTGCTGCGCGAGCTTGTCCAGCATGGGGTATTGTTGAGCATGCACGGCGCCTCGTCCTAGGCACAACAGGCTGAAGGCCAGTGCGATACAGCGGAACGGTCTCATCGTTACTTCCCTCCAGAGCGGTTCAGTTAGCTTTGGCAAAATATTGCCGGATTGCCAGCCACGCAGGTAATCAACCCACGACACGGGTAAGCGGAGCGGGTGATAACGGGAGCGCTTTTTGGCCAGAAACTCGTGCAACGGCTATGCAGATTTGGCGAATTCAGGCTGGCGAATATTTCGCCCCGCCACCGGCCGCGCCTTGATTGTCTCCCTGGTCCGTGGTCATGCCGCTGCTGGCGCTGATCGAGCGATCATCCGTCGTGGGCTTTGTTTCTCGCTCATAGGCGGGGACATCATGACTGCATTGAGGCAGTCGGCGTCAAGCAGATTTCAAAGAGGGACCAAAGTAAATGACCGTTGGACTGTTGATCTTCGATTTCGATGGAGTGGTGGCAGACAGCGAGGGCCTAGCGAACGACGTGCTCGCCCGCTACGTAACGGAACTGGGCACCCCTATATCGCAACAGAATGCTCTGGACCGTTTCGCCGGCAAGCGTATTGCTGACGTCACATCGAGCCTAGAGCAACTCGTTGGCCGGCCACTGCCGGGCTTTGCCGATGAGTTGCAGCGGCGCACACTGAAGGCGTTCGAAGCGAGCCTTCGCGAGGTCCGCGGCGTCGGGGCATTCCTCCACGATCACCAGGACCTTCCTCGGTGCATAGCATCGTCTAGCACGCCCAAACGAATAGAGTTTTGCTTGTCCTTGCTTAAACTCGGCTCTTACTTTGGCGACAATATCTTCAGCGCGGACCAAGTGGCCCGTGGCAAGCCGCATCCTGACATCTTCCAGCTTGCGGCAGACAGGATGAATGCCGACAGGACCACCGCCGTGGTGATCGAAGACAGTCCGGGTGGCGTCCAAGGAGCTCTCGCCGCTGGCATGCGCGTCATTGGGTTGTTGGCGGCAACACACCTGCGGCATGACCACAGAGACAAATTGCGTGCCGCCGGAGCGGAATTGCTCGCCGCCGACTACAACGAAGTTTCCAAAATTCTGGCGACGTTGTAGCCCCGGGGTGATGAGTGGGCAGAAGACATGAGAGCCGGTATGTGCGTCGCCGTCGAACTGATAAGGACGAACCGGAGTGGCCTCTCTCATTCTCACAGTCGTTGGGCCGGATCGGCCGGGCTTGGTCCGTGCACTCGCCGAAGCCGTGGCAGCCCGGAGCGGGAGTTGGCTGGAGAGCCGGATGGCGCGTCTGGCTGGCCAGTTCGCCGGTATCGTGCTGGTGGAGGCGCCTGACTCCTTGCTTGACGACCTGCGCGCGCTGGAGAGCCAGGGCCTCCGAATCACGGTTCAAACCGCCACATCCGGACAGGTGGTCGCCGCGGGGACCCCCCGATTGGCACTGGAGGTCGTCGGCAACGACCGGCCCGGAATCGTCCGCGATATCTCCCAAGTCCTGGCGACGAACGGGGTGAATATCGAGGAACTGACGACCGGCGTGGTCAGCGGATCTTTCAGTGGCGAAACGCTGTTCCGCGTGGTGGCGTTTTTGCGGGCTCCGGACATGACGGCGATGGATGCCGTGCGGGCGGGGCTCGAACGATTAGGAAATGAACTGATGGTGGATATCCAACCTTCACCCGAATAGATCAGGCCTCCCGTCGGGGTGAAGGCTCAGATCCTTCCGGTCATCCCGGCCACGACAACCGCCATCCGGTCAGCAAAGCCCCGAGGCACCACCACCGAAGGCCAGCGCGCCAGATCCCGCCGCGCCAGCACCGCCGGCAGGATCGCCGCGACTGCCGCGCGAGGGATCGCGCCGCGCCGTGCCTCGGCCAGCAGCGCCTGTCCTTCTCGCGCGACGTCCATCAGTGTGGTTCGGGCGGGTTCGGAATTCGGCTGATCGATGAAGTCCTCAGCCGACAGGCCATGCCGCGCCAACAGATCACGCGGCAGCAGACAAGTTCGCTGCGCGGCCAGCACGCCGGTCGCGCGCATCAGCCCGGCGACCCCGTAGGCGGCCCCGAACGGACGAGCTGCTTCCGGCGCCGATGCTCCCAAACCGGAGGCGGCAGCAACCGCCAAGCCCCCTGCCCCGGCCAGAAGCCAAGCCCGCCAGTCCGACACGGTCTCAAAGTCGCCGTACACTTCGATCTCGCGCGCTTCGATGACGGGCAGTAACTCGGCCGCTTTCAATGTCCCGTCAGCGATCGCCCGAGACAACGGGGTCGCCACCTCGTGCCGCTTTGGGTCGCCCTCTACAACCTCGCGCCACCATTGCAGGCGGATCAGCGCTAGCGGCGGCTCACTCGCGACTTCCCGCGCCCGGGCCAATTCGTGGTTGAGAGCATACAGCGTCAGCAGTGCATCCCGCCTTTCGGGGGGCGCAAACAGGGCGGTCAGGAACCGGTCGGGATCATGGCGGCGAACCAGAGCGGCGATCGACTCGTTCATATCCAGGTGGTGGCGCGGCTCACCTGATGATGCAAGGTTGCCTCGGCAACGCTCTCTGGCCTGACCCGCACGTCAGCCGAGGGTTGACGCCTCGCCGGGCTGGCCATAGCTAACAGCGCGTTCCCGGCCGCATCCGCGCCGCTCCACCGGAACGCATGTGGGAGACATACGATGGCTTTCGAACTACCGAGCCTCGCCTATTCCAAGACCGCCCTGGCAGCGAAGGGGATGTGCGAGGAAACGCTCGACCTGCACCACGGCAAGCACCACCAAGCTTATGTCACGGCGCTGAACGGCTTCGTCGAGAAGGACGCGGCGCTGCAAGGCAAGTCGCTCGACGACATCGTCAAGGCGACCTCCGGGGCGGGGGGACCGGTATTCAACAATGCCGGCCAACATTGGAATCATATCATCTTCTGGGAATGCATGAGCCCGAATGGCGGCAAGATCCCGTCCAAGCTGGAAGCCAAGATCACGTCCGACCTTGGTGGTGTGCCGGCGTTCAAGGACGCGTTCAAGGCCGCCGGGGTCAGCCAGTTCGGTTCCGGCTGGGCGTGGCTCGTGTTGGGCAGCGACGGCAAGCTGAAGGTGACCAAGACGCCGAACGGATCAAATCCGCTCGCGACTGGCGAGGGCAAGGTGCTTTTGGGCTGCGATGTGTGGGAGCACAGCTACTACCTGGACTTCCGCAACCGCCGCCCGGATTACCTTCAAAACTGGCTGGATCATCTCGCCAACTACGAATACGCCGACGCGAAACTTTAAAGCTCCCGCGGCCTGGGACCCCACTGCTGGCGCCATTCCGGCTATCTGCCCCACTTCGGCGGGACAGATAGCACGGGGGTTGTCGGTGTGCGCTAAAAGGCGGCTCATAGGCCTTTGTGGGCGCTCGCCGGGCTGCGCTTGGCCAAGCCACCCTCACAGCTTATCTCATCTACGCGTTCGCCGCATAAATCCAATCCACAAAATCCGGATTATCTAAGCCGATCAGTAAACCCATATGGCGCTCAACGTCGGACAGCTCGCCCGACTAGAGATGAAGAATTCCAATGACTTACCTAATCCGCGCAACGCTTGTGATCCTTAGTCTGGCGACAATCACCCCGGTAGCGAAAGCGGCGCCGGAGAGCACCGGTCCCGCGACGGTCCAGCAAGACTGGTCCAACGGCTAAGGCTCGTTAGTTCCGATCTCATTGAGATCATTGGACCAAGGCTTTAGCGCTTGGGGCGTCTGCTATGTCGCGGCGACCTTCGCAGAATAAACATCGGTGAAAAATGGCGTTGGCAAAAAACCGAGGCCATTTTCGTGGCCACCGAGTTCCGTGTCGGCAAGGACAGGTTGAAACTTTCCACGCGAGGCTCTCCCGAGGGTGTTGGAACCGCTGATATTGTGTAAGGGTGATGGGGCCGCTGCAGCCTCCACCTTGAAGCTTGCCCGGGGGATATTCGACGTAATGTGCATCAACCCGTTGAGCGCTGAGTTGATCGTCACAAGCGGTCAGTCACGGCACTAGCCGCGTGAAGGCGTTGAGCAGCGCGGTACGATTGGCGCGTTCAGCTTCCGCCGATCGAGTGAGGGCGGAGCCTTGGCGATCGCTTTCCTCGTTGATACCGGTCAGGAGGGCCGTCCTGCTTTCCCGCAATCGCAGGACGGCTTCGCCCCACGGGATCTTTCGCTGAATCAGTTGCACCACCAGCCGGTCCTGTCGATCCCAGTGCTCCAAGACGATCGGGACGTAGCTCGAAAGACTGTTACGTGCAGCTATAATCTCGTTTCTGCATTGCTGGATCTCGCTGGACCAATCGGTCAGCGCCACGATCTCGGACGATGAGATCAAACTTGGGTCGGCCATTTGCCTCAGGTCAGACTGGTCAATCCCTGCGAGCGGCAAATGCGCCTGGAGCATCTGATATTCGGGCTTACGGGCCGCCGCCTCTCGGCATTTCTGCGCCTGCTGCGCTGTCGTCTCGAGAGCGCTTAGGTCCGGTTTGATCTCGCCTGTCTGACACGCCGCAACCAGGAGAAGCAACAGACAACAACGCCGAATGCGAAGGTATCCGAATGCGGAGCTGCCTATTTGGCATAGTTCGCGATGGTCTACGGCCGATCGACCGACTAAGGAGGTGTTCCGGCGAGGACTGGCTGAGACTGAAGTTACCACCGGCCGTTACTGTCCGATGTAGTCGAGGACTTTGGCAGTCGGCATTGCAGTCCATAACTCCTTGAGATTTTTGCGCGCGGCTATGGGGCGACGTTTCAAACTTACACGAATTCCGCTGCAAGGAATGTTCGCGAACTCATGCTCACCCTCCCCTTGTCCGAGCGGGTCCGAGATCTGATCACCGAAACTTAGGGCAAGCCGCTAACGCTCCGGAAGCAGAAGCGGCAGATGCCGCGTCAACACTCCGTCCGGATCGCGCAGTTCGTGCACTATAGTAAAATGGTTGGCGTGTGGCACCGGGATCAGCGCACCCGGCATATGCTCAGCCGAGCGCAGCGCGTGCAGTTCCTGGCTGTCTGACATCAGCGGCGGGAGTTCAGCGGTCCCGAAAGCAAAGGCGAGCGGCTTGTTGACCGGCGGCAGCCGCATCGGTGACAGCGTAACGATTTCCTCCTCCGTCAGCCGCAGTTTCTCGTTCAGATAGGTGTCGCGCACTGGCCCGAGCTCGAAAATTCCGGAGATCGCGAGGCCAGCCTTCACCGAGGGGTGGCCCAGGCACATCGCCGTCAGATGCCCGCCCGCTGACCAGCCCGACAGCACAATCGGGCCGTTGATCCCATGGGCGGGGCCGTGCGCGCCGAGCCAGTCTAGGGCGGCGTTGATCTCGGCGACGATCTCGGTCATCGAGGCATCGGGCGCGAGCGTGTAGCCCGGCAAGGCGGCCGACCAGCCACGGGCGTGCGGCCCGGCGATCAGATTGGCGAATTGTTCTTTCGCGTTACGCTGCCAGTAACCGCCGTGGATGAAAACGATACAGGGGGCGTCTGGATCAGACTGTGGGAACAGGTCCCAGGTGTTGCGCTCCCGCTTGCCGTAGCGCAGGTCGAGGTGGAGCGAATTGGTGACACGGAATGCCGACGATGCGACCTCGCGCGCTGCATTCAGCACCGCACTGTCGGACACATGGGCGGAATTATTGTAGGCGGCGTCGCGTTCGGCCTGGCTCATCAGACCCCATCTGGCGAGTATGCTCATCCCACTGCCTTTCTATACCAGTCATCGATTTGCCGCCATTGCCAGAACAGCGTGCAGGGGCGGTTGGCCACGTGCACCAGCGCACGTTCCAACAATCCGCTTCTCCCCATTACCCGTTGTAAGGCGGATGGCGCACGGTGCCTACCAGCCCTCCGCTGTACGATGCGCGGTACTCGGATATCGATGAACCTCAGGCGTGGGCCGAGATCAGCCAGATCGACCCGGACAGGTTTATGCCGGTTGGGCTGTCGTACGGTTTGAGAGCCTCCGCGACGGCCAACCGGACGCGTGCGTGTGTGTCGGGGTCCTCTTCGGCCAGCATGCGCGCGAGGATTCCGACGCGAGTGGCGAACTCGACGGCTTGTTCGATGTGGCCCGCCGCGGCGATGCGAATGGGCACGTCATGCCGTATCAGCGCCGCGTCGCTCCAGCCCGCTTTGGCGAAGATCCCGAGCGTGCGGTCGCGGTTGGCGAAGGCGAAGGGGCCAGGGGCGTCCGGGTCGGCGGGCGGTTGCGGCGGAAGCAGTGGGCGGGCGGCCTCCAAGGGGATGGAGAACCAGGGATTGTCCGCCAGTGGACGCCAGGCGGCGCAGAGCAGCCGTCCGCCTTTTCGAATCGCCCCGCGCAGGTTGGCAAACGCGGCGACTGGGTCCGCAAAGAACATGACCCCAAAGCGGGAGAACAATAGATCGGTGCGCGCCCCCTGAAAGTCATGAGTGGCGGCGTCGGAAACGACCACCTGCGCGTTCGTCAAACCCGCCCCGGCGATCCGCTCCCGCGCTCGGGCCGACATCGGTTCGGAGACATCCAAGCCCAAAACCTCGCCGGTGGGACCCAGGCGTTGCGCCAACGCCAGGACCGTGGCGCCGCAACCGCAGCCGACGTCGATCACGCGTTCGCCCGATTTCGGGGCCGCGGCATCCAACGCGAGAGCGGTAAGCGGTTCAAACAACGCGTCGAGACGTTCCTGGAACGCCGTCCAGGTCACGGCTGCCCTATCGTTCCAATAGGCGATCTGGTCCGTGTTGTCCTGTTTGTCGGCGGAAGTGGACATGGTATGCCTCCCGGTTCAGGGACGCGATCATGCCACATCCGACCGGCTTCGTCGCATACGGCAGAGGTGCGCAAAAAATCAGTCTAAGCCCGCGGCAAGAATCCTCGGGTCGCGAGACCTACGATCACTTCGACCTATCCGTCGAGCACCGACCCGCTGCCGTCGGGCTGCACTTCAATACGCTTTACTTTGTATCGACCGTGGCAGCGCAGTTTTTACGCCGGCTTCCATTGCACCAGCGTATACGGTGTTTTCGCATCGTCATGAGGCTCGAAAACCGCCGCTACAGGTGCGCCAATCGTTACTGTCTGCTGCGGATCGCCCAACAGATTCCCCAGCATACGGATGTTGCCAGCACGCGGCAATTCCACCAGCACCGCGATATAGGGTCCCGCGCCCTTGAGCGCCGAATGCACTGGGTGCCAGCACCGAGTCCAGGTCCAGATCTTGCCTTTTCCCTCAACCTCCACCCATTTCATGTCCCAGGAACGGCATTCGTGACAAATCCACTCCGGTCCCCACTGCCAGGTGCTGCACGCGCCGCAACGCTGCACCATCAGCTTCCCGGCTCGGGTACCCTGCCAATATGGCTGATCCAGTTTATCAGTTTCGGTGACGGGCTCCGGCAGCCCCTTCGGCAGATACGACATCAGAGGGTCTCCTCACAACCGAAAACCATCGTAGATACAGGTGTCACCATCGGGCCGGCGATCACGCCCGCCACCTTGGCGTTCGGCACCTGCGACGTCGATGTGCCGCGCAATTGCCGTACCGCCTCGATCTGCAGCTCAAGCCCGTGCATATAGCATTCGGCAAGGTTCCCGCCGCTTGTATTGAGCGGCAACTTGCCTGACGGAGCGAGCAGATTTTCAAGCTTGAGGAATTCGTTGCATTCCTCCGGATGGACGAAGCCATGTTCGGTCAGGCTCATCAACACGCCACCGGTGAAGTTCTCGTAGCTTTGCAGCACATCGACGTCCTTGGGGCCGAGTTTCGCCATCTTCCACAAATGCGGCGCCACCGGACCGAAACTCGCAGAATGGAAATCCGGTGCATTGAACGCTCGGGCGGCGTTGCGGTGATCCGAACCCTGCGCGACCGCGAGAACATAAGCCGGCTTGTTCTTGAAGTCCTTCGCCCGTTCGGCCGAGACAAGCACCACTGCCGCGGCGCCGTCATTTTCCTGACAACAGTCGAACAAGTGGTAGGGCTCACTGATCCAGCGGGAAGCCTCGTAGGCCTCCTCGGTCAACGGCCTTCCGTGCATAACCGCACGCGGGTTCGATTGAGCGTGGTGGTAGGACGCTAGCGCGAGAGCGCGCAATGCCTCCTGCTTGATCCCATGTTCATGCATGTAGCGCATGATCTTCAGCGCGAAGCGTTGTGCCGGAACGAAAATCCCGTATGGATTGATCAGCGCGTTGTCGCCCGAGACCGTGCCGCCAGCCTGTGCCTGCCCATAGCGCTGGAATTGCCCCTGCGCGAGGGCTCTGTAAACCACCGCGATTTCGGCTTGGCCGGTGATGATCGCAGCCGCGGCGTTGCCGATCGCCGCCGCCCCGCCGCCGCCACCGCCACCCCACTGCATGTTGGAAAGACGTAGTTCCTTACAGCCGAGCGCGGCGGACAACCGCGAGGGATCGTTGCGATCGCCCGCGTAAGAGGCGAAGCTGTCGATGTCCGCGGGGTTGATCCCGGCATCCTCGCAAGCGGTGAGGATCGCCTTCAACGCGAGAACAAACTCAGGATCGGGTGACTGGCTGTGTTTGTAGTATGTCGTCTCGCCGATGCCGATTACGGCTACTTTGCCTCGCAACGTATGTTCCGCCATCAGTTTCTCTCCCAAAGGCAAGCCGGCCCCGCACGACGAACTAACCACCTTGGCGTACCACCATGCCCCCAATGCCCGTGCCCGACCAGTCGCAGTCCGCTCAGCCTCTTACGCTGATAGCGCCTCGGCTTACGCTGATAGCGCCTCGGCTTACGCTGATAGCGCCTCGGCGCATGTTAGACGCCTTCGATCCCGGGGCGCCATCGCCGCCGGTGAAGTACTACCCTTTCAAAACACCCGTGGGTAGGGTATTCTACCTACAGGGCCGTAGTCTCCGGCTACTGTGCCCGTAAAGTGGCGTCAAGAGCTTCCCCATTCAGGGAGGCGCATGGGACCCATCGCTCTAGATTTTGTCGCCGTTGCTGCTCAAGCACGCGGGGCACGCCTCGGGCGATCGCAGCGCCACGCGGTGAACAGATCTGCAGGGTGGTCAGCCCAAAGCGTCACCGACGTGACCGATCTGTGCTGATCCAGACCCGAGCACACTTTAGGTCAAGTGATTCCGGCGCTCCGAAGCATTGATCATTCTGTCAAAGGACGCGGGCTAGTATCTCCCTTATTTTGCACGCAGCCGTCCCACCAATCCCGCGTCCATATATCAGTCAGCGGCGCTTCCTGGCATAGGCGTGCCATCAAGCGCCCAAAATTCTAGAGGTTCATGTTCATCATTGCCTCGGCCGTCATCGTGGGATGATCGGCGTCATTGGCGAACCGGGCAACACGTTTCGTTATGGGTTCTTGAGTTCTATGCGCTCGGCGTTCATGCTACTGATCTTTTCAGGAGATGCGAGCGCACTCGGCGTCGCTAAGCTTCGCCTCGCCGGTCACGGACGGGCCGACCGTCGGCCGACCCGTTTGTCCCGCCCTCCCTATTTAACCGGAATCATCAGGTGCTCGTACGGTGTTCCCGGCCACATCACGTAAGGGGCGCTCGTGTCCGGATTCTCGGCCCGTCGCGGGTAGTTCTGCGCGAGGCCGCCTGGATTGAATAGCATTACGTGGGGTCCGGTAGTAAGCCACTTCCCATCTTTTGGCTCTTTCGCGAATGGATCGGAGTTGCTGGCATCAGATCCGCCCTGAAGCATGTAACCGAAGCCGACGGTCTTCATTTCAGGCGGCTTGTGCGACATCCAGGCCATCGCAAATTCAAATCCGGCCTTGTCATCGCACTCGGGGTCATTTCCAGGGGTATCAGGATTGTCTGGCATGCAGGTGAACCCATTCGTGCCTTTCCGTAAGGTTACCATCTGCATTTTATCGTCGAAGGTCACGATTGTGGCATCCTTCGCCACCGAGGCCGGGGCTGCCGACATGGCACTCTTGATTAACGCGTCACTTTCGGCGCCGCGGGCCGAACTTTCTCCGACTGAAGAACGCGTCGCCCCGGCTAGAAAAAGAGCGTATACTTGTCCGCGCATAAAGGTCTCCTCTTCAAGTAATGGCTTTCACACCCTAACAAGGGTGTTTCGTGACAACCTCTAGGTTAAGATGAAGGACGCTTCATCTTACATATAGTCGCCGGCACCAAGTCGTCGGCTTTGGCCATCATCTCGGTCTTCCAGCCTAAACCGCTCTTCTCAGAGTTGTATTTGACATCCTTGACAAAGCTAGAAGCATAAAACGGCACCATGAACTGATGATCGTCCTTTCTCATCCAGTAATCGTTTCCCATCATGTCGTTGCCGTGCATGTCCTCGAGCAACAGAGCCACTTTTCGCGTGTCGATGGAGCCTGCCTGGTTGATCGCCGATACCAACATGCTGAACATCACGTAACTGTTCATACTGGCAAAGTCATAGTCATGATCGGTGCGAAATTTCTGGACCAATTTTTCAGCTTCTGAATTGTTCATCTCGACCGGGACATTCGGATGAAATCCAGTCACGGTATGTATTCGGTTCTCGCCGACTAAACCAAAGGCGGCGGGGGCGCCGGGAAGCCAGCCGAGAAAGGTATAGTATTCGACGTCAAGGCCGGTGTTGGCCCCCGCGCGCACCAGCAAATTGAGGTCGGGACCCCCGTTGCCGGTAATCAGGCCCTGAGCACCAGATGCCTTCACCTTGGTGATATAGGGTGAGAAATCTTTTACCCCGCCAAGCGGCACAAGGTCATCGCCGACTACTTGAATGTCGGGCCGGTGCCTGGCGAGATACTTGAGCGTGTCACGCCGTACCGATTGACCGTATAGATAATCCGGATTGATCATGTAAACGGATTTCAGGTCTTTTCGCAAGGAGCGCACCAATACTTCAGCCCGCTGCTCTGTGTTGCCATCGAAGCGAAAATGCCAGAAATCGCACTGTTCATTGGTCAGCTCCCTCGCGAGCGCACCGCAATTCAGGTAAAGCATCCGGCGATCGGGATTACGGGCATTGTACTTTGACACGCCGTCAATCAAAGCGGCCGCAACGTTCGAGCCAGCGCAGGACATGACAAACGGGATGTCCTGGTCAGCGGCTCGCTTGAGCGCTATCAATGCCTCAGCCGGCTGCAGTTTGCTGTCGAAGGTCACAAGCTCGAATTCGCGGCCTAATGCACCTCCCTTCGCATTGATGTAACTGAGAATAAAATTAAAATCCTTGAGGTCAGCGTCGCCGATCTCGGCCAGGTTGCCAGAGAATGGTTCGATAAAGGCTATTTTGATCGTCTCTTGGGCGTGAAGCGGAGTTATACCGAGTGATCCGACCGTGAAGCCGACGCCCAGCAGACGTGAAATTTGGCTTCTCATAACGTCCTCCCTCAGATTGGTTGTGATTGTCGGGGTAAGCCAAAACGCGATCTAGAGTGGCCGTTGCCTCCTCCAAGTGCGCGATCGTTGAGGCTATTCGGCCTGCGGAAAGCCCTCGGGCCGAACATTCTGATTCATGCGGAACAAATTGCCGGGGTCGAAAAGTCCCTTGACCCGAGCTAGGCGGGCGTAGACGTCAGGGCCGAGCGCTGAGCGCACGAGGTCGTCGCCTTCGCCATGACCGGGGAAGTTCAGATACATCCGACCGGTGCCATACCGCCGAATGTCCTCCCAGGAGGCGCGCGCCCAGTCGATATTGACGGCATCATCGGTCGGCTTCGACCAGATGGCATCGAGGCTAAGCATGTAGGGCGCCGCGCGGTCGCCGAACGCCGTTGCCGCCTCCGGCACGCGTTGCATGGCGCCGCCGAACGCCCAGATGGAGCCGAAGGTCATTTCCGAGGGCCGCCGGGCCAGATGCCCAACGATGGCGCTGATCGCCTCGTCATCGAGTGCCCGCAAATAGAGCGACTTCCAGTAGCACCGGTCGCGACCCTTCGGGAATAACGCATCGAAGAAGCACTTAATCTCGCGGTAAGGCATTGCGGCGCTGAAATCCGCCAGAGGCGTGCCGCACGTGCGGAGCGGAGCGACCAGCGCCTCGCCTTCATCGGCCGGCCCATCGTAGACGGCGCCGAGGGATATCACCCGCTGGCCGCGCACCGCCTCGGGATAGGCGGGATCGTCCGGGAAGGTCGAAAAATCCACGAGGCTGCTGAGCCCCTCCGGCGCACGTGCCATGAAGTCACGCCACAATGGAATCAGTGCGCGCGCACTGGCCTCCGGGTAGACGGGACTGCAGAACGTAAGCGCTGGCGGGATCGGGTGCAGGCGAAATATGAAGCACGTGACCACGCCAAAATTCCCGCCGCCGCCACGCACTGCCCAGAACAGGTCGGGGTGCTCCTCGGCGTCGGCATGTCGCAGCTGTCCGTCGGCGGTGACGATGTCGACGGCTTTCAGGTTGTCGATGGACAACCCGTGTCTCCCACGCAGCCACCCTATACCTCCCGACAGGGTCAGGCCGCCCACGCCCGTCTGCGAAACCAGCCCGCCGGGCGTGGCGAGGCCGAAGGCCGTGGTCTCGCGATCGACATCGGCCCACAGAGCGCCCCCCTGCACCCAGGCCCGTCGCAGCGCGGGATCGACCCGCACTGCGCGCATCTCGGAGAGGTCGATCATCAGGCCGCCGTCGCACACCGCGTAGCCGGCGACATTGTGTCCACCGCCGTGCACCGACAGCTCCAGACCGTGGCGACGCGCGAAGCAGACACTCTCGATGACGTCCGTCGTGTTGGCACAGCGGGCGATCCAGGCGGGGTGGCGATCGATCATACCGTTCCACACCACCCGCGCGGCGTCATAGCCATCGTCGCCTTGTTGCATTACGCCGCCGACCAGCCTCGCCCGCAGGGCCGCGACATCGTCAGGAGAAGGCGGTTCGCGAGTGGACGGGTCCATCTTCGCTGCACTCCGCGGTGGAGAGGAAGGCGATCCGAGATGCCCACACTAGTCGACTTGTTGAACTCCCACTAAAGTCGATCCGTCCACAAAGTGGTCATTCCTGCCATGCCGTTCGCTGCACATCCGCTGAACGTCGCGATTCTCGCTGTGCCGGCGGTGACCGCCTGGACCTTGTTCGGCATGGTGGATCTGTTCTCTACAGTCGGCCGGGACTGGTCGTTGCTTCTCTCAGGCGTCGAAGGCGCTCAGCTCATAAATCCGTATATTGTTGCTGTGCGGCAGGCAGGCTTTGCCGCCGCGAATGGTATTTGGGTACGCCCCCACTACGGCTTGGGTGAGATGCCAACGCCTGACATCGTCTGCGTTCCGGACTTTTCCGCGATGCCGGGTGAGTCGCTCCACGGCCGTTTTGTCCTTGAGGTGGCATGGATGCGTAGCTGCTACGAGGCGGGCGCGACAATAACAAGCGCCTGTTCGGGCGCTTTGTTACTGGCCGAGGCTGGTCTGCTTGCAGGCTGCGACGCGACGATCCACTGGGCATTTGCCGCGGACCTTGCACGGTATCCAAACGTAAAGGTGCGAACGAACCAGTCGCTCGTGGTAACGGGCATTGGCGAACGGATCGTCATGGCCGGGGGCGGGACCAGTTGGCTGGACATGGCGCTCTACCTGATCGCCCGGTATATCGGTCTGAAGGAAGCCCGTCAGGTTGCCCGCATACACATGCTCGACTGGCATGACGACGGACAGCTTCCGTTCGCCTCGCTGCTGGTGGCCCGGCAGATCGATGACGCTCTGATCATGCGATGCCAGGAATGGATTGCATTGAACTACGCCACTGCCGCCCCGGTCATCGCGATGATGCGCATCGTCGGGCTGCCCGAACGGTCGTTCATGCGGCGGTTTGCCGCGGCGACAGGGATGTCCCCGTTGGAGTACGTGCATCGTCTGCGCATCGAGGAAGCCAAACAGATGCTGGAAACCGCCGACGCACCGGTCGAGGATGTTGCTGCCGAGGTCGGCTACCAGGACCCCAGCTTCTTCAGCCGTCTATTCCGCCGGCGCGTCGGGATGACACCAGCGCATTACCGGCGCCGTTTCAGTTCGCTTCGCCGGGCGCTCGCGAAATGACGGGTGCCAACGAAGCGGGCTATCGAAAGACCGACAGCGTATGATCAGCGAGTACGGCGCCCGAGGCGACGAAGAGCGGGGCACACGGATAGCCCCACCAAGCACATCGAATCCACGGCCGGCCAAACCCTGGCCCTGGCACCTGCAGGATCACCATCCGGTGCCTCAAAGGTCTCGGCTGTTTCCCCGCAAACTTAAGCCGCGTCGGCTGCGACCGACATCTTTTCGATCTTGTCCGGGTTTGACACGGTCCCGCCGCCGCCACTGCCGCGCTTGATTTGATCGACCAACTCCATGCCTTCCACGACCTGGCCCCAGATGGTGTATTGGCCATTCAGGTGGGAGGCCGGCTCGAACATGATGAAGAATTGGCTGTTCGCGCTGTTTGGGCTCTGTGACCGAGCCATGCCGCATGTGCCGCGCACGAACTTTGCCTTATCGGAAAATTCGGCGCGAATGTTGTCGAGATCGCTGCCCCCGGTGCCGGTGCCGGTCGGATCACCGCCTTGGGCCATGAAGCCCTCGATGACGCGGTGGAACACCGTGCCGTCGTAGAACCCCCGCCGTACCAAGGTCTTGATCTGCTGCACATGCATCGGCGCGATCTCGGGCATAAGCTGGATCACCACACGACCCTGTTTCAGGTCCAGGTATAACGTGTTCTCGGGATCAAGAGCCGGCTTCGCGTCACTCATGTCGATTGTCTCCTTCGTTAGCGCTGACCTCGATAGTTGGCCGCCGTTGCATTATCCCGACTTCACGTCCGCGGCCACGCGCATATGCACGATGCGATCCGGGTCGCCGGAGACGATCCCGTTGGACCCGCCGCCGCGCTTGATCGCGTCCACGTACTCCATGCCGCTCACCACCTGCCCCCAGATGGTATATTTTCCATCCAGCGCCGGTGCCGGTGCAAACATGATGAAGAATTGGCTGTTGCCGCTATCCGGATCAGAGGCTCGGGCCATTCCGCAGACGCCGCGAACAAAATGGCGCTGGCTGGCTTCCAGCGGCAGGTTCGGCAGCTTGCTGCCGCCGCCTCCGGTGCCGGTCGGATCACCGCCTTGCGCCATGAAGCCTTCGATGACGCGATGGAACGGCGTGCCGTCATAAAATCCCTGACGGGCCAGCGTCTTGATCTGCGCGACCGTCTTCGGCGCAACCTCCGGCAGCAGCCGGATCACGACCCGGCCCTGCTTCAGGTCCAGATAGATCGTGTTCTCCGGATCGGTTTCCGCGGCCAACGCCGGTGCGGCGATGGCGAGCGCGGTGGTGGATGCGATAAGCGTACGGCGGTGCATAAGCGCCCTCCTTAATACAGAAAAAGGGAATAGCGTCCGGCGGTTCAGCCCCGGATGCGCTTCATCACGCGTTCCAGGGTGAGTGGTGGCACGAACGACGTGATATCGCCGCCCAGCATGGCGACTTCCTTGACGAGACGGGATGCGATGAACTGGTGTGTCTCGCTGGCCATCAGAAACACTGTCTCGATGTCCGGGGCCATACGGTAGTTCATCCCCGCCATCTGGAATTCGTTGTCGAAATCCGATACCGCGCGCAGTCCCCGCACAATCATCGAGGCCCCGAGCTTGCGGGCGAAATCGATCAGTAGGGTGTCGAACGGGATCACCTCTATGACCATGCCATTGCGGGTGGCAATCGTCGCGATCTCCGCCCGCACCAGTTCGACACGTTCGTCGAGGGTGAACAACGGGCCTTTGCCGGTGTTGATCGCAACCCCGACCACCAGCTTGTCGAGAAGCCGAGCGGCGCGGGCGATCACGTCGAGATGCCCATTGGTGACGGGATCAAACGTCCCCGGATAGAGCCCGATCCGTCGTGGATTATGGGCAGCCTTATCAGCCATCGTGTCCTTCCTCGGGCGAAGGCGTCTCGTTGTCCGGCGACCCCTCGCTTGCGCCGCCGGGATCGACCGGGCCTTCTGGGGCGCCCGCTTCCGGGCCACCGTTTTCTTCGGCTTCGTCTTCCAGCACGGTGAATACGCTGGTCACGTGCTCGCCCTTGTCCACGCGGAACAGGGTGACCCCCATCGCCTGCCGCCCTGTCGTTCGCACCTGATCGACCGGGACGCGAATCAAGCGTCCGGCATCAGTGACCATCATGATGTCGTCGCCCTGCCGCACCGGGAAGGTCGCCACCACGGTTTTGCCGTTGCGCGGCGCCAAGGTGATGTTGCCGATACCCTGGCCGCCGCGTCCGGTGACTCGATACTCGTAGGCCGAGGTCCGCTTGCCGAAGCCCATGTCGGTCACAGTCAGCAGCATTTCCTCGGTGGCTTCCATCTCGGCGAAACGTTCAGGCGAGAGGGTCACCTCGGGGACGTAATCTTCGCCATCCGGCTCGGCCGGCGCCTCGGCTTCCGCATCGCCATTGCCATTGCCACGTCGCTTGGCATTCGCCTGCCTAAGGTAGGCGATCCGCTCCTCCGGCGAGGCCTGAACATGGCGCAGCACCGACAGACTGATGACCTCGTCGCCATTCAGCAACTTGATGCCGCGCACGCCCGAGCTGTCACGGCCGGCAAAAACCCGCACCTGGTCGTCGGACAATTGGAAGCGAATGCACCGGCCCTTGCGGGTCGCCAGCAACACGTCGTCCCCTTCGCGGCAGGTGGCGACACCGATCAGGTGGTCGCCCTCGTCCAGCTTCATCGCGATCAGGCCGGCGGCACGGACATTCTTGAAATCCGACAGCCGGTTGCGCCTTACGTTGCCCGATGCTGTGGCGAACACGAGGTGCAGGCTTTCCCACAGCGTCTCATCCTGCGGCAGAGGCAGCACGGTGGTGATCGTGTCCGCGCCCAATTCCGGCAGCAGGTTCACCAGCGCGCGCCCTTTAGCCGTGGGGCCAGCCTCCGGCAGCTTCCAGACCTTCACCCGGAAGGCCTTGCCGCCGGACGAGAAGAATAGCACCCACTGGTGGGTGTGCCCGTTGAAGCTGCGCGTCACGATGTCATCGCCGCGCATCCCGGCCCCGCTGCGCCCCCGCCCGCCCCGGTTCTGGGCTCGGAATGTCTCCAGCGTCGTGCGCTTGATGAACCCGTCGCGGGTTATGGTGACCACCATCTGGCCCGGCTCGATCAAGCTTTCGTCGTCCTGATCAGCCAGCGCGTCGGCAATCTCAGTCATCCGCGGCGAAGCAACTTCCTTACGAGCCTGCGTTAGCTCCTCGGTCATCACCTCCATGCGGCGGATGCGGGAGCCCAGGATGTCCAGCAATTCGCGGATTTTGCCGGCAACTTCAGTCATTTCGGCCTGGATCTTCTCGCGTTCCAGCCCGGTCAGCCGCTGCAACCGCAGTTCCAGGATGCCGCGAGCCTGCTCTTCCGTCAGGCGCACCGTGCCATCCTGTGCGATGACATTGCCCGGTTCGTCGATCAACGCCAGCAGCGCGCCGATATCTTCCGCCGGCCAGTCACGGCCCATCAGCGCGACGCGAGCCGCCGCGGCATCGGGGCTAGCGCGGATCAGCCGGATCACCTCGTCGATATTGGCGACCGCGATGGCCAACCCGACCAGGTTATGCGCCCGGTCGCGCGCCTTGCCGAGCTCGAACCGGGACCGGCGGAGGATGACCTCCTCACGGAACCTGATAAAGCACATCAGGGCTTCGCGCAGGCCCATCTGCTTCGGCTGCCCGTCGTCCAGTGCCAGCACGTTGATGCCAAACGACGTCTGCAACTGAGTGAAGCGGAACAACTGGTTCAGCACCACCTCGGGTGTGGCATCGCGCTTGAGTTCCATGACGATGCGCATGCCGGAGCGGTCGCTCTCGTCGCGCATCTCGCCGATGCCCTCGATGACCTTGCCGCGGACCAGCTCGGCGATCTTCTCGATCAGGGTCTTCTTGTTCACCTGATACGGGATTTCCGTCACCACGATCGCTTGGCGGTCTTTCCGGATTTCCTCGAACTCGGCCTTTGCGCGGATGGTTATGCTTTCGCGCCCGGTCTCGAACGCCTGGCGGATGCCGGAGCGGCCGATGATGATCCCCCCGGTGGGGAAGTCGGGCCCAGGGACGATCTTCATCAGGTCGTCCAGGGAGGTATCCGGCTCAGCGATCAGCGCGAGGGTGGCGTCGATGATCTCGCCCGGGTTGTGCGGCGGGATGTTCGTCGCCATGCCAACCGCGATGCCGTTGGCGCCATTGATTAGCAGATTCGGGAACTTGGCTGGCAGGACGAGCGGTTCTTTCTCCGACTCGTCGTAGTTCGGCTGGAAGTTGACGGTGTCCTTATCGATGTCTTCCAGCAGCAGGGCGGCGGCTTTGGCCAGCCGGACCTCGGTGTATCGCATCGCCGCCGGATTATCGCCGTCGACCGACCCGAAATTGCCCTGACCATCGATCAGCGGCAGCCGCATGGAGAAGCTTTGAGCCATCCGCACCATGGCGTCATAGATCGAGGCGTCGCCATGCGGATGATACTTACCCATGACGTCGCCAACCACGCGGGCCGACTTGCGGTAGGCTTTATCCGGCGTGTAGCCGGCCTCATGCATACCGTAGAGGATGCGTCGATGCACCGGCTTCAGCCCATCGCGGGCGTCAGGCAACGCGCGCGACACGATCACGCTCATGGCGTAATCGAGGTAGGAGCGTCGCATTTCCTGTTCTAGATTGACCGGTTGCATGTCCCCGTACGGGCCGGTCGGGTCCACAGGGTGGTCAGGTGTGTCGCTCAAATTCTGCTCAATCCGTTGTTCGCGTGTGGGCGGCCGAGACCGGCGTCCAGCGCACGCTCATGGGGCGCTTGATAAGCTGATTCGATACCCATTGCGAGAGGGATCTGCCGCTAGTGTATGATCGCGCTGAGCGAATCTCCACAAACCGTCAACTCAGCCATTCCGAGGAACCCAGGACCGATCACTTGCAACGTGTGATAATTTTAAAACATTCAGACGACAAACACAAGAAAGAAGAAACCATTTCCATTGCGACCTTCCGTCTTGCATGACCCCATGCCGGTCTCAAACTTCCGCGCCCTGGACATGCCGGTGGAATGCGTCGCCATCAAACTTGCGGCCCAGAACGACTCATCAGCGGGAGCCTTGAAAGGTGCATCGCCGTGCCGCCGGTGCAACCACGCGGCATGTGGAGGCTTGGCCAGCAGCGCCGCGCAACCCACCCGGTCAGAAAATGCCTTTTGCTACTCGGAAATAGAGCGTACTCGCCGTTGTATCTGTGTCTCGCAGTTCATCGTGCTGACACACAACAGGTAATGCTCACCTGAACAGGAAAGCCTGAAACGCGAACAAACTGCCAAGTCACAGCGAGCCATTGGCCCTTTCTTCCGTTTACCGACTAACGCCGGCTTGTAAGCCAGGGTAAGGCATGAAAATAAGGAAGAGAAAAGACCTCCAGCGTCAGCCATTGTTGTGAATATACATGTAAGTGCTGCCAGGCACACCACTGCTCGACGCTGTGGTACCAAAGGACACCGTTAGCGTGCCATTGGTCAGGTCAGCGGAAGTAAGGCCAGCCAACGTCAGCGACGCGGTTGGCACGCCAGCGGCTGTAACGTGCAGCGTAAGACCAGTATAGCCGGTCGCGCCCTGTCCATTGACCCAAGATAGACCAAAATCATTTGGCGTGACGCCCCAGATCGTTGCTGCGTCGCCGGCATGGAAATTATTGACCGTGTCCCAAATGACGGACCCGAGTCCACGATCATCCGCGAAGAAGGTATCGTCACCTGTGCCCCCGGTCAGGAAGTTTGAGCCAGTACCGCCGTCCAGCACGTTAGTGCCGGTGCTGACCGCGATCGCATCAGTGCCGCTGCCGCTGGCGATGAACCAGTTGGGCGTGCTGGCGGCGATGTTCAGGCTATCGCTCGTGATATTAACATATTGCTCTTGGAGGCCGCTGACCGGTCCGGTGTAGGGTTGTCCTATTGGCGCGCTCGTCTGACCCGTCGTTGTGTTCCCGACGATGAGGGGAACCTTGCCGCTTAGCCCCGTCTCGGCTGACTCGGCGATTGCCTGATGGCCGGTCTCGGTCGGGTGATAGGTGTCCCAAAATAAATATTGGTTCTGCTCGGCGGTGGTGGTTGCCGCGAGCGTGCCGCTGCTGGCGCTCGTGAAATTGCCATTCCAAACCGGAGTTGTGACGTTGGTCAGTCCATAGGCCGCCGGATCCGAGATCGCTTCGTCCAGCAACGCGTAGGTGTTCACCACGTGCACGTTGACACCGGTGATGCCGGCAAGTTGGCTGTTGAGCGCCGTATTGTATTCACTGGCAAGCTGCGACGCCAGGGCATCGTATCCCGCCGACGGGGTGTTGCTGCCGTTATCCAGTCCCTCGGTGATCTCTGGTATTTTGCCGAGATCAGGCACGTCCAGCACCAGCAGGTTCTTGGCGCCATCACCGACAAGGTGGTTCACGAAGGCCATCTCGTTGGCGACGGCGGCGTTTATGTCAGTGCTCTGCTGCTGCGCGGTCAGGGTTGTGGCGAGGATGGTGTCGATGTCATTCGCCCCGACCGATAGCGTGTAGAGAGCATTGGCCGAGCGGCTTGGCACCTGCGTCTGGAACTCCGAAAGCTGCGCTGGCAAGGAGACCGCCGCATACGCCGGTAAGGCCGCGTTCTGCGGCGTCGATCCGGTTTCGGCCCCGCCGTAAGCGAAATCCGTGCCGCCCGCCAAGCTGGGGGCAAGCTTGCCAAGGCCGAGCGCGATCGACAGATTCTGCACCCAGGTCGGCCCGTTGCTGAACACATTGCCGCTGAGGATGCCATATTGTTGCTTGTAGTAGGGCGGCGATACCGGCGTTGTCCCAACGGTGCTGATCGAGAGGTTGCCCGCGTCGGACAGACTGTCGCCGAATGCGTAAATGGCGCTGTAGGTAGGAAGTGATGAAGACATGGGCAAAATCCTTCGCGGGAGCTTTGACATCTGAACCGCCTGCCGATGCGCAAACAGGTCGGGACGGTTCTGTCGAAGTAGGCGGCAGAACGGCGGACGGTAGATGCCTTACGAGAGTCTGATAGTTCCAGTTACGCGCCAGCATCGCGACCTCGGCATGGCTGGAGCCGGGCATCGCCAACATAGCGCAACCGGGGTGCCCGGTCGCCGAACAGCGTTTTGATGAGGGCCTTCATGCAGCCGCTGGCCGCGCTCGACCGATACGTGATACCAACGCCTGACCTCCGCCAGGAAGAACGCGGCCAGCACCAGAAGGTTTCAATCCCCCAACGGGCAGACATCGCCCGCCAATGCTCCAGCGTCCAGAATGGGCCGACTGATATCGGTAGACGTTTGCGCGGGGGTATAAGGCAATCACTGCGCCGACCACACGAACTTGATCGGGTTCTCCAGCGCCGCGAAGCGACGCTTGGATCGACAGTCGGCGACTTAGCCCAGGGCGATCAGCGCCGCAATTCTGTTTGATACCAAGGCTCGGCTGTGCCGGCTGAAGGCGACGATGACAGGCCAGACCTCGTGTCCCCCCAGCAGCGTGCGCCGACGCACCGGGTAGCGTGTAGATTCGGGCCGAGGCTGAACGCGCCGCCCGGCGGCCGCGGTCAGCAAGGCCAAGGTGCACAGATCGGCTGCTACCGCGCCGAGCGCAGCACGCCAACCGATGTCAAGCTGGCGCCGGAACGATGGTTACCGCCTCCACCAATTCGATCCCGAGGGCAAGGAATAGCGGGGCAAACGTCGGCCAATCCGTATCAGGACGCTTCCACCCGTAGGACCGCTTTTCCGGAGACGCGCCGGTCCCGTAACTGATAGGCCACTTCAAGGATGTCGCGCCAACTCCGCTCCACGCCGATCTGCGGCTTCAGCGATCCGTCCGCGATCAGTGACACCAGCAGCGCGAGGTCCGGTGCGAATCGCTCCTCCGCTTCCGAGGTGAAATAGCTGAAGCTTTGTATGCGAGCGTTCGCCGCTCCGCGGAAATCCGTGAAACTGATCGTTGTCGGTTGGTTGGAAGAGTTGCCGTACACCACAACGATCCCATTTGGCTCGACAAGCTTTATCGCGGCCGCCAGCGAGGCGCCCCCGCCCGATTCCAAGATGAGCGCGAACCTGCCTTGAACGTTGTCGATGCCCTCGACCACTTCGGTTGCGCCGAGCCCCTGCAATCCTGCTGCTCGCGCGGGGCCTCCGACGACGGCCGTGACGTGCGCTCCAGAATGGGCCGCCATCTGTACCGCCAAGGTACCGACGCCACCCGCTGCCCCGGTGATCAGAACGCGACGCCCAACAAGCGCTCCGCCGTGGCGTAGCGTGCGAAGTGCCGTCAGGCCAGCCACCGGCAAGGTTGCCGCCTGGGCAAAGGAGACGTTCCCCGGCAACACCGCCATGCGGTGGCTCGGTACCGCGGCGCGCTGAGCCCAGCCAAAGTCGTCCACAAGTGCGACCACATTGGCCCCAACTGAAGGCCCCACACCATTGGCGGCCTGACGCAGCACGATGCCCGAGACGTCCTGTCCGGGCACCCAGCCTTCCTTGTTCCGGGCAAACGAACTCAATTCGCCGCGGTTGAGGGAAAATGCATGGACTTCGATCAGTGCTTCGTTGTTGGCCAGTGCCGGTTCAGGAATTTCGCGCAGCTCAATTGGCGCTGGCCCGCGGGGCGTGTTTACCAGGGCGAGCATCGGGTGGTTCTCCTCTGAAGGCCGTTCAAATCCAGGATGGCTGGCCTCGCAAAATGTCCAATCGAGGACAATCTACGTCTCGCCGAGCCGCCGGGCATTCATTCCGAAGATCTGGGGAACACGGCATCCGCAAGCAAGACGCGGACGGAGGTCCACACCGAGCACCCGCGGCTTGAGCACAATTGGTCTGCCTTCCCGCATATCGATGGCAATAAGAGTCTGCCGACGTAAAATGGGTGGTTTACGACAAATGGGTGGTTTACGACCGGTGAAGCAAGGATGCGGGGGGGTCCCGCTTCTAACGCACCTCATCCGTAACAACATTGAACCCAATCAGGGTGCTCGGGCCGAACACCGTCGACAAGGCCACGTCGGTCGCGTCCCGCCCGCGCGCCATCAGGATCCTCCCGATGCGCGGCGTGTTATGGCGGGCGTCGAAGGTATGCCAATGCCCGCCCAGATAAACCTCGAACCAGGCGCTGAAGTCCATCGGCGCATCAACCGGCGGGATGCCGATATCGCCTAAATATCCAGTGCAATAGCGCGCCGGAATGTTCATGCAGCGGCATAGCGTGACGGCCAGATGAGCAAAATCGCGGCACACGCCACGGCCCTCGGCGTGGCCGGCGGAGGCGGTACGTGTGGGATTCGCGTGGTGATAGCCGAACTCGATCCGGTTATGCACATAGTCGCATATTGCCTGCACTCGAGGCCATCCCTCCGGCGTGTGGCTGAACAGCGACCACGCAAGCTGCGTGAGTTCGTCAGTCTCGCAATACCGGCTGCCCAAAAGAAACACCAACACGTCATCAGGCAGGTCCTGAATTGGATGTTGTATGGCGTGTGGCACGACCTGATCCGGCGTGCCGGGATCGCTGACCATGAACCGGGTGGAAATCCGCAGTGCACCCGCCGGCGCTACGATACGATGACAGATGTTGCCAAAACTGTCGCGGTATTCGCTCGCCGCGATCGGCGGATCGAACCAGATCTGGTGTGGCCCCATGACATCCGGCATGCGCGACGGATGTACACTCAGGACCAGCAGCATGGGCGTCGGCTGGGGGCATTGATAGGTGAGGTCGTAGCCGGCGCTGATCTGCACGAGATGAAATCTCCGGTGGAAGAGGGCTGTTTAACGCGGTAGTTCGCACGAAGTTATCTCACGAAGCCGCGATAACGTCAGACGCCGTGGCTGTACAACTGTATGACGACGAGCGCACCCTGAACATACGTTAGCGCGAGATAAGCCGATTCCAACTGTTACGCCGGCAACTGTCCGCGCAACCGCCGCGCCGGCGTCGCACGACGGTCGCGATGCCCAGCCGTTGCGGGCCTTTCCGAGCAGCGCGCGCATCCCAAAACGAAGGTTCGCCCCCATCTTAAAAATGACTTATCTTTCAAAAAATTTTAGGGCAAGATATTTATGCAGCAAAAACAGCAGACGCAAGGAAGCGTCGAACGGGAGGGGACAGAACGTGGCAATTGACCACCAAGCCAGACAACCATTGTCCGATGCGGAACATCGCGGACAACTGCGGCGAGCTTTAATCGCCAGCACGATCGGCACCACCATCGAGTGGTACGATTTTCTGCTCTATAGCACCGTCACCGGACTGGTCTTCGCGAAGCTGTTCTTCCCGGATTCGGACCCTCTGGTTGGGACTTTGAAGGCTTACGTTATTTTCTATATCGGCTTTGTCGCGCGCCCGGTCGGCGCAGCAATCTTCGGTCACTACGGCGACCGCATCGGCCGCAAGGCGGCGTTGATCGCCACCCTGCTGATAACGGGCGTGGCGACGGTCGCGGTCGGCCTAGTACCGACCTATGACCAGATTGGCATCTGGGCGGCAATCATCATGATCGCCCTGCGGTTCATCCAGGGTGTCGGGGTCGGTGGCGAATGGAGCGGGTCAGTCCTGATGTCTATGGAGTGGGCCCAAACCAACGCCAATCGGGGCTTCATAGCCTCGTGGCCGCAATTTGGCGGTCCGGCCGGCCTTGCCCTGGCCAATCTCGCCGTGTTGGTGTTTAGCTGGATCTCCGGCGACCAGTTTCTGGTCTGGGGCTGGCGCATCCCCTTCCTCCTCAGCATCGCTATGGTGGGCGTTGGAATCTACATCCGGCTCGGAGTTCTCGAAACGCCAGTGTTCGCGGAGTTGGTAGAGAAGGAGCGCCTCGCGGCCTCACCGGTGCTGGATGTGCTGAAACGGCAGCCAAAGGAGGTGATCCTCTCGGCGCTCGCCCGGATGGGCGAACAGGGTCCAGGGTTCGTCTATATCGCGTTCATTTTCACCTACGGCACCGGTGTATTGGGTATGCCGCGAAATCTGCTGCTGTCCGGAGCCGTGGTCTCAGCGATTCTTGGTTTCTTGTGGGTGCCGGTCGCTGGTCATTTGTCGGACCGCATCGGTCGCCGTCGGATGTACATCATCGGCGCCATCTTCAGCGCCGTATACGGGTTCGTTTACTTTGCGCTACTCGATACAAGGTCGCCAACGCTCATCTTCATCGCGATCTCACTGTCGCTGTTGCCTGTGATGACACTCTATGGTCCGCAGGCGGCGCTGATCGCAGAGTCCTTTGCGCCGAGACTGCGCTACAGCGGCGCTGGACTGGGCTATCAGCTCGCCTCGATCATCGCCGGCGGACCGGCCCCCTTCATCGCGACGGCGCTGCTCGCCGCCTATGGGTCCGGCTACGCGGTGGCGATGTACATCGTCGCCTGCAGCGTGATCAGCATCGTCTCCGTGACACTACTGCAGGATCACACCAACAAGGACCTTGCAGTGGCGCACGGAAGCATCTGAGCCGCCGCGGCGGCTACTTCGGTGGCGGAGGCGGCACGGAGGCGGCGACAAGGCGAAGATGCCAGCCATCCGAGCCGCGCTGGTAAACGGTCGCGAGGTTGCCCTTGATTTCGCGCCGTCCGCCATCGGGCGTTGGCACAGTGGCAGAGAACTGGCCGATGCCGAAGCCGCCGTCGCCTTGCACATGGACCTCGGCGATCTTCGTCAAGTGGTCGCCGGCCCCGGCATCGAAGCGCGACTGGTAATACGGCTTAAGGTTGTCGGCGCCGTGGATGACGGGCCCGGGCGAGACAAGCACGCCATCGCTCGCATAGAGCGCCGCCATGCCTGCCGCGTTCTTCGCGTTATAGTTGTCATCATAGCCTTTTCCGAGCATTTCCGCCGCTTGCATTAGCTCCTGCTGGCTGACCTCGGCGGCTCTCGCTGGCATCGCCGCTCCGATGGTGACGCATCCGGCCAGCGCTGCGGCCAAAACAGTTCTACGCATGATCAGTTTCCCCCGTTGGATGATGGTAAAGCATCTCAGGGTCTTCCCAGAGATCGACCTGCCATTACAGCATCCTCGACGCGGATGCCTATGGCCCAAAAGCCCACAGCCATCTCGACCTGGTCGGTGGAATCGCTACGACGCTCGGCCGATCACGGCACAGTGTCAGTGCCTTGACGGTTTCGTCGGTAACTTCTGATGTCTTTGGTACCGAGGGTTCGTGCCCGGCCGGCCATCCGGGATGGTATCTGCTGGATCCCATGGGTCCCCGATTGCCGGGATTTGATATCGGCTGAAACGCTGCGGAGGTCGCTTTTTGGGCGTAGGCTGCGAAATGGAGTTCGACAGGCTGCGGATCAGCGTCGCCGTTCCGGCAGACGCGCCGCAACCATATAAGCGATCCGCACCAGGACGAAGGAGACGACAATGGCAGATAACATCGCGGAGATCGCCCAGCGCCACGGTTTCAGCCCCGACGCCGCCCGGGCGGTGGCGGAGGCTCTGCGCCATGGCGGCAATACGATGGCACAGTTCAACCATCCCGAGCTTGGCGGTATGGGGCAATGGGTCGCCGGCGGCATGCTGATGATCGGAGACATGTTCAACAATGACCTCAAGGCTCGGGTCGGTGCGCTGTGCCGGGATCTCGCGTCCGCGCCCGGTCCCATTCCGGCCGCATCGGAACAGGAACCGGCGCAGACGAGCCATTGGTGGCCCGATTATCTGGGCACGCCATCCGCGACGGGCGCGCAAAACGACATGCGCTACGCTTGTTTCCCGGATCGCCGGCGGCTCGCGGTGATGCGGGACGGTCACGTACGGGTCTACGACACGGGCGAACATCGGATCGGTGGCTTCTCGCAGCAGCAGAGCGGCTCGCAGAGCCTGACCTTTGCCAGCCAGATGGGCTTGGTTCGGCTCGAGGACCTGAAGGAGGCGTGACATCGGGGGCGGTGGCGCCAGGCACTTGAGGCGACGGGTCGCGGTTACCCACGCGTTTGCCTTGATCAGACGCAACCTCATTATTCGCTCTTCAGCGGTAAGCCGGCGTGGGTAGCGGCGTGGTTCGCATCGGCATCTCGGGCTGGACCTATGCGCCCTGGCGGGGGGTGTTTTATCCCAAGGGTCTCAAGCGAGAGGAGGAATTGGGGTACGCCGCCAGCCATTTCCGAACGATCGAGATAAACGGCACGTTCTACGGCATGCAACGGCCGGTCGCGTTTGAAAGCTGGGCTCAGCTAGTGCCGGCGGACTTCGTATTCGCTGTCAAGGCGCCACGTTACATTACCCATATCCTCCGCCTGCGAGACGCCCAGGTACCGTTGGCGAACTTCATTGCCTCCGGCCTGCTACGGCTCGGTATTCATCTCGGTCCTATCCTCTGGCAGTTCGCGCCCAATTTCCGATTCGACCCAGAGAGAATCGAGCCGTTCCTTCGCATGCTGCCGCATGACAACGAAGCCGCCGCGGCGTTGGGGCGAAAGCACGACAACAGAGTACGCGCGCCCCCGTGGTTAGAGGTCGAAACCCGCCGTCCAATTCGACACGCATTTGAAATCCGGCACGAAAGCTTCCGGTGCAAGGAATTCGTCAGCCTGCTGCGGGCCCATGACATTGCCCTGGTTTGCGCGGACTCGGTTTCGTGGCCCCGGCTTATGGATCTGACGTCGGACTTCGTTTACTGTCGGCTGCATGGGTCGACGGAACTCTATGCCAGCGGCTACAATAACGCCGCACTGGACGAGTGGGCGCGGCGCATCAAGACCTGGGCGCGGGGCGGAGAACCCGAAGGTGGCGAACGCGCAGGTGGAAAAGCTAGGCCCCGGCGACGGGACGTGTTCGTTTTCTTCGACAATGACAAGAAGGTGCGCGCGCCGGCCAATGCAATGGAGTTGATCCGTCGGCTGCGCCCGTGACGGCCAGGCAACAGTCGGGTAACCTGTTCGCACCGCGAAGACGGAACGTCCTAAACCGTGAATCGCAAGATCCAACTGTAGATAGACCGTCGTCAGCCGCCACGATCAGGCTGAATGGTACAGATAGGAACACTTTATGGAAGCCGCCGCCCGGCCTGCCGCCACCGTCTTGCTGCTGCGCGACAGACCCGCCGGCCTGGAGGTATTCATGGTCGTGCGCCATCACGCCATCGACTTCGCCGGTGGTGCCCTGGTGTTTCCAGGAGGCCGGGTGGAGGAATCCGATCAAGAGCTGGCCGATCGTCCGCAAGACTGCCCAAACCCGGAAGGACTAAGCGCTGACGCGCTGGCGTTCCGCGTTGCCGCCATCCGTGAGACCTTTGAAGAGTGTGGCGTCCTGTTGGCTCGTCCTCATGGATCGCAGGACCTTATCGACTCCACCACCCTGAGGCGGCTGGAGGACCAGCACCGTGCCGCCCTGAACGCCGGCTCGATCGGTTTCGACGCGGTACTCGGCTCGGAAGGCCTTTTGCCGGCGCCAGATCTGCTGGTCCATTTCGCCCATTGGATCACGCCGGCGCATCAACCGAAGCGCTACGACACGCATTTCTTCCTCTCCGAAGCCCCGGAAGCACATCTGGCCGTCCACGATGGCCAGGAAACAGTGGAATCGATCTGGATCACGCCCGCGGAGGCGCTGGCTCACACCGCAACCGGAAAATACAAACTGGTATTCGCAACCGCCAAAAATCTGGAGAAGCTTGGGCGCTCCCGCACCGTAGATGAAGCCATGACGGCAGCCCGGTCGGCCAGAGTTGTGACCGTTCAGCCAAAGGGAACAAAACTTGAAGGCGGTAAGCGCCTGTTGCGTATCCCTGAGGAAGCCGGCTACGGCGGCAGCGAGTTCATCGTCGATTTCGCGCCGGCGTCCTGACAACCTTTCCCGCCGAGGCCGAGCCGTTATGACGACGCTAAATCACTCTGCGGCTTTGGCGAGCAGACTTTCGATCGCCGCAGGATCGTTGTCGCCGGTAGAGCGGCTTTTTTCGACCATGCCCTTAAACACGATCAGCGTACTTTGCTCTTGCGCTCCCATTTCTCGAACCAAATCCTTCCGGTCATCGAAATCGATGCTGTACACGATTAGGTCTTCAAAGCGCGGCTGCGCCTGGAGCAAACCGACAATCCGACGTTGTCTGACGCAAACCGGGCTCCAACTCGCGGTAATCTGGACAAGGATACGTTTGCCCTGCCTCTGAGAGGCCTCGAACGCTTCCTCGGTGAAAGGGATTGCTCCCACTGCCGGCCTGGAAACGGGCACCGTCGCGACGACAAGTCCGGCGGCGAGCAGCAGCTTCCATAGACGCATGACAGACCTCCTCAGTCGACGATTCCCTGAACGATCATAGCATGATCGAGGCTGTCTTTAGGCCATGATCCTTGGGGTTGATCCACACTTCGGCGTCCAAGCTTTTGTTTGATCGCGTAATTCGTGGCCTCCGACTGGATCAGGCTCAGGCGACCAAGCTCTAGGAGTTTTCCGACGCCGCTCCACCGAATGCGGCACGCCGAGCCTCGGTCGCAAGATGATCTGCCCGTTCGTTCATGTCGTTGCCGTCATGGCCGCGCACCCATTTCCATTCCACCCGGTGCGTTTCCTGTGCCACGAGAATGCGCTTCCACAGATCGATGTTCGCCACCGGGTCGCCCGCCGCATTCTTCCAGCCCTTGCGCACCCAACCTGTGGCCCACCGCGTGATGCCGTTTCTCACATACTGGCTGTCGGTATGGATCACGACATGGCACGGGCGTTTCAGCGACTCTAGCGCCATCGCCGCCGCGGTCAGTTCCATGCGGTTGTTGGTCGTCGCGGCCTCGGCGCCGGACAATTCCTTGACCACTTTTCGAAATGTCAGGATCGCCGCCCAGCCGCCGGGTCCGGGGTTCGGCCTGCACCCCCCGTCGGTCCAAATCTCGACCACCTTGTCGGGGTCGGGCGGCAGCGACACCATGATCTCCTCAGAGGCCATAGGCGCGCCCGTCCGTAGCCGTCAGGTGAAACCGCAGGCGCCGCAAATATTCCATCGGATCCTTCCGGGTTACCAGCGCGCCCGCTGGGGTATTGAGCCAGTCATACAACCGCGTCAGCAGGAAGCGAATCGCCGCGCCCTGACACAGCACCGGCAAAGCTGCCTGCTCCGCCGCCGACAACGGCCGCACCGATTGATACGCGCGCAACAGGGCTTGGCTTTTGGTCACGTTAAAGGAGAAATCCGCCTCGAAGCACCAGGCATTGAGGCAAACCGCGATGTCGTAATCCAAAAGATCCGTGGCGGCGAAGTAGAAATCGATCACGCCCGATAGTTTATCGTTCAGGAAGAAGACGTTGTCCGGGAACAGGTCAGCATGAATGTGCCCGACGGGAAGTTGGCTCGGCCAGCCTGCCAGGATCGAGGCCAATGCCGTATCCAGCTCTCGAGTCAGCCCCGTCTGCACCTCATCCCCGCGCGCCCGGCAGCGATCGAGCAACGGCATCCAGCTTCCCGGCCCAAGCGCATTGGCACGCGTCGGAGCATAGTCGGCCCCTGCCACGTGCAGTTTGGCCAGCGCTTCGCCGACCGGGCCGCAGTGCCCCTGGCGAACGCGCCGCGGCCAGACACCGGGCAGGAAGGTCGTGATCGCCGCGTGCTTCCCGCTCAGGTGGCGCAGTGCCGCTTCGTCCCGCCCCCGCACCGGCTGAGGGCAGACCAGCCCGTGTTGCGCCAGATGCTCCATCAGACCGAGAAACCATGGCAGGTCATTCGGATCGACGCGCTTTTCATACAAGGTCAGAATGAAATCGCCGCTGCTGGTGCGGAGCGAGAAATTGGAGTTTTCGACGCCCTCGGCGATGCCGCGAAACGCGACCATCGTGCCAATATCGTAGCCCAGCAAAAAATCAGCCAGGGCCTCGTCGGTGACCTCGGTATAGACGGCCATCAGGACAGGGCGGTCAATGCGTCCAGTTTTCGATCCGGCCCCATTTAAAGTTGTCGGCGTAGGCCTTCGGCTTGATCCGCCGCGCCTGCGGCAGTTCCACGTCGTAATGGATGCCCGCGCGTTCCGCATATGCGATGGCTTCATCGCGTGTGTCGAAGAACAGTTTCACCTGGGTCTGCGTGTCGCCACCGCCGCTCCAGCCCATCAGCGGGTCGGCGTGCCGTCCGTGCGAGGGGATAAATTCCACCGCCCATTCGTGCGTTCTGGCCCACCCGGACTGCATGGCGGTCTTCGGCGGCTGGAAAATGCGGGCACGCATGGAAAAACTCTCCGTAAGCCTATGTTTCCCGGTGGTCGGGGCGGCGGGACTCGAACCCACGACCTCCTGTACCCAAAACAGGCGCGCTACCAGGCTGCGCCACACCCCGACGGTCGAAACCGGCCGGACCCTATGAGCGGCAGCGCTCGGATGCAAGGATCAAGTCGCGGATTTCCCAGATTTGGCCCTCGGGGAGCTTGGCGGGTGGCGCGCCGAGTTCCCGCGCCACCAGAGTGGCAAACCGAATTGCACAATGCTTGATCGGTCGTTTAGAAAAAGGAGCCATTTCGGCGCGTCTCGGATCGAGAGTCGGCGACAACGACAGGTTCATCAGACATTGCTATGATCGCAAGCAAATTCAGGAGTCGAAAAGAGATGACATCGTATCGTAAAGCATTGGCTTCGAGCCAAACTTCGTCCAGGCGCCGAAATATGCTGATCCGGATCGTTGGGATGATCGCGGCTGTTTGCGTTTGGTCAGTGAGTGCGCATGCCCAAATCAATCCATTTCGGGGCAATAAGGGACCGGTGCTATCGAAAGCCGACCTCGAGCTGGGGACTCAGGCTGCCGACAAGCTTCTCAAAGAAGATGAGGGAAAAGTGGGAGCGTCGGAAACATGGACAGGTCCTACTTCCGGAAACAGCGGAACAGTGACCGTTCAAAGCGCCTTTGAGCGCAAAGGGAGCACCTGCCGGTCGTTGCGGTCGGTTGTCAATTACAAGAACAGCACAAAACGGACATGGACCCTAAATGTCTGCCGGCAACCGAATGGCGATTGGAAGATCGTCTGAGCCGGGCTTTCCGGCATCGGCGGATATGAAAAGAAAGGCCCCGTCTTCGGCCGCAAGAGACACGGTCTGACGCTTCGTCCGTCAGGAGTGCGCTGCTACCGATGTCTGATCGACGCCCCGAACCGTCGCTTCACTCGCTCCCGCGTCGTCTGGAACACCACGTATAGCATCGGGATCAGGAACACGCCGATCGAGCTTGCGACAATCATTCCTGCAAAAACCGCCGTGCCGACCGCGCGGCGGCTCAACATCGCGGCCCCGGTCGCCCACACCAACGGGATCAGACCGAAGATGAACGCGATCGACGTCATAAGCACGGCCCTGATCCGCATCCGAGCGCCCAGCGCCGCGGCGTCGTGAATCGAATGACCGCTTTCGCGAGCCTCCTTGGCGAACTCGACGATCAGGATGCCATTCTTCGCCGCCAGCGCGATCAGCACCACCATGCCGATCTGGGCATACAGATCCAACGACAACCCAGTATAGAGCAATCCGAAGAATGCCCCCAGCACACCGACCGTGACAGAAACCAGCACCGGTATCGGGATCATCCAGCTTTCGTACAGCGCCACCAGGAACAGGTAGGCAAACAACACCGCCAGCGCCAAAATATATCCGGTCTGCCCGGATGCCTCGCGCTCCTGATACGCCGTGCCAGTCCACTCGAATGTGAAGCCCGGCGGCAAGGTGGTGCGTGAAAGCTGCGTCATCGCCAACAAGGCGTCACCGGAGGACACGCCCGGTTTGGGGCTGCCGTTGATCGTCACGCTGCGGTAGTTGTTGTAGCGGCTGATGACCTGGGGACCGAGCGCAATACGAACATTGGCGATGGAGCGCAGCGGGACCATCTCGCCGCGATTGTTGCGGACGTAGATCTTGTAGATCGCCGCCGGATCGCTGCGATCGACCGCGTCAGCTTGAATGTTGACCTGCCAGGTGCGGCCGAACAGGTTGAAGTCGTTGACGTAAAAGCCACCCAACGTCGCCTGAAGCGCATTGAACAGGCTGGAGATCGATACCCCCAGCGCCTGGGCCTTCTCGCGGTCGATATCCAGCCAGATCGACGGATTGGACGAGGTGAATGTGGAGAACACGCGTGTCAGTCGCGGGTCCTGATTGGCCGCCGCGACCATCCCTTCCATCACGCTCGCCGTATCCTCGGGCGGCCGACCTTCCAGGTTCTCCAACTGATATTCGAAGCCGCCGCTTGTGGAGAGGCCGATGATCGGCGGCAGGTTGAACGGGAACACCGTCGCCGAGCGGATCTGCTGCCCGGCGCCGAAGATCCGGCGAATGACCGTCTGCACGCCATCGTCAGGTCCCGTACGATCCCGGAACGGCTTCAGGCGAACGACGATGAATGCGGCGTTGGGCTGGTTGCCGCCGTCCAGTAGCGAAAACCCAACGATAGAAAGAACAGCCTCGACCTGGGGCATCGGCCGGATCAGGTCTTCCACCTGCCGGACGACCGTGCGGGTTCGCTCGACTGAGGCGCCATCAGGCAATTTTACCATCGTAAAGATGGCGGTCTGGTCCTCTTCGGGGAGGAACCCGGTCGGGGTGATCTTGCCCAGCAGGAAGATACCGACACCCGCTGCGGCAACGACGACCAGGGAAAGGGCCGCGACCCGCAACAGCCGGTTCACGACGGCGGAGTACCCATCCCGCACCTTGTCGATGCCGATCAGCATCCAGCCCACAGGCCCGCGTGGGCGGGGACCGTGGCGCAGAAATAGCGCGCATAACGCCGGTGACAGTGTCAGCGCGATGACCGCCGACAGCAGCATCGACGTGCTGATCGTCACCGCGAACTGGCGGAACAACGTGCCCGACAGTCCGGGTATGAAGGCGATCGGCACGAACACCGACAGCAACACCAATGAGATCGCGATGACCGGCCCGGTGATCTGCGCCATCGCCTTGCGCGTCGCCTCCCGCGGCGACAGATCCGGCTCCTCCCCCATCACCCGTTCCACGTTCTCGACCACGACAATCGCATCGTCGACGACGACGCCGATCCCCAGGACCATTGCCAGCAGCGAGATCGTGTTGGCGGAGAACCCGAAGGCCAGCAGTACCGCGAACGTACCAATCAGGCTGACCGGGATCGCCACCATCGGGATGATTGTCGCGCGCACGCTACCCAAAAAGACAAACACCACCGCAACGACCAGCGCAAAGGCAATGAACAGCGTCTTCATCACCTCGCTGATGGTGTCGGACACGAACGAGCTGCTGTCGTAAAACACCCGCGCCTTGATGCTCTCGGGAAAGCGCACCGACAGTTCATCCAGCGCTTTGCTGACTCTGGCCGACGTCTGCACCGCGTTCGCACCAGGCGAGAGATACAGGCCGATCGAGACCGCCGGATTCCCGTTCAGCCGGCTTAGGGTGTCGCTGTTCGCCGCCCCCAACTCGGTTCGCGCCACGTCGCGAATGCGCAGGACCGATCCGTCCGGATTTGCGCGGATCACGATATCCCCGAACTGCTGGGGCGTCGTCAGGCGCCCCTGAGTTTGTACGTTCAACTGGAACTGCGTCGCGTCGCTGGTCGGCCTGGCTCCGATACGCCCGACCGCCGCCTGAACGTTTTGCGACTCGATCACCGCGATGATGTCCGCGGGTGCCAGGTTCAGTGACACCAGCCGATCCATATCGAACCAGATACGCATCGAGTAGTCGAGCCGGCCGAACAGGGTTGCATCGCCCACGCCGGGGACACGGGTCAGCCGATCCAGGACGTTAATGGTGACGTAATTGCTGATGAACAGCGGATCCTGCTTGCCACCCTCGCTGTAGAACTGCAGGAATTCCAGAATAGCCGAGGATCGTTTGCGTGTGGTCAGTCCGTATTGCTGGACTTCCGGCGGCAGACGGGCGATCGCCTGCTGTACGCGGTTATTGACGTTGACCGTATCGACGTCGGGGTTGGTGCCCAACTCGAAACTGACGGTCAGCGAATAGCTACCGTCGTTCGCGCTGTTGGACTTCATGTAGATCATCTTGTCGACGCCGACGACCGCCAACTCAATCGGTTGCGCGACGGTGGCTTCCACCACCGCGGCGGAGGCTCCAACATAAGTGGTAGCGACAGTGACCTGCGGAGGAACGATATCGGGGAACTGCGAAACGGCGATCCGCTGTATCGACAATGCGCCCGCCAACGTCAGCAGTATGGCGACGACGATCGCGAGGCGCGGCCGGTCGATGAAAACGCCAGAAATCATACTACGACTTTCTCACGCTCGGGTCGGTCGGCGGCGGCGTGGCCGGGCCGGGGCTGACCTCGATGCCGGGCCGGACGCGTTGGACCCCTTCGGAGACCACCATCTCGCCCTCCTTCAACCCGCCGGCGACAACGGCCGTGGTTGGCGTTGACTGGCCCAATTGGATCCGCCGCTGCTCCACCTTGTTGTTGGCGCCGACAACATAGACGTAGTCCCCCTGCTGGTCGGACAGCACCGCCTTGCGCGGAATGCCAAGCGCCATGACCGGTTCGATGCCTTCCACAAGGACGTTGACGAAGGCGCCATCCACGAGCGGCCGATCGACCGGTTGGCCGGAGATGGCCTCACCGTGGGGCGGATTGGGGATCCGGGCGCGCAGCAGGATGGTATCAGTGGTGGCCGATACCGTCGGCTCAACGTAATCGATCTTCCCGTCATGCCCATAAAGCGAGCCGTCGGGCAGGTGCAGCTTCACCACGATCGCGTTAGTGCCGCCCTTGTCGGCGTAGCGCTTCTGCAACTCGGTCAGCGATCGCGACGCAACCGGAAACTGCACATACATTGGATCCTGGCTGACGATGGTCGCCAGCACCCCCGAACTCGGGGATACGACATTGCCGGCGGTAATGTTGGTCCGGCTGATCTTGCCGGAGACCGGAGCGTGGATCTCGGTGTAGTCCAGATTGATTTGCGCCACGCGCAACTGCGCCTGTGCGGACAGAACCTGAGCTGCCAGCGATCGTTGGTTGGCAACGGCGTCATCGACATTGGACCGTTGCCCGGCCGGCGTTCCCAGCAACGATTGCGCTCGGGCGAGCTGAATGTTCGCGTTGGCAAGTCGAGCGCTGGTGTCGGCGACCGCGGCCTCCTGCTGCTGTACCGCCGCCTCGAACGGCGGCCGTTCCAGACGGTAAAGCAGGTCGCCCTTTTTAACCTCGGCCCCCTCGGTAAACAGACGCTCGTCGAGGAAGGCGGTCACCCGCGCGGTCAAAGCGACGCGATCGATCGCCTGAATGCGGCCAATGAATTCCGATGTTTCGGTGATCGCGGTCTGCTCCGCCCGGACAACGCCGACGGATGGCGGGCCGCTGGGCATCTGGGCGTGGGCGACCGATGCGCCCGACAGCAGGAAGGCAAAAGCTAGATAGGCAGTTGGGCGAAACACGCTAGGTCCTCGATCAGCCGCCTGGCGCGGCGCCACATTCAAGTTAAGGGCTTGTCAGGTTTCAGCAACAGGATGCTCGTCATAGCTTCCGCGATCCCGGACAAATCAGGACAACGGCCAAAATCTACGCCTTCATCTGGCCTCCGATGGAACGCCAGGGTCAGCGCACCTCCCCCGGACGCGATACAGAGAGAACGCGACCGGGACGCCTTCTGGACGATCATGGACATTGTCCCGCCGGCGCGCGGTTTGCAAACATACCTGAGATGAACCGAAGGGCCGCGTTACCTCACGCCAACGGAGGCCCCCGGACCTAGCTTAAACAACGCACCACGATGTCCATGTAGAGATAGATCACGGGCGTCGTAAAGAGTGTCAATACCTGCGACAGGATCAAGCCGCCCACCACCGCAAACCGCGACAGCTTGCGCAGTTCCGTGCCGGTTCCCGAGCTCAGAATCAGCGGCTATCCCCTTAATATGGCGCACATCGGTCATCAGGATCGGACACGTTGGCATAAGTCAAAGCAATGATTTGGCGTCTTATTCGAGCAAGCTCCTTCGGAACAGGCCTAACGAAGACTGGGCGCCCCCCTAGATGGTTGCTAATGCGCGCGCTCTTCATTGGAGCTTGCGCGCTTTGCGCAAGCGGCCGCGGTTGGGTTTGAAGCAGTGTCAAAGGTGTAGGACAGCATGAACTGGCGGATGCTCGATCTCAACTTGCTGGTTGTGTTTGATGCGGTCGCGCGGGAGCGTAATGCCACCCGCGCAGCGGCAAAGCTGAACATGACGCAGCCTGCGATCAGCCATGCACTCTCCAGGCTACGAAGCGCGTTGCACGACGATCTGTTCGTGAGAACTCCGGAAGGCATGGCGCCCACGCCCTATGCCGAACGGCTTGTTGGTCCCGTCCGGGCAGCGCTGGAGAACCTCCATACGGCGCTCGATGGCGCTGCTTCGTTCGATCCGGAAACAGCGGAGCGCGGCTTCACCGTCGCCATGGATAACCGAGCGGCGGTCCGTCTTGCGGCTCCCCTCGCCGCGGCGGTCGGAGAGCAGGCTCCAAATGTCGAACTCGATATACGCCCGAGCGGCACGTTGAAGGTTGCAGAACTTCTCGACCGCGGCGAGCTGGATCTGGCTGTGGGTGGCCTCGCCGCGCCGGCCGAGCGGTTTTCCGACCTGCGTTTGTTTCATAGTGACTTCGTCGCCGTCGTACGGCGCGGGCATCCCGCGGTGGGTGACCGGACGATCTCGCTACGCGCTTTAAGCGACTACCCCCACCTCGTTCTGTCCTCGACCGGCGAGGAGACCGACTTCGTGGATGGGCATTTGGCGGACCACGGTCTGAATCGGCGGATCAAGGTACGTGTCCCGTTGCTCGCGGCGACAGCCGCATTAGCGCAATCCGAGATGATCGCCATTTTGTCAGAAAGTACGGCCCGGACATTCGCGGATTTAGCGCCCCTCGAAGTGCTGACCTTGCCTTTCCCCTCACCACAATTAGTGACTGCAATGATGTGGCATCGCAGGGTTGAGAGCGTTCCCGCGCATCAATGGCTGCGTGGTTTGATTTCGCACGTGGCACGAGCGATGAGGCGGTAATTGTCGGGATCAAAGGGGGCGTCGCCCCCTTTGCGGGTCGAGGGCAGCGCCCTCGCCTGCCCTTAAACCACCTTACCCGTATCAGGATGCATCAAATGCATCTGGTTCAAATCAGCCGTCAGCGGCAACATCTCGCCCGGCGCGGCATGGGTGGCAGGATCGACACGGGCACAGACCGGGGCTCCATCAACGAAGAAATGAACCATGGTTTCCATGCCCATCGGCTCTACCACGTCGACCGGCAAATCGACCCGGCTCCAGCCCGGCTTACCCTGTTCATGGTATTCGAACAGGTGCTCAGGCCGAAGTCCGAGCACCATGTCCTTGCCCTTGAAGGCGCTGTATCGGTCTGCCCGAGAGGGCGGGACAGGCACGTTGATGGCGTCCGTAACGCGCACGGCCAAGCCGCCGTCCGCACCATCCTGCACCCGGCACGGCAGGAAATTCATCGCAGGAGACCCGATAAATCCGGCAACGAAGCGAGTGGCCGGATGATGATACAGCTCTTGCGGCGTCCCCACCTGCTCGATAACACCGTGGTTCATCACGACGACCCGGTCAGCCAGCGTCATCGCCTCGATCTGGTCGTGAGTCACATACACGGTTGTGGTGCGAACCGTTTGATGGACCTTCTTGATCTCGGTTCGCATCTGCACCCGCAGCTTGGCATCAAGGTTCGACAGCGGCTCATCGAACAGGAAGACCTTCGGATTCCGCACGATCGCCCGCCCCATCGCCACCCGCTGCCGCTGACCACCGGACAGTGCCCGTGGCTTTCGGTCCAGCAACAGAGCAATGTCGAGGATGCGGGCGGCCTCGTCGACCCGCCGCTTGATTTCCGCCTTGGGGAATTTCCGTAATTTGAGCCCGAACGCCATGTTGTCGAAGACGCTCATGTGCGGATACAGGGCGTAATTCTGGAACACCATTGCAATATCACGGTCACGCGGCGGAACATCATTGACGACGTCGCCATCGATCCAGATCTCGCCGCCGCTGATCTCCTCCAGCCCCGCGATCATTCGCAGCGTCGTAGACTTGCCGCAACCGGAAGGCCCGACCAACACTACGAACTCATGATCGGCGATGTCCAGATCGATGCCCTTCACCGCCTGGACGCCGCCTTCATATTCCTTGACGACCTTGCGGACGGAGACTTCAGCCATGTTCTTTCGTTTCCTCGGTTAAGGTCGTGGCCGGAGTAAACCGGCCGCCCCAGACAGATCAGCCCTTGGTTGCGCCGGCCGTGAGGCCCGCTACATAGTAGTCCATCAGGAAGGCGTAGATGATAATCGGCGGCATCGAGGCCAACAGGCAGGCGGCCATGATCTTGCCCCACTGGAACACGTCACCGCGGATCAGGTCGGAGATGATACCAACCGTCAGTACCATCTGATTCGATGTGTAGAGGTACGCCAGCGGATACAGAAACGCTCCCCAGGCCACAGTAAAGGCAAAGATCGTGGCCGCGATGATGCCGGGCATCGCCACCGGGATGAAGATCTTCCACAGCATCTGCAGATAACCCGCGCCGTCGATCAGCGCCGCCTCGTCCAACTCCTTGGGAATGGAACTGAAGTAACCGATCATAATCCAGGTGCAGAATGGCACTGCCAGAGTGGGATACAGGATGACCAGGCACCAGAAATTGTTGATCAAGCCGAGCTGGCCGACGATCTGAAACAGCGGGATGAACAGCAAAGACGGGGGGACCAAGTATGTCAGGAACACTCCGGTCGACAGCGTCTGGCTGCCCCAAAATCCCATCCGCGACAAGCTGAACGCCGCCAGCACGGACACGACCATCGAGATCGCGACTGTGAGCACCGTGACGATCACCGAATTGAGGTAATACCGTTGGAAATTCGGATAGGTGATCAGATACCAGAAATTTTCCAGCGTCGGGTGATGCACCAGCCACGGGCTGCCAGTCTGCGCCGATATCTCGGCAGATGATTTCAGACTGGTTACTAACGTATAGAACGGGGGCACCAGGAACATGAAGACGAACACGCCCAGCGCGATATAACTGCCCCACAGCGCCCACACCCGGCTTCGATGCAGACTATGTTTTCGCGCCGCAGCTACGGCGACGCGGCGCTCGGACTGCACGTTGGTCTGGGCGGAGGAAAGCACCCCCGTCTGAGTGTTTATGAGGCTGCCGTCCGCCTGCGCCGTGGAGAACGCGGCTGGGCGACGCGCGACTTCTGTGGGTTGCACTTCCTTGTCTGACTTATCGAGATCCCGCGTGCCATGGCTCATGTCGCGATCTCCTTCGTGCGCCTAGTCACGCCGCGCAGCACGAAGAAGGCCGCGAACGCCAGGATCGGGAACATGAACAGGCTGTCCGCCGCACCCAATGGGATGTCGCCGGACTGGATGCCGACCTGGAAGGCGTAGGTGGCGAAGACGTGGGTCATGTCCTGTGGCCCGCCGGAGGTCAGGATGCGCACGATATCAAAGTCGGCGAACGTCACGATCAGGCTGAACAGCACGGTAATCGAGATGATATTCCGCATCATCGGCAGCGTGACATAGAACAACTTCTGCAAGCCGGTGGCGCCATCAATCGCCGCGGCTTCGAACAGTTGCTCGGGCACCGACTTCAGCGCCGCTAGGTACATGATCATGAAGAACGGCGTGCCGAACCAAACATTGACAGTGATTGTGCAGAACCGCGCGATCCAGCCGACGCCTAGCCAGGGGACATTGGCGATACCGAACTGATTGAGCACCCAGTTGAAGGCCGAGTAGGATGGATCGAACATCCACCACCAAGTCAGCGTGGAGAGTGCCAGCGGAATGACCCATGGCACCAGCAGCAGGCCGCGCCATATCCGCTGGCTCTTGCCGCCGATATTGTGCATCAGATGCGCGAGAATGAAGCCGATCAATGCCTTAAAGACAACCGAGGTGATCGCGAACAGGCAGCTTTGGAAGATGACGAGCTGGAAGGTGTGGCGCTTTAGCAAGAACTGAAAGTTGCCAAGACCGACGAAGGCCGTCATCTTCTTGTTCAGCATGCTCAGGTAGATTCCGTAGAATGCCGGGTAGATCACGAACCCAGCGACCAGCAGAATCAATGGCAAGGCCAGCAGAAACCCGGTGGTCGATCGCCTTTGGGCAAACTTCCGCATCGTACTCCTTCGAGCCTTGTTCCCCCCCTGTCCCATGACGCCAATCGGGATGCTCGCGCCGTCCGCCATTTCCCGTTACCTCCCAAACCCATCCTAACCGGGTGACCGGTCGCTGCCGGCGCACTCGCTCAGATCAGCGGGTACATCCTTCCAATTCGTCCGCGTTCCACGTGATGACCGCGTCGATCGATCGACCGCTCTTTAGCTTCGCCAGCATGTTCGGCACCGTGCCTCGGTTGTAGATCTGCAACGCGATCCGTGCCTTCACGCTGTAAGGCGCGACAGCCAGCCTGTTGCTCGGTCTAGTGAGCGGACGCTATTCCCTGCTGCGATACCACGCAACGCTGCTTCCGCTACTGCACGGCCTTTCTCATCACAGTGCGGACAGGAGCCTCGCCCAATCGTGTCGGGACACCACGCGGCGGTCACTCGTCGTACGAAACAAGCGCCTCGCACGGCACGTCCAGACGCTTGCGACCGTTGAGGAAACTGAGTTCGATCAACGCGGCCGCAGCGGGAACGATGGCGCCGACCTGGCGCAACAGCGCGATCCCGGCGGCCATCGTCCCGCCGGTCGCCAGCAGATCGTCTACCACCACCACGCGCTGACCAGGGTGAACCGCGTCAGCCTGGATTTCCACGCGATCCTCGCCGTACTCCAGCGCATAGTTCAGGCCGACGGTCTCGCCCGGCAGCTTGCCGCGCTTGCGGATCATAATGAAGCCGCAGCCCAGTTTCAGGGCCAGCGGAGCGGCCACCAGAAAGCCTCGGCTTTCCACCCCGGCAACCAGGTCGGGCATATAAGCCCGCACCGCCCGAGCCATCCGGCCCATCGCAACCTGCCAGGCATCCGCCTCCCGCAGCAGCGTAGAAATGTCGTAGAACACGATGCCGGGCTTGGGAAAATCCGGAATGCCGCGGATGTGGTCTTTCAGATCCATCAACGAGGGTCCTTTGTCGCTACGATTTACAGTACAGCGCTCGATAACGTCTCGCCAGTGCCGACCGCCGTCCCCATTGTCATCCGGCGGCGAGCCGTTCGGCGTACTCAATCGCCTCCACCAGGCTTCGCGCATTGGCGATACCCTTGCCCGCGATATCGAATGCCGTCCCATGATCCACCGAGGTCCGGATGATCGGCAACCCAAGCGTGATGTTGACCCCAGACAACGCGTCCCAGCGGCCGCTCGCGGGATCGATCTCGAACCCCAGCAGCTTGACCGGGATATGGCCCTGGTCGTGATAGTTAGCGATGACCGCATCGTATTGCCCGGCCCGTAGCTTTACGAACACCGTGTCGCCCGGTACCGGCCCGACCACGTCGAGACCATCAGCGACCGCTTGAGCGATCACCGGTTCGGCAACGTCGATATCGTGGCGCCCGAACAGACCGCCCTCCCCGGCGTGCGGGTTGAGTGCAGCGACAGCGATGCGGGTTCGGCCAAGCCGCAGCCGGGTCAGCGCATCATGCGTCAGATCGATCACCCGCCGTAGCCGTTCGGCGGTCGCCCGTTTCGGCACATCTTCCAGCGCGATGTGCGTCGTGACGTGGCTCACCCGCATGTTGCCGTGCGCCAGCATCATGCACGACCCCTTCACGCCGGTCAGTTCAGCCAGCATCTCGGTATGACCGGGGTAATGATAGCCTGCTTTGTTCAGCGCCTCTTTGTTCAGCGGCGCGGTGACGATGCCGCCGATGCGGCCCCCCATCGCGAGGCGAACCCCACGTTCCACCGCCTGGAAGGCGAAACGGCCGCCATCAGCAGAGAGTTGGCCGGCCCTGATGGGTTCGCCCTCCGGCCCGGCCTGCATAGCACACAGGGCTGGCCAGTCCGCGTCATCTTCCGTCACAGCCGGAATGGCGATCCCCGGAGTGAAACGCGAACGGGCGTTTTCCAGCGCAGCATTGCTGCCGATCACCACCATCCGCAATGCGCCGCTCTCCAGTCGCGGGCGCAGTTCGGCAGCGGCCTTGACGATGATTTCCGGGCCGACGCCGGCGGGGTCGCCCATCGTTAAGGCGAGGGGAACAGCGGTCATTGATCTGCCCTTTCAAGGATCAGCTCGCGCAACAGCGAGGTGTGGCCGAACGCCCCCGACTTGGAAACGACGGTGACGCCATTCCACCGACCGCCCTGCACGATTGACTGAGGAACGCCCGGCACCAGCCGACCCTGTACCGATAAAGCGCGAGCACCGACCGCGCCGCAGAGGCTTCGCAAGGTTTCGCCGCCGGCCACTACAACCGTTCCGGGCGGCCCGACCTGATCGATCAGCCGCGTGATCGCGTTGGCAATCTGCGCTGCCGCCAAGGCGCGAGGCGTATCGACAGGAAGCCTGAAGCTGACAAGCGCCAGTCCCGCCTCGTCCAGCCGCCGGGGAATGGGATCGAAGGCGTGGCCCTCGACATGCAGCCAATGCGGCTCGCAAGCTGCGAGTTGGCCGGCGGTCACGGCCTGGTCGGATCCGAACAGCCCGAGGATCGGCCCGGGTAGCGGCAATAGTGCCGGCCGAGAGGAACCGGCGGTCAACGCCTGCGCCAGCCCGCCTGTTCCAGCCCAAAGAACGGGTCCGCTGCATCGCCTACCAGTGGCAACGATCCGCCGCAGATCCTCATCTGTCTCGGCATCAAGAACAGTGATTCCCGGTCGCAAATCGGCGTCGCCAAGTCTTCGCTGCGCCGAAACGCCGAACGCACGCAAGCTGGCGGCCAGATCATCACTGACCGGTATCCATCCGCTGCCGCCGTTCCGATGCTGCCGGCCTGCGCGGGTGATCCGCCCCTGATACGGAAATGCCGGCGCCAAGACACAGAACTGCCAGGCTCCGGCCCGCATGCAGGCCGCGATCTCGGCCAACGCCGCCCCGCGCATCAGACTGTCGATCTTCTTAAAAGCGATGTCGGCCCCATTTAGGCTCGGAGCCAGTCTGGCGATCTCGGCTGCCGCGGCTTCCGGATCGCGCTCTCGCGTCCCGCTGTCCAGACCCAGGCTTCCCACGACCTCCAACCGGCCTGCGCCGGGCCAGAACACCGGCAACTCCCCGGTCAACGGAACGAACTCGGCCGCGGTGTCGAGCGCACCGGTCAGGTCGTCAGCCAGGAGGCGCACGATCGTCATCGTCGACGCGGCGTACAGGCAGCGCTGGTCGGCGTCAAACCACTCGGTGGCATCCGGATTGCTTCGCGGCTTTAACCCCTGGGAGAGCCGACATGCAGCGACGCAACTTCCTGGCCGGAACGGCCGCGGCGACCGCACTGTCGCGACGCGCGGCGGTGGCGAAGACAGATGCGCGCGTGCTGCGTTACGTGCCGCAAGCGGACCTGACCGTTATCGATCCGGTGCTGACCACCGCCTACATCACCCGCTACCACGCAACAATGGTTTGGGACCAGCTTTACGGCATCGACAGCACGCTCCAGCCGCGGCCACAGATGGTGGAAGGTCATACCAGCGAGGACGACGGCCGCCTCTGGACGTTCACCCTGCGCGACAATTTGCGCTTTACCGACGGCGAACCGGTGCGAGGCCGGGATTGCGTCGCTTCCATCAAACGCTGGGCAGCGCGCGATCCGATGGGGCAGGCTCTGCTCGCGCGCGTGGCGGACATGACCGCTCCGGATGACCGCCGGTTCACCATTCGGCTGGCGCGGCCGTTCGGTCTGGTGCTGAATTGCCTCGCCAAGATTGGCCCACCGGCGCTGATGGTGATGCCCGAGCGCTTTGCCGACACGGACCCCTTCCAGTCGATCAAGGAGGTCGTCGGCAGCGGCCCGTTCCGCTTCGTGGCCGCCGAGCGCGTGGTCGGCAGCAAGGTCGTTTACACCCGCAACGCCGACTATGTGCCGCGTCCGAACGGAATTCCCGATTGGCTTGCAGGACCGAAGATCGTCAACTTCGACCGGGTCGAGTGGACCGTCATGCCCGACTCGGCCACCGCGGCCGCCGCGCTGCAAAACGACGAGGTGGACTGGTGGGAGAACCCGCCCAACGACCTGCTGCCGATGCTCGACCGCAGCACCAGCACCGAAGCCAACGGACCGCTCGGTACATGGGGACGGCCGTGTTCAACCATCTCTATCCGCCGTTCGACAAACCCGCGGTCCGGCGGGTGATGCTGCAGGCGATGTCGCAAACCGATTTGATGACCGCCGCGGCGGGCACCGATCCAAAGCTATGGCGCGACGGCATCGGTATTTTCACGCCGAACACGCCGATGGCGAGCAATGCCGGCATGGAGGTCATCACCACTCCGAAGCCTAATCTCGCCGTCCTGGGAAAAGTGCTGCGCGACGCCGGATATCAAGGGGAGCGGATCGTTCTCATGTCCGCTAGCGATCAGGTCGTGCAGAATGCCCAGTGCAACGTGGCGATGAATCTGATGCAGAAGCTGGGCATGCAGGTCGATCTGGCGGTGATGGACTGGGGCACATTGGTGCAGCGGCGCGCGAGCAAGGCGCCCCCGGACAAAGGCGGCTGGAACATGTTCATCACGGGATGGTCCGGACTGGACATGACGACGCCGGTTACCAACCAGACGCTGCGCTCGAACGGGCCAAAGGCGTGGTTCGGCTGGCCGGATCTGCCGCCGGTGCAGTCGCTGATCGATGCCTGGGTGGAGGCGCCCGATTTGCCCTCGCAGCGGAAGATCGCCGCTGAGATCCAGGCAAAGGCGCTGGAACTCGTTGCCTTACGTTCCGACCGGCCAATACTTCTCGCGCACCGCCTGCCGGAACGACATCACCGGGATCATTCCAGGCCAGTTCGTGTTCTGGAACGTGCGGCGAAATGCATAGCTGATGATTGCGAGATTCCAGGCTGCGCGGCTAAACTGACTTCAAACCCAGGTCGTTGGCCTGAGGGAGGGCCGATGACGCCGTTCGGGACCTGGTTGGCCGAAACTGGTTTGGCAACCTACGACGTTGTCTTTGCCTCCAATAAGATCGACTTCGATGTGATTCGCTCCTTGAGCGACGCCGACCTTCGTGAGCTAGGTCTCGCGCTGGGTGACCGCAGGCGCCTACTGCAGGCTGTCGCCAAGCCGGACGAACGACGCATGGCGGGGACGGTCACCCCGGTGGTCGCACCGGGGCCACCTCAGCCACCACCTGCCATTACCGCGGAGCGGTTCTTTCAATCCGCAAATAAAAGGGGAACACAAGAATGAGCGGAACCGCCCTACGTCACCCCCGCCGCCGTGGCCTGCAATCAGTCGCGCCATTTTTCGTTGACCTCTTCGAACGCTTCATGCCCGACCCCTTTGTGCTGGCGATCGGCCTGACCGCGGTCACGGCCCTTCTGGCCCTGCTGATCGCGCCCAAGGGCTCGTTCGAAACGATCGTCAGCACGTGGTATTCGGGCATCTTCGCGATCCTCGGCTTCGCTTTCCAAATGATTTTGATCCTGGCAACCGGGCATGCACTCGCTCACGCGCCGGTTGTCGCGCGCTTCCTGCGGAAGCTGGTGGCGATGGCGCATACCCCCAACCAGGCCGTAGTGCTCACCTTCCTGGTGGCCTCAATCGCATCCCTGCTGAACTGGGGCTTCGGACTGGTCGTGGGTGCGATCCTCGCCCGCGAGGTGGCACGGCAAGTTCGGGTAGATTTTGGTTGGCTGGTGGCAGCCGCCTACTCTGGATTCGCGGTGTGGGCGAGCGGCCTATCCAGTTCGATCGCACTCACACAAGCCACGCACGGCAACGCTTTGAACATCGTCGAGAAGCTTACCGGCCAGATGGTGCCGCTATCGGAGACGGTGTTCGCGACTTTCAACTGGCTTCCCACGTTGCTGGTTGTGTTGGTAATGCCGATTGTATTTATCGCCATCCGCCCGGCAGACGCAGATGTGACCGTATTTGTGCCTGAGGCCGAGTTGCCACCTCCGTCTGCTCATCTGTCCAACTCCATCGCCCGCCGCATGGACCGCTCTCCCGTGGGGAGTTTGTTCCTGGTGGCGGCCGGGGTTGCCGCCGTGATTGTGCTGTGGCTGCAGGGCGCGCTGGCGCTGGACGTCAACATGGTCATTCTGATCTTCCTGATCGCTGGAATTGCACTTCATGGCTCGCCAGTGGCCTACGGCGCCGCAATGCGCAACGCTGCTCGGCAGACGGGAGGTATGATGCTGCAATATCCGTTTTATGGCGGCATCATGGGCATCATGTCGGGCACCGGCCTGGCCGATTCGATATCAAAAACATTTGTCGCGGTGTCCAGTGCTCACACCTTGCCGTTCTGGAGCTATATCTGCTCGCTGATCATCACCTTCTTCGTGCCGAGCGGGGGCGGTCACTGGGCCGTGCAGGGTCCTTTCGTGGTGCCCGCTGCAGCGACCCTGCACGCTTCGATGGCCGGCTCCGCAATGGCAGTGGCAATGGGCGAGCAAGTGGCCAACATGCTGCAGCCTTTCTGGGCGCTGCCGGTGGTGGCGATGGCCGGTATCGGCATCCAGCGGGTCATGGGTTATACTGTTGTGACGTTCGTCGTGACCGGCGCGATCTACGGCTTGGCGCTGTTGCTGCTGATATGAAAACCCCGGCTCTGACCCCTGTCGTGGACGTCGGGTAGCCGATCACGCTGCAACGCTGGACGCGGAATCTCTTTTCACCAGACTGGAGTAGCCGGGGCGGCCGGCGCATAGGTCCCGCTGTACAGGGCTTAAGAAGCTAAAAGCTGCTCTGGGATCCCGACCGGGTCGATCAAAGCGCCAATGTTGCAGCGGACACCCCCTACTAGCACACTACCCGCTCCTCCGCTGGGAACGGACCATGACCAACGTCACTATGCGCAATACCGACATCAACGCGGCGCTCAACGAGGCGAAGGAAGCCTATGTGACGAGCGCTCCCGCCAGCCTCGCCCGCTACGTCGAGGCGACCACGGTGATGCCCGGTGGCAATACCCGCTCGGTGCTACACTACGCGCCCTTCCCCCTTGCCATGACCCGCGCCGAAGGCTGCCGCATGTCGGACGCCGACGGTCGCGAATTCATCGACTTCCTCGGCGAATACACCGCCGGCCTCTATGGCCACTCGCATCCGGTGATCCGTGCAGCGTTGGACCGCGCCCTCGATCACGGCATCAGCTTCGGCGCCGTCAACATGACGGAGGCCCGATTTGCCCGCGCAATCTGCGAGCGCTTCGACCTCGAACGCGTGCGTTTCACCAACTCCGGCACCGAGGCCAACCTGTTGGCAATATCGCTCGGCCGGATCTTCACCCAGCGCAAAAAGATACTGGTATTCAACGGCAGCTACCACGGCGCGGTCTTCGGTTTCGCCACCGGCGGGTCGCCGATCAACGTGCCCTTCGACTACACCCTCGCGCCCTACAACGACATCGAACGAACCCGAGCGCTTATCACCGACGACCTCGCGCTGGTAATCCTGGAACCGATGATCGGCAGCGGCGGATGCATCCCGGCGTCCGCCGAATTCCTGACGATGTTACGGCAGGAAACGACACGGGTCGGCGCACTGCTGGTCCTCGACGAGGTGATGACCTCTCGGTTGGCTCCGGGAGGCCTGCAGTCGGTCACGGGCGTGAAGCCGGATCTGACCACCCTGGGCAAATACCTCGGAGGCGGCATGTCGTTCGGTGCTTTTGGCGGCCGAGCCGAAATTATGGATCTGTTCGATCCCCGGCGGCTGGACGCATTGCCGCATGCCGGGACGTTCAACAACAACGTGCTGACGATGACGGCGGGCCTGACCGGTCTGACAGATGTCTATACACCTGAGGCCGCATACGAGCTCAACGCGCGTGGGGAGAAGCTGCGGGCGCGGTTGAATGCGCTGTGTCAGGCGGCGGATGCTCCGATGCAGTTTACCGGCATCGGATCGATGCTCGCGGTGCATACAATGCGCGGGCCGATGACCAGCCCCGAGCACGCCGCGAAGTCCGATCCGAAACTGAAGGAGCTGTTTTTCTTCGACATGCTGGCACAAGGCATCTGGCTGGCCAGGCGCGGCATGATGACGCTGTCCCTGCCGACCGGGAATGCCGAATGCGAAGCGCTTATAACTGCTGTGGAGGAGTTCTTATCCACAAGAAAGTCATTATTGGAATGACCGCCCCGTGCCTGATCGCGATCAGTGGCACATTCCAACGTCGCTGATAATGCAATCAGACGGAAGCGCGACCGCAGAGGCAGCGTGCGGCAAAGACCGTCCGGAACGCCGACGCTTTCTATCATCAAGGCAGCTCGGTGAACGGACCCCGGTCGTGAGTAAGAAGGAAGCTGATGGCATCGAGCCCATTGCCAGCGGACGCACCCCGCGGCTCTTGTCAGTCGATCAAGATTCCGCGATAGTACGGGACACAGCAACGAGAGCAGCGACAAAATACTGCCCTCCTCAAAATGGCGCAGGCTTTGCGATGCGACGCTTACTAGTCTACCTCTGTATTCTTCTTTCGGTTCCGGTTTTTTCCCCGGCTTATGCGTACGACGACTTGGTGCTGCCAAGCGTCGACTTCGCCGCGACGGCGGTGCATGAGGCGGGACCTATCAAAACCACCGAGGCCATCTACTACGCCAACGGCAAACTGCGCATCGACCGCGGCAAGGGCTTCAGCTCCACCATCCTGGACCTGAGAACGCAGACAGAATGCCTGCTAATGGTCAACCGTACCTACCTGGTCATGCCGATGGATGACGAGTTGTTTCGCCGCTACATCGCCCGCAACGTCAACGCGAGCGGTTCGCGAAAGCTGGGGACAGAACGGATCGAGGGGCTGAAGACCACCAAATACGCGTTTGGTAACGATGGCGAGCTGGCCGCCGCCGGGTCTTATTGGTTGACCTCAACCGGCATTATGGTGCGCCGCGAATATAACGATGGCGTATTTGGTAAAGACACGCATCACCTGCAGTTCATGACCCACATCACACTCGGCAAACAACCGGCCGAATTGTTCGAAATTCCTGCAGGGTACAAGCCAGCCAGCTGAGCCCAATGTCACCGGGCGCTCAGCGTGCATAGGGCGCCACGTCCTCCGATTGGCAGCCGTCCCCAGCCGCCCTCAGGAGCTTAACCCGTCACCGACTAAGTTCGGGCCAATGTCGGCTTAGCCCAGGTTCCGGAAGACGGCGTTGCGGACCGCACGCTCCCACGCGCAGACTTCCGAGCGAGATAACCCGACAAATGCCGCGAGACGAAGCCCGCGCCGTAGGCGAAACGCATCATCGGTCCAAAGCTATTGGCTGCCGCGGTGCCGACAAAATGCAGGCCGGGAACCGAACTCTCGAACCACTTTGACAACCGTGGCGTGTTGTTCACGCAGTCGAGCCGCTCGAGCAATTCAGGCCGCAAAAACGGTAGTTTGCGCATATCGACCTTATAGCCGGTTCCGGCGATGACATGATCGATCGTCACAACCCGGCTTCCGCCGTCCCGAAGGTCCAACTCCAGCCGTACCCGGCCGGCCACATGTTCAGCTCGAGCGATCAGTGCTCCGGCGATGGTGGGAACAATGCCGTCCACTTGCGGCTGCAGCGTCCAGCCGGGCGCCGCCGGCAGATGCTTTTGCACCACCATGACGCGGAACGCTTCCGGCATGGCATGGAACACCATAGGCATCGCACAGCACGCCCATGACCGCCAGCCTGTCCCTAAACCGGATTCCGGTTCCTTGACTTTATCCCAAAACGATCGCTCGGTCGGCGGCCCACAATAGGCGATCTTCGGACGCCGCACGATCATCGTCACACTGGCACCGGCCCGCAGCAGCAGTGGCGCCAGATTGACCGCCGAGGCGCCGCCGCCGATGATCGCAACCTCCTGGCCGGCAAATTGGTCGACCTTCACGTGCATCGCGCTGTGCGACGCCAGCCCAGCCGGCAGCGCCGCCAACTTCGGCGGCATGTACTCATAGGCTCGGATGCCGGCGGCGACGATCACACGGCGCGCCGGCGCTACTCCGCCGTCCTGCAGGTGCAGGTCGAAACCGTGCGCGGTCGGCCTTACCTCCGTGACGATGCGATCCTCCAGCCTCGGCACAAAGCGCTGCTGAAAGGCGATGCCGTAAGCCACAAATGTCTCAAGTGGGATCGGGTAGCCAACGTCGCGATAGGGCAGGCCGCGTTCCGCGCTGAAGCGAGCGAGCGTCATCTCGCCGGCGGGGTCGTATAGATCGGATCCGTTGCCTTCCGATTTCAGCACCATTCCCTCGGGCATGGACGTGCGCCAAGTGTGCATGGGGCAGCCGAAAATACGGAAATCTACTCCGCGTCCGGCAAGATGAGCGGCGATTGAGAGCCCGTAGGGCCCCGCGCCGATAATCGCTACATCGACGATTTCAGTCATGATACCCGCTACGTTGGAAACAATTGCTTTATCGGAAGTTACACCAAAACCGGCAACACAATTTCTGGAGAGGCATTGGTAGAAGCACGATGTAGCGTCCGGTCTGACGGACCAGAAACCAGCGCGCCCGCCTTCCTTGAGATGAGCGCCGGTCGAAAATCCGCCAGCACCGTTTTGTAGTAGCAGACCTTCTTGATAGGCCAATAAATTATGTGTGGTGACCCGCGGCCGCAACGGGCGGTCATCGCGCTGGCATGCGCAGCGCCCCGTCCAAGCGAATGACTTCGCCGTTAAGGAACCGGTTGCGCAGGATGTGCTCCACCAATTGAGCGTATTCAGACGGCCGACCCAGCCGTGAGGGATACGGAATCCCGGCGCTCAGGTTCGCCTGCACCTCCGTCGGCAGGCTATCCACCATCGGCGTGTGGAACAGGCCAGGCGCGATCGTCACCACGCGCACACCTACCCGGGCCAACTCCCGCGCCGCGGGCAACGTCATCGCCACCACGCCACCCTTGGACGCCGCGTAGGCCGATTGACCAACCTGCCCTTCATAAGCCGCGATCGAGGCCGTGTTGATAATGACCCCGCGTTCGCCTTCCTCCAACGGATCGGCCCCCGACATCGCGGCCGCCGCCAACCGCAGCATGTTGAAACTGCCGATCAGATTGATACGGATAACCCGCTCGAACGCTTCTAGCTTCAATGGACCCTCACGTCCGACGATCCGCCCGGCGGTGCCGATACCCGCGCAGTTGATCAGGATCCGCACCGGCCCATACGCGGCGTTGGCGGCCGCAAAAGCCGTCTCGCCTGACGCGGCGTCGGCTACGTCGCACTTCACGCCGATCCCCCCGACCGCCGCCGCCTGAGCCTCGGCCGCTGCCTTGTCGATGTCGAAAACCGCCACCTTGCAGCCCAGGGACGCGAGGTGCGCCGCCGTCGCCGCGCCCAAACCCGAACCGCCCCCGGTCACCACCGCCGCCAGATCTTTGATCTGCATCATTTCGCCCTCCTCGATAGCCTCGCAAAAACCACCCAGCGAGACCCCGCGCAAGTCTTCACCACAGTCCGTCTTGACCGCCGGCCGGTCCCGTCTGACAACCGCCGCAACGAACCACGGGAGCAACGTCATGACCACCGCCACATCCTATGCCGACGTTTATGGCGCCTCGATGCGGGATCCCCTGACGTTCTGGGCCGGCCAGGCCGAGGGGATCTCTTGGGACAAGCCCTGGGACAAAGTGTTCGACCCAAATATTGGCCCGTTCGGCCAGTGGTTCGCCGGCGCGTCACTGAACACCTGCTACAACTGCTTGGACCGCCACGTTGAAACTGGGCGAGGCGATCAGGCGGCACTGATCTACGACAGCCCCATGACCGGCACCGTCCGGACCTTCACGTATTCCGACCTGCTGAAGCGGACAGCCAAATTAGCAGGTGCGCTCGCCGCCCTCGGCGTGACCAAAGGCGACCGCGTGATCGTCTACATGCCAATGGTACCGGAAACAGTGATCGCGATGCTCGCTACCGCCCGTCTGGGCGCTGTGCATTCGGTCGTGTTCGGCGGCTTCGCGGCGGCCGAACTGTCCATCCGCATCGCCGACGCGAAACCGAAGGTGATCATCTCAGCATCCTGCGGATTGGAGCCAGGCAGGGTGATCAAATACAAACCACTGCTGGACGCCGCCATCGCGATGTCCTCGCATAAGCCGGATGCCTGCCTGATCCTGCAGCGTCCCCAGGCGGAGGCTCCGCTCACCCCAGACCGCGATTACGATTTCAACGCGGCGGTCGAGGCCGCGGAACCGCACGGCTGCGTCTCCGTCCTGGCAACGGATCCGCTGTACATCCTGTATACCTCAGGCACCACGGGTAAGCCCAAAGGCGCGGTCCGCGACAGTGGCGGCCACGCCGTCGTGCTGTGGAACTCAATGAAGATGATCTATGGCCTCGACGCAGGCGACGTCTGGTGGGCCGCGTCGGATGTCGGCTGGGTCGTCGGCCACAGCTACATCGTATACGCGCCCCTACTGCGCGGCTGCACCTCCGTGTTGTATGAGGGCAAGCCGGTCGGCACCCCGGACGCAGGCGCCTTCTGGCGGGTCATTTCGCAACATCGGGTAAAGGTGTTGTTCGTCGCCCCCACCGCCATGCGCGCCATCAGGCAGCACGATCCTGAGGGGAAGTTGCTGCGAGACTACGACATCTCCTGCTTTGAGGTGCTATTTGTCGCCGGCGAGCGCTGCGACCCTCCCACCGCCATCTGGGCCAACGAACTGCTGAACCGGCCGGTGGTCGATCACTGGTGGCAGACCGAGACCGGTTGGGCGATCACCTCCGGATTCCGTCAGTTCGGATTGTTCCCGTTCAAGCCCGGCTCCGGCGGCCGGCGCATGCCCTGGATACGATCTGCAGGTGCTGGACGACGGAGGCAACGTGCTGGCGAACGGAGAGAGCGGCAATCTGGCGGTACGCCTACCGCTGCCGCCCGGCAACAGTCCGACGCTGTGGCAGGACGACGACAACTTCCGTAGGTCATATCTCGCGGACTTCCCCGGGTGGTACCGCACGGGCGACGCCGGCGTGATAGATGCGGACGGCGACGTCTGGGTCATGAGCCGCACCGACGACATCATCAACGTCGCTGGCCATCGTTTGTCGACCGGATCGATGGAAGAAGTTCTCGCGTCCCACAAAGACGTCGCGGAGTGCGCCGTCATCGGCGCCAAGGACGAACTGAAAGGCCAGATCCCGCTCGGCCTGGTAGTGCTGAAAGCTGGCGTCACACGCTCGGAGGCAGAGATTGCCGCCGAACTAGTCGCCCTGGTCCGCGAACGCATCGGCCCGGTCGCCGCCTTCAAAGATGCGCGGGTGGTCGCTCGGTTGCCGAAGACCCGGTCCGGCAAGATCCTGCGGGCCAGTATTCGCAAGATTGCCGACGGAGAGACCGCGCCGGTGCCCTCGACGATCGAAGACCCGGCCGCTTTGGATGAGTTGCGCTTAGTAATGGGAGGATAGGTGAATGGGCCCCCACGCGGATTTCGTCACGGGGTGACCCTCGACGCGACCAAAGGGTTGGTTAGGCGCCAAAGCGGGGCAGATGCGCCGCTAGCTCTGCGCAAGCTTCGTCGTCGGTCCGGTCATAGCGCAACGGAGTCACGACGATCCTGCCGGCGCGCATGGCGCGGTAGTCGCTCTCCGGCCCCTGCTCGATATCGCCGCGCCTGAAGTTGAGCCAGTAGTAAGACATCCCGCGCGGGTCGACGCGGGTATCCACGTGCATCCCGGCGACCGCACCCTCGCCCTGACGGGCCAGGGTCATCGGGCCTGCCTCGGCTGCCGGGATCGGGGGGAAATTGATGTTCAGGACCGCGCTTTTCCCCCAGCCGAACGCCCACAGCTTGCGGATCGTCTCGGCACCGAGCGTGCGGGCGGTATCCCACGGGACGGCGTCCCGTTTGGTGAACGCCTGGCTGAGGGCCAATGCCGGGACGCCCAGCATCATCGCGGTCATCGCACCGCCGACGGTACCGGAAAAGACCGTTTCGATACCGAGATTGAGCCCCCGGTTCACGCCTGAGAGAACCAGTTCCGGTGGTGCCTCCTTCATGATGTGGCACAGGCCCATCGCGGCGCAGTCGCCGGGGGTGCCGGTGACGCCAAACCGCCGGGGGCCACGCTCGGTGAGCCGCAGCGCGTGGTGCAGACTGATCGCGTGGGACTGGCCGCTCTGATCGTGTTCGGGCGCGACAACCCAGACCTCGTGGGCGATCTGGGCGGCAATTTGCTCCAGCACTTCCATGCCGGGGGCGTCTATTCCATCGTCGTTCGTCAGCATCACCCGATCCAGCACCGTCAGCACTCCTTGTTATGACTTCTGTTTGGCCCGGTTGCATCTCGGTGGGCAAGGGGCCAGCATTCGGGAAAGGAAAGGAGCCACGCCCATGGCGATCATCGACGCACAGGTTCATATCTGGGGCAGCGGCAAGCCGAGTGGCCTGCACCGCCAGACGTCGCTCTACACGGCGCAGGAACTGCTTCTGGAGATGGGTCAGGCCGGGGTCGATGGCGCGGTGCTGCACCCGCCGAGTTGGGATCCGAACTCCAACGAGATGGCAATCGAGGCCGCGAAGCAATACCCCGATAAATTCGGCATCCTGGGATGGTTCCCGCTCAACGACCCGTCTCAGCGGAAGCGAATCGAGACCTGGAAGAAGCAGCCGGGGATGCTGGGTCTGCGTTGGTCGTTGACGCGAGACGGACAGCAGACCTGGCACGACGATGGCACGATGGACTGGCTATGGCCGGCGGCGGAGAAAGCCGGCACACCGGTCGCGACCATGGCCTGGCGGTTTCTGCCGCTGTTCCGAAAGATCGCCGAGCGGCACCCGCGTTTGAAGTTGATTGTCGATCATCTGGGGTTGGTGCGGTCGGAGCAGGGTCAGGCGGCGTTCGCGACGCTGGACGATCTACTGCCGCTGGCCAAGCTGCCGAACGTGGCGATCAAGGCGACGGGCGCGCCGGGCTACTCGAAGGAGGCCTATCCGTTTCGAGATATCCAGGACGGGCTGCACCGGATTTTTGACGCGTTCGGTCCGGAACGATTTTTCTGGGGGACGGACCTGACGCGGATGCCGTGCAGCTACCGTCAGTGCGTGACGTTCTTCACCGAGGAACTGCCTTGGCTGAAGGGGAAGGATCTGGAGAAGGTGATGGGCCAGGGTGTGGTCGACTGGCTAGGGTGGAGGCGAGGGTAGACCCTCAAGATCCACAGCAGCGAAAGTCCCCGGAAAGATCGGCGAGAAAGAACCACGGTTGCCATCTGACGTGGTGCAATATAGTTGAGCAATTTTTGTGGCTTCCAGCATTTTTCGATGCCGCGCTGACGTCACGTTTCCTTCGGTCGTCTTGACATTGTTGTTGGAATGGGCACGAATTGTCTTTGTTAGCCGCCCGCAGCTTACAACACGAGTTGCTCTTCTTCTTAACGAAATGACAACAACAGGGAGGAAATCCTATGCAATCATGCAGATTCGGTACGTCTCGTCTCGCTCCACGCAGCATGTCGGAGGGGCGACCCTCTGCGGGAGCATCGAGATGAGATCATCGGCTTTGGGAACACTTGGAAAAGTGGTCCCCGTCATTATGCTCCTGCTCACATTTTGCGCGAGCCATCCCACCCAAGCGATCGCCAGGCACAAACCGCCAAGGTGTATCGATACCCCACCCTATGATACCGTCCCATTTAAGGCAGAGAAGTTTGTCACGGTCGCGCCTGGGGTCAATCTGGAGGTGCTGGACTGGGGCGGTTCAGGAGAGGTGATGGTGTTGTTGACCGGATCGGGTGACAATGCGCACGTATACGATTATTTTGCATTCCAATTCACCAATTTCTTCCACGTCATTGGGATCACGCGCCGCGGGTGGCTGCCGTCGGGTCAGCCCGCCAACGGCTACGATGTCGAGACAAGGGCGGCCGACGATATCAAGATCCTGGATGCGTTAGACATAACGAAAGCCATCTTTGTGGGGCATTCCATAGCTGGTGCAGAGTTAAGCAAGATTGGAGCAAAGTATCCGAATTATGTCGATAAGCTCGTTTATCTGGACGCTTCGGATCTGTCGGAGCGGAACACATTTCCCGACATACCCAGTCCATTCTCTCTTTTTACTGATGCAGATGCCAAGTCTTTGTTTGACTTGCAAGCAACGTATGCCCGTTGGCTGGCAGTCCGCGAACCAATCCCGGCGACCTGCCTTTCCTTCGATTTCGACGAAGGTGGAATGGTTACGGGCACCTCGACACCAGAGTCCATCATCGAGCAACTTTCCGCGGGGGTGAATATTCCGAACAATCCGCCAACGAATTGGGCGGATATCAAAGTGCCCCGGCTCGGCATTTTTGCTCCGCCGACTGCTGAGAGCAAGGTGCCCTGGTACTGGTACTTGAGTCCTGCCGACCGGGCAATTTTTGATGAACGATTTCCACGCCTTATTCAGTGGTTTACTGATGTGATTGGTAAATTTGCAGAGGAACATGCAGGAAGTCCTACACCGAAAGTATACTTACTGCCCGGCGCGCCACACTACGTGTACATCAACAACGAGGCGGAGGTCGTTCGCGAGATGCGGAATTTCTTAGGGTTACCGCTGGCGGGAAACTGAACAACAAGCTGTTTGCGCCGCTGCGATCGCAGGCACCGCGAACACACTGACTGTCGTCCCCCTCAGAGACTCCCCTCATAACTACACAGCGCCACTACACGAGGCCCAGAGTTCGAGAGAACAGCGGCTGCTGGTCGAGCAGTCGGGTAAACGCCAGCATCAGCGGCTGTAACCAACGCTCGGGCATCGTAGGGATCAGGTCGTAGACCATACAGCCCTGTCGAAACAGCGAGTGCTCCCTCCGCTTCGACGTGTTGGTCTTCAGCATCCTGTCGTAGCCAACCGCCTCACTTGCGGCCCCCAGTAGTGTCAACAGGACGACCGCGAGCCCGTTGATCAGCCACAGCCGGTCACGCCGCTCCGGGGTGCTCACGTGCACCGATCCCATACCCATGCCGAAGCGGAGGTCCTTGGTATCTCGCAGACTAGACTCGATGCCCCAGCGACTGCCGTAATAGCCAGTCAGGTCCTTGGCCGTCGCCTCGGTGCTGGAGGCCGCCAGGCACCAGGCCTGCTTCATCTCAGGGTCGCGCACGCAGACCACGGTGCCGACCGGGTAGCGATCCGCCGTCACCATGGCCCCGCGAAGCACGCGCGCCCGCCCGCTTGGACTAACCCAGGCCGCGGCGGAGCGGGTGACGCCGCTGGCAGCCGTCACTTTGATATTGCCACGGAAGCGGATGACGTACTCGAAGTGCAACTCCCCGGTCAGCAGCCGGTAAAGATTCTGATCGCCGAAGCCTCGATCGGCGACGATGCAGACGCCAACCCCCGCCGGCACGATCTCGGCCAGGCGGACCAACACGCGGCGTTCGTAGAGGCTGCGCCGGTCCTTGAGTTCAGCCTTGTTGACCGTCAGCCAGACCAACGGCGTGGCGCGGCCGTGCTCGGTGATCAAGGAAAGCATGATGGTGGCTTGGTTATCAGCGTCGAAGTCGGTCCAGTCCATGGCCACCAACAGCGAGGTGCGGGCGCCGATCACGAACGGCAGCCAGAGCGCCAGGATCTGATCGACATCAATGCCCGGGTTGGACAGCATCCGATCAACCTGTTTGACCGCGTGCCGGGCATTCAGGCCGCGCGCCATCGCCAGGCCATGGCCAATCGTGCAGACCGCCAACGAGGTCGTGTGCATCACTCCCAGCGTGGCATCGGCGAGCGAGGCGATGCGTTTGGCGTGCAGGCCCCGCCCAGCATCTCGTCCAGCAACTGATGCACCTGCTGATGGGAGAATGTCTTGCACGCACTCATGGCCGGCTCCGCGAATCGAAGGAGACTTCAGCCTGAAGGCGCACATCATGCCGGGGAATCCCGCTCAGCCAGAAAGCAACAAACGAACCCGGCGAGGGCCACCAGGATTTGTTTCCACAAGGGTTTGGCCTTTCCTGATTCTTTACTTACGTCAGGCCGAAAGTCCGCAAAATGAGGGGATGACTAAGGTCGTCCCCTACAAGCCGAACGGGATCCGCCCGTGGCCAAACCATTGTGCCACGGGCGCAGCGGTCTGCTCCCCGTGAGATGGGCGACCTACAGGGCGCGATGCACCGTTTCGGCTCCAGGTTCAAAAACCATCGTGGCGGAGTTGTCCTGGTTGAAGCGGAATTAACTGGACGGTGATGGGCCAGGCGTTGATCGACTTGTTGGAGCGGAAAGGTGGGTGACAAGGTTGGCCTCTCGCGTAGAAACGTGGAATGGCTACGCACGAAGCCGCCCGTCGTTCAACACGAGGCGAAGCCCCGGGAGCGCTGATGACAAGAAATGCCGACAGTGAGCATTGGGCCAATGTTTCCAGCGAGTGGATTGAGTGGGCGCGTGCGCCGAATCATGACGCGTTCTGGGCTTATCGAGATTCCTTCGTTGTCTTCGTTGGTCGCGGCGATGGCGAAGCACTCGATGTGGGATGTGGGAGAGTTGCGTCGCGCGAGCTGAGGGCCTGCGGTTACAGGGTCACGGCGTCAGACCCTATTCCGGCATTGGTAAACGCAGCCAAGGAGGCGCAATCGGCTGATGACTACGCCACCGCGCCGGGGTCCGATCTACCGTTCGAGGACGCCCGGTTCGATCTCGTCGTGGCCTATAACGTGCTGATGGGTGTCGAAGATGTTCCGGCAACTCTGAAAGAAATCAGGCGCGTCCTTCGGCCTGCTGGAGTGTTGGTTATCTCGATCGTGCATCCTTTTCCGATCGCGGGCGCTTCGCCACTACGGACGCCACTTCCCCCTTTGTCATCCAAGATGATTACTTTGACCCAACTTTCTCACCGTTACGCATCCGACAGCCGGAATGCCCCAGAAAACTGCGGGCTTCTACGGCCGCTCTCGATTTGTGGTGCTAAAAATCACTGCCCTTTCCGAGGACATTTGGCATTGACCGGCTCGACGCTGATGTGCTGGCGTTGGTGTTCGAGGAATGCAGGTCGCACAGTTGGTCGTCGAAAATCAAGGCTGGACCATCGATTTTCGCTCGGCGCACTTCAGTCGGAGCTTCCACCACCTTGGCACGTGTGGTGCCTAAATCGCTCTGCGCCCTACAATGCTTTGATTTCAAGTCATATTTTTTCGTCTGGTGGGAAAGTTGGGTTTGAACTCGAAACGTTTTGAGGGCACGGAAGCGCGCGATGGCCTGCGAATGCATTTCGCTGGGTGGTCGAGGCCGCTGGAAGCTTATGTGGCAGCGCTGGAGGATGCGAGGTTCGCAATCACGTCGCTTCGTGAACCGGTGCCCCAAGTCGGTGATCATTGCAATCACATGCAACAATGGTCCCGAATTCCCTTATTTCTCTGGCTGCAGGCGCGGCCTTGGATTTGAAATTGCCGGATGGGAGTTGGTTACCTTGGTGGGTCTTCCGCCCCTCGATGCGCTCCGAGTATAGCCGTGGGCTCCGGCGGCGATTGCAGAGCGCCATTACCACGCGGTTTTGTAGCCTCCGAATGACGTCGCGATGCGCTTGATCTCCTGGATCACGTCCGGAGGGACGTCGCCGCCGGCCGAAGATGAATCGGCGCGCACGTTCAAGGCGTCACTCACGCCACCAAAACGATCCGCGATCTTGCCCGCGATCTCTCGGTGCGTGCCGACGGCGGCGAAGAAATGAACCAAGTCGTCGGGAATGCGACCGGCCATTTCGTTCCACTTGCCCGCTTTCGACATTGCATTGAGTTCGCGGCCCAGATCGCCATATCCGTGCAATTCGAGCACGCCCCAATAGCCGGGCGTAGAGCCGTAGAATGCCACGCGGCCACGCACGATCTCGAAGGCTTCAGCTGTCGCTTCCGCATCCTTGCCTGTTGCCACGAAACCGCCGCCAGTAATTTCGAAGTGTTCGCGCATACATCCGGTGCGGGCCATGCCTTCACGGATCCGGGGGATGATCATTTCCTCGACGTAGCGGCGGGTGCAGAAGCCATGAAGGCGGACGCCGTCGGCGATTTCGCCGGCCAATCGTAATGAGTGCTCGCCGACCGCGGCCAGCGTGACCGGCATCTGGCCGGTGGAGGGTGGCACGAAGTAGGGCGGCATCAGCGTAAAGGTGTAGTGTTGGCCTCGAAAGTTCAGCTTTTCGCCGGTCTGCCAGGAGGTCCAGATGGCGCGCACGGCCTGCACGTATTCGCGCAGTCGGGGCGCGGGTGCAGTCCAGGGCACGCTGAACCGTTTTTCGTTGTGCGGACGGATCTGTGGTCCGATCCCCAGCACAAATCGGCCGCGCGAGGCGTTCTGCAAATCCCAGCTCGCATTCGCCACCACCATCGGGCTGCGCGGGAAAGCGATGGCCACGGACGTTCCGAGTTCTACCCGCTCGGTGTTCACCGCGGCAACGGCGTGCGCCAGAAAGGGGTCGTGCTTGTTCTCCATCGTTAGAAGGCCATCGTAGCCGGCTGCCTCCGATGCGATGGCGGAGGCGGCGGTGGCGCGTAGATCGGCCTGGGGCAGGGTGTTAAGAACGCGCATCGATCAGCGTCCGACGAAGACAGGCTTGCGCTTTTCCTTGAATGCCTGGACGGCTTCGCGGTGGTCTTCCATCTGCGAGCAGCGCGCCTGGTTGAACGCCTCCAGATCGAGGGATGTGGCGAAATCGCCGGTCTCCGCCGCGGCTAGATTCTTCTTCGTGTAGCCCAGAGCGACGCGCGGCATCGCAGCGATCCGATGCGCTAGGGCCATGGTGGCCGCCGGCAGCTCGGCATCCTCGATCAACTTGTTGATCAGGCCGATCCGCAACGCCTCCTCGGCGTCGATCATATCGCCGGTGAAGAACAGCTCCCGAGCCTTGGCGGTGCCGATGAGGCGGGTGAGCGTCCAGGTGCCGCCCCAGTCGCCGGACAGGCCGATTTTGATGAATCCGGTGCCGAAACGGGCGGATCGTCCTGCCACGCGCAGGTCGCATGCGGCCGCCATACTGAGCCCCGCGCCGACGGCGACGCCGTTGATCATGCCGATGATCGGCTTTGGCGTGGTGTGCATCAGCATCGGAATGCGGCCTGATTGCTGAACGCCGGCGGCGCGTTCCTCGAAGATCCTGGCTGATCGGCCGCCCATCGTCTTGACGTCCCCGCCGGCACAGAAGCCTCGGCCGGCGCCGGTTAGCACGATGCAGCCGATGGCATTGTCGGCGCTCAGGCGGGAGAGCGCCTCCAGCAAGCCGAGGCGAATTTCGTCGGATAGCGCGTTCAGGTTCTCGGGCCGGTTGAGCGTGAGGGTGGCGACTCCGTCTTCGACGGTCTCTATTAGGTCGGTCATGGAGGTTTCTCCGCGATGTCAACGCCGGGTCAGCTTGGCGGGGAGTGGCGGTGGCTGCAACCTTGTAAGATCAGCTATTTGATTGCGTACCGGGAAAGGGCACGCCCCGATCCGGCCTGCGGCCCATCGAAGGTGGCAGCGTGGATCCGGGTCTATTCGCGCAACCGCTGGCCATGTCGGAACGGGCGCCGTATATGCTCCGCCCCATTCGCCATTTCCGGGCCTGTCGCGTTTCATGATCACGCAATTCCGCCGTTACACCGATTCCTGGATCGCCCGAGGCTTCTTCATCCTCATGGCGGTCTCCTTCGTCGGCTGGGGCATCAGTAGCGACCTGTTCCGCCTGATGGGTCCGCCAAGGTGGGTCGCCAAAGTCGGCGGCCAGACCATCGAGATCCCGGCCTTCCAGGCGGAGTACCAACGTGCCCTGGCGCAGCGAACCCGCGACCTTCCCTCCGGCCAGGAAGCGTCGCCAGCACTGCGGCGTCAGGTCGGGCAACAGACGCTGGAGCGGCTGATCGCCCAGGCGGCCTTGGGGCAGGAGTTGAAGGACCTTCGCGTCGTCACTCCGGATGAAGCCGTGGTAGCCACCGCTCAATCGATGCCGGCCTTCCAGGGCTCCGACGGCAAGTTCAGCAAGGCGATGTTCGACAATGTCCTGCGCAACAACGGTTTCACCGAGCAGCGCTTTCTGGAGCAGTTGCGCGGTGACATCGCACAGCGGCAGGTCCTGTCCACGCTCGGCGGGTCGGTCGCCGCACCGGATGCCGAGGTGAAGCCGCTATACGAGGCCCAGTTCGAGAAACGCGCCGCGGATATGGCATTGTTTCCCTTCTCGGCAGCGCCGGAGCCGGCGGCGCCCGACGAAGCCGAGTTGCAGCGCTGGTATGAGAATCATCCCGACAGCTACAGCACCCCCGAATACCGGCGGATCAAGGCGATCGAGCTATCGCCCCAATCCCTGTCCTCCGAGATCACCGTTACCGATGAGGAACTGCACTCCGCTTACGAAGAGCACAAGGCGGAATACGTGACGCCGGAAAAGCGATCAGCCGAGGTAATATCAGCCCCGGACGAGGCGAAGGCGCGGACGCTCGCGGACAAATGGCGCGGCGGTATGGACTGGGCAGCCATACAGGCGGCGGCGCAGGCCGAGGGGGCGTCCGCTATAGCCCAGGACGACGCCACGCCTGTGCAGTTTCCCGACCCCGACCTGGGAAAAGCGGTATTTTCAACCCCCGCCGACGCGGTTTCGGAGCCGGTGAAGGGACAACTGGGCTGGTTCGTGGTGAAGGTAACGAAAATCACCGGCGGATCGACCACGACGTTCGACCAGGCGAAGGACAAGCTGCGCGAACAGGTGCTGGCCAGCAAGGCAGCGGATCTGATGTATGACCGGGCGAACAAGCTGGATCAGTTGCTGGGCAATGGCACCGGCCTGGATAATTTGCCTGCCGATTTGGGCGTGGTCGGCGTGACCGGGACGTTGGACTCGAAGGGTGACACGCAGGCGGGTGCGCCAGCACCCATCCCCGGCCCCGCGGAGCTGAAGTCAGCGATCGTGGCCGCGGCATTCCAGGCCCGCCAAGGCGATCCGCCGCAACTGACGGAGGTGCAGACGCCGTCCACCGGTGGATCGGCATACTATGCACTTGTGGTCGAAAGCATAATCCCGCCCGGCAAAAAACCGTTCGATGCGGTGAAGAATCAGGTGACGGACGACTGGAAGGAGGACCAGCGGCGACGGTTCCAGGATCGGGCCGGGACGGCGATGATGCTTGCGGTTCAGGACGGAAAATCGTTCTCCGATGCTGCGACGGTGGCCGGAGTAAAGCCAAGTCTCAGCCCGCTCGTGACACGCACTCTGCCTAACGCCGAGATCGCGCCGATCCTGCAGAACGTTATGTTCGGTCTGAAAAAGGGCGAGGCGACCATGGTCGAAACGCCCGAGGGCTTCCTCGTCGCACAACTGGCGGAGATAGTGAAACCGGACGCCGCAGCCGACAAGGCCGGCTACGACCAAGTGCGCGCGGCGATCACCAAGTCGCTGAGCAACGACATGGCCGCGGTTTTTGTGGACGCGGTACGCCAACGCGCCAATCCGCGGACCAATCAGCAGGCATTCGATAGCGTCGTTCAACCGCAATAAGAGAGATAGATGAACGTGTCGGTTACTCCAGGGTTTGCCACCTTCCGCCCCGCCTACGAATCAGGGCGCGGCAGCCTGGTGTGGCGCAAGACTGTGTCCGATCTCGAAACCCCGGTGGCGGCGTTCCTGAAGCTGGCGCACGGACAGCCCAACTCGTTTCTTCTTGAAAGCGTCGAGGGCGGCGCGGCGCGAGGGCGGTATTCGGTGATTGGCATGCATCCCGATCTGATTTGGCGGTGCCAAGACGGACGAGCTTCGGTAAACCGGCACGCGCTTTCGGCGCCGCATGCCTTTGTTCCCGAAGCGCGCGCACCCTTGGACAGTTTGCGAGCGCTGATCGCGGAGACGCAGTTGGAGGTGCCGGCGCACATGCCGCCAATGGCCGGTGGGCTGGTCGGCTACCTAGGCTACGACATGGTGCGGCAGATGGAGACGCTGCCGACGAAGAACCACGACGTGATCGGCGTGCCGGAGGGCATCATGGTGCGCCCGACGCTGTTCGCCATTTTCGACAATGTAAACGACGAATTGACTCTCGTTACGCCGGTGTATCCAGCGGGCGATGCTTCGGCGGAGACAGCCTGGCAGCGCGCCTTAGGTCGGTTGGACGCCGCCGAGACGGCATTGGAGCGCCCGCTGCCACATCAGCCCCCGCCGGTGATGCTGCCCGATCCGCCCGCGCCCGGCTCCAACTTTTCGCGAGACGCGTTCATCGCCGGAGTCGCGCGGTGCAAGGAGTACATCGCCGCGGGGGATGCCTTCCAGATCGTGTTGTCGCAGCGCTTCTCGGTGCCCTTCGCGCTGCCGCCGTTTGCCCTGTATCGCGCGCTGCGGCGGATCAATCCAGCCCCGTTCCTGTTCTATCTGGATTTCGGCGGCTTCTCGATCGTGGGATCATCGCCTGAGGTGCTGGTCCGGCTGCGGGACGGGATCGTGACGGTGCGGCCTCTGGCGGGCACCCGGCGGCGAGGCACGTCGTATGAGGAAGATCAGGCGCTGGAGGCGGAGCTGCTGTCCGACCCGAAAGAACGGGCAGAGCATCTGATGCTGTTGGACTTGGGCCGGAATGATGTCGGGCGCGTCTCGGCGGTCGGGTCGGTGAAGGTGACTGAAAGCTTCATCGTCGAGCGGTTCAGCCACGTGATGCACATCTCCTCGAACGTCGAGGGCCGGTTGCGAGACGGGCTGGACGCACTGGATGCTCTGGTAGGCGGATTCCCGGCGGGCACATTATCGGGGGCGCCCAAGGTCCGTGCGATGGAGATCATCGAGGAGTTGGAGCCGGACCGCAGGAATATTTACGCCGGCTGTATCGGATACTTCGCGGCGAACGGGGCGATGGATACGTGCATCGGGCTGCGGACCGCCTTGGTGAAGGACGGGATGATGTACGTCCAAGCCGGCGCCGGAGTGGTGGCCGACTCCGTTGCCGAGGCGGAATACGAAGAATGCCGCCAGAAAGCTCGGGCCCTGGTGCGCGCGGCCGAGGAGGCAGTGCGGTTCGCGGCCGGGAAGGCGGGAGGCAACGCGGGGGGTTGAGTGGATAGCATCCGCGCTCGTCCAGGTTCGGCTCCGTTCCTGCGCGTTTCATGAGACCGAATGCCGATTCCGCATAGCGACGTGGTGCGTGAATTGGCTACCAGCGTGCTCGCCCAACACGCCTACGACGCGCCGCCAACGCTCGCCCCTCGGTGCATTTCCCCAGACCGTGCCAGGGAAAGCTCGTGTTGGCTTCCGCACCAAAGGATCCGAGATTATGAACAGCGACGACAGGAACCACCGCACCCACCTCCCGATGCCGAACACGGCGCGACGTGGCCTGATTACGTACGACGCCAAGGATCCGGACACGAAATTCCCGCCGATCGAGCAGTTACGTCCCCCAAAGGGCGCGCCTAATGTCCTGCTCATCCTGCTCGACGATGCGGGGTTTGGCTCCTCGAGCGCCTTCGGCGGCCCCTGCCAGACGCCGAACGCGGAGAAGCTCGCCGCGAACGGGCTGAAGTACAATCGCTTCCACACCACCGCCCTCTGCTCGCCGACCCGTCAGGCGATGCTGACCGGGCGCAACCACCATTCCGCCGGCATGGGCGGCATCACCGAGATCGCCAGCGGCTCGCCGGGTTATAGCTCTGTGCTCCCGAACACCATTTCGCCGCTGGCACGGACGCTGAAGCTCAACGGCTACTCGACCGCGCAGTTCGGCAAGTGCCACGAAGTGCCGGTGTGGGAAACCAGCCCGGTCGGACCGTTCGACGCCTGGCCAACGGGCGGCGGCGGCTTCGAGTATTTCTATGGCTTCCTCGGCGGCGAGGCGAACCAGTGGTACCCGACGATTTACGAAGGGACCACGCCGGTCGAACCGAAGAAGACGCCCGAAGAGGGCTACCACTTCATGGAGGACATGACCGACAAGGCCATGGCATGGATCTCGCAGCAGAAGGCGCTGGCACCCGACAAGCCTTTCTTCGCCTACTTCGCGCCCGGCGCCACCCATGCCCCGCACCACGTGCCGAAGGAATGGGCCGACAAATACAAGGGCAAATTCGACCAGGGCTGGGACAAGCTCCGCGACGAGACCTTCGCGCGGCAAAAGGCTCTTGGGTGTCATTCCGCCAGAATGCCAGCTCACCGCGCGCCACAAGGAAATCCCGGCGTGGGACGACATGCCGGAGGCACTGAAACCGGTATTGCGCCGGCAGATGGAAGTCTACGCCGGCTTCATGGAGTACACCGACCACCATGTCGGCCGCCTGCTCGATGGCCTGCAGAAGCTGGGCATCCTCGACGACACGCTGGTCTACTACATCATCGGCGACAATGGCGCCTCGGCCGAGGGCACGCTGAACGGCACGTTCAACGAGATGCTGAACTTCAACGGCATGTCCGCCATCGAGACGCCGGAATTCCTCAACGCTCGGATCGACAAGCTCGGCGGCCCGGACTTCTACAACCACTACGCGGTCGGCTGGGCGCATGCCATGGACACGCCCTACCAGTGGACCAAGCAGGTTGCCTCGCACTGGGGCGGAACGCGTAACGGAACGATCGTCCACTGGCCGAACGGGATCAAGACCAAGGGCGAGATGCGGTGGCAGTTCCACCACGTCATCGACGTCGCGCCGACGATCCTCGAAGCGGCGGGGCTGCCGGAGCCGGTTTCGGTGAATGGCGTGGCGCAGCAGCCCATCGAGGGCGTCAGCATGCTTTACTCGTTCAACGACGCCAAGGCGGCGGAACGGCACGAGACGCAGTACTTCGAGATGTTCGGCAACCGCGGCATCTACCACAAGGGCTGGACCGCGGTGACGCGGCACAAGACGCCCTGGCTGCTGATCGGCGAGAAGACCCCCGCCTTCGACGACGACGTCTGGGAACTCTACGACACGGAAAAGGACTGGAGCCAGAGCAACGACCTGTCCAAGCAAATGCCGGAGAAGCTGCATGAACTGCAGCGCCTGTGGCTGATCGAGGCGACGCGCTACAACGTGTTGCCGATGGACGACGACCTCGGCAGGCGCCTGAACCCGGACGTCGCGGGCAGGCCGGTGCTGATCAAGGGAAACACCCAGCTCCTGTTTCCCGGCATGGGCCGATTGTCGGAGAACTGCGTCATCAGCATCAAGAACAAATCCCACTCGGTCACCGCCGAAATCGAGGTGCCGGACATCTGGCGCCGAGGGCGTGATCATCGCCCAGGGCGCGAACATCGGCGGCTGGAGCCTGTACGCCAAGGCCGGCAAGCTCAAATACTGCTACAACCTGGGTGGCGTGCAGCACTTCTATGCCGAGTGCGACGGAGCAAGCTGCCCGCCGGCGAGCACCAGGTGCGCATGGAGTTCGCCTATGCCGGTGGCGGCCTGGGCAAGGGCGGCAAGGTGACGCTCTACGTTGACGGCAAGCAGGTCGGCGAAGGGGACATTCCCATGACGCTGGCGATGATCTTCTCCGCCGATGACGGCTGCGACGTCGGCGAGGACGGCGGAGCCCCGGTCTCCCCGGACTACGGCCCACGCGGCAATGCCTTCAACGGCCGGGTCAAAGGGGTGCAAATCGCCATCGCCGATGCCGCCGAGAATTCGGATCACCTCGTTTCGCCGGAGGAAGCCCTCCGCATCGCCATGGCGCGGCAGTAAGCGCTCGCCGACGCCGGCCAGCCGCAACAGCCCGACCTCATCGCCCTTTCGGCAGTTCCCGTGTCCGTTCGTGCGCCTCGCCTGTTTCAAGCAGGCTTTTGAGGCTGGACAAAATGGCTGGCCAGCCAGTCGATACGGCCTCGATGAATTTCGATCCTGGCACATCGATCTCGTGGATCACCGTCAGCTTGACCACCTCATTCAGGGGTTCAAGCTCGAACGTCGCGCGAGAAAAGCCTTCCTCGTGCAGCTCCGGCAGAAACTCGTTCCGCCACCTGAGAACGAAGCGCTTCGGCGGCTCAATCTCCAGCACTTCTCCCGCGTCGCCGAGCCGCGCGTCGGCAAACATCAGCCTCCAGGGTGACCCCACGGTCCAGGCGCAATCCTGCCAGCATCCGAACCAGTATTTCCGAGTGAATTCGGGCTGGGTCAGCGCCTCCCACAGTCTGTCCGATGTCGTGCGGATGTAGGTTACATAGACGAAGCGATCACCACTCATCCGTCTTTCCCTCCAGGTTTCGCTTGAGGTCACCGAGTGCCTGCAGGCGCCCGCGCTCATATTTGCCGATCCAGCGCTCGGCGATCTCGCGGATCGGGACAACGTTGAGGTAGTGCAGTTTCTCCCGCCCGCGCTTCAGGGTCGCGACGAGGTTTGCTTCCTCAAGAATCGCCAGGTGTTTCGTTACGGCCTGCCGGGTAATAGTCTGGCCCTCGCATAGTTCATTCAAGCCCTGTCCATTGCGAGCATAGAGGCTGTCCAGGAGGCCCCGCCTGATCGGATCGGCGAGGGCTCGGAAAACCGCATCCATGCTCATGCCGATGATATGCAACCGTTTGGTTGCCTTTTCAAGTCCCGCTTGCGGTTCGCGGTCACGCAGAAGATGATCCCGGCCAATGTTCAACGGACAAGGGTTCAACCATGAACGCGCTTCGCGGCAACAACGGGCCCCGGTATCGGCATACGGCGGACCAATCCGCGCGGTATGAGAGTATCTCGATCGACAAGCTGACCCCCGTCATCGGCGCGGAGATCGGTGGCGTGGACCTGTCCGGGCCGCTGCCAAACTATCAGATGGACGAGATCCACCGGGCGCTGGCGGAGAACTGCGTCGTCTTCTTCCGCGACCAGCACCTGACCCAGGCGCAGCATCTCGCGTTCGGGCGGAATTTCGGGGCGCTGCATATCCATCCTGCCGCCCCGCACGCGCCCGGCCATCCGGAGTTGATGATCATTCACGCCGACAAGGACAGCCTCCGGGCCAACGGCGAAGGATGGCACAGCGACGTTTCCTGTGACCCGGAGCCGCCGATGGGCAGCATTCTATACATCAAACAGTGCCCACCTCGGGGTGGGGATACATTGTTCGCCAACATGTATGCCGCCTACGAGGCACTATCCGACCGGATGAAGACATACCTCGACGGATTGATGGCGGTGCATGACGGCGAGGAATCGTATCGTGGGACGTACAAAAATCTTGGGATCGAGGACAAGCCGGTTTATCCGCGAGCCGAGCACCCGGTGATTCGAACGCATCCGGTGACCGGCCGAAAGGCCCTCTACGTCAATCGCGGGTTCACCAAGCGACTGCTCGGCGTCCCCCGAGACGAGAGCACGGCTCTGCTTGAATATCTTTATGATCACGCGGAGAATCCGCTGTTTCAGTGCCGGTTTCGCTGGCAAGAGAACTCGGTAGCGTTCTGGGACAACCGTTGTGTCCAACACCGTGCCATGTGGGATTACTGGCCGCACACGAGGTCGGGCTTCAGAGTCACCATAGCCGGCGGCAAACCGGTCTGATCGTGCCCTCCCAACACGTACCACAGGGGCTTTGACCAACTTGATGGTCCGCCGCCCCTCGATCGAGGCACAGCCTCCAATGGTGCGATCCGGGCCCGTCCCGACGATGACCGGCGAGGTCGCGCGCGACGCGTTCCTGAACTGGCTGGAACAGGAACGCCACGCCGCCGCCAACACGGTTGAGGCCTACAGCCACGCGCTGACCGGCTTCCTCGGGTTCTTGACCATCCACCTTGGCGGCGAACCCGATCTGGACGCGCTCGCAAGGTTGCGGGCAGCGGATATCCGCGGATGGCTGGCGGCGTTGGCGAATGAGAAGCTGGTGGCATCATCAAGGGCCCAGCATCTCTCCGCGGTCCGCAGCTTTTTTCGCTTCCTGGGCCGCCGACATGGCGTTGAGATTACCGCCGTGCGTCTGGTCTCGACCGCGCGTGCCCGCCCTGCCCTGCCCCGAGCACTGACGATTGATCAAGCCCGGGATGTGACTGACCATGTGGGGGACGTTGCGGACAATCCTGCGATTCAGGCACGCGACATCGCCTTTTTCTCGCTGCTGTATGGCAGCGGGTTGCGTATCGCAGAGGCGCTTAGCCTGAACGTCCGTGACGCCATCACCTTGCGCACCAGCCCGTCCCTGACGGTCAAAGGGAAAGGCGCAAAAACGCGCATGGTGCCGGTGCTGCCAGTGGTGCGCGCCGCGACTGAGGCCTGGCTGGTCCATCATCCAAGCGCGAAACCGGACAACGCCCTGTTCCTGGGTGCCCGCGGCAAGCGCCTCGATCCAGCGGTCGCGCAGAAGGTGCTTCGAACCTATCGCCGCCTCGCCGGGCTGCCCGAGCATGCCACGCCGCACGCCTTGCGGCACTCCTTCGCCACCCACCTGCTCGCCGGCGGCGGCGACCTACGCTCGATCCAGGACCTGCTGGGGCACGCCAGCCTGTCGACGACCCAGCGCTACACGGCAGTAGACGACACCGCCCTCCTGGCCGTCTGGCGCAAAACGCACCCAAGAAGCTGAGTGGGATCAAAGGGCCGCCGGCCCTTTGCGGGTCCGGGCAGCGCCCGGCCTTGTCAGGGGAATGCAGATTGTTAATCTCAGGAGACAAAAGCAGATAAGCCCGCGCAGCGGCCCCCAACGCGGACGCGGGAGAGGGGACGGAAATGCAGGCGTGGCGTTCGCTACTCGCGTCGATGAGCGCGCTTGCTTTGTTTGCCATTGCATCCCCCTCCAGATCCGGCCAACCCGTCCTTGCCACTCCGCCAGCACAGCCAGATCCCGGAGCCAACGAAGACGTCCCACTCGACATAGACATCACGTCGAAACGATTGGATGTTGCACGCCAACAAATTCAACCAAGTCTAGGCGCGACGAAGTATCAATTTGACGAACAGGCGCTGAAAGCGATCCCGCAGGGTTCAAACGCGGACATGAACCAGGTCGTGCTACAGTCGCCTGGCGTCTGGCAGGACAGTTTCGGCCAGATCCACATCCGGGGCGAGATGGCAAACGTGCAATATCGCATCGACGGGGTGCAAATTCCGGAGGGTCTCTCGTTCTTTGGCCAAGCGCTCGAATCGCGGCTGGCCAATTCCGTCTCCGTGCTGACCGGGTCGCTTCCAGCACAATACGGGATCAATACGGCGGGGGTGATCGACATACAAACCAAGACCGGGTTCACCAGCCCGGGCCTGGCCCTGTCGATGTATGGAGGCAGTTGGGGATGGCTGGAACCCAGCTTCTCCGAAGGTGGCCACAGCGGACCTGTCGATTGGTTCATCACCGGCGACTACCTGCACAACGATCGTGGCATCGATAATCCGGTCTCCAGCTACGGCGCCCTGCATGACACGACGAACCAGTTTCATGGCTTCGCTCACGTCTCCGGCATCCTCGACGAGAACACGCGGCTCAGCCTCTTGGTCGGCGCCTATTCGGGTCAATTTCAAATTCCGAACTCTCCCGGGCAGCCGACAATGCCCGGGCTGAGCGTAAACGGCATCAGCACATTTTCCAGTGCTGCGTTGAATGAAAACCAGCAGGAGTTGGCAAATTTCGGAATATTGTCGTTGCAAAAACATACTGACGACATCGATGCGCAGATTGCGTTGTTTAGCCGCAACAACTACCTGCACTTCACGCCCGACTCTCTGGGCGATCTGCTGTTCAATGGCATCTCGCAACTGGCCACACGATCCGACTTTGCAACTGGCATCCAAGCAGATTCAAGTTGGAAAGTAGCGGACGATCACACGCTGCGCGGCGGCGTACTGTTCCAGGGTGAGCGGGCTTCGTTCAACACCGCATCAAGCGTGTTGCCGGTCGATGCCGCGGGCACTCAGACAGCGCCCGGCCCGATCACCATCGGAGAAAGCGGCGGGCAAAACGGGATGGCTGTACGGCATTTATCTACAGGACGAGTGGCGCATTCTGCCGAAGCTGTACGATCAACTACGGCGCGCGATTCGATCAGATCGATGCGTCCACCAACGAGAACCAGATCAGCCCGCGCATCAACATGGTCTGGAGACCGAGGCCGGACACCACCATGCATATCGGTTACGCGCGCTACTTCGCGCCGCCGCCGTTGGAAGCTGTCACACAGACCAATATTGGCGCATTCCAAAATACGACAGCGGCTCCAGAGGTAACATAGAACGATCCGGTGAAGGCGGCGCGGTCGAATTATTTCGACACCGGGCATCACGCAACAAGCTCCTGCCGGGTCTTCAGGTCGGCCTCGACGCGTATTTGCAGCAGGCGACAAACGAGGGCGACGTCGGGCAATTCGGTGCACCCATCATCCTGACCGCGTTCAGTTACGCCAAGAGCGACAAATCTACGGCGGCGAGTTAACCACGAACTATGAGAGCGGCCCGTGGTCCGCATACGCCAATCTCGGCTGGGCCACGTCGCTCGCCAACGGCATCAGTTCGGCGCAGTTCAACTTCTCGGCCTATGAACTCGCCTATATTAATTCCCACTGGATCTCTGTTGATCACGACCAGCGGTGGACCAGTTCGGCTGGCGTCTCCTACAAGATGAACCGCGACACCGATCATCCGACCCTGCTGTCGATGGACTTCCTCGGGGGCAGCGGCCTGCGCGCGAGCACGGCCACTGTGCCGAACGGGATTGCGCTTCCTGGGTACGGCGAGGTCAACCTGTCCGTGGTGCAAAAGCTCAAGCTCGGTGTTGGCACTGGTACCGAGGTGCGGCTTGATGTATTGAACGCGGGCGATACAATCTACGAGATCCGTAATGGCACCGGGGTTAGCGTCGGCGCACCGCAATACGGGCTGCGCACACAGCGCTTTTGACCTGAAGACTTTCTGCTCAAGGGAGCACCGGAAGCGGGCGGTAGCGAAAACGAGCAACTGAATGTTTCCAGAAAAAGTCAACGTTCCAGTTACTCGGTTGCCTCAGGCCGTCTGGCAAACTGCCCGGGCGCCTATCTGGCCAGCATTTACCACGCCTGCATCCGATTAGATATGCAAGGCGCCGAGCAGGTCCAGCGTCCCCTGCGCCGCACCGCCTGACGACACTCGCCGAGTTAACGAGGCCGATCCACACGATAGCATGCTTGAGCATCTCGCCTGGATAGCGTGCGAGCTGTATGTCTTTAGCGCCTGCTGGCGTTTGTCGGCGAGGAAGGTAGCGGTCCTGTTATTCATACCAAGCCCCTGAAACTCCCAGAACCAAGGAACGACTAATACTATTGCGTGGGTGCAGAATTATCACGCAACACATAATTTTCTTTTCTGACTTGTTTCTATTGCCATATCATTGTAGATCCCCACTTTGAAATGAAGATACGCAGGCACTTTGCCAGGATCCCGGTCCCTTCAGATCGGCGCGGTGTCGCTGCCGTAGAGTTCGCCCTCATCGCCGCGGTGATGGTAGGCCTGCTGCTGCCGATTTCCGATCTCGTCGTTGCCGCGATCCAGTATATGGGAGCATATCAAGCCGAACGCGATCTCGGCGCCTATGCGCAATACCATACGGGAGCGATCAACACGGCAGTAACACCCTGGACGGTGACACTACCGACGATTGCTGGATACACCATTACGACCAGTGTCATGTGCGGAACGACCTCGACGGTGTGTTCTGACGGCACATTGTCGCCCAAGTGGTTTTTGTTTTCGACGACTATCACACTTACCCCAACGTTCCTGACCGCGCTCGCGGGGAGCCATACCATCGATTACTCGGAACGGTTTCAATAGGGACTACCAATGTTTTTAGCCGTACACTCGTTCATGCGATGCCGTCGAGGGGCGACGGCGATGATATTCGCTATCGCTGCAATACCGCTGATCGGAGTGGTAGGCGTCGGCACCGAAGCCGGAATGTGGTACTCGGCCAAGCGGGGGGCTCAAAATGCCGCTGACGCCGCAGCTTACGCCGGCGCCTTGCAGTTGACCGCTGGCTCGACCGGGGGTGTTTCCCAGGGTAAGGAATTTGCCGCGCAGAACAGTTTCTGCAATCCCGGCGACACCGCATACCCAGGATCGCGCTGCACCACGCCACCAACAGGCACGACCCAAAGCGTTGCAATCAACATTGGCAACTATACATCTCCCGTTTTCACCACCGGGGGAAGTCCATCCAATGCAGTGCGAGCAGTGGTTTCTCAAACGCAGCCACCGTTACTGTCGTCACTTTTTTTAAGCGGCAACATCACCGTCGGTGTCCAAGCGGTTGCTCTCATAAAACAAGTTACCAATCCGTGCGTTTTGGCAACGCAGGGAAAGATTTCCTTTCAGGGAAGTCCAACGGTTTCATTGCCCGGATGCGGCATGGCGTCGAATGACACAGCCTCCAATGCCATCGACTTCACCGGCAAAGGCGGCATCAGCGTTACCGGCCCCATCTCGACGTCAGGTGGTTGTGCTGGCGCTGCGAGCTTATGCTCGCCTGTGTTGGCATATAGCCCGCCAGTTGCGAATCCGTTCGCTGCGCTCGATACGGCTATGTCCGGCCTGACCATCGCAAAGACCTGCTCCGGATCAACGCCAGTTGCCTACACTGCAGCCCAACCGTGTGTGAATTCCAGCATTAGTAGCTGGCCGGCAACACTGCCCGCCGGAGTATATTTTTTCTCAGGCGCGTTGACATTCAAAGGCAATGTAACGACTACATATAGCAATGTGACCTTTATTTTGCTCCCGGGAGCGTCCCTGAGCTTTAAAGGTACCTCTAGCCTCAATATCGCGGGTCAAGCGACAGTGCCGACGACCGAACTTCCGGCGGCTTTGCAACAATATGCTAATTTGCTGACCGATCTCGCGATATATGATCCGGAGTTTGGTACCGTGAAGATGGGCGGCAGTTCCTCCCTGACGTTCAGTGGTGCCATGGACTTCCCGAATGCTACCGTCGACTTTCAGGGCAATCCAGCGACGACCAGCTGCGCCGAACTCATTGCGTCGGCCGTCTCTTTTGTAGGCAATGCCAATTTCAATAATACGGGCTGTCCTTCAACAATGGCAAAGCCGCAATCTCAGATAGTGCAATTGGTCCAGTGAAATGAAGTGCATCCGCCGCGATCAGCGTGGCACCACCGCGCTAGAGTTTAGCCTCATCGCCATTCCGTTCTGCTTCTTGCTTTTTGGTACCTTTGATCTCGGCCTTTATGGCATCACAATGTATTCGCTCCACACGCTGGCAAGCGAGACCGCTCGTGGGGTGATGATCAATTGTTATTCGACCGACCTCATTAGCAGCCAGTCTCCCGCAGGCTGCACGGCTGATCCCTATACCGCGGCGCAAAAACAAGCATTTGCCCCGTTCCTCTACGCGGGTGGTCTAACCCCCACCCTTGTCATTACGGCGGGGGCCAGCACACTTACTGTCACCGCGTCGCAACCGAACTTCACAATGATTATGCCGTTCTGGGGCACGGCCCTCAATGCACCGAGCGAAGCCGTCACCATACCATTCTGATCTGACGACATCCCCTCGCCCAAATCCCCACCATTAATCCTCGTACACGCGAAACGCTCGCCTCAAGTCCGATCTCGGAGGGTCAAGTCCTCGCTGACGCTTTCCGCAGCTGTCAGGTCATTGCGACTAAGGTTCCCATTCCTATCTGCCAACTCCGATCATATCATGCTCTCTGTCGCAAGCGCTCCCGACAGGCGAAACCAGGCACCCGAGAAAATGCTTGTATCGAAATGGATTATGACTGCAATGGAATGTCATACCGATATCGTGCCGAATGCCTCCCCCGGCACGGCAGCCCACGGCCCGGAATAGGAAATTGAGCAAGGTGCGGAAATTTTTGGAGGCCGACGTCAGCAAAATGCTCGGAAGCCCGGTGCCGGCTGATCACAGGCTCCCCGCCGCGTCGCACCCAAGCTGGTTCCGGCAGCGGAACGCGACGTTCAACAGCAGCTCAAGATGACCAGGGCAAAGATTCGCTAATGACAAGAACTGCGCGGCTGCTTTCCACGTCTTATCTGCTGTGCGGGCTAGTCCCTGCCCTGGCTTATGCCCAGGCCCCTACGAGCCTCACGGGCACGACGGCACAGCCTGCGCCCGCCGCGTTGCCAGGCGCGCCCACGGCCAAAGCCGAACCTCCTCCGGCAACCGCTCAAACCCGTCAGATCACCGTCCAAGCGGGAACTGGCGTGCTATTGCGGTTGCCCCAACCCGCGGCCACCGTGATGTCCGCTGAACCCAACGTCGCCCGGGTGCAGCCAGCCTCTCCGACCAGCCTGTTTCTGATGGGCGTGTCGGCCGGCCGAACAACGGTGATCGCGACAAACGATACGGGGGCGGCAATCGTCCAGTACCGATGTCACCATCACGCCGGGCTCGGCAAGTCAGCCTGCAGCCATGCCCGGGCCTGGTGGCGGCCCAGCCCCGACGTCGGCGATCAGCTCGGCGACAGCGCAAGCAATCCAGGCAATGATCGCGCAGACGGTGCAAGGCGCATCGAACGTGCGGGCGCGTGGCGCGGGAACTGATCTTATTCTCAGCGGCACGGTACCGAACGCAGCCGCTGCCCAGCAGGCGGAGGCCATCGCGCGGGGTTACGTGGCGGAAAAAAGCACCGTCATCGACGAGTTGACCGTGCTCAGCGGCCTCCAGGTCAACGTCCGAGTGCGGATCGCTGAAATCGACCGCCAGATCACCCGCCAACTCGGCTTTAACTGGCAGGCGCTGGGGGCCAACTCCTGGCGCTTTGGCCTCAGGACCGGCGCCGCCGCAACAAACCCTTTTATCACGCCGCTGTTGCCGCTCGGGTTGGGGTCGTTTGCAGGTGCCGTTCCCCCGAACCAGATCGGCGCCGGGGTGACCTCCGGCAACTGGGATATTAACGGCGTCGTTGACGCGCTGGCGGCTGACCAACTCATCACCATCCTGGCGGAACCCAACCTGACAGCGCAATCGGGCGAAACCGCCAGCTTCCTGGCTGGCGGCGAGTTCCCCATTCCGATCGCCGGCAGCACCAGCAATGGCGCCACCACGATTACCGTTGAGTTCAAGCAGTTCGGTGTCAGTCTTGCCGTGGTGCCGACTGTACTGTCCACGAGCCGCCTTAATCTACGGGTCCGTCCAGAGGTCAGCCAGTTGTCCACCAACGGCGCCGTCAGCGTGCCGGTCGCCGGCGGCACCCTGACCATCCCAGCGCTGACGGTGCGGCGCGCCGAGACCACGATCGAGCTGGGCAGCGGCCAGAGCTTCGCGATCGCCGGGTTGCTGCAGAAGACCAGCCTCAACTCAACGAATGCGCTGCCCGGCATTGGCGAGATTCCTGTCATCGGCGCATTATTCAAGTCGAACGACTTCCAACGCGGCGACAGCGAGCTGGTGATCATTGTAACGCCATATTTGGTCAGGCCAGCATCGAGCCCGGCGGAGCTGCATACTCCCATGGACAATTTCAAGCCCGCGATCGATCTGGATCGCATCTTGTTCGGGCGACAATTGGCGCCGGCGTCACCCGGATCGGGGCCGCTGGACGCCGGCTTCATTCTGAAATGAGGAAAGCAATGCCCCGCGTTGGCTGCACGGTCATTCTCTTATTGCTCGCCGCTTGCACAGACCCCATCGATCGGCCAGGCACCTGGAATCCCTCGGCGAAGTCAAATGACGCGAACCTACGGGTCATGATCGCCGATCCGCATGATCTGGTGGAAGGCAAGGGTCACGAAGGCAGCCTCGGCGCCGAAGCTGCACCCGGGGTGACACGACTGCTGACAGGTAGGCGGTATCCGCTGCCATCGGAGAATACATCGGATGTCCAGTCGGCGCCGCAGTCTGCCCCTCCTCCCCAGTGAGTATTGAAAGTTCGGCAACATGACCTCGCGCGCAACATGGGTCCATCTCGTATCAATCGCGGCTTGCGGCATGTTGGCGGGATGTGGGTCACCAGCCGGTTCGCATCAACGGACCTTGAATACGGACGCGCGACTTCAAGTGGCCGAGGCCGCCGAGGCCGCTGGAAACACTGATCTTGCCGCCCTGATGTATACCCAAGCGGCGGCAGACCAAACGTCAGACATTGCTCTCCAGCTACGCTGCGCCGATGCGCTCGCCCGGAGTGGCAAGGTCGCACAGGCGCGAGAGATGCTGACCACCAGACTACGTTCCACAGCTTCTCAGCCGGATCTGCTTCGGGCGTTGGCCCTGATCAATCTTGTGTCTGGCGAATCGGAACAAGCCGCGGCCGGCTTCGACCAGCTTCTGCTGGTCAAGCCGAACGACGCCGCAGCGCTTGTCGATAAGGCCGTGGCGCTCGATCTGCAAGGGCGGCACACCGCGGCGCAGACGCTCTATCGGCAGGTGCTTGCCAAGTCGCCCGACGATGCGACCACCAAGAATGATCTTGCTGTATCGATGATGTTGGAGGGACGGATTCAGCCGGCGCTGGAGACATTGTCGCCGCTGCAAAAGGCTGAAACCGTTCCGTCACGAGTCCGAGGCAATCTGGGGATTCTTTATTCTGCCGCCGGGATAGCGGGCGATCGCGACAACTTTTGGGCAATCAGCTATCGGATGACGATCTCTTGAAAGTCACCCAGGCCCTGACGTCGTCGTCGCCTGACGTTCGCAAACTGCCGTAGTGGCAGCTGTCATTTCATACCGCCGAGTGTGCCCATTAACTGGCTGACAGGCTGCCCCATCAGAATGATGAAGAGGCAAGGCAAGATGAACAGTATCATCGGCAATACGAGTAATGCTGGAAGCCTGCTGGCTCTTTCCTCGAACTGGATGATGCGTTCGTTGCGCATCTCAGCAGCCAGGGTTCGCAGTGCTTGCCCAAGCGGGGTGCCGTACTTCAGCGTCTGAGCGATGGTGCCGGCGAGACGTTTAAGCGCGGGCTGCCCCGAACGTTCGCCAAGATTAGTAAGCGCGATCCTGCGATCAGGCATGATTCGCATCTCATACGTCAGAAGGGAGAACTCCAGGCCGACGGCACGGTTCGATTGCTTCATTTCGTGTGCTACGCGATTGACTGTCGATTTAAGCCCCAGCCCCGCTTCGGCGCACACGACCATTAGATCCAGCGCGTCGGGGATCCCGCGCCGGAGGGCCTTTTGATAGGGCCCGCGGATCAACGCCAAGATCCAGTTCGGCAGCATGATACCAACGATCAGCGACAGCCCGGCGTATAGAACCTGCTTGCCGGTAGGATAGCCGAGGAAAACGGCGCCGGCATAGACGATCGCCGGGACGACGAGCAGGCAGGTGAGTTTGATACCAAGAAAGATTGGTATCGTCTTCGATGGCTCCAGCCCAGCCGCGGCCAAGTTTTTCGATAGTGCTTCGGCATCACGGATCGAGAGCATCCGGTTATGCATCGCCCTGCCAAGCCGCGCCAATAACAACAGAGGAACCGAGCTGTAGAGCGACACCGGTGCCTGCACTACGCTGCCTTGACGGAGACCGCTGATCCGGCGTGCGGTCTCCTGATCCTCGGCGCCGCGGAAAATCATCAGACAAGCGGCGACGACCAGTGCCAGGATGCTGCCTCCGACGGAGACCAACACAAAGAGTTGGGGTTGGGTCAAGGGGCGAGGCTCCGACGAATCAGCTGACGCATGACGAGCATTCCGGTGCCCAGCAGACCAAAGCCAATCAGCAGCAGCCTGTTGCCGGTGGGGGTATAGAAGAAAAAGTCAAGAAATCCCGGCCGCAGAAAAGCCAGCCCGGCCCCAGCAACAAATGGAAGTGCCGAAAGAATTGTCGCGGACATCCTGGCTTCCGCCGCCAGCGCCTTGCCCCGCTTTGAAAGCGCCACCCGCTTGCGAACCAAATCCTGCAGGTTCTGGAGGGTCTCCACGAGGCTGCCGCCGGTCTGCGCCTGAAGTCCAATGGTTACTGCGAAGAACGCATACTCAGGCAGCCCGGCACGCTCGTGCAGCTTCCACAGCGCGCCTTCAAGCGGCTGTCCAATGGCTACCTCGCTGGCAACACTGGCAAACTCCTCGCGTGAAACTGTCCGCTTCCCGCGCAACGCTACGCAAGGCCTCCGTTAACGGTATGCCGGAGGCAACCGCGCGGCAGATCAGGGCCATTACCTCCGGGATCTGTTCCAGAAGTGCTTTCTGGAAGCGTGCCCGCTGCCAGCCAAATATGCACCAGGCGGTGAAGAAGGCTTCAACCGGCATGATGACGGCGGCAAGCGGCCAGCCGATCAATGCTCTGCTGTAGAAGAAACCCGCCAAGGCGACGCCCAGGGCAGTCGCTATCACCAGCCTCCAGGGAACAATATTCTGCTGCGGTATGGCCGGATTGAACTGCAGCAGATACATAAGCCGCTCGATCTGCTTGCCGCGACGGGCGGCCGATCGAATAGCAGGCGCCCGCTCGACCACCAGCGCCTGATCCGTCGTCCGGGTCTGAACTAACCGGATCCGCTGGCGCAAACGGCCCGCGTCGAGATCCTGAACCAGCATCGTGGCGCTCGCCAGCGCCGCTAGAAGCAGAAAGATCGTGGCCAGGGCTAGCGGCGTCAGCATCACAAGGTCCGGACCGCTTCCATCCAGGCATTTTCCAGCCCGAAATAATTGAGCCTTGCAGAGAAAGAGGGGCGTGCCGCAGCCGTGTGGTAGCGGCCCACGACCGTCCCACTCGCGTTCTCACCTTCATATTCGAAAGACACGACGTCATTCATGGTTATGACCTCGCCTTCCATTCCGCACACATCGGAAATCTGCGAGATCCGGCGCACTCCATCCCGCATCCGCTCAATTTGGATGATCAAGTCCACAGCGCTGACGATCTGTGTACGCACGGCCCGCGCCGGCAGGTTCACAGTTGCCATCTGCACCATGTTCTCAATCCGGCTAGCGGCGTCACGGGTGGTGTTGGCGTGAACCGTGCTGATCGAGCCATCGTGGCCGGTATTCATTGCCTGCAGCATGTCATAGGCCTCGGTACCGCGGACCTCGCCCACGATGATGCGGTCAGGCCGCATACGCAGCGCATTGCGCAGCAACTCTCGCTGGTTGATCTCGCCCCGGCCTTCCAGATTGGCGGTGCGAGTTTCCAGCCGAACGACATGCGGCTGCTGCAACTGGAGCTCCGCCGCGTCCTCGATCGTCACGACGCGCTCGTCGGCGGAAATCATCCGGCTCAGGGCGTTCAGCAGTGTGGTCTTGCCGGATCCCGTGCCGCCCGAGATCAAGATGTTGCATCTTGATCGGGCCGCGATCTCCAGCAGGCGCGCGACGGCGGGGATCATGCTGCCGTTTTCCACCATGGCGGCGAAGTCGAGCTTCTTTTTGGTAAACTTGCGTATCGAGATGCAGGGGCCATCCAGCGCCAGTGGCGGAAAGATCACGTTGACGCGGCTTCCGTCGGGAAGGCGGGCGTCACACAGCGGGCTCGATTTGTCGACCCGGCGGCCGATTGTTGCGACCATCTTCTGGGCCACCATGGCGGCATGTTCCGCATCACGGAAACGCACATGGGATTTCTGCAATTTGCCGCGTCTCTCGACGAAAATCGCGTCAGGCCCGTTCACCATGATGTCGCTGATGGTATCATCGCGAAGCAGCGGCTCCAGCGGCCCGAAACCGACCATGTCGTCGGTCAGTTCCTGCGCCAGGCGTGCCTGGTCTTTCGCCGTAAGCTGTACCCGTTCCTGTGTCGCGATCTGGTGAATGACCGGCTCCAGCTCGGTGCGCAGGGCGTCGGGCGTCATTCGGGAGATCGCGGCTGGATCGAGCTGTTCCATAATCTTGGCACGGAGCTGAAGCTGGAGGCCGGCAACCGGCGCGGCCATTGCAATCACCGGGTCGGCAGTCTTGCGCAGTGATGGAGTAACGAGCTCCACCACGCGCGTTTCCTCCTCGCGGCGACCGAACGGTTTCATCGGCCGAATGCCATGCCGAAGAGCCCGTGGATGCCCGAGCGTGACGGCCGGTTTTGCGCCGCCCCGGACACGTCCTGCGCCAGCAAAGCGATCGCCTTCCTGAATGGAGTGCAGTCATTCAACGCGGGCTTGCCCAAATTTGCCGCCCGGGCCAACTGGCGACCAAGCTCCGGGATTTGGATGCCAGGCTTCTGGCCGAGGCCCTCGATCATCGGCATGGTCAAGCCGCCCGGCATACCGAGCCGGTTCAGCACGACCGTGGTGGTCCCGATATTCAGCCGCGTAGCCAACTGACGCAGGCGGTCGGCGTCGCGCACACTGGCGAGATCCGGCGTCATTACCACCAACAGGTGACGCGCCAGTCGCATTGCTTCGATGCCGGTGAGCGTGTCGGGCGCAGGCGCGTCAATGACCACATAATTGAATCGTTTGCGCAGCAGGTCCATGACACCCAGTATTCCGTCCGAGGTGGGCGAGATGATCTCGTCGATCCCCTCCTCGGCGGCGACCAGCCGCAAGCGTTCATTGATCTCCAGGCACACTCGGTCGAGAAAGAGTGCATCCGCGCGCTCCGGTTGCTCGAGCGCGATGCGCAGCCCGCTGACCGGCTTGACGCCGAGCATCAGCGCCGTCGTGCCTTTCTGCAACTGAAGGTCGAGCAGGGCGACATGTCCGCGGGTTGATCCGGCAAGTTGCAATGCAAGATTGACCGCGACGGTCGTTGCACCGACCCCGCCACGTGCGCCGCATACCGCGATCACGCTGCCGCCGCGCGCCACGCTCGCGTTGATGGCAGCACCCGCGATCTGCGGCGCGAACACTCGGGTGACGGTACTCCGGGTCAGCGGTTTGTGCATGTACTCGGCGACGCCCATGTTGCGGAGCTCGCGATAGAAGCTGATATTCTCATCTTCCCCGACGACCATCAGTTTGACGTCTGGGGTGCAGACCCGGGCAAGGTTGTCCAGTTCCGCCAATGGACTGGCCACCTTCGAGATGTCCACGATCAAAGCTCGGGGGGTCGGATTTTTGGTCAGGTGCTTGATGGCATGAAGGATGGTTCCCTCTCGCACCTCGACACCTTCGACGATGTTCAACAGCCCGGTGCGTAGCGCCGCCTCGGTTTCGTCGTCGGCGACGAAGGCGAGGCAGGGGAGCCTCGCCTGCGACGAATCTCTGACCTGCGTAGCCTCAGGGGCGGTCGTAACCACTGGCTCGGGACCGTTGATCAGCATTGGCTGAAATTTCTCATTTCGGTTGCAAGGCGGCGGACGCAGTGTCTCGCTGGAAGGTGACGTCGCGCGCATCCTTTCCTTCGATCACTTGCATATGGGTGGCGGCCACGACCGGTGTGTCGGCAAGAGCGGCGGAGACGTCACCGCCGTAGGTCAGTCCCCGCGGACCCCCTGCTTCCATCGCTCCATCCGCCGCGCGGATGGCCAGAGTGAGCTTGCCGAGGCGATCGGCGACGGCCGCCTTCTCCGCTTGCTGCGGGGTCACTTCCAGCGTGACCGTTCGGGCCAGACGGCCGGTGGCGTTATCGAGTGTCGTGACGGCGCCTTGAATGATACTTTGATCGACCGCCACGACGCGCACGTCGCTCAACACCATCTCCGCGACGAACCGGCGCGAGAGCCGCGTCTCTTTCTCGCCCATTTCCTGGGTCAGGATCACGTCCACCCGATCACCAGGCCAGATCAGGCCGCCGTTCCCGGTAATCGCATCGACACCAACAGAGATGGCGCGGCTTCCGGGGGCCAACACGGCAGCCAGAAATCCACGGTCCCGCGGCTGCAGGACGTCTCCCGCCATCAGGATGCTGCCCGCGTCGAGGTAGCGGCGAAGCAAGGCGCCACTCAGCCCGGCCCGAGTCTCTGGGCTATCGGTCAACGCGCCTTGAGGCACGCTTCCCGAAGGGACGGGGTGCGGCGTGAAGTCGGCAGGCTTAATCAACGTGCCGGCCGGCAACCCACGGGCCGCGGCGAAAACGTCAATCATCAGCGGTGCCGGAGGCGCCTCGGGAACGGACACGCTGCTCACGGTCGTTGGGGGCCTGGTTGCCAAATAGCCGACAAGGCCCAGACCAAGTCCAGTGAACAAGAGGAGGCTGACTAGAGCGAGACGGAGCGGCATGGTCTACGAGCCCCCAGTGTGAAGCAACACAAAAGTGCCTCCGGCTGCGATTGCCACGCCGTAGGGCAGCGATCCACGCCGGCGGATACGTTGAAGTTCCAGAATGGCAACACGGCTAAGTAACGAGATCCCCTTGACACGATGCATGGGTGGCAACCTGCGCGAAAGCACGAGATAGATGATCCCCAGCAAACCGCCGGCGATCGCGGTAGCAACGATGAAGCGGTAGCAATCCAATGGCGACAGACCAACCGCGAGCGCCGTCATGATTTTGACGTCTCCGCCGCCGATCAGCCCGCGCGAGTACAGTGTCAGCAGTAAACTCAAAAGCAGCAGCGCGGTCCCCACGGAGAAGGCTAGATCTGATGGATGTCCCTCGAGAAGTCGTGTCAGCGCCCCGATCGCAAGAAGCCACAGGCTGATGGCATCCGGGATGAGCCGGGTGGCGATGTCGTTCCACGCCGCTGTCAGCAGAAGCGCGGAAGCCGAGAGCAGGAACAGCAAAGACATGCGTCGCTCCGTTCTTAACCTCGGCTTTAGCTTCGAACTAGTCAAAATGCGTTTCTAGCTGCTCAGCGCCACTTTGGCCGCAATCACACTGCATTGGAAATATTCGTAAACGTCGTGCTGAGTGTCGTGCCGAGGGTGCCGACGACAGTCGCGATCGCCACAATAATGGCTGCGGCGATCACGCCATATTCCAACGCGGTTACACCCTTACGGTCGTTTATCAACTGCCTTACAAGAACAAAATGGTGAAGTAGCATTGGTCCACACCTCCTAGTTCATACGATGCTGGAGATCTGTCAGCTCGCACACACGACCTGCGCTGAGTAATCCCAGTCAGTTGTTCAACCAGCTCAAAGAACCTGCTCGAAGTCAGCTTTGTTTCGCCCTCAAGCCGGTTCTTTGCATTGGCGTTGACCTGCTACAGCGCGGTGGCAACCGCTTGAAATTTACCCGAGATGCTTGTGCCCAAGGTTCCTACAACCGTAGCGATCGCCACGATGATGGCCGCGGCAATCACGCCATACTCCAAGGCGGTCACGCCCTTGCGGTCGACCTTTACGCGCTCCAGCAAGGCGAACATGTATGCGAACATCGATTGATTCCTTTCTTACTCATGTGCCGGCCAAAGGTCCGGACGGGTTTATCCATCAGTCTGCCGATCAAGCCGGTAGCGCCGGCAAGGACCAAACCTGGCAACCTCGACGGGCGGGTTTGAACATATCCCACCGTTCAATTAAGCAAACGTTAATGCATACGCTTTTTCCTCACGGTTTGACGGAGAATTTTGGGCCGCTGATCTGATGGCGATGCCACCCATGCTTGTGGATATATTTGGGTCAACTGCGTTCTTCACGAAGCGCTTTTTTGCCCGAACACTCGGGCTCCGCCTCCTTCAAGCAAGAACGTTACGTATCCAATCGGAATTTGCCTAGACACGTTTCCGTGCCAGCCATCCAACGCCTGCTATGCTTGCCACAGTCAATGACATTGGGATCGGTACTATCGTAACGACTCCCGGCCAGAACCACGCAAAGCCGAGTAACACGCCGGCCTCGCGAGAAGCGCCGGCAGCCAGGACAGCGACTGCAACCGACAGGGGGATCATGTCGTAAGTGTGGACCCAGGGCGCAGCGATCAAAGCCAGCAGTCCAGAAAGCGATGCCCGGATGACGGGATCGGCCGTAGGCGCACGCCAAATCCGCCAGGCAGCCGCGACGCTCAGCAGAGAAATTCCGGCCTGAAAAGAGCAAGCGACCGGTAGGTCTGCACCCATTGATCGCGCCGCCATCAATGGACTGGCGAATATTCGCTGCCAAGTCAGCCCTTGCCAAGGTGTCTGCAGCACCGCGCTCACCATGGGCTGCGTGTAGCGGAAAAACCCAACCCATTTGTCGAAGCCGAACACAGCGCCCGACAGCGCGATCATCAGGATCGCCGAAGCGGCCATTGCCGCGAGAGCGCGCCAGTTGCGCGATGCCAGAAGGCAGACCGGCGCCAACATCCCAAGCTGAGGCTTGACCATCAACGCACCAAGCATGACGCCTGCCAGCACCGGACGGCGATCAGCAAGCAACAGGCCACCAAGCAGGAAGGCTCCGGTCAGTGCCCCGTTCTGCCCCGCGAGCGCATTTTCGGCCACCGCTGGACTTAAAAGGACCGCCCAGCATTCGATTTTCGTCAGGTCGCCAAGGCGCAACACGAGCCACAACAGGCTCATCGAGCCGACAGTATAGAGCAAGAATCCAGGGGCTAGGGCGAGCGCCGAGAGCGGCACGGCGAGCAGCAGTATCGGAGGCGGATAGGGCCACATCTGATCCGGAAAGCCCGCGCCGAACATTGCCTTCAGACCGGCATTGAACGCAGCCTTGTCAAACAATGCGTCATAGTTGCCGACCGTGACGAAGCGGCCTGCGGCCCACATATCGGTGTAGTCCCGAGCGGCCATGGCTGTTCGATCCGCAGTCAGGCCGGCAATGGGCCAAATCCAGAGAACGGTTAGAACGAGAAGAGGTGGCACCAGCGCGATCAGAATGAACGCGACCGTTGCATAGTTTCGAAGGCTGAAATGCACCCGCTTCGGCTCCGACGCAAGCGTGAGCATCACGGCCGCTGACCGGGAAAGAATGACTTAGTCGTTACATGGCTTAGGAAACCGTGGTGGTGCGGTAACGGACACCGGGATGGCTTTTGCATGATTGGGCCGGCCAACGCCGACGGCTCCTTCCTTTCCGGACGACCAACGTAAATGAAACAGGCCGAGGGTTACGACAGAAAAGCACCGAAAGCGCAACAACCATAGTCTCAGCCAACACAAAAAGCGCGTATTGGTTAATATTCGACTAACGCGGCGCGACAATTCTCGTAACGATCCCACCGTGTCTTCACAATGCACACGGTACCGGCTCTCAGTCCCCCTTGAACTCCGGCTTCCGCTTCTCCAGGAACGCATTGACCGCCTCCCGGTGATCCGCTGTCGCATGCGTCAGCGCCTGCAAGCTCGCCGATAATTCCAGCAACGTATCCAGCCGCGAGTGACGCCCTTCGATCAGCAAGCGCTTTGCCATCCGCACCGCATATGGCGGATTGACGGCAATGCGGTCGGCCAATACCCTCGCCGCGTCAAGCAGTTCCGCATCGGGCACCACTCGAGATACCAATCCACACGCCAAAGCCTCCTGCGCGTTCAACATGTCCCCGGTAAACGCCATCTCGCAAGCTTTCGAGTAGCCGACGACCCGAGGCAGCAACCACGCGCCGCCATCACCCGGAACGATCCCAACCTTGACGAAACTTTCGGCGAACCGGGCGCTCTCACCGGCTACCCGCATGTCACACATGCAAGCCAAATCCAACCCGGCGCCGATCGCCGGCCCGTTCACGGCGGCGATGATCGGCACGTCCAGCTTCTCGAACGCCAAAGGAATGCGCTGAATACCGAACTTATAATACTGCGTCGTCAACGCCGGTTTTTCCGCGCGCGTCTCGAACGCCTTCTGCATGGCCCGCAGATCGCCGCCTGAGCTGAACGCGCTTCCTGCCCCGGTCAGAATGGCGACACGCGCCGTATTGTCCTGATTGAGCCGCTCGATGGCACCGACGATGGCGTCCACGGTCTCAGTTCCGAGATCGGATTGCGGAGAGCCGGATCATTCAGCGTGATGGTGACGATCTGACCGTCCTGTTGGTACAGCACCTTGTCGGTCATTGTCGGTGTCCTTTTCGGATCCATGTCCAAACCCAACCTGCCGCCTTCACGCCCCGGCTGACCCGCCGCTATCGAAGGCCCAGGCCGCGGGCGATAATCCCGCGCAGGATTTCCCGAGCGCCGCCGCGCAGCGAGAACGAGGGCGCATGCATCATCGTGTGGGCGAGCACCGCCGCGAACGCCTGCGTGGATTTCGCGTCAGGCTCCTGGTCAACCAACTGGCGAGCGATTTCCGGGATTTCCTGCTCCACCAGGGCGCCCAGGTCCTTCACCAGAGCGGCCTGCAACGCCGGGTTCTCGCCCGCCTGCAACATACCGGCGACGGACCAGGACATGCGCCGCAGTGTCATGAATGCGCGGTGAGCCGACCAATCGCGATAGCGCCCGCGTCGGACGGATCAGCGGCCGAGAGCACGGATCAATTCGGTGAACAGCACGAACGACGACAGGAACCGCTCCGGCCCGCTGCGCTCAAAGGCAAGCTCACTGGTGACCTGATTCCAGCCGTCGCCTTCACGTCCGAGCAACGCGCCGTCGGGAAGAAAGGCATCAGTGAATACGACCTCGTTGAAATGATGCTCGCCGGTCATGGCGATGATCGGCCGGATCGTAATGCCCGGGGTGTTATGCAGGTCGACCAGGAACTGGCTGACGCCTCCGTGGCGGTCCGTTGCCCGGGCCTCCGCCGGGCCGGTGCGACAAAACAGGATCATGTAGTGTGATTTGTGCGCGAAGCTGGTCCAGACCTTCGTGCCGTTGACCAGATACCCACCCTGAACCTTGGCCGCTCGGGTGCGCACGGAGGCAAGGTCGGAGCCCACGTCGGGCTCGCTCATGCCGATGCAGAAAAACGCCTCGCCGGCGGCGATCTTCGGCAGGATTGTCTTTTGTTCGTCGGTGCCGACGCGAAGGATCAAAGGACCGGACTGACGATCGGCGATCCAGTGCAGCGCGACAGGGGCACCGGCAGCGAGCATTTCCTCCAGCACCACGTAGCGTTCCAGAGAGGAGCGCTCATGGCCACCATACTGCTTCGGCCAGGTCATGCCGATCCAGCCGCGCTGGCCCATCTTGCGGCTGAAGCTCGCGTCCATCCCGGTCCAGGATTCAGCCTTCTCCACCGGCTTGCGATCCGCCAGCTCGGTGCGCAGGAAGTCGCGGACCTCCAGGCGCAGCGCTTCAGCCTCAGGCGAAGGCGGCGGGGGCGGAAAACTGAAGGCGTTCACCGTCGGGTCCTCGTCGATCGGTTACCAGCCGGTAGACCGCGCGTTCGGAGGGGTCAAGAGACCGGAGGTTGGTAACCGCGGTGCTGATCAACCGAGCGCCAAAAATCAGGTTAAAGAGCTTCCATCACCGCCAAAACCTTGCGCGATCCCGCCAAGACGATCAGCATGAGCGCCTATTGTCGCGGAAAGATGGAGAAGATCATCAGATGTCAGCCGCTTTGCAACTACGGCAAGGAATATCCGACGCCGAATGGCATACCCGCTGCGAACTCGCAGCGCTTTATCACGTCATCCACCACTTCAACTGGACCGATGGAATCAACACGCACATGTCGGCGCGTGTCCCAGGCGAGCCGGACCACTTCCTGATCAACAACTATGGCGAGACGTTCGACGAGATCACCGCGTCCTCTCTCGTCAAGATGGACATGGGCGGGAATGTCCTGTCGTCGGGCGGCAGTTACAACAATGCCGGGTTCACCATCCACAGCGGTGTATACAAGGCCCGGCCGGATGCAAACTGTGTGCTGCACACGCACACCCGCGCGGGCGCCGGCGTGTCGCTGCTGCGCAAAGGACTGCGCCCGATCAGCCAGGATTTGCTGCACGTGATCGACGACGTCGTCTATCACGACTACGGCGTGCCGGCCTCGGTCGACGAATGCGAGGCGCTCGGCAGAACCTGTAAGAACGGCAGCTGTGTCGTGCTGCTGAACCACGGTCTGCTCACCTGGGGTGAGACGATCCATGGCGCGATGATGCGCCTCTACATGCTGGAACGGGCTTGCGAGCTGGAACTAATCGCTCGCCAGTTGGACGAACCGCCGATGATGATCGACGAGTACGTTCAGCAGAAGGCCGCCGAGCGGATGAAGAAGGTACAGCCCAACCGAGGCCTATGGCCTGGAGGACTGGAAGGGTATGGTCCGCACGGTTGAGCGCAAAGGTGCCGACTTCCGGCGCTAATCTGGCCTAACCGTCAACCCAGCAAGAACCAAAGGCGGAACAACAACGTTTCCGCCCAGGTTTGCCGGACGAACCCTGGCAGCCACAGGACCCTGAGGCGGGCAAGAAACCCGCCTTGGTTCGTGCCATCAATTACCATGAGCAGTTCGCGCGTGGCCTCCGGCAGCGGGACCGGACCGGACTGTAGGGCTGCGATGTGGCGCCAGAATATGGTCATAAATGGGCTACGGCCGCGTCGGGCGGCGCCCAGGGTTCGGCTCCAAAAACCCAGCGGTTCACCGACGAGGTTTGCACTGTGCTGGCGATACATGATGTCCGGTGCGTCTCCGGCGATGACAGTTCCCCCGTGCGCCGCCACGACGATATAAGCCCACCAATCGTGCCAAGTTCCCTCCGGCACCGGGGTCGCATCGATCAGCTCGGCCGCAGCTCGGTTCAGCATCATGCAGCAACCAGGCGCCAGATTTTGGGTGAGCGCAGTGGGAAATCCCGGCGCGCGGCGCGGGGCAAGCACTTGGCCGACAGGAGCAAGCGCGGCATCGACCAGCGCTCGCGCACAGAAGTAAAGTCCCGGCCGGCTTGGAGGCAGATCAGAAAGCGCCGCCACGCCATGGGAGAGCTTTTCCGGTAGCCACACATCGTCCTGATCGGAAAACGCGAAAAACCACGCCGGTCCGGTGAGAGCCAGGTGGAGCAAGGCCAGAAAGCTGCCTGTGGCCCGCAAGCGGCCGCCCTCGGGGTAGTTGACGCACCGTCCAGCCCCTTCGCCAGCGGCGAAAATCTCCATCTGCGGGACGGTCCCGTCGGAGGAACCGTCGTCGCGCCAATAAAGCTGCCAATTCGTGTACGTCTGCGTGGTGAAGCTCGCGAGCTGCTCAGCCAGATACTGCTCGCCATTGAAGGTAGAAAGCAGAACGGCTACGCCCCGACCCTCAGCCGGCGGCCGTTTTCCGGTCATCGCGCCTGCGGGCCGGACATCCGCAAATCCATCCACGCGAAACCGTGGATCGCCGTTCTCCGGCTCTTATGCCGCCTTCTTCACCAGCAGGTTCATCGCGATCATCGTCTCCGCGATCTGCACGGCGTTCAGGGCAGCGCCTTTCCGGAGGTTGTCAGAGACACACCAGAACGACAGACCGTTCGCTACCGTCGGGTCCTTGCGGATACGGCTGACGAACACGGCGTCCTCACCGGCGCATTCCAGCGGGGTGACGTAGCCGCCGTCCTCTCGGACATCGACAACCTCCACGCCCGGTGCGTCGCGTAAAGCCGCTCTGGCTTCGCCGGCGGTAACCGGCTGCTCGAACTCGACGTTTACCGCTTCGCCGTGGCCGATGAACACCGGGACGCGTACGCAGGTCGCATGCACGGCGATGGCAGGGTCGAGAATCTTCTGCGTCTCGACCATCATCTTCCACTCTTCCTTGGTGGCGCCGTCGTCCATGAACTTGTCGATGTGCGGGATGCAGTTGAAGGCGATTTCCTTGGTGAACTGCTCGGGCGGGCTCTGCTCAAACACGAAGGATGACTTCGTGTGGTTAAACAACTCGTCCATGCCTTCCTTCCCGGCGCCCGAGACGGACTGGTAGGTCGCGACGACGATACGCTTGATCTTGAACTCATCGTGCAGCGGCTTCAGTGCGACCACCATCTGGATGGTGGAGCAGTTCGGATTGGCGATGATGTTGCGCTTCCTGAAGCTGCGCAGGGCTTCCGGGTTCACCTCCGGCACGACCAACGGAACGTCGGCGTCCATACGGAAATGGCTGGTGTTGTCGATCACGATGCAGCCGGCCTCGGCGGCGCGAGGGGCATGGACGGCAGAGACAGCAGCGCCGGGGCTGAACAGGCCGATATCGCAGCCGCTAAAGTCGAACGTGTCCAGATTGCGGACAGTCAGGACCTTTTTCTCGCCGAAGGAGATTTCTGAACCGGTCGAACGACCGGACGCGAGGGCGATGACTTCCGACGCCGGGAAGTTACGCTCCGCCAGGGTTTTGATGATCTCGCGTCCGACCGCCCCTGTGGCGCCTACAACCGCGACCCTGTAAGCCATGTGTGTCTCCTGTTTGCGACGCGGCATATCTTATGCCCGCGAGGCCGCACGGTTAGCGGCCTGGACGCGAAGAGGCAAGCGATACGCGAACCTCCATCCGGGCCCCGGCGAAAAGCGAGCAACGGGACCAAATTGGCGGACGGCCGAAGCGGCTCGCTGCGCTCGTTTCGGGCCGCAATCGGCTCGCGAACGATCAGTGGATGCCTTTGGCATTCAGATGCGGCCGATAACTCTGATCGCTGCCCTGGATGTGGCTGATCAGCCAGTTCTTCAGGAACTGCATGACATCGACCGATAGCGTGGCGGTGGCCCCGGCGTTGTACTTTTTCTGCACGTCCAGCACCTGACGGGTCAGCGCCTCATGTTGCTGCTTATGCGGGCCGGCAGCCGGATACCCCGTCTCAGCAAAAAACTTCTCTTCCCGAGCGAAATGGAACTTGGTGTACTTCACCAGCTCGTCGAGGATGCGGCCCAGTTTCTCCTTGCCGTGTCCAGCCTGCATCGCATCGTAGAGTTCGTTGACCATGCCGACGAGCTTCTTGTGGTCGTCGTCAATCACGCCGACGCCGACGCTCAGCTTATCCGTCCATGTCATCAGTGCCACAGCCTAATACTCCTTGGTGAATTAATCAGGTAACGGCCCCTCAGGCTGCGTGGCTTTGCTGGAAGCGCCCGAGCAGTTGGCTGACCGCCGACCGAGCCGGTTCGGTCGTTTCGAACTCCACGTGCAACCGCCCTTTATTGTCAGTATCGCGGACCACGAACGGCAGCGGCACCGCCACACCCTCCAGCAAGACGGTCCCGCGAGATTTCGAGCGCCAGCGACGGTGCGTCGCAGATCTGGGCGCCTGTCTCCGAAAGGTCGATCAATCTGGCCGCTTGCACCACGCCGGCTGCGCTCAATCGGCAGGGCAGATCGACCGGATAACGTGGGCTATCGCGGCGATTGACTTCGTCGGCCGAGGTTCGGACGACCTTGATAACCGCGTGGCGGAGTTCGGCCATCGCGACTTCCAGCGCCGAAGCGTTCTCCCGTACCGACCGCGCATATTCCTCGGTCTGTTCCGCCTCGGCGGAAACCTCCGTTACGCGGCCGCTCATATCGTTCGCCGCCGACGCGGTTTCCGCAACGTTGAACGCGATTCCTATGGTCGCGGCCGCCTGCTTCTCGACCGCTGCAGACACCCCGCCTGAAATGTCGTCGATCAAGCCGATTTTATGCTCGATCCGCGCAACGGCGGTAACCGCTGCACTCGTTGCGGCCCGCACTTCATTGATGTGCTCGGCAATGTCCCGGGTGGCGCGCGCTGTCTGTGTGGCGAGCGACTTCACTTCGCCGGCAACCACCGCGAAACCCTTGCCTGCATGGCCCGCCCGCGCCGCCTCGATCGTCGCATTCAGCGCCAGCAGATTGGTTTTTCCCGCGATGTCCCTGATCATGTCGACCACGGCACCGATCCGAGCGACTTGGCCATTCAACGCTTCTATAGTTTCACGGGTCTCGCGGCCGGCCGCCACGGCGTGGGTGGCTGCATCTGCAGAAAGGCTGACCTGGGTGCCGATTTCAGTGATCGCCTTAGCCAAGGATTCGGCGGCATCGGCTACGGTCTGCGATGTGGTCCTGGCGTACTCAGCGGCGGCGCCGGCGCCTTCCGCGGCACGCGCGGTCCGTGCCGCGGACCCACTCATTTCGCTTGCCGTACCTGCCATGGCCGAGGTTTTCTCGTGCATCTGGGCCAATGCTCGGCCGGCCTCGATTTCAACTGCCTCTGCCATGGCGACCAGGGCAGCCTGTTGATGCTCCTGAGCCTGCTGTTGTTGCTCGTCCAACGCGACGCGTTGCGATTTGGACATGCTTTCCTTGAATACGACCAGCGCCGCGGCCATGGCACCAAGTTCGTCGCGGCGCGCTTGCGACGGCACCTCGACTGTCAAATCACCTGTCGCCAACTGCCGCATCGCGCCGGTCAGCGCCGTGATCGGCTTCGTAATGCGGCGTGCCATTACGGCGGCCAGCAGAAGCGTGACAAGCAGCGCGGCTCCGCCGATACCGGCGGTCCGCAAAACAACCCCGTGGATTGTGGCGGTGACGTCGCCGACATACACGCCGCTGCCGATGACCCAGTTCCAACCGCTGATTCCCTTGACGTAGCTTTGCTTGAGCTGGGCAGTGACATCCGGTGGCCAGTAGTAACGATACAGGCCTCCGCCCTGGCTGGACACGACGTCGATCATGTCCTTGAACAGCGGCGCTCCGGCTGCATCTCGCATGCCTAATACATTGGTTCCATTCAGCTTCGGCGAGGTCGGGTGCATCAACATCGTGCCCGACATGTCATTCACCCAAAAATACTGATCTTTCTCGTAACGGAGACGCGACAGCCGGGCGAGCGCCTGTTGCTGGGCTGCCTGCTCCGTCATTTCACCCGCCTGCGCGCGCGCCATGGAGTTGGCCACCAGCGAATAAGCGGTTTCAACCAAATGTCTGGTTTCAGTCCCTTTTGCCGCCCACAGGGCCTGGCGCGTTTGGTCGGCCGAGAACGCCAGGATGCCAAGCACGCCTAACGCCATGGTCAAGACGATCAAGTAAAGGCGCCGGCCTATCGTGCGATCGAAGAACAGGGACCGCGAGGTCGCAGGGGTCACGGCGCGTCTCCGGGCGCCGCTGGTGATGCCGGTAGGCGCGACGACGACACAAAATCTACCGCGACTTTGTTAACGAAAACTGAATGCGCCAACGGTGCCATCGCGTTCGCGATGTCTGAAACCGGAATCTGCAGAGCCGTTTGCCCAGCCATTTCCCGTTGCGGTCTGGACCATGGCGTCCTGGTGTTCTACCTCCCTGCCACGACCCCACGCCTGCCAGGACTACGGAGGAACCACCATGCGCGAAATCGGGCACTTCATCGGCGGCACTTACGTCGCGGGTAACAGCGGCAAGTTTGGCGATGTGTTCAACCCCGCGTCAGGCGAGGTCACCGGCAAGGTTGCAATGGCCGACGCTGCCGAGGTCGACAAAGCCGTTGCTGCCGCCAGCGCGGCTTGGCCGGCCTGGGCCAACACCCCTCCGCTCCGCCGCGCCCGCGTCATGTTCAAACTCAAGGAACTGCTGGAGCGCGATCGGCGGGAGCTGTCGGAAATCGTCACCGGAGAACACGGCAAGGTCCTCTCGGATGCCGACGGAGAAGTTCAGCGCGGTCTGGAGGTCGTCGAATTCGCCTGCGGCATCCCGCATCTGCTGAAAGGTGAATATACTGACCAGGTTGGCACCGGCATCGACGCGTGGTCGATCCGCCAGCCCTTGGGCGTTGTCGCCGGCATCACGCCGTTCAACTTCCCGATCATGGTGCCGTTGTGGATGATCCCGATGGCGCTCGCCTGCGGCAACTGCTTCGTGCTGAAACCGTCGGAAAAGGATCCGTCGGTATCCCTGAAATTGGCCGAATTACTGAAGGAGGCGGGGTTGCCGGACGGCGTGTTCAGCGTCGTGCAAGGCGGCCGGGAGGCTGTGGAGAGTATCCTCGCCCATCCAGGCATCGCTGCGATCAGCTTTGTCGGGTCCACCGCGATCGCCGAGACGATCTATCGTGGCGGCACGTCCCACGGGAAGCGCGTGCAGGCGCTGGGCGGCGCGAAGAACCACCTCGTGGTCATGCCGGACGCCGATATCGACGACGCGGTCGACGCGCTGATGGGGTCGGCATACGGCGCGGCGGGGGAGCGCTGCATGGCGGTTTCCGTCGCCGTGACGGTGGGATCGGCCGGCGATGCACTGATGGCGAAACTGGCGCCTCGCGTGCGGGCTCTGAAGGTTGCCCCGGGCGTCGATCCAGAGGCCGAGATGGGACCGCTGGTCACCCGTGAGCACATGGAGAAGGTGCGTGGCTACGTGGACCTGGGGGTTCGTGAAGGGGCCGATCTGGTGGTTGATGGCCGAGGGCTGAGGCTACAGGGGTATGAAAACGGGTTCTTCCTCGGCGGCTGCCTGTTCGACAACGTCAAGCCCGACATGCGCATCTATAAGGAGGAGATCTTCGGACCCGTGCTGTCCGTGGTGCGCGCGCCGGACGTTTCGATGGCAACACGGCTGATCAACGCGCACGAGTATGGCAATGGCGTCGCACTGTTCACCAATGACGGCGGTGTGGCTCGGGATTTCACTCAGGCGATTCAGATCGGGATGGTGGGGATCAACGTGCCGATCCCAGTGCCGATGGCGTTCCACTCGTTCGGCGGTTGGAAGCACTCGCTGTTCGGCGATCACCACATCTACGGGCCGGAGGGCGTCCGTTTCTACACGCGCTACAAGGCGGTGACGCAACGCTGGACCGCAGGGACCCGGCGTGGACCGGAGTTCACGATGCCGACGTTGGGACGGTAACGGGAAGAGGGGGAGGTCTACCTACGGTGTTGGATTCTCGCCCGGCCGCTTCGGTGGCATCTGCACGCATGGTCGCGATTGTTCAGACGGCGCCTGCTCGACCGCGGTGCTCGGTGGATGGGGCGCCAGTCAAGGGAGGCGCGGTGCTTTTGATTGGCTCCTCGCTGTTTGGGGTAGCAGACCGACCGGATCCCACCGCGCCCAGAGCCCGCTTTCACCCGCCTGCCTCATCGCCAAACCTGGTTCCCGGTTCGGCGTCGCTTCTCCGTCGCGGCCTTCAATTTCCCAAGGCGCCACAACGCTCGGCCACGTTGGACGGGAGAGGCCACCCGTCCCAGACAGCGAAGAACCATTTGATTTTTGACCTTTGGCGCCGCTGGATGTAAAAGCATACGCGCTACCAAAACCAAACAAACACAAAAGAGGGGAAACGCCGTGACGTTCAAAGCACTCGCCGTAAAGGCCGCGGTGGCCGCAATGGTCGTGATCGGGATATCCGGCACAGCCTTCGCCCAGAATGACTGCAAGACCCTAATCCAGCCATCGCCATTTGGACCCGATGACATGGTAGGCGCGACCAACCGGATCACGCCGGAGGTGACCAAGGCTGCCGCGGCGGAGATTCAGACGGGCCAAGTCATTCCGATGTCAAATGTTCTCGTCGAGAACATTCCCTTGTTTGGCACCCGGTTTGAAAGGACAATTCTCACTGCGGTATCGCTGGTGCCGGGCGCGGAATACGGCAAGAACAAGATGACCTACATGGAAGATACCTATCTTAGTCAGAGCCATGTCGGCACTCACCTTGATGGGATGGGCCACATCGGCATCAAAGACTGCTACTACAATCAGACGCCGATGGGTAAATATGTAGCCCAAAACTATATGAAGAAACTGGGACTCGAGAACCTCAAGAGTTTCGCCACGAGGGGCGTACTCCTTGATGTTCTTCGGGTATACAAGGAATCCGGGAAGCTGAAGAAGAATCCGGCATGTAAGGGCGATTGCATCGAAGGCGGCACGGTGATCACGCCAGAGGATCTGCAAGCCGCGCTTAAGCTCTACAACATGACCTTGCGTGAGGGTGACGCCGTTTTCATCAACACGGGCTATGAGGATCTGTTCCTGCAGTATCCGGCCCAGAATGCGGTCTACAACGGCCCAGAGCCCGGTATCGGCAAGGCCGCCGCGGCCTGGCTGGTCTCGCAAAAGGTCGTCGTGGTCGGCGCCGATACGTTCGCGGTCGAAGTCCTGCCGATGGAAAACCCGGATGAGGCGTTCCCGGTCCATGTCATGTTCATCCCCAACAACGGCATTCACATCATGGAGAACGTTCGGACCGATCTGATCGCCGCCGAGGCGCAAAAAACCGGCCGTGGCACCTTCTTCTTCTCGATGACCGTGCCGAAGTCAGTGGGCCTGACGGGGACATGGGTCGCCCCGGAGGCTATCCGCTGATCCAACTACGCCATGACACGCAAAAGCCGGCGCCCCGTCTAGGGCGTCGGCATTTTATTGCCGGCACCGCTGCTGCCGTCTTCAGACCGGGCGCGAGCCGCGCGGCGACGCCGTATCGCATCGCATTTGCCAATATCAATGATGCCAAAGGCGTTCGCGTAGAGGGCCTCGGATTTTCTGGATTCGATGTCCGCCGCAGCTTCGAGTTGGCTGTCCGATCGCTGCCTGTCGACATGCTTTACTACGACAATGCGGCCGACGCTGAGACGGCCGTCTCGAACGCGGCTGATGCCATCAATCAGAAGGTCGATCTGCTGATCGAATACAATTCCGAAACGTCTGCCAATCCAGAGATCGCCCGCAGATTGGCGGCTGCCGGCATCCCGGTGCTCGCCATCAACTATCCGGTCGGAAGCGCGCCGATGTATGCGGCCGACAATCTGGCGGCTGGCCGCATCGCCGGGCACGCGCTTGGCGCCTTCACCAAACAAAGCTGGCCCGACGAGACGCCGGTCGCGGCGATCCTCGGGGATGTGACTGACCCGAACGATGCCGTGACGTCACGGGTGAAGGGTATCATGGAGGCTCTGCACGATGAGTTTCCAGATGTCGAGCCGGCTTTGCTGGACACCGGTGGGCAGCCGCAGCGCGGCGACGGCCTTCTGACCAAATACCTGGCCCAGCAACCCAGACGTAAAGTGCTGGTCGCGACACTCGACGATCCGACCGCGCTGTCGGCCAAGGCCGCCGTCGAGGTGGCGATCCGCATCAATGATTGCGTTATTGTCAGCCAGGGCCTGGATCGCGGCATCCACGGAGGGGCGAACGAGAAGAAGGAAATCGATCCTACCAATCGTGGCAGTGTGGTGCTTGGTTCGGTTGCCTACTATCTCGACCGGTACGGCTACGAGGTGATGCCGCTGGCGCTACGCATGGTGAAGGGCGAGCCGGTGCCGACGCGCACGCTCACGAGCCACATCTTTGTCACCGGGGGAAACGTCTATGGTGAATACCCGCCGACCGATATGAATTGATGATGCAGGAAGTCCCAGCCTTCTGAGGCCGGCGACGACAGAGCTGGCTTACCCCTTTTTCACCGATCGGCTTTAGTTGGCGCGGGGCCATAATAGTAGATGCGGCTCCCTTCGGGTATAATGGCATCGCCCATTGTCACGAACGTGACGCCACCGTTACTGCCGGCCGATGTGACCGCGTTCATCGCGAACGGCGGCAGCGCACTGCCGTCTGCCAGCTTCTGGCCACCTGCCACGAGCTGACGCAGTGTACCAGACTGCCAGGAATATACCCCGAGCGGTCCAGGCCCATCGTCGACCGAGGCGATGAAGGCGACCCTTCCGACGGGGCCGGCGCTGGGCCAAGGCCCGAAGCCGGAGAAGCGCCCGCCGCCAGGAGCGGCGTCGCCGGTCTTGGCAACCAATGTCACGCCGGATGTGTTGACCTTGATTACCGCCTCGGCGGAGGCTGTGCCGGTGCCAAGCTGCGCGCTGAACGAGATGTTGTCGTCATCGTCGATCGCAACGCGATCGGAGAAACGAAACATCATCTGTCCATCCGGGCCGAACGTGCCCACACTGGCTAGCATTTTCAAATCCCGCGTTCCGGTCACGAAGATCCCGCCCATCGTCGGCGCGTGATCGAGCGTCACCGCGATGGCGATCACACCCCTGTTGTTGATGGCCGGCAGTCCGAATTTGTCGAAGAATCCGCCTCCCAGATAAGGATCGCCTTCAGCCAGCAACTTTCGGAGGCGTCCGTTACTGAACAAATAGAGCGCCTCGAACAGTTCGCGGCCATGCCTGACGGTGGCGACGAACACGATCTCGTCGCGGTTGTTCAGCGAGGGCGAATCGAACTCGACGAAGGTGCCGCGACCACCCCCGGGGCATCCCCCCGGCCATGGCGACGGCTTTCACCGCCCCGTCCTTGGCCATGAAAATTCCCTCACCTGCCTGGGCAGAGGTCGCGGCTGCAAAAGCGACCGTGCCGGAAGTCGTTCAGCGACGGCATCGGATGACTGGCGAATGCGCGAAATCCGGCCGCCTCCTGGCACGTATCGCCGACGGCGGCGACCTTGACGAAGTGCCCGCCGCTGGAGATGAAAATCCCCTCGGTTGCCTTGCTGCGCAGGATCGTGGCGTAGAACGCGACCTGCCCGTTGGCATTGACCGGGGCAACGATCGGGTTGCGTGACCACGTCGAACCGGTCGAAGATGCCGCCGACCGGCGTCGGTTGCCCGGACGCCGACGACCCGCCGCAGCGCCGGCGGCGACGGCGGCGGAGGCTCGTCCGCTTTGGGCGGTGTCGGGTGGGACAAGCTCGCCCACAGTTACGCAAGCCCATAGTACCAGCGAAGCGGCGACCGCCATCTGCAGCCGAGCGAGGGCCCCGCGCATCAGCAATCCGCCGATGCCGCGCCTGCTTACGATGTGGTTGGCTTCGCTCATGGTCGCCCGGCTCAATTCAGCAGCATGCCTGCCTTCAGCGTGGAGATGTCGTGACGGATCATCTCGATGTACGTGCCAGCCTCGCCGTCGGATTTCGACAGCGCGTCGCCATACAGCGTGCCGCCGATCACCGCGCCGGTCTCCTTGCTGATCCGTTCCATCGCCCGCGGATCGGTGATGCTGTCCAGGAACAGCGCCTTCACATGATCGCGCCGGATCTGATCGGTCAAACGGGCGAGCTCCGCCGCCGACGGCTCCGACTTGTTGGTCCAGCCGTTGACCGAGATCATCGTGATCCCGAACGCATTGGCCAGATACTGCAGCGAAGTCATGTGACGCCAGTACGCGCCGCTTGGCGGTCGGCACACTGGCCATCTCGGTTTGCGCCCAGCGGTCCAGATCCCGGAGCTGTTGCGTGTAGGACGCAGCCCGATTGTGGTAGGCCTCGGCGTTGGCCGGATCAACCCGGGCCAAAGCCTCGGCGATGTTCTTCACATAAATGAGGCCATTGTGCGGATTCATCCAAGCGTGCTGATCGAGCACGGTGGCCTTAGGCTTGCCACCCATCGGATGCTCGTCTTCTGCGGTGATCGCCTTCACGCCGCGCGTCACGATGACCTTGGTGCCGGAGAATTTCGCCTGCTGCATCAAGTTGGGCAGCCATGGCTCGAAGTCGTCATTAAGTCCGTTCATGAACAGGATCCGCGCATTAGCCATTTTCGGCACATCGGCGGCAGTCGGCTCATACTCCTCGCAATCGCCGTCCGGGCCGACGATGGTGACCAGATCCACCGTGTCGCCGGCGACATTGGCCACCATGTCGGCAATCACGCTGAACGTCGCGACAGCTTTGATCCTGTCGGCCGCGGCCGCGACGCCGGGCAACGTCAGAATGGCTCCGACCACCAGCGACATTACGGCAAAAACCAGCCGTTTCATCGGTCGTTTCCTTTTCTTCTGGCTCGGACAAAGTTTGCTGTCGTGGTCGCGAGCAGCGAAACACCATACAGCGCCCCGGCGGCCATGACGATCGCCGGCCCCGACGGCAAATTGCGATGATACGACAGCAGCAGTCCCGCGTAGGAGGACAGCATCCCCACGGCCGAAGCGAGCGCCATCATTACGCCTGGCCGATTGGTCCAACACCGCGCCGTCGCCGCCGGCAGCAGCATCGGGCCGATCGACAGCAACGTGCCAAAGGCCTGAAAGCTCACTACCAGATTGAACACCACTAGCATGACGAACAGGGCGCGCATGCCATGACCGCCTACCATCCGCAGAAACACCGGATCGAATGAATCAACCGCCATCGGGCGATAGAACAGCGCCAGCAACAGCATAGTCAAAGTGCTGACCGTCGCGATTTGATAAAGCGCCTTCGTATCGATCGCCAGCACCGTCCCAAACAGCACCCGCACGGTATCGACATTGCTGCCGAAGAACGCCACGAGGGTCACCCCAAGAGCCAGCGTCACCAAATAGAACACCACCAGACCAGCATCGTGACGGGCCGGCCTGCTGCGCCCCAGCAATCCGGTCAGAGCGGCTACGATGGTGCCGCTGGCCAGGCCGCCGATACTCAGCGCCGTCACGGAATGCATGGAGTATACGAATCCCAGCGCCGCGCCGGGCATGACGGCGTGCGAGAGCACGTCGCCATCCAATGCCATCCGCCTTAACAGCAGCAAGACGCCCAGCGGCCCGTTTGCCAGCGCCAGCGCAAAGCACGCGACCAGGGCAATGCGCATGAAGCTAAAGCCCTCGAACGGGCCGATCAGCAACGCATAGAAAGACAAGCTCATGCCACCGACAGCGCTTTCGCCAGGTTGTCCGCAGTCAGCACTACGCTGGTGTCGCCCCAGGCGATCGGGCTGCGCATCAGCAGCAAGGCCGAGGGGAAGTGCGCCCGCACCTGATCAAACTCGTGCATGACAGCGATGATCGTGCGTCCTTCGTCATGCCAGCGTGCCATCAGCGCCAGCAACGATTCGACGGTGCCGGTATCGACGGCGGCGAACGGCTCGTCGAGCAGCATCACCTCAGCGTCCAGCAGCATCAGACGAGCGAAGAAAGCGCGCCGCAATTGGCCGACCGATAGCTCACCGATGCGCCGGTGGATCGAGTTGAGTAGCCCGACGGCGCTGATCGCCTCGGCGGTACGATCAGCCACTGGGCGTCGCGGTGCGCCGAACGCCCCAAAGCTCCGCCACAGGCCCAGCCCCACGAGTTCGGCCACGGTGACCGGAAAGTCGCGGTCGAGTTCGGTCTGCTGCTGCAGATAGGCCATCCGCTTCCGCCCGCGCGCGGCGCAGACGACCTCGCCTCGGTTAGGCCGGGTCAGCCCCGCCAGAACATTGAGCAAGGTGCTTTTGCCCGCCCCATTCGGTCCAACGACCGCGGTCAGGCTGCCAGAGGCAAAACGGCCGTTGACCCCTTCCAGCGCCACGTGCAGGCCGTGCCGCACCGAAACGTTCCTGACCTCGATTCCGGCGTCTGCCTCGGCTGCTGATCCGGCCGGATCAGACTGCGAGTGAACGTTGAAGCGCTGCCGGATTGTTCTGACGACGCCGCCGAAGCCGACGACTGGCTGATGGGACGAAGCAGCGACTACTCCCCCCGATGCCGGCATACAGGCATCGGCGCCCGAGAGCCCCCAAAGACGTTCCATCCACATAATCATTGGGGCGGATTGTCACAGGGATCGCGATCGCTGTAAATCGACCCGCCTACCAGCTCTGATGCGGATCAGGTCGTCGCCCTCGCGACACGTAGGCGCTCGGTGAGCACCCTGCCGGTTCACCGAGCGCGCACACGCCAACCCGCTAAACAATCTCTAGTCGGTCTTAATCCACACTGCCTTCACGTTCAAATATTCCTCGAGATGCTGCACACCGGATTCCCGGCCGTAGCCGCTCATCTTGTACCCGCCGAACGGCACTGCGGGATCCATCGCCTGATAGCAATTGATCCAGACAGATCCCGCCCGGATCGCCCTCGCCAGGCGGTGCGCTTTGCCGACGTCCCGGGTCCACACGCCACTGCCAAGACCAAACTGTGTCTTGTTGCCGCGCTCGATCACCTCCTCGATGTCGGTGAACGGGATGGCGGAGATCACCGGTCCGAAGATCTCTTCCTGAGCGATGCGCATGTCGTCCCGCACATCGGCGAATACCGTGGGCGGTACGAAGAACCCTTTTGCCATCGCACCTTCCATCAACCGGTCGCCTCCGGAGAGCGGGCGCGCGCCTTCTTGCCGGCCGATATTCAGATAGCCGGTGACGCGGTGCAGTTGCTCCTCGGAAACCAACGGCCCGACCTGCGTCTCCGGATCGCTGCCGTCACCAACACGCAGAGTCTTACTGAAATCCGCGACTTTACTGACAAACTCATCGTAGATTTTCTTCTCGACAAACAGCCGCGTACCGGCGCTGCAGATCTGCCCGGTGTTGGCGAACACCGCCATACCGGCACCAGGCACCGCCTGCGCCAAATCGGCATCAGCGAATACGATGTCCGGCGACTTGCCGCCGAGTTCCAGAGACACCCGCTTCAGATTTCCTGCCGACGCCCGGATGATCGACTGACCGGTCAGGTGCGATCCGGTAAACGCCACCTTGTCCACATCCGGATGCCCCGCGAGCGCCGCGCCGGCGGTCTCACCGAAGCCAGGCACCACGTTCACCACCCCGGGGGGCACCCCGGCTTCGAGGCACAGTTCACCTAACCGCAGCGGCGTCAGCGGCGCCTCTTCCGCCGGCTTCAACACCACGGTGCAGCCGGTAGCCAACGCTGGTCCGATCTTCCAGATCGTCGCCGTCAACGGCCCGTTCCACGGTATGATCGCACCCACGACGCCAACGGGTTCTTTCAGCGTGAACGAAACAATTTCCCCTGCCAGTGAGTTATTGATCGTTTCACCGTGCAACGCTGTCGCCATGCCGGCATAGAAACGAAGCATTCCCACCGCACGCGCCTTGTTCCCACGCGTGCGGGTAATCGGCGCACCCATGTCCAGCGTGTCGAGCCCGGCGAGTTCCTCGATATCGCGCTCCACGAGATCAGCCAGCTTCAGCAGAATCGTTTGCCGTTGCGCCGGCTTAAATTTACTCCATGGACCATTGAAAGCCTCGCGCGCCGCTGCAACTGCGCGGTCAATGTCCTCCGCATCGCCTTCGGCGACATGCGCAAGGATTTCGCCGGTCGCCGGATTGCGGGTTTCAAACGTCTTGCCGGACGCGGCCTCCAGCCACTTGCCGCCAATCAGCATGCGTTTAGCCTTGCCATCCAGGAACGGATGGATCTCTGTCATGACATTCATTAGTTCAATCTCCTTGACACAAACGGTCGTGGCTCCAGCAGCGCCACGCCAAGACAACCGGCGTTTTCGGTCGCAAGAGCAAACGACACCTCGAAGCCTTCTGCGGTCCGCAATTTCAGGATCAGACCATCCGCCGCTGCCTGTTGCTCCAATTGCCACCCCGCGAGTTGCTGAACGATGCGGAAAGCGCCATTGGGAAAACGTTCGTCGAGCGCAGTCTGCAGCATCAGCGGCAGCGTCATCATTAATCCGGACAGGGCATCGACCGACAGCACAATGCTATGGCTCTCGCCGTCGGTTGCAACGAAGTCCAGGGCGATCCGGTTCCCGCCGGTCAACACCCGCCACGTCGTTAATCTTTCACCTTCAATCGGCTCGGCATTCATCGCCTGCTCCGGTTACGCTATGTTCAAACGACTATAGCGTGATCCTGCCAGAGTTCCAGCCGGCGGCAAGTGTAAGCCCCAACGTGATCTTCCGCCCCGATCAACGCTATGCCGACAGAAGCTTCGTTGGGAAGTGCAGGCGTGAATCCTTCAGTGGTTTACACCGCGCCCAACGCTTGAGGAGGACCGAGGTTGCGTGATCGCCCGCGCCTTTCAATCACAGTAGCCCAAACCGGGGATGTCCAAATCGTTTCCGTTGGAACATTTCGCACGAAGTTTCGGGCGTTCGCATGAGCCTTGCAACCCATCCCGACATCAAAACCCGGGGGATGCGAAGTCGCCATCCCCCGGGCTCAATTCCATCAGCGCATCATTGCGACACTATATCGCCTGACGAGATCTCAAGTCAAAGACGCCGCCTATAAAGCCGTCGTCACCGCCTTGACCTCGGTGTAGTTATGCAAGACCTCTGCGCCCATTTCGCGGCCCCACCCAGACTGCTTGTAGCCGCCGAACGGAAGCGACGCATCGAACACATTGTGGCAATTGATCCAGACTGTACCGGACCGAATCCGGCTGGCGAGTTTGTGCGCCGTTCCGCCGTTCTTCGTCCACACACTGGCTGCCAACCCATAGATCGTGTCATTAGCGCGCTTGGCGATCACGTCCAGGTCGTTGTCGTCGAACGGCGTGGCACACACTACCGGTCCGAAGATTTCCTCGCGGATCACCTTCATGTCGGGGGTGGTTTTTTCCAATACCGTCGGCGCAACGAAGTAGCCCAGGTTGCCGACCCGATTGCCGCCCGTGGCGATATGGGCGCCTTCCCGGCGTCCGTCCTCGATAAAACCGGTGACGCGGGTGAACTGCTCGTCTGACACCAGCGGCCCCATGTCGGTGCTGGGATCAAGACCCGGTCCGACCTTGATCTTGCCCGCGATGTCCGCCACCCCGCTGACCACCTTGTCGTAGATCGACTTGTGCGCATAAAGCCGCGAACCCGCGCAGCAGCATTGTCCATGGTTGAAGAAAATCGCGTTCGCCGCACCCGCGATCGCGAGATCAAGGTCCGCATCAGGAAGAATGATCGCCGGTGATTTGCCGCCGAGCTCCAGAGAGACCTTCTTCAAATTGCCGGTGGCGGCTTGCACGATCAGCTTGCCCACCTCGGTGCTTCCGGTGAACGCGACTTTGTCCACATCCGGATGGGCCGCGATTGCTGCTCCCGCAGTCTCTCCGAAGCCGGTCAGGACGTTGACCACACCAGGCGGGAAACCCGCTTCCTGAATCAATTCGCCCAGACGCAACGCTGTCATCGGCGTCTGTTCAGCTGCCTTCAGCACCACTGTGCACCCCGCGGCCAAGGCCGGCGCTAGCTTCCACGCCGCCATCAACAGCGGGAAATTCCAGGGAATGATCTGGCCGACGACGCCCACCGGCTCGCGTACCGTGTAGGACAAATATTCGCCGGGCAGCGACAGTGGCAGTTGCGTGCCGGAGATTTTCGTCGCCCAACCGGCCATGTAGCGGAACATGTCGACCGCCAGCGGTAGATCGGCGACGCGCGCAACAGCGTACGGCTTGCCGTTATCGATTGACTCCAGTTCAGCGAACTCCTCCAGATCGCGCTCGAGCAGGTCGGCTAACTTCCACAGCATCTTGCCACGGCCGGACGGACCAACCTTCGCCCAAACCCCATCATCGAAAGCACGGCGCGCCGCGGCGACCGCCAGGTCGACATCGGCCTTGTCACCTTCAGGGACGTTGGCAATCACCGTCCCGGTCGCCGGGTTATAGACTGGAAAGCTTTTGCCGGACGCGGCCTGCACTATCTTGCCGCCGATCAACATTCCGGCTTTGCGGCCCAGAAATCCGTTGGCGTGGCGCAGTCTCGAGTTCGAGCGCGATTGTGTCCATTTATGTTTCCTCCTCGCTTTGGCCACCGCAACATCGCGGCGACACCCTGCCCTGATTTCCGTCTGGCGAACGCGGCTTGACGAGCCAGCAGGAGCAGCCAGGACGCTATGCTCATTCATATACTACGGTGTGGGGATCGTGGCGAGTCGTCATATCCGTTCGGGAAGGACGCTGCCGACGGGCGATCGAACCAACTCAACGCCCCGATTCCACCTTCCAGTACGAAGCGCGCGCCGAGGAAAGTCTATGTTCCCATAATGTTCTTGACATTCGTTACGACGACCGATACAACGCGCCAACAACTGCAGACCGGACCTCGACCATGGCCCAGCGATCAAGCGCCTACCTCGAAACCATCATCGCTTTCCTGCTGCCATACTTCTCCGCCGCCGCCGCGGACCTCAAGGACGCCCGGTCCGAAATCCTCGACACCCTGGCCTCATACGAAACCCGCACCAGGGCGGAAATGCTGCAAGCGGCCCACATAATCGCCCTCGGCATGACCACGCTCGACGTCCTCGCCGAAGCCAAAACCGCTGAGATGTCACCATCCATGCGCCTGCGCCACCGAAGCTGCGCCAACAGTCTCAATCGCGCCACCCTGCAGACCGAAAAGGCGCTCGACCTGCGGCTCGGCGACGAGGTGCTGCCGGCCTCCGACCCGATGCCGGAACCTGTGAGCGACATGCCGGAAGCCGAGCTTAATGCCGCAATTCAGCAGGCAATCGACACCCACCGCAGCAACCGCGCCCATCCCGCGACGCAGCAGGATCGGACCAATCAACTCCGGGCCAGCGCGATGATCGACAGCCTCAACCGGCTCGGTGTCACGGTCCAACCCGTCCCCAACGGCTAGCCGGCCTTAAACCCGCCGCAGATCCCATCGCGAAGCCACGGCCCTCGCGGCAAGACCACAACAAGGGTCGTGGCGCGGGCGAGATAGACCCCACCCGCGCCGAACGTTATTGCGGCAGCTTGACCGCGGAGGCCGTGTACGGTGGCGGTGTCTTGCCCTTCATTTTCGGGTCGAACAAATATTTCAGGGGAACATCCAGCACATAGACCGTATCACCGACCTGCCAGAGCGATACCGGCCCTTCGAAACCGCCCTTTATGGTCTCGATTTTTGCGTCGTCACCACTCACCGTGATCTTGTCGAGAGTCCCCTTTGTCTCGCCCTCGACCATGAGCAGCTGGCCCGGCCCATACGCACGAAGCCCGTCAGAGTGATACAGCGGCCGCGAGGTCTTCAGCTTGGTGATCGCGCCCGCGCTGCCGTCGGGATTGACTGCGATGCGGTAAAGCCCGTCACCCTCGAAGATATTGGCATAGACGTTGCCATCGGGCAGAATCGCGATACCATCGAGCTGCGGCCCCGCGACATCCCAGCGCGGGTCATGCGCCCAGATCTCAAAGGCCGTCGCGCCGGGTTTCATACGGAGGATGTGCCCGGAGAAGGAGTCGTTGACGTAGATCGTGCCGTCCGCGGCTACGGCGATGTCGTTGCACAGCGCCGTTTGCTTCAGCAGCGTCGAGGGGGGAAGCGGAACGCTGCCCTTAGCGGCGCCGGTCTTGAGGTCGAACATCTTCAGCGCGCCAGGCGTAGCGCCGGTCGGGATCACGATGCCGCCCCCTGACAGGTCTACCGAGCAGACAAAGAGTGTGCCGCTCTTCTCGTCGGCAAGCACGCCGAGCGCCGATCCCAGTCCGTTGGATCCTTGCTTGATCCACTCGGTTGCCTGCGTGGCCCCCGGAGCGGAGCGGAATATGCGCCCGCCGGCCAGGCTGCTGAAGAACAGTGTGCCGTCGGCAGTCCCGGTCATGCTCTCCGGGAAGTCAGTCGTGCCCGGAATGACCACGTCGGCGGCGTGGACCGCTGCCGTGGTGCAGAGAAGCGCGAGAATGCAAGTGCTGGCAGCCGCCAATCGCCGAAGCGGCCGACTATCGCGATTAGATCGATGCATATTTTTTTCCACCCCTATTGGCTCTGAACAGGACGATTTCGCCATATCCAATCGGATATAGCGTAAACACCCTAGCCGCGCGAAGGGCAGACGTCCAGGCACGTCCTGACTGCGATGTCTCGACACCTATCAGCCAAATTTCGGCTTAATTTAACCCAAGGCAGAACAACCACCGATGATTGAGCGCCTAAATCCACTCATTCGGCACCGAGCCATTCCGGCAGGCAGCCAAATACCCGACCGCGACACGGCCGGCCGCGATCTGACCCAATCCCCGAAACTCCGTTCAGCCGTTCAGCGCCCGCAGCGCTCGCCTATCCTTCACCACAACCCGCCGAGCGCTCGGTAGCCCGATCACTCCATCACGGTCCAGTTGCGACAATGTCCGCGAAACAGTCTCGATCGTCAGCCCCAGATAATCCGCAATATCCTGCCGGCTCATCACCAACTCGATCACGCCGCCGCCGCCCGAGCGTTGCGCGGTTTCCTCCAGGAAAGCGGCGATTTTCTGCGCCGCACTGGCACGTCCCAGCAGCAGGGAGTGTTCCCGAGCGCTCGCCATCCAGGTCAGCGCGTGGGAGAAGAACCAGCGGCTCAGACGATCGTCTTGGGACACAATTGTTTCCAGGCCGCGTCGGCGGTAGGCGATCACCGAGGCGCCGGTCACGGCTTCAGCAGCCATTCCATGATCGGCGCCGGCTTCAAATCCGAACATGTCGCCCGCCTGGTGAAATGCATCGATCTGCCGCCGTCCGTCCTTCAGGAAACGGCAGGTCCGGACCACGCCGCTGACCATCTTGTAGAAGTAACGGGCTTCATCACCCTCCGCATACACTTGATGATCGGCAGCAAAGTACATGGTGACACCGGTCAACTCGAAATCGTCACGCTCTTCGGGTGCCTTCCAGGGCGGTGGCGCATAGGCTGCCGGGGAGGCGTTATGTGCATGCTTGGCGGCAACCGCGAGTGACACCGACATCGGGAACTCCTGTCATGCGAAGAACATGATCCCGTTGTATCGGTGGTTATCGGCACCCAAAATTGGGTTATATCCTACGCAAAACTACGTACAGGGGTACGCGTCAGGCGTTGGCGCCAAGAATCTCGCGGATGTGGTCCATCAGGACGTTTTCCAGCAGCGGCTTCTCCAACACCGAGTGAACACCTGCGGCATTGGCCCGCGCTCGCTCCCGCAGTGTCGCCCCGCTGGTCAGCATGATCGCTGGCAAATGAGGATTTTGTATCCGGAGGTTTTTTAGCAGCGCGTATCCATCCATTCGCGGCATCCGGTGATCAAGAATGACGCAGCTCGCTCGGTTCAGATCGGGATCGGCCAGAAGGGACGCCCCTCCGCTATGCACGTGGACACACAACCCCTCCAGCCGCAACGCGAACTGCAGTGCCTCGCGCACCGCCTGATCGTCGTCGACAATAATAACGAGATTACGCTCGTCGGCCATCCTTGAACTCCAGCACCCGCCAACGACGCCCGCGCGGCGGGACGCCACGGAAACCTACGGGTTATTCGCTTTGAAACACCTTGATTTAGATCAAGCCGGGGACCGCACCACGAACACCATTCGGACCAGTTCGGCAACGCTCCGCGCTCCCATTCGTGTCATCAGGTTCGCGCGATGAACTTCCACGGTGCGGGCGCTGATCTTCAGGTCATAGGCAATCGTTTTGTTGGGCAGCCCGGCGATCAGACCCTCCAGAACCTCGCGCTCCCTCGGGGACAGGCTGTCGAGCCTCGCCTTGATGGCGGCAACCTCGTCGTCGCGCCGAAAGTCCCGCGTATGGCGGTCGATCGCTACCCGGATAGCGGCCAGCAGCGACTCGTCACTGAACGGCTTCTCGATAAAATCGACTGCTCCCGCTTTCATCGCCTCGACTGCCAACGGTACGTCGGCATGGCCAGTGATGACGATTACTGGCAACCCAACGCCGCGCGACCTCAATTCCCGCTGCAGTGCCAGGCCATCCATCCCAGGCATCCGCACGTCCGTCACGATGCAGCCGGGTTGGAGCGAAGGCAGCGCATCGAGGAAGACGACGGCGGAAGGGTAGACACGTACGGCAAAACCCATGGTGGTCAGCAGGAACGAAACCGCCTGCCGCACCCCTTCGTCATCATCGATCAAATGGACCACGGCATCAGATGCCATTGGTCAATTCCTCCTTGCTCAGCACCTTCAGGGTCAATCGGAAAATCGTTCCGCCCCCAGGATTGGGGTCTGCCCAGAGTTTACCGCCATGCGATTCGATAATCGTGCGGGAGATTGACAGTCCGACCCCCATGCCCTCAGGCTTGGTGGTCACGAAGGGATGGAACAATTGCTCGGCGATTTCCGGAGCAATTCCCAGTCCGGTATCGGCGACGCTGACCTCCACCATCTCGTTCGGCAGTTCAACAGTGGAAATGACCAGTTCCCGGCGAGTGGCTTCGAGCATCGCCTCGATCGCGTTGCGCATCAGATTGAGGATAACCTGCTGCACCTGGATCTTGTCGGCCAGCACCCAATCCGCCTTAGGACTGAAATTGTACCTGACGCGCACGCCGTCATGCTTGGCTCCGACCAGCGCCAGCGCGCTCGCCTCCTCGATCAACCGCGGCAGGCTTTCGACCCGCCGCTCACTTTCGCCCCGAGCCACGAACTGGCGCAGCCGGCGAATGATCTGCCCCGCACGCAACGCCTGGTCGGCGGCCCGATCGATTGCATCTCGCAACATCAGGTCCTGCACGGTCTCGCTGCCGTCCAGCAGCCGGCGGCACCCGTTCAGGTAACTCGCAACGGCGGTCAGCGGCTGATTCAGTTCATGCGCCAATGTCGAAGCCATTTCCCCCATCGCGGTGAAGCGCGACATGTGGATCAACTCCGCCTGCATATCCTGCAACCGTCGCTGAGTGGCCTGGCGTTCGGTCAAGTCGCGCACAAAACCGGTAAACGACCGGTTGCCGCCGAAAGTCATCTCACCGACCGCTAGCTCCATCGGGAAGGTCGTGCCGTCTTTGCGCTGTCCCACGACTACGCGGCCACGGCCAATAACCTTCTTCTCGCCGGTTGCGAAATAACGTGCGAGGTAATCGTCGTGCTGCTCCCGATACGGCGACGGCATCAGCATGCTGACGTTGTTACCGACGGCCTCCTCGGTGACGTAGCCGAACAGGCGTTGAGCCGTGGCGCTGAAAGATCGCATGATCCCCTGGTTATCGATCACGACCATCGCATCCGGTATCGAATCCAGCACCGACCGCAGATGCGCCTCGCGCGCTTCGAGCTCAGCCTGTGCGCGCTTCGTGGCGGTGATATCGCGGGCTACCTTGGAAGCACCGACAAGCCGCCCTTCGTCGTCCCAAACCGGCGACATCGTCAGCGACAGATCGATGATCGTGCCGTCCTTACGCCGGCGTCGCGTTTCAAAATGCTCAATCCGCTCGCCCGCTTTGATGCGCTCCAACAAGCGGGCCATCTCATCCTCTTGCCCCCTCGGGAACAGCATCGACAGCGATTTCCCGATCGCTTCGGCGGCGGTGTAGCCCATGATCACCTCCGCGCCTCTGTTCCAATCGGTGATCGTCCCATTGAGATCCTCGCCGATTATCGCGTCGTCCGAGGACGTCACGATAGCGGCCAGCCGGCCGGTTGGCCCGTCGATGGTGGGGCGGGGGCCGACGTGGATCAGAATACCGGCCACTTCGCCCGCGTGACCCTCGCCGGAAAAGGCCTGTCCCCGAACGCGAAGCCGGCAGCCGGTCGCCGCGGCACGTGCCTCGAAATCGAAACGGTCTCCTCCGGCGGCTACGCTGTTCCGCAGCAGGCGCTCCGCGACGGGGCGGTCATCGGTGTGGAGCGTGGCTATGAACCCCGCATAGTCAAGCGGACGAACGAGGGAGCAACCGAGCAGCACAGCGGCAGTTGGCGTGAGTTGAATGGCGCCGGTGGAGAGGTCCCAGCGCCACAGACCGGTATCGGCCGCCTGCAGCGCAAGGTGGAAAACGTCGACGCCGCTCTGACCCACGTCGGTCGGCTGATCGGTATTGCCGGACATCGATGCTTCATATTATCAATCTGGGAGTCGAGCATATCCGCTTTGTCCGCTCGTTGCCATCAGGCACCGCGTTGACCTCGATCAATGCGTGGACGTGCTGAAGCGCGCACGATCCAGCCGAAGTTGAAACAGGAGGATGACATGGCCCTTCGGGATCTCGTGGTTTTGCTGGATGGATCGTCGCGCGATGAGATTAAGCTGGCCGTGGCGGTGGAACTGGCGCGACGGAACGATGCACATCTAACTGGGCTGTGTCCGCTGGAACTCCTACTGCCGGCGGATATGTCGTTTGCCTTGGGCGGTTATCCGGACCTGTGGGCATTGCCGGAGTTCGCCAAACAGGTGGACAGCCAGGCCCGGACCAAGGCGGCGCTCATCGAGACCAGCTTCCGCGAATTACTGCGCCGCGAGGGCATCAACGGCGATTGGGTGCTCGAGCCGGGCTTTTTGATCCCCTCCATCACCCGCCGTGCTCACGCCACCGACCTGATCGTGGTCGGCCAGGCGGATCCTGATAACCCGCTGCCCGCTTCCGCCAAGACTTTAGTCGAGGACATCCTGATGACCGCGGGGCGGCCCTTGCTGCTGATCCCCTACGCGGGCCGTTTCGACAAGGTCGGTACGAATGTTCTTGTCGGCTGGACGCCCACACGGGAGTCTGCCCGAGCGGTCCACGATGCGTTGCCAATTCTCGCTCCGGGGGGAAAACTCGTGGTGCTGACAGTCGAGAAGCCCCGAGCGAGCGGGGATAGCCAGGTGCTGCCGACAGCCGAGATCGCAGAACATCTCGCCCGCCACGAACTCGACGTCTCGGCCGCGCGGACGGTGGTGACCGACGGGCTGTCGCCAGCCGATGCGCTGCTGGACTATGCCTCCGACATCGGAGCCGATCTGCTGGTGGTCGGCGGTTATGGACATTCGCGGACGCGGGAGATGATCATGGGTGGCGTCACCCGAGAGTTGCTCCAGCACATGACAGTACCAGTGCTGATGTCGCACTGAGATCGCAAGGTTTCAGGCCGCTGGGCTGGATCCGCCGATCGGCCCTGGTTGGCGCGGATAACGCGGCCGTCGGAAAGTTCGAAATCGAGGCAGCAATCTTGAGCGGCGACGCGGTGATGATATCGGGTAGCGATATACGTCCGCGACAGCGGCAACGTGACCGGTGATAGATGGCGGCATTCGGTCGCAAGCACTAAAGAGAGGCGACCGAGGCCAACCAACGGTTCAGAAGGATAGTCGACATGAGCGGATCTCCACGTCGCGGCCTGTCGTCTGTGATCATGACTTTCCTTGTTCTTGCGGTTTCGCAGCTTCCTGAACGCCCGGCGCGGGCACAGTTCATGGATCAGCTAAAAGGCGCGATGGGCGCGGGCCAAAGCGGAACAAGCGGCGGCACACTCGGAGCGCTCGGCGGCGCGGGCGGATTGCCAGCGGTCGGCCAAGCGGGCACAAGCAATACGGCCGGTGTGCTACAGTATTGCATCCAAAACAAGTATCTCGGCAGCGGCGGAGCATCCTCGGTCAAGGACTCGCTTATGGGCAAGATCACGGGTTCCGGAAAAAGCACTAACGACAGCGGGTTCCAGGAAGGCAGCCAGGGGCTGCTGCATACAGGCAACGGCCAAAGCTACGGTTTGGGCGGCGATGGCATCAAGGCGCAAATCACGAAGAAGGTCTGCGACCAAGTCCTTCAGCACGCGAAATCGCTACTCTAGTGTTCTTTCGCGCTGCGGACTTCGTTTTTGAGCCGCACAGGCCCCCTTCGCCCGGCTAACCCTAGCGAGCGGCTGGTGGTCTGCCGCAATCCCGATCTCGCCGCCGAGCGCAGCCGCACCCGTGAAGATCTGCAGGCTGCGACTGAGAAGATCTCGCGGGTATGAACGCGAAAGTATGCTATCAGACCAGGCGCAAAAGTCGCAAAGGCTGGCACTATGGTGAAATTCACATACGACGCGGCATTCGAACGAAACGTCGGCTGGCTGACAGAAGCCGAACAGCTTGCCCTGCGCGGCATGCGCATCGCGCTCGCCGGCATGGGCGGCGTCGGTGGTGTCCACATGATCACCCTAGCGCGCCTGGGCGTCGGCGCCTTCAACATCGCCGACTTCGACCGGTTCGACATCCCCAACTTCAATCGCCAGTACGGCTGTAACGTTAACACCATCGACCTGGTCAAGAGCGACGTCATGGCGGAAATGGCGCTCGCGGTGAACCCGGAACTGCGCATCCGCCGCTTCGATGAAGGCGTCACCGATGAGAACCTCGAGCGTTCCTCCACGATGTCGACCTGTTCGTCGACGGCTTCGACTTCAATGTCATTGAGATGCGGCGCAAGACCTATCGGCGCTGCCGCGAACTGGGCATTCCCGTCGTCTGCGCCGGTCCGATCGGCATGGGCGTGTCCCTGCTGGCCTTCGACCCCAAGGGCATGAGCTTCGACGAGTATTTCGGCATGGAGGGCGCCGGCGAATTCGAGCAACTCATTCGCTTCATGACCGGCCTGGTGCCCAAGCCATTACCCTTGTCCTACCTCTCCGACCCCATGCGGCTTAATCTCGTGGCCAAGACGGCCACCTCGGTCGGCGCGGCGTGCCAGCTCTGTGCCGGCGCCGCCGCCATCACCGCGCTGAAGTTCCTGCTGCGCCGTGGCGAGATCAAGCCGGTCCCGTACGCGTTCCAGTATGACATCTTCAGCAACCGCCTCGTGGTGACGAAGGTGCGCGGCGGCCTTAATGGCGCGCGCTGGCGCCGCAAGATGGCGCGGATGGTGCCTGAGACCATCGAGCGCATGCGGGCCATTCCGTTGCCGCCCGCTACCTTCGTCCCCGAAGGCTACCTCGACGAGGTCCTGCACGCGGCTCGCTGGGCACCCAGCCGTGGGAACGAACAGCCCTGGCGATTCGAGAAGCTGGGTCCGGACGAGCTTCGCATCAATGCTCAGCGAACGACCGCCGGCGGCCTGTACCAATATCGCGATGGTGAGCCGAACCTGTTGGCGATCGGAGGCCTGCTGGAATATCTGCGGATTGCCGCCTCGGCGCATGGCAGGCGGATGGTGTGGCGGATCGAGTTCGACGCAGATCCGCTGCTCATCCGTGCTCAGTTCGCCGCAGACCTGACAACTGAACCCGATCCGCTCTGCCCGTCGCTGGGCCTGCGCCACGTCGATCGCACGCGTTACCTCACGCGCCCGTTGACCGCTCAGGAACGCCAGGCGCTGGAAGCCAAGCTGGGCGAGAACCTGCGCGTTATCTGGCTGTCCGACAAGCCCGACCGCAAGCGCTTCGCTCGGCTCAGCCTGCGGGCCGGCACCATCCGCCTGCGTTCGCCCGAGATGATGCCGGTCCACCAGCGCCGTATCGAATGGACCCTGCCGATCAGCGCGGACCGGACCCCGGCCAAGGCGCTGGGCCTCGATCCGATCTTCGTTCGGGTGTACCGCTGGGTTTTGGCCAGTGAGGTCCGGACACGGTGGTTCAACCAAGCCGGCGGCGCGGCGGCGATGGCGCTAGAGACGGATTACATGCCCGTCCTGGCGTCCGGCGCGGTGTTCGCCATCCGCTACAACGAATTGTCCGACTCGCCGCAAACGACTCACGACTTGCTCGAAACCGGCATCAAGATTCAGAACTTCTGGCTGGCGGCGACCCGGCTGGGCCTGGCGTTGCAGCCGCTGATGGACGTGCTGACCTTCGCGCATTATGGCCAGGACAACGCCCTGTTCACTGTTGACGCCAGGCTCCAGGGCAAGGGCCGCGATTTAGCGCAGCAATTCCGCGACCTGTTCAGAGCCGACACCGGTTATTTCGTGTTCGTGGGCCGCATCGGCGAGCCGCACCGGCGCGGCGCGTATCCCAGGTCAGTGCGCAAGCCTGTGGCAGAACTGCTGACCGCCGTAACAAACGAAACGCCCGGGTTTGACAGATAAGCAGACAAATCAGGAACCCCGTCCGACCCCTGTCCGCGCACTATGGGTGGGTCCGGAAGGGCTGTACACCGTCAATGTTGTTCGAGGTCACCAGACGATTTGCTCAAAATCGAACGCTTTAAAGATGCGGACCGGAGCGGGTCGCCGACCGACGATCCGGCAGTCTACATCGTAACGACGACGTAGCTATCCTCGACCGTGATCTCTACTGACTCCGCAACAAAGGGTCCTTCGACCAGTGCTTTCCCGGGCTCCACCGCGACATCGAACGCCCGAGCCTGAACGCTGTTCGGGTCGCATAATGATTGGCCGGTGCGGATGTCGAATTCCCAGCAGTGCCACGGGCAGCGGATCATCTCGCCCGTTCGTGTCAGCCGATAATCGCCTGGGCTTGGCGCCACCAGACGGCTGACGATCTCCCCCCGGCACAGCGGCGCGCCCTGATGTGGACAGCGGTTGAACAGTCCGATAGAAGCCGTCACCGACCTTGAAGATACCGATCTCGCGGCCGTTGACGGTGACGATTTTGCGGCCGCCGGCCGGTATCTCGTCCACAGTAGCCACGACGTGACGGGTCATTTACGCTGGCCCTCCGGCTTCACCGCCAGCCAGTGGGCGCGATCCCGAAACAGAGCCACTCTTTCCGCCTTCATCAGTCAATCCAGGTTGTACAGCGCCTTCGCGTTGTCGCGGTAGATCTTCCGCTTCCAGTCATCCGGAAGAGGAATCTTGAAGGCGAAGCGCGGATCGTCCTGATCCCAGTGCGGATAGTCGGTCGAGAACATCACCCGATCCGGGCCGATCCATTCCAGAATGGACACCATATCCTTCGGCCGCTCCGGTTCTTCGATCGGCTGCGTGGTGACCCAGAAATGGTCATGCACATACTCTGACGGCGAGCGCGTCAGATGCGGCACCTCCGCCTTCAGGCGTTTCCAGTGCTTGTCCAGCCGCCAGCACAGCGCCGGCAGCCAGGCGAAACCGCCCTCGACCAGCACGATCTTCAGGTTCGGGATCTGTTCGAACACCCCCTCACAGACCAGGCTGATCACCAAAGTCTGCATCGTTTGCACGTAGGACGGATGCTCCTCGTGGTAGAAGGACGGCCAGCCACCGCCGGTCGAGGCATGGCCGCTCGTCCCGCCCAGATGCAGCGAGACCGGGAACCCGTTCGCCGCGCACGCCTCTAGGATCGGCCAGTAGCGGCGACGGCCGAGCGGCTCCAGCCCGCGCGGCGGGATATTCACCTGGGCGAAGCGGCGGTCGCCGGCACGTTTCTCGATTTCCGCGATTGCAGCTTCGGTGTGCTCGATGTTGACCTGGATCGCTCCCAGAAGCCTCGGGTCGGGATCGCACCATTCGGCGATCTGCCATTCATTGACCGCGGTCGCCATCGCAGACCCGAACTCGACGTTCCGCTCTCCGCCGGCGCCACCGACCAGCGGCGCGAGTAACCCGTAGGCCACGTCGAACAGGTCGAGCAACTGTTCCTGCATCATCGGCAGGTCCGACCCCGGGAGCCCGCCGCTTTTCGGCCAGCTATCCATTCGCATGCCCGAGCCAGGGGACATCCGCGGATACATCGGAAGCTTCGCTAAACCCTGACGCGACCGGCCACCGATTGTCTGCTTGTGCTCCAGCCAGCGCTTCGACAGGAAGGGGTCGAAGTCGTTCGGTCCTTTGACTTGAGGATGCACGTCGCAATCGATGAAACCTAGATGGCTTGCGGCGCTTCGGTCGGGCTTGCGATCCAGGACGGTCATGTTCATTACGATGTCTCCCTAAGGCGAGGGTATGTTTCCAGCGGGTTCTCGACACAGATCTTTTGCATGAGATCGGCTGGCAGACCGGGCGGCAACGCCTCGTCGCCGTCGAAGTGCCAGTGCGGATAGTCGGACGAAAACAGCAGCATCCGGTCGGAGCCAAGCTGTTCCAGTAACGCGTTGAGTTGCGATTCGGTTGGCGGGGCGTCGAACGGCTGCAATGTCAGGCGCACATGGTTGCGCACGGTCTCGGTCGGAAGCTGCTCCAGCCAAGGCGTTTCGGACCGCACCCCGCGCCACGTCTTGTCCAGCCGCCACAGCGACGCAGGAAGCCAGGTCACCCCGGACTCGATCAGCACGACCTTCAGGCCAGGAAATTTCACGAACACACCCTCGGTGACCAGGCTATTCAGCGCGGCCGCAAAACCCTGGGAGTGCGAGACGTAGTCTTCAAGGTAATACGACGGCCAGCCGAGGGCGCTTGGCGGATGGCGAAAACTGCTGCCGGCGTGAATGCCGACGGGCAGACCGTGCTTTTCGGCGGCTTTGTAGATTGGCCAGTGCTGCCGGCGACCGAGCGGAAGTTCGGCCATCGACAGTAGCAGGACCTGGACGAAACGATGGTCGGGGGCGAGGCGCTCGATCTCTTCAGCCGCGAGGTCCGCACTGTGCGGCGGCACGACAATGGATGCGCGAAGGCGATCGTCGCGATCCAGCCACTCGGCGCGGATCCAGTTGTTGATCGCCCGGCAGAACGCCGCTGAGAGGTCCTCGCTGAAGAAGACCTGGGCACCATGAACCACATTGCAGATCGCCCGGCTGGGGCGGAACCGGTCAAGCAGATGGGCTTGCATCGCGTCCAGGCTGCTGCCGGGTGGCCCGGACGGCAGACGCCAATCGGGCCGGCCGTTGATCGGGGCGTTGGCCGGGTAGCTGCTGGGCTCCAGGTTCTCCCGTTCCAGGCCGCGGCGCAGGACGTGCTCCCGCCAGTAGTCGTCGAGATACGGCAGCAGCGCGCGGGTGTTCAGGACGGCTGGATGGATGTCGCAGTCGATGGCGCCGTGAAGAAAATCCGAGGCAGGACGATCCATGGACGATGTGTTCGCCTTCGCGTGGTGGCTACTCGATGGTAGGCGATGCACGAAGTCCTGTAAACGATCGCTCGCCGGCGGCGGTTGCTCGGTTCGACTGCCAGCGAAAAGCGGAAAACGAAATTTCGCGGCGGGTTTATCGCACACAATCTTTGCCGGTGTGAACCCAATATGAGTAATTCTTGAGATATGCATCGCCGGGCGTTCGCCTCATGGCTCGATGTGGCCGAGTCCGGAACTTCCGCTTTGGCTTACTCTCCGGCGGCCGACCTTCAAAACGATATGGCGGCGGATTGCGACCTCGAGCGTCACCCGCCTGTGGAATACCGTGGCAACAAGATGTACAGAGGCGTGTAACAATACGCTGTATCCACCAGCTCAGGGTCGAGGCCTGCGGCAATGTTGCTGAGAGGTCCAAAGCAGTTGATGAGGCGTGGGGCGGAAGGCGGGCATATCGGGGAAAATATCCGATGAAGCAGTCTACCGGACTCCCGGATGTGTCGATCAGGGCCTGGAGTACGGCCCCTCGAGGCGTTGCGATGGCCATCCGCTTCATGCAGCGCAACCTGGACCGACTGCTCACTACTGGCGAAATCGCCGCCGCTGCCATTACGTCCGAGCGCTCGCTGCGCCGGCAGTTCCAGTGCTTCACTGGACAATCTCCCATCGCATACCATCGCCTGCTGAGGCTGGAGGCAGCACGTCATGCCTTGTGCGACAACCACCCCAAAGCTGATATAACGACGGCCGCCGGTATGCACGGTTTCAACCACCTCAGCCACTTCACCGGCCAGTATCGGCGACGTTACGGTGAGCTGCCGTCCGCGACTTTGCGCGCGCTCCGCGAAGGCTCATTGCCACTGCCTTCGCATGCCATGTGCGAACCAATAAGTCTGATCGTTCTTCCCTTCATATGCACGGACTTGGAATCCAGCAACGCGACGTTCGCAGAGACGATGACTGACCGGGTAATCTCGGCATTGACTCGTACGCGATGGCTCAACGTGCTGTCGCCGGACAGTGATCTGCCGGCCGCCAACAATATGCGGGTCGCGCCGCCTGCGCGCGGTATGCCGTTCGCGGCCGAGTGCAGTGCATCGGTGGGCGCATGCAGGCGGTCATCAGGTTGATCGACGTTACGACGGGGCATCAGATCTGGGGCAACGCGTTCGAGGGCACGGCCGAATGCGCGATGGAATTGCAGCAACGGGTGATGGAGGGTGTCGCGAGCGCCTTACCGGCCTGCCTGCGAGACACGGAGGCAATCCGTGGCAAGCCAAAGCCCGAGCGTGACCCTGTCGCAGTTCGCTACGCGACGCAGGCATTTCACGCCATATTGGAAATGACCCAGGCCGCGAATGGGCGTGCCTTGGAATACCTGGATCGGGCACAGTCGATCGATCCCGAGTTCCCCTTCGCCAGAGCATTGGCCGCATGGTGTCATGCCCAGCGGGCCGTCTGCTGTTTCGGCGACACGGCCGACGTTGACCGCGACAAGGCACGACGCCTCACGACGCTCACGTTGACCATGGACAATGAAGATCCACTGGTGCTTGCCATATTAGGACACGCCAGCACCATTTTCGCGGACCTCGATCTTGGGAGCTTACTGATCGAGAAATGCCTCGCCATTGATCCCGGTTGTCTGTTGGCGTGGCAGCGACGCGGCTGGCTCAATGTCTATCGAGGCGGCGGTGGAGCGTTGGCAGATTTCGACCGCGCACTCGCGCTCAATCCGCAGGGGCCTGAGAGGTTCAACACGATGCTCGGCATCAGTCAGGCGCACTTTCTGGCTGGCAATTATGAAGAGGCGGCCAACTGGGCGACCCAAGGCCTTCGGCAGCGGCCGCATGAGACGTGGGCACGCCGCATCGCCGCAATCGCGCAGGTGCGTTGCGGACAGGTGACCGCGGGACGACAGGGTATTGCACTGCTGCGGCGGCAGTATCCCGACATTACCGTGGGCACCATCGTCAATGCCTTACCGACGATGCCGGCGGAGCTCCTCGCCCGACAGGCAGAGGCGCTGGAATTGGCGGGCCTGCCAGTCTAACTGCGGTCCGAATCTGGCCGCTTTGGGCTGTCCGTGGCCGCGATAGGATAGCGTGGACCGCGGCGTCGATAGCCTACTCCAGCAGGGTGAGTGCGGTAGCTCCTGTTGAGAGTCACCGATCATCGCAAGCCCATAATGACAAGAGGGAAGCAGTCATGAAAAGCAGCTTGCTCAGTGCGCTGGTGCTCAGCGCCATACTGTGGCCTGTCGGGGCGTATGCGCAGACCGGCGCTGACTCGATGGGAAAGGCCGTTAAGCCCGACGACATGAAGTGGGAACCGCTGGAAGGCGGTTTCGAAATATCTATCCTGTACACGAATCCGACAACTCAGGCGACGTATCTTGTGATACGCGGGCCAGGCAATCAGCACGTACCAAGACATTGGCACTCGTCCAATGAATCGATCACGGTGTTGAAGGGCACGTTCGTGGTTGCACATGATGGCAGCGAGGACAAGACCGAGCTTAGAGCAGGGGGGTTTGCCTACATGCCCGCGAAGATGATCCACGAGGCGTGGACCGGTGATGCGGGCGCGACCTACTTCATCACGGTGGATGGCAAGTGGGACGTGAACTTCGTGAAGTGAGCGATAGAAGGGGACGGTAAGCCAAGCGCCGGAAAGTCCAGGTGTCTTGGCTGACGCTCGCGGAGACGGAGAACACTGCGGGCGCCGGAACTATCAACTAGCACGAGTTCGTTACGTCCCGTCGTCCAGGTGGTGGCGAGGCCATCTTTCTTCGCGCGCCCTGTCGTCACTTCGTCGGCACGGCAAGTGTCACGTCCAACACGTCCTCCGTCAGGATGCGCACGTCGTCATCGTCACGACGCTTTCGGGTCCACCGCGCCATTGCCCTATGACTGGGAGGATCGAAAGTGGGCCTCGGCATTGAGTTTGAGGACCCGACGTTTTAGGATGATTTTCCTATAAAATCGGATTGTCCCAAATGTCATCTGGGATTTCGGCTGCTGCATATTTCTTGCCGAACGTATGAAAACATGCAGGCACCTTGACTATCCATAACCGGACGGTTATGGGTTTGCATGAACTATCGGCCGGACGTTCTGTTTAAGACCCTCTCCGATCCCACTCGAAGGGCGATCTTCGAGCGCCTGACCCGCGATGGAGAACTGACCGTTCATGCGCTGACCGGACATTCGGGCGTATCGCAACCGGCTGTGTCCAAACATCTCGGCGTGCTCAAGCTCGCCGGGCTGGTTCGCGACCGGCGTGACGGGCGTGAGACCCACTACAGTGCCGACCCGAAAGGGTTAGCGCCTTTGGTCGATTGGATGAAGCTCTACGGAACTTTCTGGCTCGACCGGATTTATCGTCTCGAAGTCGCTGTTGAACAGGATGGATCAATGACCGAAGCCACCACAGAAATGCGTTCCGTCGTCATTGAACGGGACCTGCCCCATCCGCCGGACAAAGTTTGGCGGGCGCTCACGCAAGATCATTTGATCGAAGAGTGGCTCATGAAGAACGACTTCAAGCCGGTCGCGGGTCACCGTTTCAATCTTCGCGCGGACTGGGGCGCTGTGGATTGTCAGGTAACGGAAGTTGAGCTGAACAAAACGCTGTCTTATACATGGGCGGCGTATGGTCTCGAGAGTGTCGTCACTTGGACACTCACCCCGACCAGCGCGGGGACCCACCTGCGGATGGAGCAGTCGGGCTTCCGGCCGGACCAGCAGCAGGCCTACCAGGGCGCCCAGAGTGGATGGCAGCGGTTCTTCGCGGGCTTGGAGCAAGTATTGGCGCGGATAGATTGATGTCTGCCGGCGTTCTTCTACGATAAGAACATGAAAAACCCGGACGTAACTCAAGGCCAGTCGGCATCGGAGCTGATCTCGAAAAGGATCACCGAACTCGGGGACTGGCGCGGGGAAACTCTCGGCAGAATGCGCAAGCTCGTCAAGGAGGCAGTCCCGGACGTCGTCGAGGAGTGGAAGTGGAAAGGCACCCCGGTTTGGTCGCACGACGGCATTATCTGCACCGGCGAGTCCTACAAGAACGTCGTGAAGCTTACCTTTGCCAAGGGCGCATCACTGCAGGATCCGGCCGGTCTGTTTAACTCAAGTCTTGACGGAAACGTACGCCGAGCAATCGACATCCACGAAGGAGAAGAAGTTGACGAGGCCGCCTTCAAGGCGCTGATTCGCCAAGCGTCTGCGCTTAACAGTTCTGGCAAATCGAAAGCTTCGAAGAAAGCGAAGTCGTAAGCATCTATTTGAGATTACGCGTTCGCTTAACACAATCATTTAGTCGGGCGAGGCCCGGAGGCATTTCTCCCTCCAGGCTTCGTAGGGTTCCAGTGCTATCTGTTACGCCACTGCTCCCCCGAACAGGACCAAACCGACCTCCCTCGATCCCGGTGTCAACCTCGCTGTGCAATTTTCGGATTAGATCTTCCGGATCAGCTCTGCCCAGCGATCGAGGATCGGCAGCACCTTGTCGTCGTTAGCCGGCGGCAAGAAGGCCACGACGCGATTGATGCCCTTGTCGCGATAGCGCTTCAGCGCGTCCAGATCTTCAGGCGGCATCATCAGGTCGATCTTGACCGACCCGGGATCGCGCCCTGCGTCCTTCACCATCGCCCGGAATTTGGCAATGATTTCATCTGTAAGTTCCATTCCCACCGGCGCCCAAGCGTCGCCATAGCGGGCGGCACGTCGCGCCGCGTGCGGAAATCCGCCGCCGACGAGAATCGGCGGATACGGCTTCTGCACCGGCTTCGGCCACGCGAAGATCGGATCGAAATTGACGAACTCGCCGTGATACTCGGCCTTCGGCTTGGTCCAGATCTCCTTCATTGCTTCGATGCGCTCACGCACCAGCTTGGCACGTGTGTCGAACACACTGCCGTGGTTCTCCATCTCGTCCTGGTTCCAGCCGATGCCGATGCCAACAGGAAGCGCCCATCGGACACTTGGTCGATCGTGGCCACCTCCTTTGCGGTCTGGATCGGATCACGCTGGTTCACCAGACAGATGCCGGTGCCCACCTTCAGCGTCTTCGTTGCCACAGCTGCCGCCGTCAGTGTCACGAACGGGTCCATGGCATCGTAGTATTCCTTCGGCAGCTCGCCCCCCATCGGATAGGGCGTGCGCCGCGAGGCCGGGATGTGCGAGTGCTCGGGGGTCCAAAACAACTCGAACCCGCGGGCCTCAAGGGCCCGAGCCAGGTCCACCGGCTTCATCGAATAATCGGTGAGGAACATCAAGGCGCCGAAATGCATAATCGGTCTCCATTTGAGGCTAACAGCCCACGGCGGCGAAAGGAGAAGTCTTCTCCCCAACCCTCCCCTGGCTGGCTGCGGGCAATTTTGCCACTTCCGCGCTGAGTGCACAACGTGCCCAGAGTTAGCCTGGCTAGGCGGCGATGCGCGTGTGTGATCCAATATTCAGCGGATCAGACGAAGGCGGACATCATGAGCCAAACCCAGCCCTCGCGCCCGGATGCGGTAGAAGCCATCATTCTTCCGCGTGCCCACGACGTCGGTGGCTTCGAGGTCCGCCGCGCGTTGCCGGCCAAAGAGAAACAGATGATCGGACCGTTCATCTTCTTCGATCAGATGGGCCCCGGCGAGTTCCTCACCGGCAAAGGTCTCGACGTGCGGCCACATCCTCACATCGGCCTGGCCACCGTCACCTACCTGTTTGACGGCTCGATCCTGCACCGCGACAGCCTGGGCACTCAGCTTCCCATCGTTCCCGGGGACGTCAACTGGATGACTGCCGGAAGCGGCATCGCCCACTCGGAGCGCACGGATGCGAAGCTGCGGACCCACGGCAACAGCCTGTTCGGGATCCAGTCCTGGGTGGCGCTGCCGACGCCGGTGGAGGAAACGTCGCCGGCCTTCGCCCACCACGCGGCGGACTCGCTGCCTGTTCTGGACGACGGCGGTGTGCGGCTGCGCCTGATTGCCGGCGACGGTTGGGGCCTGCGATCCCCGGTCGAGACGCACGGGGCGCTGTTCTACGCTGACGCCAGTTTGCAGCCCGGGGCCGTTCTGCCGCTGCCGGATGATCACGAGGAACGCGGGGTTTATGTGGTGCAGAGACTCGATCGACGTCGCCGGGACGCCGTTCGAGGCCGGGCGAATGCTGCTGTTTCGTCACGGCGACCGCCTCGCCCTGCGCGCCGGCCCCGATGGTGCTCGGTTGTTGCTGTTGGGCGGCGCGGTGATGGACGGCCCGCGCCACATCTTCTGGAATTTCGTCTCGTCGTCGCGCGAGCGGATCGAACAAGCCAAGGCAGACTGGAAAGCCGGCCGTTTTGGCACCGTGGCCGGCGACGAACGCGAGTTCATCCCGCTACCGGGGGGCTGACGGCGCGAGGAGGCGAAGGTCCCTCCGCGCCCTGTCCGGCCAGACCCGGCCGAGCAGCAGGCGATCATCGCCGCGTGCGAAACGTTTATCGTAACGGTTCTGAAGCCGCGCTTCCTACCTGAGATCAGACCCACCGCTTTCAATTACAAGATCGACATCCGGGGCGAGTGGAGGGCCGGACCCTATCGCTTCATCCAGCGTTACCGCTCCGGCATGGAACACAATACTGGAACGGAATTTGACGCACCCTTCGCTCGTCTCGACCATATGGCGCCCGATCGGTTCGACATCTATTGGATGCGGCACACCGGTCAATGGTGGCCGGTTCATAGGGGCCTGACATTGGCGGCATCGCTTCGCATGATCGAGGACGATCCAACCCTGCATCCGGACTGAAATACAGTCCGTGACCGTCCTCCAATCGACTACCGTTGAGAAGGTACGGCGGCTAGGGGGTGATCGCCACCTTCAGAACGCCGTCGCGCTGATGGCTGAACAAGTCATAGGCCGCTTCGATATCATCCAACTTGAAGCGATGGGTCACCATCGCCGTCAAATCCACGCGCCCGGATTGGATCACGTTGATCAGTCGGCGCATCCGTTCCTTGCCACCCGGGCAAAGCGTGGTGACGATCCGGTGATCGCCCAGACCGGCCGCGAACGCGCCCAGCGGTATCGTCAGGTCTGTGGAATAGACGCCGAGGCTGGACAGCGTCCCGCCAGGCCGCAGCACCCGAAGGGCAGATGCGAACGTGTTCTGCGTACCCAGCGCTTCGATCGCCACATCAACACCGCGTCCGTTGGTCAGACGCATGATTTCGGCGACCGGATCGACATCGTGGAAATTCACTGTCACATCAGCGCCGCACCGCCGCGACATCGCCAATCGACTGGCGATGCCGTCGACCCCGATGACCGTAGTTGCGCCGGCTAGCTTGGCGCCAGCGGTGGCGCACAGGCCGATTGGCCCCTGGGCAAACACCGCGACCACGTCACCGATGCGGATGCCGCCGCTCTCGGCCCCTGAGAAACCGGTGGACATGATGTCCGGGCACATCAGGACCTGCTCGTCTGTCAGACCATCCGGCACGGGGCACAAATTCGCCATCGCATCGGGAACCAGTACGAACTCCGCCTGGCAGCCATCGATTGTGTTGCCGAAGCGCCAGCCACCCATGGCCTGGAAGCCGCTGCTGTTGAACCCGCCATCCTGCGAGCCGTACCCGCACAAACACGCCGCTGAGTGGCCGCTGGGTGTGATCGCGCCGGCTATGACGCGCTGACCCTCCTTGAAGCCTTGCACTGCCGAACCGAGCTTTTCTATCACCCCGACTGGTTCGTGGCCGATGGTCAGGCCTCTGGCCACTGGATACTCGCCTTTGAGGATGTGGACATCGGTGCCGCAGATCGTTGTTGTAGTGACTCGGACGAGTGCGTCGAGCGGAGCGACATCAGGGATCGGCTTGGTTTCCAGCACAATGCGGCCAGGTTCTATGAAAATGGCGGCTTTCATATATGACATGTAACGCTCCACTGGTTGAATGGCATCTGCATGTGCATCCAGGGCTACGTTGTTGCTACATATATATAACCTAAGTTGTAGTTTATTGAACGCGTGATGGTTAAGTCCTTGATCGAGATATGGTTGTGCTCCCGGCACGCCACGCCGCTTGCCGGCGCCATCATCAGCATTATGGACCATTTTCAGCCTGACCGTCGGGGCCGCAGATGGTCTATCTTTTTGTTAGATTGGTCATCGATCGATTTCGGCGCCGGTTGACACCTCGCAAAAATCACCAGAAATTTAGGTCTCATCCACATTGCCGGCGACGAGGCTTCATCCGGAAGCCCTGACGTTACGATGAGATCGAGCCGAATGCACGCGCAGCGCATCGACGGAAAGGCCGTCAGGCCGAGATGAACGCCATCGTCGTCACCGCCTTGAAGCGTCCTTATACCTTCGTTGTACTGGCGATCCTGATTCTATTGTTCGGCGTGATGTCGGTGTTTAAAACGCCGACGGACATCTTCCCTCCGATCAAAATTCCGGTCGTGGCGGCCGTCTGGAGCTACAACGGGCTGATGCCCTCGGACATGTCGGGCCGGGTGGTTTATTATTACGAGCGGGCCCTGACCACGACGGTCGGTAACATCGAGCATATCGAGAGCCAGTCGCTCTATGGCAGCGGCATCGTCAAGATCTTCTTCCAGCCCGGAACCGACGTGGCGGCTGCGCAGGCGCAGGTCACGGCCACCTCGCAGACCGTGATCAAGCAGCTTCCAGCCGGAATCACGCCGCCCAATATCCTGGTGTTCGACGCGTCGTCGGTCCCGGTGCTCGACCTGCAGATCGCCGCCGACAACATGACGCCTTCCGACATCTATAACCTGGCGTCCAACCTGATCCGGCCCGCCTTGGTGTCGGTGCCGGGCGTCGCCATACCGGCGCCCTACGGCGGAACCCAGGCGGACGTCGAGGTCGACCTCGACCAGACCAAATTGTTGGAGCACGGGCTGTCGGCCACCGATGTGGGCCACGCATTGGGGACCCAGAACATCGTGCTGCCGGCCGGCGACCAGAAGATCGGTCCGATCGATTTCCTGGTTTCGACCAACGCGACGCCGATCGCCATCGACAGCTTCAACAACCTGCCGATCAAGCAGGTCGGCAACGCGGTGGTCTATCTGCGCGACGTGGCCTATGTCCATCGCGGCGGTCCGCCGCAGCAGAACATCGTGCTGGTGAAAGGGCAGCAGTCCATCCTGCTGCAGATTCTGAAGAGCGGCGATGCCTCCACGCTAGCCGTCGTTGCCGGGGTGCGGGCCAAGCTTCCCGCACTGCTCAAGACTCTGCCGGCCGGCGTGACGATTACCCCGCTCAACGACGCCTCCAGCTTCGTGCGCGCCTCGATCGCGGACGTGGTGCAGGAGATGGTGACCGCCGCATTCCTCGCCGGTATCACCGTGCTGCTGTTCGTCGGTAGTTGGCGCTCGACCTTGATCGTCGCCACCTCCATTCCGCTTTCGATCCTGAGCTCGATCCTCGTTCTGTCCTGGCTCGGCCAGACGATCAACGTCATGACGCTGGGCGGCCTTGCGCTTGCCGTCGGCATCCTCGTCGATGATGCCACAGTGATGATCGAGAACATCAACACCCACCTGGAAGAGGCGGCCCCAGACGGTAAGCATAAGGGGCTGGAGCGCGCGATCATCGATGCTGCAAATCAGATCGTCGTGCCGACATTTGTATCTACGCTATGCATTTGCATCGTCTGGCTGCCGCTGCTTCAACTCGGGGGGGTGGCAGGCTATCTGTTCTTGCCGCTTGCCGAGGCGATCATCTTCGCGATGATTGCCTCGTTCATCCTGTCGCGCACGCTGACGCCGACCATGGCCGCGTGGCTGCTGCGTGGTCAGGTGGCAGCGCAGCACAAGCCGGCACCGAAACATCCGGGCTTCTTCACGCGGTTCCAGACGGGGTTCGAGGCGCGCTTCGAGCGGTTCCGCGAGCGCTACCGCGCCATCCTCGAGGGGCTTGCTGCGCGCGCCAAATTGTTCATAGCTCTGTATCTGTTCGCGGCGCTGGCGTCGCTTCTGCTGCTGCTCTTCGCCGGTCAGGATTTCTTCCCCAGCATCAAATCGGGCGAGATCGATCTACACATGCGCGCCCCGATCGGCACGCGGATCGAGGAGGCGGGTAAGATTTCCGTGCTGGTGGAGCAGCAGATCCGTGACCTCTTGCCCGGCCACGTGGCGGGCACCCTGATAAACTGCGGCCTGCCGGTCAGTGGCATCAATCAGGCCTATAGCAATACCGGCACGGTCGGCAGCCAGGACTGCGACATCACGATCTCGCTCGACAACCAGGCTGCACCTGTCGATCGCTATCGCCAGACCCTCCGTGCCGGCTTGACGGAGCGTTTTCCCGGCACCGATTTCAGTTTCCTGCCGGGCGATATTACAGCGAAGATCCTGAATTTCGGCCTACCCTCGCCGATCGACGTGCAAATCAGCGGTCGTGATCTCGACACCAATTTTGCCTATGCCACGAAACTGACGGCGCAACTGAAGCGGATCGCCGGCATCGCCGATGTGCGCATCCAGCAGGTCATGGGCCAGCCGACCCTGCTGCTGTCATCCCGGCGAACCTTTGCCCTCGGCACCGGCCTGACCGAATCGGACATCGCCGACAACACCCTGGCAGTTTTGTCGGGAAGCGGTCAGGTCGCACCGACCTACTGGCTCGATGTTTCCAGCGGCATCTCGCATCTGGTCAATATCCAGACACCGCAGAATCAGCTCACCAGTGTCAACGACCTTGAAAACATCACGGTCGACAAGGGTGACGGAAATCCGACCAATGTTCAGCCGCAACTCGTGGGTGGTCTCTCCGTCCTGACGCAGAAAGGTACGCCGGGGCTCGTCTCCCATTACGCGATCCTGCCGGTAATCGACATTTACGCTAACGTGGAGGGACGTGATCTCGGCGCGGTCAGTAACGAGGTCGCGCGTGTCATCAAGGACATGGAATCCACTCTGCCGCACGGGGCAACGGTCACCATCAATGGCCAGTCGACGACCATGCATTCGGCCTACGCCCAGTTACTTGCCGGCCTGGCGCTGTCAATCGTGCTGATCTACCTGGTGATTGTCGTCAACTTCCAGTCATGGCTCGACCCGTTCATCATCATCACCGCGCTGCCGGCGGCCTTGGGCGGGATTTCCTGGATCCTGTTCCTGACGCACACGACGCTGTCCGTCCCGGCGCTGACCGGAGCAATCATGTGTATGGGGACCGCGACCGCAAACACCATCCTGGTGGTGGCCTTTGCACGTGATCATCTGCTGGAGTACGGCAATCCGAAGGCTGCAGCGATCGAGGCGGGGTTTGCGCGGATCCGGCCGGTTCTGATGACGGCCCTGGCCATGATCGTCGGCATGGTACCGATGTCGTTCAGCAACACGCAGAATGCCCCGCTCGGTCGCGCGGTGATCGGTGGCCTGCTTGTCGCGACGGTCACGACCTTGCTGTTCGTGCCCTGCGTCTTCGCCATCCTGCATGGCGGCAAATCAAGCAAGCAAGAGCCGCCGCTTGAGGGAGAGCCCGTATGATCAACACGGAGGCGAAGGCGGCGCACCGGTATCGAGGCGGGGTTTTGCTGCTCATCGGGGCAGTAGTTGCCCTCGGCCTCGCCGGCTACGGCATCTGGTCCCGTAGCGGGACGGTCGCTGGCCTGAAACAGGCGGCGGAGGACGCGGCGCTACCCCGGGTCCAGCTAATATCGCCCAAACCGGGTCCGTCGCAGCGCACACTGATGCTGCCGGGCAACATGGACGCCTGGTATGCGGCGCCGATCTACGCTCAGGTCAACGGCTACGTGTCCCACTGGTACAAGGACTACGGCGCGCAAGTAAAGTCGGGCGATGTTCTTGCGACCATTGATACCCCCAGCCTGGATGCACAATTCGCGGCTTCCAAGGCAAGTCTTGCCGTGGTGGAGGCTCGTTACAAACTGGCCGAGATCACGGCCAAACGCTACTCGGCGCTGTCTGGGACTCAGGCGGTGTCACAGCAGGATGTGGACATAAAGACGGCGGAAGCAGCCGAGCAGAAGGCGCAGGTCGCTGCTTCCGAGCAAGACGTCGCGCGCTACCAGGCTTTGATTGCGTTTAAGCAACTGACTGCGCCGTTCGACGGCGTGGTGACCTCCCGGCACACCAATCTCGGTGATTACGTCAATGCCGCCGGAGGGGACGCGACAGTTCACGGCGCGGCGCCGCTGTTCGAGGTGGCGGACATTCACGCGATGCGGATCTTTTGTCCGTGCCGCAGGAGTATTCCGACGTCCTGAAACCGGGCCTGACCACGACACTGACGCTACCGCAGGACCCGGACAAGCATATCCCGGCGCAGGTTCTGACCTCGGCCAATTCAGTCTCTACTGCAACACGCACGGTCGTCACGGAGCTGACGGTGGACAACGCTAACCGCGAGTTGTGGCCGGGGTCTTACGTCAGTGTCCATTTTACCTTTCCGAGCGACCCAAACATATTGATTGTTCCGGAACAGGCACTGTTGTTCCGGGCCCAGGGGATGCAGGTGGCGGTGGTGGACGACCAAAATCGCGTTCACCTGCAGGACGTCGTGTTGGGGCACAACCTCAATACCGACGTCCAGATCGTTTCCGGACTGAAGTTAACCGACAAGATCGTTGCGAGTCCCTCGCTGGGTCTGCTCGAGGGGCAGCAGGTCAAGGCCGTGGAGCCGGTCCCAGGCTATCAGCCGGGTCGCGCCAATACGCCCGTCCCACCGCTGCCGGAACCCCCGTCGGGGCCGATTATGCCCGGCGCGTCGCCGGCTCGTGCCGCGCCACCGACTGCGGCCATGGAGCCGTCTGAGACCGGCGCACCGAGGGCCACCGGCACCGATCCGGCTGCGCGGTCCAAGGAGGAGCCGAAGCCGGGCGCCGGACCTGTGCGGTGATGGGGTTTACGTCTGGACCGCAATCAGCAAGTCGTATCATCAGCCGTGCCCTCGCTGCACCGATCGTGACGGTCCAGATCAGCGTTTGCGCCTGCGACCTCGCCCCGAAATACGAGCCACCGCAATATGTCCTGCCGGCCGACTACCAGGGGTCCAAACCTTTCAAGCTCGCCCAGCCGCTGGACTCAATGCAGCGCACGCCGTGGTGGGAGCGGTTCGGGGACCCTTTGCTCAACCAGCTTGAACGCCAACTAACGGCGGAAAATCCGGATCTGGCTGCGTTTGCGGAACAATACACCCAGGCGCGCAACCTTGCCGCGGAGGCGCGCTCCGGCCTGTTCCCGCAACTGACCGCCAGCGGTTTGGTGTCGGACAACAAGGAATCGCGGTATCGGCTGTTTCATAACCCGCACAGCACATTTCAGACTGAGGAGGCCAGCAACGTCATACAGGCCACTGCGTCGTGGGAGCCTGACTTCTGGAGCCAGATCCGCAACAAAACGCGGGCCCAAAAGCAGCTCGCTCAGGCCAGCGCTGCGACGCTGGCGGCTGCTCGGTTAAGCCTGCAGGCCGAGTTGGCGAACGATTATATCGCACTGCGCGGATACGACGGCCAGGCGGCGATCTATCGCTCATCGATCGCGAATTACGAGAAGGCGGTCCGGATCACCAAGGAGCGCTTGCAGGGCAGCATCGCCTCCGCCCTTGATGTTGCACGCTCTAAGAGTCAGTTGGCCTCGACGCAGGCGCTGCAGAGCGGCGTTCTTGGCAACCGTGCGGTTCTGCAGCATGCGATCGCCGTCCTGATTGGTACCAATCCGAGCAGCTTCTCGATCCCAGAGGATGACCGGTCGCGGCTGGCTCCGCCGGCCGTGCCGGTGGGCGTGCCGTCCAGCCTGCTGCAGCGCCGGCCGGACATTGCGAGTGCCGAGCGGCAGATGGCTGCTGCGAATGCCTCAATCGGTGTTTCGCGGGCCGCCTTCTACCCCAACATTACCCTCAGCGCGGCGGCCGGGTTCCAGGATAACGGGTTTAATCTCCTGAGCCTGCCCAATAGCCTTTGGTCGGTCGGGGCCGGTGCCGTGCTGCCTCTGTTCGAGGGTGGCCTGCGCCGGGCGGCGCTGCAGCGGAGTTGGTCCCAGTATGCGCAGGCGCGGGACAATTATCGCTCGACGGTATTGTCGGCATTCCAGGAAGTAGAGAACGGCTTGGCGCTGACGGTGCATCTGCGGACGCAGGCACGACATCAGGCAGAGGCCGTCAACGAGGCGCGCGAGGCCCAGCGTATTGCGATGCAGCTCTATGTCGGTGGGCTGACCAACTACCTCGATGTCGTGGTGGCACAGGAGACTGAGCTGACGGCCCAAACCGTTCAGACTCAGGTCCAGGTCAGTCGTCTTCAGGCGTCGGTTGGCTTGGTCCGCGCCCTGGGCGGGGGCTGGAGCGCGGCGGATCTTCCCACCGAGGACGGGGTGCTGCCGTTCGGGCCATTGGAAATCCCGCACAACGAACACCCCCAGCAGGCGGACGCCGCCCGGGAGGCGACACCGCCGCAATAGGCTGACGACCTAGTCTCGGATGTGGACTGGGTGCATGCGGCCGCGACGATCAGCCCGCCGTACAAAACCAGGTGGCTGGGTGAGCGGCACAGTGATCGCACGATTCTTGCGTTTGGGACGTTTCGCTCTGCGCGATCATCCTCTAGATCCGCCGTTCAACCGAGGACCGGCTGACGTGACCAAACAGATCGCCCTTTGCCGCAGGATCGCGTCATGAACAGATTGTTGTTTTCCCGTCGCCTGGGCCCGCTCTGCCTGACGCAGACCTGCGGCGCCTTCAACGACAACCTGGTGAAGAACGCGATGGTCGTCCTGGCCATCTTCAAACTGGGCGCGGGCGGAGCGGGCCTCGCCGCCTTGGCCGGTGCCTTATTCATCGCGCCGTACGCCCTGTTGTCCGCGACCGCCGGTCAACTGGCCGATCGATTCGATAAATCGCGCCTGATCCAGGCAACGAAAGCCGTCGAGGTCCTGCTGATGGGCCTGGCCGCTTACGCATTCATCGCCAGCAGCGTGCCTGGCCTGCTCGCGGTGCTGTTCGGTCTTGGCGTGCAGGCGACGATGTTCGGGCCGCTGAAATACGGTATCCTGCCGGACCACTTGCGCGACGACGAACTGATCGCAGGCAACGGTCTGATCGAGGCCTCTACTTTTCTGGCCATTTTAGTCGGCACAGTGGCGGGCGGCGCGCTGGTGCTGCTGGATGTCGGGCCGGCCATCGTAGGCGCGGCCGGCCTGGGCATTTCCCTGCTCGGACTAGGCGTCGCGTTCGGGATCCCTGCCGCCCCGGCCGCCGACAAAACCCTGCGCATCGGCTGGAACATTCTGCGCGAAACGGTCGTGTTGACCCGCCAGGCCGCTGCCAATCGGCCGGTCTGGCTGTCAATCCTCGGCATAAGCTGGTTCTGGGCAATCGGCGCCACCCTGCTATCCGAGTTTCCCACCCTCGCCCGCGATACGCTGGGTGCCGACGGCCACGTGGTGACCCTGCTGCTGACCATGTTTGCAGTCGGCATCGGCGTTGGGTCGATGCTGTGCGCGCGTCTGCTGCACGGGGAGGTCAGCGCCCGCTACGTCCCGTTCGCGGCATTCGGGATCACACTGTTCACCTGGGACTTTGCATCGACCGTGATCGGCGCGGGCGGCTTGCACCTGACCACCGTTGCCGCGATCTTGGGTTCGTTAACCGGCTGGCACATGTTGGCCGACCTGCTGTTGCTATCGGTCTGCGGCGGGCTCTATTCCGTGCCGCTGTACGCGATCGTGCAGGAGCGGTCGGAACCGTCCCACCGGGCGCGCATGATCGCGGCGAATAACATCGTCAATGCCGTGATGATGGTGCTGGGGGCTGGCTTCGTCGCCGGGTTCTCGGCGGCCGACGTGTCAGCGCCGAGGGTGCTGCAGATCGCCGCGCTGGCAAACTTCGTGGTCGCTGTCTGGATCGTCCGCCTGTTGCCGCAAAACTTTTTCCGCTCGTTGTTCCAGTGGTATTTCCGCCTGTTCCACGCCGCGCGTGTCGAGGGTCTGGAGAACCTTCCTCCGGCCGGAGAGCGAGCGATCCTGGTCATCAACCATCTGTCGTTCCTGGACGGTTGCCTGGTGGCGGCGTTCGTTCCTGGGGATCTGGTCTTCGCGATCGGCACCGACCAGGCGCGTCGATTCTGGTTTCTGAAATACGTGCTCGACATCTTTCCCATTGATCCGAACGCCCCGATGGCGATCCGAGCGATGGTGAAGGCGGTGCGTGAGGGGCGGCGTCTGGCCATTTTCCCGGAGGGAAGGATCACGCTGACCGGCGCACTGATGAAAATCTATGACGGTCCCGGGATGATCGCCGATCGCGCGGAGGCCGCCATTGTCCCGGTCCGGATCGAGGGTTTGCAGTTCCACAAAGTGTCCCGGCTGCAAGGCAAGCTGAAGTTGCGATGGTTCCCGCCCGTGAGCCTGACGGTGCTGCCACCCGAGCGGGTCGCTGTCCCGGCTGCGCTGATAGGCCGGGCTCGCAGAGTGGCGTTGGGCCGCATCATGCAGGACATCATGACCAACGCCGCGTTTCGCCCGGAACGCTTGCGGCACAGCCTGTTCGGGGCGTTGCTGCACGCCAGGGAATATTACGATAGAGGTTTGCCGGTGGTCGCCGATATCGTTCCGAATGAAACCGGTGGCACGACGCTGACCGAACTACCTTATCGCCGGCTGATCCTGGCCAGCGTGGTTCTCGGCCGGAAACTGGCGGCCTTTACTCGCCCGGGCGAGCATGTCGGTGTCCTGCTGCCGAATGCGGTCGGCACGGTGGCCACCTTCTTCGCGCTGCAATCGCAGGCGCGCGTGCCGGCTATGATGAACTTCACCGCCGGCGTCGACGGAATGCTTTCCTGCTGCGCGGCCGCCGGCATCGAAACGATCTTGACGTCCCGCCGCGCCGTGCAGAAGGGTAAACTGGATCACTTGGTGGCGGGCATCGCTGCGAAGGTTCGGGTGGTTTACCTGGAGGACGTGCGGGCCTCGATCGGCCTGCGGGACAAGCTGCAAGGAATGCTGGTCACTCGCCGTGCGGAGAGGCTGCCAGGGGCCGGAGTGGATCCAGCGTCCCCCGGGCTGGTGCTGTTTACCTCGGGTTCCGAGGGTTCGCCAAAAGCCGTGGTGCACAGCCATCGCGCGCTGTTGGCCAATTGCGCGCAATTGCGGTCGGTCGTGGATTTCACCACCTCCGATCGGGTGTTCAATGCACTGCCGATGTTCCACGCTTTCGGCATGATCGCGACGCTGCTGCCGCTGATGTATGGCGTGCGGAACTTTCTCTATCCGTCGCCGCTGCACTACAAGCTGGTTCCTGAGATGGTGTACAATGAACAATCCACCATCATGTTCGGCACCGACACGTTCCTCACGGGCTATGCGCGCAAGGGCAACCCGTTGGACTTCCAGTCGCTGCGCTACATATTCTCGGGCGGGGAAGCGGTGCGGGCGGAAACGCGCGACGTCTACATGACGCATTTCAAGAAGCCGATCTTCGAAGGCTACGGCGTGACCGAAACCGCTCCGGTGCTAGCCCTCAGCACCTGGGCGAACAGTCGGCCTGGCTCGGTTGGCCGCCTGCTGCCGGGCATCCAGGCTCGGCTGGAACCCGTGCCCGGCATCGCAGAGGGCGGTCGTCTTTTGGTGCGCGGCCCGAACGTGATGCTGGGATACCTGCGAACCGAGGCGCCCGGCGTGCTGGAGCCTCCGCTCGACGGATGGTACGACACCGGCGATATCGTTACGATAGACGACGATGGCTTCATCGCGATCACCGGGCGCGCCAAACGGTTTGCCAAAATCGGCGGGGAGATGGTCTCGCTCGCCGCTGCCGAGGGGCTTGCAACAAAGGTTTGGCCGGACGCCACGCACGCGGTCATCGCCGTGCCGGATGCCAGGAAAGGCGAGAAACTCCTGCTGGTGACTACGCAACCGGATGCCCAATCCAGGGCGCTGCTCGCCGCCGCGCGGGAACGCGGGATCGCGGAGATCCAGGTGCCCCGGGAGGTGATGGTTCGCGATAAAATGCCGATGTTGGGGGCCGGCAAGATCGACTATCCGGCGGTCCAGCGCCTCCCCGAAGCGACGTCGCAACAGCCGGAAACCGCGACGGTGGCTTGACCGGGCTCCCGATGCGGTGGCCACTACGCCCTCCGGCAATCGAGACAAGACACCATGAGCGACCCGTACGCCCGCTATACCCGCCTGCGCTTTGACCGGCCGCACCCCAAGGTGCTGCGCATCACCATGGACAATGGCCGCATGAATACGGCCGACGATGCGATGCACGCCGAACTTGCCGATATCTGGCGGGATGTCGATCGCGATCCGTCGGTCAACGCGGTGGTGATCACCGGTGCCGGCAAGGTCTTCTCGGCCGGCGGCGACTTCGGCATGATCCGGCAGAATATTGACGATTTCTCTGCCCGGACGCGGCAGTGGAAAGAAGCGCGCGAGATCGTTTACAACGTAATCAACTGCTCCAAGCCGGTGGTGAGCGCGATGCGCGGTGTTGCGGTTGGCGCCGGGCTGGTCTGTGGCATACTGGCGGACGTTTCAATTGCAACGAAGGACTGCCGCATTGTCGACGGGCACACGCGTCTCGGCGTCGCGGCGGGCGATCATGCTGCAATCATCTGGCCGTTGCTGTGCGGCTTGGCCAAGGCCAAGTATTATTTGTTGCTGTGCGAGCAGGTGCTGGGCGAAGAGGCGGAGCGGATTGGGCTGATCAGCCTGGCGGTCGAGGACTCGGACCTCGATGCCAAGGCGGTCGAGATCGCCACGCGGCTTGCCGAAGGGGCGCAGAGCGCCATTCGCTTTACCAAGCATGCGCTGAACAACTGGCTGCGTCAGGCCGGTCCGACGTTCGATGCGTCGTTGGCGCTGGAGTTCCTCGGCTTCAGCGGCCCTGAGGTGAAGGAAGGCCTGGCGTCGCATCAGGAGAAGCGCAAGCCGGTGTTCCCGCCCGGGTCGACGGTTTGAGCGGTCGCTAACTTTCGCTGCCTCGGGCCTTCACCATCCGGAGCGGGTTGTACGTGATGACCAGCGATCCGTCTTGTTTCTTGACGCGATTGAACGTGCGCACCAGCCCGCGGCCAGGGCGGGTGGCGCTGCGCCGGCTTTCGATCACCTCGCACTCCACATGGATCGTATCGCCCGCGAAGGTCGGCGCTTTCACGTCCAGTTCCATGTTCAGGAAGGCGAAACCCGTGTGCTGCATTGTGGCGTGCACCAGCAATCCTTCGGCGAAGGAATACACCATCGCGGCCGGAACGACGCGCTGCGTGATATCGCTTTCAGTCCGCAAAAATTCGGTGTTCGAGAACAGCACTTCGGTCATGCCGGTCACGCCGATGAAGGCGACCAGATCGGCTTCAGTCAAGGTCCGGCCAATGGTGCGGAATTTGCGGCCCGCGGGCAAGTCCTCGAAGTACAGCCCTAGCCCCAATACTTCGTAGCCGTCTATCTCGGTCATTTTGTTTGTCTCGCTATGACATCGTCAGGCCGCCGGAGACGCTGATCGTCTGCCCGGTGATGTAGGCCGCATCGTCGGACAGCAGAAAAGCGATCGTTCCGGGGTAGTCGTCAGGCTGCCCGATGCGCTTCAGCGGCACGGCCCGAGCGAGCGCTTCGCCGATCTTGCCGCCGTCGGGGGAGGAAGCGGTGAAGGTGCTGAACAGCGGAGTATCGGTCGGGCCGGGGCAGAGCACATTCAGGGTTACGCCGTTGCGGGCCATTTCGCGCGCCATTGTCTTGGTGAAGGCGATGATGCCGCCCTTGCAGGCGGAATAGACCGCCTCGCCTGACGATCCGACCCGGCCGGCGTCGGAGGACACGTTGACCACGCGGCCGAGCCGGCGCCGGACCATGCCCGGAAGCACGACATGGTGTAGATGCAACGGTCCATACAGGTTGATGCGGATGATCTTGTCCCACAGGTCCGGATCGGTCTCGAGGAAAAAGCGCATCACGTCCCAGCCGGCAATATTGGCGAGGAGATCGATTGGTCCGACATCTTGCTCGAACCGGGTGACTGCGGCTTCGACGGCGGCGCGGTCGCTGATGTCGGTTGTGGCGGTCCATGCGCCACCGTTGCAGAGTTCCGCGGTGCGGGCGGCGCCGGCGGCATCGATGTCGAGGATGCCGACGCGGCAGCCTTCTGCGGCTAGCCGGACGGCGGTAGCGCAGCCAATTCCGCTGGCCCCGCCGGTCAGCAGGACGCGGCGGCCTGAAAGTCCCCTCATCGACGATGCGCCGCGGACAACGGCTTCGGTTTGTCGGAAGGGCTTCCCGGTTGGCTCGGCATGGCACGTTTCCCCGAATGGCGGCGGGAAGTATCGGCCTGAGGCTGACCGGGTCAACCGCGGGAGGCTGCGTGATTCAGATCCAGGGCGCGGGGACGAAGAACCGGCCGCCGACGGTCTTCAGCGCGTTATTGTCGCTCGCCATCGCCGCGGAGCGCAGCGCGCGCAGCAGATTTCCTGCGACAGTGGAACGCCATAACCAGGTATCGACCTGCATCGGCGAAGGCTTCGGGCCGACCGCCTGGGCTGCCTCGCCATACAGCGCCTTGATGTCGTCGCACAAAAACCGGACTGACAACGCGGTGGTATCCAGTTGCGACACGATCGGCAGTCTGCCGCCCAGGACTTCGGCCACGAAGTCGGGCCACGCCGCCGGTTCCTGGAAACTCAAACCGACCGAGGTCCGGTTGAACCGAGCCTGGGCCGCCCGCCACAGCGGCAGCATTGTTGCCAGTTCCGCAGCGAAGGCAGCGCGCCAGGCCTCGGGGTCGTCGAATAAGCCCGCCTTGGTCCCAGCCGGCGGCGTCCAGCGCGGCGTGTCCGCCAGCCCCGGCGGATCGTCCGGAAAGTCGTCCAAGATGACCGGACCGTCGGTCCGCTCCAGCAGGCTCAGTGCGTGCCGAAGGACGCGAAGCTGGAAGCCGGGATCTTCGGGCTCGCCCACCGGACGCCCAAGCGGCGCGGCGGTCCACAGCGCGCGTGGTGGCAGGGTTCTCTCCGCCTGCGCCCGCACGCCGGCGAGCACCACGGTGGCGAAGCCTTTTTCCTCCAGGTTGTGGGCCAGCGCGCACACGGCGCGCGTGCAGAGCGGTCAGACAGGGCTGAGCAGGATGGAGTCGATCCGTTCCTGCCGCAGTTGCCCCGCAATTTGTTCGACCGCATCGCCCATCGCCGCCGGGTCGGTGGATCCCATCACGGTGAAATGCGTGTCGGCCACGCCGCCGATCTCTCCCGCCGCGGCGAGGTCCCTGAGCCGGTCGATCGGAAACACCACGTTGATATCGCGCTGCCAGCCGCTGCGGTCGAAGTTGATCGATACGTGGCTGATCAGCAGGTCGCCGGGCGGGGTGTCCGCGGCAACGAACCGGCATTCGCCCGAGCCGAACGGAAACGGCTTGTCGCCGCGCCGGATCAGCGCCGCTGAGGACAGGATCGCGACGCGCCGCTGCGGAAGCGGCGGTCCGGAAACGAACGGCGCTGTGTCGAACGTGGGACACGGCAAGTTCACCACCACGTCGCGGGTCGGTTGGGGGATGTCTTCGGGCCGGGCCATAAGGAATTCCTGGCACACCGAGCGGTGTGGCACAAGAGCGCGAAGGCTCAGTGGATGCTCTTGCCGCCAATAACGAGCACCGGCTCCAACGCTGCCCAGTCAAATACCACACCGTGCCCGGGACGATCCGATGCCAGCGCATTCCCCTCGGCGATCGTGATCGGCTGTTCGACGTAACGGTCCAGCCCAAAACCGTGCACCTCCAGATACGATCGGTTCGGCACCGCCGCGAGCAAATGCACCGTCAGATCGTGCGCCCCGTGCGAGGTCAGCGGCAGATTGAACGCCTCCGCGAGATGCGCGACCTTCATGAACACCGTTACTCCACCGCAATTGGTCACGTCGGGTTCCGGGAAGGTCACCCCACCCGCCGAGATCATCTGGGTGAATTCATGCAGCGTGTGGAGGTTTTCCCCGGTTGCGATCGGCACCCCGCCCTGTTGCACGATCCTGGCGTGACCGGCGACATCGTCGGGGATCGTCGGTTCCTCCAGCCAGGTCAGATTACTGTCCCGGAAGGCTCGAGCGGCGGCGATCGACTGGTCCACGGTCCAGCGCATGTTGGCATCCGCCATCAGCGGGAAATCATCCCCCAGATGCTTGCGCATGGCCTGCACCCTGGCGCGGTCCTCCGACAGGCGCGGACGCCCCACCTTCATCTTGATCGCCCGAAAGCCCTTGGCGAGGTTGTCGTCGGTCTGCTTCAGCAACGCATCCAGAGTGAACTCCAGATCGATCCCGCCGGCGTAGCAGGGCACCTGAGGGTCAAACCCGCCCAGCATCCGCCATAGCGGCACATCCAGCCGCCGCGCCTTCAGATCGTGCAGCGCGATATCGCAGGCCGACACCGCCAGGCTGACGGACCCGCCACGCCCGCCGTAGTGCAGCTTCCACCACATCCGGGTCCACAGCGCCTCGATCTGATCCGCGTCGGCGCCCAACAACACCGGCCGCAGACCTTGGTCGATTAGCGTGTGCACCGCGGCCCCTCCGGCCCCGGTGGTATACGTGTAGCCGACGCCCTCCGCGCCATCGTTGTCACGCAGGCGCACGGTGACCAGCTCGAAGTGTGTCATCGTGCCATGGGTCGAGTCCGACAGCGGCACCGGAAGCTCGATGCGGTACAGTGCGGTATCGAGCGTGGCGATAGGCATGGGCGGAGTCCTCCGTTTGATTTTCTCCCAAGCCTGCCCGCACAATGGGTCCGCGTCCATGGCTCCTTGCCTCGGCAGCGCTGTCCCGGCCGGCATCCTTGTCAACGTCGTTCGGACCTGCCACACGCGCGAACCCTGATGGAAACGACCCAGCCATTTCTGGCTTACCGAGACCGGATCGGGGTCGCCTCCGAGATCGGCTTCCTCCGCCGCCAGTATATCGGCTTCACTCATCTGCACCCGATCTGGACCGGGAGGACCGTGCTGCCGGATGCACGGCAAGTCGGCGACCACATCCTATGCCTCGGCGGCATGGGTCCGCTCGGTTCCATCCATCGGTTGCTGTTCCGGTATTTGGGGCGGGTGCCGCCGCTGCCGCCCGTCGCTCCTGTCCTGCACGCCCAGTTCGCCCGCGGCGGCGCCCTCGCGTTGCCGATCGCCGAGGCCCTTAAGTTGCGCCTTATCGTCACCCTCCACGGCGGCGATGTCAGCAAGCAGAAGAACTGGCGCGGCACTGTCCTAGCTCAGCGCTGGCCGGCGCTGGTGCGGAGAACCGCAGGCTTTGTCTGTGTCTCGGCGGCGGTGGCGGAGGTCGCCGCGGCCCGAGGTGTGCCGGCCCGAAAATTGATTGTGCTGCCGATCGGTGTGGAGGTCCCGGACCGGGCATCCGAGCGCAATCCCAGCACATATCTGTTCGTCGGCCGGTTCGTGGAGAAGAAAGGCATCACCGTCCTGGCCGACGCGATGCGCCTCCTGCGCGCCCAAGGCGATCACACGCCACTGACCTGCGTCGGCGACGGCCCGCTGCGCCCGATCCTGGAAACTTTGGCCCGCGAGATAGCCGGCGTCACGCTGACCGGCTGGCTACCGCCTGACGCCGTGCGCGAGCGCATGACCCAGGCGGTCTCCCTGGTCGTTCCCAGCATCATTGGCGCCGGCGGCGACGCTGAGGGTCTGCCTAGCGTCATCCCCGAAGCCATGGCACAGGCCTGCCCGGTCATCGGGTCGGACCTGGGTGGCATCGCCGAGGCGATCCTTCACAACCACACCGGTGTGCTGGTTCCGCCCAACGACCCTGCGGCGCTGGCAGACGCCATGCACCGGATCATCGGCGACAGCACAATAGGCCCCGCGGGCTTCGCGCACGCGACCGCCACGCTGAACGCCCATATTCAGTCAAGGCGCCTGGAGACCGTGCTCCAATCTGGGCCGGCACGTGACTGACCCGATATGGTGGCTGACGATGCGCACGCTTTTCGATGCCCAGAACCGAAGTGGGTGCGTAAAGACATTATTGACTTCTGAGGCCGCCTGTCGATAAATCGCGACCTAATCTCGGGCTTTCTAAGAAGTAATGATTCACGAAAACGAATTATGATCTGATATAGAAATCAACGTGTTGCGTATGGGCACGCCGACGGCTGGAGCCGCTTCGTGACGATGGCGCGGGACGCAGACAACCCAGTCATCCGCGATGATTCGATCGTTTCTGGAAGGTGTAGACCATGACCCGCTCCATTATCCGCTTGACGCTAATGGCCCTCGTTCTCGCGACCGGCGCGCATGCCCGCACGCTGGAGGTCGGTGAGAACAAGGAGTTCAAGATGCCGTCCGCCGCCGCCGCGGTCGCGCAAGATGGTGACCGCGTAGAGATCCAAGCCGGCGAGTATTTCGACTGCGCGGTCTGGAGCGCAAACAAAGTGGTGGTGGAGGGAATCGGCGACCCGGAGAAGGTGATCGTCACCGACAAGACCTGCCAGGGCAAGGCCCTGTTCGTTACTGTCGGCGAAGGCATCACGATCCGCAACCTTACCCTGACCCGAGCGCGGGTGCCGGACGGGAATGGGGCGGGCATACGGGGCGAGGGCAAAAATCTCGCGGTGGACCGCGTCCACTTCGTCAACAATCAGAATGGCATTCTATCCGGCACCGTGGGTGGCTCCATGATTGTCCGGAACAGCGTATTCGACCGCAACGGCGCTTGCGACGGCGCCTGCGCTCACGGGCTATACGTCGGCAATCTGGATTTGCTGCAGGTCGACCAAACCCACTTCATCGGCACCAAGCGAGGCCACCACATCAAGTCTCGCGCGCTCCGCACGGAGGTGACCGGCTGCGCCATCCAGGATGGTCCGGACGGCACCGCGAGCTACGAAATCGAGATCCCGAACGGCGGTTCGGCGGTGGTCCGCGGCAATACGATCGAAAAAGGTCCCAAGGCGGAGAACCACGCGGGAGTCATCGTGATTGGCGTGGAGGGGGTGACGCATCCGACGCGGGAGATCATCGTGGAGAACAACACGTTCCAGAATGACGGCCCGTGGCAGACCATCTTCGTCAACAACCAGACCGCTACTGAGGCGTCGTTGCGTGGCAACCAACTCTCCGGTCCGGTGAACCCGTTACGGGGCGATGGGCATGTGATCGCCAGTCGCTGAGCTTCATGCATCGCTGCCTTCTGCTCCTACTGCTGCTTCTCTCCGGCACGGCGACGGCGAGGACACTGTCGGTGGGACCGGATCAACCGTTCCTGGTCCCGTCCGCCGCCGCCCACGCCGCGCAGGATGGCGACACCGTCCTGATCGAGCCCGGTGAATACTACGATTGTGCCGTGTGGACGCAGAATCACCTGGTCATTGCCGGCGCAAGCCCGGGCGTTGTGATCACCGATACTACTTGCCAGGGCAAAGCTTTGTTCGTGGTAACGAGTGACGACACCACAATCCGCGATTTGACGCTGGCGCGAGCGCGCGTTCCCGACCGCAATGGCGCGGGGATTCGGGAAGAAGGTCAGGGCTTGATCCTGCGGCGCGTCCGATTTGTGGACAACCAGGTGGGTCTGCTCGCGGGCTCTGCGGGTGCGGGTGAGATCAACATTTCCGACTGCGGCTTCGAAGGCGGCGGCGTCGGCGGCGAACGTCCCACGTTCGCGGTGCTCGTCAATGCGGTGAGCCTGTTGAAGATCGAAGGTTCGACCTTCAAGCACGTGAATGGCGGACAGATCAGCACCTTGGCGGTTCGGACGGAACTCTCCGGCAATCAGATCGAGGCGGGAACCGGCGAGGAGCCCTCGGTGGGGATTTTGAGCGCGGGCGGTCATTTGGTGATGGAGGACAACAACCTCTCCATTGGCCCGCACTCGCCCCGTTTGAACGCCGCATTGCTGGTCACCGGACAGGACGCTCCGGAATTGCGACGAAATCGGTTGCTGAACGGCACTGGCCGGGCGGCAACCTTACTTCTGGCTTGGACCAGCGCTTATCCCTTGTTGGAGGGCAACGTGGTCGAGTTAGGCGACGCGGAGCTATCCACCACCGGACTATGGCGGTACCGCGCGTCCGCCCTGTACCACGGCACGAAGAACGGGGTGCGCGCCGTTGCGGGACAGGTGAAGCGCGACCTGTTGCAACTGCTGCATCGATGATGGGCCGTTTCGCCGTTGCCGCGGCGGTCCTGGCCATTGCGCTCGGGGCCACCCCGGCATTTTCCGCGCCGGCAGTGGCCGCTCCGTTCGGCGAATTCGAGGTCATTATGTGGCAGGACCATTCCCCATCGGAAATGGCTGGGCTGTCGCGGCTCAGCTTTACCGGGGTCAAGCTGATGGGCACAGGTGGGCGGGTCGATCCATCCAAACTGGCTGCGGAGCAGGCATCGGGCCTGCCCTGGTATTTGGAGAACATCGCGACCGATTTCTTCTCGCCATACCATCGCTACACGCCAGGAAAGCCCGCGAACTGGTTGTTCGATGCGGCAAAGGCACGTCTCCGGACCGATCCGGCCGACACCGCGGTCTTTGTTCGCGAGCCTAGCCTATCCGACCCAGTCTGGCTCGGTTCAATCCGCGCTCGGCTGGACGCCGTTGTGCGGGGGCAATCACAATACCGCCCCTTATTCTACAACCTGGCCGACGAGGCCGGGATCGGCGATCTGGCGGCCGCCTGGGACGCCGACATCGCCCCGGCATCCCTGACCGCGCTGCGGGTATGGCTGCGCACTCAATATCCGAACCTGGCAGCGTTGAACCATCAATGGGGCTCCAATTTTTCCGATTGGGACGCCGTGACGCCGGAGTTGACGGATACCGCCATGCGCCGAACCGATGACAACTACTCTGCCTGGGCCGACTTCAAGGTCTGGATGGATGTCGCATTCGCGCGCGCGGTCCAGGCCGGGACCGAGGCCGTGCATCAGGCTGATCCGGCCGCGCTGGCCGGGTTGGAGGGCGGCCAAATCCCCGGCTGGGGCGGCTACGACTACAGCCTTCTGGCGCCGGCTGTGGACGTTATGGAAATCTACGACGAAGGCAATGCGGTTGAACTCGCGCGAGCCTTCCACCCGAACCTGATCTCGTTGCGCACCAGCTTTGCTACCAGCCCGCGCGAGGTCCATGCGGCGTGGCGGCACCTGCTCCGCGGCGGACGCGGGATGATCGTGTGGGACGAGCGAAACGACGTAGTGCGCGCCGACGGCGAGCCGGGTCCTCGCGGACTGGAAATCCAAGCTCTGGTGACAGCGATGCGCGCCGTCGCACCCGATTTGATGGCGAGTGAACCGGCGTTTGATCCGATTGACGTGCTGTATTCGCAGGCCAGTTTCCGCACGCGCTGGATGCTTGACCAGCGGGGGCGCGGGGCAGCCTGGTCAAATCGGGACGCCGCCCGCGAATACGAAGACAATGCCTGGCATGCGTCACGCCAGCAGGTGCTGCAGCGCCTGAGCGAGATCGGCATTCAGCCGCGCCTGGTGTCTTCGGGTATGGTGGAGGCCGGCGCGTTACGTCACGACGGCTCGCGTGCGTTGATCCTGCCGCACGCTATCGCGCTTTCCCAGGCCGAGGCTGACGAGATCAAGGACTTCGCTCGTCGCGGCGGGACCGTTTTGGCCGATACCGAGCCTGGGTTGTTCGATCAGCATAGCCGTCGGCAGCCGGCGCCATTGTTGGCGGGGATCGCCGCGTTGCCCGACGCGATGATGCTGGATGCGGGCGAGAGCAGCCCTGACGCACTCGCGGCGTTCGGGGCGCTATTGCGAAACGCCGGCGTTCTGCCACGGGCGGAGTTGCTCGGGCCCGATGGGCAAACCGCTACCGGGGTTGGTGCCGTATGGCTACGTCATGGTGACACCACGATCCTGGCGCTGCAGGCGATTGCGCCCTGGGGCGCGCCGGCCCGGATCGAGGTGCGGTTCCCCATGCCCACGTCGGTGGAAGATATGCGCATCTCGGGCCGGAGCCAAAAGGCGGAACGGATCATGGTTGATCTGGATCCAATCACGCCCACCATCCTGCGCCTTGGACACTGATCCGAAGACGCGATTCAATGACGGCCCGAACAGGGAGTTTCTCTGGCGATGCGCATTTTGTTCCATCATCGCATCGCATCGCGAGATGGCCAGGCCGTCCACATTGAGGAACTGATCGCCGCCCTTCGACGGCAAGGGCATGAGACAATCTTGGTCGGCCCACCGAGCTTCATGGCGACGGGCTTTGGCGGATCTAATCCGCTGGTGGACTGTATCAAACGGTTGCTTCCAGGTGCCGTCTATGAACTTTTAGAAATCGGGTACAACGTCAAGGCCTTCCTGCGTCTGCGCGCGGCCGTGCGTGCCCACCGACCGGATATCATCTATGAACGGTTCAGCTTGTTTCTCCTTGCCGGCCTGTGGATACGCCGTCTGTCCGGTATTCCAATGTTGCTGGAAGTAAACTCGCCGCTCTACGAGGAACGGACAAAGAATGACGGACTGCGCCTACGACACCTAGGCCGGTGGGCGCAGCGTCTGCTGTGGAACCATGTTGACCACATCCTGCCTGTCACTGGCGTTCTGGCCCGCACCGTGACCGAATATGGGGTGCGCCCGTCCTCCATCACCGTCATCCCGAATGGAATCGATCCGGAGCGATTTCCCGCCAATACTGACATCGCTTCCGCCAAGGCAGCTCTCGGGCTGCCGCCGCGCCTGATCCTGGGCTTCACCGGCTTTATTCGCGGCTGGAACGCCGTGCATCGATTGATCGACTTCGTCGCCTTGCACCACGCGCGATTTGACTTGCATGTTCTTGTGGTTGGTGACGGCCCGGCCCGCAATTCCCTGCTGGAGCATGCAGGCGAGAGAGGGGTGGCTGACCGGCTCACCATCTGTGGCGTCGTCGAGCGCGACCACGTGGCCCGCTATGTTGCTGCGTTTGATATCGCGGTCCTGCCAGGACTTACGTCCTACTCCTCGCCGCTCAAACTGTTCGAGTACCTGCAGCTCGGTCGAGCCATCGTTGCGCCCGACACCGAGAACATACGCGAGGTTTTGACGCATGGACGCGACGCTCTTCTGTTTGATCCGGCTGAAGAGGGCGCTTTGGAAAAGGCTCTGCTGCGCCTGTGCGCCGACGCAACGTTGCGCGCGGAACTTGGTTGTTCAGCCCGCCAGACAATCACCTCGAGATCTTTGACCTGGGACAGTAATGCACAACGCGTTGTAGCGATCGCCGAAGCTGTCATCGAACACGGTCGCGGATCCTCTTTGTAGTAGTTATACCGGAATGACGTTCCCGCGCCGTCGTGACGGCCAGGATGTGCCGGAGTTTCGAAATCCGCGCATGTTGCGTTAAGCTCCCGCACGGACAATCCGAGGATCGATCATGGAATATCGTCGTCTGGGTGGCAGCGGCTTGAAGGTCTCCGAAATCTGCCTCGGCACGATGACCTTTGGTCACGGCACCGACGACGCCGAGGCCGAGCGTATCGTGCATGCCTCGTTAGATGCTGGCGTCAATTTCTTCGACACGGCGGACGGCTACAGCGGCGGCGTTTCCGAAACGATGCTTGGACGTGCCCTCGGGTCGAGGCGGCGCGAGGCGGTAATCGCGACGAAGGTGTTCAACGCGATGGGATCGGGCCCGAATGATTCGGGCATGTCTCGCGTTCACATCATGAATGCCGTCGAGGACAGTCTGCGCCGCCTCGGCACCGATTACATCGATCTCTACTACATCCATCACGTCGATATTCAGACGTCTCTGGAAGAGATGCTGCGGGCGTTCGATGACCTCGTGCGCCAGGGCAAGATCCGCTACCCGGCTTGCAGCAATTACGAAGCCTGGCGGCTGATGGAAGCCATCTGGCTCAGCGACAGTAAAGGCCTCGCCCGGTTCGCCGCCTACCAGCCGCAATACAGCCTGGTGGTCCGGGACATCGAGGAAGAACTGGTTCCCACTTGTGCCCTCAAAGAGCTCGGTATGGTGGTGTGGTCCCCGCTCGCCGGCGGATATCTATCGGGCAAATACAAGCCCGGCGAACAGAGCGTAGCCGGCTCACGTTCATCAGAAAATTGGGCGTTCCCGACACGATTTTTCCATCCCGATCATCAAGCGATACTGACCGAACTGCTGGCTGTCGCTCGCGGCGTCGGGCGTAGTCCGGCGCAAGTCGCGATACGGTGGGTGGTCGAGCAGCCAATGGTTGCGAGCGCCATCGTCGGTGCCAGAACCGCGCAGCAACTATGCGACACGCTCGGCGCGACTGGCTGGGAACTGCCCGAACAGGCACGCAAGCGGCTCGACAAGGTTTCGGCCCTGCCGCGTCGCTATCCCCGCGCAATGGAAGAATCGATGGCGGAGCGGCGTGACCAGGCAGTGCGAATGCCAGCGCGCGCTGCGCCATAGGCCTGGGGCCCGGCCTTTGAGCGCTTTCACCACTGGTTGCCGAGGCACTTGGCGATCTCGCTCGACCAAGGGGGCTGGTGATCCCCCCGGTCGCTCGGCTACGGTCTCGCTTGCGTGCACGTCGACTTCATGGGGGAATGAGAAACATGAGCGATCTGGTGGTCATTGCCTTCCCGTCCGAAGAGCAGGCCGAAGCAGTTCGGACCAAGGTCCTGGACCTGCAGAAAACCTATTTGATCGAACTCGAAGATGCCGTCGTGGCCGTCAAGCACGCGGATGGAAAGGTGAAACTCAATCAGATGGTCAGCACCACGGCCACGGGTGCTGCGTCCGGCAGTTTCTGGGGGCTGCTGATTGGCATTCTGTTTATGGCGCCGATCGTCGGGGTGGCACTCGGCGCCGCGTCCGGTGCATTGGCTGGGACGTTGACCGACGTAGGCATCAACGACAACTTCATGAAGGATTTGTCGCAAACGCTGCAACCGGGAAATGCCGCCTTGTTCTTGCTGATTCGCAAGATGACCACCGATAAGGTGCTGGAGGACCTGCAGGGGGTTGGAGGGACCGTGCTGCGCACGTCGTTCGATCACACCAAGGAAAACGCTTTGCGTGAGGCCTTGGCTACCCACGTCGCGGCGACTTCTGTCCAAGCTGCTTCAGCTGCTACGTCCTGAGTGATCGCGGCTCTGAGCGCATGAGATCGGGTCGAATTGACCCGCGCCGCTCTGCGGGTTTCTGTTCTAGAGCGTGATTGAGGCCTCGATTGCGTGCTTTCCTTCTTCCGACACTTTGTATCTGGGGAACCTTTCTCCACTACGCTTCACTCGCCTTTCGAGGTTCGGCGTCAGACGATTACATTAGTGGCAGGTCAAGTAGCAGAGGGTAGTGGCCGTTTTGGTCCCGGTAAGACCAAGCCGGACCGCCGACTTTGAGGAATCGTTGCCTCACGCTACGAAGTCCGTTCCTTTGGCTCGCTCCGCATGCGCTTGTTTCTTTACGGCAGACTACTCGACCCTGATCTGTTGGCTATGTTCGCCGGGCGCCCGAGGTCTCTTATTCCCGCCACCCTACGTGGGTGGCGCCGCGTCGCTCTGTTGGATCGCAATTATCCCACCCTGCGCCGAGCTCGAGGCAGGGTGGAGGGAGCGGTCACGATTGTGGATCGCCCAACGGTGGCGCAACTCGCGGCCTACGAGGGCTCGGCCTATCGCCTGACGCCGGTTGTAGTGAGCGTCGGCGGGAAGGGTAGCAGAGCCGCGCTGGCATGGATTGCCCCAGGCGGTATGAGCCGCGCTTGGCCATATGGTGCGCCGCCGGAACCTTCGGCCACGCTTCCCTCGTCTTCTCTAGCCTTCGGCGATCACGCTCCTGACGGAAGCCTTACAGGAAGCCGATGGATAGCCAGGGCACCGCGGCAACGATCACCAGCGCCACCACCAGAGCAAAAATGTACGGCCAAATTCGCCATAGCGCGTCGTCCGGTGAGATCTTGCCGATCGCGCAGGCGCCATAGAATCCGACTCCCAGAGGTGGCGCGAATAGCCCGATCCCCATCGCCAGGATCACGATGATCGAATAGTGCACCTCGTGTACGCCCATCGCCCGGGCGACCGGCAACAGCAACGGGCCGAACAGCAGGATCGCCGGAATCCCTTCCAGCACACTGCCCAGGAAGATGAAGGTCACGATGGTGATGGCCAGAAAACCAGCGCGGCCGCCCGGCACGTTCGCCATCCCCGCGACCAGCCAGTTGGAGAACCCGGATTGTGTCAGCGCCCAGGCCATAGCCGTCGCGGTGCCGACGATGAGCATCACCGCTCCGGTCAGCGCCACGGTCTCCACCAGCAGCGGATAGATCCGCCGCCAGTCGAACTGGCGGTAGACCAGCAAGCCCAGCAGCGCAGTATAGACTACGCCGACAGTGGAAACCTCGGTCGCCGTCGCTATCCCGCGCACCACGGCGAAGCGGATGACGAAGGGCAGGGTCAGGCCGGGCAGAGCGATCAGCAGGGTCCGTCCGATCTCACTTCCCGGTGCCCGCCGGCGCCCTCCGGTGTCCTCCTTGCGTGACCGCCACCACGCCACCACCACCAGCGCGATCGCCGCTACCAGCGCCGGCAGCAGGCCACCGGTGAACAATGCCGAGATCGAAACGTTGGTCACCGAACCGATGGTGATCAGCACTAACGATGGCGGGATCGTCTCGGACATCGCGCTGGAGGTCGCCAGCAGCGACGCCAATTCGCCTGGATGTTGTCCCCGGCGCCGCATCTCCGGAAACAGTACCGGGCGCCACGGCGGCCATGTCGGCGGCTTTCGAGCCGGAAATGCCGGAGACCAGATACATCGCGCCCAGCAGCACATAGGACAGACCGCCGCGGACATGCCCAACCAGCGCCACCAGGAAGGCGACCATGACCCGGGCGATGCCGGTCATCTCCATCAGCAGGCCGAGAAAGACGAACATCGGAACCGACAGCAGCAGCAGGTTCGACATGCCGTCGTCCATCCGATTGACCACGACGGACAGCGGCATGTCGGTCGTGGTCATCAAATAGGACATGGTGGCGATGCCGAAGGTGAAGCCGATCGGCACGCCGATGGCGACACAAAACCCCACCAGCACGACGAAGAAAATGAACAGGCTGCCGAATACCATCGCAGTGAGCTGTGCCTGGAAATACCACAGCGCCGCGCTGACTACGGCGACCACCAGGATCGCCACGAAGAAATCGCGCCACGTGGTGTTCTCGATCAACCGCAGGATCGCGATGATCGCCGCCAGACTCATGCCAAACAGCAGCGACACCGCTCGATATCCTTCGGATATCCCCAACGACGTCAGCTCGGTATATTGCTGCTCGTCCAGGTAGGTGAACGCCGGCCCCAGAATTTGCAGCACGAAGGCGATCACCACCAGCGCGCTGACGGAGTTGAACCAGCGGCCAAGGGAAGGGCGCACCCAGCCGACCAGAGTGGTCAGGCGCATATGTCCGTCGGCACGCAACGCCACCACGGTGCCTAGCATCGAGAGCCACAGGAACAGGAAGTTCGCCAGCTCATCGGTCCAGAACAGCGGGCTGTTGAACACGTAACGGGACACCACGCCGGCGAACAGGATAAAGGTCTCGGCTACGACGATCGCGGCGCCGACACTTTCCGTGACCACACCGATGCCGCGGTCCAGCAGAAAGGCGGCGTGGCGCAACCCCGAGCGATCGGTGGCTTCAAGTCCGTGCGTGGTGGTCAAACCCATGGCCATGCCGGCTATCTCCCCTCAGGCCAGTTTGCCGGAGTATTTTTCCAGCAACGCCCAGGACTCGTCGCCCATCTTCTTTTTCATATCTATATAGAATCCGTTCTTACGGGCCAGCGCGCGGAACGGCTCGATTTCGGGGGTGTTGAATATCATGCCGTGATCTTGCAGCGATTTCGCTTCGGTCTCGATAAGCTTCTGCCAGTCGGCACGTTCCTGCGTCGCCGCCTCGGTCAAAAAGTGCCCGACGGTGTCTTGGATATCCGGCGGGAGCTTCTTCCACGCGGTTAGGTTGAAGCCGGAGTAAATGCAAATCCATGAATGCCGGGTCATGCTGACGTATTTCTGCACCTCGTAGAACTTGGCCTCGTCGATCAGTTGCAGCGGGTTTTCCTGACCATCGACGATCCCGGTCTGCAGTGCGCTGTAGACCTCGCCGAAGTTGAGCGCGACGGGTGAGGCGCCGAGGCTCTTGAACAGGGCAATCAGCGTTGGGGCCACCGGCAAACGGATCTTCATGCCGGCCAGGTCATCGGGCGTGACGATCGGCTTGACGCGGGAGGTGATGTTGCGGAAACCGTGGTCGAAGGTTTTCTCCAGAGCGAACAGGCCTTGCTTCTCCATCTGGCCTCGCAGCCAGGCACCGGCCTCGCCGTCGACCGCGGCCCAGTTCGGACCATATTCGGAGAATGCGAAGCCTATGCCCAGAATGCCAAAGGACGGGTTGCGCGGAGCCAGGATATCGCCAGCAAGCGAATACATCTGTAACGCGCCTGAAATCGTCTGGGCGAGCATCGCGGTGTCGCCGCCCAGCGCGCTGCTGGGATAAACCGCATATTCAAAACGACCACCGGTGGCCTCTTTGATTTTCGGGGCTGCCTCGGCAACGCGGGCAACCATCGGATGGGTAATCGGCAGGACAGTACCGTATTTCCAGGAAAATTCGGCGGCACTCGCCGGCCAGTGGATGATCGTTGCCGCGCCTATACCGGCGGCCCCGCTCAAAGCCATCCGCCGCGACAATTTCTTCCCTTGCATGCTGACGCCCCCGTAAGTTCAGGACCTTGAAGCTGTCCTTTTCATGCAAAAGGGTGCCGTCCCGCCTGACGGGTGTCAATGCGCGACAAGCCACTGTCGGGAGCCGTAGAAACTTTTTCATCCTTACCCGCGGGGACGCTGGGCGCCCTGCAGAGGAAGTCGATGCGATATCGCTTGGACGCGGACCGCGTTCGAACGCGATTTGCCGTTTAGGCCCTCCGGGCTTCTTGCGCGAAGCCGCTCACTGCGTTGACAATCCAATTTGCGCATAGACCGACGATCGGGAGGGCTTGAATGACGGACAGACCCCCTTGCAACCCTCATCGTGAGGAGGACGAGGGCTATTTGGCCGCCGAGGCCGGGCGAGGCCTGTCCGAGAATATCTATCCGGTCGGCACGATCCGCTATGAACATTGGCGGCGTGGCTGGCGGATCAAGAACGAGGAAATCCGGCGCAGCGTGAAGCTAGGCAGCGGCGACGGGCAGGAGGACGAGGGCTATCTGGCCGCTGAGGCCGGTCGCAGCCTCGCGGAAAATCCCTATCCATTCGGCACCATCCGTCACGACCATTGGCGGCGTGGCTGGTGCATCAAAAATCAGGAAGCTCAACGCGCCCTGAGGTTGGAACGAGCCACGGCGCTTTGACAATTTCGCACCCCGACCCTGACGATCCCTGCCTTACGGTGAACCTCTTCGGCATCAACCCCTCCGGTTCGGCCATTCGTCGCCGAGCCGAGTTCCCGGTACGGGCGCGAGGGAGGCGCCGATGACGCCCGAGCAAGAGACTCCGCCGACGGTCGGTGCGATCCTTGCGGGTGGTCTCGCACGTCGGCTCGGTGGCGGTGATAAGGGTCTTCGCATGATCGGGAACCGTATGGTCCTGTCGAGATTGGTCGATCGCCTGACCCCTCAAGTCACGCGGCTAATGCTCAATGCAAACGATGACCCGCGACGCTTTCAAGGCCTAGGTCTGCCGGTCGTCGCCGACAGCTTATCTGATCATCCCGGGCCGCTTGCCGGCGTGCTCGCGGCGTTGGAGTGGACGGCTTTGTCCGATCCGGAGATAGAATGGGTTGTTACGGTTCCTGGCGACGCTCCGTTCATCCCGCGCGACCTTGTCCCGCGGCTGCATGCCACGCGGCGGCGCGACAGCGCGATTTTGGCCTGCGCCAGCTCTCGGGGACGGACACACCCGGTCGTCGCGCTGTGGCCCGTGTCGATCCGCGATGCGCTGCGTCACGCCGTGGCCGAGGACGGAATCCGCAAAGTCGCCAAGTTCCTGCAGGGCTATTCATGCTCGATCGTCGAATGGGAAGCAGATCCGGTCGACCCGTTCTTCAACGTCAACACGCCCGCGGACCTGATCGAGGCGGATCATCTCGTAGCCGCTTCCCCAGGACTTTGATTGGGCCGATGGGGCGACGCAATCAGCCGCCCACAGACCGAATACACGCCAAATACGATTGTCCCGTGTCCGCCCCCACCTATCCTTGACTTTTGCCTTCGTAGTCCCGATACCCCGCGCGGCACGCGAGCGGATGCAGGGCACTTCGTAGGCGTGACTCGTGTTAGGCTGTCTGTGCGCCCATTCCCGCGGCGCGGGCCAGCACTGCCTGCAAAAAATAGCACCTATGCAACCGACGGAACCGGACTTGACCGAAACAACGACCGCCCCACGGGAACCAACTGACGTCGAGCCCCCCGTATCGGAAATCGCCACCAAGACGACCGACGCCACTCCGGAAACGCTGTCGCAACCCGCGCCAGTGGTGCATGAAACAGCTGCGCCCCAACCGGAAGTCATCCAGCCGGAAACGTCCCTGTCAAAGGCCGAAGCCACGCCCCCCGAAGACGACAATAATGAATTCGGGCAAGAAGATGATGAAAACGCCGAGGAAGATCGCGCGCCGCCACCCCTAATCCCAATCGCTGAAGGACCGCCCCCGGAGCCGACGCGGCCGTTGTTTTCTGACCTCGGGCTTTCCGCGGAAGTGCTGCGCGCGATCGACGAAATGGGTTATCGCCATCCCACGCCAATCCAGGAGCAGGCGATTCCCTACGTCCTGATGGGCCGGGACGTCATGGGCACGGCGCAGACCGGCACCGGCAAGACCGCCGGCTTCACATTGCCGATGCTCGATATTCTGTCCGGTTCGCGTGCTCGGGCGCGGATGCCGCGCAGCCTTATCCTGGAGCCGACCCGCGAACTTGCCCTACAGGTGGCCGAGAATTTCGTCGAATACGGCAAATACCTGAAACTGACGCACGCCTTGATCATCGGCGGTGAAAGCATGTCCGACCAGAAGGACGTGCTGAACCGCGGCGTCGACGTCCTGATCGCGACACCTGGCCGGTTGCTCGACATGTTCGACCGCGGCACCATCCTATTGACGGATACCAAGCTGCTGGTCATCGACGAAGCCGACCGCATGCTGGACATGGGCTTCATCCCCGACGTCGAGCGGATCGTCGCTATGCTGCCGAAAGCTCGGCAGACCCTGTTCTTTTCCGCCACCATGGGTCCGGAAATCCGCCGCCTCGGCGACGCATTTCTGCAAAACCCGAAGGAAATTGCGGTCTCACGCACGGCCTCGGTCGCCACTACGATCACCGAGGGCCTGGCACTCGTCGCAGAACACGATAAGCGAGAGGCGCTGCGCCGGCTGATCCGCAGCCAGAACGTGCAGAACGCCCTGATCTTCTGCAATCGCAAGCGCGACGTCGATATCCTGTATAAATCGCTGACCAAGCATCATTTCGATGCCGGGGCACTGCACGGCGACATGGCGCAAACCGTCCGGTTTTCGACATTGGAAAAGTTCAAGGCCAACGAACTTCGGCTGCTCGTATGCAGCGACGTGGCAGCACGCGGCCTCGATATCGGCGGCTTGTCGCACGTGTTCAATTTCGATGTGCCAATCCATGCTGAGGACTACGTCCATCGCATCGGCCGTACCGGTCGCGCTGGGCTGGAGGGCAAGGCCCTTACCATCGCGGCGCCGGAAGACCGATACGCAGTGGAGCAGATCGAGAAACTCATCCACCATCCGATCCCCCCTATACTGGTCGAGGGGCTTGATCCGGTGGATTGGGCGGAGAAGGACAGCCGCAAACGTCGTGGTCGGAAGGCAGCTGCGCCGAAGAAGGCCGCCGAGAAAAAGCCGCGCGAGACCAAGGAGAAGGTCGAGCGACCGCGAACCGAACGGGTTCGGCCCGAACGCAAACGGCCGGAACGCCCGGCTCAGCGGGAACTGCCCGTTCTGGCGGATGAACGCCGGCCTCGCCGCGAGGAAGCCCGCCGCCCCGAACCCAGGCGCGACGAGCCCAGGCGAGACGAGCCCAGGCGTGACGAACACCGGCGAGACGAAGCCAGGCTTGATGAACCGAGGCGCGATGATTTTCGGCGAGAGAGATACCGGCGCGACGAAGACCTGGGGCCGGCCGTGGTCGGCTTCGGCGACGACGTCCCCGCCTTTATGTTCCTTCGCACTCGATCGTCGCCAATGACCGAGAACAGGGAGACCGATGGATGAACGACTCCCCTGCCCGCTCCGCCAGCCCCTTCACGCCCTTCGCCTGGGACGATGCCCTGCGGCTAGAGACCGCGCTTTCGGAAGACGAACGCGCCATTCGAGACTCGGCACATGCATTCTGCCAGGAGAAGCTGTTCCCGCGCGTGCTGATGGCAAATCGGCATGAAAAGTTCGACCGCGAGATCATGAACGAATTCGGCGAGATGGGTTTTCTCGGTGCAACGCTCGACGGCTACGGCTGCGCGGGGGTGAACTACGTCAGCTACGGTCTGATCTCTCGTGAGGTCGAGCGCGTAGATTCCGGATACCGTTCTGCGTTCTCGGTTCAGTCGTCCCTAGTGATGTATCCGATCCATGCCTTCGGGTCGGAGGAACAGCGGCAGAAATACCTGCCCAAGCTGCGCACCGGCGAGTTTGTCGGCTGCTTCGGTCTGACCGAGCCCGATGCCGGCTCTGATCCAGCCTCGATGCGCTCGCGCGCCAAAAAGGTCGATGGCGGCTTCTTGCTGAACGGGTCAAAGACCTGGATCACCAACAGCCCGATCGCCGACGTGCTGGTGGTCTGGGCGAAGGACGACGCCGGCGACATCCGCGGATACCTCCTCGAGCGGGGAATGACGGGCCTGACGCAGCCGAAAATCGAGGGAAAGTTCTCGCTGCGCGCCTCGGTCACCGGCATGATCATGATGCATGACGTGTTCGTCCCGGCTGAGAACCAGCTTCCCGGCGTGAAGGGGCTGCGCGGGCCGTTCTCCTGCCTCAACAACGCGCGCTACGGCATTGCGTGGGGCGCGCTGGGGGCGGCGGAATTCTGCTGGCACGCGGCCCGGGAATACACGCTTCAGCGCATGATGTTCGGGCGGCCGCTGGCAGCGACACAGCTTGTGCAGAAGAAGCTCGCCGATATGCAGACCGAGATCACCCTGGGGCTGCACGCCGTCCTGCGGCTGGGGCGGCTGATCGACGAGCATGACGCCTCGCCTGAGATGATCAGCCTGTTGAAGCGCAACAACTGCGGCAAGGCGCTGGACATCGCCCGCGTCGCCCGCGACATGCACGGCGGCAACGGCATCGTGGATGAGTATCATGTCATCCGCCACGTCATGAACCTGGAAACCGTAAACACTTACGAAGGCACGCACGACGTACATGCCTTAATTCTCGGACGGGCGCAGACGGGCCTATCGGCATTCGGTGGTTAACGTCGCGAGCGTCGGAGCGTCTGCCGCCCCACCAGGCGCGGGCCTGCCCACATCGGGGCGGTAGGTACAGGGTTGCCTTTATTACCCCAGCAGCACCCGTAACGCCTGCAGTTCCCGCAACGCCTCTTCCAGCAGGCTTCGCAACCGCTCGCTTTCCCCCTCCGGCTTCAAACGCGGCCCCATGCGGGCCATTTGCGCCAAGGTCGACGGTGGCGCGACGAGCTCGAGCCCAGGGATCAATGGTGGCCCATCCGATCGCAGCCGCTTCTCCGCCTCCGCCGCCGCACGCTCGTCCGCCGTGGGCGGCGGAATGTCGTCGGACAGTTGGCCACCGCCTTCTCGCAGCAAGCGTTGCACGCCCTTGATCGTGTAGCCCTGAGTGTAGAGCAGATCCGCAATCCGCCGCAGCAGGACGATGTCATCCGGCCGATAATAGCGACGGCCGCCACCGCGCTTAAGCGGGTTCACCTGCGGAAATTTTGTCTCCCAGAACCGCAAGACATGCTGCGGGATGTGAAGATCGTCCGCTACCTCACTGATTGTGCGAAATGCGTTCGGCGCCTTCTTGGGCCGAGACCGGGACCCCTGATCAACGACACCTGCGGTCAAGTCGTCACTCATGGGCGAATCAACGGATCGCCGCGCCGCTCAACCCCTATGCGGGCAACGTCATTCATCTTCTTCCGCGCCAGGTACGGTGCCGTTCACATGAGACTTCAGCACGTGGCTGGGCCGGAACACGAGAACCCGGCGCGGCAGGATCGGCACCTCTTCGCCGGTTTTTGGGTTTCGACCGATGCGCCGCCCTTTCTGTCGCACAGAAAAGGTCCCGAACCCACTGATTTTGACTGATTCACCACTTTCGAGATGGGTCGCGATCCGATTTAGAATGTCCTCCAGCAAGTCGGCTGAACTCATTCCTCGAGAGCCCGACCTGCGTGTAGATCATTTCGGCTATATGAGCGCGGGTGATCGTAAGCATGATCAGACGCTATGCAGATCGAAACAGCACGTCAAGGTTGCAGCTAAAAAATCTTACCGGATCAGAGGTTTGTGGACGATCCTGTCACCCGGATCACAGCCGCACCAGGGCCGACCCCCAGGTCAGGCCGCCCCCGAGGGCCTCCAGCAGCACCAGATCACCAGGGCGGATCCGTCCGTCAGCGCGCGCCTCGGCCAGCGCCAGCGGCACCGACGCCGCTGAGGTATTGGCATGCCGGTCCACCGTCACCACCACCCGCTCGGGGGAAGCTTCAGCTTGCGCCCCATCGCATCGATGATGCGACGGTTGGCTTGATGTGGCACCAGCCAATCGACATCGGCATGAGTTCAGGCCGTTTGCCGCGAGTGCTTCCTCGACCGCCTCTGCCAAACGGATCACGGCGTGGCGAAAGACCTCGCGACCGTTCATGACCAAATGGCCGGGCTTGTCACGTTGACCCACCGCGCCGTCAACATACAGGATGTCTCCGAGTGTGCCTTGCGCATGGATGTGCGTGGACAGCACTCCCCTGTTGTCGTCCCGCCGGTCCTCATCGTCGCGCGCTCGCATGAACACAGCGCCGGCGCCGTCGCCGAACAGCACACAGGTGCCTCGGTCCTGCCAGTTGAGGATGCGCGAATACACCTCGCTGCCGATCACCAGGATGCCGCGCGCCTGACCGGAGCGGATCATGCCATCGGCGATCGATAGGCCATAAACGAACCCCGCGCATGCGGCCGAGAGGTCGAAGCCGAAGCCCCGCGTGACGCCAAGTTGCGCCTGCACGCGCAGGGCGGTCGCAGGAAACGCCTGATCGGGGGTGCTGGTTGCCAGGATAATCGCGTCGACATCGCCGGTCGCCGCGCCCGCGTCGGCCAGTGCCGCCCGAGCCGCCGCGGTACCCATGAAGGCAGCGGTTTCATGCTCGCCGGCAAAGTGCCGCTGCCGAATGCCGGTGCGCTCGCGGATCCACTCATCCGATGTGTCGACCGTGCGTGACAGTTCGTCGTTGGTCACGATGCGTTCGGGCAAGTAGCCGCCACAGCCGGCGAGAATGGATCGAGGCGGCATCAAGGATCCTGCTCAGGCGGTGGCGAGATGGGTGTCGTCGGTCGCGTCCGGTCGTGAAACTCCGGTCCCCGGCTCGCCCGCCGGCTGATTTTCTCCGGTCTTCTCCTCCGGTGCCCGTTTGTCCAGCGCAATCCTGGCAAGATCCTCTCGGATGCGGTCGTTGAACCGGTGCACGACCATGTCCATGGCGACATCGACTGCATGTGCGAAACCCTGAGCATCGGTCCCGCCATGCGACTTCACCACAACCCCGTTCAGGCCAACCATCACTGCGCCATTGTAGCGACGGGGATCGAGCCACTCCCGCAGCCGGTCCAAACCCGGGCGCACCATCAGATAGGCGATCTTGCCTGCAATGCTGTCGCTGAAGATCTGCCTGAGCAATTGCATGATCAGCCTCAGCGCGCCCTCTCCGGTCTTCAACGCGACGTTGCCGGTAAATCCATCCGTCACGATAACATCCGTCGTCCCTGCGGCGATGTCGTGGCCTTCGACGAAGCCGTAGAACTGAGGGCCTATATGGCTCGCTCGCAGGATCTCCGCCGCCTCGCGGACGGTGTCGTTGCCTTTCAGCTCCTCCGAGCCGACATTCAGCAACCCAATCGTTGGCGCGGTCAGGCCTAGCACGGTTCGCGCGAAGACATCGCCCATCACCGCGAATTCCACCAGGTTCCGCACGTCGCACTGCACGTTGGCGCCTAAGTCAAGCATCACCACGTCGCCTCGCGCGGATGGGCCGATGCCGGCCATTGCCGGGCGATCGATCCCGGGCAACGACTTGACGACAATCTTCGCCATTGCCAGCAGCGCCCCGGTGTTTCCCGCCGATACCAAACCCGACGCCTCGCCGGAGGCTACCGCGTCGATCGCCAGCCGCATTGACGACTGCCGGCTGCGCAAGGCGGTGGTCGGCTTCATGTCGTTGCTGATGACGTCAGGCGCATGCCGCACGGTGCAGGCGGCGCGGGCCCGCTTATTCCTGCCCAACAAGGCGGTCAGCGCAGGTTCATCGCCGATCAACAGGTAGCGCGCTGCAGGATGACGCTCCGCCGCTAGGTCCAAACCCCGCACGACCATATCGGGGGCGTTGTCTCCCCCCATGGCATCCACGGCGAGCGTGAATGGACCGGTCACGGGCGAATCGGAAACACGCCGCGACCCGCCCTCAGGCCCGGACGGCGCCCCGGAGCGGCTTCCCGGCTGCGACGACTTCGCGTCCGTCGTAATAGCCACAATGGCTGCAGACGTGGTGCGGGCGCTTCAGTTCGCCGCAATTGGCGCATTCCGCATGGGCCTCATTCGGCAGCGCCTGGTGACTCCGGCGCATCCCCGCACGCGACGGCGAGGTCTTTCTCTTTGGTACAGCCATGGGACAGTGCCCCCTTCTAGCAACATGTGCCTCGCGGAATACGCAAGGCATGACAAAATCCACAATGGGACATGAGACGCGAGGCGCGCCGTCTACCAGAGCCACCGACCGATCGCAATGGCTCAGCGACCGTCCTACGGGCATCGCCCGGCCATATTCAACCTAACAGCGCATGCTGCGCACGGTCGAGATCCTTGACGGTCGCATCCTTTCAAGCCCGGGACGTTCCGCGAAGAGTAGTCATATTTCAGCGCAACCCAGCAACAATGCTGGCGTTGGCGCGCATTACCAGCAACCTGCGGATCTTCTGCGACGGCGTCAGCAGCCCGTTATCGATGGTGAACGGCGACACCAGCGCGTGCTTGCGGATGCGCTCGCTGACCGACAGGCGGTGATTGGTGCGGTTTACCGCGAGGGCCACGGCAACGTCATCATATCCCTCCGCCGCAACAACGAGCGCGCTGAGGCCGCTGCGGCCTTCCCCGGTGACCACAGCCTGAGCGATCTCGGCCTCTGCCATCAGCATGCCCTCGATCTTTGCCGGTGAGACGTTTTCGCCGCCGGATAGAACGATCATGTCTCGCTTGCGATCAGTAATGCGCAAATATCCGTGGTCGAGCTCACCAACGTCGCCGGTGTGTAACCAGCCGTCACGAATGACTGCCGAGGTCTCTCGCGGACGATTCCAGTAGCCATCCATGACCAGATCGCCGCGAAGGAGGATCTCGCCGTCCTCGGCAATGCGCAGATCGACGCCCTTCAAGGGCGTCCCGACCGTGTCGATACGAATCGCGTCGGGCGGATTGGCGCTGATGACCGGCCCCGCCTCGGTCTGGCCGTAGCCCTGCATGATCGTCATTCCAAGCGCCAGATAGAACCGCCCGACCTCGGGCTCCAGCCGGGCTCCTCCGGACATGGCCGCGGCCAGGCGTCCACCAAAGCGGCCGCGGACTTTGGCTCGCACCAGCCGGTCCAGGATCGGGTCTAGCACATGCTCTGCCAGGGTTAGCGTCTCCCCATCGACGCGCTTCAGGCCGATCGCGATCGCCCGCTCAAACAGGCGCTGGCGAAACGGCGTTTCCCGCGCAACCTGTGTCAGCACGCGCATCCGGATCACTTCGAGCACCCGCGGCACCGCTATCAGGATCGTCGGCCGAACCGACAGCAGGTCGGCCCCCAGGTGCTCGACCCCGCGCGCATAAACGATTTCGGTCCCCAGGCTGAGCAGGAAGAACTGTCCGACCGTATGCTCGTAGGCGTGCGACAGCGGCAGGTAGGACAGATAGATTTCGTCCCTGAAGTGAAGCGAACGCACCAGTTCGAACGCGCCGCTGCAGTTGGACAACATGCAGCGATGGGGCAGCATCACGCCTCGAGGTGTGCCACCCGTGCCGGAGGTGTAGATCAGGCACGCCAGAGCGCTCGCCGGGATGCCGGCTGCTTCCGCTTCGATGTCGTCCTGCGGACGCGAATCCCCGGTCAGTTCGTCCCAATGCCTGACCCCCTCGCCTTCATCTATAACGACCAGCAGATCGAGGCCATCAACCTTAGCAGCAGCCGCTCGCAAACGATCCGCTAACGCGGTGGAGGAGACGATCGCTGCCCGGGCGCCTGAATCGCGGAATAGATGCGCCTGGTCATCCAGCGTGTTCGTCGTGTAGGCCGGCACTGGCACCGCTCGGATTGCCATCAACGCGGTCTCGGCGATCGGAAATTCCGGCCGGTTTTCCATGCAAAGCACGACCCGGTCGCCAGCCGAAACACCCGCCGCACGCAGCTGGCGGGCGCAGGACGCTGCCATTCGGCCGAACTCGCCCCATGCGATGGAGTGCCACCGGCCATCGCGCCACGCTCGCAACATCGGCTTGTTCGGCCAACGGCGAGCCAAGGCCAACATCATCGAGGCCATGTTCGGCCATGTGGGGTAAACCTGCACGCATCCTCCCGTGCGAGGGGCAGGGAACCAGCCTGCCTTTTGATATTGCTACTTCCTAGACCATAATGAGCTTGGCTGTGCAGGGCCGATTGTGGTCTGGACCGCGATAAACGCCTTTCGAAGTTCCGCCCGGCGCGGTCATGCTCTACCTTACGCGGACCAACAATGCAGCAGGCCAGGGATACCAAATCCACGATGAATGACGCCAGCGCCACCCAAATGGACCAACTGCCGGCTTGGGACCTGTCCGATCTCTACCTCTCGCCCGACGATCCGCGGGTGATGGCCGACCTCACCCAGACGGAGCAAACCGCCAAGGCGTTCGCGCAATCTCGCACCGGGAAACTGGCGGATTTGTCCGGCGCCGATCTCGCGGCTGCGATCGCGGAGTATGAGCAAATCCAGGAAGTACTGGGGCGGGTCGCCTCCTATGCGCAGCTGCTGTTCGCCGGTGACTTTTCCGATGCGGCGATCGGCCGTTTCTACCAGACGGTAAACGAACGCGTGACGACGATCGGCAGCGACCTGATCTTCTTCACGCTGGAACTCAATCGCCTCGACGACGTGGCGCTGGAGGGAAGATTCAGCGACCCCGCGCTTGCCCGCTACCGCCCGTGGCTGCGCGACCTGCGGGTGTTCCGGCCACACCAGTTGTCGGATGATCTGGAGAAGCTGACGCACGAGCGCGACCTGACCGCACACGCTGCCTGGGTGCGCCTGTTCGACGAAACCGTCGCATCGATGCGCATCCCCCTGGCCGGGGAAACTCTGACAGTTAGCGACACCCTCAACAAACTGTCCGATCGCGACCGCTCGGTTCGCGAAGCCGCCGGCAAGGCGATCGGCAAGGCATTCGGCGACAATATTCGGCTATTCTCCCTCATCACCAACACCTTGGCGAAGGATAAGGAGATCGAGGACACCTGGCGCCACCACGCCCGTCCCGCCAGTTCTCGAAATCGCTCCAACATGGTGGAAGACGAAGTCGTCGACGCGCTGGTGACCGCCGTCCGTGGCTCCTACCCTCGCTTGTCCCACCGCTACTACCAGATGAAAGCCAAATGGCTGGGTTTGCCGAAACTGCAACACTGGGACCGCAACGCCCCGCTGCCGAACGATGACGACCGGCTGATCAGGTGGCCTGACGCGACCAAGCAAGTTCTCGACGCATATGACGCATTCAGCCCCGCGTTGGCCTCGGTCGGCCGCAGCTTCTTCGAGAAACCCTGGATCGACGCGCGCCTGAGGCCCGGCAAGTCCGGCGGCGCCTTCGCGCATGCGACGGTGCCCAGCGTGCATCCCTATCTGCTGCTGAACTACCACGGCAAGACGCGGGACGTGATGACGCTCGCCCACGAGCTCGGCCACGGCGTGCATCAGGTCCTGGCCGGCCCACAGGGCACGTTGATGTCGCACACGCCGCTTACCCTGGCCGAAACCGCGAGCGTGTTCGGCGAAATGCTGACGTTTCGATCCCTGTTGGACGCCGCCAATCCGGCGCAGCGCCGCATCATGCTGGCGGCAAAGACCGAGGACATGCTGAACACGGTGGTACGGCAAGTCGCGTTCTATCAGTTCGAAACGCTGCTGCATGACGAACGCCGCTCCGGCGAACTGCTGCCGGAGCGGATCGGCGAGCTATGGACGCAAGTGCAAACCGAGAGCTTGGGCCCAGCGTTCGAATTCACGCCGGAATACAGCGTGTTCTGGTCCTATGTGCCGCACTTCGTGCACTCGCCGTTCTATGTCTATGCGTACGCCTTCGGCGACTGCCTGGTGAACGCACTCTATTCCGTGTTCCAGTCGGGCCATCCCGGCTTCCAGACGAAATACCTCGAGATGCTGAAAGCCGGAGGGACCAAGCGGCACCAGGAGCTGTTGGCGCCGTTCGGGTTGGATGCGTCGGACCCTGCGTTCTGGACCAAAGGATTAGACGTGATCTCCGGCTTCATCGACGAGTTGGAGGCGAGTGGTAGCTAGCGACCGTGGCAGCTTTTGACGCAGCCGATCCTCAACGGCGAGGGGACGCCTGCCGGCGATCCTACGCCGCGCGCACGCCGGCGACGAACGTATTGACCTCGCTCGACAGGCGCTCTGCTTGCTTGGACAGTTCTCCCGCGGCGCTCAGAACTTGACTGGCGGCGGCGCTGCTGTCGTTAGCGGATTGCCCGACGCCGCCGATGTTGGTCGTCACGTCCTGTGCCGCCGTCGCCGTTTGATGCACGGTTCTAGCGATATCAGCCGTCGCGGCCCCCTGCTCCTCGACCGCCGAGGCAATCGAGGTGGCGATCGAGCTTACTTCCTCGATGCTGGTAGCGATGCCGCGAATGGCCGCGACGGCCTCCCTGGTCGCAGCCTGGATCTGGGCGATCTGAGCGCCGATCTCCTCGGTGGCTCGGCCGGTCTGACTAGCCAAACTCTTCACTTCTGAAGCCACCACCGCGAACCCTTTGCCCGCATCGCCGGCGCGCGCCGCCTCGATCGTGGCGTTGAGTGCGAGCAGGTTGGTCTGTCCCGCTATGTCGGTAATCAGGCCGACCACGTTACCGATCTTGTCGGCTCCCTCCGAGAGGGCGGAAACGATCGTGTTGGTGCGCTGCGCGTCCTTAACCGCGAAGTCCTGCCATCTTGGCGGATTGTGCCACTTGGCGGCTGATTTCGTTGATCGACGCGGTCAGTTCCTCGGTCGCCGCGGCGACCGTCTGTGCGCCTGCTCCGGCCTGCTCGGCTGCCGCGGCGACGGCCGAAGCCTGCTGATTGGTTCGATCCGCGCTGCCAGTCATCGCTCGGGCCGTCGCCTCTAATTCAGTGGCGCCGGAGGACAGCAGTCCAGCCATCTCCCGGGCGGTGGCTTCGAACGCCACGACGACGTGATCCAACTGCGTCGCGCGCCGTTGCTTCGCCGCGGTTTCCAACTCTTGTTGGCCTGCCAACCGATCCGCGGCGATCATGCTGTCTTTGAACACCTGCACCGCCTGAGCCATTTGACCGATCTCGTCGGAACGGTCTTGCGCTGGAAGCTCGATAGTCATGTCACGCGCCGCCAGCCGTCGCATCACCCCCGTGATCGTATGTACAGGCACCGCGATCGATCGAACAAGGAACAGCCCGGCCAGGATCGCCACGATCACCGCGATGATCATGAAGCCAATGATATAGAGCCGTCCGGTCGCATAGCTCTCGTCGACTTCTTTTGTCAGTCTAGTCATCGCCGCGATATTATAGTTCATGCCGGCTTGAACGGCGGCTTCGGCGCGAACGCCAGCCTGTGCCATTTCGCCGAAAAAGTATGTCTTCGCCTCCATCGCCTTATCTGCGGCCAAGAGTTCGTGCAAATGCCGGGAGGCGGCGAGATAGGCGCTCCACGCGGCCTTTACCTCCGCGTAAAGAGCAGCCTCGGTTCCGGGATCGATGGTCAGCGCATACTTGGCGTCTTTTTCGTCGTAGGTTTTTGCCAAGGCGGCAAGCACCGACGCGGTATTCTGGAGCGCCGTCTTGTCGTCACTATGCAAAAGCTCGCGCGCAATACTACCACGGTAGTCAGAAATGCTCACGCGCATCTCATCCAGGTAGACAACCGCAAGCGCATAGTTGCCGGTAATTCCCTGAATTGTCTCGTCCATCCCGCTGGATCGCTGAAGTGCATTTAGCCCGAGGCCCCCGAGCAGGATCAGGACGGTGGCGAACGAGAGAAGAATCTTGGTGCGGATCGCCAGGTTCGCGATGCGGAGGCCGACTGACAAGGGACAAGCTCCTCAATGGAGGGGAAAATCGTTCTGACCTCCATTGATAAGATCTTGGGCATTAACGGCAGGTTAACGTCCCGCCACATTTCACCTGCCCTCTTAAGGCGGCTAAGCAGGCAATCGAGGTGAGACGACGCGTCTCGTATCGCAGTTCGCCTCTGATTCTGTAGGCCAATTCACCCGGGACCGCATGGGACGCTTCTGTCGGGGATCGGACCACTAGATTAATCCGGGATAAGGCCGCCATCCACGTTGAAGGATTGCCCGGTGATGTTCCGCGCCTTGGAAGACACCAGGAACACCACCATCGCAGCGATGTCCTCTGGATCGTTAGCCCGTTTCAATGGGATGGCCGCAACCCGGCGCTGCTCCATGTCCTCAAACGTCACGCCTTCCTGCTGAGCGCGAACGCGAAGGTTGGCGTCCGACAGCGCGGTACGTGTCACGCCTGGACAGACCGAATTGACGTTAATGTTGTGCTTGGCGAGTTGCTGCGCTGCCGTCTTGGTCAGGCTGATCACCGCCCCTTTGCTTGCTGCATAGGCCGCGTTGGAGGTGCCCTCATAGCCCTTGCCGGCAATCGAGGCGATATTGATGATGCGCCCGCTACGGCGCGGGATCATCTCGCGAGCGACACGCTGCAAACAGAAGAATACGCCCTTCGCGTTCACCCGATGAATGCGATCCCAATCTTCTTCCGTCAGTTCCATGATGTCGGCGCGGCGTGTCACCCCGGCATTGTTCACGAGGATGTCGATCTGACCGAATGAGGCCAGGGCCTGCTGGACCATGCGATCAATATCCCGCAGATCGCCAACGTCGGCCTGCACCGCCAAAGCGCGACGTTGCGTTGACGTGATAGCCTCGCTGGTCGCATCAGCGAGCGGACCGGCGATATCCGCGACGACGACGCGCGCTCCCGCTTCGGCCAGGGCGAGCGCCGAGGCTCTGCCAATGCCCAGACCGGCACCGGTTACCACCGCGACCTGATCCGCCAACTCTAGCGTCATACGGTTCCTCCTCGTGATTTTTGCGACATCATCGCCAGGCGCCCCCGGAAGTCCACCCGTCAACGATATCTGAGGCATCCGGTCCAAGCTGCGGGCGACGGCCCTGGGGTAGATCGCCGCTCGAACTCTGATCAGCGTCACGTGGCCAAGCTTGCTGGCTAGCGCTGGGGACAGGATAGTGTGACCCCGGGCCAGCACCCTCGCCCGCTGGCACCAAGGCGCCTATAGGATCGAGACCGGAGTGGTTAGTCGGTGATGGCGAGAAGCATCGTCAGCGTTACCTATCGAGAAAGGCGCGTACGGCTGCGACCGTGGCCACCGGCTGCTCCTCCATCAACCAATGCCCCGAAGCCGGGATGACCTGTTCCTGCACATTCGTCGCGGCGGCGCGCATGACGACCGCCATAGTCGGCCCGAATGACTTTTCGCCGCCTACCGCCAGAATTGGCATTGTTAGCTTGCCGCGGGCGAGAAATGCTTGGTTGTCGATGGCGTCCTGATCGAAGGTGGCGAACTGGCTGAAACCGGCGTGCATTGCGCCGGGATGGGCGTACAACCTGGCATAATGTTCGCGTGAGGCTTCGCCAAAGGACTTCGGATCGGCCGAGAACTCGTTCCAGAAGCGATCGAGGTAGATGCGTTCACGTCCGGCAACCAGGCGCTCCATATCGGGGCCGCCAAACCGGAAATGCCACAACAGCGGGCTCTTGAGTATTTCCTCCCACGGCCCAATTCCCGGCAGCGGTGCGTCCATGAGGGCGAAGCGGATGACCCGCTCAGGATACTGCGCGGCGAAAGCGTATCCCACCATGTTGCCGATGTCGTGCGTCACGAGGTCGGTGCGTTCGATCCCGAGCGTGTCGAGCAGGCCGGCAATATCCTGCCCTTGTGTCTTCTTGTCGTATCCTCCGGTAGGGCGGGCGGAGAGCCCCATTCCGCGCAGATCGGGGGCAACAACGGTGTGGTCGCTGGCAAGCTCCGCTGCAAGCGGCGCCCACATATCACCTGTCTCACCATACCCGTGAAGGAGGACGACTGCCGGTCCTTGGCCGCCGACCCTTACAGACAGGGTCGTACCATTCGTAACGATGTCCTTAATCTCGAAGCCGGCTGGAAAGGGCGGCACATCTGTGGCGGTGGTCATAAAGAATCGCTCCCTTGAGGCCAGGAACCGCCCGCGGCAATTCTGCTGCTGCCTCGACTGCTATATATGGCCTACATTCGAAAGTTTTGGATGCGTCGGCGAACGCCGTTCGCGGCTTCTGTACCGAGTTCGTTTTTGGTCCGGGGGTGTGGATCAGGCAGCAAATTAGGTCGAAGCCGCTAGCTGTTCCGCATTGGATAGCACTCGCGGCAAGGCCTGATCCGTCGGTTGCGAGATGCCGGCAATGCCCCATGAAAGTGCGAAGGGGGCTTAGTCCGTTGGACAGACAAGGCGAGTAGTGATGCCACCGTTGAATTCACGACGAGGTGTATAGAGGAAGCGAGGTACCTGCCGGATGGCTGGCATTGTTTGAAGTGTAGATTGAAACACCCACGGCCGTCTTCTCGACGGCAAGCGAACCGAAACTTGAACCCTGAAGCCCTGGCACCTGTTGAAGTGAAAGCTTCTCAATGATTTTACCGCAGGAATAGATTGATAGCAAATCCTGTTGATAGCTGTAGCTATCCGCTCTCGCCAATCCAACTAAATCGATCTCGCCTATGCCCAACTGTAGCTGCCCATCAAATAGATTGGGATGATCTATTTTGAGGATTCCAGGCGCACTAAGAACAGACCCGAATGTATCGGAAAAGGCATTTGCCTGGAAAACTTGGCCTGATGCAGTCGAGCCTCCCACCTCAACTGTTGCGCCGGAATCCGCAGTTATCGGCGCGCTTCCATCTCCAATATTTGCATTTATAGCCACGAAAGTAGGTTGTATTGTTAATGTGAGAGGATTAACGACGGTGGCACCGCTGGGAATATCATTCGTAATGAACAAGGCACCGTGTGCGCCAGTGATGACCAGCGAACCGGAGAACGCTGAAAAGTTTCCGATCCAACGCGAATTTGCGGCCAAATCTACAATTTCTGAGGGCGCTTGCCCTGATATGCCGAGCGTTAATCCGAGCATGGCCTCATCATGAATGTGAAGCTGTGCCTCTCCCGACACTACTTCAATCGGCATAACACTCGCGTCATCTGACAGATTGACTCTGACATCACCTTGCACGTCCATAACAGGACCGCCCAGACCATTACTTCCTGCAATTTCAGAGCCGCGGACCTTCATAGTGCCCTGAGTCATTAGAATACTGTCAACCCCAGGTTGGGGCACGCCGATTGGCAACCAATCATCTGGATTGGCAGCTTTATTATTACCGCCACCGATCCAGGTGCGTGTCGTCATGTTCCATTCCCTACCCGCGAAATTCCTATCGCGGAGACAGGACGCTGTGTCACACAGAGAACTTTGTCAATCAAATACGAATAAAAACGATGTGTACTCAAACTCTCCCTGGAGTAGTCTTCCTTAGCGCGATGATATATTAGGCCGCGCGAAGATTGCCGCGATCGGCGCATCCGCCGCAGGGTCAAGCTGAAGGGTCGTCCTGGCACGCTTACTCGTGACGCCTGATGGCAATTAATACTGCCTGGGCAGGCTTCACACGATATTTGCTTCAACGCGGTCTATGGACGGTCGTGGCGCAAATGCAGGCGTTGGAAGTTGAATGCTGATCCGTCTAAAGGGCATGCGCGGCCACTAAGAAAAGGAGCCGACGCCAGTCAGCGGCGCCGGCTCGGTATCGACTACTCCGCTGCCATCTTCGCCCCTGCGCCGCCGAGACCCTTTTCGACCGCCGCGCCGAAGTCCGGATGAACCTTGTACCAGTGCTTCAGCATCCGCTGCTGGATCTCATGGCGCTTGGCATCGTCCGTCATTCCCATCGCCGGTTCGGACATGCTGCCGACGATATTCGCAACGAGATGCGCCCGTCCCGTATCATCAAGCACCTTCTCCCAAAACGCCCGAGGCTGGCCGTATAGGTCGGCATCATCGCCGGGATACGTGGTATATCGCGCGCCGTTGCCGTCGATCTTCAGCGGCGGCTCGACAATCGACTTGTCCTCGACCGGTCCGCCAAACGAGTTCGGCTCATAGTCCACCGACCCACCGCCGTTGTCGCCCGTGACCATATTGCCGTCGCGGTGATAAGTGTGAACGTTGGCGACCTTGGCCTGATTGACCGGAATATGGTCGTAGTTGATGCCGATCCGGTAGCGATGCGCGTCGGCGTAGGACAAAATCCGATTCTGCAGCACCTTGTCTGGGCTGAAGCCAATGCCTGGCACAATGTTTGAGGGTTCGAACGCCGCCTGCTCGACTTCGGCGAAGTAGTTTTCCGGCGCGCGATTCAGTTCCATTTCGCCGACTTCTATCAACGGATAATCGCCGTGCGGCCAAACCTTCGTCAGGTCGAACGGGTTCCACTTATATGTTTCGGCGTCGGTCTCCGGCATAACCTGGATGGATACTGTCCACTTCGGGAAATCTCCTGACTTGATCGCCATCAGCAGATCCCGCGCCGAAAAGTCCGGATCGTCCCCCGTCAATTTCAGAGCTTCCGCATCGACGAAGGTCTTGTTGCCCTGCTTTGTCTTGACATGGAACTTGATCCAGAACCGCTCGCCGGCGGCATTCCAAACGCTGTAGGTATGGCTGCCATAGCCGTTCATAAAGCGAGCCGACACCGGCGTGCCGCGATCGCTGTAGAGGAACATCACCTGATGAATCGCTTCCGGCGACAGACCCCAATAGTCCCAGCGACGCCAATGCGGCTTTAGATGGGTCCCCGGGTCGCGCTTTTGCGTCCGGATAAAGTCGGAAAATTTCAGCGGGTCGCGGATGAAGAAGATCGGCGTGTTGTTCCCCACGAGGTCCCAGTTGCCGTCTTCGGTGTAAAACTTCATCGCGAAGCCGCGCGGATCCCGAGCGGTATCAGCCGACCCGCTCTCACCGCCAACGGTGGAAAACCGCGCGAACATCTCCGTCGTCTTGCCGACCGCGCTGAATACCTTGGCGCAGGTGTATTTGGTAATATCCTGCGTCACGCGGAACGTGCCGTAGGCACCGTAGCCCTTCGCGTGCACCACCCGCTCCGGCACCCGCTCGCGGTTGAAGTGCGCCATCTTCTCCGTCAGATGGTAATCCTGCGTCAGGATCGGGCCGCGCGGGCCAGCCGTCAGGGAGTGTTGGTTGTCCTCCACCGGGCGGCCGAACGCCGTGGTCATTCTCGGCCTTTGGGTATTGTCAGCCATTTGCTGTGGACCCTCTTCCAGTTCCTACGCCGCCCGCCATCATCGCCATCTGGCGGGCCTCCTGGATGTAAAGCACGAGCGGATCATGGGTTCCCCGTCCCGCAGCGAAACAGGTTTGCCCGAGCAAATGCGGTCCGCGCCGGTGTGAGCCGGTATGTCGCCGAGCCAACCCAATACCGGTCGCGCAGAACCGTCGGGCTTCAAATGGCCATGGCGTAACCTTTGCGCCGCTCCGGCGGCACGGGATGACGTCCCGCCACGCGCTCGATCAGCACGCTGACATCCGGTTCTGATCCGCTTTTTAATGCCGAGTCCAGGAACACCTGCTCCAGCACATCCTGCTGGGCATGGCTGCCGCCCATGCGGTACATCGCCCCGATCACCGGACGCATCAGAGCCAGCGCCTGCTCATGTCTCCCCTGCCCGTTCGCCAGCACCGCCATCGTTACCGGCAGGGCCACCTCCATGACCAGCCGGGCCGTTGGTTGCTCACCGCCCGCGAAGTCGCGCATTGCCGCCAACATAGCCTCCGCCGCTCTTTCGCGGCCGGTCGCCGCCAGCGCCATCATCCAATGCGGCAGCGTAAAGACCGACCGGCAATCTCCGATCCGAGCTTCCGCCTTGTTGGCAATCTCGGTCCAGCGATCACCGACGTCCACACCGTTGCGATGCAGCCGAAATAGCATCGACGCCGCGTTCTGCACGTCGATGTAGAGATCGGGAGCCAGCTCGGTCAGCGGCGACGCTAGATTGCGGAACCCCTGATCGTAGAGCGACAGCACTTTGGAAAAGTCGCCGAGTTCCAAGTGGTATAAAGCTTGGTGCCACCATAAGTGGTGTTTCAGATTGTTGGCGCCGGCCCACTGCGATTGCAACGTCTCGACCCAGGCGATCCCCTCCCGGCGGCGCCCGGTCATCTCCAGCACATGGGCGACCCCGTGCGCTGCCCAAATATCGCCGCCATCGATGCGAATCGCTTCCCGGCCGGCATATTCGGCTTCCAGATAGTGCCCGGCCTCCTCGAGCGCGAAGCAGCGGCAAGCCAGCATCGAACCGAATCCTGGCACCTCGCCGCTCCAGTGCCGCTCGACCGCTCGGACTGACCCCAGCATCGCTTCCGGCCGGCCGCACCAGAAATTCAGGAAGTGCGCCAGCCGAAACGCCAGGATATCGTGCGGATGGTCCTCCAGAATCTGGTCCCACACCGCCACGGCTGCTTCCGGGTCACCGTCGATCCAGCGGGCAAGCGCCTCGGCATGCGCCGTCTCCCGCGCCGATCCCGAACAACGCCGCGCTTCGGTCAGGGCCGCCCGCGCCGCACCGAGGAGGTCGGCGCGAAAGCCCATCAGCAACAAATATCCCTTGAGGCACTGGGCCAGACCGCAATCCGGATCCACTGCCAGCAAGGCCTCCATCCGATCGGGGAGGTCGACGCGATAGGCCAGATACCCATCGATCGCGTGGTCGAAAGCGGCGGCGGCCTTCTCCGATGCCGTGGTCAGCGGCAGCCCGCGACAATCCTTGAACATTCCTCGTCCTCCCCCGCGGCGTGATAGCACGAGTTCAGTCCGAGAGGAGCGGAACCACGGCGAGACGCGGCGACGGCGTCAGCGATCGTCAACTCGCGATCCTCTAAAGATCCGAGGGCCGGCCTCGACCAGCCTTCACGTCCGAGCGGCGCGACTTGTCTTCCAGCCGACGCTCTTTCGAACCACGCGTCGGTCTTGTGGGCTTGCGCGGGGGCGGCGGAGGCGTGGCTGCCTCCCGGATCAATGCGATAAGGCGTTCCAGAGCGTCAATTCGGTTTCGTTCGCGGGTTCTGTGCCGCTGAGCGGAAAGGACAAGGACACCGTCCTTGGTCAGGCGCCGGCCGGCCAGGCGCTTGAGACGTTCACGCACTGGATCCGGCAGATTTGGCGATTCCTGCACGTTAAAACGCAATTGGACGGCAGTTTCGACCTTCTGGATATTCTGTCCGCCCGCCCCGGATGCACGCAGGAAATCTTCGCTCAATTCAGAGTTGTCGATCGAAATCGAGCGGGTAACCGGGATCAGCATTGGATTGTGCCGAAGGTAAGGAAGCTAGCCCGGCGATGTGGAGCGGGCGCCTCTCGCAAGGTCTGGCTGTTGCCTATTAAGACGTTCGACATTGAAAACTTCTATACGAGACATCGGCTCGATCGCATACAGCGTTGCAACAGCGTCCCGCTCAACGTCGCGAAGGCGGGTAGTGGCGAGCAATGCCACTACGGCTCGATATTCCGGAAGAGCCGGATGCCGCCATTCAGCAGCGAACGGCGACGACGGATTACGAGCAGGGTTCGAGCGTCGGTTGGATGCAGCAACCGACGAAGTGGTCAAGCGTCGGCGGTGACTAACCGACGGGTAGGCCTCGACGCCAGCGCCCGCTTTGTCAGAGGCGCGATCGCCGGAGCTACCGAAAAGGGCTCAGCGTCCCGCGATGGAGCAGGATTTTCCCCCGTGAGGCGAGCGATCAGTTGGCAGTATTGATCAAGGTAGTCCGCCATGCGCAGGTGCCGTTCGGCGTATCCCCGTGCGTTCTGGCGCAGCCTGCGGGTCAAAGCTTTGTCTTCCAACAAGCCGAGTATTGTGCGGGCCAGGGTTCGCGGTTCGAGACAGGGCGTAAGAAGCCCGTTCTCACCGTGGGTGACGAACTCGCGCACCGGTTCGGTGTCACCGCCGATGACCGGGCAGCCGAGCGCCATGGCCTCCCGCAACGACCAGGAGGCCACGAACGGATAGGTCAGATAGACATGCGCGTCGGACCGCCGCAGCGCGGCCAGATATGTTGAGTAGGGCACTCGCCCCGGAAAAACTACCCTGGCCGGGTCGATGTGTTTGCCGACCTCTGCCAACATCACCTCGCGCCAATTGCCGCCCTGATGCGGTGCGGAGCCGTAGCTGATAGCGTCGCCGCCGATCATGACGACCTTGAGGTCCTTGCGCGCACGCATCAGATCAGGCAGCGCGCGCATCATGATATGGAAACCACGATACGGCTCAAGGTCGCGCGACACATAAGTAATGAGTTTATCTGTCGGCCTGATTTCCATGTCCCCAATCTTGAGGGACTTCTTGGCCGCTCCTGGATCGGGGCTACATATGTCGAGATCGACACCCTCCCAGATTAACTCAATGTTTTGCTGCGCCCACGCGGGGTAGGTCGACAATTGCCACCGTGTGGGGGTTTGTCCGACGCCCCCTAGATTGAGCGCGATATGGTTGATCGCGTTCTTTGCCCGGATGCGGGGAAAATCAAGCGAATGGCCGGGAAATTCCGGATCGAACCCGACATCGGCCTTATCATGCTGGTAGTAGAATTCCATGTAACCCAGCATCGGAACGTCGGGCCACAGGTCGCGCAGATTCAGCATCTCGCCCCAACCGTGGTGGCCGATGATGATATCCGGCGAGTAGCCGAGGTGCTTCAGGCCTGCCGCAGTACCGATAGACCGCTTCGGCCCGCCTGACGCCGTTATCGAGTTCGCGGGCCGCGATGTGGGTTTCCTTGATATCCAGATCGGGATGGGCGTAGGGCACTTTGCGAACGCCCATCATCTCGTTGGCGTTCGGTTCGCTGATGAACACAACCTCGTGCCTTTTGGCGGCGACAAGATGTCGCAGGATATGCACAAACTGCGCCGGAAAGTTCTGATGAACAAACAAGAACTTCAATTTAGTGCCCTTCGTCTGACCGCAGCGCAGAACGAACCAAAGCTCACCGCCGTCGGAGCCGCAGCGGCGGACCGCGCCAGGCGTGGCGCGCTGTCCCGGTTTCGCCTAGCAGAATCAGTCAACTTCTGCTTCACGGAGACGAAGCGTGCGCTTTGGGCGACGCTCGTTTCTTTGGGTGCCAGTGGATAAGATCCGACGGATACGGCCGCCGGCTTTCATCCACTAGCCCTTGTTTTGGTCGGCCGGTTCACCCGACTGCAAGGATGCTTCTGTCGGGATCGGATCACTAGGTCGATGCCCGCCCTTTGCCGGCCGGCTTCGACGCTGGTCTGGACTTGACGGCCGGCTTCGTCGTCGGCGCTGGCTTCGTTTCGGGCTTCGTAGCCGGCTTTGCAGGCGCGAGCTTGGCTGACGCCGGCGCCGCTACGATCTTAACGTCCGGCCCCCCCGCGACCGATTTTCCGGCGCGCGGGCGAATAACGATCTGGAGTGCCTCCAGTGCGGCAAGGCTTTCGGCCTGGCAGGTTTCGCTTCCACTGATCGGGCCGACCGCGCTGCCATCGACGAACGTCGCGGAATAACTGCACTCGAATGCCTTCGCGGCAGCACCTTTTAGCCGGACCCTTAAACCGAGCAGAGGGAGCGCCATGCCGCGGCTGCCGCAGAATTTGCCCCCCTCGACCCAGGGCGACAGCCAGTTGCGGCCCAATACTGCCTGATACTCAAGGTCTTGTAAGGCGACACCGTTCGACGGTGCCATGCCGAAACCTTCGATCCATTTGCGGCTGCCTTTTTTGCCCAGCCATTCCCCGATCTTGCAGCCCACGTCGCCCATCCGCTGGACATGGGCCATGACTTCCGGAGTGGGCGCGGGCTTGGCCGGATCGGCGGCTGGACGTGCTTGCCCTGCGACTGGAACTGATGGGGCGTCTGGGACCGTCGGCTCGCCGCTGAGGCGCAGGACCTGAAGGCGGGGCGCCGCATCCATGCCCTTGTGCTGGTAGATCGTCACCAGGACCTGCGCCGATCCGTCGGTAACCCGAACCAGCGCGGCGGTGCCGTTCAGCCAGCCATCCTCGCGGAAGGTGCTGACGCTTACTGCCTCCGGCCGGCCGGCGATGCCCGGAGCGGGAGTGATCCGAACGCCCGGCAACCCGGTAGTGGGATCGGGTGGCGCGCTGCCCGGGGTCTGGAAGACACAGAACAGGCCGGCTTCGAGCGCCATCAGATGCGCGGAGACCTGTAACTCGGCGATCCGCCGAGACGGATCAGCCGACGAAGCGCGCGGTTGCTTTGGTTGCTGCGCCTTGACATGCGCTCGCACCGCACTCGTGACTTCGGACATACGGTTTACTCGCTCTAATGTTGTTGTTCGTGGCATTCTTCGTGACTTAGGTGATTTATCAGAGCCTGGATCAGTTCGTTTTAACACAGTCCAGATGTTTCGCCTTCAGCATATGCCTACGGACCTAAACTTCGCTGCCGCACGGATGGCAGCAATCAGTCTGTCGTTAATAGCACTTGCAGGTAGGCCAAATGGAAGTATAATTCCACAGCCTGTGCGTCTTATCCGTTCGGCCGGTGCGCCGATGTCAAATGCGGCGGCTTGCAACCCCGCCCGCCATAGATCTCCCAGGCCCAGACACCATGTTTCCGGGCACACGGAGGGAACGAAGCCGAACTCCGCACTCTGGGCTTGGATGAGTTCGACCGCCTCGCCAGGCTCGAATTGCCCCGTAACGAACACGCGCCCAGTCCGCATCAGGCGGTCGTCGTCGATCGTGTGGCCGACCACGACGAAGTCGAGATCGAGATCACGCCGCTCCGCGTCACGAGCACAGGCGAGTAAAACCTCGTAGCCCTTATGCACACCAATGGCGCCTACGATGCAAACACCTGGTCTGCCACCTCGTTGCTTCCGAGTCCTGTCATTTCGAAAGAAACCTGTCCGTATCGTTGTTATATCGTCTTCATGCGGGACGGTTACAGGTAAAAGCGCCGGAAAGTAGCGTCGGATGCGAAGGGCGACGTCATCGGCTGGCACCACAACGCGGCGGGCTCCAGCCAGGAAATCAGCAGAGCGAAGCCGCAGCGCCGCGACTCCTATTGTTTCCTTGAGAAAATGACCATGATCAGCCACGCAGGCTTCGCAGTCCCGCAGGTCGGGTTCTCCGCAGAAACGGTTATGCGCCGCGACGAGAGACACACGCGGGCAGAACAGGGCGTAGTCATGGACGTGCACATCATAAGGAAGGCATAGTTGGGCGATCAGGTCGTAGATGTATGCCGGATAATCGGCGAGGTGGTGGACTTCGATGCAGTCCGCCTTGGAGGCGCGCAACAGGCGAAGCAGCGCCTGGCGTTCCCGAGGCATGGCGAAGATCAGGTTGGGTAGGTCGTCGGTCAATCCATCGCGAACCGCGATGGCGGGTTCGCCGCCAGCGGTTTCGGCTGGTCGCAGCATGATGGGCCGGCGCCCGGCTTCGGCATGGACCTCGGCGGAGCGCCTCAGCCGGCGCTCGACGCCGCCGCCGTCGTCATGGGTTATCAGAAGCGCTGCCTGCCGCCACCGTCGTCCGCGCGCGCTCCACGCCAGCAAGTCAATGCGGCGACGGCTTTCCGCCAGCGTGCCGGCCTTCAGGAAGCGATCGATCAGCGTCTGATGGCCGGGGTGAAGCTGCTCGACAAGTCGGCCGTTGCGCTGGCGCAGATGTACGGCGCTGCCGCCGTAGGTTGGGTCGGCGAAGGTCGCGCTCCCCTGGTGCCCGACAAACAGCCCGGTCAGTGCCACGTTGCGCCAACCCAGCCGGCGGGCGCGGAGACACAGGTCGTTTTCCTCACCGTATCCCTGAGCGAACAGATCGGCGCGGAACAAGCCGACGGCGTTGAGACAGTCGCGGCGGAGGTAAACACAGAAGCCGACACCGAGCGGGATGTCGACCACGGCGTTGCCGTTGGCGCGAATCGCAAGGCGGTCGAGTTCGATTGGTGGCTCCCTGGTCCGGATTCGGATTGTCGCCGGCTGGTCCGGGATAGCTCAGGATGCTGGCGTCGTTCGATAGCGGGGTGACGGTGCCGATATCGGGGGCACTGTAGGCCGCAACTCGCAACCGCTCCAACCAGCCCGGCGGGACGAGGGTGTCGCTGTTCAGCAGCACTACGTCGCGCCCCTTGGCCGCCTGGATGCCGGCGTTGGCGGCGGCCGGGAAGCCTCGAGGCCGGTCATGGCGCAGCAGCGTGATCTTCCGCTGCCGGACCAGGCCATCCAGCGCGGCGGTTATAGTACGGTCCGACGGGAAAAGGGAGGCCGCGCGATCCGGATCGATATTCAGGACCGCAGTCGCGAGCGTCAATTTGGTGTTCGGGTCTCGGGGGACCAGCCGGTGTGCACGTTCGAGCCAGCGGACTGCCGTCGCGGTATCTTTAGCCGTCAGTGCGGCCACGCCTCGATCCATGGCGGCGCGAGCGAGTTCGACGACCGCTGATTCAGGCCCGCAATCAGCCGCCGGCACGGATCAGTCGCCTGCGGCCCGCGAGGCATTCTCGTATAAGAGCGATCCATCGGGCTCTGGCGCTGGGGGGAGTGCCGCCAGATCCGCCTTGGCTTCCTCCATACCTTGGGCGATTGCGCGTTCGGTCCAGCGCCTGGCTTCCTCGTTATTCAGCTCATCGCCGAGCTTACGAGCAAGGTAACGGCCGAGCATCATCTGGGCGTAGGGATGCCCGCGTTCGGCGGCGGCTCGGAACCAGCGCTGCGCAGCGACCCGGTCCCACGGCACGTTGTGACCGCCACCGTACATGGCGCCGACCGCGAACATGGCGCCGACATGGCCTTGCCCGGCGGCTTTTTCGAACAGCGCAAGGGCCGCCGGATGGTCTTCGGCCCCGCCCCGTCCGGAAAGCAGCATATCCGCGAGCATGACTTGGGCCTCGATCATACCGGCGTCCGCCGCCTTGGTGATCCAGAGCCGGCCTTCCTCCAGGTTCGCCGCGACGCCGCGACCTTCTACGAGCATACGGCCGTACCAGTATCGCGCATTGATCACGCCATCTGCCGCCCGCCGGAGCCATTCGGCGGCCTTGCGGTCGTCGCGCTCGACACCGACCCCTTCGGCGAGGCAGACGCCGAAGTTGAAGGCGGCGATCAAGTCGCCTGTTTCGGCGGCGTGCTCGAACCAGGAGCGGGTACGGATCTGATCCTGTTCATTGCCGTGACCGCGCAGCAGCAGATTACCGAGATCAACATGGGCGCCGGCATCCCCGCCCTGGGCCGCGATGCTGAGCAGACGAGCAGCTTCTTCCTGATCGCGCGGAACGCCGGCCCCGGTGAGGTGGAGCATGCCAAGAGCACGCGCGGCGCCCTTGTGGTTGGCATCCGCGGCGCGACGGAACCACATCGCGGCCTCGGCGTAATTCGGCGGCAGGGTGCCGCCCTTGGCGTAGAGGTCGCCTACCAGTGCCGCCGCTTCCGCGTCGCCGGCCAGTGCGGCGCGCCGGAGCCAGGACTTGCCCTCCAGCGGGTTGCGCTCGACGCCGTTGCCCTCCATCAAGGCGAGGCCCCAGCGGGCTTGCGCGCCGCGGTTACCCTTCTCCGCGGCTTGCTTAAAGCACGCGGCGGCGGCGGCGCGGTCCTGGGGAACGCCCACGCCGCGTTCAAGGACCATGCCGTATAGAAGCAGGGCGGTCGCCAAACCTTTTTCGGCTGCCTGGCTCAGATGGCGAAGGAGCTCTTCCTGCACACCAAGTCTGCTGGTATCGCGCGCCAGCACCAACGCATAGCCAAGCTGCCCCTGCGGGCAGCCGCCCGCCGCTGATTTCTCATACCAGCGGTCGCCTTCCTCAATGTCGCGAAGGTTCTCGGGGCCGGCGGTGAGAATAAAGCCGAGCACTGCTTGGCCGTCGGCCGATCCAGCCTCGGCGGCCCGCCTGGCCCACTTGGCGGCACTGAGATAATCTGGCTCTGCGACGGTCTGGCCACCGAACAAACCCGCCCCTGCTCCGGCATCGGCGAAGCCGGGCGCCATGCCATGCAGACACAGAGTTGCAATAAGCGCCTGCGCCTCGACATAGCCTTTCTCAGCCGCCCGTTCGACCCACCGAACGCCGTCGGCTCGACTGGGGGGAACCCCAGATCCTTCCAGGTAGCAACGTCCGACGCGGAACTCCGCCTCCGGAATGTTAGCGCGGGCGGCGAGCGAGAACAGCGCGAACGCAGCTCTTGGATCGCCTTGTTCCTGAAGCTGAATGCCACGCTTCAGCGCCCCGGCGGGGTGGAAGTTAGCAATCAGCTTGTTGAGGAGACCCATGTCCTAGTCCTTCGGAGCCGCCTTAGACCATGATCGATGGGGTTGATGCGCATTTCGGCGTTCGATCATAGTCTAAGTTTATGTTTGATCGCATGATTTACGCCTTCTGACTGTCAGCCTCAGGCGATCACGCTCTAGGCTTATGTTTGATCGTGTGATTCACGCCTTTTGACTGGGTCAGCCTCGGGCGATCACGCTTCTAAGGCTCCCGCATCCCCTCTTTGGCGAGAGGAATCATTTTCCCGAGCATGTAACGAACAACTGTCTGCTTGCCGACGCGGATGTCCGCGGTGACCGGCATCCCGGGGGTCAGGTGAAAGTTCGGCGGCGTATCATGCAGATCAATTCGATCGAGGGTAATTCTCGAGCGATACCATAACGTGGGCAGTTGGGCGGCGTTCGCCACCGGCGCCGCGCCGGTTGGATTGCGCTGCTCTTCCTGGGCGTCGAAGCTGTTAGGACTGACCACCCGGACAACACCGTGAGCCAAACCGTAGCGCGAATACTGAAAAGTATCGAACTTGATGTCGACCGGATCGCCGACGGAGACGTGGCCGTCGTCGGAGCCCGCGATATTGGCCTCCACCTCCAGCGGCGCATCGGTTGGGACGAGCGTGATAAACTGTTGGCCCGGGCTGAGCACTGATCCGACCGACACCTTGCTGATCGTCATCACGGTGCCGTCCTGTTCGGCGCGCAATTCCACCAGTTGGCGGTGCAACTGCGCCTTGTTGAGCGATTCGCGGGCATCGGACAGCTTGCCCAGCGCTTCGGTCAGCTTGTCACCCACATCGTTGTGCCAGCTTTGGATAAAGCCATTGCGTTCGGCGATCATCGCCGCAAGGTCGCGCTGTGCACCTACCTGCTGCTGCCTGGCGTTGTCCAAACTGTCCTGCATCTGCGATCGAGTATCCATCGCCGACAGCGTGTTGATTTTCGACCCGACATTCAGATGCTCGAGATCCTTGCGCATTTGTTCCAAGGTCTTGGCGTAAGCCAGGCGGTCGCCAAAGTTGGCAATATCGGCGGTGGCGCGGGCGATCGTGGCGGTTAGGCTGTCGATCTTTTGACGGTAATTCTCCAGCTTGAAATTGAATTCTGACTGGCGCTGGCCGTAGAGCGAGGCCTGAAACGCCATGTTCGCTTCAAGGCCGGTATAGGTGAACGGGCGGTTCTCGATCTCGGCTTGCATTCGAGACACCTGGGCCTGCAAGGTCGATACTTGGGCGACCAGCGCACCCATATCGGCGGTTGCGAACGTCGGATCGAGGCGCGCCAGCACCTGACCGGCGTGGACCACGTCACCGGGGTTCACTTCGATCGACCGTACGATGGCGGTGTCCAGCGGCTGAATGACGATCGTCGGCGACCGTGAGACGACGACGCCGGCTGCGGTGACGACGCGATCCACCTCGATCACGCTAGCGAGGAGAAGCATCGCCGCGAGCATGCTGGTAAGGGTCAGGGTGAAGCCGCGCGCGAACCGCGGCATCGGCATGTTGACGATGGCGGTGGAGGGCGACTGATACTCAAGGATGACCGGCAGCGTTGGGTCCATCCGGTCCTCCACCTCCATACTAACTGCCTTGGAGGAGGGTCGGGGCAATAGCTGCATGACCTGAGCCTTCGTTGTTCATGTGACGGTTTTGCTGATTCCAAAGTGTGCGGTAGATCGAACACCGTTCCAACAAGGTGGAGTGGGGCCCGATGTCGACGAGCTTCGCCCGTTCGAGCACCATGATCTGGTCGCAATTTACCAGCGACGAGAGCCGATGGGAGACGATCAGCATGGTACGGCCGCGCGCGATCCGCAACAGGTTGGCGTTCACCAGAGCCTCTGATTCCGGGTCGAGCGCACTGGTCGCCTCGTCCAGGATGAGGATGCGCGGATCGGTGATGAGCGCGCGCGCGATCGCCAGGCGCTGACGCTGACCGCCCGAGAGGTTGGGCGAGCCTTCCTCGATGTAGGTCTCGTATCCATTGGGCATCCGCTCGATGAATTCCTCAGCGCCCGCCAGGCGCGCCGCGCGGATGGCATCGTCCAGCGTCAGGCCGGGGCGGCCAGCCAGGATGTTGTCGCGGATGGAACCGCGGAACAGAAAGTTCTCCTGCAGCACGACACCGAAGCTGGAGCGCAGATGTCGCAGATTGATTTCCCGCAGGTCCGAGCCATCGATTTTGATGAAGCCCGAATACTCGCGGTTGATGCCCTGCAACAGCCGCGTGACGGTTGACTTTCCGGATCCGGAGCGGCCGACCAGGCCAAGCATGGTGCCGGGCGGGATTGAGAAGCTGATGCGGTCCAGTGCCGGAAGCTTGGTTCCGGCGTAGGTGAACGTGACGTCGTCGAACAGGACACCGCCGGCGAACTTTGGGCGCAGGCCGCCATTGGCCGCATCCTCGAGCGGACGGTTGAGCGCGTCGCCCGCCTGGCCCATCGCGGCGCCGACTTCTTCCCAATCCTCGATCAACCTGGCGAGGCCGACCAGCGGCGAGCTGACGCGCTGTGACAGCATCATGAACGCAAACAGACTGCCGACCATGAAACCGGTCTCATCGGTCAAGGCGAGGTAGCCGCCGACTAAGATGACACCCATCCACATGAACCGCTCAACCGGAGTAACCAACGTCTGCGGCCAGTTGGAAAGGCGGCCCATGGCGAAGCGCCATTTGCCAACCTCGGCGGTTCGTTCGTCCCACAACGCCTTGCGCTGCGGCTCCAGTGCCAGCGACTTCACGGTCTTGATGCCGAAGATCGTCTCACCGAGAGCGGCGTTCTTCAGGACCTCGGCGTGAACCACCTTAGCGAAGGCCAGCCGAATCGGACGCAGGAACGCCAAAATAATCAGCATGATCAAGGTGGCGCAAACGAGGACGAACCAGGCCAAGGTTGCGTTCAGCCAGAATAAGAGCGGCAGCAGGACGACCAGGGTGATCATGTCCAGCAAGGTGGTCATCAGTTTGCCGGTCATGAATTCCCGGACTTTGTTGACCTGGCTGACTTTGTACATCGTCTCGCCGGCCGGATGGCGTTCGAAATAATCGAGCGGCAATCTGATGAGCCGGTTGAACACATGCAGGCTGAGTTTGGCATCGGTCCTGACGCCGATCACGAGAATGATCAAGCGGCGGGCGTAGCCGAGCAAGGTCTCATAAGTGACTGTTACCGTGAGGATCATCGAGATCAGGAACAGCGTGGAGAAGCTATGATGGGTCAGCACGCGGTCCACGACCTGCATGACGAGCAGCGGAGGAAAAATCGTCAGCATGCTGATCGCGAAGGAACCAATGATCAGATCCCGAAGATGCTTCTTTTCCTTGAGCACGACGGTCGCGAGCCAGCGCAGGGTGAACGGCGGATCAGCTTCAGCCTGTGAGCGTTCGGCACGCAGGAGCACCGTCTCACCGCTCCAGACCTCCGACAGGCGCATTTCGTCTACTGGAACCGGCGGATCCGCCTCGGCGGCACGCGGATCGCGGATGAGGACGATTTTTTGCTCGACGGCGGCGCCGACGAGAAGACCGGCGGACCCGTCGTTGAACAGTAAGATAACAGGTCCGTTGCCGCCGACGGTGAACAGATGGCGCCAGCGCAGTCGCAGGGCGCGCGACCACATGCCGGTGCTCTGTGCCCAGGTAGAGAGCGCGGCGGCGGTCGGGATGGTATCCCCTGGACCCAACCGGAACTCGTTCGGATCCAGATCCAGACCGAAATAGCGTGCCGACATCATCATCGCGAGCAGGCGCGGATGTATTGGTCCTCGTGAGCCACCCGCGGTCGACATGCCCGCGCTGGCCATTCCACCGCCGCTGCTGCTGGTCTGGGTGACTGTCGCGGGGGCGCGGTTTTTTCCCAGTGGGCCAGGTGTGTGTCCGTCAGATATATCCACGAGCAAACCCTTTTAGAGGTGCGTCAGACGACAGCGCGAACCGGACGTCCCGGTCTCCACGATGCCCAGCCAATTTGATAACACGGGCGCGCGATCGCCGCATGCAATCGTAATCCTGGTCGATACGCTGGATTGATCGATCGCAGTTTCGAGGGCGCCATTATCTCGGCAACCGCGCGACAACGATTTCGAGTATGTCCAGTAGGAGCGTGAGAACCAATATAAAAATTTAATTTTTATATAAGATCGACACTGATTGAGCATCAATATCGGCCCCGGATTAGGAAGGCTGCCAACACGGGATCGTGAGGGCCTGACTCTGTGTAGCAGGCTCGCGGAGACAAAACGATGATTATCAGCACAACGGGCCATAATCCCGGAGCAGCCACGCTCCGGCTCAGCGCCACGCCCGCAGCCAAGGCTGGTAACCATCTTATCGCCAGTGGCTTTCGAGGGTTTGCGTAACCATGCATAAACCCGCGGCTCGCGCTTTTGGGATCAGACACTAGAGATTGTTCCCGATCATAACGCCGACGGCTTATGCTTGATCTCGCGCTCCTATTGAAAGGGAATCGACGGGGATGGACATCCGGGAGGCAAGGGATGACGACGTGCCTGATCTACAGGCAATCTATGCCTACCATGTGCTGCATGGCACCGGGACCTTCGAGGAAGAGCCTCCGCCGGTCGAGGAAATGGCTGCCCGGTTTCACGAGGTGGTAGACCGCGGTTTTGTCTGGCTGGTCGCGGTCGACGCGACCGGGGTTCTGGGCTTCGGGTACTATGCCCCGTTTCGGGAACGGTCCGCCTACCGATTTACTGTCGAGGACAGCATCTACGTGCGGGAGGATGTGCGCGGCCAAGGCGTGGGAAAGGCGCTGGTGGCGCGGCTGATCGAGTTGGCGACAGCCGCAGGGCTGCGCCAGATGATCGCGGTAATTGGCGATGCCGAGAATATCGGCTCGATCGGTGTGCATGCCACCCTGGGCTTCCATATGGTCGGTACGATGAAATCGACCGGTATAAAATTCGGCCGGTGGCTCGATGTGGTGACCATGCAGCGCCCGTTGGGGAAGGGCGACTCGAACCTGCCGCTTTGATGGGAGCACGGTCGAGGTTACCCTTCATCTGATGCGGATCGACCGGCAATTGGGGGCGATGGCGGCCTACGGGTTCGTCTCTGGCTTGCCGCTGCCGCTATCGGGGTTCACCTTCCGGCTATGGTTGTCCGATAGCGGGGCCGGATTGGCCGTCGTTGGTCTGACAGCATGGATCGGGCTGGCCTATTCGCTGAAGTTCTTATGGGCGCCTTTGCTGGACCAAACACCGCCAGTGCCCGCCCTGCGCCGGTTCGGGCGACGGCGCGGGTGGCTCTTGCTGGTGCAGCCGCTGCTGGGGGCGGCGGCGGTTATGCTGGCATTGTCCAATCCAGTGGCGGCGCCGATCGCAACCTTCATCGCGGCGGCCTGTGTCGCGGTGCTGTCCGCCACGCAGGATATCGCCATCGACGCCTGGCGGATCGAGGTTTTTCCCCCGCTGCGACAGGGGCTTGCGCTTGCCGTCTATGTCTGGGGGTACCGGGTGGCGCTGCTGGTCTCCACGACGGGGGCGATCGCCGCGGCCGCGGGGGTCGGCTGGCATCTTGCGCTGCTTGGGGTGGCGCTCCTGGTGGCCGCAGGCGCCTTGGTCACGCTGGTGGCTCGGCGAGAGGAACCAGGTGCACCGGTGCCGTCGTTGGGGCTGCGACACGCGATCGTCGACCCTGTACGTTCGTTTCTGGTTCGGCCCGCGGCGCTGCTGGTGCTGGCGTTCGTCGCGCTGTTCAAGCTGGGGGAGGCAATGGCCGGGATCATGACGGCGCCGTTCTACCGGGCCTTGACGTTCGACAAGGCGGCGATTGCCGCGACGGGACCATTTTCCCTGGGTGGCACTCTGGTTGGCATCACCCTGGGGGGCTGGTTGGTTGCGCGCGTCGGCGTGGGACGAGCACTGCTGGCGACGGGATGGGCGCAGACGGCGGCGATGGCAATGTATGTCGTGCTGTCTTTGGCGCCGGGCCAGCACTCGGTGCTGTTTCTTACCGTGACGACCGAGGCGTTCGCGCAGGGGCTGGCGGATGCGGCGTTCCTGACGTTTCTGTCGGCTTTATGTGCCCGGGAGTTCGCCGCTACACAATATGCATTGCTGTCGTCGGTGCCACAGTTGGCGATCCATACGATCGGCGGCGCTTCGGGGGTGATGGCGGCTTCGCTGGGATGGACGCTATTTTATGCTATGTGCATGGCGGGGGCGTTGCCGGGGATGCTGCTGATGGTTGTCCTGCTGCGGCGGGAACGGCGGAGCTTCGGCGAGATCAGGTGACAGCCGGCGGATCCGCCCCCTCAACGATAAGATAGGCGTCGAGGGGTCAGCTCGTTTCGATCCGTACTATCCCCGGCTTGGGAGAGGCGGAATGCTCCTTCAGTACCGCATCCGTCGACGGGTCTATCTCCTTCATCAGGACGTCGTAGCCCCACAGGTCGGCGATATGTTGCAGCACGAGCTTGGCGTCCTTTTCCTCCAGCACGATGCGGTTCAGCGCACGATGGTGCAGAATCAGGCGGCGGTCGCCGGCCAGATTGACGTCGACGACCTGGATATCGGCCGAGTTCCACGACACATCGTAGTGCTTGGCCAGAGCCTGCTTGATCTTGCGATAGCCGCGCTCGTCGTGGATCGCCTCAACCCTTAGGTGCGGCTCATTCGAATCATCCATCACGTGGAACAGGCCAAACTGGCGCACCAGTTTCGGACTGAGGTACTGCAAGATGAAGCTCTCGTCGCGGTAGTTCGCCCACACGTCCCGCAGCACGTTCATGTGGTCGTTGCAGCCGGCGATGTGCGGGAACCACTGATGGTCCTCAGCGGTCGGAAGCGTGCAGATACGCTCGATGTCCTGCATCATGGCAAACCCCAGCGCATAGGGGTTAATGCCGGAGTAGCGCCGGTCGTCGAATTCGGGTTGGAACACGACGTTGGTGTGCGAGGACAGGAATTCGACCATCGCGCCGTCGGTGAGCAGACCCTTTTCGTGCAGCCGGTTCAGGATGGTGTAATGCGAATAGGTCGCGCACCCCTCGTTCATCACCTTTGTCTGCGACTGGGGATAGAAATACTGCGCAATGATTCGGACGATGCGCAGGACCTCCCGTTGCCAGGGCGCCAGCCTGGGAGCCGACTTCTCCATGAAGTAAAGGATGTTTTCCTGTGGCAATTCGAGCAGAGCCTTGCGCTGCTCCGCCGCGGTTGGGTCCTGGCGGGTGGTGTCTTTGCCCGGCACCGTACGCCACAGATCGTTGAACACCTTTTCGTCGTGCTCACGCCGTTCGCGCTCGCGCTTTTCCTCGGAGCGAAGGTCGGCGGCCCGCTTGCGAGGGTATTTGTGCACGGCGTTATTCATCAGCGCGTGCGCGGCATCGAGGAGGCGTTCGACCTGCGCCTCGCCGTAGCGCTCCTCGCACTGCATGATGTAGTCCTTGGCAAACTCCAGATAGTCGAGGATGCCGTTCGCGTCGGTCCACTGCTGGAACAGGTAGTTGTTCTTGAAGAAGTGGTTGTGGCCGAACGCCGCATGCGCCATCACCAGGGTCTGCATCATGGCGGTGTTCTCTTCCATGATGTAGCTGATGCAGGGGTTTGAGTTGATGACGATCTCGTATGCCAACCCCTGCATGCCCGCGCGGTACATCGCCTCGTTGCGGGAGAAATGCTTGCCGAACGACCAGTGCTTGTAAAACAGCGGCATCCCAATCGAGGAATAGGCATCCAGCATCTGCTCGGTGCCGATGACCTCGATCTGGTTGTTGTAGATGTCGAGGCCCATGTCGCTAAGGGCGACCTTCTCGATCTCGTCGTAGCAACGCTGGATGGTGCCGAACTCCCAGTCGCATCCTTCGAACAGCGGGCGTTCGGCCCTGATCAGCGTGGAACTCATTCGGCGGCTGCCTCCGTTCCGGTTTTCTTCGCGAACAATTCTCTGAAGACTGGGTAGATGTCCCGGCGATGGCCGACCTTGCGCATCGCCATCGGTGCGCCGGCCCGAATGATCGTCGTGTAGGTTTGCCACAGATCGCTGTCCCGGCGGATGAAGCCCGGGGGGAAATGCTCCGAGTTCACGCCCAACCTCGAGATAGGCGTAGTACTGACAGGCCGGCAGCAGAATGTTGGTAAGCAGGGCGGCGGTCTTCTCGTTGTCGCTGGCGGTGTTGTCGCCGTCCGATGCCTGGGCGGCGTAGATGTTCCAGTTGTCGGGGCTGTAACGCTCGTCGATCACCCGCTGCATTTCCTCCAGCGCGGTCGACACCACGGTGCCGCCGGTTTCCGGGCTGTTGAAAAAGGTTTCCTCATCGACCTCGGACGCCTGGTGGGTGTGGCGGATGAACACCACCTCGACGTTCTTGTACCGCCGCCGCAGGAAGATATAGAGCAGCACATAGAACCGCTTCGCCAGGTCCTTCATGTGCTCGGTCATCGAGCCGGACACGTCCATCAGACAGAACATCACCGCCTGGGCGACCGGCTTGGGATGCGCCTCGAATCGACGATAACGCACATCGAGCGGATCGATGTAGGGGATGATCCCGGTGCGTCGCTTTTTCCGGTCGTATTCCTCCTGCAGCGCGATGCGCTTGCCCTCATCGGCGGGATCGAGTGCCTCGATCTCATCGAGCAGCGCCTGCAATTCCTCCGGTTTCGGCCGGCGCAGCGCGATCCGGCGGGACATGCTATTCCGCACGGTGCGGTTCAGCGCCAGGTTGGCGGGCGAACCGCTGACTGAGTAGCCGGCGCGGTGGTAAACCAGTGCCTCGGCGTTCACGACCCGCCGCTTGGCCAGGTCGGGAAGCTCAAGATCCTCAAGGAATAGATCGACAAATTCGTCCCGTGACAGGGCGAAGCGGAAATCATCCTCGCCCTCCCCGTCCGGGCTGCCTTCCGATCCGCCGCCTCCGCCACCGTTGGGTGGCCGCTGGATGGTATCGCCCGCGATGTACTCCTTATTGCCGGGCAGCAGGTGATCGCGGATGCCGCCGCTGGAACTCCGCCGGAACGAGGGTTCGTGAACCCCTTGCGCCGGCAGGACCACCTCGCCGCCTTCGTCGGCATCCTTGATGCTCCGGTTGCCGGCGCTTTCATGCACCGCCTTCCGGATCTGCGCTTTTGCACGCCGCATGAAGCGCTGGCGGTTCGCCAGGTTTTTTCCGCTCGGGTTCAGACGGCGATCGACTATGTGCATCGGGTGCCTGTCGGACCTCTTCTGTAATCGGCGGGCATCCTAGCCCGCCTGCTTCACACGCATATACCACTCCACAAGGCGCCTGACCTGCCTTTCCGTGTAGCCCCGGGCGGTCATTCGATCCACGAACTCGGTGTGTTTCTTTTCGGTATCACTGTCCTTCTTCGAGCCAAAGCTGATGACCGGCAGCAATTCCTCAACCTGACTGAACATACGTCGTTCGATCACGTCCCGGATCTTCTCATAGCTGGTCCAGGACGGGTTTTTCCCGTTATTGTTAGCCCGGGCGCGAAGGCTGAACTTCACAACCTCGTTGCGGAAATCCTTCGGGTTTGCAATTCCCGCCGGCTTTTCGACTTTCGTCAACTCCTGATTGAGCAATTCTCGATTGAGCAACTGACCTGTGTCGGCATCCTTGTGATCGATGTCCTCAATCCAGGCGTCGGCATAGGACACGTAGCGGTCAAACAGGTTCTGCCCGTAGTCGTGATAGGACTCTAAGTAGGCTTTCTGAATCTCGTTGCCGATGAATTCAGCATAGCGCGGTGCCAATTCGCCCTTGATGAACTCCAGGTACCGCTTCTCGGTCTCCTGCGGCATCTGCTCGCGCCGGATCGACTGCTCCAGGACGTACATCAAATGGACCGGATCGGCAGCGATTTCCGTAGTGTCGTGGTTGAACGTCGCGGCCAGCACCTTGAAGGCAAAGCGGGTGGAGGCGCCGTCCATGCCTTCCTCGACGCCCGCGGTATCCTTGTATTCTTGCAAGGAACGGGCACGCGGGTCGGTTTCCTTCAGGCTTTCGCCGTCATAGACCCGCATTTTGGCGAAGATCGTCGAATTCTCGTGCCGCTTGAGCCGCGAGAGCACGGAAAACCGGGCCAGCATTTCGAACGTGGCCGGAGCGCAAGGGGATTCGGCCAACTCCGACCGGGACACCAGCTTTTCGTAGATCTTCTGTTCCTCGGTTACCCGCAGGCAGTACGGCACCTTGATGACATAGATACGGTCAATGAACGCTTCGTTGTTTTTGTTATTTTTGAACGACTGCCACTCCGACTCGTTGGAGTGGGCCATGATAATGCCCTGGAACGGGATCGCGCCGATGTTCTCCGTGCCGATGTAGTTGCCTTCCTGCGTCGCAGTCAGCAACGGATGCAGCATCTTGATCGGCGCCTTGAACATCTCGACGAACTCGAGCATGCCCTGGTTCGCGCGATTCAATCCGCCGGAATAGCTGTACGCATCGGGGTCGTTTTGCGCGTGCATCTCCAGCTTGCGGATATCGACCTTGCCGACCAGCGACGAGATATCCTGATTGTTTTCGTCGCCGGGTTCGGTTTTGGCGATGCCGATCTGACGCAGCCGCGAGGGGATCAGTTTCTGGACGCGAAACTTCGAGATGTCGCCGTTGAATTAGTCCAGCCGCTTGATGCACCAAGGGCTCATAAGCCCGGTGAGGCGACGAGCCGGAATGCCGTAACGATCCTCAAGCATCGAACCCATGCGATCGGGGTCGAACAGGCCAAGCGGGCTTTCGAACACCGGGCTGACGTCGTTCCCGGCCTTCAAGACGTAGATGGGGAACGTTTCCATCAGCGCCTTCAGACGTTCCGCCAGTGACGACTTGCCGCCGCCGACCGGGCCCAGCAGGTACATGATTTGCTTGCGCTCTTCGAGACCTTGAGCGGCGTGGCGCAGGAAGCCGACGATGCGCTCGATCGTCTCCTCCATGCCGTAGAATTCGCTGAACGCCGGATAGACCCGGATTGTCCGGTTCATGAAGATCCGGCCGAGTCGCGGGTCCTTCGAGGTATCAACCATTTCCGGCTCACCGATCGCGGCCAACAGCCGCTCGGTTGCTGTCGAATAGACCAAGGGGTCTTTCTTACAGGCCTCGAGATACTCCGCCAGCGACATCTCGGCTTCTCGATGAGCCTCGAACGTCTTGGCGTAGGCGGAAAAAATGTCATCGACCGTCTGCATCGGCCGCTCCTGAGTTAGGGGTGGTGCCACGGTCAGCGGTGTCTGCACGCGCCCGTCCATGCAAGATGGGTGCAACCGTAGCGTACGTGTGAGGTGTCGCGTGAATGTTTTCGCCGATTCGCATCATTCCGATTGTCGCGACCGTGATGTTGAAGTCCATGTTGCCAGAGAAAGGGTTCTCATTCGCATTAATCTTTCTTCTGCCGGTTCGAAGTCGTAACCTGGCCCAGTCTCGTCAAAGCGCAGTCATCGCCTGCGGGCGCGCGCGCCACGACATTGTCACCTCGTGATGATGAGGCTGAAAGCGCGGCATTCAAGACATGGCAATCGGTGATTTCGGGAGCCAGACTGATCCTGGCATCCAGGCCGATCACGGAATAGTGAAAGCACGTGCGTCGCTTTTCAAGAAAAATCGCAACGCGACTATAAATTCTAAAATCCGCCGAGCCCGGGGCATCAGGGGCCGCTACGGTTCGGACGCGGGATCTGAGTGCGGGCCGAACGTTCCCGGCTACCCTCGATTGGACGCTTTCCGCGAGGGTGGGTGCCAGATGCGTCATCCGCTTATCCAAGCCTCAGGTGCGTCCAAATCGGTTGCACCCGCGCCCTGGGAATACACGGATAATCTTATTGAACCGTTAACGTGTATCGTTTTCGTTCCTATTATTTCCCTACCACGCGAGGCTACACCACTCGCTGAGCTCCGTGGCTGAAAATCTTCGTATGATCCGTCGCTGTGCAGGCATTGCCGAAACGACAGGCACGTGCATCAGCAGCGCGCGGGCCGCGGTTGGCGCAGGAAGCGGCGGTTATAACGGGGCGGAGGGAATCCGCGTAGGCGCAGGTCCGGTGCCTGGAGCAGGATTGGGTGGCGTCGGTAATCCGCGCGCTTGCGGCGGCGAGCCCTCGCCGTTCGGTATCGGGAACGTCGTCACGATGTTGCCTCGACCTCGCTGCGGAGAGCGGCGCATCGCTAATGACCGGGCCCGACAGGTCTGCCGGTTGGGCCGTATTTGGACATGGGGCCCCGTCGACGCGAAGGCTTTCTCTCAAATCGGCGCTGGTGACCCTTTTATAGACGGTCGATAAGAGGATCACCCCTCGACCGTCGGCTGCTCCCGCGATGGCGCGCTCGAAGATGACAACCCATGAGCCCGGGTGTGACGTGGATGGCTTCGCCGATCCGCGTCACTTTGGTATCGCGACCCGTGTAACTTTCTGAATCTGCTCAGCAAGTATTTGGTCAATTGGTACCAACATTTCTACACAGATTCGAAGTTGCGTGGGGAAGCGATTTGGGGGTTTCTCGCCATAGACCAAGGAGCCTTTCTTACAGGCTTAAGTAGTCAGCCAGCGACATCTCGGCTTCTTGATGAGCCTCGAGCGTTTTGGCGCGGGTGGAGAACGTCATCGACCACTGCTTCGGCCGCCGACTTGGACCCATTTCGGGGCCGAGTGAGAATGCACTATGGTGCAAAGCGCAATTTCCGTCTTCCGGGTGACCCCATGCCCCCACCTCGACCGCCGCCGCATTGGGCCGGATTGAGCTTGGACCGCCCTCGCATCATGGGCATCCTCAACGTCACGCCAGACAGCTTCAGCGATGGCGGCCGCCGAATGAGCCTGCAGGCCGCCATTGACGCCGGTCTGGGCATGGCGAAGGCGGGAGCGGACATCATCGATGTCGGTGGGGAAAGCACCCGCCCTGGGGCGGAGCCGGTTCCCTCCGAGCTCGAGATGGAACGGGTCTTGCCCGCTATCCGTGCCCTCGCGGCAGCCGGGCTTATTGTTTCGATCGATACGAGACACGCCGACACGATGCGGGAAGCCATTGCCGCCGGCGCCCGGATCGTCAACGACGTGTCCGCGCTGGCCGATGATCCGCGTGCGGCTGGGGTTGTCGCTGAACTTGATTGCCCGGTGGTTCTAATGCATCGACGGGGAGATCCGGCGACAATGAATGCCCGAGCCGTGTACCGAGACGTTGTGGCGGAGGTACGGGCCGAACTGTCGATCCGGATCGAGGCCGCGATTCAGGCGGGGGTGCAACCACGGCAGATCGCGATCGATCCGGGAATCGGTTTCGCCAAGCACGCGACCCACTCCATAGAGGTGTTGCGGGGGCTATCCGACCTCGGCAGCCTTGGCTATCCGATTTTGGTCGGCGCCTCCCGCAAGAGCTTCATCGGTAAGCTGTCGGGAGAGAGCCAAGCCGACCGCCGGCTGGGGGGATCGCTTGCCGCCGGCCTGTTCGCGGTGCTGCGAGGCGCGTCAATCCTTCGCGTACATGACGTCCGGGACACGGTTCAGGCGTTAAGATTGTGGAAGACATTGTTTTTATAATGCACGGTTTCTCTTCCCCAACACCCGGCGTTCCGTTAGTGGGGGCAGACCAATCAAGACGTGGAACCTGGCTGGAAGGCGCATGACCAAGACACGACGACTGTTCGGCACCGACGGGATCCGTGGGAAGGCTAACACCGAACCGATGACGGCGGGGATCGCGCTGCGCCTGGGGCAGGCGGCGGGCGTGCTGTTCACTCGCGGCGACCACCGGCATCGCGTGGTGATCGGCAAGGATACTCGGCTATCGGGCTACATGATCGAACCCGCGCTAACCGCAGGGTTCATCGGCGCCGGAATGGACGTGACGCTGCTCGGACCGCTGCCGACGCCGGCCGTGGCGATGCTGACACGATCGCTGCGAGCCGATTTGGGCGTCATGATTTCGGCATCGCACAATCCTTACGAGGATAATGGCATCAAGCTGTTCGGCCCCGACGGCAATAAATTGTCCGATGAGATGGAAGTGGAAATCGAGGCACTGATGGAAAGTGGTTTCGCCGACCGTCTCGCCAACTCCCACCTCTTGGGGCGCGCAGCCCGGCTAGACGACGCTGCGGGGCGGTATATTGAGGCAGCGAAAGCCAGCTTCCCGCGAGGGTCGAGGCTGGACGGCCTGCGCATTGTCGTTGATTGCGCTAACGGCGCAAGTTACAAGGTCGCTCCGACCGTGTTGTGGGAGCTGGGCGCCACCGTCATACCGGTTGGCGTCGCGCCCGATGGGTTCAACATAAACAAGGGCTGCGGCTCCACGGTGCCGGAGTTCCTCTGCGCCAAGGTACTGGAGCATGGCGCGCATCTAGGAATAGCGCTGGATGGGGACGCGGACCGCGTGATCATTGCCGACGAGAACGGCGAGGTCGTCGACGGCGATCAGATCCTGGCGCTGATCGCCCAGACCTGGCATCGGTCTGGAATGCTGCGCGGCGGCGGCATCGTTGCGACGGTGATGTCCAATTTAGGCCTCGAGCGCCACCTAGCTGACCTGGGTCTGCAACTGCACCGGACCAAGGTGGGCGACCGCTATGTGGCGGAGCATATGCGCGCCTCGGGTCTCAACGTCGGGGGCGAGCAGTCCGGGCACCTGATCCTGTCCGATTTTGCCACCACCGGGGATGGACTGTTGGCCGCGCTTCAAGTGTTGGCCGTGTTGGTGCAGCAGGAACGTCCCGCCTCCGAGGTCCTGCAGGTCTTCAGGCGGCTGCCGCAGCGGCTGAAGAACGTGCGGTTCAGCGGTATGTCTCCATTAGGTGAGAAGCGGGTGCAAAACGCGATTCGCGATGCCGAAGCGCGGTTGCGCGGAACGGGCCGGGTGCTGATCCGTGAGAGCGGGACCGAACCATTGGTCCGCGTGATGGCGGAGGGCGAGGACAGCGCCGTGGTTGCCGAGGTGGTGGACTCTCTGTGCGAGATGATCGTCGAGGCGGCAGGGATTCGTGAGGCAGTGGTCTCAGCTCGGGCCTCAATAGAGTCCACTGGATCGTAATAACCGCGAGTGCGGCAGACGCCCCAAATTGGGGACAATTCATCATACGGGTAGCGGAGCGCCGCATCCCTCCGATGAGAAAACACCCGCTCAACCATTATGTCCGGGCCTAGCGCGCGCCCAATAGATCCAATGCTGCGTCGGGTCCCGCCAGCACTTCCACAAGACGGATCTGATCCACCAGCGTCAGCCGGTCACGCATAGTGCTGTCCTTCACCGTTTCGGCCGCGTTGCGTAGCAGGAGGTCATAGATGGCGCCGCTGCCAACCGCGCGCGCTTCCAGCCCCAGGGTCCGGAGCCCGCGCGCAGCGGTCTCCAGGTCGCGGATGGCGCCCAAATCCGGCGATGAGCACAGAGTCTGCAATGGCGCGAGAAGCTCCTCCTGCAGTCCCAAGGTAAATCGGGCTTTGCAACTATCATCCAACCGACGACGTAACGCTTGGAGTTGCTCGCGCCGTTGGGCTTTGCGAGAACCGAGGCCCAGTTGCTCGAGTAGGATCGCGATACGGGCCGCGACGCCGCCGGCACCCTCCAGCGTGCCAGACGCGATCAGCACTTCCGTGCCCTCGTCCTGGGCGAGTTGCAACAATATCCGATCCGCTGCCTGATCGAGTGCCGCCTCGATCGTTTTGGCCATCCGTCCGCTCCGCAAGGTTAGGATCGAAGTGATGGAGGCGGGCGCCCGAGCCAGCAGCAGCGCGATGAGCATGGGAAGGTCTTCCGGCCTCGTGGCCGCAATGTGGTCCAACAGAACGCCAATCCCCTCTGGACTCGGTGGCAACCGGCCATTGGCGGTTTGAGCGCACAGGACATCGAGAGGAACAGCCTGGCCAAGCAATGCGGCAACGGTATCAGCGAGTGGCCGGTACACCATATCGCCCAATCCGCTCTTCTCCCAGGTGTCTGGTATCTTCGGCCCGCCAAGGATACGGGCGGCAACCGGCCAGAGCGACCGCCCCAACCGCTCCATCAATGCGGTATCGGCGGTCGTTCGGCCGGCGGCTTCCGCTTCGATCGAGAGCGCGTCACCACCCATCTCCTGACGGACCATAAGGGCCATCGGCAGCAGGGCCGCGCGTGGGATGGTATGCCGTCCAGGAACCCAGCGAGCAGCCGACACGATCAGTAAATCGAGGGGATTGAACATCAATCGGACGAAGCGTAGCGGCCGCGGCGGGCGCAACACCCTCAGTCGCGGCCGTAAAGGTTCGATCAACGTATCGGCTGGTCCGCGAACGCTCATCGCATCCACTTTGGCTACAATTCGCTTAATCTGGGGATCGCGGGCACTGACAATGTCCCGCGTAAGCGCGTGGACCTGGGGGGCGTCCGATAGTAGTTTTACAGGGTCCAAGGGGGTTACATGCTCATTGCGCGCAGGGTCTCGTTGCGCTCGATCATGGCGAGAGCCGCCGCGCCGCTGCGCCAAGTGTCGTTTCGGCTGACCACCCTGCAAGCGACGTTCATTGCTTCCGCCGGGATCTGACCGGGGAACCAACCATTCACCTCGCGTGGCCAAACCGGGAGTGACTGGGCCATTTCCAGCAAGGCCGCGCGCCGGGACAAGTCTAAATCAGCAACTTTCCAAATCAGACAAATATATTCCCATCCATCGAGCAGCCAATCGCAGCGCGCCACCAATCCAGCGGCATCGTCGAGGTTCGCGATCCAGGATTGCAGCAACTTCACCGGATCCGCCAGCGTGGCTCGCGTTTGAGCCAGCATCGCCTCGGCTCCGTCGAGTGCTGCTGTCATGGTGCCGGTCAATGCCCGACCCAACGTTTCAATATCATTTTGATGGGGGTCCAGCAGCCAACGCGCGATGTCGGCCCGGGCTTCCCCCAGCCGGATGATCAGTTGCGGTACTCGGGCTGTGTGCTCGTCTCGCCCGACGCCGATAGACGCGAACGCGTCGGCCATGGCCGAGAGGACTATGGTGAGATGTGCGGGAGAGCAGCCCGATGCCGGCGCGATCCGGCGCAGTGCCTGTCCCGCCTGCCGTTCAAAATGCGGCGTCCATTCCGCCAGCGCCGTCGCTTTCCGGTGCGCTGGCTCGATCTGCTCGATCAGAGCGGCCAACAAAAGAGATTGCGTCGAAAGCACACGTGAATGCTCGCTCTTGCGTGCCGCTTCGGCTGCAGCGGCAGCCTTCCGCCCCGCGTAGCCTTCCAACGCGACGTCAAGGGCAGCGCCGCGTACGTTTGCCGGATCGATCTGTCCCAAGCACGAGATGCGCTGGGCCAATACTCGATCGTGGACCGTCGGGCTGCATAGTTCCAGCACACTTGGCCAGAGTAAGACATATACGCCGCGACCGCCGGAAGAGTTAGGCACGACAAATTCGGTGCCCGTGCGCTTGGATTGGCGCACCCGGCCGCCGGTCAGCAGGGGTGTGGTAAAGGGGACGGTTACCCCTCGGCTTGCAAATGTCGCCGGTTGATGGAGATCGATCGATGTGAGCGCGGCGCTTTGCACACCCCGATAATGCGCAGGAATTGATGAATCAAAGATTACCGCCGTCGAGAGCCGCGGCACAACCCGGACCGAGGCCTCACTTTGTCAGCCGCTTCCAGACTTCACGCCCCTTCCAGTTCCTCCCTCAGCATCTCTAGCGCGAGCCACTGTTCTTCCGCCGCGGCAAGGGCACGTTGCGCCGCATCCAGCGCCTGTGTGGCATCGGCGAATCTCGTTGGCTCGCGCGAATAAAGGTCGGCGTCCGCAAGCACCCGGCTCAACCGGGCGACATCGGCCTCCAGGGCAGCGATGCGGCTTGGCAGGGTGTCCAGCGCATGCTTGTCCTTGAACGTCATTTTCCGGGCCGGCGACTTCGCGACAGGCGCCGCCGCGCGAGGCCGGACGGTCGGCGGCGTGGAAGCGCCTCTGGCTGGCCCCCGCTGGGCCAGCATGTCGGTGTAGCCGCCGGCATACTCGATCCAACGGCCGTCGCCATCGGTTGCGATCACCGAGGTCACGACACGATCCAGGAAGTCACGGTCATGGCTGACCAGCAGCACCGTGCCGGCGTAATCAGCAAGCCGCTCTTGCAGGAGTTCGAGCGTTTCCAAATCTAGATCGTTGGTCGGTTCGTCCAGTACCATCAGGTTGGACGGCGTGGCGAAGGCTCGGGCCAGCGTCAGCCGACCACGTTCGCCCCCTGACAGCACGCCCACTTGGGTATTCGCCTGCTCCGGCCCGAACAGGAAATCCTTCATGTAGCTAACGACATGGCGATTCTGGCCGCCGACCGTTACTGTGTCGCCGGCGCCCCCGGTCAGGGTTTGCGACAGGGTTTGCAGCGGATCCAGGGCGTCTCGGCGCTGGTCCAGTTCGACTTCGGCCAGATTGGTGCCGAGCTTTACTTCGCCCGTGTCGGGGCTGAGTTTGCCGGTCAGCATGTTGAGCAGCGTGGTCTTGCCGGCACCATTCTGCCCGACGATGCCAACGCGATCGCCCCGGATGATGCGGGTCGAGAAGTCTCGGACCACCGTCCGGCCGCCATAGGACTTGCTGATCCCTTCGGCCATCATGACGAGGCGCCCGGAAAGGTCGGCCTCGGCGGCTTCCAACTTCACCCGGCCCAGGGCGCCGCGCTGCTCCTTGTGCTTCTTCCGCAGGGCGTGCAGGTCGCCGAGCCGCTTCTGATTGCGTTTGCGCCGGGCGGTGACGCCGTAGCGGAGCCAGTCCTCCTCCATCACGATCTTCCGGCCCAATTTGTGGCGCTCGATTTCCTCCTGTTCGAGCACCTGGTCGCGCCAGCCTTCGAAATCGAGCGAATCCTTGGTCGAGCACGCGCGTGATTCCGCGGTCCAGCCAGACGGTAGCGCGCGATATTCGTTCAAGCAGGCGCCGGTCATGGCTGATCAGGACGATCCCGGAACGCATGCCGGACAATTCTTGTTCCAGCCACTCGATGCCGGGAAGATCAAGGTGGTTGGTGGGTTCATCTAGCAGCAGGATGTCGGGTTCGGGGGCGAGGACGCGGGCCAGAGCAGTGCGTCTGGCCTCGCCGCCGGACAGTTTTTGCGGGTCCTCGGCGCCGGTCAGCCCGAGTTGTTCCAGCAGATACGATGCTCGGTACTGGTCGGTGGAAGCGGGATGCGGCAGGCCGGCTTCGACGTACTCCAGCGTGGTCGCGAAGCCGGCGAAATCGGGCTCCTGTGGAAGATAGCGGATCGTGGCGCCCGGTTGTGCGAAACGCCGGCCGGAGTCTGGCTGCACCAGGCTCGCGGCAATGCGCAGAAGGGTCGATTTGCCGGAGCCGTTGCGGCCGACCAGGCACACCCGGTCGCCGGCGGAAACGGACAGACCGGCACCGGTCAGCAGCGGGACGGTGCCGAATGACAGGGCGATATCTTGCAACGTGAGAAGCGGAGGAGGCATGGCGGGCTCTATAATGCTGTGCCGCGATATATTCTAATCCTGGCCGTGAGCGGGTGAACGGATGTTTCGTCCGCTGCGGAATGGTCTTCGTGTCAGAATGATACGATCAGCTTACAAGCCACCTGGCGCGCCTTGGCGTTTTGAGGATCAGCGGCGAGGGAGAGCTCCGCTCGGGGGTGGTTGGCACCACGCGCCAGAGCGGAAGCCCGAATGCCGGGACCTGCATTCAGTGGACGGAACTGGGGAACCCATGCGCTGCTGCCGCATGACCCCCGGCAACAGCGTTTCGCCGGGCGGCGCGGTAAGACGTGTTCAAGGAGCACACCGGCAAGCCAGTCGCCGCAAATTAAGCTACAAGGGGCTTGCTCTACCGTATCGTATTTAATCGAGACCGACGGCCGAATAGAACCCCTATCCCTGCCGGCACTTCATGCGCGGGTTCTTCTTATTGATCACATACACCCGGCCACGGCGTCGCACCACGCGGCAGTTCTTGTCGCGTATCTTGGCGGAACGCAGGCTGTTACGAACTCTCATGACGCACTTCTGACCCGGGCTGACGAAGGGCGGCTACGTAGTTGTCCATTCCTGCCGTGTCAAGCGCGGCGGCGGAAAAACAGTCTTCCTCGTCGACAGAACGCCAGCAAAGGCCACGTCGATACCAGGCGGCTGGTCGCTGGAGGGTCGCGGGATCATGTTCCCGGTCGTCTCGCACAATTACAAATGCCACGATGATCCTGATCACCGAAAAGGCCGCCGACGGCACTATCGTCGGTGTCTGAATCTAAGCCAGCGCAAGCTCTCGGTAGCAATCCGCCGCCACCGCATCGCAGTGCTCGCGATAGGCGGGATACCCGCCGCTGTAGCGCATGATCTTTCGGGTCTGCTTGCCGTCGACATTGCGGTTGATGCCGGTCATCCACGAGTCCACCTCATTAGCCAGCAACCCTTGGCCCATGGCCTTGACATGCTCGGTCCACCTGTCCGTCCCGGCTTCGGTGGCCTCCATCCGCGTCAGGCCGTGGTCGCGAGCATGACGGATCAGACCGGTCACCCAATCGACATTGTATTCGGCGGCACGAGGGAAATTACCGAGCCCGGCGTGCGGGCCCATCGCCATCAGCATATTGGGAAAGCCTTCGACCAGGACGCCGAGATAGGTCTGCGGCCCAGCGCTCCATTTGTCCTTCAGCCGGCATCCATCGACGCCCCTGATATCGATACGGTCGAAAGCGCCTGTGATCGCATCGAAACCCGTGGCGTAGATGATCATGTCGAAGTCGTAGTCGGCATCGCTGGTCCTGATGCCGGCCGGCGTGATGCACTCGATCGGCGTTTCGTTGATGTCCACCAGCTTGACGTTCGGCTGATTGTAGACCTCGTAATAGTGCGTCTCGAGCGGCAGGCGGCGGGTGCCGAAGCCGTGATTCTTCGGGATCAATCTCTCGGCCACCGCCGGGTCCTTCACGCGCTGACGGATCTTGCGCGCAACGAAATCGGAGATTAGCGCGTTGGCCTCGCGATCCACCAGGATATCGCGGAAGTTGCCCTGCCAGATGCCGAAGCCGGGCTCGCCGTACAGTTTCTCGAAGAACGCCTCGCGTTCCTCCTGTGTCACCTCGAGCGCCGAGCGCGGATCCGGGCTATGGATGAAGCAGCCGGGCGTCTCGTGGCAGCGCGCAAATATCTCGGTATAGCGATCCCGGATCTGGCGCATCTGTTCTTCGGAGATCCTGGAGTTGTGCAACGGCGCGCACCAGTTGGGGGTGCGCTGGAACACGGTCAGGTGGCCGACTTCCTTGGCGATGGTCTGGATGGTCTGCACAGCGGTCGCGCCAGTGCCGATCACCGCGACCCGCTTGCCCTCGAAGTTCACCGGCTCCTTTGGCCAGAGCGCGGTGTGGCAGGACTGACCCTTGAACGTGCCGAGCCCTGCGATGCGCGGCAGGGTCGGCGCTGAGAGGACGCCGATGGCGGTGATCAGGAAGCGTGTGTGGTAGTGCCTGCCATCCTCCAGCACGACCTCCCAGCCTCGCGTTTGCTCGCGATAGTATGCGGCGCTGACGCGGCTGCGGAACTGGATGTCGCGGCGCAGATCGAATTTGTCGGCGACGTAGTTGAGATAGCGTTCGGTTTCGGGTGCTGAAGCGAAATGTTCGGCCCAATTCCATTCCTGCAACAACTCCTCCGAAAACGAATATCCGTAGGTCCAGCTTTCGGAATCGAAGCGGGCGCCGGGATAGCGGTTCCAATACCAGGTGCCGCCGACATTGCTGCCGTCCTCGAGCACCAACGTCTTCAGACCGAGTTCACGCAGCTTGTAGAGCTGGTAGAGACCGGAAACCCCGGCGCCGATGATGACGGCGTCAAAATCCAGGCTCGCATCGGCCTCGGCTTGGTACGCGGGAGCCTGTGAGTTAACCATGGTTTCCTCTCCTGGAGGTCATCGAGTTCTAGGTGGCGGACAACGGACAGCAACTTTCTCGCTGTTCGGCCGCTTCGGCAAGAGCCGCACGTTGTCGCTGGCCGCGGCCATGTGGTGGCCGGTGCGCAACGATGACCCGTGAAAGTTTTGCTCAAGGAACGAGGCTGGCAATATCTGAACTTTGGAGACGCGCTCAGGCTGGCTCCCACGACGGCAGCGCCGTGGCATTCTGCCGCACGTTACGTGGCAGTTCTGACCGTCAGCCGCGTTTTGCTTTTTCCGCAGCATAGCGTTCGCCCGCCGCCTCGACTGCTTTGGCGTGAACCGCTGCCAGCTCGGGGCGCGCGGCGCTTGCAAGCCGCGCCGCCTCCACCGTCGCGTGAGCCTGGCCCTGAAATTGCGGCACGACATGGCGTGCGATCAGCTCGTAGCTGTTCAACGTGGCCTGACGGTTTGCCCAGTTGTGGCCGAGAAGGAGGTAGCAGCCGAAGCCGCCGTTCGACTGCTTTATCAGCCGGTCGATCTGCGCGGTACACTCATCCGGCGTGCCGATCACGCCGATGCCAGACTCGTTGATGAACGAAATCATCTCGCGAAGATTGTCGCCCTGCAGCGCCATCTGAGGAAACGCAGCGACGGTCTGCAGGTAGCGGAACCAATGCTCGATGCCGTACTCGACATCGCGGAGCGCCTGTTCCTTCGTTTCCGCACAATGCATTGGGCCAACCAGGCGCCATTTCGACCGGTCGACGATCTTGCCGTGAGCTTTCGCCTCTTCCTCGAGTATGCCCCAGTGCAGGGCCAGGGCGTCAAATCCCGCCGACATGGTGGCTCCGATCGAAAGCAACCCGGTGCCATGGCGCCCCGCGAGCTTCGCTCCGGTCGGGGACGCCACCGCCGCGACAGCCACGTCGAACAACGGGTTGGAATAGGGCCGCAGATGCAGTCGCGCCTCGCGCAGATCCCATCGATCATTGCGGTAGGTCACCGGCTCTTCCGTCTGGAGCAGCCGCATAATGACATCGAGGCTCTCCTCCAACAATCCACGCGTCTGCGCCTGGGAAAGCCCGATCATCGCACCGTCGGTCGGCAGCGAGCCCGGACCGGCCCCAAACATCACGCGCCCCCGCGTCAGGTGATCGAGCAGGACGATGCGCTCCGCAACCCAGAGCGGGTTGTGGTAGGAGAGGCTGATAACGCCCGTTCCGAGCCGGATGTGCCGTGTCCGCTCCGCTGCCACCGCCATGAGGATCTCGGGCGAGGCGCTGATCTCAGATCCTGCTGAATGGTGTTCGCCGAACCACGCTTCGTCATAACCGCACTGGTCGAGCCAGCTAATAAGATCGAGATCGTTTTGCAGCGCCAGCGTGGGATTTACGCCAGGCTTATGAAAAGGTGCGAGGAAGACACCGAAGCGCAACCGAGACGTCATGGCGATCTCCTTTGATCATGAACTTTCTTCCACCCCGCGCTATACGGTCGGGCGGGTTGTATCGCTCGGTCGGTTCGCGCCCGAGCCGGCAACAACATCGTATCTCCTCAGGTGTGCTTCGGATAGGTTGTCCGTCTAACGATTATCCACAGCTTGACGTTGCGGGCTCTTCGCCGGCCTCGCTAAAGCGAGGAAGAAAAAACCGGCGAGCGGGATTACGACGTCCGTCCAAAGCAGCAATCCGGAGTTGCCAGCCGCGTAGTTGCTGTGCGCGATCATCTGGTAGATGTGTCCGCCTGCTGCCCCAAGCAGGAACATGGCCGGTCCGGCTACCGCGGCCAGACGCAGTTCGTAGCCTCCGCGCCAAGCGAGGAAGCCGACAAGGGCGAAGCCAAGGCTGGCGAAGCCAAGCTCTGTCTGGAACGGGCTGTCCGCCCAGCCTATGAAGCGCGCGGACATCGCACCGAAGAAGACGTGGTAGACAAAGTTTACGAGATAGAGACAACCAATTGGGAACAGCACGTAGTAGGCTAGCAGGTGCTCGCCGATGACCGTGCGGCCTCGCGGCGGCGGATGGCGTGCGATCGCGACCGCAGCCGCGAGCAGACCGAGCACGAAGAATTCGAAACCGAACTCACTAAGCACGAAGCCAATGACCGCATCCATCGTTCCCCCAATCGCACTACCGCCCCCCATTCTGCACGCAAGCGGACCGCGGCCGGCGCGCTAGCGTCCGCGCAGCGCTGCCACTCGCGAATCGCTTTCTTGGCACGTTCCCTTTGGCAGCCAGGTTTGCCAATAGGATCTGGCGACGAGGGGACATTGCACGAAACCGGCGCGATCAGCGATGCGGGCATGCAGGGATTGCATTACCCCTGGGATTGCATGACCTGGGACCGAAACATCGAGAACAAGCGCGATCGGCTTAGCCGCTGCGATCTCAGCGGCGATGGCGGCGAGGTCTTTCTCGGTGCGGGCAGCGATGAAGGGGCCTAGCGTCGGAACTGGTAACCGAAGATGGGAGAGACGTAGCGTGAGAATTGGGGTCGTAGTGAGCCAGACGACATCGCCCGGCCCGGCAAATCGCGCGAGTTCCGCGGCGCGAGCGCCTTCGACGAGGCAATCCTCGGGCGTCAGCGACAGGCCGGCTGCGCAGTTCGGCGTAACCGGAAGGGCTTCCGCTAACCTTAGATAGCCCACGCTTTTCGTTAGAGCACCGAGCGGTATCGGCACGAGCAGGATCATCGCCATGGCTGCCAAGCACAGGCTTCGGGCGTGCACCCTGGCGACGGTGGGCGCCAGCAGCACGGCATAAAGGGCAAGAAAGCTCCACAAATTCCAGTCGCTGGGCCGGTTCACGTAATATGGGGTCCACGCGATCAGAATGCCTGCAATGGCCGCACTGGCTGGGGCCGGCCGCGTGCCGGGGCGGCCCAGCAGGAACGCGAGCGCGCGCAGGACGACGTATCCCGCATGCCCCAGGATAACGAGAGCGGGGATGCTCACCGACAGTTCAAGGCCGGCAAAGCCGGAGCCGAAATCCCGGATTATGTCCATGATCTTGCCTGCGCCGACGGCGGGATATCGTCCGAAGACCGCGAAATGGGCGAGCACTGCGAGGCTCAGCATTGCGGCAAAGGCGATGGAGCCCGAAAACACGCCGACAGCGACCTCGGCCGTCCGTGCAGCCCTAGCACGCACGAGCCATCCAAGGCCGAGCCCGAAGAGGATGGCGATCCCGGTCTCGATGTTGTGCAGCAGAGCGAGCGCGGCCACAGCGCCGACGAAAGCGGTACCACGGGCGAGCGGCCAACGTTCAAGCGCCATGGCGGCTAACGCCCCCACTGGTAGCATCACGAAGCGTAGGCCCGATTGGTTGGCGAGCAAAACGGCCTGATTCTCCATCGCGAGGAACGGCACCACGACTAGGAGAACCAAAAACACCCCAGCGACCCGGCCGGGCGTGTCGGCGTTGCGGGTTCGCACCCAGGCGGCAAGGGCGAAGAGGCACAAGGTGGTTGCCTGGAACACTTCGGTCAAATGAATAAGGCCTCCGAGATCCAGCCCGTGGCCAGCGCGCAAGACCGCGGCCAATGCGACCTGCACCATAACGCCATAATTTGCCGGCACGTCGACAAACAGGCGATAACCCGCGGCCAGTGTGTCAGCTCCGCCAAACACACTCGTCATGTGCAGGTCGACCATCGGGACCATTTCCGGGGGGATCCGGAGCATTATGCCGGTCGCGGCTGGTGCCCACGAGATGAACACGATCAGGCCGATCACGGCGAGCACGACGCCAGTGGGCAGCTTTTGGTTCCAAATAAACAACGCCACAGCGGCCAAATAGGATAAATAGAGGGCAGTACCCATCGCGCATCCGGGCTCCAGCAGTTGCCACGGCGCGCCAAAACTAGGATCGAACACTCTGGAATTGATGACGCATGCCCCGAGTATTACGAGTATCATCACACGGCGCAGGCTCGAGTGCGCGACTGTTGCAATAGCCAACGGCCGCGCCGGCCGAAAAAGCCGTAACGCAACTGCGCCAATTACTAGGATGGCAATGAAGGCGCTGAAGGCAACGCGCTGCGGCGAGGAGTCCTTCATGCTGAAGATTGCAACATGCTCCGCGGTGAAACGCGTCAGGCGTGCCGGATCCGCGGGCACGAGGTAAAAAACCGTTGTCCCGACAACGAATGCCAAACCGATCACCGCCGCCGCGGCACGGTCGCTCACCCGCAGGAGTGGATCGATGGCAATGGCGATACGGTCGAGCAGGCCGCTGATCATTTGCCAAGCTGTCGAAAGGACCCTCGTGCGGAGCGCCATGGCGAAAATCTCACGTTTTACTTCACGAACGAACTCCATCCAGGTTCTGATCTCGCGTTTGGTTGCTGCGATCGATATGTTCAGCCGATCCTGCTGTGCATCGTTCATGCGGCACGCGCTGCCGGTGCTGATGCCACGCACAGAAACCCTCGCCAGCGAAATCGACCTCCGGGCCATCCCAGTTGTGCGCGACTACCTTTGTCGTCCGACGCTTTGCGTTCGGCCCAAAGGATTTCCAGCCGGGTCGAATCGAAACGTACCGTCGAGGTATCTGAAGCCAAATCGTGATATCGTCTCATTGAGGTGGTAAAATCCAGCCCAAGCTATTTGGCAAGCAGGTGCGTCCGTCGAGGCCGCACGCTGGGTCCGGCGAAGAAGACTGATCAAACCGGCCTTGGTCACCGCGGTAGCGAATCCAACCAAAAACTGCTTAACTTTTGAGCTTAATCTTCCATCGGAGTTCGAGTTTGTCCCCTTGGCACCGCGGTGAGCCGGACGATCCCCACTCGGCGGGCCGTGCAGGTACCAGCAGCATATACATTTGGCTATGCGCCGCACCGGCCGGCGGGCGTATCTCGCCCATTTGGCTATAGTTTGATGTTGACGGTGTCGGTTGTAATTCCGGTATATCACGCTGAAAAGACACTGGCTGAACTCTATCGTCAACTGTCGGTGGCGATGAAAAATATCACACCTGTGTTCGAGATCATCTTCGTTGACGACGGCAGCGCAGACGGATCATGGGCAATCGTCTCCGCGCTGGCGCGCACGGATCACTGCGTGCGCGGGATTCGGATGCGCCGCAACTACGGCCAGCACAATGCCCTGCTGTGCGGGATAAGGGTCGCCAAGCATGACGTCATCGTTACCATGGACGACGATCTGCAGCATCCAGTCAGCGAGATTGCACCTTTGCTAGCGGCACTTGGTCCCGATCAAGATGTCGTCTATGGCGCTCCGCTGACCGAACAGCACGGCCTGTTGCGCAACTTTGCCTCACGCCTGACGAAGATCGCCCTCACTAGCGCCATGAGCGCCGAGACTGCACGGCATGTCAGCGCATTCCGGACCTTCCGTACGCATTTGCGAGACGGTTTCCAGGAATATCGCAGTCCGTCCGTCTCCATTGACGTATTGCTGACCTGGACCACGACGCGTTTCACGGCGATCAAGGTCCGTCATGCGCCGCGCGCCGCCGGTGCGTCCGGCTATACGGTGGGAATGCTTATCCGGCATGCAATCAACCTGATGACGGGCTTCAGCACGCTGCCACTGCAGATCGCCAGCATCATGGGTTTTTCTTTTGTCTTGTTCGGCTTTCTGATTCTGGTGGTGGTGACCGTGAACTACCTCATTCAAGGCAGCGCAGTTCCGGGATTCGCCTTCCTGGCTTCGAGCATTGCCGTGTTCTCGGGAGCGCAATTGTTCGCCCTCGGCGTCCTCGGCGAATACCTCGCCCGCATCCATTTCCGTACATGGGGCGCCCGGTTTATGTGGTTGGCGAAACCGTCGCTTCATGCGATCTGGAACGAACCGCCGAACAGCCGGGTCCAGGCTAGCCAGGAGACATCATCATGCTCAGCTTTGTGGAGGAACGGTTCGAAAGTGCTGGGCTCGACATGACCTATCATCTTGCCCCTTGGGACCAGCCCGTCTTTCCGGGGAACACTGCAGTGATATCTTCTATCAGGGTGAGGCCCGACGCCGACCTGGAACCCGCCTTCGAGAGCTTTCGTGAGTGGTGCGCAACGCACGAAATTCGCCTGGTGAGCTGCCGCCTGCCGCAGGACCAACTGGTAGAGTGCGGCTTTCTGGAAGCACACGGCTTCCGGTTCATTGAGTTGAACTACAGACCGACCTTGGTCGGCCTGGAACGGTTTTCTGACGACGAGGCGATCTCCATCCGACCCGCCCTCCCATCCGACGCTGCTGAGATCACCGACTTCGCTGGACGGATCTTCGATACCGGCCGACTGCATGTCGACGCGCAGGTCGGATCTGAGATCGGCAACCGTCGCTATGCGGCGTGGGCAGCGAACGCCTTCGACAACCCAGCACAAAACGTGCTGAAGTGCCTGATGGATGGCCGGACTATTGCCTTCATGGTGGTTGAGCAGCCGACTGCTGCCAGCCGGTTCTGGTCGCTGGTCGGTCTTGCCCCCGGGCTGGCCGGACAGAGGCTTGGAACGCGCGTTTGGCAGGCAATGCTGGCATTTCACCACCGGGAGGGCGTACGAGAAGTGTGCACGAGCATCTCCTCCCACAATACAGCGGCTCATAACCTTTATGTTTCGTTGGGTTTCCGCTTTCCCGCGCCTACAATCACCCTGCATTGGTGCCCGTCTGGGCCACGAGCATCATGATCTCCCGGCAGTTCATTCGTTACGCGGCGATCGGCCTGATGCTCAATGTCTTACTGTTCAGCGTTTATCTGCTGCTGACACGCGGCCTGATGAGCAGCCCGGCCGCGATGACGGCAACATATAGCGCTGGGGTGCTCATCGGCTTTGCGCTGAACCGAAGTATCACCTTCAGCTATCAAGGAAGGAATTCGATTGCACTCCGGCGATACGTCTTGATCTATGTCACCGGCTATGCGCTCGATTTCATTGTACTCTGGCTGCTTGTCGGACAGGTCGGCGTTCCTCACGAGATCGTTCAGGGTGGCGTAACCTTTACTTTGCCGTTGCTTTTGTTCATCCTTCAAAAATACTGGGTGTTTCGCGTTTACCCCGTCTCCGGTTCGTCCCGCTGTTTCGGATCGGCGTCGTGACAATCCATATCCCTTTCAACAAGCCATGCATCGTTGGGCCGGAGCTGTTCTATGTTGGCCAGGCCGTGGCCGGCGGCCATGCCAGCGGCGACGGCCCGTTCACGCGGCGTGCCCAGCAGCTCATGCAGGACCGCTTCAGCGCGCACCGCGTGCTCCTCACCACCTCTTGCACGGCGGCCCTCGAAATGGCTGCTTGCCTTTGCGAACTTGGGCCGAATGACGAGGTGATCCTGCCGTCCTATACGTTCGTTTCTACGGCCAACGCCATCGTGCTCAGAGGCGCGAAACCGGTGTTCGTGGACATCCGCCCGGACACGCTGAACATCGACGAGACCATGATCGAGGCGGCTCTCACGCCGCGCACGCGCGCGATCTTTCTGGTCCATTATGCCGGCGTCGCCTGCGAGATGGACGCGATCATGGCGATTGCCCGGCGCCATGATCTGCTGGTGGTTGAAGACGCCGCGCAGGGAGTATTTGCCCGCTACAAGGACCAGTGGCTCGGTACCATCGGTCACATGGGCTGCTATAGCTTTCATGAAACCAAAAACTTCTCTTGCGGAGAGGGTGGCGCACTCGTCATCAACCATCCCCCTCTGGAGCGCCGCGCCGAGATCCTGCGCGACAAAGGTACAAATCGCAGTCAGTTCCTGCGCGGGCAGGTGGACAAGTATACCTGGGTAGATGTCGGCTCCTCCTACGGTCCGTCCGACATGTTGGCCGCCTTCCTGCTTGGACAGCTTGAGAATATGGAGAAGATCACCGCGCGGCGCAGGCAAATCCACAACCGCTATGTCGATATGCTGGCACCGCTGCTCGAGAAAGGCCGGATCGGCGTCGGCCGAGCGCCGCCCCACTGTGCCATCAACCATCACATGTTCTATGTGCTAACCGCCGACCTTCAGGAGCGAACGGCGCTGATTGCCCACTTGCGGGAGGCCGGCATTCTCGCGGTGTTTCATTATGTGCCGCTGCATTCCTCGCCATTCGCCCGGACGTTGAGCAACGAACCGGTGGACCTGCCGGTCACGGACGACATCAGCAGCGTGCTGGTCCGACTGCCGATGTTCTATGATCTCACGGACCGAGAGGTGGTCGAAGTGGCCGCTGCAGTGCTCGACTTCTTCCGTCGCCGAGATCCGCCATGACGGCTTGGCTGGACCTGGCATCCCTGGCGCCCGGACTGGAGCGGCGCGAACCTGGCATCTGGTTCGCACGCCGGCGGGGCGAAGTGTCCTATCCCCCGCGCGGCAATGCCGCCTGCCTGGAGATCGAAGACCGCTCGTTCTGGTTTCTTCATCGAAATCGCTGTATCGTTAGCCTGGTCCGCCGCTTCGCACCCAATGGGCCGTTCCTCGATATTGGTGGTGGCAACGGCTACGTCGCCCGGGGCCTGGTCGCTGCAGGGATCGGCTGCGCGCTGTTGGAACCAGGTATCGACGGCGCCATGGCGGCGCATGCCCGGGGTATTGACCCGGTGATTTGTGCTACGCTGAAAGACATCGACTTGCCACCATCGAGCATCGCCGCCGGCGGCTTATTCGATGTGCTTGAACATATTGATGACGATGTCGCTGCTCTGCGACGGGTGCACACGCTGCTTCGCCCTGGCGGACGTCTTGTGCTGACCGTCCCGGCTTATCCGTTTCTTTACTCGGCGGATGATGCGGTTGCGGGGCATTTCCGCCGCTACACACGGACGACCCTCTTGAACGCGCTCCACGCGTCGAGGTTCCGGCCGGAGTTCGTGTCTTACCTATTTGCACCGCTGCCGCCGCTCATCTTCCTCCTGCGAACGGTACCGTCTCGCCTTGGTCTTCGGCGTCCCACGGACACTGAAGACGTTGCGGCCGAACACAGGCCCGGCCGCTTGGTAGCCCGCATCATGAATTGGATGCTGGCAGCCGAATATAATAGGATCAACCTTGGCCTCACGCTTTCGATCGGCGCCAGTTGTATTTGCGTTGCGGCCAAGGATTGACTGCTCGGAGAGCGGCCCCCGCGGGGGGACAAACTCAAGCCCAGCTTTCAACCCGGTTCGAATATGGGCGGATGGCCGCATCGGTTTGGCATGCGCTGAATTACACGGGCCAGCCCCGTCAAGAAGCCTGCGGCGAAGCCGTAAGCAACAGCTCAATCGGGTCCCACGCGAACGCCACCTGAGCGACCGATTGTCCGGCGATCCGGATAGTCTGTTCTGCCACTGGCCTGCCACCCAGACGCTGGTAGAACCATCGGCTTGGGTTATCGCGCAGCACCCACAGGTACGCGGACTTGCAGCCGATATCCACCAGATGGGCGCCGGCCGCACGCATCAGGCGCCGGCCGACGCCACGCTCCCTCCAATCGTCCAGTAAATAAAGCGTTTCAACCTCTCCCTCGGCCAGACGTTTGCCGCCAATATCGGCGTTTCGCGCCCGCCCGGCCGTAGTGAACCCGATGATCCGGGGCACGCTTCCCGCGGGCACGTCCGCCCCCGAGGCCGTGGCCACCGTCACTCCCGTGCCGCCCCGAATTGCCGCATCATAAAACGCCGCCTGCCGCGACACCGACATGCGCGCGAGAAACGTGTCCGGTAAAATCCCCGGGTAGGTGCTCCGCCATGCCGCGACATGCACGGCACCGATCGCGATGGCGTCCGCAACTCGCGCTTTCCGTACGGAAATCAAGCGGCTCGCTCCAGAACGGCGGTGAAGAACCCGTCGGTTCCATGCCGCGCCGGCGTGAGCCAAAGGAAATCGCCGCTGTTCGGCGGCGGCGGCTCCAGCGGCCAGGCCTGAGCCAGCGGAATGATACGGAACGCCGGATGGCGAAGCAAAAAGCCAGACACCTGAGCCTCGTTTTCCTCTTCTAGCAGAGAACACGTAGCGTAGACCAAACGGCCGCCTTTGCGAACTAGGCTTTGAGCGGTATCGAGGATGCGCGCCTGCTTCAGAAGCAATTCCGTAAGATCAACGTCCCTTAAGCGCAGCCGAGCATCCGGGTTTCGGCGCCAGGTTCCCGTGCCGGTGCACGGGGCATCGACCAGCACCCGATCGAACGTGCCCGCGCGCCGTTTCAGCCACTTGTCGCCGGCTTCCACCAGGTGACGCTCGACGTTATGCACACCGGCGCGTCGAAACCGCCGCACGGCGCCATCCAGCCGAGCCGCGGAAACATCGCACGCAACGATCTGCCCGCGGTTCTCCATCGTCCCCGCTAAAGCAAGAGACTTGCCGCCCGCACCGGCGCACCAGTCGACCACGCGCATGCCGGGCATGGCGCCGACCAGAGCGGCAACCAATTGGCTGCCCTCGTCCTGGATCTCGATCAGTCCCGACTGGAAGGCCGCGCCGCTGGTGACCGGGCGCCGGCCATCGATGCGCAGGCCCCACGGCGACAGCTTGGTCAGCTCGGTTTCCCACCCTTCGGCGGCAAGCGCGGCATGAGCCTGGTCGCGGTCGCCTTTCAACAAGTTCACTCGCATGTCGAGCGGCGCCGGTTCGGACAGCGCCGCCATCTCAACCATCAGGCTGGGGCCGAAGCGCGACGCGAGCCGAGGTAGCAGCCAGTCCGGAACTTCCAGCCGCACCGCCTCCGGCATCGTGGGGTGGTTGAGCGTGTGCCCGGCGATCCGCGACAGCACTGCATTTTCGGCACCCGACAGTGGCTCCGCCGCGAACTGCCCACCGGAGAATGCCTGCGCAACGCCGGCCTTCGCCCACCCTTCAAGCAGCAATGACGCCGCTACCAACAGGCGCGACGATTGCCTGGCATCGCCCAGCCACCAGCCGAGGCGCCGGCGGGTGCGCAACACACTCCAGACGCGATCCGACACGGCGCGCCGGTCACCGGAGCCGATGTAGCGGCGGGACCGAAAAAAATCGTTGGCGACGGCGTCGGCGGGGCGTTTCACCGCGCCTTCGATGACCTCAAGCAGATCGATCGCGGCCGCCATGCGTGCGGCGGGGGTCAAGGCGGCAGGCCTGGGGTAACCGACACATCAGGCACTTCTGTCACCGCTGGCCCAAAAGGAACAACGCCATCCGTTACACCGCGCCAGCCCGCCGACCTCGGCAATTGGCCGAGCCGGTATCGTTCCGTACAACCGACTCATCATCCTCTCGCCACGCTCGCGTCGATCCGGGCAATCAGCTCGGCTGGCAGCGGACCCGCTTCGGCGGCAGCGACGCAGCCAGCAAGTTCGGCGCAATTCTTAACGCCCAGAACCAATGTGTCGATTGGCAGCCCGAGCGCGTAGCGATGTGCCACGATGGCTGGGTCTTCGCCGAGTTCGACGCACAGCGATCGGAACCCCTTAGTGAGACCATAGTCCAACACCTCGGGATGATCCGGCGGCAAGGCGCGGTCGATCGCCGCGGTCAAAGCGCCGGCCTGAACCGCTCGGATGCCCATGACGCCGACCCCGTTCGCCCGAGCGGCTGCCATTACCGCGCGCGGCTTGGCTGGGCCGTCGAAGAACTTCAGGCCGCCGGGCGAGTCCAGCAGGTTGGCGATGCACTGCACGGCGGCTGGCTTGGGATCCTCGGCCAGCGCCTCGATGATCGCGTCCGGATGCCCGATCCCGGTCAGCCCCCAGGCGCTGATCAGCCCTTCAGCCTTCAGTCGCTCGAACGCCGGCCGGACGTCAGACCGGAACAGCGACAGGGACGTCAGGCGGCTGACATCCCGGGCGTTCCACATCGGATGTCGGTCGGGGACCAAATTCGAGTGCAGGAAGAAGATATCGAGCTTGTCCCGCTGCAACAGCCGCAGGCTGGTCTCGACGGATTGGCGCAGAACCGGATACACCCGCTCCGGCTCAGGGTTGCCGAGGTTGCACTTGCTGGTGATATGCACCCCCCGAGGCAGACGGCCGCCGAACGCCTCGCCCACCACGCGTTCGGCCTTTCCGTCGCCGTAACGCGGCGCCAGATCCAGCAGGTTGATTCCCCGTTCAATCGCGGCGTGGACCGTGGCGACACATTCCTCAAACGTCGTCTGGCCCCACAGCATGCCCAGCCCGCCGCCGCCGAGGGTGAGTGTGGAAACGGGGAACAAGGGCCCGAATGGGTGCGGCTTCATGGTGGTGCCTCCAACCGGTTTTGTGGCTGATGGCCCGGTGGTGGTCAAACCCGGACCGCCGCTTGCACTCAGCGTTGACCTTGCGCACTGTGAGTCCGCGGCGAGCCAACCATTTACACTCGCCACGGGAAGGAACGTCCACTCAATGTCGAGCCAATCGACACCGCTTTTGTCGGTACGAGGTGTCACGCTACGCTTCGGCGGCGTGGTCGCGCTCGATGACGTTAGTTTCGATGTTATGCCAGGGCAGATCGCCGGGCTGATCGGCCCCAATGGTGCCGGCAAGACCACGTTGTTCAACTGCCTCAGCCGGCTCTACCAGCCCAGCACAGGAGAAATCATCTTTGAGGGCCAGTCGGTCCTGTCGGTGCGCCGCCACAAGATCCCGATGATCGGAATTGGCCGGACCTTCCAGAACGTCGCACTGTTCGATCGGCTGACGGTGCTGCAGAACGTGATGGTCGGTCGTCATAGCCGCACCAGCGCCGGTTTCGTGGAAAACGCCTTTCGCCTTCCGGTGGTGGGCCGCGAGGAAAAGGCGGTGCGGGAAAGGGCCATGGACCTGATCGAGTTCATGAACCTGAGCGCCTTCACCGACCGCATCGCCCACGGCCTGCCGTTTCCGATTCGCAAACGCGTGGAACTCGCCCGTGCGCTGGCTGCCGAACCGAAGTTGCTGTTGCTGGACGAGCCCGCCGCCGGCCTGAACCACGAGGAAGTGCATACGCTGGAAGGCCAGATCCGCCGGGTGCGCGATGTCCAGGGCGTGACGGTGTTGCTGGTTGAGCATCACATGAGCTTGGTGATGTCGGTCTCCGACAAAGTTGTGGTGGTGAATTTCGGCCGCAAGATCGCCGACGGCCCGCCGGAGGAGGTCCAGCAGAACCCGGATGTGATCCGAGCCTATCTGGGTACCGCTGCTTAGGCCCGTTGCTTAAGGCCCGTCAGGCATCAACCGCTGCGTTTGCCGCACCGCCGCGAGATCCTTTTTAAGTCCACCTGATCGGCCGAAGTCCGAACACGAGATGCGCTCTGGACCACACCCTTTGGTCCCTTCCTACATCAGCGCTACATCCTTGTCGGCGGGGGCAAACTCTTGGCCGCCACTGCCGTCCTCCAGCAAATGCAGGTCATGCGGATCCCAGCGCGCCACCACGCGATCGCCAATGTCGATCGGATCACGGAAAAACTCAGCGTCGGGAATGTGTGCGACAAATTCCTCGTCATTGGCGAGGTCTAGGGTGACCTTGACGTAGCTGCCCTGGTTCTCGATGGCGTGGACAACGCCGACGGCGGCGTTGATTTCGTCCCCGGCTCGGGTGGTGGCGTCCTTGGTGAGCATGATCCGGTCGCGACGGATGGCGGCGAACAGTGCCGCACCAGGTGCGGCGCGGGCGGTACCGAGCGGGAATTGCCCGCGGGAGCCGTCGGCACCGGCAACCAGCGACCAGGGGTCGGCGACGCTGTCGAGCACGCCGGTCAGCACGTTCTGGCCGCCGATGAAGCGGGCGACGTAGGCGCTGCGGGGGGCGATATAGATGTCGCGTGCGCTCGCGGCCTGTTCGATGCGGCCCTGGGTCATCACCACGACCACGTCGGCGACCGCGATCGCCTCCAACTGGGTGTGGGTGACGTGGATGAACGTGATGCCGAGTTCCTTCTGTACCCGGCGGAGTTCACCGCGCATGCGCAGGCGAAGATACTCGTCAAGCGCCGATAGCGGCTCGTCGAGAAGCAGTACCCTGGGATTAGTGATCAATGCTCGGGCCAACGCCACACGTTGCTGCTGGCCTCCCGAAAGTTCAGCCGGCAGGCGGTTGGCGAAACGTTCCATGTGGACCTTGGCGAGCAACTCGCGCGCCGTAGCGGAGCGCGCCTCGCGACTGGCCCCGCGCATCTTCAGCGCGAAACTGACGTTGTCGAGCACGCTGCGGTGCGGAAACAGCGCGTAGCTCTGGAACATCATCGCGGTGCCGCGCTGCACCGGGTCCAGCCCAAGCACTGATTGGCCGCCGATGCGCACGTCACCCGAGGTCGCGTTCTCGTGCCCCGCGATCATCCGCAGAATGGTCGTTTTGCCGCAGCCGCTCGGACCGAGCAGGCAGCAGTAGGTGCCGTGGTCGATGGTCAGGCTGAGATCGGCAACCGCAGTCGTGTCGCGGAAGCGTTTGGTCACGCTCACTAAGTCGATGCGGCCGTTGCCGGTGGTTTGAGTGGAGCTCATGCAGGGTTCCGGGCGCGTCAGGTGGGCTCGCCGCGCGAAGATCGGCGGCGGCGTTGGATGAGGGCGATCGAGCCGAGGGCGGTGCCAATGACGACAAACGAGACCACGGTGGTGACCGTGCCAACTGCGTACAGAGCCGGCGAGGTGACATTGGTGGTCATCGTCCAGATCTCGATCGGCAGTGTGTTCTCACTGCCCGAGGTCAGCACGGTGCGCGGGAATTCATCGTAGGACAGGGTGAAGCCGAACAGTGCGACACCAATGATGCCGGGCAGTAGAATGGGCAATGTCACTTCGCGCATCCGTTGCCATGCGCTCGCGCCAAGATCCTTGGCGGCTTCTTCGTAAGCACGATTGAAGCGGCCAAGCACGGCGAACATGATCAGCAGCCCAAACGGCAAGGTCCAGGTCAGCTGTGCGCCGAGCCCCGAGGTGGTCCAGTCGGTCACCCAGCCGAGTTCGTTGAACAACACGTTGATGCCGAGACCAACGAACAGGCCGGGCATGATCAGGCTGGCGATCGCGATGTAGAAGATGATTGCCGATCCCACGAAGCTGCGGCGGAACCCCAGTCCGGCGGCGACCGACAACACTACGGTTAGCAGCGACACTACGACGCCAAGGCCAATCGAACGCTGGAATGCGCCGGCGATGTCGCCGGAGCGGGCGTTCGGATCAACCAGTTCGTGGAACCAGTGGGTCGAGACACCCGCCAACGGGAACGTCAGTCCGCCGTCCTCGCCCTGAAACGACAGCATATAGACAACGAACATCGGGCCGTAGAGGAAGATCACGAACAGGACGAAGAAAGCGGCGAAGAACCAGAACGTCCACGGACGCGATCCGGCATCATGTTGCGCCATGCCGTGGCTCCCCTTCAGGTGGCGAGTTGTTTACGGACATCAACGACCCGTAGGATGGCTGCGACCATGAGGGTCACGATGATCAGCAGCAGCACCGCGCTGGCCGCGGCGGGCGGGTATTGCATTGCTGAGACCTGATTATAGAGCGCCGATACCACCGACGTGCTCTGGCCGCCGCTCATGACCTTGACGACGAAGAAGTCGCCCATAACCTGCGTCACCACGAAGATCGAGCCGAGCGCAATACCGGTCTTGGATAGCGGCAGCACGACCTCCCACACGACGCGGAACCGTCCGGCGCCTGCATCACGCGCAGCCTCCAGCAGGCTGCGATCTATGCGCGCCATAGAGTTGAACAGCGGCACCACCATGAACAGCGTGAACAGGTGGACGTAGCCAACCACGACCGCGAAATCTGAATAAAGCAGGAATTCCAGCGGCGCGTGGATCAGCCCGAGCTTGGCCAAAGCTTGGTTGACGATGCCGTTCTTACCCAGGACCGGTAGCCAGGAGATCATGCGGATGATGTTGGAGGTCCAGAATGGCACCGTGCACAGCAGAAATAATCCGATCTGCCAGAGCACGCTACGGACGTGGAAGACCAGGAAGTAGGATACGTTGAAGCCGATGATCAGGGTCAGGGCCCAAACGATTGCGGCAAACTTCAGCGACTTGGCATACTGCTGCAACGTGACGCTGGAGGTGAAGACGTCGTGATAGTTGTTCACGATAAACGTCTCGACGATTTGCGCATTCTCGTAGTCGAAGAAACTTACGGCGATCACCACCAGCATCGGCAGCACGAAAAAGAACAGCAGGATCAGCGTCGTCGGGCCGACCTGCAGCCAGGAGACGAAGGTTGGCGGCGGCTTCATAGCTTCCCACGCAGGGTTGTGGCGAAAAGCGAGAGCGGGTTGCGCAACCGCCGCCCGCCTCTCGGTCGGGATCAGGCGCCGACGAACTCGTTCCAGCGCTTGGTGAGGTATTTGTCCTCATCCATCAGCGTGTTCCAGCAGGCGATATTGCCCATCCGTTCCCAGAACGCGCCGCCGTCGCGGGAGACACCCTTCTTCTCCATCAAATGGCCATACGGGTCCATGATGTCGGCCGCGGCCGGCTTGCCCTCGTACCAGTAGGCCCACTCGTCAGCGGTCATGAAGTTCTTCGCCGTCTCCGGCACCGCGCTGTAGTAGCCTTGCTTGGCGATGAAGCCGCCCTGCCAGCCAGAGTTGTACCAGTTGAGGTACTCCATCGCGGCATCGGCCTTCAGCCCGGTCAGGTGCGCCATCGGCGACAGCAGGCTCGACCAGCCGCGATAGCCTTCCTTGAGCGGCGCATAGTAGCAGTTGATGTTACGGCTACGGACGGCGGTGACGGCGGGGGACCACATCGACTGGATGACCACCTCGCCGGAAGCCATCAGGTTCACCGACTGATCGAAATTGGTCCAGAACGCGCGGAAATGGCCGGATTTCTTGAACCCGGTCATGATGTCGATGGTCTTGTCGATCTCCGCGCGGGTCATGTTGCCCTTGTTCGCGTATTTCAGGTCGCCACGGGATTCGAGCGCCATCGCCACGTCCATGACGCCGACCGAGGGAGCATCGACCAGTGCGGCCTTGCCCTTGAACTCGGGATTGAGCAGCTCTTTCCACTCGGTGACCTTGCGGCCGATCAGGTCCGGACGGATGCCAAGCGTGTCGGCGTTGTAGACCATCGGGATGCCGGTCATCCAGTCGGTGGCCTGCTTGGCGAGCTTGGTGCCATCCTTGTCCGCCCAATACTGCACCGAAAATGGCGAGACCCCCTGGGTGGAGACCTTGCGCCCGTCCGGATACTCGCCCTTGGTAAAGATCGGGACGATCTTGTCATAGAGCTTGTATTTGCTGGTCGGGACCGGGGCCACCACTTTCTTGCCCTGCAGACGGATCATATCGAACGACTCCATGTCGTTGATGTCGATCGTCTTTGGTTGGGTGAACAGGCGATTGAGCTGGGTGTTGGCGTCAACGACCTGAACTTCGACGGTGAAGCCAAGGTCCTTGCTGGCCTGGACGCCGATTTCCTTGATCGCCGAGTACGATTGGCCGACGTGCAGAAGTTTGACGTCTTTGAGATTCTGCGCCCAGATCGTCGGGAAGCCGCGGATCGCATCCGATCCAATGGCGACCCCAGCGCCACCTGCGGCCGCTTTGAGTACATGCCGTCGCGACACGCCGGCGCGCGTCGGTTTCGTTGTGTCGGTCATATTGGTTCACTCCCCATTTGATAGGCACATCAGTCACGAACCGCGGCGTATGCCCAAGAGATACCCGCATTATGTCGGGGTGGCCCCGGTCGCAGTCCCTCGGAGGCCTTGACGCTTGAGTTGCCGGCTTTCCGCGTGAAGCTACCACCCGTTGGGCGGTTCGCAAGCGTTTAGATGCAGGGGCGCCCCGAGTTGACCAGGCCCCGCCCCACCTGAAGGGCTTCCGTCCAGTTCTACCGCCCGCACCCACATGTTGGCCATTGATTGAAGGACAGCCCGTCGCTAGAATGTTTTTTGAACGAAGCGAATTGCCGATTATACGGCTTTTGGCGAATATGTTGATTTGAGAGGCCGGCTAGGCCGGTGAGTGGAACCCGCCGATGTCATGGGTAAAGAGTGCCAAAGAGCTTCGGTGGCCGCTGCCGTCGATTGCCGTAATTGTTTTCGCGACAGTCCTGATGGGAGGTTCGCGGCCTTCGCCAGCGAAGCTGCCGTGCGGAGAACAGCCGGAAGTCTCCCCCGTTGACGTTGCGGACCAAATCAAGGGCGACGCCGATGGCAATGTCACCGTCATCCGGCAAGCGTCGCCCGGTGTCGATCTGCGAAAACTGGTGGACACCCGGCGGCGCGAGCTGCGGCGGAAATACCCCGACGTCGATAAGCTGACGATTGACCACTACCTGCTGTGGACGACCTGTCAGACCATCTCGGATACACCAGAGCTTGGGGCGGCTCAGCAGCTAGAGGAGTATTCCAAGCTTTACCGACTGATCACCGAACCGATCGAATAGAAGCTCCTCCTGCTTTGGGAGGCCGGAATACGTCCTCCGCCAAACCTCTGCGGCAACGCTGGTCTCACCGGGCAAGGCATCGACGTAGTCATCCACCCTTGACTTTCTTCACGAAATCTCTATTTCACAGCCGGCCTGATGCGGTCCAACAGCCGCGGGCATCGGTTCAACCTGGCCCGCTTCTATCGTGACGCGGGCAAGACGTGTTTCCGACATGAAACGCGCATACCACGGCAACCACCGGGCACGGCCCGGCCATCCGTAACGGAACAAACCTCACACATGGCAGCATCCGCCACCGCGCGCACGCAAGAGCCCGCACAAGATCACTTCCGGGGCGAAGACTTCGCGTCCCTCCTCGACGAGACACTCGGCAGCGACACCGGCTTCGATGGATCCGTAGTAACGGGTCGAGTTGTTCGTCTGACCGACGAATTCGCCGTCGTCGATGTCGGCCTGAAGTCCGAGGGTCGCGTTGCCCTCAAGGAATTTGGCCCGCCTGGCGCCAAGCCGGACGTTAAGCCCGGCGATATGATTGAACTTTATGTCGAACGCTACGAAGACCGCGACGGTGCGATTATCCTGTCGCGTGAGAAGGCCCGCCGGGAAGAGGCGTGGACCAATCTTGAAAAGGCGTTCGAGGCGCAGAAGCGCGTCGACGGTACCATTTACGGCCGGGTCAAGGGCGGATTTACCGTCGACCTCGGAGGGGCGGTCGCCTTCCTTCCCGGCAGCCAGGTCGATATTCGGCCGGTGCGAGACGTAGGCCCTCTGATGGGCACCCCGCAACCGTTCCAGATTTTGAAGATGGACCGGGCGCGCGGCAACATCGTCGTGTCCCGCCGTGCGGTGCTGGAAGAAACCCGCGCCGAGCAGCGCAGCGAACTGATCCAAGGCCTCAAGGAAGGAATGATCCTCGACGGCGTGGTGAAGAACATCACCGACTACGGGGCGTTCGTGGACCTCGGCGGCGTCGATGGTCTGCTGCACGTCACGGACATTGCCTGGCGCCGGATCAACCACCCTTCCGAAGCCCTGACTATCGGTCAACAGGTCAAGGTGCAGGTAATCCGCTTCAACTCCGACACCCAGCGCATCAGCCTGGGAATGAAGCAGCTGGAAGCCGATCCGTGGGAGGGTGTCGCCGCGAAGTATCCGCCCGGCGCAAAATACTCCGGGCGTGTTACCAACATCACCGATTACGGCGCCTTCGTGGAACTGGAGCCGGGGGTCGAGGGCCTCGTGCACGTGTCCGAGATGTCCTGGACGAAAAAGAACGTTCATCCTGGCAAGATTGTCTCCACCAGCCAGGAAGTCGACGTCATGGTGCTCGACGTGGACAGCTCTAAGCGGCGTATTTCGCTGGGTCTCAAGCAGGTGCAGCGCAACCCGTGGGAGCAGTTTGTCGAGGAGCATCCGATCGGCACCGAGGTTGAAGGCGAGATTCGCAACATCACTGAGTTCGGCCTGTTCATCGGCCTGTCCTCGGACATCGACGGCATGATCCACATGTCCGACCTGTCTTGGGACGAAGCCGGGGAAGCAGCGATGGCCGGCTACGAAAAGGGCCAAACCGTCAAGGCAAAGGTGCTCGACGTCGATGTCGAGAAGGAGCGCATCAGCCTCGGCATCAAGCAGATGCGTGATGATCCGGCGGCGACCATCCTCGACACCGTCCACAAGGGCGATGTTGTAACCTGCATCGTGAGTGCGGTTCAGGCCAACGGCATCGAGGTCAAAGTCAACGACGTGCTGACCGGATTCATCCGCCGTGCCGAGCTTGCCAGGGACAAAGGCGATCAACGCCCTGACCGTTTCGCCGTGGGTGAAAAGGTCGATGCCAAGATCACCGCCGTCGATCGTCAATCGCGAAAGCTGACGCTGACCATCAAGGGCAAGGAGGTCGAGGAAGAGAAGCAGGCGATGGCCGAATTCGGTTCATCTGATTCTGGTGCATCTCTGGGCGACATCCTGGGGGCCGCAATCCGTCGCCGCAACCAAGCCGCTCAAGACAACTAAGCTCTCAAAGACGGCCAGCGCCAAGGACATCGGACAATGTCGCTGGAAACGGACCTGCTCCTTGACCGGCGGCGCCTCAAGCGCCGCTTGGTTTTCTGGAGGGCCTTTTCAGTTGTCGCCCTCATTGTCGCGGCGCTGGCCGGATTACGCGGCGCGGGCATCTCGCCTACGGGAGCCCACATCACTCGCCTGTCGGTCAACGGTCTGATCACCGAGGACCGCAAGGTGACTGAAGCGATCGATGCGCTCGCTGACAATAATTCCGTCAAGGCGATGATTGTGTCGATCGACAGTCCCGGCGGCAGCGTTGCCGGCGGCGAGACCCTGCACGATGCGATTGCACGCGTTGCCGCAAAAAAGCCGGTTGTGGTGACCATGGGGGGCCTTGCGGCCTCGGCAGGCTATATGATCGCAATGCCCGCCAGCCGGATTTTCGCCCGTGAGGCCACCTTGACCGGCTCGATCGGCGTCCTGCTCGAAACCGGCGAATTCTCTGGTCTGCTCGGTAAACTGGGGATCACCGCGGAGGTAATCCGGTCTGGCCCGCTAAAGGATGAACCGAGCCTGGTGCGGCCATTATCGCCGGCGGGGCAAGAGGTGATGCAGGGGCTGGTCAACGACATGTACGACCAGTTCGTCGAAATGGTCGCTGCTGGCCGTCACCTGGACGTAGCCAAGGTTCGCTCCCTCGCCGACGGACGCGCCTATACGGGACGCCAGGCGCTTGGGCTTGGCCTGGTCGATGCAATCGGCGGCGAATCCGAAGCCAAGGACTGGTTGACCTCAGTGAAGGGATTACCAGCCGATCTCCCGGTCCAGGATCTCCCGGATCGTGGCTTCGCCAGCCGCGCATTCTCCGGCCGACTTGGCGTGATGGTCGGGGACGTTTGGAAAACGCTGATTTCACAAAGCCTTAGTATTGACGGCGCCTGGGCCATCTGGCAACGTCCCGGAAGCTGACGCCGGGGGAGCCCTTGACAAAATCTGAACTGATCGCGGAGCTGGCGGCCGCTAATCCGCATTTACGCGGGCAGGACGTAGAGACCATCGTCGCCACGATCTTCGAAGAAATAACGTTCGCGCTTGCCCGCGGAGAACGCGTGGAGTTGCGCGGCTTCGGCGCTTTCACGGTCAAGCACCGTGATGCTCGTACCGGCCGCAACCCAAGGACGGGCGCCTCGGTTTCGGTGGATGAAAAATCTGTTCCCTTCTTCAAGGCCGGAAAAGAGCTGCGGCTGCGGGTGAATTCGGGAAAAATTCCCCGAGCGAGGGAACGCAAATCGGCCTAAGAGGGCTGCGCCGCTCATGCTGTTCCTGATCGTCACCTTCGTCGTGTGCCTGCCGCTAGTGTTGTTCGCGCTCTCGAATACCGAGATGGTCAGGCTTGGTATTTGGCCGACGGATTATAGCCTGGAGGTGCACCTGTCGCTCGCCATACTGATCGCAATGGCGTTCGCGTTCCTGCTTGGCGCGATGGTGGTGTGGGTGTCCGAACTATCACAGCGGCGGCGGGCGCGACGAGCCGAACGTTCCGTCCGTTTGCTGGAGGCTCAGATCGAGGCGCTGAAAGCCCGCGCCGCAACATCTATTTCGCCGCCCGCGGCGCGCTGATGCCGTCCGGTAAAAGCCTGATTGTCGCGCTGGACACAGCGGATGCAAATCAGGCCCGGATCTGGGCGCAGGTCGTTGCGCCATCTGTGGGTTTGCTGAAGCTGGGACTGGAGTTCTTCCTGGCGAATGGCGCTGACGGCTTCAAAGCGATCGTCGGCGCGCCGATCTTCCTTGACCTAAAGCTTCACGACATTCCCAATACGGTGGCCGGCGGCGTTCGAGCCGTGCTGCCGTTACGGCCGAGGATGTTGACGGTGCATGCATCTGGCGGTCCGGCGATGATCCGTGCGGCGCACCAAGCCGCGAGCAGCGCGGAGAGCGACCGGCCGATGATCCTGGCGGTAACCGTGCTGACCAGCCTCGATCAGACCGATCTGGCCGCTGTGGGCGTTGCCGCAACGCCAGCTGAACAGGTGCTGAGGCTGGCCCGGCTCGCCGTCGAGGCCGGAGCCGATGGGCTGGTCTGCAGTCCATTGGAGGTCGCCATGCTCCGTCAGGCACTGGGTCCGGCGGTCAAACTGGTCGTGCCGGGCATTCGCCCGGAAGGAGCAGCCTCCGGCGATCAAGCCCGTACGATGACCCCGTCGCGGGCGATCGCGGCAGGTGCCGATTGGATTGTTGTTGGCCGTCCAATCACCGGCGCCCGCGACCCCGGCATGGCGGCAGCGGCCATTGCCGCCGGAATTCGATGACCCAGGTAAAAATCTGCGGCATCAATAACCCCATCGCTTTTGATACCGCGGTGGAAGCCGGTGCCGACTGGGTGGGATTCGTGTTCTTTCCGCCCTCCCCGCGCTATGTGACACCCCTGACCGCCGCCAGGCTGTCGGGCCGCATGAGTGGAGGTCCGCCGCGCGTCGGCTTGTTCGTGGACCCGACCGAGGCGGCGATCGCGCGAGTCCTGACGATCGTAAAGCTGGACATCCTGCAGTTCTACGGCGCACTGGCCGGTGTGGCCGCGATTAAGGCGCGATTTGGCTTGCCGATTTGGCGCTCCATAGGGATCAGCAGTGCTGCCGACCTTCCCTCGGATGAGTTGGAGGCGGACCGGCTGCTGCTGGAAGCCAAACCCCCCGCCGAAGCGGATCGGCCGGGGGGCAACGCAAGAACGTTCGATTGGTCAGTCCTGCGCGGGTGGGCTTCTCCCGCACCCTGGATATTAGCCGGGGGCCTAACGCCTGAGAACGTCGCCAGCGCAATCAGAGCGACCGGGGCGGCGGCGGTCGATGTCTCCTCCGGCGTAGAGAGCCGGAAGGGGGTGAAGGACGCTGGTCTGATCCGCGCCTTCATCGCGGCGGCCAAGGGCGCTGTCACGCCATCGCAAGCGCATTGAACGAGATCAGCGACACAAACCCCTGAACTTACTTCTTCTTGGCATTTTCCAGTTCTCGCCGCAGCCGCTCGATCTCCAACCGAAGCGCCTCGATCTCCGATCCATGCTCATCCGACGGGTTGGTGGGTTCCGAGCCGCGGTAAAACGGCGTAAACAAGCTGAACGCGCGTTCCATCATGGCCATGTTCTGGCGGCCAACTTCCTCGATGTTGCCGAACGGGAACAGAGTGCCCATCGTTTTCTGCATCGCCGTCCGCATTTGGTCCTGCTGCTGAGCGAATGATGTCATGGCATGTTCAAGATATTTTGGCACCAGCCCCTGCATTGAGCCGCCGTAAAGTCCGATCAACTGGCGTAGGAAAGTCGTGGGCAGCAGGTTCTGGCCCTTCCCCTCCTCCTCGACGATGATTTGGGTCAGCACGCTGCGTGTTATATCGTCGCCGCTTTTGGCATCGTAAACAACGAAGTCTCGGCCCAGCCGCACCATTTCAGCAAGGTTGTCGAGGGTGATATAACTGGAGCTTTCGGTATTATAAAGTCGGCGGTTAGCATATTTTTTAACCACGACCGGAGGCTTTTCGCCGGTTGTTTTCTCCGAGAAAGTCTCGACGGGCACAGCCATGCATACCTCGTAGCTACTCACTCTCCCTACCGCGTATTTCGCACTTGCGATAGGGTGAATTCTCGCTGATCCGCGCCGACGCGCGCCGGTTTAACGATTTCGCCGCTGCCCAACACGCCTGTGGTCCGGCATGCGAGGAGGAAGAATGCGGCATGATGGTGGACGCCGGTTTCGACGACACCGGACACGATTCGGACGAACGAGTTGCCGCGAGCCGGGAGGAGCCCGATTTGGGTGGCGCCGGATCAGGTGCCGGCAGTACGCGGGAACTGCCCGATCCCCGCAAACTGGCGCAAGACTGGATCACCCTCTGGCAGAGCGAGCTATCGGCGATGGCGGCCGATCCGGAGATGCGCGAATCGTGGCAGACCATGATGGCGCTTTGGGCCGGGACCATGTCCGCGATGCTCCGCGCCTTGCCGCGCGGGGGTCCCTCGGAACAGCCGGGCAATCCCGCCGCTGATCGATATGAGCGAACGGGCCGACAGGCCAGGGCCGCTGATGCGCCGCGGCCCACGCCCGCTGATGCTGCACCTGACGCTCGCGATGCTGAAATCGAGCGCCTCGCGCGCAACGTCGCTGCTCTGGAACGCCGACTGGCCGATCTCGAGCGTGGAGGCGATCCTCCGCTCCGTCCAAAGCGCGGTCCGGGACGGAAACCACGAACGTGAGTTTCCCGCTGCGGTAGTGGCCGAGACTTTACGCCAAGATGCCGCACTGATCGCAGAAATCGCCGCCTACCGACGACACCCATGGCACCGCAACCTGATCGACCCGCCCGCCGTCTGGTCGGAGGGAACCACGCGGCTGCTCGACTATGGACCGCCGTCCGGCCGGCCGGTTCTGTTTGTCCCCAGCCTGATCAACCGCGCTTATGTGCTCGATCTGGCGGAGGGCAATTCGATGCTGCGCTGGCTGGCCGGACACGGAGTGCGCCCGCTGCTGCTCGATTGGGGCTGGCCGGAGGAAGCCGAACGGTGTTTCAGCCTGACCGACTACGTTGCTGGCCGACTGGAGCGGGCGATGGCCGCGGCCTCGCGTTTGGCCGGCACTTCGCCCGTGCTGGCGGGGTATTGCATGGGGGGAACCCTGGCCGTAGCGGCTGCGCAGCGCCGGCCTGATCTAATCAGTGGTCTCGCCCTGCTCGCCGCGCCTTGGGACTTTCATGCGCCCGAGGGGAGCCGGGCGATGCAGGCGGCGGAAGCCCTTCCACTGTTGGAACCAGCATTGGCATTCAACCGCGCGCTCCCGGTGGATCTGCTGCAGTCACTGTTCGCGCTGCTCGATCCATGGAGCGTTGCCGACAAATATCGGGGCTTTGCCCGCTTGCCGCCCGACAGCGCGCGCGCCCGGTTGTTCGTGGCCCTGGAGGACTGGCTGAACGATGGCGTGCCGCTGGCGGCAGAGGTAGCGCGTACCTGCCTGCGCGAGTGGTATGGCGAGAACGCCCCTGCCCGGGGTAAATGGCGGATCGCCGGGCTGCCGGTCGATCCGAGCGCGATCGCGATGCCCACCTTCGTCGTAGCGCCGGGACGCGACAGGATCGTGCCGCCCGAGTCAGCTCGGCCACTCGCCCAGCTTATCCCGAACGCTTTGCTGCACCAACCCGCTGCGGGCCACATCGGCATGGCGGCTGGCGCCCGATCGGAAGCGTTACTATGGCGCCCGATGCTGACTTGGCTGCAAACCATAGACGGGAATGGTTAATTCGGAAGGATCTTATTTCTTAGCTACCCCCCGACCCTCTCATCCGAATTCACGCCAAGCTGCTTCAGCTTTCGGTGCAACGCCGATCGCTCCATCCCGACAAACTGGGCGGTCCGAGAAATGTTTCCGCCAAAACGCAGTAATTGAGCGTGCAGATACTGCGTTTCGAACAGATCCCTGGCGTCACGCAGCGGCAGCGACATGATATCGGCGGTCGGGTCGATATTCAGCAAAGCCGGCGCGCGCGACCCAATCTCCGGCGGCAGCATGTCCGCCCGAATGGGATCCCCCGACGCCCCGGGCGCCATGATGAGCAGCCAATCCATCAAATTTCTTAGTTGGCGAACGTTTCCCGGCCAGTCGTATGCCTGCAGCGCGGCTAGCGTATCCGCCGACAGTGCCCGCACCGGGATCCCCGAGCTTTCTGCCGATCGCTCGATGAAATGTTGTGCCAGGATCGGCACATCTTCCCGCCGCTCGCGCAAGGCTGGCACACGGACGGGAACGACGGCCAGCCGGTAATACAAATCCTCGCGGAACCGCCCGGTCGCGATTTCCGTCTGGAGGTCGCGGTTTGTCGTGGACAACACCCGCACATCCACCTTCACCCGCGCCGATCCGCCCAGCCGCTCAAACGTCTGATCCTGCAAGGCCCGCACGATCTTGCCCTGAGTCTCCAGCGGCATGTCGGAGACCTCGTCCAACAGCAGCGTCCCGCCGTGCGCGCGTTCCAACACGCCCGCGCGGCGAGGATGCGCCATCGGATCTCCCCCGGCCTCCATCCCGAACAGTTCTTCCTCAAAACGTCCTGGATTAAGTGTCGCGCAGTTCATCACGACGAACGGTCCGGTCGATCGGCGAGACCGCGAGTGGATCACCCGAGCGACCACCTCTTTGCCGGAACCTGCCGGGCCTGAGATCATTACCCGAGACCCTGTAGGGGCGACCCGCTCGACCTGCGAGCGCAACTGCGCGATCAGCGCCAATTCGCCGGTCAGCGTTGCCTCCGGTCCAGCGCGTAACCGCAGTTCGGCGTTCTCGCGCGCCAGCGCTGCTGCCTCCAAGGCACGTCGCACCACGAGCAACAGGCGGTCGGACTGGAACGGCTTTTCGATGAAATCATAGGCGCCGTGCTGGATCGCGCCGACCGCCATCTCGATCGTACCATGGCCGGAAATCATTACTACCGGTACATGGGGCTCCTCGCTTTGCAACGTCTCGAGAATGCCGATCCCATCCATGCGCGACCCTTGCAGCCAGACGTCCAGCACCACTAGCGAAGGCCGGCGCGAGCGAAATGCCGCGATTGCCTGCTCGGCGTCGCCGGCGCCGCGGGTCTCATATCCTTCGTCCCGGAGAGTGCCTTCGATCAGCAGCCTGATATCGGGTTCGTCGTCGACGACGAGGACTTCATGTGCCATAGGACACCTGTGTCATCCCGCCACCAGACGCTGCGCTTTGGGCGATGACCGGAACCCGCGGCAGCATCAAGCTGGCGACCGCCCCAGGTCCGTTTGGCTGGTCCCCCAGAGCCAGTGTTCCACCATGGTCTTCCATAATCTTCTTCACAATCGCCAGTCCCAATCCGGTGCCCTTTGGCTTATGCGTGACGTAAGGTTCAGTCAGTCGCGTACGCTCTTCCTTCGGAAGGCCAACTCCATCGTCGCCAACAATGATACAAGCTTCGTTCGGCAGATCTCGCACTGTAAGCGTGATGTGACCAGCACCGTCGCGCATCGCCACGGCATCAGCCGCATTTTGCAACAAATTCGTCAGCGCCTGACGCAGCATCCGCCTGTCGCACGGCACCACGGGTCCGCGTTCCGGAATATCGGTAATCCATTCAATGCCTGGACGTGCAGTCTTTTGCAGCACCAGGGTCTCGCGCGCGACCCGGCCGACGTCCTCGGGCTTGATTACCGGTTGCGGCATCCGAGCGAATGCCGAGAACTCGTCGACCATACGTCCGATATCTCCGACATGGCGGATGATGGTATCAGCACATTGAGAAAACGTTTCCGGATCGGACTGTATCTCCTTGGCGAAGCGCCGCTTCAATCGTTCCGCGGACAATTGGATCGGAGTCAGCGGATTTTTGATTTCGTGCGCGATACGGCGGGCGACGTCCGCCCACGCGGCCTTGCGCTGGGCCGACTGCAGTTCCGTGATATCGTCGAACGTAACAACGAAGCCGTCGGTGCGGGCGCCCGATAATTCGGCACCAATCCTGACCAGCAAGATGCGGCGGTGATTGGGCGGTCCGGTCTGGATCTCGGCCGTCCGCGCCCGATCGGGGTTAGCCGCGGCCTCCCTGAAAAGCATCGAGAATTCGGGCACGATCTCGTCCAGCGGATGCCCCGTCGCGGCTAGCAAGTCCAACCCCAGCAACTCGTCCGCAGTCCGGTTCGGCAACTCGATCCGCCCCAGGGCATCCAGCCCAATCACCCCCGCCGAGACACCCGCGAGAACGGTTTCGGTGAACCGGCGGCGTTCATCAATCTGACTATAGGCATCCATCAATTCAGAACGCTGAGCCGCCAACTGCCCGGTCATCCGGTTGAACGCTCGTGAAAGGCCAGCTAGTTCGTCACCGGTCGCCGGTTCCTGCACCCGGACGGTTAGGTCGCCGCTGCGCACCCGTTCCGCCGCGCTGATCAGCATCCCAACGGGGCGGGCAATCTGGTTGGCCATGATGAGGCCGATCAGCCCTGCCGCGAGCAGCACCAGCAAGGCCACGATGGCAAATATCCAGGCGAACGCGATCTGCAGCCAGGACCGGTTTTCATCCAGCCGTTGATACGCCGAGACCGCCTGCTCGGTGCGCTGCATATAGCCTAAAATAGTCGGATCAATCGGCCGTCCGATCATCAGCATCAGTGCCGGCGTCGATTCCAGCCGCACGACGGCTCTAACGCGTGTTCCATCGCCGGCATTCAGCACCGCAACGTCACCGCTCAGCGCCTGTTCGGTCACGGACTGCGGCGGAGCTTCGACGCCCAGGCCCACGAAAATACCGGCCGCCGCCAGCACTTGCCCGGTGGTCGGTTCATAGATCACGGCCTCGGTCAAGCCGCGCAATGTCGTCTGAGTGTCGAGGACTTCGGCGAATACTGTTGGATCGGCCGACAAAAACCGCCCAGCGCGCGCCAGATCGTTTGCCATCTCCAGCGCGACTGTACGGACGTTGTTGCGATGTTCGTCCAGATAGCCGCGCGAGACCTGCAGCGATTCCGACAGCGATTCGCGGACTGGATCGTTGAACCAAGATTGGATACCGAAATGAAAAAACGCCACGGCGAAACAGGCGACAACGATGGTGGGGGCGACGGCCACGCCACTGAACAGGAACACCAGTCGCACATGCAGCCGAGACCCCGCCGAACCGCGCCGTCGCTCCACCCACACGCGCGTCAGGCGTCCCGCAAGGACTGCTCCAAGCAGCAGCAACACCGACAAATTCGCGAGCACCAGCCCGACGCCCACCCCTGGCCGCCAACCGAGCGGCGAACCGCGGGCGAGGATGATGAAGGTGGCCAAACCGACAAGCAGCGCCAGTGCAGTCAGCGCAAGTGTGACGCCCTTGCCCAGCATTGTGTCGCCCAACCGGCCCGCGAAGGATGATCGCGGTTCCGAGATGACGTCACGCGCGACTTTAGGAATCAGATCGGCTCTTCGGGTCGAAAAGTTCATGTCGGCCGCCATCGGGCACGTCGTTCCGAGCGCGCAAAGCCTGTTTTGCCGCCCACGCGCAGGCTGGGGCCGGGCTGGCTTCCGTCTTTCGCACTCCCGATCATGAGACCGCACAACCTCATTACATGAGGCCCCGTACAACGGGAATTTCCAGATCCCGAATCTTCTTGCGCAGCGTGTTGCGGTTAAGACCCAACATTGACGCGGCCTTGATCTGATTGCCCCTGGTGGCCGCGAGCGTCAGCCTGATCAGAGGTCGTTCTACCTCAGCGATGATCTTGTCATAGACATCGGTGACGCCCATACCGTCGTTGTGCGCCGCCAGGAACTCCTTGATGTGGCGCTCCACCGCGTTCGACAATGTCTCCGGGCCATTGCTGTCCGGCGCGGACGCCGCCGGTCCTGCCGCGGGCAGCGGATCGGCGAGTTCCGAGTTCAACCACCTCGGCACCGATGACTTCATCCGGGCACAACGCAGCCAGCCGGCGCATCAGGTTTTCCAGTTCGCGGACGTTGCCAGGCCAGGCATATTGTTTCAGTCGATCAACCGCCGCCTGGTCGAGGCTCTTGGCCGGCAAACCGTCTTCACGAGCGCGTTCCAGGAAATGTCGCGCCAGCAAGGCGATGTCCTCGACGCGTTCGCGCAACGGCGGCAGGCGGATCGGAACCACATTCAAGCGATAGAACAAATCCTCCCGAAATTGGCCTTGCCGGATCGCAGAGCGCAGATCGCGGTGGGTAGCGGCGATGATGCGTACATTCGCCTTGATCGGCTGACGTCCACCGACGCTCGTGAACTCGCCTTCTTGAAGCACGCGCAGCAACCGCGTCTGTGCTTCGGGCGGCATGTCCCCGATTTCGTCCAAGAAGAGCGTGCCCCCATTGGCCTGCTCGAACCGCCCCTGCGACCTGTTGGTAGCGCCGGTGAACGCTCCGCGTTCGTGCCCAAAGAGTTCGCTCTCAATGAGTTCGCGCGGAATAGCCGCCATGTTTATAGCAACGAACGAGCCCGCCCGCCGTTTCCCGTAGTCGTGCAGCGCCCGGGCCACAAGCTCCTTGCCGGTGCCCGATTCACCGTTGATCATTACGGTAAGATCCGCAGTGGTGAGCCGAGCGATGGTGCGATAAATCTCCTGCATCGCAGGGCTGCGGCCGATTAGCGGCAGGCGTTCTTCGGTATCCTTAGCCTCCGGCGGGCTAAACGTCGGCTCAGACGGCGCAGCCAGGGCACGGCCGACCACCGCGAGCAGTTCGCGCAAATCGAACGGTTTGGGCAGATACTCGAAGGCGCCACGTTGGGTTGCCTTGACCGCGGTCATCAGCGTTGATTGCGCGCTCATGACCACTACCCGCAGTTCGGGCCGGATGCGCTTGATCCTGGGGATCAGGTCCAAGCCGTTTTCGTCCGGCATCACCACGTCGGTGATCACAAGGTCCCCTTCCCCATCCTCCACCCAGCGCCAGAGCGTCGCAGCATTACCGGTACTACGCACCTGGTAGCCGGAGCGACCCAACGCCTGCGTAGGTACGGTTCGGATCGACCGGTCGTCGTCGGCGATCAACACGGTGGGCAAGGTCATTGGTCGGCGTCTTTCTCCGTCACGACAGGCAGGTGCAAGCGGAATTCGGTGCGGCCAGGGCGACTATCGACCTCGATCAATCCGCCGTGGTCGCCGACGATTTTGGCGACCAGCGAGAGCCCAAGGCCGCTGCCGGTGTTTTTTGACGTGACGAACGGTTCGAATAAATGCGGCCGTATGTCCTCGGGGATGCCATGACCATTGTCACGCACGACTACAAACAACGGCAAATCCATTCGCTCGGTGCTGCCGGGAATAGCGACTTGCATGCCATGCTGGAAGCCCGTGGCCAGGACGATTTCGGGGTGGCGGATGCCTTCCTGCGTCACCGCCTCGGCGGCGTTCTTGACCAGATTGAGCACGACCTGGATCAGTTGGTCGCGATTGGCCCAAACCGGAGGCAACGAAGGATCATAGAGTTCTTGAAAGCGTATATGGGCGGCAAAGCCGGATTGAGCCAGCCTTCGGACGTGCTCCAGTACACGGTGGATGTTGACAGCGGTGCGGGCGATCGGCTTTTCCCCGAACGCCTCCATCCTGTCGACCAGGTCGCGGATGCGGTCCGCCTCGTCGCGGATCAGTATTGCCAGCTCACGGTCGGCCGGACCGACACTGGTTTCCAACAATTGCGCCGCCCCTCGGATGCCCGACAGCGGGTTCTTCACTTCATGCGCCAGAATCGCCGCCATTCCCGTTACGCTGCGGGCCGCTCCGCGAAACGCCAACTGCCGGTCGAGCGCCCGAGCGGCCGAGGCATCCTGCATCACGAGAAGCACGGCTCCGGGTTCCTCAATAAGTGGAGAACCCTGAACGGTAATCCCGCGCTTGTGCAGCCTTGGACTTTCAAGGTTCAGGTCGTGATCGGAGATCGTGGCTTCGGTGCGGCGCACCTGCTCGATCAGTAGAAACAGCGGATTGTCGGACGGCAGCAGATCGGACAGCCGATGCTGGGTGAGCCAGGCGGCCGAGATTCCGAGAAACTGCTCGGCGGCATGGTTAACATGGCGAAACCGATTTTCCACGTCGAGCAGGATGACTGGCACCGGCAGTGCCCCCAGTATCGCGGAGGAATCGGCTAGCTTCGCGGTCGCCTCGGCAGCCCTTCCCCGTCCGGTCAAAAGGCGCGAGGCTCGGGATACTACCGCACTCATGCCGCTTCGGCCCTCATAGTGCTGTCGATATGGTCCAGATCGTTATCGTCTAAGCTCTCCGGCGGCTCCCCTCCCCACCGCGTGAACCCACGAGCGATCAAGGGATCATAGAACCGGTCGATCAGCAGGATCACGGAGTTGGCATCCGGCAGCCGATTCATAGTGGCCCGAAATTCCGCCGAACCCGGCAATCCTCGTGAGTACCAGGACAGATGTTTGCGCGCGAGACGGACACCCGCGCCAGAGCCGAACTGGCTGAGCATCGCGTGATAGTGCCCCAACAGGATGGACTTCTGCTGCGCCAAGGACGGCTCCGGCAGCCGCTCCCCGGTGCGCAGGTAGTGTGCCGCCTGAGCCAGGAACCAAGGGCGACCGTAGCAGCCGCGCCCGATCATCACGCCGTCCGCGCCCGATAGCGCAAGAGCGGTGGCAGCGTCGTCCTCGGTGAGAATATCGCCGTTGACAATGACCGGAATACTGATCGCCTGCTTTACCTGCTGCACAAACGCCCAATCGGCGGCGCCGGTGTAGAATTGCTGACGCGTGCGACCATGGATTGTGATCATGCGAATGCCTGCGTCCTGCGCAATCCGAGCCAGCCGCGGCGCATTCAGGTTGGCGTGGTCCCAGCCCATTCGCATCTTGAGGGTAATCGGTACACAGACCGCATTAACGGTTGCCTCCAAGATCGCCGCCGCGGCCACCTCATCGCGCATCAGCGCGGAGCCCGCAGCCTGTCCAACCGCTACTTTTTTCACCGGACAGCCGAAGTTGATGTCGATCATGTGGGCGCCCTTACCCACCGCCAGACGTGCCGCCTCGGCCATCGCCGGCGGGTCGCAACCGGCCAGTTGCACTGCCGACACGCCGCCGCAACCGTCGATTTCGGCCATCCCCAGAGTCTTCTGGTTTTCCCGGATCATCGCCCAAGAGGCGATCATCTCCGACACCACCATCCCAGCGCCCAAGTGCTTGGCAGTCCGGCGAAACGGCAAATCCGTGACACCGGACATTGGTGCAAGAATGACGGGTGTCTCAATGCGGACACCGAAGCCTAAATCAAGAGGTCCCAGATCGACTGCTCCCAGGGCAGAGGGTGTGATGTGTGAACGACAGTTGCCCATGATTTGGGCAGGTTAGCGACACGTTCGAAAACGCGCAATATTTGATCCTGGCGGAACCGGCCACGACGCTGCACCGTTTCGGTTCATCATGCCCGAAGGCACGCGCATGGCCCGCTCCGCCGCATCTTCCCGCGATACCACCTCGCGGAACTCCACGATCGAAACGTATCGCGCAAAGCGCGACTTCACCGCGACGAGCGAACCGGCGCCCGCGAAAGTTGGGCAGGGTCAGCTTGTGCAGCAGTCAGCCAAACGAGCGCCATCATTCGTGGTGCAAAAGCACAAAGCTCATCGCGCCGGTTTGCACTGGGATTTTCGCCTGGAGCACAATGACGTGCTCTGGAGCTGGGCGGTCCGCAAAGGGCCATCGTTAGATTCCGCCGACAAGCGAATTGCGGTTCACGTCGAGGACCACCCGCTGGACTACGCCGACTTTGAGGGCACAATTCCCGACGGCAATTACGGCGCCGGAACCGTGGAGACCTGGGACCGGGGCACCTGGGAGCCTCTTATCGACCCGGATGAAGGCCTTCGCGACGGGGAAATCAAATTTGTCCTGTCCGGCAAGCGCTTGCACGGCAAATTCACCCTCGTGCGGTTGAAGCCCAAACCAGAACAACGCGGCCGCCAGGATAATTGGCTGTTGATCAAGGGCCACGATGCGGACGAGAGGCCAGGCGCCGACGCAGAGGCACTGGAGGCCGCGATCCCGGCGCCGCGGAAGCCCGCTGGTGCGTCGAAAGATCTGACCATTGCTGGCGCGGTCAAAGGCAAACTGCCTGATAAGCAGGCCCCTCAGCTCGCCGCTGTAGCCGAAGTTCCGCCGAACGAGGCCGGCTGGGTGACCGAGATCAAGTTTGATGGCTACAGGTTGCTGGCGTCCCTCGACCGCGGCAAGGTGCGGCTTCTGACGCGTAACGGCAACGATTGGACCGACAGGTTGCCCGCGGTAGCGAAGGCGATAGGCCGGTTTTACGTCGATTTGGCGATGCTGGACGGTGAGCTTGTCGCGCTCGACAAGAATGGCATCTCAAGCTTTCCTGCTTTGCAGGCGGCACTGTCCAACGGCCGCGACGAGACTTTAGTGTTTTACCTGTTCGACTTGCTTTACCTCGACGGTTGGGATCTTCGGCCTTGCGGCCTGCGCGACCGCAAGGACCGGCTGAAGGGCCTCGACACCTGGCGCGGCATGCTGCGCTTCAGCGAGCACGACGAGAGCAACGCCGCCGACATGCTACAGGCCGCTTGCGAGATGAAATTGGAAGGGATCATCTGCAAAAGGGCCGACGCCCCTTATGTTTCCGGCCGCGGACACGGCTGGTTGAAAGTCAAGTGCAGCGGCCGCGAGGAATTTTTAGTCATCGGGTGGACCGAACCCGCCGGTAGCCGCACTGGGCTGGGCGCCCTGCACTTGGGCTATTACGATCCTCAGGGAAGGCTGCACTACGCAGGCGGCGTCGGCACCGGCTTCTCCGATGAGACGCTGATGATGTTGCGCGATCGGCTCGATGGGTTGGGCACCGCCCCGCCACGCGACCTGATGGTGGCAGGTGAGGACCTCGAGCGCACCATCCACTGGGTGAAGCCGGACCTGGTGGCCGAGACTTCGTTTCCTGCATGGTCCGGCGCGGGCCGGGTACGGCACGCGGTGTTCCTGGGATTGCGCGAGGACACGGCGCCAAAGGATGTTGTTCGCGACCCAGCCGACCCGGAGGCCTTGCGCCGCGTCGTCACCCCGAAAGACTATATCGGGTCTGCAAAGAAGAAAGGACCCATCATCGCCGTGCCACCCAAGCGAGAACCTGACCCACCTGCGACATCCCGCACCAGCAGTAAGATCGTCACCGCCAAGGCGCCGAGGGCCCGTACCGAGACGATCGAGGGCATCACGCTGACCCATCCTGACCGGGCGCTGTGGCCTGGCATCACCAAGCACGACCTGGTGGAATACTGGCAGACGGTGGCGGATCACGCTCTGCCCGGTCTGGCGCACCGTCCGCTGGCGGTTGTGCGCTGCCCCTCAGGCATCGAGGGTGAGCACTTCTTTCAAAAGCACGGCCACGGGACGATGCCGGAGGGCGTACGTGACGGCACAGCCGACAAGGCCCCCTATCTGGCGATAGACGGGTTGCAGGGTCTGATCGCGCTGGCCCAGATGTCGGCCATCGAGCTGCACGTCTGGGGCTCGACAGAGGTGGACCCGCTGCATCCCGATCAGCTTGTCTTTGACCTCGATCCTGGTGAGGGTATCACGGTAGCGGATATCGTCGCCGCTGCACTGGACATGCGCGACAAGCTGGAAGCGATCGGGCTTTCCTCGTTCTGCCGCACCAGCGGCGGCAAGGGCCTGCACGTCGTCGTTCCGCTGGTTCCGGAGCAGCCCTGGGACCCGGTCCGCGCCTTCTGCCGGTCCTTCGCGGAGACGGTCAGCGAGGCAAATCCGGAGAAGTATCTCGCACACGTCAAGATCGCCGATCGCCGTGGGCGGATCCTGATCGACTGGCTGCGTAACGGATTAGGATCCACGGCGGTCGCCTCGTTTTGTCCCCGAGCCCGTCCCGGGGCCGGCGTGGCGACGCCGCTGGCATGGAAGGAAGTCACGCCGAAGTTGGATTTGCAGGCTTTCACACTGAAGACCGTGCCGGGACGGTTGGGGAAGCTGAGGGCCGATCCCTGGGAGGAATTCGAGGCCTCGCGACGGACTTTGCCAACGGCACCGAAGGGTTCGGCGCGGGAGGTTGGGGCGCGGGACGAAAAGGCGGCGACAAAGCCAGCCGGGAAAGCGACGATTGTGACGGCGAAGCCGCCGGGGCGGAGGGCGAAGTGACGGTTTCAGGGACTTCACGTCGCCCGGCCTGGCGGGCCGGTTCGGCTGCCTTCGCCGACGGGTTCCTTGCGGGAACGTGAAGCCTTGAAGTGCTCAGGCGGCGGGCGACAACCTGGGGACGCGTAGCGGCTCGAAACCGGCTGAAAAAGCTTCCTCGGCCGCAGGTTCGCGGATCATGTAGCCGCGGCCCCAGATCGTCCCGATGATTCCGCCGGCGCCCGCCCGGGCGAGCTTTTTTCTTAGTTTACATACGAAAACATCGATGATCTTAACTTCCGGTTCATCCATCCCACCGTACAGATGGTTTAGGAATGCTTCCTTGGTCAGCACCATGCCTTTACGAAGAACCAAGAGCTCCAGGATCGAATATTCCTTGCCGGTCAGATGTATGTCATGGCCATCGATCGCGACTTCGCGACTGTCCAGGTTAAGTTCCAGGCGGCCTAGGCGGACGGTTGGTTGACTGAATCCCTTGCTACGGCGAACCACTGCTTGCATTCGGGCCAGCAGCTCGGCCTTGTCATACGGCTTGATGATGAAATCGTCGGCACCGAGGCTGAGCGCCTTTACCCGAGCCTGCGGCAAAGTGATGCCGGAGAGGACGAGGACGGGCGTGTCGTTTCGGGCAAGGCGCATCCGACGCACGACCTCAAACCCTTCAATGTCCGGCAGAGCGAGGTCGAGCAGCACGACGTCATATTCGTAGTGCCGTAACAACTCTAGCGCGTCTTCACCGCTGTCAGTCTGGTCCACCACGGCGCCCGCGGCTTTCAGCATAAGCGTAATGCCGCGGGCAGCGATCAGATCTTCTTCCACCAGCAGGGCACGCATGCAACTCTCCTTAACACATCGTAAGAAATTTATACCACCATGGCGTGTTATTGGCTGCGTAATTTTCAACGTGTTAGTGTAAATTTTACGAATTACAGACAGAAGAGCCCCTTCGACATACGAATGAATGCAGAACGTTACCAAGTTATGGACGAGTTAATATCAATAAGAGGCTGTAGTCTCGTAGAACGTGTGGATGCCTGTAGGGCGCGACTCAGGCGCGTTGAGCCGGCGCATATTAACGGAATTGTAACGAATTTATTGGGGCTCGTCGTCGAGGTAGAGGGACTGAACGGACTGGCAGCAGCCGGGGACGGGTTGCAGCTTCGTACGCGCGATCATCGCTGTATTTTGGCGGAGGTGATTGGATTTCGGGACGCTGCGCTGCAAGCGATGGCATACGGGACGCTGGACGGTGTAGCCCACGGATCGCGCGCGCGCTTGTTGGACGCCCGACATAGTATGCTGGATGTCGCCTCGTCCTGGCTGGGCCGAGTGATCGACCCGTTGGCGAAACCCCTTGATGGCAAAGGTATCCTGTTCGGGGGGGCAACCGGACGCCGAACCCGAACCGCACCGCCGGAGGCGACGTCTCGCGCACGGCTTGGGCCGCGCATCGATTTAGGCGTTCGCGCGCTCAACTGCTTTGCAACCTGTCGGCAGGGCCAGCGGCTCGGTCTGTTCGCAGGCTCCGGTGTCGGCAAATCCACCCTGTTGTCGATGCTGACGCTCGGCACGGAATGCGATGTCGTGGTCTTAGCGTTGGTGGGGGAGCGGGGCCGGGAAGTGCGTGAGTTCATCGAGACCGATCTGGGGCCGGACGGGATGGCGCATTCGGTGGTGGTCGTGGCGACCTCGGACTCGCCGCCGTTGATGCGCCGCCAGTGCGCCTACACGGCGATGACAGTCGCGGAGCATTTTCGCGACCAGGGACTGTCGGTCTTGTTGTTAATGGACAGCGTGACACGATTCTGTCTGGCGCTGCGGGAGATTGGCTTATCGCTTGGGGAGCCGCCGGCAACGCGCGGTTATCCGCCCAGTGTCTTCGCCGAACTGCCCCGCCTGCTGGAACGCGCCGGGCCGGGGCCGATGCGGCCGACCGGGCCTCCCGGGCATATCACCGGACTGTTCACGGTCTTGGTTGAGGGGGATGATCACAACGAGCCAGTGGCTGATGCGGTGCGTGGCATCCTCGACGGGCACATCGTCATGGACCGCAAGATAGCCGAGGCGGGTCGCTACCCTGCGGTAGACGTGCTGCGGTCGTTATCCCGGCTCGCCGCGTCGTGCCTGAACGAGGCGCAAACGGAGACGGTAAGCCGGGCTCGGCGCATCTTAGCGCTGCAGGGCGACATGGCCGATATGGTCCGCCTCGGGGCGTATCGAGCCGGGACAGATCCGGCAGTGGACGAGGCGTTGCGGCTAACGCCACTGATAGACGAATTCCTGCGACAGTCGAAGGGCGATCGTTCCGGATTTCTGGAGTCATTCGAGCGCCTGGACCGGGCGCTGAGCGGTCTGCCCAGGGATGGTCAGCCTCTTTCGTCTGCGGAAGACTCGCCCCGGAACGGTTTGAATGGCGGCTGATTTCGATCCGTATCCTGCAGGCCGTCCGACGACGATCCATCGAGGAAGCCCGGTATGCCCTCGGCGCATGTCTGGCGGCTGAGGCGCAGGCACTGGATGCCCTTGAGGGGATCATTGACAAGGCGCGGCGCGACCGGGCCTCGCATCATGCTGTTGAATACCCGCATCAGTTCTTGGAGATGTTCGTTCGCCGTTCTCGCGTGGCGGAAGCGGAGCGCGTGTCGGCTGAGGCGGCCTTGACAGCGGCCCGGGCGCGGTCTGACGCAGCCCCGTATTGCGGTCGTGGCGGCTCAGACGGCGGCGGAGACGGTCGATAGGCTGATCGCTGAAAGGGCGTTATCGGACCAAGAGGATGCGAGCCGGCGCGAACAGCACGCTCTGGATGATATGGCACGGACCCGTTTCAATCCGCGAGATCGTCTGGCGCCTCGTCGCGCCACACGTTAACGCCATGGCATCACGAGAAATTGCCGAGTAAAGGCCCATATCGCGGACCCCGACGCATTACATGCCGCCTATGAATACACTGTCATTGTCAAGAGAATCTGATCCGGTGGAGCACCAAGACATATATACGGTCCTCGTTGTTGAGGACGAAATGATGGTGCGAATGCCGATCGCTGAATATTTGCGCGATTGTGGTTATAACGTGCTGGAAGCCGCCGACGCGTCCGAGGCGATCGCTACGATGAGGACCGAAGGGCCGGTCAGTCTGGTGTTCAGCGATATTCGCATGCCGGGCAAAATGGACGGTCTTGGATTGGCGGAATGGTTCCAGTCGCATCATCCGTCGGTGCCGGTCCTGCTGACCTCGGGATACAATGGCGGTCGCAGTGTGCCCGTAGACCCGATCTCGCGCACCCGCTTCATCGAGAAGCCTTACTCGCAGACGCAGGTAGCCCGGCAAATCGCGGCACTGCTCGACGCGTAAGGATGCGGTTGGTCACCGCCATCATTAAGACACTTGGCTAGGCTTTAACGATGTGGGAACAAAGCGTGCGATAACCGCGCGATTCTCAGCCGAAGCCCTAGACCGAATCACAATGACATACTTATCCAGCCGGGCCAGCTTCCCGGCCGCCGAGCGCCGCGGACTGATGGCGTCTGCCATCAGCCTGACGCTGCTGCTGGCCGTATCCAGTGGTGTGCTGTTTCTGACGCTGCGCTCACCGCTTAAGGACGATATCGCCTGGCTGATGTATGTGGCGCGGCGGTGGTTGGAAGGACGCGAACTCTACGTCGACGTGGTGGAGGTGAATCCGCCGTTGATCATCTGGATTTCGGCCATCCCGGCGGAAATCGCTCAATGGTTGAACCTCGACGCGCGCTTCGTGGTCATGCCTATGTTCATCGCCTGCGTGTTGGCGTGCGCATGGTGGTCCGCCAGTCTGCTGCGAGGTCAGAGCGGGATTTTCGCGCAGACGCCGCCGGTGTTCGCTGCGGTCGGCACTGCCCTGTTGATTCTGCCGGCGGTCGACCTGGGACAGCGGGAGCATCTGCTGGTGGCGGCATGCCTGCCATACCTGGCGCTGTTTACCCGTTCTTTGGTTGGGAGACCGGCGCCGAGGGTCTCCTCGATCTTGGCGGGGGTGCTCGCCGGGCTGGGGTGTGCCCTGAAGCCAGGCTATGCCGTCGTGTTCGTGGCGCTGGAGTGTCTCGCGTGGACGCGTGGTCTCCGGCCCTGGCGTGCGATGCCGCTCGCCGCGGGAATGGCGGTGTTGGGTTATGCCGGTCTGGTCGCAATCGTCTGCCCAGCCTATCTCGAGCGGGACATTCCGATGGCACTGGCGCTTTACGGCGCCACCGATGCGTCATTCGTGGCCCTGCTTTCGGACAGCGCTGTTCTGCTGGTTGGTGAGGCGGTCGCAGTTGGTCTGCTGTGGCTGCGCCGACGAAGCCTGTTCGACCAGGAGCTATTGCTCACGCTGACGGTGTTTGCCGCGACCGCCACGGTGGTCTGTTTCGCTGACGGCAAGAACTGGTACTATCATCGGCTGCCGGCGATCGTGACGACCGTACTGGCGCTGGTGCTGTGGATCACGACCGAACTCGCGCAGCGCCGCTGGCGAATCCGCTGGCCGTTGCTCGCCGCCTGTGCCGCAGTCACCGTGTTCGGCGTTTCCTCCGTCCAGCGGATGGAGCCGGAGGCGGCTAAGGCAGTCGACTTGACGCCGACGGTGGTGGACCGGCTGGAGCGGATTCTGCGCGACGAACATGCCCGGACATATATTGCGTTCTCAGAGTGGATCGCGTTGGGTTTTCCGGTGGTTAATGAGACTGGGGTGACCTGGGCATCGCGATTTGATTCGATGTGGGCTCTGAAAGGACAAGTTTGGCGTGCGCGGTTCGATCCGTCGGCCGACCTCGAGTGGCCAATCGCCCGGTGGGTGGCGCATGACTTCCTCGCCGGTTGTCCCGACATCGCGGTGGTGGATACCCGGGAGACCACGAAATATATCAGTATTCTGAGCGCCGCCGATCCCGCGTTTGCGCGAGCCTGGTCGCGCTACCGGCCGATCGCGTTGTTCGATGGGGTCGTGGTTTATAAGCGGGGCAAGGCGGGCTGTCTCGATGTCTGGGTCGCGGCCGAATTGGTTCCGGTGATCGGCGCCCGGCCGAAGTCGTCCGTCGACCTCAGGTGAAGGGCTCGCGGACGATGATCATTCGTTTGTACTGACGAGCTTCGACACTGCCGTTGTCTCAGTTCGGTCATACGCGTCCGGCCTTTCGTCATGGCACGAGGACGGCGGCGTGATTTCCTCCTTACTTCACCGAATCTGTTGAAGTAATCATTTCAAATCCCCGGGCGAGCTCATACAACGGCTTAGCCTCGCGTTCCCGGCCGGACGACCGCTGACCAACAAATATCTCAGCCAGCAGATGCTTTAGGCGTCGGGATAGCGATCAAGGTCGCTTCCTGTGTGCGTCTCATGATAATTCATCCACAGACCGGCTGCCGGCCCTCGGGCAAGCCGAAGACCAGATTGACCGGCCGCGCAGGAGCATGAACGTGAAGATCGGCATCCCGAAGGAGATCAAGGCCCACGAATATAGGGTCGGGTTGACCCCGGCGGCGGTACGGGAACTGGTTCAGCATGGGCATGATGTCGTGGTCGAGCACGCCGCCGGCGCCGGCATCGGGTCGGACGACGAGGCCTATCAGTCGGCTGGCGCCTCTATCGTCGGCGCCGTGGCAGACGTTTTCGAAGCGGCAGACCTGATCGTCAAGGTGAAGGAGCCTCAGGCGGCGGAAATCGCTCTGCTGCGCAGCGGGCAGATCTTATTCACTTATCTGCACCTCGCAGCGGACAAGACGCAAACCCACGGGCTGGTCGAGTCCGGAGCCACCTGCATCGCTTATGAGACCGTAACCGACCGCGCGGGCAGCCTGCCGCTACTGGCGCCGATGAGTGAGGTGGCCGGTCGAATGTCTGTCCAGGTCGGTGCGCATTGCCTGGAGCGCGAGCAGGGAGGCGCCGGCATCCTGTTGGGTGGCGTCCCCGGCGTACCCCCGGCGAAGGTCGTCGTGCTCGGCGGTGGAGTGTCTGGCACGAATGCCGCCCGTATGGCCGTGGGCCTGGAGGCCAGTGTCACGATCATCGACAAATCCCTGACCCGGTTGAAGGAACTGGATTTGCAGTTCGGGCCTCGGGCCACGACTCTATTCGCCACCACGGCTGCTATTGAGCAGGCGGTGCTGGCCGCGGATCTGGTGATCGGCGCCGTGCTGGTGCCGGGCGCAGCGGCGCCAAAGCTGGTTACCCGCGCGATGGTGCAACGGATGCGTTCGGGATCGGTGCTGGTTGATATCGCAATCGACCAAGGCGGGTGCTTCGAGACCAGTCGGCCGACGACGCACTCGGCCCCCACCTATGTGGTGGAGGGGGTGGTGCATTATTGCGTGACGAACATGCCCGGGGCAGTGGCTAAGACATCAGCCTACGCACTGACCAATGCTACGTTGCCGTTCGTGCTGGCGCTCGCCGGCAAGGGCTGGCGTCAAGCGATGCTAGATGATCCGCATCTGGCCGAGGGACTGAACATCGACGCCGGGCGGGTGACGCACCGAGCGGTTGCGCAGGCGTTGGGGCTGCGTTTCACGCCGGCGCGGGAGGTTCTGGTGCCTGCCGCAGTGGTGTAGCGGATCAGCCGTCGCGCCACGGGTTGATCAGGCAGATCGCCGACAATGGTCTTCGGCTCATTGGGGTCTTGCGAAGCTCTTTTCAAACGACGACCGCTGATGGCCGATCGGTTCATCGCTCGAACGTTTCCACCAGCCCCGGCAGCGCCAGCAGTGAGTCCACCACGGCGTGCGCGGGCAAGCCCAAGGTCTCCGTCTGCGTCCGCAGCGCACGATACATCGCGGCCGGCCCGATGTTCGCGCCGCTGAGAAGTTCGCCGCGCAACGCAACCGGGGTGACGCGTTCGATCCAAGCGACTTTAAATCCGAAGCTTCGGGCGCCAGCGACGTCGAAACCGTTGGAGGAGACGAAGACGACCTCCTCCGGACGCACATTCAGCCGTTCGGTGACGAGTTCGTAGGCACGGGGATCAGGCTTGAACGCCTTGTTCTCATCGACACTGATCACGGCATCCAGATGGCTGGTCAAGCCGGTGTTGCGCACCAGAGCATCCAGCATGCCGGGGCTGCCGTTGGACAGAATTGCGCGATGGTAATTTTTCAGAGCTGCCAGCGCTTCCGTTGCCTCTGGATACGGGGATAGATCGTTGTATGCATCGATAAGACGCCCAACCAATGTCTTCTCGGCCGCCAAGCCCAGCGTGCCCAGGGTGTACTCGAGCGATTCGCGACTGACGGTCGAAAAATCCTCGTAGCGGCCCATCAGGGATCGGAGCCAACTGTATTCCAATTGCTTCAGGCGCCAGACCTGCGTGATGTATTCGCCGTGACCTGGAAAAGCGGCGTTGATAGCGCGGGAGATGGATTGGACATCGTACAGGGTGCCGTAAGCGTCGAACACGAATGCCTTGATCTTCATTCCGCGCCTCCTCGTGATCCAGTGTCGGTTTCTCAGGCTTGTAAGCACAACACCATTCCCTGTCAGGTGGCCGGAAGGGGCAGACATCAAGCGTAGGGACGCCTTCACGGCAGGGGACGGTGGCACCATCTTGCGATCGTGCTTCGTCTCATCCGCCTAACGATCACTGACTTTCGCAGTTACGCCGCGCTGACCTGGCGGCCGGCGTCGCGGATCAGCGTGCTGTACGGGCCGAACGGCAGCGGCAAGACCAACCTGCTGGAGGCGCTTTCGCTGCTGGTTCCCGGCCGTGGCCTGCGCGGCGCGCGCAATGTCGACCTGCCGCGCCAAGGCGGCCCGGGCGCGTGGGCCGTCGCTGCTCGGTTGCTTACGGCCGAGGGCGAGAGCACCGTCGGCACGGGCTACGGGCCCGACGCAGATCGCCGCGTGTTTCGCCTGGATGGCGCCCCCCCGCGCGGTCAGGCTGACATCGCCCGTCTCGTAGCGGCTGTCTGGCTGACCCCGCAGATGGACCGATTGTTTCAGGATGGCCTGTCCGGCCGGCGCCGGTTCCTTGATCGACTGGTCTGGGCACTCGAACCTGGTCATGCCCGCGAGATGGCGGCACACGATACCGCCGTGCACAGCCGAAACCGTCTGCTCGCGGAGGGCCGCCACGACGCGTCCTGGCTGGCTGGGCTGGAGGACTCCATCGCGCGCCACGCCGTTGCCGCGTCTGCCGCGCGTCTCGACTTGGTGACCCGGCTGAACGCGCGGGTGGAGGGGAGTATGGGCCTGTTTCCTCTGGCCAGCATCGGCTTGGCCTGCCCGATCGCCGAACGCTTGCAAACCGAGCCCGCGCTGGTGGTTGAGGATTGGGTGCGCTCGGAGTTGGCAGTCAACCGTGTGCGCGATACGGCGGCCGGAACGTGTGCCCTGGGGGCGCACCGGACGGACATGCGGCTGACCGATGTGAACACGGGCACGCCGGCCTCCCTGGCCAGCACCGGGCAACAGAAGGCGTTACTGATCGGCGTGATACTGGCGCATGCCGGTCTGATCGCGTCGACCAGAGGGTTTGCTCCGCTGCTACTTCTCGACGAGCCGGCGGTTCATCTGGACGTGGAACGGCGCCAGGCGCTATGGAGCGTCCTGGTGTCGTTGCCGGCCCAGACCGTTATCACCGGCACCGATGTTGAAACGTTTCTGCCGCTTACGGAGCACGCCGAGGCGTTCGCCCTGGATGGCAGCGTGCTTCACCCCGACGGAAGATTTCTTCGAGCCGGAATTGCAGCTTCCCCTGTCATCCAGTCCCGCTAGATGTTATATATCTAAGTACCCCACCAACCGAATGGAGTTGTTCCCCGGCATGTCTGACAACGCCGCGCCGCCGCCTGATTCTGACCCAGATGCGTATGATGCCGCCTCGATCTCGGTGCTCAAAGGCCTCGACGCCGTGCGCCGCCGCCCGGGGATGTATATCGGGGATACCGACGACGGCTCCGGCCTGCATCACATGGCTTTCGAAATCATCGATAATGCGGTGGACGAGGTGCAAGCCGGGTTTGCGTCCCGTGTCGAACTGACGCTGAACGGCGACGGCAGCGTTACCGTGCGCGACGATGGGCGGGGCATTCCGACTGATATCCATGTCGAGGAAGGCGTGTCCGCGGCCGAGGTCGTGCTGACGCGACTGCACGCAGGGGGAAAGTTCAACCAGAACTCCTACAAGGTGTCGGGCGGCCTGCATGGGGTCGGCGCCGCGGTGGTCAACGCGCTGTCAGAGTGGATGGAGGTGCGCATCTGGCGCCTCGGGCAGGAGCATCGCATCCGCTTCCAGCACGGCGAACCGGATGGCCCGCTGGAGATTGTCGGACCGGCTGATCGCGGCAGCGGCACCGAAGTAACGTTCAAGGCCAGTCCGGGGACGTTTACCAAGACCGAGTATGACTACACGCTGCTGGAACGGCGCCTGCGGGAGCTTGCGTTCCTGAACTCCGGCATGACCGTGGTGCTGCGTGATGAGCGTCACGCGCCGGCGGTGGAAAGTGTGATGCGCTATGACGGCGGCCTAATCGCTTTCGTTGAATGGCTCGACCGCTCAAAAAACGCGGTTTTCACGCCGCCGATCAGCCTGCGCACCACGGCTGATCAGTTCGGCATCCGAGCGGAGTTTGCGTTGTCATGGAACGATAGTTTCCATGAAACAATGCTGTGCTTTACCAACAACATTCCGCAACGCGACGGAGGCTCCCACCTCGCCGGCTTCCGCCAGGCGCTGACGCGGGTGGTAACGAAATACGCGCAGAGCATGGGGAAGAAAGATTCTCTGGAGCTCGTCGGCGAGGATATGCGCGAGGGCATGACCGCGGTGCTGTCGGTGAAGGTGCCTGACCCGAAATTTTCGTCGCAGACCAAGGACAAGCTGGTGTCGTCCGAAGTGCAGCCGGTGGTTCAGGCCGCGGTGGCCGATGCCGTGTCGCATTGGTTCGAGACCCATCCGAAAGAGGCCAAGGGCATCATCCAAAAGGTGATGGACGCCGCCGCGGCGCGTGAGGCTGCCAGGAAAGCCCGTGAACTGACCCGGCGAAAGGGCGTGCTGGACGTTTCGACGCTGCCTGGAAAGCTTGCCGATTGTCAGGAACGTGACCCTGCCAAGTGCGAAATCTTCATCGTCGAGGGCGACAGCGCGGGCGGATCCGCCAAACAGGGGCGCGACCGCAAGTTCCAGGCGATCCTGCCGTTGAAGGGCAAGATCCTGAACGTGGAGCGGGCCAGGTTCGACCGGATGCTGGGCAGTCAGGAGATCGGGACGCTGATCACCGCATTGGGCACCGGGATTGGGCCGGGGGCGGTCGACCAAGGCGGGTTCGACGCCGGGAAGTTGCGGTATCATCGCATCGTCATCATGACCGACGCGGACGTGGACGGATCGCACATTCGGACGCTGCTGCTGACGTTCTTCTTCCGCCAAATGCGCGAACTGATCGAGCGCGGGCATCTGTACATTGCTCAGCCGCCGCTGTATCGCGCCAAACGCGGCAACGATGAGCGGTATCTTAAGGACGATAACGCGCTGGAATTGTTTCTCCTGGACAAGGCTTTGGCGGATGCTCGGCTGACCTATGCCAATGACGATGTGCACGAGAAGGAAGATCTACGGCGCGAGGTCAACCTGCTGCGGGAGACGTCGCATAACCTGAGGCGGCTGTCGTCGGTCATCCCGGTGGCACTGCTGGAGCAGGCGGCGATTGCCGGCGTGCTAACCCCTGACGCGGTGCGCGCGACGGCTGCCGCCCCGGACTTCGCCACGCGGCTGAACTCGGTGTCGCTGCCGACTGAGCGAGGCTGGGTGGTGAGTGCGGATAATGGGCTCACGCTGTCTCGAACGGTGCGCGGAGTGGCTGAACGCTACGCGTTGGAACCTTCGGCGCTGCGCAGTGCTGAGGCGAGGTGGCTGGCTGAACGGGCGACGGCGCTGGCCCAGCGGTTCAGTGTGCCGGCGCGGCTGAAACTGGATACGCAGGAGCCAACAGTGGCTGGTCCCGCGACGGCGTATGACCGGATCATCGCGCATGGCCGACGCGGACTGTCGGTGCAGCGGTTCAAAGGGCTGGGGGAGATGAATCCCGATCAATTGTGGCAGACGACTCTGGACCCTTCGGTACGGACGCTGTTGCAGGTGAAAGTCGGAGATTCGGAGGATGCGGCCGAAGTGTTCAGCACTCTGATGGGCGATGTAGTAGAGCCTCGGCGCGACTTTATCGTAGGCAATGCGCTGAAGGTTGCGAATCTGGACGTTTAAGCGGTGTTCGCTGTGACGGCTGAGGAGGTCGGACGAGAGGTCAAGGCGAGGGCACGGTGAGCCGCCCCTCCTGCCGGGCGCGTTATCTCAAAGACGGCGATCAGCCGCCAGAGCACAAAGTCGATCGCGGCGTTCATAATTTAGAAGAAACGGATCGGGAAGCACTCCGTATCGTAGAAAGACCGTTAGAGGGATCCCCAAGCGGGTGCTCGGGCGATCTAGCACTTAGTATTACTTACGGCGGTGGAAAGTAGTACTAATGCATCTATTTGGATTAATTTTTGGCGCGGCATAGTTGTAGCCCTCTGAAGCGAGCGTACAACCCGGGCCTATAACAAACGACTACAGGTGGCTGGCCGCTACCGCGCCTAGCAGACGCATGCTAGGATTCCGAGCGGCAACAAACCCAACAAAGGAGGAAATCAATGACCGTGTCTCGCCGTTCGATCGCTGCATCCGGCCTTGGTGGCGCAGTCGTGCTTGCCGCGCCCAGGATCGTCTTGCCGGCGCGAGCCGCCGATGAGCAGACACCTGCCGAGGCGGTTGAGGCCTTTCGTCAAGCGATGCTGGCCCGCGATCATGCCGCGTTCGACGCGCTTTGTGCCGCGCAACTGAGCTATGGCCATTCGACCGGCGCGGTTCAGACAAAAGAAGAATTCATCGACGCCGCCGCCAGTGGGAAGCTCAAATGGAAGACGCTCGAATTTGCCAACGTGAGAAACACGGTTGCAGGCCCGAACGCAATCTCCCGCTTCACATTCAACGGAGAGGCGGAGATCGACGAAAAAATCATGCCCGTGAGCATCGGCGCGCTTATGGTGTGGCAGAAGCAGGGGAACTCTTGGAAGCTGCTCGCACGGCAAGGGTTCAAGATTGAGAAGACTGGGTAACGCAATCGCAAGTGCGGAATGCGGCAGACGGGCGTCTTGCATACCAGCCGATCGCAAGCTGGTGGGGCGTCGACGCAATGATGTCCCGATTGACAACAAGGCCTTCGCGGACAAGGGTCAGTTGACTGTACCAATGCTGCCGATCGGGGCCGACAGATTGGTTGGACCCGCTATAGACGAGAATCTGCTTCTTGTTGCGCCTTCCGTCTACTTCCAATTCGGAGCACTGGCTGATGACACAGCAGCCGGCCGCCACAATGGCAGCCACCCGCGCACCCTGGACAAGGCGTAAAAATTGATCGGCACGCCCGATCGACGCTAGTTACTGCGCCGTTTCTTCACCGGGCGCTTAACGAAACGCGGTCATACTGAGTATCACGTCATATTTGGTGTGATACTGCCAAACAACCCGTGAGCCTCGTCTTTGACACCCGCAGTAAAGTAGAGGGCGCTGGCACTCCCGCCCGAACCGCCATTTCCCGGGCTGATCGCCCACAGATCACCGATCACGATCGGCTTGCCGTCCGCCCCCTTCAGTGCACCCTGAAACTTGTCGGTATTAAGGTTGAAGGCATTGATCATACCATCACCGAAATTTCCAACCAGAAGGTCGCCGGCGAGCTTGCCGAAGCTCTCGGGCGCGATTGCCAGTCCCCATGGCGAGTTGAGCGGTCCATTCGACGCGACCCGTTGGATCAGGGTTCCGTTCAGACTGAATTCGTCGACAAATCCGTTGCCTGCGCCCGCCACGTCGTCATGTTTGGTGGCATCCTGTTCTGCAAATGTGACGAACAGCTTGCCGTCCAGCACCTGAACGTTGAACGGAGCGAAGCCCGCCGGCAGGTTGGGGTCGGTGAAACTTTTGATGAGATTGAACTTCTGGTCGTAGGTCTCGATGGTGCCGTGACGGAAATTCGCCGCGAACAGGACAGGCCCGTTGTCGCCTTGGCCGATCGCGAGACCTTTGTAGACCGCACCCGCGCCCATCGCCTCGTCGCCGTCTGCCGGATTGTGCGATTCGTCGACCGCAATGATCGATTGGGTGCCGGCTTTAGCGTTCCAGCCGGAGATCGTTCCATCCTCGGTTGCGAACAAAAATGTAGCGGGTGATCCGTCTGACAAAGTGAACGCGCCGTCGGACGCGAAGCTGTTGAAGACCTGGCCCGTCGGGCTGGCGGTGCCGGGCATCTGGCCGGGAGGGACGGCGATGGTGATCGGCGTAATAGCATTCACCGTCACACCGGAGGATGTCGTCTTGTAGATGCTGGCGAGGCCCGAGCCGTTATCGGAGATCCAGAACGGGCTTGTCGGGCTCTCGGCGAGGCCCCAAGGATTAATCAGATTGGGGTCAGTCTGCGCGGCGGATACGGAGGGATCGGAGCCGACGAGGTCGGTGACGGTGAAGGTCATATGCATCCTGTGATGCAGAAAATGACTGATCTCGCAGGACGGGACATGCGAGCGATCAGCAGTATCGGTGGAGTCGGAAGTCATCAAATTCCTCCTGACTGGTGCAATGACGTGATGCCGCAGTCCCTCGGGCGGGTCCGCTGCCCCGGGTGCTGCCAAGACGGAGGACGCTCAACGGGCCGCTTTATTCCTAGGGCCGGATGATATTTCTCACCGAAAGCATCACGTGCACGCGATTGCTGGGTCAGAATGCGAGCCAGGCAAAAAGAAACAGGGTGTTGTTGCCGCTCGCGTTGTCGCCAAAGCCGTCGTAGTTGTTGGTGCCGCCGTTGAACTCGGTGTAGATCGTGTACTGGATGCCCAGCTTCAAATTAGCGAGGGGTCTGCCCCAGGAGTTGTCCTTGCCGAACGGCACCCAGTCGGCCTCGATGACGAAGCTGTTGCTGTTCGGCTTGCCGTTTGCGCTGCCGCTAAGCGGTTGGGGGGCGAACAGGGCAGGGTTCGCGTTACCCCAGGTGTTCTGCCATCCGAAATTGAGACCGTAAGTGTTCTGATAAAAGTAAGCGAGGTTCAGCCGGATCTGGTTCAGGTGGTTGTTAGGCCCAGTAGACGTTCCCATCGCGGTCGAGGCTTTCAGGTCCTGGGCCTCATGCGTGAGGATCGCGTCGATTGTCGCCGTGTTGGTGCCGTCGCCAAGAAACTGATAACCTCCGTCGATGGCGACGTCGGTGTAGCTGTCGCGGCCGAACGAGGTGTCGACACTGCGCTCACCATTTGCCGGGCTGAGGTTGGAGTATAGCGCCACCGCGCCGATATGCGCCGACTGTCTGTCCCAGTTCCATTCATAGGCGACCCGCCCATAGGGTGCCGGATTGGCGGTGGCGCCCGGGCCGAGCGTCGCGCCAGTCAGATTGAGCAACGTCGGTCCATAGGTGTTGTAGAGACCGCCCTCGATGAAGAGACTTCGGTCGTACCAGGCGTAGATCGTGGAGCCGATCGAATTGCCGATGAGCCCGCCTGCCAACAGCGGCTGGGCCGACGGTGTTGGCGCAAGAGCGGACGAGGCGAACGGAAAGATCCAGGCGAAGGTTGAATTGTACGGGTCCTGGACCGTGGGTCCGTTGTTTACGGAAAGCCCGACGCGCAGATCCCGGTCGTTGACATCCAGCAGCGTTGTCAGACGCAGATCGGTATTGTCGAGTAAAAATGCGTGGCCAACACCGTCGTAGGTGCCTTGCACGAAGGCCCCGGCGTAGTCGGTGATGCGTCCGGCGAAAAACAGGCTGATCTGGTCTAGCGCGACGTTGTTGTTGCGACCGAAGTCCGGTGCGGCTGGTTGCGGCTGTGACGTGTTGGTGTGGGTGAAGGAGTTGAGTACGAAGCCGGCCAACGGGATCGTCGCCAACGGGCCCTGGCCGCCCGTCTGAGTGTAGCCGCCGATCTTGAACGACCGGCCGAGCGGGGTGAGCTGTGGCCCGAAGGCGCCGATGTGACATGCGCTGCACGGTTGACCGGTCTGGGCGGCGAAGGAGGGTACTGCCCCTGACGGCCGGGCGATTGCGGCCAGCAATAGGGTGGCGAGGACGGCGAGGCCGCCTAGCCGCGCAATCAAGCATCTCAACAGCATCGTCTATCGCAGGCTGGCCAAATATGCGATCAGGTCACTGCGCGCGTGGTCGTCCTTCAGTCCCGGATAGCTCATGAGGGTGCCCGGCACGACTTCACGTGGCGCGGTCAGATATTTGTCGAGGGTAGGAGGATTCCACACCAGTCCGGAGGCTCGGTTGGCGGAGGAATAATGAAAATCCGGTATGATCCCGGAATGCCGACCGACGACACCGAACAGACTAGGACCGATGATGTTGCGGCCCGGTTGCGGGGAGTGGCAGATGCTACATTGCGACCTGAAGACGCGCGCGCCCGCTGCGGCATCCTGTGCCTGGGCGGCTCCGGCAAGTACGCAAAACAAGGCGAGCACGATCCCGTCGAGAAACGAGTGTCGCATGCGTAAGGCCCTCACTGTGGTTGCGCCCCGGTTCCGCTGGTCGGATACCGGTTGCTGTCAGGGCTGTGGACGCAATCGGCGGGGACCTTATTCCGTCGCGCGAAAATTTTTCCGTCTGTGGACGCCTGGCGCCTTCGGGTGTAGTCGGGCGAGCCTGCCACGACTGAGCATGAATTGAATTGATCGAGAACAGGAGGAAGCGCCGTTATGCCGACAACCGTAAAGGACATGCTTGCTGCAGCCCGAGCCGCAGTGCCTACGATCTCGCCTGGGGAGGCGGCTTCTTTGGTGAAAACTGCCGACGCGGTGATCGTCGATGTGCGAGATGGAACGGAGGTTGCTGCCAGCGGGAAGATCAAAGGCGCACTGGCGATTTCTCGCGGGCTGCTTGAATTCAAGGCCGATTCTGACCTCCCGACCCATGAACCGGCGCTGCGGAAAGATCGTCCTGTAATTCTTTACTGTGCTTCCGGTGGACGCGCTGCACTTGCTGGCAAAATGCTCCTCGACCTGGGATTTACCGATGTGCGCAATGCCGGCGGATTCAAGGACTTGGCTGGTGCTGGTCTGCCGACGGAGCCCGCCTGACTTCCGCCTCGGGAGCAGGGTGTTTGAGACGGGTCACCACGTTCGGCGATACCGGTCTTCAGAAAATGCCGGCCGCCAATCCGCCGGCTAAGGCTGCGCCCAAATCTCGGCAACGATCGAGATCGGCGGACGAGATAATTTTCGACGCCAGGATCGCCTCCGGCGATTGTGCGTACGTGCAAACGATGATTGGCTCCGCGACCGCACGCAGGCGCCATCCGGTGGCGATGCGGGCAATCTGTCGAGCGGCGTTCTCACCGTCGCTGCCGGCGCAGATCAGGGTGGCGTATGGGCGCCCATTGATGTGATCAAGGGCGGGGTAATACGTACGGTCGAAGAAATCCTTCATACGGCCGGCCATAGCAGCGAGGTTCTCGGGCGTCGCAAAAATGTAGCCGTCAGCAGCGAGAACATCGTCCGGTTCGGCATCCCCGGCAGTCAGCAGCCGCACCGTGACCTCCGGTTCGAAAGCCGCGCCAGTCGCCGCCGCTTCGGCCATCTGGCGAGTGCCGCCGGTCAGCGAATGGAACACGATCAGGAGGGTCTTCAAGGCTGGCCTTTTGGCATCCGATATTCGATGGCTCAGCGGCGGCCGGCGGAATAAGTGGGACTTGCTCCCCACCAGTCCGAAATAACCGAATTACAACTACTCGCCCCAGCGCAGAAACAAACCGACGTCGCCCGGCTTTCCTTGCGGAAAATCAAGCACCTGCGCCGAGAGATTGAAACCGTGCGGTCGGAGCGTCGCATTCCACCGTTGGTAAATCTCCGCGGCTTCGCCACGCAGGGTTTCCGGCCAAGTGTCATTCGGCGGATTATTGATCGCCCGCGAATCATCCGTACAAAGATCGCTAGGAAAGCGCAACAATAGATATTGCTTCTCGCCATGTTCCGCGGCCTTCTGGGCATTGTGAATCAGCTCACCCCAGTCAGAATCGCTGACCTTCGTGTTGATCATCTTCTCGACCTGTTCGTGCCGACGTTCCGCGGCCGCGGCTTTCACATCTTGTATGTGTTGGGCTTGGGCATCCTTGAACGCCCGCTCAGATCCTCGGAATGATTCGGCGGATTGGACATCGGCCGACGGCTTCGACTGGTCGTGCGATGGTTGTTGCATTTTCCCTCTCCTGTGAGGTCGAGCGGACTGGAGAATATCACTATGGAGCCTCGCTGAAGAGGCCGATGTTGAGGTTACTCGCCAGCCCTCCACCATCGCCCTTGTTGCGCGGGAGCCATACCCGGCAGCCAACAGCAATGACTGTCAGGCGGGTTTTCAGGAAGAAAAGGCTCCGACCGGCCGCCGGCGGGTGACGGCACTGACGATCACCAATGTTACCACGTTCAACATCAGCGCGACGATACCGATGTTCAGGTCGCGCAGAGCCTGCGGCAAAAACGGGAACAGCAGGGACATGGTCGTGTGCGTCAGGCTGGTCGCCGCGACTGTCGCGACGCCGGCACATATACTGGCGAAAGCGCCTTCCTTGGTGACAGGGTTACGCGGCAGCAAGCTGGCAACTAACGCCGGAAATAGCTGCGTCACAAAGCTGTAGCCCATCAACAGCAGGGCGACGATCGTGGTGCCACCGCGCAGGGTGAACAACACCGAAACCAACGCCACGACTGGAACCAGCGCCTTGGCGAGGCGGCCGATGATTGCGTCCGGCGCTTCGGGTTGGAAAAAGCGGAAAATGTTGTTCGCAAGAAGGGTTGTCGCGGCTATCAGGATCATCGAACCCGGTACGATGGCGGTGAGCACGCCGGCGGCCCCGATTACACCAACGAACCAAGGATCGAAGGTCTGCACCGAGAGGCGGAGCAATGACAAATCTATGTCGCCCCCTTTTAAACCCGGCACCTGCAGGATCGCGGCGAAGCCCGCAAAGAACACGAACAGCAGAATGAGCTGATACAGCGGCAGCATCGCGGCGTTGCGGCGGAAGGCTCGCTCCTCCTTCGCGGTGTACAGCGAGCCGAACGTGTGCGGCCACATGTAAAATCCCAGCGCGGTCAGCAGCACCGTGGAATCGAACCATGCCAGGCTTTCGCCCTGCGCCGGCAGCGCCAGGAAGTTGGGCTTTGCTGTCTGGATCGCCGCGAACATCGCGCCGTAGCTGCCGTAGTAGTGCAGCGGCAGATAGATGCCCAGGAACAGCACAACCGCAAGGATCGAGGTGTCCTTCACCACTGCTGTCCAGGCGGATCCGTGGATGCCGGAAACCGTTACATAGGCCGTTACGGTGGCAGCCCCGATCCAGATTGCGGCTGTGGAAGAAATCGCGCCATAAGCCGCCGTATCAACGATGATACCCAAACCCTTGAGCTGAAGCACCAGATAGGGGACCAATGCGACGATGCCGACTACCGCAACCAGAACGCCCAACGCGGGACTGTCATATTTGCGCGCGAAGAAATCCGGCTGAGTGATCAGCCGATGTTCTTTCGCGTAACGCCAGATCGGTGGCAGTAGCCAATACGATAGCGCATACGCCAGGCAGCCATAGGACAGGATGTAGAAGGCCGGCGCGCCATGCCCATAGGCGAAACCGCTGCCGCCGAGGAAGGTGAACGTCGTGTAGATTTCGCCAGCCATCAACACGAAGACCAGGATCGTGCCGAAGCCCCGGCCGCCGACCGTCCACTGCTCCAGGTCCATTGTCTTACCGTGCCTGGCGCGCAACCCCAGCAGAACTACCGCGGCGACGGTCACGAAAATAATGGTAAGAGCGGGGGTCATCTGGGGGCCCGTGGCCCTTCACCGTTGGCAGGGTCCATCAGATAGATGATCGCCATGATAACCGCGGTGAGGACGATCCACAGGACGATCCACGCCAGTATCAGTGGCATACCCAGGATCAGGGGCTCGACACGGTTAAAATACGGGGTACCGACCAAAACGCCCAGGAACGGCATCACGGCCAACCATTTCACCGAGGCCATAGCCCCTCCTATGTCTCTTGTACACCCAATGTGTTGGGGTCGGCCGCGGTTGCTTGGATCGAAGGCGATGGAAACGCCTGGAGACCTCGATCCATCGTTCAGGCAACCTGATCCCGCCGTCAACGTTTGAAGATTATACCCCAGGAGATGCCCATGAGCGAGAGCGATCGGCCCAACGCAAGACCGGACAAATCTGCGAATTCAAGGCCGCCTCGGCACAGTGGAGAGGCTGTCTCGCAGGAGAGCCGGAGCGAAGGTAAGTCGGCGTCTGATAAAGGTAAGTCGCCGTCCGATTCGGATATTATTGCAGAGCTCGGTGATGAACTCGGTGGACCGGCTTAATCCTCGCAGAGGGATCTCCGAGATCTAGTTGACGCCTGGAACTAGGTATCTAAAAACTTTACTGCAACATATTGTCGTCGCGAACAGTCACTGCCACTCTGACTACCTCTGGTATATGCCAGTCCGGGAAATCCGCACAGATCTTGACATGTCGTCCGGATGCTGACGCGGAGCGTGGAGTCCCTGCTCGTTCATACCACCCGTTGTCGATGCGATGTTCGGTGCGGTTTGCGGGCTACAAAAAATATCCATCCGACGTAAGATCACCAATGCCAGCCTGACCAGAGCTTGTGCATAGGAGGATAGATCGGATGCCAGGACGGCTGATCCCTACGCTTGTCGCGGCAGGTTTGCTCTACAGCTATCAGCCCTCGCTTCGGGCCGCCCCTCCCCCCGGCGCCGATCCTGATCTGGCGCCCTGGTTCAAAAGCCTCCGCCAGCCCGAGACCAACCTGTCCTGCTGCGATCGCTCCGACTGCCGGATGGTTCGGTATCGGATCGTTGACGGCCATTTCCAGGCGTTCATCGGCGAAGAGTTCGCGCGTTGGCAAAATCCCCCCTACGCCTGGGTCGACGTCCCCGAGAACAGCGTCCTGCACCGCTTGGACAACCCCACCGGCGAAGGGGTCGCTTGCTGGGCCGGCTCCAAGATCATCTGTTTCATCGAAGGAACGGGCGCCTAGCGCGTAATCGCCTGAGGCTGACCCAGTCAGAAGGCGTGAATCACGAGATCAAACAAAAGCCTAGACGACGCAGCGGGACGCCTGATCTCCGCTGCGCAGAGCGAGATCCGCACAAAATCCGCGCAACAGTCGTCCGGCGGCAGCGTGGATCAGCGTGGAGCACGCAATTCCAGCCATCAGGCGGCTCGAATGGCACGTTCGTCGAAGCTTTCTTTCATTCCGATCAGAATCGTTCTTTTTATGTTCTTGACACGCGGGCGCAACCTGCAATAGAACAAATGCACAACCACTCACCGCGACGGTCGCCCATGTCCCTCCCGCCAAACCACTTCCTGGAAAGCATCATCGCCTTCCTGATGCCCTACTTCAGTATCCACACCCAGGACATACGAGGGGCCCGAAGCGAAATCATCGATACAATCGCCTCCTACGCCACCCGCACCCGAGCGGAGATGCTGCAGGCCGCCCAGATCATCGCCCTCGGGATGACCACGCTCGACGTCCTCGCGGAGGCGAAGACCGCGGAGATGTCTCAGTCCATGCAAATCCGCTACCGCGGCTGCGCCAACGGTCTGAATCGCTCCGCTCTGAACACCGAAAAAGCCCTGGATAGACGCCTTGACTGCGATCTGCCGCCAGCGATCCCCGATCCGGTGCCGGAACCGGTGAACGACGTCCCCGATGCCGATATGGAGATCGCGATGGAGCAGGCGCGCGCCGCCATCGAGGCGCATCGCAACAGCGTCCAGAGCCGCCGTGCCGCGTCCGACGCACCCAAAACCCCCGTCACGACGTCCGTCAAGACGACCCACCCGACGACGCCGCAGGAACAGAACCAGCCGCTTTGGTCCAGCGCCATTTTGGATGCACTCGCGCAGATCGGCGTGCCGAACGGAGCGACCCCGCTCGGATAGCCCGTCTTTTCAATTTTCTTGATTGCACCGGTAAGTCCTCGCAAATCCGACCGCTTGGACATCTCACGCCACCTGTCGGCTTCCTTTTCATTGTCCAGCGGGACGACATCGCCATTGTGGCATTGAAGCGGGGGATGAAGCTCTCAATCCTCTGCCAATTCCCCTTCTCGCTCAACCTGCTGTATTCCAAAACTCACCGCGACAGCGCCTAATCGCAGTTAGAACTGCTGGCTCCATAGCGCCTTTCTTGCGCCCAGCCGCCGCCTGACGCATCATTGCGACCTGCCGTGGCGCCTCACTCCTCGCGCCGAGTTCCCGCAACCCAATCCGAGTGCCCCGAGGCTGGAGTGCGACCCGATGACCACGACCGGAGCGCCGAACGTACCACGCGCGATCCCCCAGCCGGTCGTCGCTCCCCTGACCAGCGCCGCGATCTTCCTGGTGGTCACGATCAACCCCGGCGTTGCAGCTCGCACCGCGGTGCGTTCGCTCTGTGCCGACCTCTCTGCGCTGCTGCGCGCGGTGGGCACCCGTGACCAGCGGGGCAATTTGTCTTGCATCATGGGGTTCGGCTCTGACCCCTGGGACACGCTGTTCGGTCAACCAAGACCAGCCGAGCTCCACCCGTTCCGCGAACTCCGCGCGGGATCGCGGCACGCCGTCGCCACACCGGGCGATCTGCTGTTCCATATCCGCGCCCAACGCATGGACCTCTGCTTCGAACTGGCCACCCAGATCACCACAAGGCTGGGCGATGCGGTGGCGCCGGTGGATGAGGTCCAGAGTTTTCGCTATTTCGACGCCCGCGACCTGATCGGCTTCGTCGACGGCACGGAAAACCCGGTCGAACAGGAGGCGATGGACGCCACGCTGATCGGCGAGGAGGATGCCACGTTCGCCGGCGGCAGCTACGTCATCGTGCAGAAATACCTGCACGATATGGCCGGTTGGAACGCGCTGCCGACGGAGGTGCAGGAACGCATCATCGGCCGCACCAAGCTGTCAGACATCGAACTCGACGACGCGGTCAAGCCGACAAACGCCCACAACGCGCTGACCTCGATCACGGAGGACGGGCAGGAGCTGCAGATCCTGCGCGACAACATGCCGTTCGGCCGGCCCTCCGAAGGTGAATTTGGCACCTACTTCATCGGCTATTCCCGCTCGCCGCGGGTGACCGAACAGATGCTGACGAACATGTTCATCGGCCGGCCACCCGGCAGTTACGATCGCCTGCTGGATTTCAGCCGAGCGGTGACCGGCGGTCTGTTCTTCGTGCCGTCCGCGACATTCCTGGACGACGTGAGGCCGGATGAACCCTCGCTCGACCCAGTCCCTGCCCCAAAGTCAAATCCGCAGCCCATGACGCCACCGTCTGACGGCTCGCTCGGCATCGGTTCCCTCAAAGGAAGTCCTGCGCATGAATAACCTGCATCGTGAACTGGCCCCGATCTCCGATGCGGCATGGGCCCAGATCGAGGAGGAAGCGTCACGCACCCTCAAGCGCTACCTAGCCGCGCGGCGCGTGGTTGACGTCGAAGGCCCGCAAGGCACCACCTTGTCCGCGGTCGGCACCGGCCATCTGGACGGGATCGAGGCGCCCGCCGAGGGTATCCTGGCGCGCCAGCGCATCGTCAAGCCAGTCGTCGAACTGCGCGTCCCGTTCGAACTGGATTGCCAGCAGATCGACGACGTGGAGCGTGGCTCCAACAACTCGGACTGGCAGCCGGTGAAGGATGCCGCCCGGCGTATCGCGTTCGCGGAAGACCGGGCGGTGTTCGAAGGTTACCCGGCCGCCGGCATCGAAGGGGTGCGCAAGGGCACCAGCAACCCGATCATGACCCTGCCGACCGACCTGCGGGACTATCCCGACGTAATCGCGCAAGCCCTGAGCCAGTTGCGTCTGGTCGGGGTCAACGGCCCCTACTCCGTGGTGCTCGGCGCCGACGCCTACACCGGACTGAGCGAGACCCGCGACCACGGCTATCCGGTCCTGGAGCACATCAAGCGCCTGATCAGCGGCGAAATCATCTGGGCTCCGGCAATTGCCGGCGGGTTTGTCCTGACCACCCGCGGCGGTGACTTCGACCTGCATATCGGCCAGGACGTCTCCATCGGCTATTCCAGCCACACCGACGCAGCGGTCACCCTGTACCTGCAGGAAACCTTCACCTTCCTGCTGCTTACCAGTGAGGCCGCGGTCGCCCTCGCGCCGCCGAACGCCGTGGTCGGTGCATGAGCCGAGGAAGCGGGCGCACGTGCCAGTATCTCACTTCGCACAGGAGAAAGCCTGCTCAGCCCGGCATCGCTCCGGCGATTTGTCCGCAACCTCTCGCGCGGTTTGCAACGCCGTTTCCAAGGTCAGGGTGCGGCGGTGCCGGCAGGCCGCATCAGGCACCGGGAAATCGCTGCGGAAGTGAGCACCCCGGCTTTCGCACCGGCGCAGCGCGGCGACGGCAATCAGCATCGCGACGAGTGCAGGGTCCGCTTCAGGGCTGTCCGATCGGATCAGGGGCAGGAGAGTTGCGACTGCAGTTGCCAGACCGTCGTGTGTACGCAGCACTCCGGCCGCCCGCGACAGAGTTGGCCGAATCGCTTCCGGATCAGCAGCTTCGGGAATACTGACAACGGTGCCCGGCCGATCCCGTCCAGAGGGCGCCTCCGCGACGCTGGCAGCCACCGATCCCGCGCCAACAACGGCCTCCAGCAGCGAGTTGCTGGCGAGGCGATTGGCGCCATGCAGTCCGGTGCCGGCGACCTCGCCACATGCCCACAGGCCAGGGAGCGTGCTGCGTCCGTGCCAATCTACGGCGATGCCCCCCATATGATAATGAGCCGCCGGACGGACCGGGATCGATTGCATCGCGGGATCAATCCCGACCCTCGCGCACGCAGCGGCAATCACCGGAAAATGCTCGGCAAACTCGCCGCCCAGCGCGGCTCGAGCATCGAGGTACACGCGGTGGCCGTCGGCCAGGTGGCGCCAGACCGCGCGCGCGACGACGTCACGCGGGGCAAGCTCGCTACCCGGGATGCCGGCCATAAAGCGCGCCCCGGTTTCGTCGATCAGTGTCGCGCCCTCGCCACGCACTGCCTCGCTGACCAACATCAGCGGATGACCTCCGGCATCGAGCGCCGTCGGGTGGAACTGGACAAACTCCAGATCAACCAAAGCGGCCCCGGCCCTCGCCGCAAGTGCGAGACCCTGACCAAACGATCCCCGCGGGTTCGTGGTGTGGAGGAACAACCCGCCGATGCCGCCGGTCGCTAGCACGACCCGGCTGGTGGGCAGCAGCACCGGACCGCATGCCGATGCCGCCAGCACGCCGCTTACCATGTCGTCGACAAGCATCAATCGGCGCACCTCGAAATCTTCCAGCACGGTGATCGAAGGCGTCTCCCGAACCGCGGCCGCAAGCGCCCGCATGATCTCCTTACCGGTGCCATCGCCCGTGGCATGAACAATGCGGCGTCGAGCGTGCGCCGCCTCGCGGCCCAGGCGCATCGTTCCAGCCGGATCACGGTCAAAACGTACACCGTACTGCAGCAGCATCTCGACGGCGGCCAGCCCGGCTGCGGTGACCCGTCGGGCGACATCGGCGTCACACAGGCCGTCGCCTGCAGCGAGCGTGTCCGCGAGGTGCAGCGCGGGATCGTCATCCGGCCCAATGGCGGCGGCGATGCCTCCTTGCGCCCAGACGCTGGAGGCCTCGGTCTGCAGCGCAGCTTTGGCGAGCACAACGACCGGCATCGGCGCCAGGCGTAGCGCCGTCATAAGCCCGGCGATACCGCCGCCGACGATCACCGGGGCCGGGCCGATATGGCGTATGATCGGGGTCACGGCGCGCATGTCCGGCCCCCCATTCCGTTGAGACTACGCCCTCGTCCACACAGTGGAGAACTCACACCTGCGTCCATTCTGATATGCTCTAGGTGAGTATAATCAGATATGCTGGGATTGAGCATAAGGGTTGTCAACCCTGGACGCGGAAGCGTTCGAAGACCGGCCCGATCAAACCTCGCAAACGGGCAGCAGAACCTGGACAACGGTATCCGGTCCGGGCGCGAACTGGACGGTCCCGCCGTGGGCTCGGACAACCTCTCGCACAATCGCCAGGCCGAGGCCGCTGCCATTTGAGGTCGCATCAGCCTTGCGAAAGCGGTCGAACAACCGGTCCCTGTCGGTCAGTGCTAGTTTGCTGCCTTGATCCGATACGATAATTGCCACCTGAGGGGGCTTATCATTGCTTTGGGATAACAGCCCTTTGACACAGATCGTTCCTTGCCCGTGAACAACTGCATTCTCCAGCAAATTCCGCAGCATGTCCTGCAAATCACCGGCCCGGCCGCGGACCGGCAGACGCTCCGGCAGCTCGAGCTCGACCGAACGCTGCGCTGCCTCGGCCAGTGGCAGAATAAGCGCGGCGGCCTCCCGCGCCGCTCGACCAACATCGACCACGTCGAGGCCGACCCGATCCTCTGCTTCGGCGATCCCCTTGCGGGCGAGATTGAGCAGTTGGCTGACGACGCGGGTCATCTGGGCGACGTCTCGCTCGATCTGGCCCCAGTTCGGCGCGCCGCTCAGATGCGCCTGTTGCAGACGCAGACTGAGGACAGTCAGCGGCGTCCGCAGTTCATGCGCGGCATCGGCGACAAAGCGGCGCTCGGCATCATAGGCCCGAGCCATGCGCTCAAGCGCGGCGTTGACGGCAGAAACCAAGGGGCGGATTTCGCGCGGCAACCGGTCGACGGCAATCCGCGCCTCCGGATTCCGAGGACCGACGCGGGCCGCCTCGCGCGCTGCCTCCCGCAGGTGCCGCAGGGTCCAGCCACTGACCAGGACGATGATGAAGATTGCCGCGGCAGTGAAGATCAGCAGGACCAGGACGTCCTGATAAGGATCCTCGACCCAATTGACGTCGAAATGATTGAGTAACGCCCCCTTGCCCTCGAACGGCCAGGCGAAGATCGCGCCACCGACCCCGAGTGCAAATACCAACAGCATGGCGACGACCAGACGACGACGCAGGCTGTCGAGCAACCTCATGCCGGTCCGCCCATGCGAAGACGATAGCCAATGCCGCGCAACAACTCGATGGACACTGCCGAACCCGCTGCCGCGAGGCGTCGCCGCAAACGCGAGATCACCGCTTCCAGGGCATTCACGCCGACATCATCGTTGAAACCGTAGAGCCGGTCCTCCAGCGTGTCCTTGACCACGGCCTGTCCGGCCGCCCGGACCAGCTCCTGCAGCGCCAGTGCCTCGAGACGGGTCAGATCGAGCGGGCGGTTATCCGCCGCCGCCGATTGCCGTGACGGGTCGAAGTTGAGGTCGCCATATTGGTAGATCGCGTGCGGACGCGGGCCCGGTCGCCGCAGGACAGCCCGCAGACGCGCTTCAAGTTCGGTGAGCTCGAACGGCTTGACGATATAGTCGTCCGCACCGGCATTGAGGCCGTCGACCCGATCTTCCAGCCCGTCGCGCGCGGTGACGATGATCGCCGGGATCTTGGCCTCAGACCCGCGGCGCAGTTCGTTGAGCACATGCATCCCATCGGCGTCTGGCAGGCCCAAATCGAGGATGACGGCGTCGTATCGGGTCACTCGACTGGCCGCCAGAGCCTCGTCGGCGCGCCGCACGACATCAATGGCGAAACCCCGGTGGCGTAGGTAATCGGCGACGATCTCGCTTACCGCGAGATGATCCTCAACGAGCAGAATTTTCACATCTCGTCCCCCTGCGCGTCAGCTTCGCGTCAGCACCGGGAGGGATATACACTAGATGGCAAGACGTGCCGATCCGGTCACGAATGCGATCGTGGTGGCAGCTTCCCTCTGCTGCCTCGGCGTTCTGCAGGGGTGTGCTCGCTATCAGGCTCAGCCGCTTGATCCGGCGGCATCCGCACGCGGCTTGCAGACACGCAACCTCAACGATCCGGATTTGCTTCATTTCGTGTCGGTCAGTTTGCACCGGACAGCTCCGCCGGTCCGCTGGGATTTGGCGACCCTGACTGCGGCAGCGGCTTACGACCGGCCGGACGCGAGAATAGCGTTCGGGCAGATCCAAGCGGCCGAAGCCGGAGAACGCACAGCGGCCGAGTGGACTAACCCGGTGCTTTCGCTGAGCACGAGCTATTACACCGCGTTGTTTGATCCCTCACCATGGGAAGCCGGACCTTCGATCAGCCAACTGATCCAGACCGCTGGAAAACGCTCGGCGGCGATCGCCGAGGCGCGGGAGCGGACACACTCGGCACGCCAGCAGCTTGCCCTGGCCGCCTGGCAGTTTCGTAGTCAGGTGCGTTCGGCGCTGATCGAGCTGTGGACTGCCCGCAAACGGCTGGCACTGGCGCGCGCCTGTAACGAAGCCGCTCATCAGGTCACGACACTGACCTCGGAGCGGTATGACGCCGGCGCGGTTTCCGCCGCGGCAGTGGGCGCACAGCGGCTGACCGACACGCAGGCAGCGCTCAGTCTCACCGCGGCCGAGCGGCAGGAGCATCTCGCGGCAGCGGGCCTGGCTGCCGCCGTAGGCGTTCCGGTCGTGGCGATCGAAGCAGCGCGGATCGACCTGTCCGAGATGGATCGGCTTGCGCCGGTCACCAATCTGGATGCGTTGCGCCTTTCGGCGCTGACGCAACGGCCGGAAGTATTGGATGCGCTGGCCCGCTATGAGGCCGCCGAGGCAGCGCTTCGACTCGAAGTGGCCCGCCAGTATCCGGACCTGAGCATCGGGCCGGGCTATCAATACAATCAAGGCCAGCACCAGTTCAGCCTGGGGATCTCCCTGCCGTTGCCGATCCTGGACCAGAACCAGGGGCCTATTGCAAAAGCGCGTGCCGCCCGGCAGGTGGCCGCCGCCGACTTCGAAAAGGCGCAGACGACCGTGCTCGGCGAGGTCGAGACCGCGGTGACGGACTGGCGGGCCAGTCATGAGGAGGCCCAGCGGACGCAGGGATTGCTCCGGCTGGCTGACGAGACGGTGCGGTCCGAGCGGGCCGCGTTTCAGGCCGGCCAGATCGGCAGGCTCCAGCTTGCCGGGGCAGAGCTGGCACGGGCTCAGACTCAACTCGGGGCGCTGGCGGCCAGCGCCGACGAACGCATCGCGCTCGGCCATCTCGAGGACGCGTTCCACCACAAGTTCATCGGCGTGAAGGAGAAATGATCATGCGGTGTCTGCCGCTCGCCGCAGGCTTGCTGCTGCTCGCTCTGCTGTCGTCCGCGCAGGGACAGACCGTGTTGGCCCCGGTTAAGCTGACGGAGGACGGCATTGCAGCAGGTGGCATCCAGCTGGAGAGGCTCCAGGCGGTGCGCCATGCGCCGACGGTTGCGGCTTTTGGCCAAGTGGTCGACCCGGCGCGCCTTGCCGCGCTGTCCTCTCAATCCGCCGAGGCGAGGGCGGATATTGCCGCCGCGGAGGCCAAATTGAAGCTGGCTCAGGATGAAGCGAAGCGCACCGCGAGCTTGTATCGCGCCCAAGGGAATGTCTCGATGGCCGATTACCAGTCCACTCAGTCCGCCGAGCAGGTGGCTATAGCGGGCCAGGTCGTGGCGAAGTCCAGGCTGCGGGCGCTTGAAGCCGGCATTCGTGCCATTTGGGGCGCGGCCCTGGCGGCGGCGATCGAGACCGGGGATGGCAAGCTGGCAGAAATCTGGACCGGGTCAGCCTGCCTGGTGCAGGCGACAGCGCCATTCGGTTCGGATCTCGAGGCCGCGCCGCCGGAGGCGATGGCCCGCCCGCCGAGTGGTCCCGCGCTCGGGCTTCGGCTGGTGGGTCAGTCGCCGCAGTCTCCGAACGGAAATGGTGTCGGCTATTACTATCTGGGTAGTGGAACTGCCTGTCCGCCCGTTGGCCTTCCGCTGCGCGTGGATATGGCGACCGGACCGGAGGCATCCGGGGTGCTGATTCCGGCCGCCGCGGTGGTCTGGCGCTCGGCCACACCGATCGTCTACCGCAAGAGCGGCAAGACGGAGTTCTCGCCGGTTGTCCTCCCGACGGTGGATCGCACCACCGGTGGCTATTTTGTCAAAGACGAGCCGGGCGCTGAGCTGAAGCCCGGCGTGTCCATCGTGGTGGCGGGATCGGCTCTGCTGCTGTCAGAGGCGCAGGCCGCCAGTGGCGGGACCGCTGGATCTGACGACGACGACTGACCAGGGTCGATGCGCTATCTCATCACATTCTGTCTGCGGTTTCCCGGTCTGACGCTTCTTGCGGCTTTGGCGATCGCCGCTCTGGGCGTGTTTGCCACGATAACCGCCCGCTACGACGTGTTCCCTGAATTCGCGCCGCCGACAGTGACGATCGATACATCGGTCTCTGGCCTCGCCGCCGAACAGATCGAGGGCTTGGTGACATCGCCGGTGGAGGACGCCGTGAACGGCATCCCTGGTCTGATCACGCTGCGGTCTCAAACCTCGACCGGGCTGTCCGTCGTCAATGCAGTGTTTGATGGGGGCACGGATATCTTCCGGGACCGCCAGCTGGTGGCCGAGCGGTTGGCGCCGTTGGCGGGCTCGCTGCCTGATGGCGCAACACCCACGATCGCGCCGCTACGGTCATCAACCGGCGATGTCCTGTCCGTTGGGCTGTCCTCGCCGACCCTGTCGTTGATGGAGCTGACGGAGATCGCGCGCTGGACGATGCGGCCCGCGTTGCTGTCGGTGCACGGGGTGGCGGATGTCACGATCTTCGGAGCAAGACCGGAACAGCTGCAGGTGCAATTCGACTCGGACAGAATGATCGAGGCGGGGATTGGCCTCGATCAGCTTACAAACGCGGCGCGGCGGGCGAGCGCCACCTTAGGCACCGGGACGGTCGAGAACTCCGAATCAGCAGGTGGTCGTCCAGGCATACGGCCAGACCCTGACGCCACGCGACCTGGCCGATAGTCTGGTGGTCCAACGCGACGGCTACACCATCGCGCTGGGTGACGTCGCACATATCGCCAACGCGCCACCGCCGCCGACCAGCGGTGCTCTGGTGGGACCGCACCCCGGTGTGCTGTTGGCGATCAGTGCCCAATCCGGCGCGGATTTGTTGAGTGTCACCGCAGCGCTCGACCGCGAGTTGGCGGTCCTTGCGCCGGCACTGAAGTCGGACGGCGTGGTGCTATTGCCGGATGCTCTACGCCCCGCCTCGTTCGTGCTGACGGCGCTGCATCATCTACGCGATTCGCTGATCCTCGGCGCCGCGCTCATTCTGGCCGTGCTGTTCCTGGCGCTGCGGAACTGGCGCACCGCGGTCATCTCCTTCGTCGCCATTCCGTCGTCCCTGCTGATGGCGATCGTGGCGCTGGACTGGCTGGGCTTCAGCCTGAACACGATGTCGCTCGGCGGCCTCGCCATCGCCATCGGCGAGGTGGTCGATGATGCCGTGGTGGATGTGGAGAATATCTATCGCCGGTTACGCGAGAATCGGAGGGAGGCGCAACCGCGCCCGACTTCCCAGGTGGTTCTGGAGGCATCGCTGGAAGTACGTGGCGCCATCATCTTCGCCACGCTGGCCGTTGCCATCGTCTTTCTGCCGGTGCTGGGCCTGTCAGGCGTGGCGGGGCGGCTGTTCGTGCCGCTGGCGATTGCTTACATCGCGGCTATCATGTCCTCGCTGGTGGTGGCCCTGACCATCACGCCAGCGTTGTCCTGGATCCTGCTCGGCAACGCTCCGCTTACGCCCGCGGATCCTCCATTGGTGGCGCAGGCAAAGCGTGGATACGGAAGTTTGCTGTCGGCTGTCGGGCGTCGCCCAGGACTCACGCTCGGCAGCGTCGCCGCGCTGGTCATCGTGACGTTCGCGAGCGTGCCGTTTCTGCGCACTGAGTTCCTGCCGGCGTTCCACGAGCGGCAGTTCATCCTGCATCTTGAGACCGCGCCCGGCACTTCGCTGGACGCGGTGCTGGCCGTTGGCGAGCGAGCGACGCGCGTTCTGCAGCAGATGCCTCAGGTGGTCAGCGTGGCGCTGCACGCCGGACATGCCGAACTGTCGAACGAGCATGCCGGCATGAACAAGGCCGAGATGGATGTGACGCTAACCCCCGAGGGAGGCGAGGACGCGTCGTTGCAGGGTCGGATCCTCGCTGCCGTTCGAGGTGCTCCCGGGGTGCGCTGGACCGCCAATACCTTCCTGGTGGAGCGGATCCACGAAACGCTGTCGGGCCAGACGGCTCCGGTTGTCATCACCGTCTACGGTTCCTCGTTGCCCGAGCTTGACGGTGATGCGGATGGCATCGCCAAGGCGTTGCAGAAGATCCCAGGCGCCAACGGCGTAAATATTGCCGCACCGCCTGGCCGGCCGGAGGTGTCGGTGGTTCTGGATCGCACTGCCCTGCTGCAATACGGGCTGACCGCCGATCAGGTTCTCGGTACGATCCGCACCATGTATGCCGGCGATACGGTTGGCCGGGTTTACACAGCCGGCCGGTCGTTTCCTATTGTTGTCGTTTTGCCGCCCGCGCTGCGAACCGATCCCGCGGCGGTGGGTGCGATCCCACTTTCGACGGCCTCAGGCGGGGTCGTCCGGCTTGGCACTTTGGCGCGTATTCAGGCCGAGGCTGGGCGAGATCAGATCCTGCACGCGGGTGGCCGGCGCGTTCAGGTTGTCTCCGTGAATGTATCGGACAGCGAGGCATCCGCTTTCGTCGCGCGCGCGCAACAGATGCTGTCGGAAATACCCTTATCGCCGGGAAACTACTTCAGCATTGGCGGGACCGCCACGGCGTCTGGCCGAGCGGAGCTTGAGCTGGCGCTGCATGCTGCTCTGGCGATGGCGGCGATTGTTGGCCTTCTGGTCATTGCGCTGCCGCAGCCACGACTTGTTGCTCTGCTGCTGGTGAATGCTCCGCTTGCGCTGGTTGGGGGCATCGCCGCGGTCTGGATAGCAGGGTTGACGGTTTCGCTTGGGGCGGCGGTCGGGTTCGTGACGGTGTTTGGGATTACGTTGCGCAATGCCATCATGCTGCTATCCCACTATCGCACGTTAGTTGAGGTCGAGGGGCTGCCCTGGTCGGCGGAGACCGCACGAATGGGGGCGATGGATCGGTTGTCGCCAATCCTGATTACCGCGTTGGTGACGGCTCTGGGCCTGTTGCCGATTGCACTTGGCAGCAACTTGCCGGGGCAGGAGATCCAGGGACCAATGGCCATTGTCATCCTTGGCGGTCTGTGCAGTTCGACTGTGCTGACGCTGCTCGTGCTGCCGGTGCTTGCGATCCGGTTTGCTCACGTCGGCGGGGGGAAGCAGCTTCGGTCGCGTTCCCGATGGCGTCGATAGGCCGGCAGGATGGCTGGATCGACAGCCCGGCACAGCGTGCCGTAAGCGGCCAACTGGTTGCGGGCTTTGACTGGACGTGACAGCGGTGGGTCCCAGGAGGTCTGCAAAGCCCTGCCGGCTGCCATCGGCGTGGCTGTGCTCAACCGGATGCTGGCGGCCCGACGCCCGGATTCCGTCCGTCGCCAACCCGTCATCGCATAGACAGGACGGAGATGCTTTTGCCGTTATACGCGACTTAATAGTGGCGAATGAGATCTCTTCTTCGGAAAAGTGGTGTCAGCCGCCTGGGGTGTTATTCGCTTCAGTTGAAGACGAACCCTTTGTAGCCGTCATTTTTGACGGCCTCGAGCTGCTGCCGGTAGGCGCCGATGCCGGCCATGTAGAACATAACCGTGTTCTTCTTGCCGGGGATGTTGGCGCCGAAGATCCAGGACTCGACCTTCGGGAAGAGCGTCATGTTCGCGATCTCCTCGCAGGTCTTTGTCCAGCCGTCCTCGGCCTCTTGGGAAGGTTCCACAGTTGCGCTCCCCGAGCGTTCCGCATGCCGGATGGTCTCGCTGATCCAGTCCACCTGCAACTCGATGCTCGGCGGCAGGTTGGTGAACGGGCCGTTGGGGCCGAGGATCATGAACAGGTTGGGAAAGCCGTGCGTGGACAGGCCCAGGTAGCTGCTTGGCCCGTCAGCCCAGCCCTCGTTGATGTGCCGCCCGCCGCGCCCGCGCAGGTCCATCGACCGGTAGTTGCCATCGACCGCGTCAAAGCCGGTGGCGAACACCAGCACATCGAGCTTGTGCTCCACGCCGTCTGCCGTGCGCACCCCGGCGGGCGTGATCGCCTCGATCGGGTTCTCCTCGATCGAGACCAGGGTGACGTTGTCGCGGTTGAAGGTCTCGTAGTAGCCTTCGTTGCACAGCGGGCGCTTGGCGTACAGGCCGGTCGGGGTGAGCTTGCGCGCGGTCTCCGGGTCCTTGACGATCTCCTTGATCTTCGACCGTATGAACGCCGCCGCGGCCGCATTGGCCTCCGGGCTGGTGGCAATATCGCAGAACGTCCCGAACATGAACCGGAAGCCGTTGCCCTTGTCCCAGTTCTCCTGGAAGACTCGGTCCCGCTCCTGCGCGGAGACGCTCATCGCCTCGACGCCGCTCTCCTGGAAGCCGAAGGCGACAATCGAGTTGCGCACCTGCTGCCAGATTGCGTCAAAGTTCTTCTTGGTCTCGGCGACCTCGGCCGGATTGACCGGGCCGTTGCCGGACGGCACACAGTACTGCGGCGAGCGTTGGAAGACTGTCAGATGGCCGGCCTGCTTGGCAGCGGCGACGATGAACTGAGTTCCGGTGGAACCGGTGCCGATCACGCCGACCCGCTTGCCCGTGATGTCGAGGTCGTGCGGCCAGGCGTTGGTGTGCACGAGGGGGCCGCCGAAGCTGTCGCGCCCGGGAATATCGGGGATGTTGGACTTCGCGAGGAGCCCGAGCGCGGTCACCAGGTAGCGGCTCGTGAATGCCTCGCCGGTGCTCGTGCGCACCTGCCAGAGCTTGCGCTCCTCGTCGAACACCGCACCCGTCACTTCAGTGTTCAGCTGGATGTCGCGACGCAGGCCGAAGCGGTCGACGACGTGGTTGAGGTACTTCTCGATGTCGGACTGCTCCAGGTAGCGCGTGGTCCAGTCCCATTCCTGCAGCAGGTCCTTGTCGAAGGAGTAGCGGTAGACGAAACCTTCGGTGTCGGACTTCGCGCCGGGGTAGCGGTTGAAGTACCAGGTGCCGCCAATGCCCCCGCCCTTCTCGAACGCCCGGGTTTTCAGCCCCAGTTCGTTGCGCAGCTTGTGAAGCATGTAGATGCCGCCAAACCCGGCACCGATGACGATAGCATCGAAGTCAGCTTCCGTTCTGGCAAGATTGTCGTTCATGGGGCTCTCCCTTGTGGCACGAGGGGATGGTGTCGCGTTTTCATGATCTTGTGGGGTTGCGGCCCACACCTAAGTTGCCGGCGCGCGACTGGATCATAGGCTCTCGTACCAGGCGTCGATGCGGCCAAATTCCTCGTCCGCCTCGGGTGCCCTTCGATAGTGAAGCAGAACAGCAGTGACATCAAGGGGCGTGGTTCAGAGCCGGGTCAGTGCCCGAGCGGAGATTGAGCTGACGCTGCATGCGGGGCGGCATGACGGCTACGGCACTCAACGCGGCGATGGCTCGCGATTTGCACTGATCAGTTCACGCTGGTTACGTTGATTCTGCCGTTCGTGGCGCTGGGTGGCCGGTGCAGATCGCGGCAGCCGGATGGAACCAGACTGAGGAGCAACGATGAACACCCGCCCCCCTTCAGCGTCACACCTATCGATCGGCGAGGGGGAGACGGTGTTGCAGCGTGCGCGCGACATGATTCCCGCCCTACGCGAACGTGCCGAGGAAAGCGAGCGTCTGCGTGCATTGCCGCAAGCGACGGTCGATGACCTCCGCAGCACCGGTGTGCATCGCGTCTTCCAACCGGCCCGGTTTGGTGGCAGCGAGGCGCATTTCCGAATTGGCGTCGACGTGCTCGCGGCATTGGGCCAAGGCTGCGCCTCCACCGCCTGGGTGGTGGTTCAGAACATGACCCACAACTTGATGCTCGCGCACTGGCCGGACGAGGCCCAGCAGGACGTGTGGGGCACCCAGCCCGATGCTCTGCTCAGCGGCATCCTGATCCCCGGAATGGGGCGGGCGCATCGCGTCGACGGCGGCTACGTGCTGTCCGGGCGCTGGCCGTTCGTCAGCGGCGTCAATTGCTCCGACTGGGCCCTGTTCACCGCGATGGTTCCCAACAGCAAAGGCGACATAGAAGATCGCCACTTCATCATTCCCCGCCACGAGTTCGAGATCCTCGACACGTGGCACACCGTCGGTCTGCGTGGCAGTTCCAGCAACGACGTCGTCGTCCGCGACGTATTCATCCCCGAACACCGCTCTATCACCGTCGAGGACCTCAAGGGCGGCTCGGTCAGTCCGGGCAGCAAGTATAACACCGGGCTGATCTTCCGTTCACCGGTCTACGCCCTGTTCGGCACCTTCATCGCCGCCGCAGCACTCGGCGCCGCCGAAGCGACCGTAGACTACTACATCGCGCAGGTGCGCAGGCGCGTCACCACCATGACCGGCGGTGCCATGGCGCACTACACGACGCAACAGGTCAAGGTTGCCGAAGCCCTGTCCTCGGTCGAAACCGCGAGGATGGTGCTGGAAGCTGTCGCCGACAAGGCGATGTTGATTCTGCAGCAAGGACGGCTTCCCACCGACGAGGAGCGGACAGGGTTCCGTTGCCACTCCGCCTTTGCTGGCAAACTTGCGATGAATGCCGTGCAGATCGTCTGGGACGCCGGCGGCGGCGCTGTGATCTACGACAGCAACCCGATCTCCCGCGGGTTCCGAGACGTCACTACCGCCGCCCGGCACACCACCCAAGCCTGGGATCTGAATGCGGCGACGCACGGTCGCGTCAAGCTCGGTCTTCCGCTGGACAACCCCGCCCTGTGACGCGCTTGCTTGACACCGGATCTTTCGAGACCGTTGCAAGTTTGCGAACGTGAGCTGATGCTTCCGAATACGGCAGTTGTATACTTTTCGGGCAAAGTTTGGAAGGACGCCACAGCGGTCGTGTCCTAAGGCACACAAGGGGCGATTGGCACGTTTCATGCTGGCTGATCTGCGAGGCCCATGAACATGCCGAGGTGACCATGTCTGGAGCGCGAGACAAACACACAGTTGCTACCAAGATCCCGCGACGTACCGCCTTGCGTGCGGCAGCGGCCGCGGGCCTTGCCGGTGCGTTTGGCAACGCCGGTGTTATTCGCCCTGCGCGCGCCGCCGGAACGACGATCGTATCCTGGGCTTCGGCAGGCCAGCGCTGGGAGTTTCCTGAAAAAGGCGTCTACCCGCTGTTTCAGAAGAAATTCCCTGACATCGAGGTAAAAATATTCGCCGAGCCGATTGCCGATATGCTGCCTAAGACGACGATTGCGCTCGCCTCCAAATCGGACCGCTATGACGTGATCTTCGACGACTACAACTACTCGCCGCAATTTATTGCCGAAGGCGCGCTAGAATGCCTCGAGCCTTATCTGGATAAGGATCCAGAATTCAAGAAGGACATTTTCGCCGACATCCCAGAAAACGTACTCGACCTGTATCGCGACAAACCGGCGGCGAAAGGCGGCAAGTTGTATGGGTTGCCGCCGGACAGTAACTGTCAGATGCAATACTATCGGGCCGACGTTTTCGAAAAGGCCGGGCTGAAGCCGGCGGAGACCTGGGACGACGTCATTGCGATCTCTCAGGAATTGAGCAAGGGCGGCAAAGCGCGCGTGGTCGGGACCACCCTGAAGCGCGGCCCGTGGGCTGGCGGGGCTTTTATCACTTTGCTCCGCTGCTATGGCGGCGACTGGTTCGACAAGATGGAGCCGGGCGGCTGGCACCCGACGCTCGACTCCGAATACGGCCACAAAGCCATGGATACGATGCTTCGCCTGGTGCCATATTTGGAACCAACATCGCTCAATGCCGCCGATGACGAAGCGAACAGCGCCATGCTGAATGGCTCTTGGGCTTACGCGCCGTTCGAGTGGGGCGGCTCCAGCATGAATGACCCGAAGTTCACCCAATTCGCGGATGTGTGGAAGGTCGCGCTGGTGCCCAAGGGCACGGGGAGCGAAGGGCGCGCATGCGCCGCATATGGGCGGCCTCGGGCTGATCATGCCGGTCTATTCGCACAACAAGGATGCGGCGTGGGAGTGGATCAAGTTCTGTTGCAGCGGTGACAAGCAGGACCCGGCGATCGGCAAGGCGTGGGTCGAAAATGCCGGACAGCCGGCGCGCATCTCCTTCCTGAAGCAGTATACGCCTATACGTCCGTATTTTTCCGGCTTGATGAAATCTTTGCCGGTCGCGCACCGATTCCTGCCGATACCGGAGTCGAACACGCTGTACGAGATGGTCGGCACGCATCTCGCGTCCGTCGTCGTTGGCCAGAAGAAGCCGGAGGACGCACTGAAGGACATGCAGGCCCAAGCGACCAAGATCATGACGAAGGGCGGGTATTATCAGAACTGATCGGCACCTCACGCCATGGATCTTCAGCTTAGCAGTGCTGTGACGCTGAGTTCCGGAACGTCTGTCGGCAGCCCGAACCGGCGGGGACTGGCGCCGCGGGGACAAGATGGTGGCCGTGCTGCTGCTGGCACCGGCGCTGCTGTATCTGATCGTGATGTCGATCTATCCGACGATCTGGTCGTTGTGGCTCGCATTCCACAATTACCTGGTCTACCAGCCCGACAAAGCCTCCTTCGCAGGCTTCGACAACTTTACGGACCTGCTGGATTCAGAGGTTTTTCGGCAGAGTTTCCGTGTCACACTGGTGTTTTCCGCCATCGCCGTCTCGATCGAATGCGCGCTTGGGCTGGCGATCGCCGTGCTGCTCGACCGCAAAATGCGCGGCGCCAACCTGCTGCGTACCCTGCTGATCGTTCCGGTGATGATTTCCCCGGTCGGCATGGGGCTGACCTTCCGCTACATCTTTGCTCCGACATACGGTCTGTTGACCTACCTCATGCAGAGTGCTCGGGCTGCCGACTGCTGACTGGACTGTCAGTACAGTTTGGGCACTCCCGGCCGTTATCTTCATCGATGTGTGGCAATGGACACCGTTCGTCGCTTTGATTTTGCTGTCCGGCATGCAGTCGGTATCGGTGGAGGTGACGGAGGCGGCCGAGTTGGACGGGCTGAGCGAATGGCAAAAACTGTGGCGTATCGTGATGCCGCTGATCCGCCCGGTCGTGATGGTCGTCGTGCTGATCCGCCTGATCGACAGCATCCGCATGTTCGACCTTGTCTTCGTCGTGACGCGCGGAGGCCCAGGGTCCGCGACGGAAGTGTTCAGTGTTATGAGCTATGTCACCGGCTTCAGTGAGGGCGATATGGGATCCGCCGCTGCCATCGCTTGGGTGACGGTGGTGCTGGTCAACGTCCTCGTCGCGATCTTCCTGCGCGCGTTGTCCAGAAATGTCGATTAGATCCGGCGCCAAAGCGGCGGATCTTGCCGCGGCTGCTCAGTTTCGCGGCCGTCTTCGTCGTCGGGCTGTCGGCTGTTCCCGGTGTACTGGATCCTGCTTACCTCGTTCAAACCGATCCGGGAGATCAACAGCGCGTCCCGACCTTCGTCTTTACGCCAACGACCGAAAACTACAGTGACCTGTTCACGAAATTCGATTTCACCCGCGTGCTGATGAACAGTATCGTCGTCACCTTCGTCACCTGTGCGTTGGTGGTGTTTCTTGGCGTCATGGCCGCCTATGCGCTCGGCCGGATGAAGATGCCCGGTGAGAAACACATCGCGCTGTGGATTCTGTCACTCCGCTTCATGCCGCCGATCGCGGTCGCGATCCCGTTTTATATCCAAGTGGCAGGACCTGCACCTGCTCGACACCTATCCGGGCCTCATCATCGTCTACGTCGCGTTCAACCTGCCGTTCGCGATCTGGCTGCTGCGCGGCTTTCTCGCAGACGTGCCGGTTGAACTGGAAGAAGCGGCACTGCTGGATGGATTGTCACGGCTGCAGATCATCTGGCGCATCGTCGTGCCGGTGATCCTGCCGGGCGTCGCATCCACCGCGATCTTCACCTTTGTCTTCACCTGGAATGAATATCTGATGGCGCTGATGCTGACCTCGGTCAACGCGGTCACCGTGCCGGTGACGATCGCCAAGTTCGTCATGCCGTACACGATTCTCTGGGGCGACCTGAGTGCGGCGGTGGTGATCCAGGTCGTGCCAATGCTGATCGTCGTGTTCCTGTTGCAGCGGCACATCGTCCGCGGCATGTCGCTTGGCGCCGTGAAGTAGCCGGAGGGAGCATGCATGACGCTGACCCTGCAGAGCGTGCAGAAAGTGTACGACAACGGCTACAAGGCGGTGAACGGCATCGACCTCGACGTGAAAGACGGGGAATTCTTCACGCTGCTCGGTCCGTCGGGTTGCGGCAAGACCACGACATTGCGCATGATCGCTGGGCTGGAGACCCCGTCCGCCGGCCGCATCTTCATCGGCGGGCGCGACTTCACCGACACCCATCCGCGCGACCGTGATGTTGCGATGGTGTTTCAAAGCTACGCGCTGTACCCGCACATGACGGTGCGCAACAATCTGGCGCTCAACCTACGGGTTCGCCGTGTCCCGGCAGCGCAGATCGCCGAGCGGCTGCGGGACGTTTCGCGGATGCTGGCGATAGAGCCGCTGCTCGATAAGAAGCCGGGTCAGCTATCGGGCGGCCAACGACAGCGCGTCGCGCTCGGACGCGCGCTGATCCGCCGCCCCAACATCTTTCTGATGGACGAACCACTGAGCAATCTCGATCTCAAGCTGCGCGAGCGGACGCGCACCGAGCTCAAGAAACTGCATGAGACGGTGCCTGTTACCACGGTCTACGTCACCCATGATCAGGCGGAAGCGCTGGTGTTGTCCGACCGCATCGGCATCATGAACGGCGGCGACCTCGTGCAGGTCGGCACGCCGCAGGAGATCTATGACCGGCCGTCGAACGTCTTCGTGGCGAAGTTCGTTGGTACACCCTCGATCAATCTGCTGAGCGTCAGCGGCCGAGGAGGTTGACGGCACCTTGGTGCTGCGACTGGTCGATGGCGGCCAGGTGCTGGGCGGCGCTGCGTTGCGGGCGCCGGCCTCGGTGTTTCAGCGGCTGACTCGGGCCGGTGACCGCGCCATCCTTGGAGTCCGGCCGGAGGCGATTGCGCTCGGCTCGGCGGCCTCGCCTGATGCGGTGCCGGCGGTGATCGACCTGGTGGAGCCGATGGGGTCGGTCAACAACGTCGTGCTGCGCCTCGACGGCGTCGAAACGGCGACCGCGGACGGCGACCCGCTGATCGCCGTCGTTACCTCCAATGAGAGCTTCATCGCCCGGCGCCGGACCTGGCTGACGCTGCGGCCCGGACGGCTGGTGCTGTTCGCGGTCGGTCAGCGAGGACTGCGATTCGCGTGTTCTGCTCCGACCAGCGCGCGACTGGCAATCCGGTCGACTGATCTTATTCAGCCGCGAGCGGCGTGTCGATAGAAGGCGTTGGCCGCCGCTTCGGAAACATAACCTTCGCGCATGTCCTCGGCGAGGCGAGCCGGGTCGCGCTGTTTCGGATCGCCGTAGCCGCCGCCGCCCGGGTGTTATCAGCGTGATGCGGTCTCCCGGATCGAACGATCACGTTGGCATATTTGCTGCTGGACACCTTGCCATACAGTTCGCGCACTGTTTGCGGGTGGTGACTCGCCGGCCTTGGTGATCAGCGTGCCGCCGTTGCCCCCGGGCTCGCCGCCGAATAGCGCCCACGGCTTGACTTCGTGGCGGTCACTGCACTGGCTGCCGGTAATCGGCACCTGAGTGATCAACAGCGTCCGGCGATAGCCAAGCCCCCCGCGCCACTGACCGGCGCCGCCGGAATCAGGAATGAGTTCACTGCACTCGACGCGCAGCGGGAATCGCGTCTCGAACACTTCGGTCGGATTGAAGCGGCAATTGCCATTGATCGCGATGACACAGTCGTTGCCGTCCTCGCCGTAGCGACCGCCCCAGCCGCCGGACATCAGGTCATAGCAGGCGAAGTATTCGTCGTACTCGGGGTGCATGCCGCCGAACACGAAGTTCGTTCCGGTACAGCTTTCGGACGCCATCGCGCGCTGCGGCAGCGCAGGCAGACATCGCACCGATGACGATGTTCGCCAGCCGCGGGTGCGTCTCGGTGTTACCGGCGACCAGCGGGCCCGGATAATCGACGTTGGCGACAGTTGCCGGGGTCGCAACGACCCTGATTGGGCGGAAGCAGCCGGAGTTCTTCGGATATCGACGCATCGGTCAGATGCAGCATCCCGTTATAGGTGGCGCCCGGTGGTGACGCCCAGGGTGGCATTGATCGGACCCTTCGCCTGCTTCGAAGTACGGCTGAAGTCGGCAACGATCTCGTCACCCTGAACATGAACGTCGACGGCCACAGTATATTGTGTCCGTGTGATGCCGTCATTCTCGATCACGTCGTGGAACGAATAGACCCCGTCCGGGAAGGCCGAGATTTCGGCCCGCATACGGCGTTCGGAATAGTCCATCAGGTCTTCGCAGGTCTGGCGGAACACCTCTCGTCCATATTTGCGGATGACCTGACCGATGCGGTTGACGCCCAGATCGACGCAGCCGATCATCGCCCGCAGGTCGCCGTAATTCTGCCGCGGGCGTGCGGACGTTCGCCAGCATTAGCTTCCAGACCTCCTCGACATCCTCGCCCTGCTTCTTGATCTTCACCGGCGGAACGCGCAGCCCCTCGTGGAAAATCTCGGTCGCCTCGCCGCAGAAGGCGCCCGGCACCATGCCGCCTATCTCGGCGATATGGCCGATGCAGACTGCGAAACCCAGCAGTTCCCCGTCCATGAAGAACGGCTTGAAGAAGGTGTGCTCGGGACAGTGCAGGCCGCCGCGATAGGGGTCGTTGTGCACCAGCACATCGCCCTCCTTCAGCGTCTCGAACGGGATCTCCTGAGCGCACGTCTTGATCAGCAGCGGCATGCCCCCGATCATCGTCGGACAGAACTCGGCGCAGGCGATCATGTCGCCCTTGGCATCAGCCAGCGCGCAGGTGAAATCCAGTCCCTCGTTGAAGATCGTCGAATACGACGTCTTCATCAGCAGAATGCCCATCTCGCGGCACACCGAGACCATTGTCGAGTCGAGGATGTTTGCCATCACCATGTCGACCGGGTCGCCGCGCGGCGGCGCCGGTGGCCGGGCGAGTTCCACCGGCAGCTTGGGCTGCACGATCTTCAGGCGGATGTCGCTGCGTCCGGTCGCCTTCAGCGCCGACCACTCGACGCACCATTCGGAGCAGAACAGCGCTGGCTTGTCGTGCTTGTCGCCCTTGATACCGTCTGCCGTATATCAGCATGCCGCAATTGTCGCACTTGATATATTTCTCGATGTAGTAACCGTTGCTCGAAAACTTCATGATGCGCTCCGTGGCTCGGTCCGATCAGGGGTCAGGATTGGGTCGCCAGCAGCAGATTTCCGTACTGAGTCGACTGTCAGCGACTGGCCCGGGTTCAGGATGGTGACCGAGGCCGCTTCCTCGACGACCGCCGGGCCGGCGATGCGATGGCCCGCGCGCAAGGCGTCGCGCCGAAACACCGGCGTTTCCAGCCGCCCGTTGGGAAACATCACCGACCGACGGCCGGCCGGCATCGCTTCTCCGACCGCCTTCTCCAGACGGCTGAAAGTCAGGCTTTGGCGTGATCGAAACGATGGTCGCGGAGAAATTCACGATCTCGATGATTTCGCCGGGAATGTTGAAGCCGAACCGCGTTTCGTGCGCCTCGTGGAATTTCGTCCATAGCTGCTCCGTCGTTGTGGCGTCGAAGACATCGAAGCTGATCGGCAGCTCCAGCTCATAGTTCTGTCCGAGATAACGCATTTCGAGACTGCGGAATGCCTCGATGTTTTCGGCGTAACCCTGGTCCCGCAGTTCCGCCACGCCGGCCGCGACGAGATCCTACATCACCTGCGTCGCCCGCTCCGGATCGAAACGTTTCGATGTCAGTTGCATCGTGCGGTGGCGGTCGACCCGGGCATCGGCAAGGATGAAGCCATAGGCGGAGAACTGGCCGGGATGGTTCGGGATAATGCCGTTAGGGATACCGGTATCCAGCATCAGATCGCAGGTGTGCAGCGGCCCGGCGCCGCCAAATCCCATCAGCGTGAAATCGCGCGGATCAAGCCCACGCTCGATCAGTACGCTGCGCAGCGCACCCACCATGTTGTTGTTGGCGATTTGCGCGATCGCCATGGCGGCGGCATCCGGGGTCATTCCGACTTGCGTGGCGATCCGCCCGACCGCGCGCCTCCGCCGCGTCGACATCGAGCCGCATCGATCCACCGAGGAAATTTTCCGCGCTGATGCGGCCCATGACCAGATTGGCGTCCGTTACCGTGGCCTCCGTGCCGCCCGCGCCGTAGCAGGCGGGGCCGGGATTGGCGCCCGCACTCGCGGGCCAACGCGCAACATATCGCCGTTGTCGATCCAGGCGATCGAGCCGCCGCCAGCACCGATAGACCGAATGTCGATCATCGGGATCTGGATCGGCACGCCCCAGTCGATCTCGAAATTGGTAGTGAAATTCTCCTTGCCATCTACAATCGTCGATACGTCGGTCGAGGTCCCACCCATATCGAGCGTGACCAGCGAACCGACCCCGAGCAGGCGAGCGATGTGCTTGCCCGCGACCACGCCGCCGGTGGGGCCTGAGACGGTCATTTCGATCGGCCGGTCCGCCGCCGCCTCCAGTGTCATCTCGCCACCGTTCGATTTGATGACGACGACGTGCTCGGTGACCCCCTCGTCCACGAAACGCTGCCGCATATGCCGCAATTGCGCACTGACGATCGGCTTGATGTAGGCGTCGGCGACGGTGGTCGACGCCCGCTCGTATTCCTTCCATTTCGGCAGCACTTCGAATGAAATCGACACCGGAAGGTCGGGCGCTTCCTCGGCGAATATCTGCTTCACCCGTAGCTCGTGCGCCGGGTTGATGTAGGAGAACAGCAGCATGACAGCGACCGCGTTGATCTCCGGTATCGCGCGCGATTTCGCGTGCCACGGCGCGGGTCTGCGCCTCGTCGAGCGGCGTGACCACGTTCCCATCGGCACTCAGGCGCTCCACGATCTCGAAGCTGTGGCGGCGCTTGGCCAGTGGCTTCGGCTTCACCCAACTCATATCGTAATGGAATTTGCGGTTGCCACGCTGGATGAAGAGCACGTCACGGTGGCCCTTGGTCGTAACGTAGGCAACTGTCGCGCCGGTCCGCTCCAACAGCGCGTTGGTGGCAACCGTGGTGCCGAGACGGATGTTGGCGATGTCGGCCTTCTGATCGAATTGCCGCAATCCGGCCAGGATGCCGTCGACCGGGTTCCTGGGCGCGGACAGGGACTTCCAGACCTCCACCCGCTTCGTGTCCCGGTCATAGGCAACGAAATCGGTGAATGTTCCACCGACGTCGATCCCGAGCATGTGACGCATCATGGTGGTCCCTTCGTGATCTTTACAGATACCGCTCTCTGGTGCGAATCAGGTGGTGCAAGTCGCGTGCCCACTTCGCTTTCGTTTCCGGGCTGGCTGGCAAAGGCAGGGCACCTGCCGCTACTTTGGCGAGCGGAGAGGTAGAATGAGTAGCAATGATGGTGCCTTAGTGCTTTTCTCCGGAGGCCGGATTTTACCACATGCCTGGCTTGGGCGTTGGAGCGATTTCCTTCGGTCGAGACCGTTGGCTTTGACTATGGTCAGCGTCATCGTGTCGAGTTGGAATGCCGCAGTCAAATCCGCAAGCACATGTGCGAACAGAACACAGCCTGGGCCGGACGCCTCGGAGAGGAACACACGATTGGTTTGGCCTCGCTCGGCGAGGTTTCCGATACGGCGCTGACGCGGGATGTAGCCATTAAGATGGGCGAAAGCGGGTTGCCCAATACGTTTGTGCCTGGTCGCAATCTGATCTTTCTGACCTTTGCCGCAGCCTTGGCTTATCGGCGCGGCCTCCGTAATATTGTCGCCGGCATGTGTGAGACCGATTATTCCGGATATCCGGATTGCCGAGACGACACGATCAAGGCCCTCCAAGTTGCGCTCAATCTTGGAATGGAGCGTAGGTTTGTCCTGCACACGCCGCTGATGTGGATCGACAAAGCGGCCACGTGGCGGCTCGCGGAAATGCTGGGGGGTGAAGCTTTCGTCGATCTTATCGTGAACGAAACGCACACCTGTTATCGCGGCGAGAGAGGCTTGCTTCACGTTTGGGGTCGAGGGTGCGATGATTGCCCTGCCTGCGCACTTCGGGCCGATGGGTACGAACGGTTTAAATCCGAACGCGCTCTCGCGTGAGATAGAGGCTACCGCAAGGTCGTCAGCAGATGTTCGGCTGCCTGCAAATCTGTTGTATCCGAGCCCTCCGCGAATGCCTCGAAAATCGGCTGCAGGATCGCACGGGCACGTTCGCGTTGTCCCTGGGCCGCCCATAGCGCCGCCAAGTCGATCCCAGTGCGCAGTTCCCATGATCGCGCACCTTGGCGGCGGCTCCAATCAAGCGACTGGACAAAGCACATCTCCGCATCATGAGCACGCCGTCTGCGCTTTCAGCCGGTTCCGGTGCGCCGCCTGCTTCACGCGGTTACCGCAGATTGCCATGCTGCACCATCGTCGCCCGTGGCCCCTCGTATGGTCGGCGAACAGCAGTGTGCAAGCCGAGCGTTCGCAGGCCTTTACGTTGGAAAAATCCTCCGCGCAGACCAGCCGTGCGAGCGCCTCTCCGACGGGGAGCAGAAGCGCACCGGGGTTAGGCCACCGGCGCATAGTCTGAAGCTCGAAAGGACAGCGCGCCGTCGGCTGGGGAACGATTCGGCTAAACAAGTCATCACGGTCCAGCAGACGATTGAGCGGCTCCAGCTCGGCGAGAGCCTCGGCGGTCAGAGGGCGGCCCCTATGCTGATGCACAAAACCCCTGAACCATTCTCGCAGGCTCCGCGCTTGATCCGCGACGTTGTCGAGCTGGTTGGGCAGAGCGCGTGCCCTCATGTGGTGGAGCACGTCGGGTGGTACCAGCTGGGCTTGCTCAAGCCAGCTCAGATATCCCTCACCGTCGTCGATCCAATCAATGGCGATATCGACCGGGGTCGCGATCGAATTGAGGAAATCCAATCCGAGGGCATCGCCGACAAAAATCGCGGGCGGACGGCGGTCCATCTTAACTCCTTTTGGGCCCGGCGGCCGCCTGCTCCGGCGGGCCTTCGTGAATATCTCCGATCAATAACCTCTCTAAGGGCTCTTGACGAGTTATCTCGACCTTAGTAACCGTATTGATGGCATTAAGATGGTTACGGGCTTTCTGTTCCCGTTGAAGGAGAGCAAACGATGTCCTCGAGCGATGTGAGCGTTGTGGTTGTCCACGGCGCCTGGGCCGATGGATCGAGCTGGTCGAAAATCATTAGGCCGCTGGTGGCCGAGGGCCTTAACGTGTCGGCGCCGCCGCTTCCCCTGACCTCGTTTCAAGACGATGTGGCGGCGCTCGATCGCGCGCTGGAACGGACGCCGGGGGCCGTCGTCCTCGCGGGTCACGCTTATGCCGGCGCCGTAATCGGGGCCACGCGTAGCGCCAAGGTAAAGGGGCTTGTCTACCTCGCCGCCCTGGCCCCGGATGAGGGCGAGACCGTCGCCGACGTGTTCTACCGTGGCGAGCCGCATCCGCAGGCGCCCAAGCTCGCGCCCGACGATCATGGGCTGATCTATCTGCCAGACACGGCCTTCGGCACCGCCTTCGCGCAGAATGCTGCCGCGGAAGATCTGGCGGTGCTGGCCGCCGTGCAGCGGCCGATCTCGCCCGCGTGCATCACCGTCGCGGTGCCGCGGCCGCTGTGGAGGGATCGCCCGAGCTGGTTCCTCGTGGCCGAACAAGACCGCATGATCGTCGAAGCTAATCAGCGCTTCATGGCCGAGCGCATGCGAGCCCGGGTGCACTGGCATGGCGTCGATCACGCGCCGATGGTGACCGCCCCTGCCGTCGTGTTGAACGTGCTCCGCGAGGCGATCGCAATGGTCCGCGCCGAGAGCCGGTCCGGAGCCGTCTAGCGAACCCCGTCGCTAGCTACTAAAGGACAGTAAACGGGTGACTCTCCGATAAAGGAAAAGCGTCATGACCGCCATCACCTATCGCACAATCAACGTCGACGGCTTCAAGATCTTCTACCGCGAGGCGGGCGCGCCTGATGCGCCAAAGCTGCTATTGCTGCACGGCTTCCCCAGCGCGGGCCACATGTTCCGGGACCTCATCCCGCTCCTGGCCGATCAGTTCCACATTATCGCTCCCGATCTGCCGGGCTTTGGAAACTCCGACATGCCGGGCCGCGGCTACACCTTCGACAAGATCGCGGGGACGATCGACCGCTTCACCGAAATCGTGGGCTTCGACAGCTACGCCGTCTACGTGTTCGACTACGGGGCGCCGACCGGTTTCCGGCTCGCCGTCAGGCATCCGGACCGGATCACCGCGATCATCTCGCAGAACGGCAATGCATATGAGGAGGGTCTGAGTGACGGCTGGAACCCGATCCGGGTCTATTGGCAGGACGCCTCGCCCGCTAACCGCGAGGCCCTGCGGGCCTTCCTGAAGCCGGAGACGACCACCTGGCAGTATGCGCATGGTGTTTCCGACGCGACGAAGGTCTCCCCGGACGGTTACTCGCTCGATAATTTCTATCTCGCCCGGCCCGGTGCCGATGAGGTGCAACTCGACCTGTTCGGTGACTACAAGAGTAACGTCGCGCTTTACCCGACATTTCAAAACTACTTCCGGACTCATAAGCCGCGCTTCCTGGCGGTGTGGGGGAAGAACGATCCGTTCTTCCTGCCGCCCGGCGCCGAGGCGTTCAGGCGCGACATCCCGGACGCGGTGGTGCGGTTCTTTGACAGCGGGCATTTCGCGCTGGAGACACATGCCACGGAGATCGCGGCGGCCATCCGCGACTTCCTGCCCCGCTGATTCTCTCGAATGCGTAGGCATCGCGGTCATGCCGCGGTGCTGAAGGCAAATATGGAGAGGAACGACATCATGAACTCTCTTATTCTTAATCTGTCGAGAAGCGGCGCGTTTCGTAGTGATCTGGATCAACACTTGATTCGCGCGGCGATGATCTTCACGTTTTACTTATTTAGCTATCAGAAGTGGTTTGGCTTCGAGGCGCAACAAATCACCCCGTTCATCGCTCACAGCTCACTGGTCTTCTGGCTGATCCCAGCCTTTGGTGTTCGCGGCGCAAGTTTCTTTCTCGGTACACGGAATTGTTGTTCGGTACGCTGATCTTACTGGGCTACTGGAACGCGAAACTTGGGGCGCTCGGGGCGCTCGGTTCGATCGTTACGTTTCTGGGCACCGTCTCCATCATCCCGTTTCTTCCCGATGCGTGGGCAGTAGAGGCAGGAGGTTTTCCGGCGATGTATCTTGGGATTGCGTTTTGTCGAAGGATTTCCTCTTCCTCGCGGTATCGTTCTATTTGCTCAAGCAGGACTTCACCCGCGTGGCGATGGAGATCGAGCCCATTCGGTCCGGCGCCCGGGTCTAGCGACCGTTACCGAAAGACCTTCGCCGGTATGCTTTAAGGACCAAGGAGTGATCAAATGTCGGATGCGGTTGCAATTGTGACAGGCGCCAGTCAGGGCATCGGCCACGCTACCGCCGTGCGGCTCGCGCGCGATTTTTGCGGGCTGGTCCTGGTTGCGCGTGACCGTGCCAATCTGGAGCGGACGGCACGGGCGGTGACGGTAGCAGGCGCGGAATCGCTGATCATCGATGCCGACCTGGCTCAGCCCGAGGCTGCGCAGGCGGTGGTCGATCAAGCCCTCGCGATGTTCGGCCGCATTGACGCATTGCTCAACATCGCGGGCGCGGTGCCGCAGATCGACCTGTTCGAGATGACGGATGCGCAGTGGGAGGTCGGGCTGGCGCTGAAGGTGCATGGTGCGCGGCGGCTGACAATTGCCGCGTGGCCGTCGTTGAAGGCGGCAAGGGGTTCCGTGGTCCTGATGTCAGGCAACTCGGCGCTGTTTCCGAAAGCACCGTATGCGGCCGTGGGCACGATCAATGCCGCGATTGTAGCGCTGGCGAAGGCGTTCTCCGATCGCGGTATCGCGGATGGCGTGCAGGTCAACAGCGTCTTGCCCGGCCCGGTGATGACCGGTCGTCGCCGCTCGTATCTGCAGCACTGGGCGCCGCTGCACAACATGACGGTGGAGGAAGCGACGGCCCGCTTCCCGCAGGAGGCCGGCATCGCGCGCTACGGTGAACCGGAGGAAATCGCCGAGCTGATGGCGTTCCTGGTGTCGCCCGGCGCCCGATGGATGACCGGCTCGACCCTTCGCATGGATGGGGGCGAGGTGAAGTCAATCTAGTCCGGGAAATGACCCCGCAAATCAAGCCAGCACTGCTTCGACTGCTCATATCTACTTTGAAGTCTTGAACCTGATTCACAGCGAAGGAAACGGCTATGGCTCAGACTGAAACTTTCGACGTCGTCATCCTCGGGAGCGGCCAAGGCGGCAAGCAGCTTGCCTGGCATCTGGGGCGGTCCGGCAAAAAGGTTGCCGTTGTGGAACGCCGATGGGTCGGCGGCTCTTGCCCCGCCGTGGCATGTCTGCCCTCCAAGAACGAATTGTGGAGCGCGAGAGTAGCCCATCTCGTCCGGAACGCGGCCGACTTCGGCACGATCGTAGATGGGGTCAGAACTGATATGGCGCGGGTGCGACGCCGTAAGCAGAACATGATCGATCGTGAGATCGAGCTTCACCTCAATCTTTACAAACAAACCGGTGCCGAACTTATCATGGGGAGCGGCCGTTTCGTCGGCCCGAAAACGATCGAGGCCACGCTGAATGAAGGCGGCACGCGGGTGCTTGCCGGCAATGAGGTTGTGCTCAACCTCGGTTCGCACGCCGCCGTGCCGGATGTCCCGGGTCTGAGGGACGCGCGCCCGCTCACTCATATCGAGGCGCTGGAACTCGATGACGTGCCAACGCATCTGATCGTGCTTGGCGGCGGCTATACCGGGATCGAAATGGCGCAGGCCTATCGCCGCTTCGGCGCCCGCGTGACGATTATCGAACCTGGCCCACAAATTATGGCTCGCGAAGACGCAGAGGTCGCCGAGGAGATGGGCAGGATACTAAGCGGCGAAGGCATCGATATCCTCCTCGGCGCCCACCCCGTCCGTGTCGATGGTCTGAACGGCGCGGCTGTGTCGGTAATGGTCCGGACGGCATCTGGAGAACGGAAGATCGAAGGCAGTCATCTGCTGGTAGCCGTTGGCCGGATCGCGAATACGGCGAATATTGGGCTCGATGAGGCTGGAATCACATTGGACGCACGCGGCTTTATCCAGGTCGACGAAAGCCTGAAGACGACTGCCCCCGGCGTTTGGGCGATTGGCGAATGCGCGGGCAGCCCACAATTCACGCATGTCTCTGTCGATGACTTCAGGATCGTTCGCGACAACATGGCCGGCGGTAACCGCAGGACGAATGATCGGCTTGTTCCACATGTGATGTTCACCGATCCGCCGCTCGCGCGCGTCGGCCTGTCCGAGGGCGAGGCAGAGGGCCAGGGGATCCCCGTCCGCGTGGCGAGGCTGCCGATGCGCAGGGTCCTGCGGACGCTTGCGACCGACGAAACCGACGGATTCATGAAAGTGCTGGTTGGGGCAACGGACGATCGGATCGTAGGCTTCACGATGATCGGCGCCGAGGCGGGCGAGGTCATGGCGGCGATACAGACGGCGATGCTCGCTGATTTGCCCTATACCAAGCTGCGTGACGCCGTCTTTGCGCACCTCACGTTCGCCGAGGGATTGGGACCCTTGTTCGAGAGCGTGCCGCTGCGGCGGCCCCTCTGACGCATCTACAGCAGCACCATTTTGGGCAACTCTGCTGACAGGTGGTCGACGAAGACGCGAACGGAGGGGAGGAGGCCCCTCCGGGAAGGAATAAGAGCCGTGATCGTGGAGTCGCCGGCATGCCAGCCTGGCAAAACTCGGCGTAGGGATCCCGCGCGAACGTCTACGCGACAGACATAGCCGGGCAGTGCGACGACGCCGAGCCCGGCGATCGCTGCCCGCTTCAAGGCGGTCATGTCGTCACACAAGAGCCGCGGGGTCAGTGGCATGATCAAGTCGTTACTCGGCCCGCTCGAGCGACGAAGCCGCCAAACGGGAGCAACGCCGGTGCGAGTCATGAAGAGCGAAGGGTGGTTCCGGAGATCTTCGGGGGTTTGCGGCGCTCCGTTCACATCGAGATATGCCGAGCCCGCGAACAAGAGCCACGGCGCTGGTGTCAGCGCCCGCTGCACCAGAGTAGAATCGGGGAGCGGCTCCGAGTGGGCTCTGATCGCGACGTCGTAATTCTCGCCGACGATATCGACGTTCCGGTCTGTTGCATGTGCGACGACGTTGATCTTGGGATGAAGGACGAGGAAGCCCGCCAGGATATCGCTGATCGCGAACTGCATCGTGGCCATGGCCGCCGTGCATCGCACCGTGCCGGTCGGTTCGGTGAGCCGATGGCGAATGGCATCCTCAGCGAGTTCGGCGTCACGCAACATCACCACTGCGTGGCGGTAGAATTCCTCACCCGCGCCGGTCATCGCGAACCGCCGCGAGGTCCGGTTGAGCAGCCTCACCCCGAGCTCCGTTTCGAGCCGTTCGATGCGATGGCTCAGTGTCGATTTGGGAATACGCAACATGCGTCCGGCCGCCGTGAAGCCACCGCGATCAACTACCTGCACAAAGTAGAAGAAGTCGTTCAGGTCAAGCACGCGTGGCCTCATCGTCCATTGCATTGGACGCTGAGTTTCATTGTCGCCGGCTTTTCGGCGGATAGTCCAGCGACTACCTCCCGGGCCTGTCGCGATCGAAAATCGCGATGGCCGTCAAGCAACTTTTGCCCCTTGGGAGAATATCATGTCCGACCCGATCCGCCGTTACGAGCCGCTTACAGCTGACAACGCCGCCCTCATTCTCGTCGACCACCAGGTCGGCCTTTTTACCGGCGTTCGCGACTATTCGACGGGTGAGCTGAAGCACAACGTCGTGGCGCTGGCCAAAGCGGCCAAGACCCTGCAATTGCCGATCGTCGTGACGACCACCGCGCGCGACAGCATGTGGGGTCCGACGATTCCGGAACTCGTGGAGGCGCTGCCCGGCGTTCCGATCATCGATCGCTCCTCGGTCAACGCCTTTGACGATCCCGAGGTCGCTCGGGCTATTAGCGCCACCGGCTGTAGCAAGCTGATTTTCGCGGGCATCTCGCTCGAAGTCTGCGCGGCTTTTCCCGCCATGACCGCGATCGGCAAGGGTCTCGACGCCTATGTGGCCGTCGACGCCTCCGGAACTTTCAGCGAGACCAAACGGCAGGCCGGTCTCCTGCGTATGCTGCAGGCCGGCGTGATCCTCTCCGACTACGCCACGCTGATGGTGGAAATCCTCAAGGACAACGCTCGGCCCGAGGCTGCGGCCGTCTACGGCGCGATAGATATGCCGTGGGCCAAGCTTGTTGGGCAGATCGCGCACGCCTACGGCAGGTAAGCGGTGCTTCGGCCGCCCATTGCGTAAGGGACACCTGCCTCCTGTTGCGCGCGGCATGCGACCGTTGAATATTGGCGGTACGGCGGCCTCGGGCGGAGCACTGGGAGTTCACCCCGGCGTGCGGCGCTCAGATGGCCGGATGACGGCCCAAGACGCATGGAGGAAGATCAATGTCATTTTACCGAGGCATGACCTGCGAGAACGTGACTATCAAGGGCGACAAAGGAACACCGATTACGGCTTACGTGGCGAGGCCATCTGGTCCTGGCCCGTTTCCGGGCGTCGTGCTTATCCACCATCTCCCGGGTTGGAGCGAGCTCTACATCGAGACGACGCGTCGGTTCGCGCATCACGGCTATCTCGCAATCTGCGCCAACCTTTACGAGCGCGAGGGTGGAGGCAGCGACGGCAACCCTGACGACGTTGCAGCGAAGGTGCGCGCCGAGGGCGGGATTGCCGACTCCCAGATGGTCGACGATACCGAAGCCGCCGTGAAGTGGATGCGCGCGCAGCCCGATAGCAACGGCAAGGTCGGTCTCATCGGCTCCTGCTCTGGAGGCCGGCACGCTTTCATCTATGCCTGCCAGCGGAAGGACGTCGATGCCTGCGTCGAACAATGGGGCGGTCGCGTGGTTATGGGCCCCGAGGAGCTCAACGCCAAGACACCGGTCGCACCAATCGATATGACGAAGGACCTGAGTTGCCCGCTGCTTGGCTTGTTCGGCAACGACGATCGCGCACCGAGCCCGGAGCAGGTGAACCAGCACGAGGCCGAACTCAAGAAGTATGGCAAGACTTATGAGTTCCACCGCTACGATGGTGCCGGCCACGGCTTCTTCTATTGGCACCGGCCGCTGTATCGGCCCGAGCAGGCAATGGACGGCTGGAACAAGATATGGGCCTTCTTCGGCAAGTATCTGGCGAAGTAGGAGGCCTGGAGATGTGCACCTCGATCATCGAGATCGCGCGCGCGGAGGGTATGGCGAAACGCGGGGACGAATGGTTCCCGCTATCGCGGGCGGTGGTCGCTTATGACCACGCGCGCCACGCGCCGCTGGGGGACGTCATTACGCTCGATTTCATCAACGCGGACCTCGACGCGGGTGCGCGGGCGGGGATCGAGCTGACGCTGGAGACGGCCAAGGAGCTGCGTGCCGCGCTCGACCGGGCGATTACCGCCGCCGAGTTTGAAGAAGCGGAAGTGCGGGGCAACGGAGCTGTGCTCCGCCTCGTTTCGGCTGCATGACCAGCAGCGCGGCTGGTTAGGACACGTGCGCCCAGGGCGGTTGGGTGCAGAGCGCGACGCCAGGGCTAAAGACATAGCCCGGCGCGCCAAACGTTCAGGGCGTCGCTGACGAAATCCTCTTGTCTGTCCGTCGGCAAGCATTGGCCGCCTGCCGACGGAACCGCCCTTCGGAGCGAAATTCAGCCCTCGCGGACTGGCGGTTTTCGTGCGGCACCGTAACCACGCCCAAAAGTTTAATTGATAGGATAGTCCTTCCAAAGCCACTGCATCGCTTCAGGAAGTGTCTGAGCAGGGACGCGGCCATCACAATGACGGGCATCTTGTGCAAGATCAAAATGGTAATGATAGCCCTTGCTCTTGAGCACTGACGCCATTGCACGGTTAGCCGCCTGCCAATCCAGAAAATTTCCAAATTGGCTCCAGTCGATATCTTGGGTACCCACTTCCAGCCAAACTCGAATAGGCTTTTTTGGGGAGTCTTTAATTAATCGCTCAGGGTAGGACCACGCTCCGTGAGGATATTTTGCGTCTGTTGGAAATTGAAGATTGGTATAGGACCCCGAATATGAAATGATCCGTCTAAAAGAGTTCAGGCTGAAACCAAGCCATCGTGAATGCAGCGGCGGCTCCTGAACTACAACCTATTGCGCCTCTTCCTTCTGGATCTGAAGTAAGACTTACGGCTTGATTTGGGATCTGCGACTTGGTTTCTGCCTCTACACGGGGCAAAAGCTCCCCTTGCACCCATTGGCCATAGCGGGCGGAGACAGTGTCGTATTCGAGATTGCGCTCAGTGCCTTGGACGTTAGCAAACCCAATTCCATTGTCGTTGCCACCATTATCGGCGAAAATAATCACCATGATGGGCAGCTTTTTGTCATAAATGGCATTGTCAAGAAGGTTGATCAGCCAAGGGCGATAGATGGCGTCTTGGCTCACCATAAAAGGAGCCTTCTCTCCTTTGACATACTGCTTCGGCACGTACACCCAAACACGCCGAGAAAATGCACCCGTCACTTGCGATTGTCCCGGGAAGTATAAGCTGCCAGTCGAATCCATTTTGAATTCGATAACGGTCCCTTTGGGGACCTCGGGTCTCGGCCCAAGGGACGGATCGGGGGCGTAAGCAGGCCCAATGGAGCGGTTGCCGTCGATAGCGATCTGAGCGGCTGCGGTGCCTACCGCCTGCACCAAGCAGAGAAGAGCGAATGTAAGACAGAAGCAACTTTTCATGGCATTACCGGAAATTGATGGATTGAGCAGTGTCATCACGTCGCGCCCTGCATCTTGAACGACAAGGCGCATCAGGCAATTTGACAAAGATGACACTCGTGTCGCGAGAGTGGAACTTGACCCGTCGCTTGCGATGATCCCTCCTTGCCGGGTTTGGGGATGGAGCTTCATGGCGGGGCGACAGCATCCTCCCCTTCTCACGCGCCGGGGCATCCGAAAATGATCTTCGCCGGAGAAGAAAGGGATTACGCCGAACCGCATCGTCCGGTACCCCGTCGGTTACGTTGCACAACGGTGGTCGTACAGGCCATCAGCGGCCTGACAAGCCTTCTAACGATACTCCTAATGTCGCACACGGCGATGTCGCAACCGACGCTACAGCCGCCGGTGACACCGGCGTGCGTGTCGTCGCCATTCGGCTGGCGGCACGCGGTGGGTCCGCACGCCCCGGCTGGCTTCCACAACGGTATTGACCTGCCGGCGCGAGCAGGTGCTCTGGTGCACGCGGCGGCGGCCGGAACGATCGAAGTGATCAAGCGACAGGGCTTAGGCGGCGTCACCGTACACGTGCGGCATCCGGGCGGCCTGGAGACGCTGTACGGCCACCTGGGCAACCTTGTGCCCGCGATTGCGGAGGGCAAGCGTAACGTGGCGGCTGGGGAGGCGCTGGGGCATGTCGCACGCACGGGGGTAACCTACGGCACCCATGTGTTTTTCGCCGTGCTGGAGAATGGGAAAGCGGTGGATCCACTTGACGTGCTGCCGCCGCTGCAGCGGTGCGGAGGCCCAAAATCATGATGCCGCTCCTTGCACGCGCTGCACATGCCGAGGCAGGAGGCTGCCCACCCGCGCGATGGGGGTGTACCGGCCGAGGTGGGCGCTGGGGGGAAGCGATGGTCCGTGGTATCGTTTCGCATCGCAGCACCGCCAGCCCCTTGCCACCGAAGGGACGACATGATCGAGGACGTTATCGCCGCGACGGAGGACCCAAATGGCCAAGCAGTTTGAGCAGATCGAACCGGCGCACGCCGCGTTCATAGCGGAACAGCACATCTTCTTCACCGCCTCGGCGGCCGCGACCGGTCGGATCAACATCTCGCCACGCGGTGCCGACGCCTTCCGCGTTCTGAATCCGAACGCCGTGGCCTATCTGGATCAGACCGGCAGCGGCAACGAGACCGCAGCACATCTGCGGGCTTCCGGCCGGCTGACCATCATGTTCTGCGGGTTCGAGAATGTGCCGATGATCTTGCGGCTCTATGGCCAGGGGCGTTCTCTATGGCGGGGAACGCCGGAATACGCAGCTTTGCTGGAGACCGCCTTCGGCAACGAGGAGGCCCCTGGCGCGCGCCAGATCATCTGCCTGGATGTCGAGATGGTGCAGACAAGCTGCGGCTACGGGGTGCCCCTGTTCGACTACAAGGAGGAACGTCCGACCCTACGCCGCTGGGCGGAAAACAAGGGTGAGGACGGCGTCGCCGCTTACTGGCGGGAGAAGAATGTCTATAGCATCGACGGGTTCGAGACCGGCGTTGCGGCCAATGAACCGGCGTACGTTAATGCGGCGGGGGAAGATGATCCGGAAGACGTCGCTCGCCCGGTCGTTGCGGCGAAGTAGCGCGGAGACCGCCTGATGCATGCACCAGTATCCGCCGGATACGCCGCGCCGGACGCCCGATCCGAGAGGATCACGCTGCCGGCCCGCCCCGAACCGCTGCGGCTCAAGCTGAGTGAGACGGCGGTTATCGTGGTGGACATGCAGAACGCCTATGCAACGGAGGGCGGCTATATCGATATCGCCGGCTTCGACGTGTCCGGCGCACCGGCGGCCATCGCCAAAACGAAGGCAACGCTGGAGGCCGCGCGCGCCGCCGGGCTGACCGTCATCTTCTTCCAGAACGGCTGGGACAAGGACTATGTCGAAGCGGGCACCTCCGGCTCGCCGAATTTTCACAAGTCCAACGCCCTGAAGACCATGCGGGCACGGCCCGAGTTGAAGGGGACGCTGCTGGCGAAGGGAACCTGGGACTATGCGATCGTCGATGCGCTCACCCCGCAGCCGGGCGACATCGTCATTCCCAAGACGCGCTACAGCGGGTTCTTCAACACCAACATCGACAGCGTGCTGCGCGCTCGGGGGATCCGCAACCTGGTGTTCACCGGGATAGCGACGAACGTCTGCGTCGAGTCCTCATTGCGTGACGCATTCCACCTTGAGTATTTCGCGGTTGTTCTGGAAGACGCGACGCACCATGCGGGGCCGCCATTCGTGCGGGAAGCGGCGCTATACAACATCGAGAAGTTCTTCGGCTGGGTCTCGACGGTCGCCGATTTTTGCGGTGCCATTGGGCAGGCCGCACCAACCTCCAGCACGTAAGGTTTGCCATGCCCAAGACCGTCGTTCTGCCGCCCGGCACCAGCGCGCCGATCGCTCCGTTCTCGCCCGGAACGATGGCGGACGGGATCGTCTATGTCTCGGGGACATTGGCGTTCGACAAGGATAACAACATCGTCCATGCCGGCGACGCGGCGGCCCAGACACGGCATGTCCTGGAGACCATCAAGTCGGTAGTCGAAACCGCCGGCGGCACGATGGCCGATGTGACGTTCAACTCGATCTTCATCCGCGATTGGGCAGACTATGCCGCGCTGAACAAGGTGTATGCGGAGTATTTTCCCGGCGACAAGCCCGCCCGGTACTGCATTCAGTGCGGGTTGGTGAAGCCAGACGCGCTGGTAGAGATCTCATCGATCGCGCACGTGGGGCAGAAGTAGAACAGAACGCCTTGGCCTTTTTGCCCGGGTTTGGCGCAGCGATACCCGCCAGAGTTTGCGCCGGCCGGTACTGCTTTTACCGGCGGTTAGTTCCTGATCGTTTGACGATCAGGGCCTAAGCTTTGGTTTGATCACGTGATTTACGCCTTCCGACCAGTATTCGGACCAGTGGTTCTGACCGGTTGCATGGCGTGGCTTGGGGGGTCGAACAGACCGTTTGTTAACTAGGTGGGCCGTGCGTGGGGAAATGTGCTTGACGATCCGTAGTGGCCGTTGCTCGGCTACCAGTGCATCTCCAAGCGGACGTTTGCCTCGCTGCCTCGGCGATAGGATTGCGCCCTTGTTGCCGTTGAGCCGTATGCTCAAGCTTCTCGGGAGTGGACGCTCCGATCAGCGGGCTGGCCAAGGGTCGGGGACGACCATCCGAATGGACTAGCTTGAGCGAACGCCATCGCGGCCGGCGTTCGAGATTTTCTTCAACGGAGCGCCAAACGCGGTGGCGCCGAAGCAGATGCGGAGTCGGGGCCGCGCTCTTTTTCCCGCAGTCTAGACGAACTTGCCCTTGGCATTAAGGGTTGATACCCTGTGGATCGTCAACGCGGCTCCCATAACGGCGACACGAAGAGATCGAAACACATACGGAAGCGGAGTACCGACCTGATGGTTGCAAATGCTCCAAATGCCGGTGTCCCTAACGACGGTTACTTCCAGCAGCCGAAGCTCCAGTTCAGCTACCTGAAGGCACGCGGCTTCGACGCCAAATCAGGATCCCGCAGCGGTGGGATTAAGGATCCAATTCCCGTTGATCTTGCTGCCGGCACAATCGTGCTTCGGACCTACCATGATCCGGCCCGTTTGTTCGGTGAATGGTGGTTCACGCCGCATGAAATGGATCAGATTATCAACTATTTCGGTCGGAGCGCTCCTGCGTTCGGAGAAGGCCGCTCCCAAGGCAAGGGAATCCTTCAGGCCACCATGGCGGTGCGGCATGATTGGGCCGGCAATGACCCCAATCACCTGGGGTTGGTCGCAGCGGTTCGTCTGACGACTTCATTGAAAGCCTTCTTTGGTGAAGGCGACGTCGCGCCGGATGCGACGCAAAAAAGCATTTTGAAGCCGGCATTCATTATGGACGGGAGCGGCCGGCAGCGGGGCGTAAGACAAATATTTCTGCCTGACGCCTGGACTTATCAAAGCAGCTTCAGTGTCCTGGAGCGTGAGGACACGACCGATTCTGATCTAATTCGGCTTGTCAGGCTGTACAAGACCGGACCGATGCCGTTCGAGCAATAGGCGTCACCACGACCGCTGCTAATGATCCGCCCTGGGCGGCCCACAGATCTACGCGCGTGCCGCTGGTCGCCGCGACGCAGCATCAGTTCTCAATCTCCGTTGCTGCGAGATGTGAGAACGCACACGAAGGAGTTCCCAAACGCTGCGCACATCGGTAGTTACGGACGTTGTAATCCCGACGCTTACCGCCGAATTGCGCCGGTCTACTCTAAGCCAAACGTTGCCATCGGAGATTTGTCCGCTTTTGGACCTTCTGCCGAAAAGCGGACCAGGCAATCAGTTTGACAACAAGTCAAAACCACTGTGTCGAGACACTAGATCAAGCGATCAAGCTCTGATCAATCAGCCTCGGCGGCGGCTTCGTGCATATCCATCGCCACCGGGTGGAATTCAGCATAGCGAGAGAGATAGAACAGGATGGCCGCCACGCCGAGATAGGATGCGGCAACCGTCGGCGAGCTATTGATGCCGATGCCCTCCGGCCCGTGGATAAAGCCAAAGAACGTCAGGATGGTGCCGGCGAGAGCGAAGGCAGCGGCTTTCTCGAAGGCGCGATCGATGATGTAGACAGTGACGGCGCCCAGGATGATGCCTGCGAGCGTCGCACCTCCGCCCAGCGTCGCGAGCCCGTCGTAAAGCACGCCGGACTGCGCGAGTTTGGCGGTTCCCACCGCGGCCGCGTTCGTGCCGGCGGTGCCTAGTGCGCTGTCGATCTGCAATTTGCCCCATGCGGCAAGCTGCGGCAGCAGTGCCAGCACGATCGCCGGTGCGTGTCGGTGGGGCGATTCCTGGAACGCCTGGGAGCCGATCAGCATACCGATGTACAGCAGGATCGGCAGGATCGCGACGAGCGGGATCAGCGCGCTGACGACCGCGATGATGCCCAACCAGGTCAGTACCAGCACGACGATGCCGGTAACAGCTGAGTAGCCGATCCGCCCGCCCATCGCCTTCCAGCCGGGATGACCGATATACACCGCGTTGATGAACGGGTTGCCCATCAGACAGCCGATCAGGCTGATGACGCCGTCCGCGGTGAGCACGCGGGTGGTCGGAAAGCTGTCCCCGGCGGCGGAGGCACTCTCGACGTTATCGAGCGCCTCGATCAGGTCGTAGATACCGAACGGGATAGCAGTGACCAGGATCACACCCAGGTATTGGAACCCGCCGAAGGTGTGCATAAACGCCGGCGTCGGCACGGAGAAGCCGAAGTTGGCGACCGAAGCCCCCAGGGTTGCCAGGCTCATGTCGCCGTAGCCGAGGCCAAACGCGGTGGACACCCAGGCGATGACGGTTCCGACCGCGATCGCCACCAGGCCGCCGGGCACGCCGCCGAAATAGCGCACCCCGCCAAACCAGTTGGCCAGGATAACGGCGAAGCAGACTACGCCGATCACCGGGGTGCTGAAGACCAGCGCCGCTGGCCGCATAGAGATGAAGGTTATCGAGATGCCTGCCAGCGAACCGAGTAGCGCGGCGCGCGGGGTGATTTTCCGGATATATGGGCCGATGAAGCCGCCGGCCATGAGGACGAAGCTCTGGATGAACACCCAGGTGAGCCCTGCTTCCCAGGCCTGTATCGGATCATTGGTGGCGAGCTTAATCGGCAGCATCACCACGAAAGTAACCACGAACATGTGGGGGACGCTGATACCCGAGGGCAACGCGCAAACATCGGTGCGGCCGGTCTTGCGCGCCAGGTTCCAGGCGAGGAAAGCGTAGTATCCTGTGCTGAGAAACAGCATCAGCCCGAGCGCGGGCAGGATGCGGCCGAACACCAGCGCATCCGGCATCCCCAGCACGAACCGCAACAGCCCGGTCAGCACGAGCACGTTCACCAGGATGTTCGTGCCGAATCCGAACAAGGCGTTCCAGTCACCGGAAACCCAGAACTTTGGCCGGCTACCGATTGCTACATTTCCGCTCATTCTGCTGCTCCCTTCATCATGTTCCTGCCCGCAAGCGCCTCAATGACGAGGGCTGAGGGCGCGACCCAGCCGAAGATGCCGCCTTGTGCGGCAATCATGCGTAGTCCCATTTCGTGGAACTCAGGGAAGTACGATGCGCAGCAGTCGGAGACGACGAGGCAGTCGTAGCCTCGGTCGTTAGCCTCTCGTACCGTGGTGTTGACACAGACTTCCGTGGTGACGCCGGTGACCACGAGCTGCTGGATGCCGCGGTTTTGCAGGATGGCGTGCAGATCGGTGGCGAAGAACGCACCTTTGCCCGGCTTGTCGATCACCGGCTCGCCAGGCGCTGGATAGAGCTCCGGAATGATGTCATGGCCGGCCTCACCGCGGACCAGGATGCGACCCATCGGGCCGGAGTTGCCGATGGTTGTCGCGCTGCGGCCGCGGATTTTCTTCGCCGGCGGCAGGTCGGCAAGATCCGGGCGGTGGCCCTCACGGGTATGGATCACCAAGCCGCCGGCCGCGCGCCAAGCCGCCAACAATGCCGCGTTGGGTTCGATCGCCCGGCGCAGGTGCGAGACGTCGTTGCCGAGCATTTCGCCGAAACCACCTGGCTCGAGGAAGTCACGCTGCATGTCGATGATCAGCAGCGCCGCCGAACCCAAATCCAGGCTGTATTCGTAGGGTTTTGCCTTCACCAGCATGCCCGCCCCCGGTCGATTATTAATGCCTCTCCATGATGCAAATTTAAGGCCATTATTCGGGGACCGGATGGGCATCGACGGAGGCTGAAGCCTGAGGCACGATCCGCTTCATGCATCTCGACCTGAAACTGTGGCGGATGACGGCCGGCCAACGCGGCCGCATTGTCCTGTCCGCTTGTCTGGGCTTGCTTGCGCTGGCGGTTGGAATCGCTCGGTTTGCGTTTCTCGGGAGCTTTCTCGCAGGGGTGTTCCGGGGCTCGATCGAACTCTGGCCGTTGACCGCCGCCGCCGCGGCGATCCTGCTGCGCGCCTGGCTGGATCACCATCGGACCATGATCGCTCACCGCACCGCCGCACGCGTGCAGGAGACCCTGCGTGGCCGGCTGTTCGACAAGATTATCGAACTTGGGCCCGCCTGGTTCGGGGCGGAGCGCACCGGTGGCGTGATGCTCTCCATGGTCGACGGTGTGGAGCAGCTTCAGTCGTTCTTCGGACAGTATTTGCCGCAGGTGACGATCGCGCTCTGCGCGCCGGTTGCAATCTTCGTATTCATCGCGTGGTGGGATGTGCCGGTTGCGACCGTCATGCTGGCCGCTGCGCTGTTTACGCTGGTCCTGCCGGCCACCGTGCACCGGAAGACTGAAAAAGCATCCCGCGCGCGACACTCAGCGTTCAAGTCGTTCGGCGAGGAATTCCTTGACGCGGTTCAAGGGCTGCCGACGCTGAAGGCGTTTGGTCAGAGTTCGGCATACGGTCGCATGTTGGCGACGAAGGCCCGAGCGCTGTCGGACAGCACGTTCTGGGTGCTGGCGTTGAATGTGATGACCCGCGGCTTCACTGACCTCGGGACCGCATTGGGATCCGCCGCCGCGCTTGCGCTTGGGGCCTGGCGCGTCCGGAATGGCGAAATGAGCCTGGAGGCGCTGCTGATCGTTCTGATGGCGGGGACCGAAATCTTTCGTCCTTTACGGGACTTGAGGGGGGTTCTGCATCAGGGGCTGAACGGGCAAGCGGCGGCGACGGGGATCAACGCCCTGCTCGACACGCCGGTGGTCGCACCGACCGGCGATGTCTTTGAAGGACTAGCGCCGGAGATCGTGTTCGATGCCGTCGGGTTTGCCTATCCCGGCGGCCGGCGGGCCGCACACACCGGGCTGTCGTTCCGGATCGACGCCGGGGAGCGGGTCGCGATCGTCGGGCCCAGCGGCGCCGGGAAATCCACGATCGTGCGGCTGCTGTCGCGGCTGTATCAGGCGCAGAGTGGATCGATCCGTATCGGCGGACGCGATCTGCGCGACCTTGATCCGACTCAGGTGCGCGGCATGATCGCTGTGGTCTCCCAGGACACGTACCTGTTCCACGGATCGGTGGAGGACAACCTGCGCCTCGGGCGACCGAAGGCGACGCACGAGGACCTGGTCGCTGCTGCCACCGCCGCGAACGCGCAGGGCTTCATCGACGCCCTGCCGAACGGCTACCAGAGCGTGATCGGCGAACGCGGCATGCAGTTGTCCGGCGGGCAGCGTCAGCGCTTGGCGATCGCCCGAGCGCTGCTGCGGGACTCGCCGATTTTGGTGCTGGATGAGGCGCTCTCGTCGGTCGACACGGAGAACGAGGCGATCATCCAGCAGGCGTTGGACAGATTGATGACGGACCGGACGACCCTGATCCTGGCGCATCGGCTGTCGAGCGTGATCGGCGCCGATCGGATCCTGGTGCTGAAGGACGGCGCGGTGGTGCAGTCCGGCCGCCATCTGGAGATGATCCAACAGAATGGCCCGTATCGCGACTTGATGGGTCCTCAGCTCGGGGAGCGCGAAGGCGTCACCGCGCCATTGCTGGTGGACGAGACCGTCGAGCCGGATGCGCCGGCCTCGGACGTCTTCGTCGGCAGTCTGTCCTCGGAAGCCCGTCAGGTCACCTGGCCGGACACGATCCGTACCCTGCTTCGAGTGGTACGGCCCTATCGCGGCCAATTGGCGGTCACCGTAGTGACCGGGATCGGGCGGGTGATCGCATTCATTGGAGTCAGCGTGCTGGGGGCGCTCGTCCTGGGGGCGGTTCGCAACGGCTCGCCGACGGGCGCGCTGATCGCCGCGCTGCTGATCACTGCGCCCCTCGCAGGGTTGTTGCACTGGCTGGAATCCTGGATTGCCCATGCGATGGCTTATGCCCTGCTGGCCGATATGCGGATCGACCTTTTTCGCAAACTGGATGCGCTGGCGCCGGCATATCTGCTGCGACGGCGGTCGGGCGATCTCGTGGCGCTGGCGACGCAGGACGTCGAGACCGTCGAATACTTCTTTGCTCATACCATTGCCCCGGCGATCGTCGCGGTGCTGGTGCCGGTCAGTGTGCTGCTCGCGATGGCGTGGATCGCCTGGCCGCTGGCTTTGGTGCTGGCGCCATTCCTGATCTACGCCGGTGCGTCCCCGGTGCTCGGCCGCCAGCGCATCGATCGGCTGGGATCGGCAGCTCGCGGCGCACTGGGAGCGATGGGGGCGTTCGCGACCGAGACCATCCAAGGGTTGGCGGAACTGGTGATGTTCGGCGCGGCGGGACGACGCCGCGACGGGTTCATGGCCGCGGTCGCGAGCTACCAGAGGCTGAGGCTGTCACTGCTCGCAGATTTGTCGCTCCAGGCGGTTGTGCTGGAGGCGGTCACCGGGTTGGGCGGTCTGGCGGTGGCGGCTGTGGGTGCCATTCTGGTCAGTGATGGCATGATTGCCCCGACCATGTTGCCGCTGCTCGTGCTGATATCGGTGGCCGCGTTCTTACCGGTCTCCGAGATTGCACAGGTGGGACGGCAGCTTGCGGACACGATCGCCTCGACGCGGCGGCTGGCAGTGGTACAGGCCGAACCGGTGCTGATCCGCGATGGCCATCGTGATCCAGGGGATGTGGCAGAATTGCGGTTCGAGCACGTCGGCTTCGTCTATCCGGGGCGGACGGCGCCGGCACTGCGGGACGTTTCGTTTGTGGTACCGGCTGGTTCGACGGTGGCGCTGGTCGGGCCGTCAGGAGCCGGAAAGACGACGGTGGCGAATTTGCTGCTGCGGTTCTGGGACCCGTCGAGTGGCACGATCCGACTTGGCGACATCGACCTGCGGGAGTTCAAGCTGGACGGGCTGCGTGGGCGCATAGCCTTGGTGGCGCAGGACACCTATCTGTTCAACGACACGCTCGAGGCGAACGTCCGGATGGCTCGGCCCGAGGCTTCCACGGAGCAGGTTGCGCTGGCGCTGTCTCGGGCGGCTTTGGCTGATTTTGTCGGCGGTTTGCCGGAGGGATTATTGACGCGCGTGGGTGAACGCGGCGTGCAGCTTTCCGGTGGGCAGCGGCAGCGTATCGCCATCGCCCGCGCGTTCCTGAAGGATGCACCGCTGCTGATCCTGGACGAGGCGACATCGCATCTGGATACGATCAGCGAGCAGGCCGTGCACGGGGCGCTCGACGCGCTGATGACGAACCGGACGACGATCGTCATCGCGCACCGGCTTTCCACGATACGTGCGGCGGACCTGATCTTGGTGCTGCGAGATGGTCAGGTGGCCGAAGCGGGGACGCACGAGGCGCTGATGGCGCGCGGCGGCTTCTATGCGCGGTTGGTGCTGCCGCGTGGCAGCGGCACCGCTCGTGCGTATGCGTAGCGTCGGGTGCTTGGCACCCCTACCACGTCGGGACGAAGGGAGGGGCTACTTGATCTTGGCTTCCTTGAACGGGACATGCTTCCGCACGACCGGATCATACTTGTTCAGCTCGAGCTTCGTTGTCTGCGCACGTGCGTTCTTTTTGGTCACGTAAAAAAATCCAGTATCCGCCGTTGATACCAGCTTGATCTGAACGGTGTTTGATTTAGCCATCAGCCTGTTCCTTGAAAGGGCACTTACCAGAGGCCCGATGAGGGGCGGCAAAATGCTGAACAACCCCGCCGCAGTCAAGAATGTCCGTGGCGGCGGTTGTGCAGCCGCGGACTCTACCGGCTCGCCTTTAGCGCATCCCACCACGGGCAAACGCCGTCCATGCGATCGTAGTTGCCGTCGAGCACCTGCAACGGCGCCCAATTCGGCTCGGGCGTGGGCATCGGCGGAGCACCCGGCGGAGGCGGACCGTCGCCCAGCAACTCGAACAACCCTTGGTGGCCCCAAAAACTCTTCACGGCCTTCAACTCGGTCGGCTTCCAGTCAGAGCCGATTTGACGGCCACCCCATCCGTGCTCAATCAGGAACGACGCGGGCGTGCGCATGTAGAACGACGTCATGAAATCGTTGGGATGCCGGCCGAGTTTAACCGCAACGCGGTCTTCGCCCTGGGCCATATCGTAGCTCTGGCCAACATCGTCGAGCGAGTAAAACTCCATCATCAGATGGTGCATCCGGGGGCGCGACCCCTGAGCGAGGGCGAGACTGTGATGGCGTGGGTTCACGTGCATGAAATAGACCGAGATCGGCGGCCCGATGAAGTCGCTGATCTGGAAGCCCAGAAGGTCCTGATAGAAACTCAGGGCAGCGTCGATGTCAGGCACCACGAGCACGGCATGCCCCACGCCCTGTGCCCCGGTGCGAAAACCTCCGGTCGTTCGCCCGCCGCGGAAGGGTTCGCTGGCGATTTCGGCGCCGTGGAACGCCTCCACACGATTGCCGGCGGGGTCGCGGAACGAAATCACCTCGGCGACGCAACGTTGGTCTGCGGCCGCGCGATCTTCCCGCTGCACCGCGACCCCGGCGTTCTCCAACCGCGCCGCCAGTGTCTGGAGCGCTGATGCATCCGCGACCTCCCACCCGAAGAACTGCTCTCCATCCGGCCGTCCGCCGTCGAAGATCACGCGCTGCTTCCGGTCATCCATACGAAAAGCGCGCATGGCGCCACCGCGGTCGGTGGCCTGCAGTCCGAGTTGGCCGGTTGCCAAGCTGGTCCAGTCATCGAGTTTGGAGGTCCCGACCCAGAAGTAGCCCATAGCCTGAACGGTCACGGCGATATCCTCCCTTTCTGCCGGCGGGTCTTCCCGCCTTGATTGCGTTTTTGCAGCTCTTGGGAGCTTAGCACGGCTGTCAGGATTGGTAACTACCGCGCACCGTGACTCTGGCTAATTGCCAAAACTACGTCGCATGGCCGGTCCGTCGCCAGCAGCCTGATAAGCTCCATGACTACTCGGCTTCGCTCGGCGTCGCAGGTCCATCAGATCCGCCCGGTCCCGGGCTGCACTGCGCATCAATGCGTCCCGGCCGTATTGGTATTGCACCGGGCAGGCGATATCAGCCACGCCGTAATCGGCCGCAGCGCGTGTGGCGAACCCCGGATCCACTAGGTGCGGCCGAGCCAAGGCGACCAGATCGGCGCGCCCGGCGGCTAGGATTGTGTTCACCTGGTCGGCCGAGGTGATCGATCCGACGCACATCGTCGCCAACCCGGTTTCGTTGCGAATCATGTCGGAGAACGGCACCTGGAACATCCGCCCGTGGACCGGTGCCGCGTCGGCTACCGTTTGCCCGGTGGAAACATCCAACAGGTCGCAGCCATGCGATGCGAATGCACGCGCGATTGCGACCACATCCGCCTCGGAAATTCCGCCATCGGCCCAGTCGGTGGCGGACAGGCGCACCGACGTCGGCTTCTCCGCCGGCCAAATTTTTCGCAGTGCGTCGAACACTTCCAGCGGAAAGCGCAGGCGGTTCTCGACCGTGCCACCGTATTCGTCAGTGCGGGTGTTGGTCAGGGGCGACAGGAAACTGGCCAACAGATAGCCGTGCGCACAATGCAGTTCCAGCATGTCGAAGCCGCAGCGCTGGCCCCGTTCCACCGCCTGCCTAAAATCGCTCACGACCCGATTCATATCCGCCCGGTCCATGGCGCGGGGCACCGGACTGTCCGGAAAATACGGAATGGCGGAGGCGGAGATGATTGGCCATCCACCTTGCTGCAGCGGACGGTCCATGGCGTCCCACATCAACCGCGTGCTGCCTTTCCGGCCGCCATGGCCAAGCTGGAGGCACATTTTCGCCGCCCCGTGCGCGTGAGTGAAGGCCACAATCCGGGTCCAGGCTGCCTCCTGTGTGTCGTTCCACAGCCCTGTGCAGCCGGGCGTAATGCGGGCATCCGCCGAGGGGCAGGTCATTTCGGTGTAGATCAGCCCCGCCCCGCCGGTCGCCCGGGCTCCGTAGTGCACCATATGCCAATCCGTCGGCAGCCCTTCCTCCGCGCTGTATTGGCACATCGGCGAGACCACGACCCGGTTCGCCAGCCGCATGCAGCGTAGCCGAAACGGCTGGAACATCGGCGGTTTGGCCGCATTGGCCGGTTCTCCGTTGCCTGCCACCTCCCGCGCGAACAGCGCATCCACCTCCTGCACGAAATCCGGCGCCCTCAGTGCCAGATCGTCGTAGGTGATCGCCTTTGAACGCGTCATCACGCCGAACGCGAACCGGGTGGGATGCATCGGCCAAAACCGCCGCACGTGCTCGAACCAGACCAGCGAGACATCCGCCGCGTGCTGGATTTTCTCCACTGCTTCCCGCCGGCCATGCTCAAAACGCGCCAGACAATCGGCCACGGACCCGCCCGCCATGACCGCCGCGTGCAGCGCGATGGCGTCCTCCATCGCCAGCTTGGTGCCTGACCCGATCGAGAAATGCGCGGTCGCCTTGGCGTCCCCGAGCAGCACGATGTTCCCTTGCGTCCACCGGGCACAGCGGATCATCGGGAACTGCCGCCAAAGGCTGCGGTTAGTGATAAGCTTGTGGCCGTTGAGTTCCTCGGCGAAGACGTGCTCCATGAACCGAGCAAACTCCGCCTCGGTCGCCTGGGCCAGCCCAGTGCGAGCGAATGTTTCGGGCTCCATTTCCAGTACCCAGGTGCTGGCGCCGGGTTCGTACTGGTAGCAGTGGGCGATGAAGATGCCCTCCGGAAGCTCCTTGAAGAAGAAGGTGAAGGCGTCGAACGAACGCGTGCTGCCCATCCAGGCGAAGCGGTTCGGCCGTAGGTCGGTATATGGCTGGAAGTGCGCCTCGGATCGCGTGCGGATCGTGCTGTTGATGCCGTCGGCGGCGACGATCAGGTCGGCGTCGGGAAAATCCTCCGGCGCCGCCTCTTGGTTGAACAGCAATTCAACGCCGAGCGCCCGAGCTCGGTCGTGCAGCAGCATGAGCAGGGAACGGCGCGAGCAGCCGCAGAACCCGTTGCCGCCGATACGGTGCATGGTGCCGCGAACCTGGATCTCGATATCGTCCCAATAGGCGAAATTCTCCACGATCGCGCGGTAGCTTGGCGTATCGGCCGCGGCGAACGTGTCCAGGGTCTGGTCGCTGAACACTACACCGAAACCGAAGGTGTCGTCTGGACGATTTCGTTCGACCACGGTGATGCGCGCCCCGGGCTGGTCCCGTTTCAGCAGGATCGCGAAATACAGACCCGCCGGGCCTCCACCGATCACCGCAACGCGCATGGTTACCTCGCGATACTTTAGGCTTAAACAGTTTAGGCTTGAAGGATCGGCGGTGCAAGGCGTATATATGGATAGCAGAAAGTCAGCGGATTTGGCCGAATGGGGTGACCGTCCGTGGAGGGCGGCGCAGCGTGCCTGACCCCGAAGCCGCTTCGCATGGCGCGCGGACTCAGCCCGGCAAAAAGCCGTCATGGTGGGCCTCCGTCCCACCATGACGACAGACTATAGGCGATGGGGAGTTAGAAACGGATGGCGGCGGAGACGACGACGCTGGCCTTGCCACTCGCGGGACAGCACGCGCTGGTCACCGGCGGAGGGACCGGCATCGGCCGAGCGGTCGCCTCGGTACTGACGACAGCCGGCGCCCAAGTGACGGTGATCGGCCGGCGCGGGGCACCGCTGCAGGATGCTGTCAACGCGGGCCACGCCACCTTTGCCATTGCGGCCGACATCACCGACGAAGCCGCCACAGCGAAAGCTTTCACCGAAGCTGCCCAGGCGCACGGCCCCATTTTGTTGCTGATCAATGCCGCCGGCGCCGCTGAAACGGCTCCCTTCCAGAAGACCACCGCCGCAATGTTCGAACGCATGTGGCGGGTCAACGTGGCGGGCGCAGTTGCCGCGATCCATGCCGTTCTGCCCGGCATGCTGGAAGCCGGCTTTGGCCGCGTCGTGAATATCGCCTCGACCGCCTCGCTAAAAGGCTACCGCTACGTCTGCGCCTACGTCGCCGCGAAACATGCTCTGCTCGGCCTAACCCGAGCGCTGGCGCTGGAAGTGGCCGGCAGCGGCGTAACCGTCAACGCCGTTTGCCCCGGCTTCACCGACACCGACCTGATTGCCCAGAGCGTCGCCAAAATCGTCGCCCGCACCGGCCGTTCTGAGGCCGAAATCCGCGCCACGTTCACCGCGGCGAACCCGCTCGGGCGGCTGATCCGGCCCGAGGAGGTTGCCGCCAGCGTGCTGTATCTCTGCCTGCCTGGGGCGTCGGCGGTGAACGGCCAGGCGCTGGCAGTGGACGGCGGCGAGACATGACCCCACACGATGGTCGGGCCCATGGTCACGCCGCGGTCGACCTAGAAACCGCCCTTGCCGGCTCGCCCCCCGGCCACAAGGCCGATCTGCGCCTATGGCTGCGCATGCTATCTTGCGTCAACCTTGCGGAAGCCGAGATCCGCCGCCGCCTGCGCGAACAATTCGCTACCACGCTGCCGCGCTTCGACCTGCTGGCGCAGCTCGATCGGATGCCGGACGGATTGACCCTCGGCGAGATCTCCCGCCGCATGATGGTGTCCAACGGCAATGTCACCGCCCTGGCCGCCGGGCTCGTCGCAGACGGGCTGGTCGAACGCCGTACGGAGGCCGCCGACCGGCGGGTACAGCGCCTGTGTCTGACACACTACGGCCGGCGCGCATTCGAAATCCAATCGGCGGCGCATGAAAAATGGATCGCAGAAATATTCGCGCACATTCCGCGCACCGACCGCGCGACGCTGCACCGTCTGCTAGGTGTGGTGAAGACCGGCGTGCGGCAGGCCTTGGCGGAGGAAAGCTGATGAACCGGAGCACCTACAAAGGCAGCATCCTGCTTCCCAAGCGATCGTGCGCAGCAGTGGAGAACGTGCCATGGCCGAACTGACCGTCCTGCAGCCGCCCGGCTGGCCGTCGGCGAAGGGTTACAGCAACGGCGTTGTTGCCGCTGGCCGCATTGCGATGATCGGTGGCCAGATCGGCTGGGACGAACAGGGAAAATTCCCCGAGGGCTTTGTGGCCCAGGTCGCCCAGGCCCTGCGGAACGTGGTCGCGGTGGTGCGAGAGGCCGGCGGCGGTCCGGAGCACATTGCCCGGCTTACCTGGTATGTCGTTGACATCGAGACATACCGCTCGTCCCTGCCCCGGCTCGGAGCCGCGTACCGCGATACGCTTGGCCGCTGGTATCCGGCCATGACTTTGGTGCAAGTTGCCGCACTGGTGGAGCGCGAAGCACTGGTGGAGATCGAGGCAACGGCGATTCTTCCGAATTAGCCACGAATGAACGAACGCCGCCCTATGCGTGCCGCTGCCGGCGCGCGGGGGCGTCTTGTAGTGTCCAGCAACGCGCATCATCTATAGGCACGTTCGGGACTGGAATCTCAGCATGGCAGCCGCAGACGTATTCGTATTTAAGAACTCTGGATTGAATGCATTTCTGTTTGCCGAAGTGGGCACCGAGCTGAATGGGTCATCGTTGACCATCCTTTCAGTGCTCGCTCGATTGGGGCAGGACCCTTGGGCCGAGGCCGCGAAGTGGGCCACATTGCCGAAAGCGGCGACGATTGATCGGCTGACGCAAAGCATCTCTCAGATGCCGCTGTGTCCCCAGGCCCTTGGCGAGGCACGCACAACAGCGACGCGGCTGATCAAGCTGTTACCGTCTCAGGTGGCACGTTCGACAGCACCCGCGGCGGCGAGCAGGAGGGTGACGCCGAAATGGGTGCTGGCGGCGGTCTGTTGCATGGCGGTGGCGCTAGGACTTGCCTTCACGATAAGGCCCGGCTCAACCCCGGCCAATACCGTGGCGCCGATCAGCGATCTGTCCGGGGCACATCCGCCGGCAGCTCCGAGGTGACCATCACTCCTCCTTTGTGAGCCGCTTCCGGATATCGAGCAGTTCACGGCGCCGGGCGTCGCTGGTTTCTGGATACCGCATCTTCAAATGCCGCAATGTATTTAGGATGACGTGGGACACGATCAGCCGGGCATTTTGCTTGTCATCGGCCGGAACAACATACCAAGGCGCACGATCGGTGCTTGTCGCTGCCAGGCAATTTTCGTAGGCGTTCATGTATTGCTTCCAGTATTGACGCTCTTCGATGTCCGCTATACTGAATTTCCAGTTCTTTTCCGGCTCGTCGATCCGGGCGAGGAAGCGCTTCCGCTGCTCTTCTTTCGATAGGTGCAGGAAGAACTTGATGATACGGGTGCCGTTGTCGTGTAGATGACGCTCCAGGCCCACGATCGAACGATAGCGGTTGTGCCAGGGGGAATGCTCGTCGGCAATTCCGTCAGGCACCCCTTCATTACGAAGAATCTCGGGATGAACTCGGACAATCAGGACTTCTTCGTAGTACGAGCGGTTGAAGATTCCGATCCGGCCCCGCTCCGGCAGATCCCGTGTCGTCCGCCACAAAAAATCGTGCTGCAACTCGGTGGCACTCGGGTGCTTGAAACTGGATACCTGGCACCCCTGCGGATTGATGCCGGACATGACGTGCCGGATCACGCCGTCCTTGCCCGCCGCATCCATCGCCTGAAAAATCAGCAGCATCGCAAAACTGTCGGATGCGTATAGGAGTTGCTGCTGCTCGCTGAGCTCTTCGACGGCGTGCGCCAAAAGCTCCTTGTACCGAGATTTGGATTTGTAAACGGGATCGACCGTGGTTGGCCACTTGTCCAGATCGACCTTATGGTCTTCGCGAACACGGAAGTCTTCGGCGTCGATTTTCATGCTGCTATCGATCCTGCCCGACCAATTATCGGAGTGACGATAGTCAAGCGAAAGCCGAAGCAAAGGGCAACGGCTATTTGGTCAGCAAGGGCTCGGGGTCCGACAGCTTCATCGAACGCGATCGCGTCCCAGTGTGGTTCAAATCAGACGGATATTGCCGTTTAGCCTCTGATTTTGTGGGCCGATTTACCCGACCCATGGGATGCTTCGGTCGGGATCGGAGCACCACTGCATATCCGATCACCGTGCGGCGCTCTTGACATCCTTATGCTCATTGCTAGCATTACCTCACTAATGCTCAGAGAGAGCATAAATCGGGAGAGCCTTAATGTCCGCTACCGCCCTTCAAGACCGCGCAGCCCCGCTATACGAACGGGTCAAGACGCTGATTCCGCCTATCGAGTGGCCGGTTTTTGCCGAAGATATCGAGGCAATCCTGCGCCTCAAGCGGCAGCGCGACGCGGTGATCCTGGCCCACAACTACATGACGCCGGAAATCTTCCACTGCGTCGCCGATATCGTCGGCGACAGCCTGGCGCTCGCTCGGGAGGCGGTGAAGGCCGACGCAAAGGTCATCGTCCTGGCCGGCGTGCACTTCATGGCGGAGACGGCGAAGCTGTTGAACCCTGACAAGACGGTGCTGATTCCGGACAGCCGTGCCGGATGCTCGTTGGCGGAATCCATTACGCCAGAGGATGTAAGGTTGATGCGGCAACGCTATCCCGGCGTGCCCGTTGTAACCTACGTCAACTCTTCCGCCGCGGTGAAGGCGGAATCGGACATTTGTTGCACCTCCGGCAACGCGCTGAAGATCGTGGAGTCACTCGGGGTGGACACCGTGATCATGCTACCGGACGAGTACCTGGCGCAGAACATCGCGGCACAGACGCGGGTGAAGGTGCTGACCTGGGCCGGCCACTGCATGGTGCATGAGCGCTTCACCGCGGCCGAAGTCCGGGCCCTGCGTGAGGACCATCCGGGCGTGACGATCCTGGCGCATCCGGAATGTCCACCGGAGGTGGTCGCCGAAGCCGACTACGCCGGTTCCACCGCCGACATGTCGGCGTATGTCGGCCGCGTCAGGCCCGCTCGGGTGGTGCTGCTGACGGAATGCTCCATGTCGGACAATGTTTCGGTCCATTATCCTGAAATCGAATTCGTGCGCCCCTGCAATTTATGTCCGCATATGAAACGGATCACCTTGCCGAAAATCCGGCGCTCGTTGGAAACGATGCAGCAGGAGGTGACAATCGATCCGAATTTGGCTGCCCGTGCGCGCCGCTCCGTCGAACGCATGCTGGAGGTCCGGTAGTGGCGCCACTGCCGATGGTCATGGTCGAACCGGCGGTGCGAACGGCGCTGCTTGAAGATCTCGGCCGAGCGGGCGATTTGACCACCGATGCCATCGTTCCGGCTGAGGCGAGCGTCCGCACGGCTCTGGTCGCGCGCCAGCCCGGCGTAGTCGCGGGGCTGGACTTCGCGGCCGCGGCATTTCGGCTGATCGATCCCGCGATCCGGATGACGGTGGCGTTGCCCGATGGAAGCCGGCTGCGCCCCGGAGACACGATTGCCACCATCATCGGGCCAGCCCGGGGCATCCTGACGGCCGAACGGACCGCCTTGAACTTCCTCTGCCATCTCAGCGGCGTCGCCTCGGCGACACGCGGGATCGTGGATGCGATCGCCGGAACTCGAGCACAGGTGTGCTGCACGCGGAAAACCATGCCGGGGCTGCGGTTCGCGCAGAAATTTGCGGTCCGCGTCGGGGGTGGCTCCAACCACCGGTTCGGGCTGGATGATGCCGTGCTGATCAAGGACAATCACGTGGCAGTCGCCGGCGGCGTGCGCCCGGCGGTGGAACGTGCAAGGTCCGGTGTGGGACATTTGGTGAAGATCGAATTGGAGGTTGACACGCTGGCGCAGCTGCAGGAGGCGCTGATCCTGAAAGTAGATGCCGTGCTGTTGGACAACATGGGCCCGGATTTGCTGCGGCAGGCGGTCGCTATGGTGGACGGCCGGGCGATCACCGAGGCGTCTGGGCGCATCCGCCCGGACACGGCGCACGCCATCGCTGCGAGCGGCGTCGACCTGTTATCGGTAGGCTGGCTGACGCACTCAGCTAGCGTGCTGGATATCGGCTTGGATTGGTTGGGTCCCGCTTAAGTACTACCAAGTCGCTAAACGCCGCCCAGACCGTTTAGAAAATTCTCTTGCCGCGGCGTCAGTCAAATAAATGGCGGAGTCATGCCTGTCCGTCTCTCGCACCGAAATCATGTCTTGCGATTTGCCGTTGGCCGTCCAGGGTTCTCGGACACTCTGGAACTGACCGAAAAGCCCCGAGCGGCTTCTTCCGATGCCACAGTCGCGGGAAAGTGGCTTAGCGAGCTTAGAAGATGAACCAGAAGCGATCGGGTTCCAGACCGAGCAACGCGCGTCCGGCAGTGCCGTAGACGCCGTTGGATTTGGTGGCATGCTGCATCAGCACGTGCACGTCGCGGAAATGCCGCTCGAACGGCGCGCCGAGCCGCACCGACGATGTTCCGACGACATCGTCGACGAACCGCACCGCTTCGGCGCAGGCCTCCACAGCAAAACAGGCCGCCAGAGTGTGGCGAACCTTGGCGTCGGAGGACAATAGTCCGTTGGTGCGTGAGACCTCCTCATACGCCGCCGCGGCCGCCGCAAGCAGCGTGTCGCGTGATGCCGACACCCGTGACTGGGCCTTGCCCATCAGGTAGTGGACAAGCTGCTGATCGAGAAGGGCGACGGTGTTATAGGCCGCCGTTTTGGTCTGGCACAGGTGTATCGCCTGCTTAATAGCGGCCGCGGCGATGCCGATCGATACGGTTGTCTCGCCGAGGAACAAGGTCCATGGCCACAGACGGTAGAGCGGCCCTTCGAACCCGGGCGCCGGATGCAGTAAGGGCCCGACAGGGGCGATCAGGTGATTCGGGATGAACAGGTCGCTCACGGCAATATCGGCCGAACCGGTGCCCCGCATGCCGACCGTGTGCCAGGTGTCGTGGATCGTCGCGGCGGAGCGCGGAAGGAACACGAGCATGGGCGACGGTTGTCCGGTTTGGGGATCGCTTTTCGGCTGGCCCGCTTCCATCTCGATCGCCGGCATTGCCAGCCATCGGGCATTCTGACACCCGCTGGCGAATGGCACTCGTCCAGTGACCCGCCAACCGCCCTCGGTTCGGCCCGCCGCGGCGGGTGGATTGAACGCCGAGGCGATTGTCGGGACGCCATCCCGATACAGTTCATCGACGCCCGCGGCCGGCAGCCAGGCCGCCATACAACCGAAGCCCTGGTTCATGTGCAGGTTCCACGCGGCGGCCGCGTCGATTTGCGCGACGGCCTCGATGACCTGCGAATAGTCGACCGGGTGGATTTCGTGGCCGCCCCGCGCCCTGGGCGCCAACATGCCGAACAGCCCGGCACTGTACATGGCGTCGTAGACGACGGTTGACAGCCGTCGGTTGGTCTCGGCCTCCGGTGCGTGTTCCGCGATTAGCGGGCGAAGCCGTTCGACTTCGGTAAGTAATTCATCGGTAGTCATCCTAACGATCCCTTCTTTATTGTATTTTATTACGTTTTTTGGTGCATGCGAAACCGAGCGCGTCCTCAGATCCGGGATCGATCAAAATCCGGATCGGAGCGAGCGACGCCTTCCGGGATTGAGGCTTCTGTGACCAGGCGATCTTGTCAAGCGAGTGCGCCGGAGGGGGTCGTTCTGGTCGCATGGCGCCCGAGCGAATTTTGACGGTCGCCCAGCGCTTCGAAATGCCATGGCTGACCCGCACGGACCACGCCCATTAATCTTAAAAAATCCTACGTTAGCCAATTTTCGAATGACAGGTGCCCCTGCCCTGCCAGCGCTTCTTGCGCATGGTAACGATGCTGCTAGGATTGGCCCTTGGAGCTCTGCTGGCGTGGCGATGGCTGGCGACCGGCGAACCCGGTCTAATCCTGCAGGAATCTTGCCTTGGGTTTGCAGCACGCCCTAACCGTCCCGTTAACTGCAAATAACTTGCCGCCTGCCTGTTTTCCAGGCATCAGCATTAGGATGACACCCCCCTCCACCAGATGAACCCGATCGCCTGGCTGATCGGCTTGATCCTCCCCGCGTGTGGTTTCCCTGCCGCGGAAGGGTTGCCGGCGCCACCGCCTATGGACACCGCACACATCGTCCGCCCGGCCAGCCCAAACACCGCGCTCGCCGCGCCTGAAGGCTTCAACCCGCCTCCTGACACCGTGACCCCATCCTATCCGGTGAAGGCCGACCGTATGTTCACCCTGATCCAGGGCGTCGCCATTGGACAACCGCGGACCTATCGGGCTGCTTTGTACGCCGATCGGCTCCAGGCCCACTACATCGCGCGCAGCGCGTTGTTCAACTTTCCAGACCTAATCACGGTGCAGGTCACAAAAGCCGATGCGGACAGCAGCACGCTGATAATGTATTCCCGAAGCGTTTACGGCCATTCCGATCTCGGCGTGAACCGCCAGCGCATTAATACCTGGCTTGCTGCGTTACAGACAAAAATCCCCTCACCCAGCGAGAGATGATCCGTTCATGCGTGGTATCGGTCCCTTCTTAAAGGACGCCTGGCGGCTTTCCCGCCCCTACTTCATGAGCTCGGAGCAGCGTTGGTCCGCTCGCGGCCTGTTGCTAGCGATCATCGCCATGAACCTGACCCTCGTCGGGGTGAGCGTGGTGCTGAGCTTCTGGCGCCGCGAATTCTACAACGCCCTGCAGGACAAGGACTGGAAGGCCTTTCTGGAGCTGCTGTTCCTGTTTCGTAAGACCGCAAGCGGCGTGATGCCGGGGTTCTGCGAGGTCGCGGCGGTGCACATCGTGCTGGCGGTTTACTCGGTTTACCTGAATCAGTTGCTGCAAATCCGCTGGCGCCGCTGGCTTACGAACAAATTTCTCTCCGAATGGCTGGCCGATCGGGCCTATTACAACATCAGCCTGACGGTGGATCGGGCGGCGGTCGGAACCGACAACCCGGATCAGCGCATATCCGAGGATCTGCGTGATTTCACCCAGATGACCTTGTCGCTTACCCTCGATTTGCTGTCGAACATCGTTTCGCTTTGCAGTTTTATCGGCATCCTGTGGGGATTGTCCGGGGCGATCGAGGCGTTCGGCATCCCGATCCCCGGCTACATGGTCTGGGTGGCGCTGGGCTACGCGCTCGTCGGCACCACGCTAACCCACTTGGTCGGACGGCCGCTAGCGATCCTTAGCTTCCGTCAGCAGCGGGTGGAGGCGGATTTTCGCTACGCCCTGGTGCGGATCCGCGAAAACATGGAGAGCATCGCGCTCTATCGCGGGGAGGAAGAGGAAGACGTCACATTGCGGGAACGGTTCACCGGTGTGATCGCAAACTGGTATCAGATCATGCGGCGAACGAAGATGCTGAACTCGCTGGTGAACGGCTATACTCAAATCGCCATCGTCTTTCCTATTGTCGTCGCGGCTCCACGCTATTTCGCCGGGGCGATGCAGTTGGGCGGCCTGATGCAAACAGTTGGGGCTTTTGCCCAGGTTCAAAGCTCGATGTCATGGTTCGTCGATTCCTATGCCTCGATCGCCCAATGGCGCGCTGTCGTCGAGCGCCTCTCCACCTTCCATCGCGCCATCGTCAAGGCACGGGCCGAGACCCATGGCGACTTCGTAAATATCGCGGGGCAGCCGGGCCAACTGCACCTGCGCGATGTCACGATGAGTCTCCCGGATGGAACGAAACTACTTGATAGCGCCGACCTGACGCTCACCGCGGGCCATTCGGTGGTGATCACCGGCCGCACCGGCTCCGGCAAATCGACGCTGTTCCGGGTTCTGGCCGGCATCTGGCCATTCGGCCGGGGCGAAATCGAGTTGCCCCCGAACTCGTTCTTCCTGCCGCAACGACCGTATATTCCTCTTGGCACCTTGCGGCACGTGATCACCTACCCACACGCCGCCGACGCCTTTTCCGATCAGGAGATGGCGCAAACCTTGCGTGATGCCGGATTGCCCCAGCTTTGCGGGCGGCTCGATAGCGATGACAATTGGCCTGCGCGCCTCTCGGGCGGGGAGCAGCAGCGGATTGCCCTCGCCCGGGCATTGCTGGCAAAGCCGGACTGGATCTTCCTCGACGAAGCAACCGCCAGCCTCGATCCCGACGCCGAGGCGGACCTGTATCACGTGCTCAAGCAGCGTCTGCCGAATGCCACGCTGGTGTCGATCGCACATCGGCCATCAGTTGCCTCGTTCCACGACTCGCGGCTGGTGTTCAAGCGGGAAGAGGGTTCATCCGGGACCCTGGCGGAGGCGGCCATCGCTCCGGCTGTTGGAGAGTGACGTGACCGCACTTCGCTTCACCGACATTTTCGAACCGCGGCCGACACGGGACGGACTGACCTCGGCCTACCGAACTATTGCCGAGACCCTGGACCGCCGTGACCGCGCCGGCGCGCTGGCTGACTGGGACCGATTGCGCAGGCGCTACGACACCTGGTCGGCGCTGGTCCATTTGCGCTTCGCCCAGGACACCACGGATGAAGCCGCCAAGGCCGACCGCGATTACGCCGATATGCTGTCGCCCGAAGCCGCCGACCTCGAGACTGCGCTGAAACGACGCCTGTTGGCCGACCCGGCCCGGCCCGGCGTCACCGCCGTGGTGGGCGAACACGCACTTCGGCTGTGGAAAAAGATGTCACCACTTTCGATCCCATTATCAAGCCCGACCTGGAAGAGGAGGCACGGGTATCCGCCCGCTACACTGAACTGCTAGCCTCGGCAAAACTGGAGATCGCGGGCAATATTGTGAACCTCGCCGGCCTCGGGCCCTATGCCGAGGACCCGGACCGATCCATGCGGCACGAGGCCGAACAGGTCCGCTGGCGCTTCTTCGAGGCAAATGGCGCGGCGCTGGACGAGCTTTACGACCACCTCGTAAAGCTGCGCCATGGCATGGCCCGAAAGCTAGGCTTTGAGACCTACACCCCGCTCGGATACCGCCGGTTGCGGCGGGTCGATTATGGTGCCGACGAGGTCGCCCGTTATCGCGATCAGGTGGCGCGGCATGTGGTGCCGTTGGTCGGTCGTGTGCTGGAGGGCCGCCGCGTCGAAAATGGCTGGGATAAACTACGGTTTTGGGATGAGGCGCTGATCGATCCCGCCGGCAACCCCACGCCCGCGGGCGATCACGACATGCTGGTGGACGCAGCCGCGATAATGTTTGACGGCATGGATCCCCGGCTCGCCTCGTTTTACCGCTCGATGCGCAACGGTGGGTTCATGGATCTGAAGAACCGGCCCGGCAAGGCCGGCGGCGGGTTCTGCACGTCATTCCGACCGCGGGCATGCCCTTTATCTTCGCCAACTTCAACGGCACACACCACGATATAGGCGTCTTCACGCACGAGATGGGCCACGCCTTTCAGAACTGGGAGAGCCGCGACCTGCCCGGCGTCGACTACCTTTGGCCCACGTACGAGGCGGCCGAGATCAACTCGATGGGGCTCGAATTCCTGTCTTACCCCGGAATTGGTAAGTTGGTGGGCGAGCAGGCCGCCGACCGCTTCCGCCGCATGCACCTGATCGGAGCGCTGGCATTCCTGCCGTACGGAGCGTGCGTCGATCACTTCCAGCACGAGATCTATGCGCACCCCGAAGCCTCTCCCGCTGAGCGGCATGCGATGTGGGCGCGGCTGGAAAAATCTACCTGCCATGGGCCGACTACGGCGATTTGGCATTCCTGTCGAAAGGCGGCCGCTGGCAGGCCAAACCGCACATCTACGGCTCGCCCTTCTATTACATCGACTACACGCTGGCGCAGTGCTGCGCGATGCAGTTTTGGGTCAAATCACGGCGCGATTACGCCGGCACAATGGAAGCCTTCGTCGCACTATGTGCCCAAGGCGGCTCGGCACCGTTCCAGGAGCTGGTCCGGTCGGCCGGGCTGGTATCCCCATTCGCCGACGGCGCCCTCGCCGATGTGGTGAAGGAAGCGGAGGCTGTGCTCGGGATTTAAAAGCAGCGTTGGGCCTGCCCAAACCCACTTGAGTCCGCAGGCCGCGAACCCGCAATTGCCGTCCGCCGCGCCCATTCACTGCTCTGGGAGATTCGTATGAAGTCGGTAACGGATTTTTTTGTTTCGTTGGCGGCGCGTTTCGGCTAATGTCTTTCTCAGGGCCGGTAGCTCAGCGACGGAGCGCACGCTTGATAAGCGTGAGGTCGGATGGTTCAACTCCTCCCCGGCCACTATTTCGACTTGGTCACGACCTGGCGGTCATGACATTTGCTAGCCACGCACTGCGATAAGGGACCCGAGGGCAATACCTTATATTGATCGCGTAATTCATGCCTTCCAACTGGATCGGCCTCAGGCGATTACGCTCTAAACGTTGAAGCGGAACAGCAGGACGTCGCCGTCCTTGACAATGTAGGTCTTGCCCTCCACCCGCATCCGGCCCGCCTCCTTGGCACCCTGCTCGCCTTGATAAGTAACGAAATCGGCATAGGCAATGGTTTCGCATGCAATGAAACCGCGCTCGAAATCCTTATGGATCACCGCGGCGGCCTGGGGCGCCCGCGTTCCCTTGGTGATGGTCCAGGCGCGCGTCTCTTTCGGTCCGCAGGTGAAATAGGTCACCAGCTCCAGCAGGTCGTATCCCGCTCGGATCACTTGATCCAGGCCACTTTGCAACAGCCCCAGAGTATCCAGGAATTCGCGGCGGTCGGCTTCGGGAAGCTGCGACACCTCGGCCTCGATCGCCGCCGACACCACGATCGTCGGGGCGCCCAGCGCCCGCACCCGGTCGGAAAACGCGTTGCCGGTGGCGCCCGAGGCTTCCTCGACATTGCATACATACAGCACTGGCTTCGAGGTCAGAAGTTGCAGCCGCTTCACCGCCTCTTCTTCGCCGGGCGGAATCGCGGTCCGGGCGGATTTGCCTTCCTGAAGGGCTGCAACCAACGGCTCCATGACCGAGACCAGGGCAATGCTTTCCTTGTCACCACCGCGAGCTCGTTTCTGAGCCTGTGTCAGCCGCCGCTCCAGGCTGTCCAAGTCGGACAACATAAGCTCGGTTTCCACGACTTCGATGTCGCGCAGCGGGTCGATCGAGCCTTCCACATGGGTGATGTCGCTGTCCTCGAAACAGCGCAGCACGTGGATGATGGCGTCCACTTCGCGGATGTTAGCGAGGAACTGGTTGCCCAGACCCTCGCCTTTTGATGCACCGCGCACGAGGCCGGCGATATCGACAAATTCCAAGCTGGTAGGGACAATCTTGATCGACTTGCCGATCTCCGCCAGCACGTCCAGGCGTGGGTCAGGCACGCCGACCCGGCCGACATTCGGCTCGATCGTGCAGAACGGGTAGTTTGCCGCCTGCGCCGCGGCGGTCGCGGTCAGCGCGTTGAACAAGGTCGATTTGCCGACATTGGGCAGGCCGACGATGCCGCAGTTGAAACCCATTAGCGAAATTCCTGTGTGCGCAATGCGACGCTGCTCATGAAATCCGGATGCTTGCCCTGCGCCAGGAGATCGGCGGAGTCAGCGACCGCATCCAGCAGGGCGATCAGCCATGGTTTGTCGTCCGAACCGAAGTTCCCGAGCACGTAGCCGAGCACGCGGTCCTTGGTGCCGGGGTGGCCGATGCCGAGGCGAACGCGCCAATAGTCTTGAGTTCCCAGCATCCGGTCCATGCTGCGCAGGCCGTTGTGTCCTGCGGCCCCACCGCCCCTCTTCACCCGCACCTTACCCGGCACGAGGTCGAGTTCGTCATGGAAGGCGACGATTGCATCGGGCGGTAGCTTGTAGAAGGCGGCCGCCTCCTGCACCGACGCGCCGGACAGATTCATGTAGGTCAACGGTTTCAGCGCCAGGATTTTCGTTCCGGCGATGGAGCCTTCAGCGGTCACGCCCTTGAAGCGGCGCCGCCACGGCGAGAAACCGTGGCGGGTGGCGATCACGTCCAGCGCCATGAAGCCGATATTATGGCGGTTGGCTGCCATCCCAGGCTCTGGATTGCCGAGGCCCACCCAGAGCTGCTGGCTCACTTCTTGGCGGGCGACTTGCCGGGCGCCCTGGTGCCACCTTTGGCTGGTGCCGCGGGAGCGCTAGGCGCACCGGCGACGGCGGCCTCGGCGACAACTTCCACCTTCGTGGGGGGCACGACGGTTGCAACGACGAAGTCCCGGTCGATCACCGACTTGACGTTCTCGGTCCCCTTCAGGTCGTGCCAGCGGACGTTGTCGTTGAAATCCAGTGGTCCGAGGTCGGCGGTGAACTGCTCCGGGATATGGTCGGCATCGCAATAGACCTCGACCGCGTGGCGAACGACGTTGAGCACGGCGCCGCGCTTGATCCCAGGGCTGATGCCGTCGTTCTCGAAGTGGACGGGAACCGCCACCTTGATGCGCTCGCCGGAGACGAGGCGTTGAAAATCAACGTGCTCCGGCGCATCGGACACGGGGTGGAACTGCACGCCGCGGATCAGTGCGCGGACGGGATCGCCGCCGGCGGCGATCTCATACAGGCGGGATTGCCAGCCGGCGCGATGCAACTCGCGGATCACCACCCTTGGGTCGAGTGAGATCAGGTTGGGTTCCTGCTTTCCGCCATAGATAACAGCAGGCACCTTGCCTGCTCGCCGAGTTGCCCGCGCCGCCCCCTTACCGCTTCGCGCGCGTACCTCGGCCTCGATTGAAACAACGTTGGCCATAGTATGCTCCTGAATGACAAACGCCGGCCTCCAGGGGTGCCGGCGCGCGGCGCACTTAGCGCAGGGCTGGGCTGGGGGCAAGGGATAAGGCGGATGCTGCTGCGGCACACCCCTAGCAAAGCGCGAAGTTCACCATAAGCGCTACCCCACCAGCCAAGGGTAGACGAGCGGCGAGCTTCCCTGATAGTCGATCGGAAGATGCTGGTGCGGCAATTGCTTAGCAGCCGGCCCTTCGACATAACAACCGGAACGCCATCCTCGTGACCCTGATTTTAGCAAGTCGACCAAACGTCTATTCCTCGTCTCCCCTCGACCGCATCGCCGCGAGGCGGGAGGATCCGGCCTGGATCGTCGATAAAATGGCCGATCCTGAATTGCTGTTCGTTCCAGTTTGGCGGACGAAAAATCTCGTGCGGAGCGCCGGTGAGGGCAACCCCGAAGCGGTGTATATCTCCGGCGAAATGGCGCACAGGCTGCGCATGCAGGTCGATGGTGCGTGGGCATTTCTCGGGATTTTGGACGATCGCGCCGTCTTCGCGATCGACATCTCCGCCACCGAGGACCCCGTGCCGCTGCTCCCAGAGTCTATGGGCGCGTTCGTTGACCTCCGCTCGGTGGGCTGGGGCGCACCTCGGCCGGAGGCCTCGGTGCTGGCGCACGCACGCGGCCTGCTGCACTGGCGCCAGCGGCACAAGTTCTGCGGCGTTTGCGGCAACGTCTGCGAAGTGAAGAGCGCCGGCCATGTGATGCAATGCACCGTTTGTAACGCGCAGCATTTCCCGCGCACTGATCCCGCCGTCATCATGCTGGTGCATCGCGGCGACCGCGCCTTGCTGGGTCATTCGACGCGTTTCCCGCGCGCGACGATGTATTCGACCCTCGCCGGCTTCGTCGAACCAGGTGAAACGCTGGAGGAGGCGGTGCGGCGCGAGGTGCTGGAGGAAGCGGGGATTGTGGTCGGCGAGGTGCATTATCATTCAAGCCAGCCCTGGCCGTTTCCTGGCAACATCATGCTGGGTTTCTACGCCGAGGGGCTATCGGAGAACATCACCATCGACCCTGAGGAACTGCAGGACGCGCGCTGGTTCAGCCGGGAGGACATCCGCGACCATAAGCAGCAAAGCTTCGAGCTGCCCCGGGTGGACAGTGTGGCACGGCGGCTCATCGAGGATTGGCTGGTGGCCTGATGGTCGATCTGGCGACGATCGGGTACGAGGGCTGCACCATCGACGGGGTGGTGGGCAGACTGCGGGACGCCTCGGTTGAACTCCTGATCGATGTCAGAGCGGTGGCGCAGTCGCGAAAGCCAGGGTTTTCGAAGCGCCAATTGGCAGCGTCGCTTGACGAAGCCGGTATCGGGTATGTCCATCTGCAAGGGCTTGGCACGCCGAAGGCAGGGCGGCTTGCGGTGCGTGCCGGCCATCCGGAACGCATGGAGGTGATTTTCCGCGAGCACATGACGTCCGACCGGGCCTGCACGGAATTGGCACAGGCGAAAGGGCTTGCGCTTGACCGGCGGGCGTGCCTGCTGTGCTTCGAACGCGACCATCACACTTGCCATCGCAGGCTCGTTGCGGAGATGATCGTTGCTGAGACAAGGCAGGCCGTTGTCCATTTGACCGTGGAATGACGGTACCATGGAGTCCCGATGATGACTTTACCTCTGTTAATTTCTTTCAGGCTCCTTCCGACTTCGCTTGATGAAGCGTTTCCTACCCAGCGGGGTTGAACTCTCCGGCTGAATTTAGGCGCGAAAAAAATCGGCAAGCTCGCGCATCAGGTCGAATGCGGACGCATTTTGTTTCATCTCTCCCGCTGGCGCTTAATTCCTATTTGACCAATGATGGTGTGTCGTGGACCTCGGTCGGGGCCGCAAGCCGCCAGGGTCTGAGCCACAGCGCCGCTGCTCCCGACGAGATGGATGTCATGAGGGTGTCGGGATAACGGTGATGGTCAACTTCGCGCGGCGTTTGTTTTATTTCGCGGGCCTTGCGCTCGTCGCCGGGACCCCGATCCCGGCCGTCGCCCAGCCGGCTCCGGCCGTCCCTGTTACGGTCACCACCGCCTCGAAGCAGGACGTGCCGATATGGCTGCGGGGCCTCGGTACCGTGCAGGCATATTATGCGGTGCAACTGCGGCCGCGGGTGGATGGCACGTTGATGCAGGTGCCGGTCACGGAGGGGCAGGATGTCAAGCAAGGCGCTCTGCTGGCGGTGATCGATCCGCGTCCCTACCAGGCAGTGCTCGATACCGCGATGGCCAAAAAGCAGCAGGATGAGGCACAACTATCGAACGCAAAGGCCGACCTGGCGCGGTATGACTCTCTGGTGCGGCGCGATTTCGCGTCCCACCAGCAACTCGACACCCAGCAGGCCATGGTCAAGCAGTTTACCGCGGCGCTCCTGGGTGACGATGCCCAGATCGAGGCCGCGCGGCTGAACCTGAGCTTCTGCTACATCACCTCGCCGTTCGACGGACGCATCGGTTTGCGCAACGTTGATCCGGGCAACATGGTGCACTCAGCCGAGCCGACCCCGATCGTCTCGGTTACCCAGATCCAGCCGATCACCGTCACTTTCACGCTGCCGCAGGACAACCTGCCGGCAATTATGCAAGCGATGGAGACGCATACGCTCGACGTCGTGGCCTATGACAGTAACAACAAGGCCGAACTTGACCGCGGCGTCCTGCTGACCCCTGACAACACGATCGATACCACGACGGGCACGATCAAGCTGAAGGCGACGTTCCACAATACACACCGCAAGCTCTGGCCCGGCCAGTTCGTAAACGCGGCCTTGCTCGTCGGGACCGAGGCCAACGTCATTGCCGTCGCCGGGACGCCGGTGCAGCATGGTCCGGATGGCCTCTATGTCTATCAGGTCGGACAGAACGACACCGTTTCGGTCCAGCCGATCCAGGTCGCGCGGCAGGAAGGCGATGTGTATGTCGTCTCCAGCGGTCTAGCCGACGGGGCGGTCGTCGTCGCGACCGGTCAATCCAGATTGCAGAACGGCGCGCATGTCACCGTGCGAGAGGCACAGACAACGCCTGCTGCTTCAGTGAAGTCCGGCGGCTGACCGCATCGAGGGGGAGAGTCAAACCATGAGCATGTCCACCCCCTTTATCCGCCGTCCGGTCGCGACATCGCTGCTGACGGCGGCCCTTGTTCTGGTCGGCCTCGCCGCATACCCATTCCTTCCGGTCGCGCCGCTGCCGCGCGTCGAGTTCCCGACGATCGCGGTCAGCGCCAGCTATCCCGGTGCCAGCCCTGAAATCATGGCCGCCACGGTGGCGCAACCGCTGGAACGGCAATTCGCCCAGATACCGGGCGTGGCACAACTCACCTCGGTCAACGTGCTCGGCCAATCGAGTATCACGCTGCAGTTCGACCTGGACCGTGACATCGACGCGGCGGCCGGCGATGTGCAGGCGGCTATCAATGCCGCCAGCGCGCAGTTGCCGAAGAACCTGCCGTCGAGCCCGACCTATCGCAAGGTCAACCCTTCCGATTTGCCGATCCTGATCCTGGCGGTCCAGTCAGACGAGATGCCGCTCATCGCGGTGGACGACTACGCCGATATCGTGCTGTCGCAGCAAATGTCGCAGATCGCCGGCGTATCCCAGGTACTGATCGGCGGCGAGCAAAAACGTGCCGTGCGGGTGCAGGTTGATCCCGGCAAGCTTGCGAACATGGGCCTGACCCTGGAGGACGTTCGGAGCGTCTTGGTGAATGCCACCGTCGATGCGCCGAAGGGCACTGTCTACACGCAACGTCAGGCGTTCGCCGTTTACGACAACGATCAGCTTACCAAGGCCGCGGAGTACAATGATGTCATTCTGGCCTGGCGCAATGGGGCGCCGGTACGGGTGCGCGATGTCGGCCAAGCGATCGACGGGCCAGAGAACCAGTATCTGGGCGCCTGGCAGAACGGCAAGCAGGGCATCCTGCTGATCGTCTTATTTCTGCTCATTAGTTATCAATGCGTTGGACTGAAAAAGTCTTCACTACATCAGGTGATGTGGGCGACGGCGGCGGTGGCGATTTTCGGCGGCCTCTGGGGCGGCAGCTGCAGCTTGAGTTGCCGGATCAGCAGCTGGAGCTCCCGTTCCGGCTGTGTATAGCGGGTCATCAGCATCTCTCGCCCATCGGTTGTCGGCAGATGGACATCGATCATCTGCACCTCGGCGATCTTCTCCACCGCGCTGCGCGCGGTCAAACCCGGCGCCAGGGCATGCAGTCGTCGCTGTAGCGTGACTTGCAGTCAGTAAGCCAGGAACGCGATGTAGATGTGGCCTCGATCCGTCGCTCGTCCTGATGGAAGACCGGCCTAATCGCTAGGTCTCCTTTCAGGTTTTTGAACGCCTCTTCCACGGCGTCTTTTTCTTTTTCTTTCTTCCTCTTCCTCTCTTTTTCTTTCTCTTTTTTTTTTTTTCTCTTCTTTTTCCTTCCTTCTCTTCTTCTCTCTTTCCGCATCTTTTGTCGTTAAGCGTGTGGATGAACATGGATCTTTCCTTGTCCATCTCGATGTCCACCAGCCGCCATGCCGTCCGTGCTCGTGATCGCGCCGCCCCCAGCTTCATCAACATCTCCTCGCGCGATATTTCCATGCAGCCGTTCACGCAGCCGTTTCCACAGCCACTTCATCTGCCGCTTGCGCATCGCGCGTTCCTTGGTACGCGATCGTCTCTCTCGGCGTAGACGTAAAGTTCGCTGTCCTCGCGAGCGTTGACTGCACGCCTTCGCGCGCCTGTTGCCAAGGCTTGTCAGCAGATCTTTCTCCAGCCGCGACAGACGGCCCTTCGGCGTTCCCACCAGATATTGCACCGGCGGATCGCTGGCGCGCATTTCGGCCAGCACTGCCTCCGTCGGTATACCGCGATCCATCACCCAGACCCGCCGAGCGCGCCATATTGCTGCTCGATCTTGTCGAGGAATGTCCGTAACGTTTTACAATCCGCCGTATTGCCCGGCAGTACCTCGTAAGCCAGCGGCAGACCGTCCGGCGTCACTACCATCTCTATCACCACTTGCGCGCAGTCCGGCCGTTTGTCGCGTCTGTAACCGTGGCGGCGCTTGTCGCCCTCCGTCACATCCGCAGCGTTGATTTCGAAATCGGTGCTAGTCTTATCGTAGAGCAGCTCGTCGTAGTCGGCGTTGTACTAGTCGCGCCAGCGCGCCTCCATGTGCTAGTACATATCTGCTTTGTGCGCCAGCAGTATTCTTGATTGCGTATAGCTTGTGCGGTTCGGCCAGTCGGTTATCCGTACCGAGCAGATCAGCCATGCACTGCGCCGTACCAGTCGCGGTGCTTCTTCCACTCGCTACCCGTCGCGATCCTCTTTTTCGACACCAGCACCTGCTAAACCTGATCCCACCGCTTGCCCTTGCGGTTGGCCCGCAGTCGCTCAGTCCAGTAGCGATCCAGATGCAGTTTTTCTCACAACTGCCCTTCTAAACAGCCGGGCGCCAACGTCATTGACACCGTGGAACGTATCAAGGCCGCGCTGCCACATTTGGAAGCGTCGATCCCGCCATCCGTCCACGTCAATGTGATGATGGACCGGACGCTGACCATCCGCGCGTCGGTCGAGGACGTGCAGTTCACCCTGATCCTTTCCATTGTGCTGGTCGTGCTGGTCATCTTCCTGTTCCTGCGCAGCTTCTGGGCCACGATCATCCCATCTGTCACAGTGCCGGTGGCGCTGATCTGCACTTTCGCGGCGATGTACTTACTGGGTTACAGCGTCGACAATCTGTCGCTGATGGCGCTCACCATTTCCGTCGGCTTCGTCGTGGACGACGCGATCGTGATGCTGGAAAACATATATCGTTACGTCGAGGACGGGATGGACGCGATGGAGGCCGCCCTGAAAGGGGCCGCCGAAATCGGCTTCACCATTCTGTCGATCAGCTTCTCGCTGGTCGCGGTGTTCATTCCGCTGCTGCTGATGGGCGGCATCGTCGGACGTCTGTTCCGCGAGTTCGCGATGACGATCAGCATCGCGGTATTGCTCTCGGCGTTTGTCTCGCTGACGTTGACCCCGATGATGTGCTCGCGATTCCTCAGGGTTCATCACGGGGAGCACAATTGGGCGTACCGGGTGGTCGAGGGCTTCTTTAATGCCATGATCGGCGGTTATCGCCGCACGTTGGATATTGCGTTGAAGTTTCGCTTCATCACCTTGATGATCTTCCTGGCGACGGTCGGTACGACCGTGTGGCTTTATATCATCATTCCCAAAGGCTTCTTTCCTGCGCAGGACACTGGCGTGACCTTTGGCGTCACCGAAGGTGCGCAGGACGTTTCGTTTAACGAAATGGTAGCGATCGAGCACAAGCTTGAGGCGATCGTCGCCGCCGATCCGGACACCGACTTCTATGGGTCCTCGCTTGGCGCCGGGTCAGGCGGGCAAACGGGCAATAACGGGCGAATCTATATCGCTCTCAAGCCCTGGGACCAGCGGGTTGGGGGCACCGCTCAGCAGTATATCGCGCGGCTGCGCCCCAAATTCGCCGCGGTCTCTGGCGGTAGAGCCTTCATGCAGGCGGCGCAGGATGTCCGTGTCGGCGCGCGGATCACCAAGACGGAGTTTCAGTACACCCTGCAGGATGCCGATTTCGACGAGCTGTTCTCGTGGGCGCCGAAGGTCCTGCGTAAGCTCCAGTCGCTTCCGATGCTTCGTGATGTAACGAGCGATCAGCAATCCGGCGGCACCACGGTGAGCCTGACAATCGACCGCGACAAAGCGGCGCGATTTGGGGTGCAGCCTCAATTGATCGACAACACGATCTACGACGCGTTCGGGCAGAATCAGATCACGCAGTACTTCAGTCAGGTGAATTCCTACCACCTGATCCTGGAAGTCATGCCCGGACAGGTTTCCGACGTCGAGACGCTAAACAAGCTCTACGTGCACGCGACGAATGGCCAGATGGTGCCGCTGTCGGCCTTCGCGAAATGGACGACTACTCCGGTTCAGCCATTGTCGATCAGTCATCAAAGCCAATTCCCCGCAGTCACGATTTCCTTCAACCTCGCGCAGGGCACGGCGCTCGGTCAGGCGGTCGATGCCATCAACGCAGCGATGCGGGAGATAAATACGCCGCTCACGCTGCAGACGTCGTTCCAGGGGACGGCACAGGCCTTCCAGTCGTCGCTGGCCGGTCAGCCTTACCTTTTCGCTGCCGCGCTGATCACCGTCTACATCATCCTGGGTATCCTGTATGAGAGCTACATCCTGCCTCTGACCATTCTGTCAACTTTGCCGTCGGCGGGTGTTGGTGGCCTGTTGATGCTTATGATCTTCCATTACGACATGTCACTCATCGCGGTGATCGGCTTTATCCTGCTGATCGGGATCGTGAAAAAGAACGGCATCATGATGGTTGACTTCGCGATCCATGCGGAGCGCAGGGACGGCGCCTCGCCGCTGGCGGCGATCCGTCAGGCCTGTTTGCTGCGGTTCCGTCCGATCCTGATGACCACGATGGCCGCCATACTCTCCGGCATCCCGCTGATGCTGGGCACCGGCGCCGGGTCGGAACTTCGCCGGCCGCTGGGCTTCGCCATGGTTGGCGGTCTGGCGCTTAGCCAGATCCTGACGCTATATACGACGCCGGTGATTTACCTGTATCTCGACACCTTCCAGCACTGGTTGTCGCCCAGTCGGTCGCGCATGCCGGCGCTCGCGGCCAAATTGGGTGCCGAGGCGGATTGATACTCTGTAACGCTGCCCGATCGCTCGAGTTAGTAGGGGCGGAGGAAATCGTCGGTATATTCGCCTCTCGAAACCTTCACCGTGATGCCGTCTTCGGTGCCGCAATTCAGTTCTTCGGAGCCCGCGGCGCGCCCGGGTGCCGCCAGATCATCCAGACGTTCCGCGAAGCCGGCGGCGAGGTCTTGCGGCACGCGCCAGATGAAGGCGTGGTCCTCGCACTGCTGTATCCCGGCGGGACCGGGCGCTGCTGTCAGCCGCACGTCGGTTCCCGCCACCTGACAAAATCCCAACTCGGCGAACGTCACATCGGCGCCATCCCGAGCGAAGCGGCGCAGGACGCCGCTCAGGGCACGGCAATCTTCGGCCTCACCGAGCATCAGGACCATGGGGTTGAAGTCGCTTGGGAGAAAGCCGATGCGCATCATTGGACTTCGAGCACGTCCGTCGCGTGACAAAGTTCTTCAGTCCCGGCGTCATTACCGGACAGCAGACGCACGCGCAGCCACTCGCCGTCGCCCATGTTCTCTATCACCTCGGCGGTCAGGCCTCCGGCGATGAGCAGTTTCGTGCCGGCCGCTATATCGTTGACCACAAGCATTCCCCAGGGTCCTTTGATTAGAACAGGATGCTCAGGTTCTTCGCCAGCAGGACGTTCTGATCCAGGATCATTTCCCGCCGTGCGATCAACCAGGACTGATCATGCCGCCGTAACGTATCGATGCGGCGGCCGACGAAAGTGTTGGTCTCGTACTCAACGCGGTTCTGATAGACCAGAAAACGGCAGCCGACGACGACATCGGTGGGATCCTCGGCGGATGGAGCGACCTCCAGCAGACGGACGTTGCTGACCATATGGGTCACCCGCGACAGCGGTTCCTCAGCGTAATGAACGCCGGTTAGGATCTGCTCGACGCGTTTGCCGAGCGTCCACTTGTCTTCGTCGAACCATGAGATGCCCTCGCCTTGCCTGGTGTTTTCCTTCTCGGCATGCTGCCCGAATTTCACGTTGCGGCAAATCGGCATGAAGTAAACCAGATCCTCGGCCAGCAGATCGACCCACTCGCGGAACATCCGCTGATCCAGAAGATCGGCCTCCATGTACAGGAAGTCTTCGACATCCTGCTTCAAGGCGTACCAAGCCTGGGATCGAGGTGGGTTCATTCCGCCGCCTGGCGCTCTGTCTCGCCGCGCCCAAGCAATGAATCCCATCCTGACCCTTGCAGGTAGCGCGCATAGACCCGGTAGTAATTCCGAGCATTCTGTTCGGTAATTTGTTCGCTGACATCGCCGGGAAGTCGATCGTTGCGTTTGTAAGCACCCATCGACTGTTGATAATTGAACGGATACCGGCGCGCAATCGTTCCGGTGCTCGCCTTCGTCGCATACAGCCAATTTTCCATATCATCCTGCTCGGTCATGCCCGCTGGACCCGAGTAGCGCATGTAAAAGTGGCGCAGAACGTCCTTCACTTCAGCCGGTGCGTCGGCATCGACCAAGAAGAAGCGCCAGGCTTCAGTTTCGGTCGGGCTGTGCGGATGCCAGACGCATAGGGCGCGCGGCTGGCGCCCATGATAGGACGTGTTCGGAAACAGATTGCCAGTAAACGGCATAATGCGCGCCTTGTGGCCAAGACGCTGCTTGCGCTCATGGAAGCAATGGCGAAAATACTCTTCGACGATCGGGTACTGGATATAGCTCGGTTGGTAGTCGAAGCCTTCCGGCATCCAAACGCTGTGCACTCCGTGGCCCTGGGGAAAACTGACCCAGACGTGCTGACCTTTGTTGTATTCGTTGTCCCGCCGTCCCGGTTGTCCGGCCCGAGCGCTCGGGCCTATGCCGATGATATCAACTGAACGATGAGATGGATTGTGGTAAGTGTCGCCGAGGAAATTCTCCGCCGCGAATTTCCAGTTGGCGGGCAGGATCCATTTGTGGACGCCGATCACCTCTGACCCGCCCGGCCGTCCGTCGCGGCAATCCAGCACCTGATCCAGATGGTCCACCACGTCGCCGAGGTAGGTCATGAAATCCGGCGCTTCCGGGTCCCAGGACGCCCAGACGGTGCCCTTGTAAATCTGCAATTTTGGCACTTCGATCAGCGACCATTCCGACCGGTCGAGTTGACCTTCGTACAGGACGCGATAGAGCGGGACGCCCTGCAACCTGCCGTCGGTCGTATAGCTCCATGAATGATACGGGCAGACAAACAATGAGGTGTTGCCCAACTCATACCGGCACACCTTCATGCGCGATGCCGGCAGGAGTTCAGGAACACGTGCACCACGCCCTGCGTGTCCCGACACAGTATGACGGATTCCCCGCCCATCCGGGACACGAAAAAATCACCCGGATTTGGAATTTGGCTTTCGTGGCCGACGAAAAGCCAGGCGCGGGTGAAAAGTTTCTCAAGTTCTTCCTGATAGAATTCAGGAGAGACGAAGATGTCCCGGCTGATGGAGCCGCGATCGGTATCGATCATCTGGTCGATTGGCAGTGTTTTTGTCATCCTGCCATGCCTCCCTGCCGTTTAAATTGGTTGCCTAGTTCCAGCGGGCCGCTGCAGCATCGTCCGCCTCACGCGCATCTACCCAGGCGCCCTCGCCATCGGCGAAATCCTCCCGCTTCCAGAACGGCGCCTTGGTTTTCAACCAGTCGATCAGGAATGCTGTGGCGTCGAGTGCCGCCTGGCGGTGAGACGAGGCCGCAACTACCAGAACGATGTTCTCACCGGGCCGCAACGGACCCACGCGGTGGATCACCGTGCAACCGAGCAGCGGCCACTTCTCCGCAGCCTGATCCGCGATGTTGCTGATCGCCCGTTCGGTCATCCCCGGATAGTGCTCGAGGGTCAGTCCGATGACCTTTGAGCCCACGTTTCTAGCATCCGCACGCACCGTGCCGACGAAGCAGCCGATGCCGCCGATATCCGAGCGGCCGGCGGTTAACGCGGCGATTTCCGCGCTTACGTCGAAATCCTCGGTCTGAACCTTGATATGAGCCATGAACCGAAAGCCTATCCCCCGGCGGGGCGTTTGTCATGGCCCCGGGTGCATCCAAGCCGCGATGTCGATCCGCCGCACCTCGTCCAGGAGTTTTGCCAACCGGGCGGCCTGATGTTCCAAGATTGCCTTGCCGATGGCGGGGGTGGCCAGGCCAGCGTTGCCTCGAGCGCCCAGCCTGTGCAGGTCCTGCGTCTCCCAACCGAAGCCCACATCGCCTTCCGGGGTCAGCGTGGTCATCGCGCCCTCATGCTCCAGCCAGGCGCTGCGGAAGTCGATTGCCCGGTCGGTCCGCACCAGGTCGGGACGGAGATGCAGCATGAGACTGGTCTCTACCAGACCGCCGTGGATGCCGTAGGCCCGCTCCTCCCGCGTGAGAGTAATGTCCGGCGGAAGTCCCAAGCGGCTCGCCATACAACTGACCGCGAACATCCCGTCACCGCTTATCCGAGGGCATCCGGCGCATCGTCATCTGCTGCGGGGCGCCGATCCGATGCAACGTAACGATATCGAGGACCGGTGCTCCGTATTGGGACGGCGGTGTATGAGGACCGCGACAGTCTGGACCCCGACGCGACGGTGGACCTAACGCATTCGAACCGAGGCAAGCATGACCTCCATCGGCAGCGCTATTCAGACCTTTTGGTAAATAGTCCCTCGATCTTTTCCATCAAAATTACTGCTTGCTTGACTTCATACTTTTGAGCTAAGACAAATAAAAAAATAACTTCAAACGTTATTATTGCAGTTTGATAGATAGTGCTCGTGAGGCCAACGTACCTTGCAGCCACGAAATTGACCGCTAGGATACCGCCTATGCAAATGAGGAATTTCAAATCGCTTGCGCGCTTTTTAGCGTTAGCTAACTCACTTTGCAATGATGTTATCAATTCCGCCTGCGGCGAGGAGCGCCGGTTGCGCTCACGAATTCTTTCAATTTCGCGAGTTGGTTCTGGCGAAGGCTCAGGTAGCTTGGGTTGCGGCTCCTGCGTCAGCGGCGGCATAGTCCTGTACCCTATGGTCACTGCTCGTATTCCTCCTGCATGTCTTTGACTGGAATTACAAGACCGGCGCCCCTGTGATCATTTCTGCTCCAGGCCCCATCATTAAGTTGCGTTAAAGAGACAAGCTCCGCTGAGCTTACGCCTTTAAACTTTTGACAAGTCTCCTCAATTAGATGCATGTATACTCATACGTCCCGATGCCGTCAGCGTCAGGGAATACGTCAACATTAATTCGGTCATTGCCAAACGACTTTAAGCGTTGATATAAACTCTTCAGTATCGGTCCGTAATCCCAAGCTTCAAAGGCCTCGGAAACCATTTGGCCGCCGTTCGTGCGTCCAGCGAAAATGATGGAGGCAATATAAAGGATACGATGGAGATCAAAATGGGGAAGCGCCCAGGCACTCATCTTACACGCGTATCGCGCCGCAGAGATGGCGGTGACAGTCGGAGGATATCTATTTGCTGCTGAATAGGCTGCCGAGTTTACCATAGAGATCACTCCCTTTTGGGCCTCTTCACCTCTCGGTGATAAGTGCCCCTTGTAAGGACGCCCTTGCAGCAACGCAAACCCGAAGATCCGGCAACCGCGCCATGCCATCAAATCTCCTATACCTTTGACAAATCTTGTGAAGTAAGCGCCGGTTAGGTAGCAAGACACGATGGTGTCCGCAACATAAATAAACAACTATTCGTGATTGGGCTTGGAAACGGACCGAACCGCACCTATCGCGCCTCAGGCTTATTGCCTGAGCTCAGGAGCGAATTGGTGTATGCCGTTCTGACGACGTATAGATCCCAGCGGCATCCGGCACATCGTCATCAAATGCGCGACGCCAATCGACGACGGACGTATCCAGTTGGTGCAACTGCTCTACCCTACCGATATTCAGGACCAGTGCCCCACCCGGGCGCTGATCGATTGGGACTCGGCCGTGGTTTTTGAGGACCGCGACATTCTGGAAGCCACCGACCCCGACGCCGCGTTGGACCTGGCGTATCGAACCGAGGCACACATGACCTCCGACCGCCCTGGATTGATCATGCGGCGCCGGTTGCTGGAGTTGTTGAAGAGCAACAACGACCTGGAGGTGACGCGGAATTATGTCGTCACGGGGGTGTAGGTGCGCATCTTCCCCGGGTTGAGCAAACCGAGCGGATCGGCATGACGCTTAAAGCCGAATTGATCGGCGTCGACTTGCTTGTGGCCGACGCCGTCCTCCAAGGTGAAGACGTGCGGGTTGGCGATGGAAATCCCCAGCGCACGATGTCCGGCGATGATTTCGCTCAGCCGCTCCTCGGTGGTGAAGCGCACGATCGGCAGGCCGCTTGCTGTGACCTGCCCGCCGACCCGGAGGAACTCGAGATGCGGGATCAGTTCGTCTCCAAACATAGTTTCCGCCGCGACGACGCTGTCCAGCAGCGCGGCGGCCGGGTGCAAGGTCTGCAGGTAGGTGACGCCCCGATCTCGCTTGAGCATCTGCAAGGTCGTATGATTCCAGGTGAACTCGTAAAGTGGGATCTCGCCCGGCCCATAGCGGTCGGCTGTTCGAAGGTGATCGTTCCGGTCGGATATCGCCGGGACAGCACGGACTTGAACGCGGGGACAGACGGTTCGGCGATCATCGCGATAAGGATCGCCTGTTCCTCGGGGCAATGCTCGCGCACCTGCCGGAACGAGTCTGGCGCGGGCCAGGCGATCGGCGACAGCAGCTTCTTCACGATGCCGTCCGCCAGCGCAATCGCGTAACCGCAGCGCACAGCGTCGATGAAGGTCGGGAATGCAACGATCATGTCGATCCACTGCCACGCCGGCCCCAGCGGCATCTCCAGCGCGGTGATCAGGCCGGTTGTGCCGTAGGCGTGGTTGACCGCCTGCGCCTCGGCTTCGCGCAGTTCGATGATCCGAGGCTCCGCCTCCATCGTAACGACACGAGCTGCCGCGACATTGCCGAATTCGCGCAGCCCGCCCCAGGTCACCGAGCCGACTCCGCCGGACCCGCCCGCGACGAACCCGCCGATCGTGGCGGAGCGCTTGGTGGACGGGTGCATCCGGAGTTCCCACCCCTCCGGGCGCGTCTCACGGTCGATATCGATCATTTTCCGACCGGGGCCGACGCGCAGCATCCCAGGACGCTGCCACTCGACGGTATCGAGCGCCGACATATCCAGCACGACCCCGCCCTGCAGCGGTACCGCCTGACCGTAGTTGCCGGTGCGTGCCGCCGCCGCGCGCAGTGACGGGCACCCTGTGGCGCACGCAGGCGGCGGCAACACGGATCACGTCTGCCTCGTCGCGCGGGCTGACTATGGCATCGGCGGTGCATCCGTGAAGCTGGCGGTTCAGTACCCGGACTGTACCAGAAGAAGTCTCGCGATTTCTGCTTCACCAAGGCTGGGTCGGTGGTCACCGGAATGTCGGCGAGTTCAGTCAGCAGCTTTTCCATTCCAGCTCCGCTTGGGTTAGATCAGATGCAACCATGTCGGATGCCAACATGATACCTGGATCACTGCCGCCTGATTTCTGGCTACGTAACGCCACGGCTCCGGCCACGTTGCTGGATCGCCCGGGCCCGACCGACGCCGAGGGCCTAGTGCGGCTCGATCTGCGCATCACGGATGGCCGGATTGCCTCGGTTGCCCCGGCGGGAACGGCGCCTGAGGGCATCGACCTGGACCGAGGCCAGGTCTGGCCTTGCTTCGTCGATGGGCATGTGCACCTGGACAAGACGCAGACTTGGCCGCGGCAGCCCAACTCGGATGGCACGCATTCGGGGGCCAAGAACGCCGTCATCGCCGATCGCGGCAAACATTACTCGGAATCCGATATCGAACCGCGCTTCGAGTTTGGCCTGCGTTGCGCCTTTGCGCACGGCACCGCGGCGATCCGCACGCATCTCGACAGCTACTGGCCGACCGCCAAGGCGCATTGGGCCGTTTTTCGCCGGATGCGAGACGCGTGGTCCGGCCGGATTGATTTGCAGGCGGTCAGCATCTGTCCGCTGGAACGTTTTGCCGGCGACGATGGTGTCGCGCTGGCCGACGAGGTGGCACGATCCGGCGGCATCCTGGGCATGACCACGACGGACGAGGGAGGGCAGGCAGCGTCGCCGGAATTTCAAGCTCTGCTCGACCGGTTTTTTGGTTTAGCGGAGGAGCGCGGTCTCGCCCTGGACCTGCATCTGGATGAAACCGGAGACGCGATGTCACGGACGTTGGATGCAGTCGCGCGCACCGCGCTGCGGCGGCGATTCAAGGCCCCGATCCAGGTTGGCCATGTGTGCTCGCTGTCTGTCCAGACAGAGGACGAAGCCATGGCGACGATCGCGACCTGCGCCGAGGCCGGGCTTCGGGTCATCAATCTTCCGATGTGCAACATGTATCTGCAGGGCCGCCGGGCCCGACACACACCGCGGTGGCGCGGAATTACTATGGTACACGAGTTCCACGCGGCCGGCGTGCCGGTGTCGTTTGCGTCGGACAATTGCCGTGATCCGTTTTACGCTTACGGCGACTACGACATGATGGAGGTTTATCGCGAGGCCGTGCGCATCGCGCAACTCGATCATCCGTTTGGGACGTGGACGGCGTCGGTCACGGCAACGCCGGCGGCTTCGTGCGGCTTTCCGGACACGGGGCGCATTGCGATCGGCGCGCCGGCCGATCTGATGCTGTTCCGGGCGCGCTCGATGACGGAACTTCTGGCGCGTCCGCAGTCGGATCGGGTGATCCTGCGCTCTGGTAAACCCATCGACACAACACTGCCGGACTTCCGTGAACTCGACGCGACCGTGGGCCCTCTATGAAGATGGAGGCGCCCCCACCACCGACCCCGAATCTCACCCGGAAGAAAACTTGCTTAGCCTACGCAAGATCGCTGGTTTCACCCTCGCCCCGGAAAGACTGCCCGCATGATGCCCTCATCCTTCATAGCCAAGCGCGCGGCCGAGCTGAAAGCGTTCCGCATCGCGCCAAACGACAGCAACTACTTCGCCTGCATGCTCGACCCGCTGGCCGACGGCGTGTCGTTCACCCTTGTCGTGGAAATCTTTGAACCGGGCGGCAAAACACCACCGAATACTCATGCCGTCGCGGAGGAGGCCTTCTTTGTCATGGCTGGCACTGGCCGGGCCTTCGCTGATGGACAAAGCCGCGATATCGCCGCCGGCGACGTGCTGGTGCTCCGCCCGGGCACCGAACATGTCGTGGAGAACACCGGTTCCGGCAAACTCTATTGCCTGACGATGATGACCCCGAACGAGGGATTTGCTGAGCTGATCCGGAACGGCGCGCCCGTGGAATTGACGGAAGAGGACCGCGCGGTGATTACCGGGACGGGCAGGTGCTAGTCGTCGGTTTCCGGTGCCGGCAGCTCCACGCCGACGTAGAGGTTAGGCAGCTGGAGTTCCACGCCGATCTCCGGCATCGCCAGTACTGCGCTATCGCGCAGGATCGTACCGATCCATCTGCCGCCATCGCGATAGAACACGGTCGCTGCGATCTGGTTTTGCTCCAGCATCACGTAGCGCTAGATGGACGAAGTCGATTTATATTCCGTGTTCTTGGTCACCCTGTCCACCGAAGCCGTGCTCGGCGACAACACCTCGAACACGACGACAGGGTTGGGCACGGTGTCGGCCGTGCCTGGCACCGGCGAGCATGTTACGACCGCGTCGGGATCCCGTACGCGTCCGTTTACCAAAACTTTCAGATCGCTTCGAAATGCCCGGCATGGCGATTTCAGGCGCTGCCGGAGCCCGTCCATAAGATTGTCTGCGATCACAGCGTGGTTCGCCGTTCCGCCAGTCATTGCCACGGCCTGAAATCCGTCAAACTCGTAGCGGAGTTCCTGCCGGCGTTCCCATTCCAGGAACTCTTCAACCGTCATCGGTTTGCGCTGCGTCATGCCCATGCTGTCATAGCACATCCGAACGCCGTAGCGCATATCGGCTTGCCGCCCATGCTGAGGGGCTTACGATACCCGTCAGCGGCTCCGATGGGTGCCATCTGGACGCCACGATTCGGCCGCGCCGTCATCGTCGCACCGGCGAAGAGCGTGATAACCACCGCCATCCGCCGATGTCCGCCCCGCCTTCTCCCGCCGGAGGCAGTCCCGTGCGGATCATGGTGATCTTTGCGCATCTGCTCGAGGATAGTTCCAACGCAGCTCTGCATCGCACGGTGGTCAATGCCCTTCGCGAATGCCGCCACGAGGTCGATGACTGCGACCTTTACGCCGAGGGCTTCGACCCCGTGATGGGCGCCTAGGAACGTCGCCGCTACCACGACACAACGCGAAATCGCGCTCCGGTCGCGGCGTATGTGGAGCGGTTGCTGGCTGCCAAGGGCCTGATCCTGTGCCATCCCGCATGGTGCTTCGGGCCGCCCGCGATCCTTAAGGGCTTTCTCGATCGCGTGCTGATGCCGGGCGTGTCGTTTGACCTGGTAGACGGCAAGGTCCGGCCCGCGTTAACCAACATCAGACATCTCGGCGCCGTGGTGACCTACGGCCGCCCACGGTACATGGCGCTGTGGATGGGCGATCCTCCACGCCGTATCCTGACGCGGTATCTTTACTGGTTGACCGGGAAGCGGGCGACACGGACCTATCTGGCGCAATACCACATGAACGTGGTGACCGAGGCGCAGCGCAAGGGTTTCATCGCGCGTGTGGACAACACGATGCGCCGGTTCGGGCGCTAGAGCGGTTTCCGCTCGCGTGGGCTCACGAAACCGGCTCTAGCTCTTTGTTTGAGAGCGCGATTCACCGCTCCCGTGATCCCACCTGCGCGGACCACGCGCTAGCTGGTCTTCCAGCTCTGGCTTCCACTTCGACGGCGGGCTCCGGGCACCTCGGCACGCACAACGCCACTACGGCAGCCGCCATCGCCAGCAGCAGTGTAGAGCTATACCAGTCAAAAAAGCGATCTCGTTGCTGTAGTGTTCTTTAAGAAATCCCGAGTATCATCATCCCGGAAGCGATGGCGAAGATAGGCTGAGCGGTTGACCGCCCAAGCCTTCGTAGTAGCCACAGGGTCTTCTTGGGGTCCGCCTTAGCTTGAAATTGCGTGCTCATTTTTCGGTGCGTAAAACGCCTTCCACGCCACCGCTGGGCGTGCAACATTCTGCGTTCGACCGGGTTCAGAGCACCTGGGAAATCCGGAGCGGCGAAGGCAAATGACACAGGGCAACGCCGTCGATTGGTTCGTTGACCGCCATACCAGGGATGGCGGCGGCGCGCGCGTGGCCTTCCAAGACGCATGGCACTCTCTGACCTACGCGGAGCTCGAAACAGCCACGCGCCGGTTCGCCGGCGCCCTGCAGACCGCGGGCATCGACCGCGAGCGCCGTATCTTGCTGCTGCTGCAGGACACCATCGACTTCCCGATCGCGTTCTGGGGCGCCTTGCGCGCTGGCGTCGTGCCGGTTCCAATCAACACACTTCTTACCCCGGAAACCATCGCATATACCCTAGCAGATAGTCGGGCAGCAGGAGTGGTGATATCCGCTGGTCTGACCGCCTCCCTGCCCGCCGACGCCCCGCAGCACGTGATCGTCTCCAAATCCGACGTGTCACGGCAGCCCACCCTTGCGAATGATAAATGGACCGGATTCCAGGCTTTCCTGGCCAGCGGCGATCCGGCCACGCCCGCGGTCGCCGCCTCACCGGATGAGGTGGCATTCTGGCTCTATTCATCGGGATCGACCGGGGCGCCAAAAGGCGTCCGTCATGTCCATTCCAGCCTGCGCTTCACCGCTGAGACCTACGGCGCCCGGGTGCTGGAGATCCATCCGGATGACGTCATGTTCTCCGCCGCCAAGGCCTTCCATGCCTACGGGCTCGGCAATAGCCTGACCTTCCCGCTCTCGGTCGGCGCAAGCACGGTATTCCTGCCGGATCGGCCGACGCCAGAGGCCGTGCTGGCAATGATGCGCACGCATAACCCGACCCTGTTCGGCGGCGTCCCGACCCTGTACGCGGGGCTGCTCGCCAATCCCTATATCACGCCGGGCGCCGGCTCCCAGCGCCTGCGTCGCTGCATCTCGGCCGGCGAGGCACTGCCGGCTGACATCGGCAGCCGCTGGAAATCGATTGTTGGGGTCGATATCCTCGACGGGATCGGCTCGACCGAAATGCTGCACATCTTCCTCAGCAACCGTGCGGACGACATCCGCTACGGCACCAGCGGAAAGCCGGTGCCAGGGTACGCGGCGCGCATCGTCGATGAGCACGATCGCCCGGTGCCGCATGGCCAAGCCGGCGAACTCGTGGTGAGCGGCGACAGTGCCGCCGACGGCTACTGGAACCAGCGTGCCAAGACCCGCCGCACCTTCCAGGGCGATTGGACTTATACCGGCGATACCTACACCCGCGACGCCGAGGGGTATTTCCGCTTCCAGGGCCGCCGCGACGAGATGCTGAAAGTTGGCGGCGTCTGGGTTTCGCCGTTCGAGGTCGAGGAGGCTCTGATCTCGCATTCGGCAGTCCTGGAGGCGGCAGTGATCGGCCGGGTGGATCGGGACAGCCTGGTCAAGCCGAAGGCGTTCGTAATTTTGCAAGAATCTGGGAGCGGTACGGATGCGCTTGTTACCGAGTTGCAGGGGCATGTGAAGGAGCGGATCGGCGTGTGGAAATACCCTCGTTGGATCGAGTTCGTGGACAGCTTGCCAAAGACCGCGACCGGCAAGATCCAGCGCTTTCGGCTGCGGGAGGTGTGATGCGGGCGGGGACGCTTCAGGTAAGCGGCGGATCCTTAGAAACCGGCTGGTGGGGGCCAGGTCCGGCCGAGGCGCCGACGCTGGTGCTCCTGCACGAAGGCCTGGGCAGCGTCGCCCTGTGGCGTGATGTCCCCGCCCGGCTGGCTGAGGCGACCGGTTGGGGCGCGTTTGCCTATTCGCGCTTCGGGTATGGAAGCTCGGACACGACGCCGCTGCCTCGCCCAATGACCTACATGCATCACGAAGCCCACGTGGTGCTGCCCGAGGTGCTGCGCGCCGCCGGGATCCGGCGCGCGGTTCTAATCGGTCACTCCGACGGCGGGTCGATCGCAGCTATCTATGCCGGGACGCCGATATCGTCGTTCCCAGTCATGTTCCGAGCATCCGAGCAGGAGGGAGGCGGCCGCGGTCATGACGGGATCGTGCTCCTCGGCCTAGTCACCATCGCCGCGCATTTCTTCGTCGAAGACCTCAACATCGCCAGCATTCGCCAGATTGGCACTGCATACGAGACAGGCGATCTGCGCCAACGCCTTTCCCGCTACCACCGCGACGTCGAGGCTGCGTTCCGGGGATGGAACGACGCCTGGCTCGACCCGAGGTTCCGCGCCTTCGACATCACCGGCTTCCTCCCCGCCATACAAGCGCCTATCCTGGCACTGCAGGGCGCCAACGATCCCTATGGAACCGACGACCAACTGAAGGTTTTCACCGCCAACGTGCGAGCCCCAATTGAAACGCGCCTGATCCCGGGTGCGAAGCACTCGCCACACCTGGAGGCCAAGGACGCCACCCTGGCTGCAATCTCCGATTTCATCGCCGACCTGAAGCGGGATTTTCTCACGTGATCGATTTTCAGACCGACCCGAGCCGTTACCGCCATTGGAAACTGTCGTTCGACGGCCCGGTCGCCACATTGGCGATGGACGTCGATCCGGCGGGCGGCCTGTCGGACGAATACGAGCTCAAACTCAATTCTTACGATCTCAGCGTCGATATCGAACTCGCCGACGCCGTGCAGCGGCTACGCTTCGAGCATCCTGAGGTAAAAAGCGTCATCCTGCGTTCGGCCAAGGAAGGTGTGTTCTGTGCCGGCGCCAATATCCGCATGCTGGGAAAGGCCTCGCACGGCCACAAGGTGAATTTTTGCAAATTCACCAACGAAACCAGACTGTCGATCGAGGACGCCAGCGAAAACTCCGGCCAGACCTACCTGGCCGCGATCGCCGGCAGCGCAGCTGGGGGCGGCTATGAGCTCGCCATGACCGCCGACCACATTATGCTGATCGACGACCGCCGTTCCTCCGTTTCTCTGCCGGAACTGCCGCTGTTGGCTGTGCTCCCTGGCACCGGCGGCCTTACTCGCCTGACCGACAAGCGCCGCGTCCGCCGCGACCGAGCCGACATCTTCTGCACCGCCGAGGAGGGTGTGCGCGGTAAACGGGCCGTTGAATGGCGGCTGGTGGACGAGATCGTGCCTCCCTCCTCCTGGGAGGCAAAGGTGCGGGAGCGTGCACTCGAGTTGGCGGCCCGGTCCAGCCGGGATGGCGCTCGGGGCATCACGCTCACGCCGCTCGACCGCGTGATCAGAGGGGATTCGATCACCTATCCCCATGTCCAAGTCAGCCTGGACCGGGCCGCCCGCGCCGCCAACATCACCATCCGGGGGCCGGCCAGTCTGCCGTCCGATCTGCGCGGCATCCACGACAGCGGTGCGAACTTTTGGCCACTGGCGATGGCGCGCCAACTGGACGACGCGCTGCTGCACCTGCGTCTGAACGAGCCATCCATCGGCCTGCTGGTGTTACGGTCGGCTGGCGATCCCGCCGAAGTGCTCGTCGCCGACTCCTTGCTGGAGCAGTACCAATCCGACTGGCTGGTCCGCGAAATCCGCCTGCTGCTGAAGCGTGTGCTGAAGCGGGTCGATATGATGGCCCGCAGCCTTATTGCCCTGATCGAGCCGGGAAGCTGCTTCGCCGGCACCCTCGCCGAAATCGTCTTCGCCGCCGACCGCTCGGTGATGTTCTCCGGCGCCGTGGCCGGCGACAATCGTGGCCCCGCTACGCTGCATCTGTCCGCACTGAATTTCAGTGCCTACCCCATGGGCAACGGCCTCTCCCGCCTCGCCAACCGTTTCTACGGCGAGCCGGAGACCCTCGAAGCCGCCGCCGGACTGATCGAAGTCAACGCTGGACGCCGAAACCGCGGAACAACAGGGTCTGGTCACCTTCGCCTACGACGATACGGACTGGGACGACGAAGTCCGCCTGATCCTTGAGGAGCGAGCTTCATTTTCGCCGGACGCGCTGACCGGCCTGGAGGCTAATCTGCGCTTCGTTGGCCCCGAAACGATGGAAACCCGCATCTTCGGCCGCTTGACCGCTTGGCAAAACTGGATCTTCCAGCGGCCCAACGCGGTCGGCGAGGCCGGATCGTTGAAACGTTACGGGTCCGGTGTGCGGCCGGACTTTTCCCGCGAACGCGTCTGAAAGGAGTTCTCGACATGCCCGACGGCAGCCAGATCGACTACGACGGCCTGATCCCGAACAATGTTGGCCTCGCCGATGATCTCCGTGTCCGCAAGGCGCTTGAAACCTGGCATCCGGGCTATATCGACTGGTGGAAGTCGATGGGGCCGGAGGGTTTTCAGAACTCCCAGGTCTATCTGCGCACCGCGGTCGGCGTCGGCAGCGAGGGTTGGGCGAAGTTCGGCTTCGTCAAGATGCCCGAGTACCGCTGGGGCATTCTACTTGCGCCCGCCGTCGAAGGCCGCACCATTCCGTTCGGTGCGCACAAGGGCGAGCCGGCTTGGCAGGAAGTTCCGGGTGAGTACCGCGCCATGCTCCGCCGTCTGCTGGTCATTCAGGGCGACACAGAACCGGCGTCGGTGGAGCAGCAGCGGCACCTAGGCGCCACCGCACCGTCGCTCTACGACATGCGCAACCTGTTCCAGGTCAATGTGGAGGAGGGCCGGCACCTCTGGGCAGTCGTCTATCTGCTGCAGAAATATTTTGGCCGCGACGGGCGCGAGGAGGCAGAGGATCTGCTCCGTCGCCGCTCCGGCCATCAGGACACGCCCCGAATGCTCGGTGCGTTCAACGAACAGACTCCCGATTGGCTGTCTTTTTTCATGTTCACCTTCTTCACCGATCGCGACGGCAAGATGCAACTCGCCGCGCTGGCGCAATCCGGGTTCGACCCGCTATCGCGCACCTGTCGCTTCATGCTGACGGAGGAGGCTCACCACATGTTCGTCGGCGAGACGGGTGTGACACGGGTTATCCAGCGCACCGCCGAGGCGATGAAAGAAGCAGGTATTGACGATCCATATGACATCGCACGCGTCCGCAGCCTCGGCGTCATCGACCTGCCGACCATCCAGAAGAAGGCTAATTTGCATTTCTCGCTGACCCTCGATCTGTTTGGCAACGAAATCAGCACCAATGCCGCCAACTCTTTCAACGCCGGCCTCAAGGGGCGGTATCGCGAGGACAAAATCGACGACGACCATCAATTGACGTCCGCGGTCTATCCTGTGCTGCGGCCGCGCGACGGCAAGATCATCCAGGAGGATGTCCCCGCCTTGTCGGCCCTGAACATGCGGCTTCGAGACGACTATGTGGAGGATGCCGCAAATGGCGTGGTTCGCTGGAATCGCGTGCTCGAACGAACGGGAACCGCGTTTCGCATCACTCTGCCGCATGTCGCCTTCAACCGCCGCATTGGCGAATTCAGCGCCATTCACACCGACACCGAGGGCAACATTCTAACCAGCGAGGACTGGAGCGCCCGCGCCGAGTTGATGCTGCCTTCGACCGACGACAACGTATTCATCGCCAGCCTGATGCGCACCTCGCGCCAGCCCGGCATATATGCGAGTTGGATTGCCCCGCCACGGCATGGCATCGACAATATGCCGGGCGACTTCGAATACGTTCACATCGAAACCTAACGGCAAACTGCATTCCCGTTTCGACCAGAGTATAACCTTCGAGTCGCCCTCCCTTGAGTTCAGGTCGGGTGTGCCTCTGCTATCTGCGGATAGTCGGCGAAGCTAACAATCAATCGGTGCCTCGCGGCCCAGGTGCCTCCGCAATCATGCCGCTAGCGAAAAAATAGCTGATTCGACAGAGTCTGATCTGGATCTGCGCATTCGATGCTTTGCACGGCGCGAAGCCAGATGCAATAACATCCGGCAATGCGTGTTCTTTATCATATGCCGCTGTCGCCCTATGCCCGCAAAGTTCGCCTCGTCTTGGCGGAAAAGCGGTTACCGTTCGAACTGCGCCTGGAAAAAGTGTGGGAACGGCGTCCCGAGTACTTGGAACTCAATCCCGCCGGCACGGTACCGACGCTCGTTGAGGACAATGGTCTGGTCGTTCCGGACTCCGGGGTGATTTGCGAGTACTTGGACGAGGCCTATCCCGAGAGCAGCCTGATGGGTCGCACCCTTGCCGAGCGGATCGAGATCCGGCGGCTAGCGACGTGGTTCGATGGGAAGTTCGCTGCGGAAGTCACACAGAATTTATACGGCGAAAAGCACCTTCGGCGGCTGACCCGGCGCGGTTTGCCTGATCCGGCAGCGATCCGCACCGGCTATATCGCGGTGCGCTACCACCTGGATTATATTAGTTGGCTAGCAGAAACCAGGAAATGGTTGGCCGGAAGTGTCTTGTCGCTGGCGGATTTCGCTGCCGCCGCCCATCTTTCGACGCTGGATTTCATTGGCGAACTGGACTGGTCGATGTCTCCCCCGGCTAAGGACTGGTACGCCCGGATGAAGTCGCGGCCGAGTTTCCGAGGCATTCTGGCGGACCGGATCTCGGGAACCATCCCACCCGCACACTACGCCGATTTGGATTTCTGAGGGACCTTGAGCCCGTTCAAGGGCGACAACAGACAGCCTAATATGAGCCGTATTTCCGTAAATCGACCAAAAGTCGTCGGATAGCACGCCGGCGACACAGTAATTCATGTCGCTCCAATCACGGAGCACCGCGACAGCGGATCGCGCCGCGTTGCGAAAGCCCTCGTCGCAGCGATCTTTGCATTTGCTCCAAAGAAACAAACACGTCTCGTAGTCAAACCACCATGATCCACATCCCAGCGGTGATCCTCCTATCTGGTCCTCGAGCTTCGTTTGTCGAGAACCAGCGACACGATAGATTTTGTCGCCCTTCTGAAGTCGGGTCTCGATTGGAGCCGTAATTCCTCGATTGAATTTTTTCTGATGGTCTTTCGCTTTCCAATCATTTTCAGCCGCTTGGAGTTTCACTTACTCGTATAATGCGCCAAATTGGTAATCGCCACTACGCATTCCTGCCCACACCCATTCACACGGGCTCGGTAATCGCGTGGTCGGCACCTCTTCGATAACCGGGTGGTCCGGATCGGTCTGAACGTGTCCCATCGCGTATGTCCGCTGCTCGCCGACAGGTTCGGCTTCCGCCGGTCGAGTAGCCAAACCCCTGCCGAGCACACGCAACCGCGCAATCGTAGTGGAGGTTACACTTCGAATTGCATCGCGCCCGTTGCGTTTCGTTTTTTGCGCACCATCTCCGCTGTGACTAAGCAACACGGAGGCCTCCATGTTTCATCCCAAGCATCTGATCCGCGTCGCCGGGGCCGTCTGCCTGGCAATCCTGTTGTCCGGCTGCGTCATCGAACCCGCCTGGGGACCGTATTATGGACACCCGCATCATTGGGGCTACTGACCGCGTGATTGGTCGGGCTGAACGCCGAACGGGGGGACGTCCAACCGCCGAGGCGGCAGCCTTGCTCGAAATCACGATCCTGGACGCCGCAACCGCCGCTTTTTTGGCTGATGGTTACGCCGACACGACGATCGAAGCGATTGCGCGTGCCTGCCGCGTCGCCAAACGAACGATCTATGCGCGCTGGAGCGGCAAGCCACTGCTCTTCCACGCGGTGTTGCAACGCCTGATGTCGACGTGGCTATCGGACGCCGGCGACTGGGCCGAGGCTGAGGACCTAGAGGCCGGCCTTAAGGACGCGGCGGAGCGCATCCTGGCGATCGCGCTGACGCCAGAGGCTGTCGCACTCAATCGGCTGCTGATCGCCGAAAGCGCCCGATTTCCGGAACTTCCCCTGATGATGCGCCGGGCCGGCTCGGCAGAGGGTACGCGACGCATTGCCGCCCTTCTCGACCGCGCCATCGCGCATGGGAGGTTGCCGCCGCGGGACACGAGCTTCGCCGCGGAACAGTTCCTCCACCTTGTCTTGGCGGGGCCGCAACAGCGGGCACTGGGCCTCGGACCCGTGCTCGACGAGCATCAAATACATCAATGGCGCGACGCTTCGGTCGCGCTTTTTCTCAAGGGAGTAGGAAGCTAAAAGATTGCTGCAGCGCGGCGGTTAGTGTTACCGCACCTGACGAAATCGACAGGGGTGCGTTGCTCCATGAAGCTTCTGTTAACCGGCGGATGTGGATTTATCGGCTCCGCCGTGGTGCGACATCTGCTGCGTCACACCGATCATGTGGTGATCAACGTCGACAAGATGACCTACGCCGCCTCGGAAGATGCGCTGGAGGAAGGTCTTCGACACAACCGCCACGTTTTGGTGAAGGCCGACATTGCCGACGCCCCCGCCATGCGGCAGGTTTTCGCGACGCACGACCCCGATGCAGTGATGCATCTGGCAGCGGAAAGCCACGTTGACCGGTCGATCGACGGGCCGGCCGACTTCGTGCAAACCAACGTCGTCGGCACGTTCATTCTGTTGGAAGCCGCGCGGCACCACCACAGCGCCTTGACGCCCGGCCGGAAGGCCGCGTTTCGCTTCCATCACGTCTCTACTGACGAGGTGTTCGGCGCGCTGGACCACAATGACCCGCCGTTCACCGAAACCACGCCGTACGATCCTCGCAGCCCCTACTCGGCGACCAAGGCTGCGTCCGACCATCTGGTCCGCGCTTGGAGCCACACCTATAAGCTGCCGACAATCGTCTCCAACACCTGCAACAACTATGGCCCGTGGCAATTCCCCGAGAAACTCATCCCGCTGGTCACCCTAAACGCGCTGGAGGGCAAGGAACTGCCGGTCTACGCCGACGGGTCGAATATGCGCGACTGGCTGTTTGTCGACGATCACGCCGATGCCTTGATCCGCATCGTTGAACAGGGCCTTCCTGGCGAGACCTATGCGATCGGGGGCCGTCAGCCGCGCACCAATCTGCAGGTCGTCAAGGCGATCTGCACCCACCTCGACACCCGCGTGCCCGATCCAGCCGGCCCGCGGGATCGGTTGATCCGGTTCGTCACCGACCGTCCCGGGCACGATTTCCGCTACGAGATCGACCCGTCTCGCAGCGAACAGGCCCTGGACTGGAAAGCGCCGCACGATTTTGAGCGGGGGCTGGCCCGGACAATCGACTGGTATCTGAACAACCGAGCGTGGTGGGAGGCGCTGCGCGCCGCGAAATATGCCGGCCAGCGTTTGGGCACATCCGCTGAAAATCCAGCGACACAAGCGCACAAAGGAAAAGCCGCGTGAAAGGCATCTTGTTGGCCGGCGGTTCCGGCACGCGGCTGCATCCGATGACTCTAGCGTCGTCGAAACAGCTTTTACCGGTCTACGACAAGCCGATGGTCTATTATCCGCTGTCAACACTCATGCTGGCGGGGATCCAGGACATCATGCTGATTTCCACCCCCGCCGACTTGCCGCAGTTCCGCCGACTGCTCGGTGATGGTTCCCGGTTCGGCGTCCGGTTCGAATATGCTGAGCAGCCGAAGCCGGACGGCATCGCTCAGGCCTTCCTGATCGGTCGCGACTGGCTTGAGGGCGAGGCCTGTGCTCTGGCCCTCGGCGATAACCTGATCCACGCCGATCATCTCTCTTCGGTGATGCGCGCCGCTGCGGCGAGGCCGGTCGGTGCCACCGTCTTCGCCTACCAGGTGCGCGATCCGGAGCGCTACGGTGTGGTCGCCTTCGATCCGCTAGGCCGCGCGGTAGAGGTGGTGGAGAAGCCCGCCGCGCCAACCAGCAACTGGGCGATCACCGGACTGTACTTTTACGACAAGAACGTCAGCGACATCGCTTCTCAAATCAGGCCATCCCCTCGTGGCGAGTTGGAGATCACCGACCTCAATCGGGTCTATCTTGAAATGGGCACGCTGCACGTCGAGAAACTGTCCCGCGGTTGCGCCTGGCTGGATGCGGGAACCCCTGACAGCCTGTTACAGGCGGCGACATTCGTGCAGACAATCCAGTCCCGCACCGGGATGCTGGTGGGCTGCCCCGAGGAAGTGGCCTTCCGCATGGGCTTTATCGACGCTGAGCGGCTGCGTCATCACGCCACGCGTATGGGGAAGACTGATCTGGGTCGGGTGCTGATGGACCTGGCGGAAGGGGAAATGGCGTGAAGGTCGAAGCCCTCGAGATCGCTGACGTCAAGCTGATCGCCCCGCCCCGGCACAAAGATCCGCGCGGGTTTTTCTCGGAGACCTGGAAACAGGATCAGTTCGCCGAGGCCGGCATTCGGGGGCCGTTCATCCAGGACAACCACGTGGTGTCGACGGGCGCGGGCGTGTTGCGCGGGCTGCACTGCCAGATTGGAACGAATGCGCAGGGCAAGCTAGTGCGTTGTGTGAGGGGCGCGATATACGACGTGGCGGTCGATGTGCGGCACGGATCTCCGACCTTCGGGAAATATGTCGGCGCGGAGATCAGCGCAGAAAACTGGAGGCAAATTTGGGTCCCTGTCGGCTTCCTGCATGCCTATTGCACCCTGACCGAACAAACAGAGGTCATTTATAAGGTCACCGGAGCTTACGACCGGGCGGCGGAGCGTGGGGTGGTCTGGCACGATCCGGATATTGGGATCAACTGGCCAATTGCCGCCGACAAGGTGATCCTGTCGGACAAGGACAGGGCGCTTCCTCGCCTGCGCGACTTGCCGGTGTTGTTCGATGTGTGATGCTGACAGAGGTAGATGGGCTGGCCACCGATGACCCAGGATCAGCCAGTCCTCGTTACCGGCGGCACCGGCCAACTTGCATCGGCGCTGGCGCACGGCCAAGGCATCGTCCGGGTCGGGCGCCCGGCTTTCGATTTCGACCGCCCGGACACTATTGAGGCAACCTTCCGTGCTGCCGTACCCAGCCTTGTGGTCAACGCGGCTGCATACACCGCCGTTGACGCAGCGGAAACGGACGCCGACGCCGCCTATCGCGCCAACGCCGCCGGCCCTGCCATCCTCGCCCGCCTATGCGCCGAGGCGAACATACCGTTGATCCACGTCTCCACCGACTATGTCTTCGATGGCACCAAGCCAACCCCTTACGTCGAAACCGACCCGGTCGCACCACAGGGCGTCTATGGCGCTAGTAAGCTGGCCGGCGAGGAAGCCGTCCGGCTATCCCAAGCAAAGGCGGTCATTCTGCGTACTGCCTGGGTGTATGCCGCCACTGGCAAGAATTTCGTCCGCACCATGCTGGCCGTCGGGAAGACCCGCGATCGGCTGACCGTGGTCGCCGACCAGCATGGTTGCCCGACCACCGCAGCAGAGCTTGCGGAGGCCGTGCTGGCGATCATCGCCCGAGTGAACCAAACGGGGTGGGACCCAGCCTATAAGGGGATTTTCCATGCCGCGGGCACCGGCGCGACGACATGGCACGGCCTCGCCGTCGCCACGTTCGAGGAAGCAGCTCGCCATGGAGCCAAGGTGCCAGTGGTCGAACCGATCGCCACCGCCGACTGGCCGACGCCGGCGAAACGTCCAGCGAATTCCCGGCTGGATTGCACCCGCCTGCACGACGTTTTCGGCGTCCGTCTGCCACACTGGCGAGAAAGCCTAACCCGGACGGTCGATACCATCTTCGCCACTGCGCCTACCTATTACCAACCGCCCTAGACGTCGACGGTTGCCCAGGCTCTGGCGCCGAGGGAGCGAATGCGTTCGGGATCCATGAAATTAAGGTTTCATGGCCAGTTTGGTGTTGACGCGAACGAGCCTACGTGATCTTTTCGGTATCGTAGTAATTTCCGCGAAGACGCCCAGGATTCTGCTTTTGCGCAGCTCTGCGGTGGCAGCGATTTTACGTGAGGTACGATAATGGGCAAGCACACATGTTACGTTAACGGAACCAGAATTCGCACCCAGCGGGGCGACGTAGCGATCGAGGCAATCGCGCCGGGCGAACAGGTCGTTGTGCTGCGTGGTGGTCACCAGGTTCTCGAGGCAGTGAAATGGGTGGGCTTTTCCGTAATTGACCTCGCCCGACACGCTCACAGAGAAGATGCTGCGCCCATTCGCTTCCGCAAGGACGCAATCGCCGAGAACCAGCCGGTGGCCGATCTACTTCTCTCTCCGGAACATTGTCTCGTTATCGACGGTCGTTGCGTCCCCGCGAAAATGCTCGTCAACGGCGGTTCGATCGTCGCTGAGCGAAATCACGCGCCATTCACGTACTATCATATCGAGCTCGAAAAGCACGGTATCCTGCTCGCCGAGAATACACCTTCCGAAAGTTACCTCGACACCGGGAACCGGTCGCTCTTCGACAATGCGAACGAGCCGCGACAGCTTCATCCGCAATTCAAACTGAATGCTGAAGCGAGCCGATGGCTGACCGACGCCTGCGCTCCGTTGGTTCGCGTCTCGGACCAGTTGGAGCCGATCTGGCGCCAGCTCGCAGAGCGGTCGCGGGACTTGGGCTATGCCTGCCCGGACCTGCTGATGACCGCTGACACAAACTTGCATATCCTGGCGGATGACAAAATTATCAGGCCTACTATGGATGGGGTAGGCCGATATATTTTCATCGTGCCCGCAGGCGTCTCTTCGGCTTCGCTGGTTTCGCGCTTTGCCATCCTCTCTGACGTCAGACCTTACGGTGGCGATGCACGCCGTCTGGGGATCAAGGTCAGTTCGATCACTACACAGTCGCAGGGCAGCGAGCGGGTGATCCCGGCGGACTTTCCGATCGACGCACCGGGGTGGCATGAAATCGAGAAAGCAGGCTCCGCGATATGGCGATGGACCGACGGGGCCGCGGTATTGCCACTGGGTGAGTTAGCGGATGCCGCCGTCGTGACGATCGTAGGTCGCGGGTTTGACGTTTATCCGGTTTACGACGACCGAGGCTGCCCAATCGAAAAGGCGGCGTAGCCCTCGGCTCCGCCTCCCCCTCAGTGATGAAGAGCGGTCCGAGATAACCGCGGGCTGGGAGCTCCTATTCATATTTGGACTATGATCGTTTGGGGTTGATCCACACTTCGCCGTTCGATCATGGTCGATGCTCTTGTTTGATCGCGTAATTTACGCCTTCTGACCCGGTCAGCCTCGGGCGGTCACGCTCCAGCAACCGCTCGTTCAGCGATCCACGCGATGAACCGCGCCGGGTTTGCCGGAGGCTCTGAACCTTGAGAGGTTGGAGCGATGGAGAAAGCAAAGACGGCGAGCCGGTATTCGGCTGAGGTGCGTTCGCGTGCGGTCCGGATGGTATTGGAGCACGGGGCGGATCACGCCTCGCAGTGGGCAGCGATAGGGTCGATTGCGGGCAAGATCGGGTGCACGGCAGAGACGTTGCGAGGCTGGGTGCGCCAGGCGGAGCGCGATGGGGGTCTGCGAGCCGGTCCGACCAGCGACGAGCGGGAGCGGATCAAGGTGCTGGAGCGCGAGAACCGCGAACTGCGCCAGGCCAACGAGATTCTGCGCAAAGCGTCGGCGTATTTTGCGATGGCGGAGCTCGACCGCCGGTCCAAACCATGATCGCGTTCATAGACAATCATCGTGCTGCTTACGGGGTCGAGCCGATCTGCCGGGTTCTACCGATCGCCCCGAGCACCTACCATGCCGATACAGCAAAGCGCGCCGATCCCACCAAATTGTCCGCCCGGGCACAGCGCGATGCGGCCTTGCAGACCGACATAAAGCGGGTGTGGGATACGAACTTCCAGGTCTACGGTGTGCGCAAGGTCTGGCGTCAGCTTCAGCGCGAGGCCATCGCAGCACCACGCTGCCAAGTTGCACGGCTGATGAAGCATATGGGCTTGGCTGGCGCGGTGCGCGGCAGGACGTTGAAGACCACGCACAGCGACAAATCGACGCCGTCTCCCCTCGACCGGGTGAACCGGCAATTCCGGGCGCCGGCGCCGAATGCCTTGTGGCTGGCGGACTTTACCTACGTCGCCACTTGGCAGGGCTTCGTCTATGTCGCCTTCGTCATCGACGCCTTTGCCCGGCGCATCGTCGGCTGGCGAGTATCGCGCTCAGCACGGGCGGACTTCGTGCTCGACGCGCTCGAGCAGGCGTTGTGTGATCGCCGCCCGGTCCGCCAGGGCGGCCTCGTGCACCACAGCGATCGCGGCGTGCAAGGCGGATTTAAGTGATCGTCGCAACGACGATCCTTTTAGCTCGGCAGGGATGATGCTGATGCCCCAACCTGGACAAAGCATAGCGCCGTGCTTGGTCTCGTCCAGGACGAGCCGGCGCTGCGCGCCGGTGCCGCACGCGGCATCCTGGACAAGACCTGCGCGCGGCGCTCTGCCCGAAGACAGGTCGGCTCCGAGGAATGGTCCTTTTGATCTCACCAAGGAATGTAATTTAGATCTGGATGCGGACAAGCGGCAATCAAAGCCAGGATGACGTCGCGTGCAGATACGGGGGTTGGTTCCGAGCGCCGCTCAGCATGGCCGATGTAAACAGCTGGTCAAGCGCCTCAGCCGGGGTTTTCCAAGCCAGCGTCTTTCGAGGCCGAGCGTTGAGCGCAGCCGCCACAGCCGCAATCTCGTCGGCGCTGTGCAGGCTGAGATCGGTGCCTTTGGGGAAATACTGGCGCAGTAGTCCGTTGGTGTTCTCGTTGGTGCCGCGCTGCCATGGGCTGTGAGGATCACAGAAATAGACCTGGATGCCGGCGTCGATCTTCAGGCGTGCGTGTTGAGCCATCTCAGCTCCTTGATCCCAAGTCAGCGACCGACGCAATTGCGCAGGCAAGATGGTAATCGTTCGGGTAATGGCCTCGCATACCGCATCGGCACCATGTCCGGCGAGTGCGGGTCCGTTCTTCACGCGCGCCTCGTGGCCATGGTCGGTCATACGCGGCAAATGCAACAGCAGAGTGAAGCGCGTCTTGCGCTCGACCAGGGTGCCAATCGCGGAACTGCCGAGGCCCACGATGAGATCCCCCTCCCAATGGCCTGGCACGGCGCGATCAGCTGCCTCCGCGGGACGTTTGCTGATCATTATCTCGGAAGAGATGAAGGTTTTTCCTCGGCCGCGGGTGCGCGCTCGCGGTATTCGCAACGCCCGCCCGGTACGCAAGCAGGCCGTCAGCTCGCGGCGCAAAGCGCCACGACTTTGAACAAACAGCGCCTGATAAATCGTTTCGTGGCTGATGCGCATGGTCTCATTGTCCGGGAAGTCGACCGGCAAGCGGCGAGCGATTTGCTCCGGGCTCCAGGCCCTTGCCCACCGCCGAGGCTTTCGGGGTCCATGGCGGCGGCCTCTCCAGTGCACAGCCGGCCCGGAAACAGCAACCCCACCCGGAGCGACGACGACACCGGCCAATCGTTCCTCCACATAGGTTCGCAGTGCAGTGTTAAGCGCAAGCTTGGCCTGCTTGGGGCGGCGAGCAGATCGCTCGGCATGCCACTGCGCTGTCGTCGCGCGATACGCCAGGCCGCCACTTCGGGTCGCAGCATTGCGCCGCAGCTCCCGCGAAATCGTTGAAGCGGCTCGCCCGAGCCGGCGCGCAACCTCCCGCCCGGAGCAGCCTTGAACGCGAAGAAGGGCGATCTCCTCCCGCTCCGCAAATGAAAGATACCGCCCGGACAGCGGCTTCGCTGATCGCCGAAACATCGCTGGTGGCATGCCGCCTGCCTTTCGGAACAATCGTGTTCCCACAGCCTGCGACATACCAGCCTTGAGCGCCGCATCCTCACTCGCCATGCCAGCCGCGATCGCCGCCCAGAACCGTCGTTGCTCATCTCGTCCTGCCACCACCGGACGACCTGGTGAGAACAGGGGCGCCCGACCAGACCGATCCGAATGCCGCCTATGTCTCGTCATCGCAACTTCTCCCTCGAGGTGTTGCGACGACCATTTGAGTTCAAGCAATACCTCTCGATCCGTTACAGCGAGCGCCTGCGTGAGGCCGGCATCGAGCCATCCGTCGGCAGCGTCGGCGACAGTTATGACAATGCGCTTGCCGAAACGATCAACGGCCTGTTCAAGGCCGAGGTGATCCACCGGCGTGGCCCGTGGCGCAGTGCCGAGACGGTGGAACTCGCCACTCTCGTATGGGTCGACTGGTTCAACAATCGTCGCTTGCTCGAACCGATCGGAAATATCCCACCCGCAGAAGCGGAACTCCGTTACTATGCCCAGGCCGATGAGCGCGCCATGGCGGCGTGACTCAAACCAAACAGCCTCCGGCAAACCCGGCGCGGTTCACGATGAGGCCTTGGCCTGATCATCGTCAGCGGCGAAATCGCTGGATTAGCGACTTGCCCGTCAGCTTCGTCTTGGGAAGGTGACCTATATCTAGCGCTGGGTGATCTCGAACTCCACACGGCGATTCTTCGTGTATGCTGCCGGAGTATTATCGGCGTCGAGCGGTTGGGTGTCACCAAAGCCGGCCGCGACCAAATGATTCGACGGTACGCCCGCGGCCTCCAGCGCCTTGACCACGCTTATGGCGCGCGCCGCTGACAGGTCGCGGTTGGGGATGCGCCCGGGTTGCTTGTCGGCGTGGCCGCCAACCTGCAACATCCAGTCGGCGCCAGGCTGCAGCGACGTGATAGCCGCTTTCAGCGCGTCGCTGATCTGCTGCAGCATCTGCTTTCCCGAGGCGCTGATTGTGGTGCTGCCGGCGGCGAACAGCGTGTCGCTCTGTAGGATCAATCGCTCGCCCACTATCGTCACGCCGGGCTTGCCTGACAGTGCCTGCGCGGCCTTGCTGTCGAAATCGTTGCGCAGGTTGGGGACCGTTGCGGCCTGCACCGCCTCCGCAGCCTGGCTCTGTGCCTCGGATAGCTGCTTCTGCGCCGCCTGCAAATCGGTTGCTGCCTTGTCGCGCGCCGCGGAGCTATCGGCGATTTGCTTCTGCAAGTCGTCCGCCTGCTTTTGCAGTTCGGCGAGGTGGGCCTGCGCGGTTTGCTGCGCCAGGGTAGCCTGGTCGACCTGCGCCTGCTCGTCGCTGGCCTGCTTGGCGGCGGCCTCCTGCTGCTGCTTAGCCTGGTCCGCCGCGGCGGCCGCGGCCTGCTGCTTGGCCTGAGCATCCACAGTCGCCTGCTCGAGCCGTTTGCGCTGATCTTCTAGCTTGGCCGCCGCGTCCTTGGCGTCGGCCAGCTGTTTCTGCAGGTCCGCGCTCTGTCCCTGCATCTCCTGCAACTGTGCGGCCACCTCAGTCTGTGAGGCTGTTGTGCCGACCAACGTCTGCTTCGCCGTGCCGAGTTCGTCCTGCGTTGACTTGAGCTGCTGTTGGGTGGCGTCGCGCTGCTGCGAGGCTTGATCAAATTGTGCTTTTGTATCGTTCAGTTTGTCTTGCAAATCAGCAACGTCATGCTGCGCCCGCTTGGCCTGGGCGTCGAGGTCAGCCACCTGCTTGTTACGGACCTCTACGTTCGCCTGCAACCCAGTCAACTGCCGCTGGGCGTCGGCGGCCACGTCCTTCGCCTTGTCGGCGGCCTGCTGTGCCGCATCGCGGGCCTTACCAGCTTCCTCGGCGTCGCCCTTCGCGTCGGAAATCTGCTTCTGCAGCGTATCGAGCCTTTCCTGAGCGGCGTCGCGTTGCTGGATCGCCTGGTCGAGCCCCGTGCGCATCGCCGCGACCTGAGTTTGCAGATCCGCGCCGGTGACCAGCGCCGCCTGCATCCCCGCCTCGGCGTCGCTCTGGGCGGCGAGCAGTTTCTGATGTGCCTCATCGATCGCCTGACCGATGCCAGGCAGGGCGGCTTCCGCCTCGTGCTGGTCAGTGGCAGCTTGGGTCAGGGTATCGGCCAGTTTGGCAACCTGTGTCTTGTCGTCCTCCGCGCGCTGTTGTGTCTGTTGCAGATCGGCCTGCGCACTATCGCGGTTGGCGGTGGCGGTATCCAGCGCGGCCTTCGCCTGATCCACCTGACCTTGCAAATCGGAGCGCTGTTTGTCCGCGGCGTCATTGGCCTCTGCGGCCGCCGCGAGTTGGGCTTGGGCGTCACTTTGTTGCTGTTCCGCCGATTTCACCACTGTCTCGGCGTCGGTCGAAGCCGCGTCGGACTGCGCCACCGTTTCTGCTTGCCTGGCTTGATCGAGCGTCTGGTTGGCCGCGTCCTGCTTGGCCTGAGTTTCCTGCGCCGCCTGCTGCTTTGCTCGCAAGTCGTCCGATGCCTTCCCCTCGGCCGTGCGCAGATCGGTCGCGTGTGCTTGAGCCTCCTGCACCGCCTGCTGCGCCGCGTCGCGGGCTGCCGTCGCTTCGCTCAGCGCCGCTTGCGCCGCGGCCACCTGCTGATCAGCGGTTGTCACCGCCTGCTGCGCAGTCGCAACCTCGATGGTGATCCGATCGAGTGTGTTCTGCGCGGCAGTTTGGTCGGCCGAAGGCGAGGCCTGTGCCGTTGTCGACTCAGATGTGGCGGGCGTCCCCGCCTCCGACCCAGATGCTGCTGCGGGCGGGGCTTGCGCCGTTGTCGACTCAGACGTGGCGGGCGTTCCAGAATCTGACCCAGATGCCGCCGCGGGCGGGGCTTGGGCCGTTGTAGAGTCAGACGCGGCGGGCATTCCTGAATCTGATCCGGAAGCTGCCGCGGACGGGGCCGGTGTGTGTTGCTTGGCCGCGTCCAGCGCCTTGCTGGCATCTGCCTGCTGAGTTTGCAGCTCCGCGAACGTCTGGGTGGCCGACTTCTGCTGGCTTTGAGCTGCATCCAAATCGCGCTGCCGGCCGCTGACTGCATCGTTGGCGTCGGTCAATTTCTGCGCGGCCGCCTGCGCGGATTGCTCCGCCGCCTGCAGATCCCCTTGGGCCTTATCGTGCGCCTGGCCGGCGTCGGTTAACGCCCTGGTTGCATCCTCAGCCTCCCGCTTGGCGTTCTGCAGCGCCTGCTCGGCGTCGGTGCGCGCTTGCGTGGCCTTCTGCAGCGCCGCCTCAGTGTCGGCTTTGTGCTTGTCGAGCAAATCCTTCGCGGCCTGGAGCGCCTGGCTGTCAGCATCGACGACCTGTTGCGCCTTCGTCAGGTCGGCTTCGGCCGCGACGGTATGCTCCTGTGCCGCCTGCAATTGCTGCTGCAGGCCCGAGAGATCGGCAGCATCCTGAGAAGCCTTCGACACCAGAACTGCGATCCTGTCAGGCAGTTCGGCGGCGTGCTGATCGGCGTCCTGTGCGTCCGCCTGCAGCCTTGTCTGATCGGCCGTAGCCTGGACGATCATCGCCTTGGCCTGGTCCAGCTTCTGCTGCGTCGACTTCTGCTCATCCTGCGCGTCAGCCAGCGCTTTTGCCGCCGCCGCTACTGCATCGCGGCCCTCGCTAAGCGTCTGCTCGGCTTGCGCGCCGCCGGCCTGCGCCTGCTTCACGTTGTCCGCCCGCTGCTGCTGCAGCGCCTGCATTTGTTTCTGGGTGTCGTCTAGCCCCTGTTGTGCCTGCTGCAGCGCCGTTCGAGTTGTATCTCGCTGGCCGGACAGGTCGGCCAGTTGGTTGCGGGTCTGCTCGGTCTGCGCCTGCAGGGTCCTTTGTTGCTGACCAGCATCCTCCAGATCATGCGTAGCCTTGGTCAAATCTGCCCGCTGGGACGAGACCTTCTGGTTGAGATCGGTCAGCGTGCCTTGGGCCTTCTCGTGTTCCGCCAACTGGTCCGACAGTGACCGCTGCCGCTGTTGGTCGGTGGTATAGACATATCCGGCGGTACCCCAACCGACCAACGCCACGACCCCGAGGGCAACAGGAAGAGCATTGGATTTTGACTTCGGGCGGTCGGTGTCGGACAACGGGGTGTTCCTATGCTTTATTTACGGATGCTTTACTTAGCCCAAGCTTCCGATTGTGAAAAGATACCAAGTGGATGATGTAACCAAGTACTCATGGAAATCGCGCTGCGCTGCCGGCCGCGCCGGAGTTACCCCGACAGATGAGTAGCTGAACGCAATCGCACTGGCTAGCGATTGCGAGGACGATAACGAGGAGGAGGTGCGGCATTGATTGATTGCCTACCATTAGAGAAGGCCCAGTGATAGTCAACCATCAACGGTCAGAAACGCCTCGGAGAACCTATCACATAAATCGTCGTTACATTATGATAGGAACACATGATGTCTAGGAAGACAGTGGTAGGCAGAGCCACTATGTTGATTGGATACGCGCGCGCCAGCACCGCTGATCAGAACGCTGGTCTGGCAGCGCAGGAGCGCGACCTGAGAGGCGCGGGTTGCACCAGGCTGTTCAGCGAGCAGGTCAGCAGCGTGGCGAGGCGCGACAAGCTGAAAGCGCTGCGGGAGTTCGCCCGTGAAGGCGACGCCATCGTGGTGACCAAGCCAGACCGCTTGGCACGCAGCACAGGTGAGTTGGTCGCGATCGAGGCCGACTTGTCGAGGCGCGGCGTCGGCTTGGTGATACTGTCCATCGGTGGCGAGAAGTTGGATACCCGCCATCCGGCTTCAAAGCTCATGATGACTATCCTGGCGGGGGTGGCGACGTGGGAGCGCGAGATCATGTTGGAGCGGCAGCGGGAGGGCATCGCCAAGGCCAAGGGCGACGGCAAATACAAAGGCCGCAAGCCCACGGCGCGTGCCAAGGCTGATCAGATCATGGCACTCGCGGCCAACGGCATCACGAGGGAGGCCATCGCCGCGCAGTTAGATGTAGGGGTCGCCAGCGTCTACCGCGTCCTATCGGCAGGGCGTCCTTGAAGGGCGTGTGACCGTGAAGAGCCATCGGTGCGCGACCAGTTCGCGGAAGCCGGCTACATTGCCGACCAGGATGATCTGTATCAGCCGCCCGATGTTGATCGACGGCGAGTTGGGAAACACTGGCGAGCTAGGCGTGCTGGAGATGGCCGCTTTGCAGAAATAATCTCAAGAGCTTTGGCCTAGATCTACTGAAGCCTGGACAACGCTCGCTGCGAGCATCGCTCCCCGGTTTCAATTCGCACTACCATGCAGGTCCGCTTCTACCATCAGTAGTAGTGCCAGCGGTTAGAACGATAGTAACGGTGCCGATAATACTGTCCCCCATAGCGATAGGGATAGTAACCGCCGCGATAGTAGTACGGGTAATAGTGACCATGGTAGTAATAGATCTTTTCGATTGAACCACCTACCACAGTCGGAGTGATCCGCGCCGCGGCGGCCGTCACGGGGGCGGCTACCGCTTCGTAAGGCTCGAGGGCGATCAGTACGCCGGCCGCGACCAGAATCGGCAGGAGGTTCAGGCGCATGCAAATTCTTCCGATGAACCATCCTGTTGGAGGGTTCGAATCTCCACCGCTACCAAACCGCGATGGCGTTGCGGGCAACTACTTTCGGTTCTGGTTCGAGACCGCGGCAGGAGCGCCTCCCGGCCGACCGATAACGGCACACTCTGTCACTCCTGCCGATAAACAGCTTTCGCATTATCCACGAATACCGCCCGCTTCTGTGCCTCCGTTAGCTTCAGCGGCAGCGCGTGCGCCGGATCATCGAAATCCCAATGCGGGTAATCGGTTGCAAACAAGACTCGGTCCCAGCCGATCCATTCCATCGCCTCAGCCAAATGCGCCCTGGGCTCGGGTTCCTCGATCGGTTGGGTGGTGAACCAGACGTTTGAGCGGATGTATTCGGATGGGGCGCGTTTCAGGTGCGGTAGTTCGCGCTTTAGTTTCGTCCACTGCCGGTCCATCCGCCAACCCAGCGCGGCGGCCCAGGCCAAGCCGCCCTCGACCAGGACCACACGCAATGTTGGAACGTGTTCGAAGACGCCTTCCAGGATCATGCTGATCAGCAGCGACTGCTGTGCCTGGGCGTGGCCCACCATTTCCTCAATATAGTAGCTGCCCCACCCCCCGGCCGTGTTAGGCCAGCCACCATTGCCGAACGCGTGGATGCCAACCGCCAGATCAGCGGCGGCAGCGGCCTCATAGATCGGCCAGTAGCGCCGCTGTCCGAGCGGTTCGGCGGTCCGGCTTAGCAGCAGTACCTGGGCAAAGTCGCGGTCCCCTGCACGCAGTTCGATCTCCTTTACCGACGCGACGGCGTCCTCGTATGGCACCACCACCGATCCGCGCAGCCGCTTGTCCTGCGACGTCCACTCGGCCTTCTCCCATTCATTCGTGGCATGGGTGATCGCGGCCGACAGTAGCGGATTGGTCGCGCCCTGTCCGTTGGTCAGAGGATTCAGGATCCCCAGCCCCACGTTGTTCGGGTCAAGGTGCTGCTCCGCCATAAACCGCAGATCGCTGCCTGGAGATCCGCCATCGGGCGTAAATGCGTCTCGGCGGCACGCCTGGGGTTGACCCTTCGGGTATGCCGATCCTTTCTCCCAAGGCTGGCGATACTGGATGCCGAACTCTTCGACGTGATCTACCCACCGCTTTGATAGGTACGGATAGAGCGACTTGCTGACCCCGCCGATGCCTACCCCGGCGGGTCGCGGATGAATGTCGCAATCGGCGATCGCAAGTCTCGTGATCGGCTCGGCCTGCAGGCCAGCGCGGTTGAGGACGTCCACATTCATCGCGTGGTCTCCTTTTGGTTTAGTCGAACATAGGTACGTAGCGGGTTCTCCGCCATGATCTTCTGCGCGAAGCCTTTGTCCAGCCCCTCGGGGATCGGACGGTCCCCGTCGAACTGGTGGTGCGGGTAGTCGGTGGAGAACAGCAGCATCTCATCCGAGCCGATATGCTCGATCAACCGCATCACAGAAGCCGGATCCGGCGGGGCATCGAACGGCTGCAGCGTCAATCGCACCCGATCGCGCACGATCGAGCTCGGGGGATCGGACACCCACGGAATTTCGCTGCGCAGCCCCTTCCAGAATTTCGTCAAGCGCCAGAGATAGGCCGGTAGCCAGGTCACGCCGGATTCCATCAGAACGACGGTCAAGGCCGGGAATTTGGCGAAAACGCCCTCGGCGATCAGGCTGGTAAGCTGAGATTGGAAGGCAGTCGCCTGGTTGACGTATTCCTCGGTAAACGTGGTCGGCCAGCCGACCGGCGTCATCGGGTGGCGATACATCGAACCCGCATGGATACCAATCGGCAGCCCCAACCGTTCGGCCGCGGCGTAGATCGGCCAGTATTGGCGGCGGCCCAGCGTGTTCTCTGAGCCCACCAACAGCATCACTTGGACGAAGCGCCGGTCCGGCGCGCAACGCTCGATCTCGGCGACCGCCATCTCCGCGTTCTGCATGGGCACCACGATGGAGGCCCGCAGCCGAACATCCTGGTCAAGCCACTCCTTCACCATCCAGTCATTCACGGCTCTGGCGAACGCGGCGCCGAGGTCCTCGCTGAACTGTGCCTGCACACCATACAGGCAGTTGCAGATGGCCAGGCGGGTACCGACCGGGTCGAGCGCCTGCCGCCCGAGGGTTGCTACGTCCGTTGCCGTTCGGCCTGAAGCGTCGCGCCACTCCTGCCGGAAACTGAGCGGGTTGCGCGTGGGGTAGGAGATCGTCGTGAGGTCTTCGATGCCGCGCCGCACGACGGTCTCTCGCCAATGGTCCTCCATGTATGGCAACAGGGTCGCGATGCCAGGAACAACCGGGTGAATGTCGCAGTCGATCGGCGCATGTTCGGTCATTAGCGTGGGTTTTCGAGTACGTCGCCCGCCCCCGTGTCAACAAGAGACGCCGCGCCCTTCGATGAGACGGGGCGGGGGTTCATCACGGAACTTGCACCAGCAAGTCATCCCCCTCGGCCTTGATAGCGTACACCTTGATATCCTCATCCGCGGGCGCCGACATCGCCTTTCCGGTCCTAACATCGAACTGCGCCGCATGCAGCGGGCACTCGATGCAGCCATTTTCCAGCCAGCCGTCAGACAACAGCGCATACTCATGAGAACAAACGTTCTCGGTGGCGCAAAACTCAGCGCCAGGCAGGTGGTAAATCGCAATTTCCTTGTCGCCTACGCGCACGCCAAGGCATGCACCTTCCGCCACGTCACCCTTAGCTGCCACCCGCACCCACTCACTCATCCTCGTCTCCATCACCCATGAAGGCATAGCATGCCAGTGGTTTGCGCGATGGCCAACCTCGGTCTCCGAGCGAGGCGGGCTGCGGGCGAGGACCGTTTTGGCGCTTGCAACGGGAATGACGCTTAGGGCGGCCGCTCAGCCCACCAACTTGCCGCCATCGACCGGAATGATCCAGCCCGTGGTCGAGGTCAGATTGACCACCGCGGCCATCACCGCCTGTGCCACCTCATCGGCCTGCACAACGCGCTTCAGCGGGGTCGTCGAGGCCACCTTCTCGACCATCGCCGTGGTCCGTCCCGGCACGAACGCGGTGTCGACGGCGGCTGGCGAAATGGTCAGTACCCGGATTTCGGGCCCTAGGATCCGCGCCAGCGACAGCGCCATGGTGTCCAAAGCGGCTTTTGAGCCGCCATAGGCGATGTTGCTCCCGGTGCCGACGGTCGCCGCAATCGAAGAAATATTGACGATCACCGCATTGCCCGCCTGCTTCATCAGCGGCGCGAATGCTCGAATTGTTGCAAACGGCCCGCGCACGTTCGCGGCGAAAATCGAGTCGATCAACTCATCCGTCAGGGCCTCCAGGTCGTGATGCGGTATCATTCGGGTAAACCCGGCGGAGTTCACGAGCACATCGCAGCGCCCATACTGCTGCTCGACCATCGCGGCCGCCGCGCGGATCAGCGGCGTTTCCAGCATCGGAATCCGCACTGCCTGGTGGCCCGATCCAGGCAATTCCGCTGCGATAGCCTGTGCCTGCTGAGGCTTACTGTTGTAGCCAACAACGATCGTTGCGCCGGCTTGAGCCAAGCGCCGGGCCGAGGCCGCTCCGATCGCACCACTCCCGCCGGCAATAACGGCCACCTTGTCCTTTAGGTCCATTTTTCGTCGCTCCTTTCGAGTGAGAGCCGGATAGAGCGCCGGGCCGGTTTCGGCAAATCATACGCGCGGAGACAGTCGATCCGGTGCTGCGTGCTAAATTTTCATGCGACTGCCGAATGGTCTTCGACCAGGGTGGTGCTGGTGCGCGCAGACCACGAGGCACAGAAAATACCTAGATGGGAGCAGTCTCGTTTGCGCCCATGGGTAAATTCTTTTTATTGACTCCGGAGCAGGGTTGGCGCCCTTTTGGGGCGTTGTATCGAAAGGGCGCTGAAAGTATGGCCGAAGCATCGACATTTCATTAGTTGCAGCGACAAACGCTGAACCGGCAATTTCTGGAAATGCATCTCGCCTGAACGATCAACGGCGATAAGTTGCGTGTCCATGAGATCGCTTCTGCCTCAGGGTCTCCGCGCTAGGTGTGTGTCTGCCGAGCGACGGATCGACTGACATCACGCACCGCGGGTTTGCTACATTAGGTGCTGCCCCGATCGGGAATACGATTTGGCGCCGGCGCTTGCCCAAACGGCGTGACGACATCAGGGGGATAGTCGATCAGGGCGACAGGTTCTGCCGGGTTCGATTGACGGAGCGAATGGGCTAGCGCATTGGCCGGACCACTGGCTTCAGCCAACCTTACGGGAGATCAAACCGTTTCGAGGGTACCGGTGATAGGCAATACGCCGCCGACACAAATAGCCTTTATCGACGAGGAGACGAACTGTAGGTCAGCTGGCAAATGAATGTAGAACCGTTGTCATTGAGGTCGGTTGGACTTCAATCCGCAGAAATACGCGGGCCCTTGGAACGTGCCGTATCGGGCCGTCTGCCACAAAGGATGTGGGTAGGAAGCGAGCTTCATGTGGCGGGTAGCGCGGATTTTGGGACGGCGGTGGCGGCAGCCGATCTTGATCCGCTGGCTGGAAGCATTCGGCCTGTTCGGCGTCGCGCTGACAATCCGGTTTTTACTCGGTCCGCTACTTGGAACCGTGCCTTTCCTGAGCTTCTATCCGGCAATACTCCTTGCGGCGTTGCTGCTAGGTTGGAAAGAGGCCGTTTTTGTTCTCGTGCTGTCACTAGCAGCCGGGTTGTACTTCTTCTTGCCTACGGGCACGTTCATATTCCCCGCAAGTGCAGCGTTAGTCGGAGTTCTAAACATCGCCATCATCATTGCATTGAGGGCCCTCGCGCAGGGGCTTGCTGAGGCAAACGAGCGGCAAGCGGTGTTGTTCCAAGAACTCCAGCATCGGGTCGCAAATACGCTACAAGCCACGGTCGGCAGACTTGAGATCGTCAAGAGACGGATGATGGTTAGCCCGGCGGAGGCCGCAAACATGCTGGATGGGGCGATCCTCCGGATGTCTGCGTCCGCGGACATGCACCGTCGCTTGAACGACCCCACTCTATTCAGCGAGGGGCTGGAGTCGATGTTGCGAGACGTTTTGGCTACGGTCATTGATCGATCCTCGGTCAGTCTGAAGCTTGACGTCGAAGAACTGGACCTATCACTGGATCAGAAGAGCATTATAGCGATGCTTGTTGTCGAGGTTGCCAACAACGCGGCAAAGCACGTCTTTCAACGGGATCTTGGGTCACGCTTTGAGGTCACACTGAAGGGGCTGTCGAATACCCGCGCTATGCTGAAAGTTACTGACGACGGCCCCGGCGCCACACGCTCCAGCGACGTGCCGTCACCCGGGCAAAAGTTGGGCATGCAAATACTCCAAGGGTTGAGTGATCAAATTCACGGAACCCTCACCGTCGCAGTCGATAAGGGCAGAGAAGTCACGGTGGCGTTCCCGACGTTTCGGTCGTCGGTCTCTAAACAGAAACTTTGATGGCCAACCGGCCGGAAGTTCGCAACTTCGGTCCCTGGAAGGACGAGCCAGGCTTTATGCGGACACCATCTTGCCGCCCAGTTCTACGTGGATCCACCTACGATTTGGGCAAAGCCAGCAAGCGGGAGCACGAGCGCAATGACGGTCCTACGTAAGTGTCCGTCCGGGAACTTTCCGAGTCGTTAGAGTCGGTTAGCACCGGGGGCTTGAACCCATTGACTTCTGTCTTTGATTCGATGATGGCATCGATTTGTGATGGGCATGATGTGGACAACTGAGAACCGTCCTCGGTACAACCGGGATAAGCTGCGCTATCCGAGCGACCTGACCGACGAGGAATGGGGGCACTTGGAGCACCTGATCCCGCCAGCCAAGCGTGGTGGGCGCCGACGCGAGATCGATGAACGCGAGGTGGTGAATGGCCTTTTTGTACGTTCTGAGCACCGGGTGTCAGTGGCGCTATATCCCCCGGGACTTGCCGCCGCGAAGCACCTTGTTCGACTACTTCCAACGCTGGGAGTACGACGGGACGTTATTGAGAAATTCACTATGAACTCTACCAGAAATGCCGTGAGCTGAGTGATCGGCAAGCCAGCCCAACCGCCTGTGTGATCGACAGCCAGAGCGTTAAAAGCGCTGAAAAAGGCGGGGCACACATCGACCCTTCGGGTTATGATGCGGGCAAGAAGATCAACGGCAAGAAGCGGCATATCGTGGTGGATACCGAGGGCTTTGGGCCGAAATTCCGCGCGGAACTCGCCAAGCTGTTGCCTGGGTTGGCCGTTGAAATAGTCAAACGTTCGGATACGGCCCAGGGCTTTCAGGTTCTGCCCAGGCGCTGGGTAGTCGAACGCACCTTCGCCTGGCTTAACCGGTGCCGTCGATTGGCCAAGGATTTTGAGAACCGGAGCCGTAATGCCCTCGCATTCATCAGATTGGCTTCCATCCGGCTGATGCTGAGAAAGCTCAGCAATTCGAATGGATAGTTTCCGGACAGACTCTAAGACTGGTCTGGCGGCTCTAGTGGCAACCTGCTTTCTGGCATTTGCCTCAGCGCACGCCGAGCAAGCGCCGTCAGACTCTGCTTCTCCGACCATCAGTGTTCCGGCGAACGTCACATCAGGCCCCAGCGAGGAGGCTGTAACCAGCCAGAGCAACACAGCCCTCGCCAAGCAGCTGCAGAACCCGCTCGGCAATCTAATTATTATTCCGTTTCAAAATAACACCGACCTTCATGTCGGACCCGACAAGGGTACGGCGGACATCCTCAACATTCAACCGGTGATTCCCATCCACTTGAGCGCAGACTGGAACTTGATCACGCGCATGATCTTGCCGCTGGTCTGGAGCCCAACATTCCAACCGGCAAAGAGCGTGCCATTCGGCACAGGTCCCACGGCACTCTCCATGTTCCTGTCACCGGCAAATGATGTTGACGGTTGGGTTTGGGGGGTCGGTCCGAGCGCGCTGTTACCGACGAGCAGCAACAGGTCCCTAGGCTCAAACGTTTGGGGCGTGGGCCCGGCGTTTGTGGTCGTCAAGACGGCGGGACCTATCGTGGCCGGCGCGCTCGTCAGCGAAGTGTTCTCGCTCGGCGGCACATCTGGGCGCGGTGGCACCCAATACGACGTGTTCACCGCAAATCCGTTTTTCAACTATAACTTCAATAGCGGCTGGTTCGTCGGCACCGTCCCAACCATCACCTCGGTTCGGACTTCAGCCGGCGAGAGGTGGACGCTTCCGGTAGGCGCTAATATCGGCCGCGTCGTCAAGATCGGGGGTAAGCTTCCGATCGCTCTGCTTGTCGGTGCCTACTACAACGCGGTTCGCCCTCGATTTGGGGCGACCTGGCAGCTTCGCACCCAAATAGCGATTATCTTCTAGGCTCGACTTTTCTACGCAATCGAAACTCGATGGGGGGCACAAAAAAATTCGGTGCGGCCACAGAAAATCGCGGCCATACCTGGGTGGTGCCTATAGTGCGCCGCGCAACCGCGGGTCCAGCACGTCGCGGATACCGTCGCCCAGTAGGTTGAACGCCAGCACCGTCAGCGTGATCGCCGCCCCGGGAAACAGCACCAGCCACCACGGAGGCACCAGGCCGGAGTTCAGCGCGTCGGCCAGCATGTTGCCCCAGGTTGGCGTCGGTGGCGGAATGCCCACGCCAAGGAACCCCAGTGAGGCCTCGATGATGATTGCCACGCCTAGATGCGTGGTCGCAAGGATCAGATAGGGTGCGATACATTGCGGCAGGATGTGCCGCACCATCAGCCTCAGGTTCGACGCACCCAGGCCGCGCGCTGCCTCCACATAGGACATCTCCTTGAGCGACAGAACCACCGAACGGATGATCCGACCCCCAAACGGTATCCGAGTGATGGCGATGGCAACGATCACCGTGCCGGTACCGGCGCCTAGCGCCATCGCGATCGCCATCGCCAGGATCAGGTCAGGGAATGACTGCAGGAACTCGATGATACGTTGGCTGATCAGGTCGAAACGCCCGCCGAAGAAGCCACTGGCCAGGCCCCAAAGCGCGCCAGACGTGGTGCCGAGCAGCACCGCACCGAACGCCACCGCCAGGGACGCGCGGCTGCCGTAGATCACCCGCGTCAGCGTATCGCGGCCGATTTGATCCGTGCCAAAATAGTGCAGCGCATCGGGCGGCTTGGTCATATGCCGGAAATCGGAGCGCAGCGGACCATAAGGCGTGATCAGCGGCGCCGCGATGGCAACGACGATGATCGAGACCGCGATCACCCCCCAAAATGCCGATAGTGGGGAGCGGCGGGCGAAGTACCAGGGCGCCGCTCCTATGCGGCCCCACACCGATCGTTCGGCGGTCGCCGCCCCGGGGAGTTCGCCGAGCTCAGGTGCAGTGAGGCTCATTGGTAGTGGATCCTCGGGTCCAGCCAGGCGATGATCAGGTCGACCACGATATTCAGCACCACGAATACCACGGCATAGAGGAACACCAGGTTCTGCATCACGAAGATGTCGCGCTCGGATACCGCGGTGAACATCGATGAGCCGAGGCCGGGCGTGCCGAAGGCTCGTTCCACCGGGATCGATCCGGCCAGCACGAACCCCAGCAGAATGCCCGACAGGGTGATCACCGGCAGCAGCGCGTTGGGCAGCGCGTGCAGCGTGATAACGAGCCGACTTGTCAGCCCTTTGGCGCGCGCGGTTCGCACGAAATCCTCGCGGACCACCTCCAGCAGGGAGGACCGCGCCATGCGAGCGATATAGGCGGCCTGGCCGAGACCCAGAACGACCGCTGGACCGATGATGATCTGAAAATTGGCCCACGGGTCAGTGACCAGCGATACCCCGGCCATCGGCGACTTGTAGCCAAACCAGAACAATGACGCCAAAACGATCAGCATGCCGAACCAGAAGCCCGGAATCGCGAGGAACAGGATGGAGAAAAACCGCGCGATGTTGTCGACAACGCTGCTGGGACGCAGCGCTCCAAGTATCGCCACCGGGATGCCGACGACCCAGGACAGCACGACCGACAGAAGCGCGATCTCCGCGGTCAACGGTCCGCGGCGCGCGATCGTGTCCGCCACGCTTTCCGAACGGAAGAAGGAGTGGCCGAACTGGCCGCGGGCGATGTCAAGCACCCAATGCCAGGTACTGCAACGGCAGCGGGTCGTTCAGCCCCAACGCCGCCATGTAGTTGTCTCGCTGCGCCGGGGTCAGCTTGGTGAACCCCTCGGTGCCGAAGATCGCGACCAGCGGATCCCCCGGCAGCACACGCATCACCACGAAGACGACGATGGAAACGCCCACGATGGTGAAAACGCCAAACGCCAGACGGCGAACAATGTAGCCGAACATCGCAGAGCGCCCGCCGCTACTTGTCCAGCCAGAACGTGTCGAACCGCACCACGTCATAGACACCGAAGTAATCCTTCGGATTGTGGCCTTTCACGTAATTGTAGTAGGCGTCGTTGATCCGCTCCCACGCGACCGGAAGTACAGGCGGGTCCTGTTCCATCAGCATCTCGTCCGCGCGGACCAACGCCAGACGCTTCGCCGGATCCACCTCGCGGTCGATCTGTGGCTGACGGTCATTGAATGCGGCACTTTTCCACGCCGAGTAGTTCTGCGGACCGCCACCTTTGTACCATGCGTTGAAGTAGTCCGACGGGTCGAGCAGCGTGGAGACCACAGCGCCCATCGCCAGGTCGTAGTGTCCGCTGGCGATGTCGTCGAACCATACCAATTCTACCGCGGTACGCAGGTTACACTCGACGTTGATCGTCTCCTTCAGCATGGCCTGGATCGCCTGTCCCCACAGCTTGAAGCTGGCTACGTCACGGACCAGGTAGTCCAGACCCTTGATACCATCCGCATGGCCGGCGGTCGCCATCAACTTGCGTGCCTCCTCTGCCGCCGCCGTGTTATCGTCCTGATAGCCGATCCGCTGGAACAACTCGGCCTTCGGCGTGGCAAATTCCGAGAACGGGTAAATGAACCCACCGACCTGCATCGGGGTCACGTCCTTCACCACGTCGATCAGCACGGGCCGATCGAGCGCCAGATGCATCGCTCGGCGCACCCGCGGATCGTCCAGCGGCGAATGCCGGGTGTTGACCCAGGTGGCGTGGATCACGCTCTGATTGAACGTGGCGGTCGACATTCCAGGCGTCGATGCGGCCTTGCGGGTGGTGACGGGATCGAGGATGCGCGCGTAGTCGACCCGCCCCGACAAGATCGCCGATCCCAGTTCGGTCGAGAACGGCAGGGCATGGTAGAATTCGATGCCGTCGAGATACGGCATTCCCTCGTTCCAGTATGCCGCGTTCTTTTCCATCACCCAGACTTCGTTTTCCACGCGCCGCTTGGATCTAAAGGCGCCGGTACCAGGGTAGACTTCGACTTTGCGAAGATTGTAGTGATTCTCCTCTAGCGTCTTCTTGCTGACGATTACGTTCCAGCCGCTGGCGATTGCCGACATGATGAAGTTTGGCGGACGCGGTTCGGACAGCTTGAACTGCACGGTGTATTTGTCTGGTGTCGTGATCTCCTCGACTGTGGCAAACAAGATGCTACGGGGAATCAGCACGCTCGGCGGCGGCTTAGCGATGCGGTCGAACGTCGCCTTGATGTCAGCCGAGGTCAGCTCCGCGCCGTCATGGAACAGCACGCCCTTGCGCAGGAAGAACGTGTAGGTTTTGCCGTCCGCGGCGATGTCCCAGCTATGCGCGAGATCGGGGATGATGGTCTGGCCGCTGTCGCGCGGATCGCGCCGGATCAGATTGTCGAACATGCAGCCCTGCGAGCCCAGGCTGTTGATGGTGCCCGACTGGTGGACGTCGAAGTGCGGTGGCCGGCTGGTGATCGCGTAGCGCAGCACACCGCCGTGCTTCGGGTTCGGCTCCGGCGGCGCGAGCTTGAATTTCGAGCCGTCGAACTGCATTGGAATGTCGGCAGCCAAGCCCAAGTGCGGCGCCAACCCGTAGGCCGCGGCCATGGCGGCGGCGCTGCCCTGCAAAAAACCGCGTCGGCCCCAATCGGTTCGGCGCGAACCCTGGGATGTCATCGTGTCGTACTCCCACTTGGTCTTTTCATTATTGCCGCCGGTATGCTCTGATGCCTTACGGGCCGCATTTAGATCAAAGTAACAGACGGTGCGTAGGGAGTCACTTGTTGAGGCAAAGCAACGCCACCCTCGCGGCGTCTGGCGCAACCATTGGATCATCGGCGCAACCGATTCTGGAGGTCGACAACCTCAAGACCCACTTTTTCACCGCGGGCGGGGTCGTGCCGGCGGTGGATGGCGTCTCATACAGCGTCGGCGCCGGCGAAACGCTGGGGGTTGTCGGAGAATCCGGCTGCGGGAAAAGCGTGACTGCGCTGTCCATTCTTCGCCTGGTCGCCACTCCGCCGGGCCGCATTGTCGGCGGCGCCATCCGCCTTCAAGGCACCAATCTGCTGGAACTCAGCGAGCGGGAGATGGAGAGCATCCGCGGCAACCGCATCTCGATGGTCTTCCAGGAGCCCATGACCTCGCTCAATCCATTGCAAACCGCGGGCCGGCAGGTCAGCGAGGCGATCGCGTGGCATGAGGGCCTGTCGCGTCGGAAGGCGATGGACAAGGCGGTGGACATGCTGCGCCGCGTCCACATCCCCGAACCGGAGCGGCGCGCGCAGGCCTACCCGCACCAGCTCTCGGGCGGCATGCGCCAGCGCGTCATGATCGCCATGGCGCTGTCCTGTAATCCTCAGGTCCTCATCGCCGATGAGCCGACCACGGCGTTGGACGTCACCATCCAGGCGCAGATCCTCGATCTGATGCGCGAATTGCGCCGGACCTTGGGCACCGCGATGATCCTCATCACGCACGATATGGGCGTAGTCGCCGAAAATGCTGATCGCGTGGTGGTCATGTATGCGGGGCGCAAGGTTGAGGAGGCTGCGGTAGACGATTTGTTCGAGCGGCCGGCCCATCCCTATACCAGGGGACTACTCGCTTCGATTCCGCATCTTGATGTGGCATCTCGCGCCGATCCATTACGCACCCGGCTAAACGAGATCAAAGGCATGGTGCCGGTGCTGTCGCACCTGCCGAAGGGTTGCGCGTTCGCGCCGCGCTGCGGCTTCGCAACCGATCGGTGCCGCACCGAATTCCCTCCATTGAGCATGGTGCACGACGGCCATGTGGTTGCCTGCTGGCACGCCGAACAAGTCCTGGATGCGGCCTCGTGACAACCGGCCCCCTGCTCGAAGTCCGGGATCTGAAGAAGCATTTCCCGCTTCACAAGGGCATCTTCTCGCGCATCGCCGGCACTGTGCGAGCGGTCGATGGCATATCATTTCATATCGATTGCGGCGAGACGCTCGGTTTGGTGGGCGAGAGCGGTTGCGGCAAGTCAACCGCCGGGCGCACGTTGCTGCGATTGCTGGAGCCAAGCGCGGGACAGATCCTGGTGGGGGGCCAGGACATCACCACGCTCGACCGCCGGGCCCTGCTGCCGTTTCGCCGGCGGATGCAAATGATCTACCAGGATCCGTATGCCTCGCTTAATCCGCGTATGACGGCCGGCGACATCGTCGGCGAGCCACTGGCGATCCATCGCGTCTGCCCGCCTAATGAGCGCGACGACCGCGTCGCGGCCCTGTTCACACGCGTCGGGCTGCGCCCGGCACTGATGCAGTCCTACCCGCACGAATTCTCCGGCGGTCAGCGCCAGCGCGTTGGCATCGCCCGCGCCCTGGCGTTGAACCCGGAACTCATCGTTGGGGACGAACCGGTCTCCGCACTGGATGTTTCGATCCAGGCACAGATTATCAACCTGATGATGGATTTACAGGACGAGTACAAGTTGTCCTACCTGTTCGTCGCACACGACCTGGGAGTTGTCGAGCATATCAGCCACCGGGTGGCGGTAATGTATCTCGGCCGCATCGTCGAGATGACAGACAAAACCAGCTTGTTCGAGGCACCGCTGCATCCCTACACCGAGGCGCTGCTGTCCGCTGTGCCAATCCCCAAGGCCGGGGCGCGGCGGCGGAAGCGGGTGATTTTGCGGGGGGACGTGCCGAGCCCGATAAACCCGCCCTCAGGTTGCCATTTCCACACACGATGCCCCTACGCGATGCAACGCTGCCGGAACGATGAGCCGGTGCTGCGCGAGGTTCTGCCCAAGCATTGGGCGGCGTGCCATCTGCACGATGCCGGAGTACATCTGCCGCTTGCAAGCAGTCAGAATGATTCCGGTGAGGTCGGAGTCCGTCAGCCGCGCGCAAGTGCGTAGATCTGCGTGCCGCCTGGGGGTGGCCTGTGCGCGACCCAATTCTCGCCGCCGTCTTGACTGCTGTAGACCTCCCCGCCGTTTGTGGCGCAGGCCATCATTTCGGGACGACGCTCCTCCAGCGCCAGGGTGAACAGCGTGTGCGGCGCACTGATGCCCTCCGCGCGCACCCACGTGTCGCCACCGTCGTTGCTGTATAGCAGCACACCCTTGTCACTCTGGAAGTTGGCCCCAGCGGTCACGAAGATCTTGCGCGGATTTCCCGGCACTTCGCGGATCTTTCGGCAATAGATCTGGCCCTTGGCGTTGAGGGCCTCCAGCTTCACATGCCGCCAGTGATCGCCGCCATCGGCGCTGTGGAACATGCCGGCGCGGCCGATGCCGATGACCGTGCCTGGACGCCAGCGACTAACCAGCACGCCGTGCATGTCAACGGCATCGTCGTCAAGGTATTGGCCGTGACTTAGATTTTCCCAGTGCTCGCCGCCATCCGTCGAACGGATGGTGCCGCCGACCTCGATTGCGGCGTAAAGGTGGTCGGGTTCGGCAACACCCGCATCCAGCATCAGCACGCGTTTAGCCGGATTGGCACCGGAGGCGGTTGTGATCTCGGGGAAGCGTACGCTCACCGGCAGGCGAATCCAGTGCTGACCGGCATCGTCGCTACGATAGATCTCGCAGTTCTCGTAGCCGACGAACATCACGTCGGGATCGGACGGATGGAACAGAAACGACCATACTGGTAATCCATGGTCGGCGATTTCAACTTTCTCCCAGTGCTCGCCGCGATCGGCGCTGCGATAGGGTCCGGATTGCGTGCCAGCGTAGACGATGTCCGGGTTCAACGGATGCACCGCCAGTGCGCGGACCGCGGGGGCGTCGGGCAGGCCGTTACGCAGCGCCTCCCACTCATCGCTGCCATCAGCGAGGCGGTAGAGGCCAGACTCCACGGTCCGGCCGCGCCCGGTTTCACCGGCGAGGCCCAGGTATATAAAGGATCGCTGATGGTTCGCTTGGTTTGTTGCCATGGCCGTGTCTCCTTATCGTGCGTGCTGAGCTTGGCAAGACTTGCGATGGCAGCGCAAGGGGCACTCCTACCCCTTGGTTGTCCGATCTGAGAGCCGCGTCGATTTCGCGATTTCGCGGCCATAGCCGGAGATCACGATGTCTCTCGCGGCACCGTCAACCGATAGACCTTCGCCGCGGTGCCGCTGTACAGTGCGGTCTTTTCACCTGCCGAGGCATTGGCGGTGATGAGTTTAAACGCGTTCCACAACTCAGTGTAGCCGCACGACTGCTTGTCGGGTGGAAAATTACTTTCGAACATGCAGCGATTCACGCCAAACGCCTCGATGCACGGCTCGATATACTGCCGCCACGCTGCCGCGAGATCTTCGGATGAAGGGGGACTCTCGCGCTCGTGGAAGTCGAAGCCGAACGACACCATGCCGATCCCGCCAAGCTTGCAGTAGACGTTCGGACATTTGGCCATTTCCTTGATGTTCCTCCGCCAGCTCGGCCAGGATTCTCCTGCCGACGACCTGAATACGGTCCGACGCCTAGCACTCCACCGACATGATTAAGGATAATGGTGGTGTCCGGAAAAGCACGCGCAAGATCGATCGCATCCGGAAGTTGCGGATGATACTGCCACGACTCGAAACTCAGGCCCAGCGGCGCAAGCTGCGCAAAGCCTTCGCGGAATTTTGGGTCCATGACCTGGTGAAGCGGCACGGTACGAGACGCGAACTTACTGATCGCTTCGTGGGCGTCCCAGGCCACACCATGCCGAATGCCGCGCAGACGGCCGCCTGCGGCTTCGATCTCGGCTTCCAGCAGCGCGCGCACGGGTGCGCCAACGCTAAGGTCACCGCCGCCAACGATGCCTTCGGCGACGCGGCAATCGCCGTAGGTGCCTGACGCACTCATTGCCGCAATGCCGGTGACGAACTCGACCTCGCCCAGCGCCGCCATCTCGCGTGGACCCTCCTTGCGGTACATCGCTCGGCATTCGAGGAAGACAGTCGATACGATGTTGTGGCCGCCGCCGATATCGGCCAGCAATTCAGGCAATAGGTAGTGTCCGCGATGGGGTAAATCCCAGAAATGGTGGTGCGGATCGATGATCGGCAGATCCGGCTCCAGCGCCGCCTCGGTTGAGCGCTTCGCCAGCCACGCATTGAGCGCGATGTCGTCGCGAACCGTGGTGCCGCGGTAATCGCCTTCTGCGTCTGCTGCCTGGGGCATTCATGTCCCTCCCTTCGGTATTTTCGCGCTTTCCCTGCTCTGGCCGCGCCTTGCGGAACGCCCGTGAACACCGCGCTGATCTGACGGTCAGCTTAGGCCCAGACGCGGCAATCGCAAACGGCACTCCTTGGGCGCAGTAGCCAAGCCACGGTTGTGCCGGTAGCATCCCATGACCTGGGGAGAGACAGCCAATGGCCACCACCACATTCAAAATCGGCGATATCACGATCCACCGTGTGGTGGAGCAGGAAGGCCCGTTCTTCAATCCGTTGGAGTTCTTCCCGACCCTTAAACCGGAGGTCCTGGAGGAAAACCGCGGCTGGATGACCGAGGGTGGCTATCTTGACCGGCAGAACGGGCAACTCGTGCTGTGCATTCAGTCCTATCTCGTGCAGACCCCGCACCACACCATTCTCATCGATAGCTGCGTCGGCAATCACAAGCCGCGCCCGACTCGCCCGTTCTGGAACATGATGAACACCGACCGCTTCGAAAAGAGCCTCGCCGGAACCGGTGTCTCGGTCGATCAGATCGATTTCGTGATGTGTACCCATCTGCACGTCGATCATGTGGGATGGAACACCAAGCTGGAAAACGGCCGCTGGGTTCCCACGTTTCCGAAGGCCAAGTATGTGTTCGCCGACCGCGAACTCGCTTATTGGACCGAGACGGAGAAAAACGACCCATCAGCCGCCCCCTGGATCACGGATTCCGTGCTGCCCATCATTGCTGCGAAGCGTGACGAAGTGGTGAACAGCAGCCACCAGTTCAGCGATATCGTGAAGATTATCGCCGACGCCCGGGCACACGATCGATCACTATTCGGTACAGGTCGGCAGACCCGGCGCAGGACGCGGTGATCACCGGCGATATGGTTCACTCGCCATTACAGGCTCGCTATCCGGAGCTTGGTATGCGCGTCGACTATAGTTCCCCTCAGGCAGGCGAGTCGCGCCGCAAGATGTTCAGCCGTTTTTGCGACACCTCTACATTGATCTGCACGGCCCACTTTCCATCACCATCTTCCGGCCATTTGAAGCGCTGGGGCGATGGCTTCAAGTTCGAGGCAGTATAGAGAGGAACGAGACCGTCTAACTCCCACCGGGGAGACGCCCAATGCCCGCGCCAATAGAACGCCGGACGATGCGTAAGGTTTATATTCGGCTTTTGCCTTTTGCGTTTACCCTCTATTTGATTTGCTACTTAGACCGAGCCAATATTGGATTTGCGGCGCTGGCGATGAACCGTGATCTGGGGTTTAGCTCCTACGTCTACGGCCTTGGCGCCGGTGCTTTTTTCTGGGGTTACTTCCTCCTGGAAGTACCCAGCAACCTGATCCTCGAACGGGTCGGCGCTCGGCGATGGATCGCACGCATCATGATCACCTGGGGAATAGTGTCAGGTTGTTTCGCCTTCGTCCAAGGGCCGATTACCTTCTTCACGCTGCGATTTCTGCTTGGCCTGGCTGAGGCAGGTTTCGTCCCCGGCATGATCCTTTACTTCACCTACTGGTTTCCACCTTATCACCGCGCCCGGGTCGTTGCCGGTTTCATGGCCGCAATTCCGGCATCGATCGGCCTGGGCGCTCCGGTTTCGACCGCGCTGCTCGGGCTTGATGGGACCTTTGGCCTGGCCGGCTGGAAATGGCTGTTCCTGGCAGAAGCGGCCCCGGCCGTTCTGCTTGGCATCGCCGTGCTGTTTTACCTGACCGATAGACCTGCGGTCGCGAACTGGCTGGAACCGGACGAGCGGCAATGGCTGGGCGCGGTCATGGCGGAGGAAAAGCGTCTGGTCGACGCCGAACACCGCGTTTCGGTATGGCAGTCACTGATCGACCGCCGGGTCCTGACGCTGGGCTTCATCCATTTCGCTCAGGCGGGGGTCAGCGTCAGCATTGCAGTGTTCGTGGCTCAGATGATCAAGCAACTCGGGCTGACCAACATGCAAACCGGTTGGGTCACGGCAATCCCTTTTGTCTGCGGTACGATTGGCATTCTGATTTGGGGTCGGTTGTCGGACCGGATGAACGAGAGGCGATGGAACCTCGCCGGCGCGTGCCTGTGCATGGCTGCAGGCTTGGCCGCGGCTGGTGCGCTGCAAGGCAGTTTTTGGTCAATCGCCGGTTTGTCGCTGGCCATGGTCGGGCTCTACGCCGGCAACGCCCATTTGTTCCCGATCCCCTCGATGTTCCTCACCGGCGCCGCCGCCGCCAGCGGTATCGCCTGGGTCAATTCGCTGGGTATTCTCGCTGGCGGCGTCACGGCTCCGACGATCGGTTGGATCAGGGATTTAACCGGCAGCTTTGCGGGCGGCCTGTATTTCCTTGCTGCACTTAGTCTGTTGGGCGCCGCTGTCACAGCCATCGCCGTGCGCGAAACAGCGGCGAAATTGGCGCCGGGTGCCGTTCCGGTTCAGTAAACTTCAGCGTAACGAGCGCAGAGTTCGGCTGGGGCGAGATCCCGCACCTGCGCTACCTCCGCCCGTTTGTGGCGAAGATACGCGTCCAAAGGCCGGCCGATCCCGGCCGAAAAGGCAGTGGTTAGCCGGGGTGAGCAATTACAAATTCTTCCGTCGATGGACGCTGGACACCTCGGGGTGCAGTCGAGCGAGCCCGCTACCCCCAGCATGACATAGCGATCTTTGCGGCCCTTGCCTTGGTCAACCCGCATGACCATGCCTTGGCTATCGATCGCAGCGGGCTTAAGGCGGATGGCTTCGGAGATCTCAGAGACCGGTCGCGTAACGGACGGTCAGAAGCATGCAGTCCTATGACATTGAAGGAACGTCTTATAAATCATAGAATACCGGGAAGCGGTTTAGTGCAATCGCCCTTATCGCGCTTAGCGGAATTATTTGGCTTGCCATCGCGGCAGCCGCGGCAATTTGGGTCAATCGCGTACCAGCGTCCCCGGCCGCGATGCAAGCCGCCACTGCAGCGCTGGCAGCCGACTCCGAACGCCGCATCGCACAGGCCGACGCTATGAAAGCCGCCTGCGCGCCGATCCCGCCCAACGAGAAGCCAACCGCGATAACCGACTATTTCCACGCCGCCTGGTCCGCCGCCATGACCGACGCAGCCGACGAAATGCAGGCCGAGATGGCCAATCTCCCACCATCCGAAACGCCGCATCGCCGCCCAACACATCAACTCGACCGTCAACGCCTAACCAACCCCGCACCGCCTGCAGCAAGATCATCCCGGGCGGAACGCCGCCAGGTACGAATCATGCGATCGAATCATTTACGGCCTCAAAACGTCCCCCGCACGTTGAACGCGAAGAAAGCTGCGGTCCGCCAGCGGCTGCTCGGTCGCCGACCCGATAAAGTCGGTGGCCCGCATCTCCAGATGTAAGACCGTGCGCCACGTTGCCTGAACGTCAACCGTGACATTGCCGGCACCGCCGACCATCTCGCCGTCCACACGGGACCGGCCGCCGATCCCGTAGTCGGCGGCGATGAACGGCGCCAGATCAAGCGCCGGCAGGACATGGAAATAGTCGAACGTGATCTGCGCCTGTACCGCCGCGGCGGACCGTGTGGTTGCCGGGTTGCCTCCGCCGCGGTCGACCGTCGTGTCCAGCAGCGTGTTGGCGGCCAGCTCTGCCTGTAGCGTCACCTGGTCCCACAGGGCGCTCGCCGGTCGTTCGGCAATGATTGGGACCTGGCCATGCGCAGTGCCGCCCCGCGGTGGCGCCGCCGTTCCGACGCCCGAACGGGCCAGCAACGCCGCACCTTGGCGATCGACACCTCCCCGGCCACGTTGTCGCTCCCTACCAGGCCGGATGCGCTGGCCCCGAACACGTCGATCCCGGTCGGGTAAACCGGTCGATAAGTGCCGATCTGGCCCAGCGGGTCGCACGCGCCGCGAGGGACGCCCGTGGAAGTTCAGCCAGGCCTCGATGGTCTGCATCAGGGAGTTGCCGGCGGTCGTTTTCGGACCCCAGTTCGTCTACGACCTGCAATACGGCGCCTATGTCTACGACTTCGCCTTCGACGGGGCACCGGACGGCTATCACGTGACGCCGCCCCATACCGCGACGACCTTCACCCCGGAAGGCTTGGCAGCCGCCGGCATGCGATGACCCGACCGTTACAATCCCAGGGACGAATAGGTGAGGCTGGCCAGGCGGAACAGCTCCGGCGTGGACATCTCCCCGGTCATCACCGCGGTCAAATCGGCGTTCTGCCATACGCAGATGCGGACGGGTCCGCGCTCCGCGACCTCGAACGCGTCGGGGCCGGCCGAGGGACGCAGGAACACCGTGAACAGGCGCTGCCTGGCATCCTCGTAGCGAAGCTGCACCGCCTTTGACCCATAGATGTCGGTCGATACCAGGGCGAACCCTGCTCTCGAGAGGTCCGGCACCCGCATCGGGTTGCCGAGCATATCGGACATGGCCTTGGCGGCCGCGTCGACGCTGGCAAGGTCGTGGCCCTTGAGCTCATGCGATGGGATCCGGGCATTGTCGCGCGCCGTCATCGCTTGCTCGATCGGGAGATCCCACGGCGCGCGAGGCATCAAGACCAGCACCAGGCACGCAGCCAGGGCTGCGGCGCCGGCAAAGGCGAAGCCAATGATCCTGGGGCGGCGCCTGGGGGGCGGCGTGGAGGCTGCCTTCAGCAAGGCGGCCGGCACGGGTGCATCCGCCAGCCGGCGATAGGTGTCGACCAGGGTCTGCCTGTCCGTCTGGAAGTCGCGGACCCGCTCGGCGAGGGCGGGATCGCGCGTCATGGCTGCCTCCACTGCGGCCGCGCGCTCCGACGAGAGTTCGCCGTCAATGTAAGCGTGCAGGTCCAGTTCGGTCACGGCCTGGGGCATCAGCGCCGCTCCTCGAGCAACGCCCGCAACCGCTCTCGTGCACGGGCCAGCCGCGACATCACCGTGCCGACGGGGATGCCGAGTTCGCTAGCGATCTCGCTATAGCTCAGGCCCTCCACCCCGACCAGAAGCAGGATCTGGCGATGCTCGAACGACAGCCGGTTCATCGCCCGAATGACGTCCATTGAGCGGGCCGGTCCGTCACCGGCGCATGACCCGGCGAGGGTTTCGGCGATCGCGTCCAGGCTCTCGGCCTCATTGGGCCGGCGCCGGCGGATGCGGTCGATGTTGAGATTGTGTAGGATGGCTCGCAGCCATGGAAAAAGGGCCCTCTCGTCGGTGATGGCGGCGTGGCTCTTCCAGGCCCGCTCCAAGCAGTCTTGCAAAAGATCGTCAGCCGTTGCGACGTCACTCGCCAGCGCGATCGCGTACCGCCGCAGACGCGGCAGCGCCTCAGCCAGGGCGGCTCCGAATGGGGTCGTCACGTGTGCAGTTCAGTCCGGCTATCCGATGAGAGAGACGCACAGGCAGCGGGCTTTATTCCGTGGCTTCGCGGAACAGGCCACTTCAACCGCTGGCAAACAAGCCCAGATCGGGCCGGCGAGGCGGCTTCCGGCGCGAAAGGGCACGACCGATGAATCAGACTGGTCCCGCGGCGGATGCGATCACGGACTCAATCGGCCGGGGAGTTGCATAAAGAACGACGTGTTCTTCTATCCGTTCATCTCCTCTCCAACACGAATTCCCACCTTTCTCAAAACCCGTAGTTCAGCCGGAGGTCGGGCGCGACAAGCGTGCGATTCGAGCGTTCCCACATGAATTCCGCCGGGCCGAGTTCGATCTCCGGCTGTCCCGACTCCGCAGCGGCTGCACCGATGCCGTCAAACAGACGGTATGCGAATGCTTGGGTCGCCTCGCCTGCAAATGAAATCGGACCCCAGCCGCGCGACGGCGCTTCGCTTCAGCCGCGGCGTAACGGTAGCTAATTACAGCATGGCTCCAATCCCTCGGTGTTTTCCGACAAACCTTTCCAATCATTATGGGGTCACCAGACGATCTATTCAAAATCGTACTCTAAGCCGATTGACGAGTAGAATCAGACGGTTGTGAAAACCGCTAACTTTGGCGTCCGGATCAACTCCAAGCCGCAGACCGCGAGGATTTCGCGTTCAAAGTCCCGGTTCGGCCTTATTTCGAGCGAGCCGGGCGTGCGGTCGTGCGATATCCGGGTTGACGTCCATGTCGGTCCGCGCATTGCGCTTGCCAGGAGATTCTAATCGCATGGCCACATCCCTCCGCCCGCTGGTGACCACCCCTCGATTTCAGGCAGTGCATCTATCCGGGTAAGCGTGCCGCGGCGGCGCGCTTTAATCTTCCAGATATCCTTAGACTGAGGTTGAGGGAACCCCAGCGCTCGACAAGAGCGGTATCAAGGATGCGGAGTTCAACTTCGACGACACCGGATTGGCGTGGTCAAATTCCACTGGCATCACGAGAACGTGCAAGGGCCCCCGCCGATTGCGGGGGGAATGATCGGTGGCATGCAGCGTCAATGGTCAAGGCGGTGGCCGCCGGGCCGCCGGTTTCGTCTTTGGAGTTGTCGGCTCATGATCCGTGATCTTCTCCCCGACTTCGTCCGCACGCTTGCGGCCGCGACATTTTTGGGCAGCATCGGCTTTGTCGGCCTATCGCCCGCGGTTTCGTGGGCACAGGGGGGCGTGTCCGGCCCGTCGGGCACCACTGCCCCGCGCCGGATACCGGCACGCCGCGCGGGGTGCCGATGCCGGAGGACGGCGCCCGCCCGCCTGCCCTCGACCCAATGGCGCAGCGCATCAATTACTTGCGCGGGCAGTTGCGAATCACGCCAGCGCAGGAGCCGCTTTGGGCCGGTCTCACCCAAGTGATGCGGAACAACGCGACGGCCTTGGCGCCGCTGCTCAGCGAGCAGTTTCAGGCCATGCAGGGCGGCAACGCGATCGAGATGCTCGGCGCCGGAGAGAAGCTTGACGCGGCGCAACTCGACGGGCTCAGGAAATTCACCGCCCCGTTCCAGACGCTCTACGACAGCATGTCGGGCGAGCAGAAGAAAATCGCTGACTATGTTTTTCGCCGTTCGCAGTTTTCGGAGGAATCCGCAGCGCCCTCCCGTAGTCTACCTACTTATCCCTCCGCTCCGCCGTTGTGGGATTATGCGACCATTCCGCCATATCCGGCCTACCCGCCGGTTTACTATTTTCCGGACTACAGTCCTTTGTTCGTTGTCCCATTCATTGGCATTGCGGTTGGGTCGCGATTTTTCTTCCACGACCATCCCAACTTTCACCATCCCAACTTTCACGCCTCGCCGCCGTCGGCGCGCTCGGGTGGCGGGCGGGGCCGAATCGGCGCGCCATCTTTCCGCCGATAGCGGGACGTCAACGGCGCGCCGGGCGTTTTGAAGCGGCGGTTTCGTGGGCTGGAGTCACTGGCCCGGAGCGGGCTACGATGTCGCGCCAGACATCCGACAGCATGGCTGAAAATGGTAGACAGCAGCTTGTGCTGCCGTCATTCGACTGGTGAGGGTTTGATTTCGCATGTTCAAGATCACGATTACCGCGGCAGCGGCTTTTCTGGGAAGACAACATGGCTTTTCAGGCCGCGTCAGCTATTTGCTTGCACCTTCAAAAACACTGAAGTTCAGGGGGCCCCAAGTTGATGGAGGGAACGCAGCGTGAGTTAACCCGCATTGCTTAGTCGTCCGGGGTCGTCCCCAACGAAAATGCCTGCGACCCGGAGACCATGCAAAAGCAATTTACGATTTCATGGGCATAGAATTCGTAGGTTGTCAATGCTTTTCCTCGTTTTTGAGCGGTGAATTTGTCTGCCGAGAAGAGGCTCAGTAGCAAACCCTTTTGCTGGCAAATAAAGCAGCTCACAGCCTTCGTCGGAAATTCGGCGCCCACGCTGAATGTGACGGCGCCGCTATGGCATGATGCCAAGCTCAAACCACCGCGCCGCCTTGCCGATCTTGTTCTCGGCGATCCCACCAGCGTATTCAGCATATTGAAACGCGAGTGGCTTTCCGAGCACCGGGCCCTGATCGAAATCGGCCGCACTATAACGTCTGCGCGGCGACGTATGGTAGGATGACCCACCACCGGGCGTCGCGCAGGCGAGGCAGGGTTCTAAAATTCGATATCAAGGGTCTGTCACGCGCATGTGTCGCTGGATTCATTAACCTAATAAAGAATTCACTGTATATTAAAAGTAAGCTAATATTTTTGAGGTTATACTTTGTAGTTATTTGATTTCAAAGAATAGACTTCGCATAACTTGCCATAGTAACTTGTCAGCACTACTTTCCCGGTGCCTGCAAGCGGCGGGTGCGACTAATCGAGAGGACGCACTTTGGCCCAACTTCCGCAGTTAGGGCCTGTTTCTGTTTGAAAACCCGCAGAATATCGCGGTTTTCGCATGCCTCGCCAAAAATGTGGTGCATTTCCGGCTAGAGAGCTGGCTGAAGGACTTGACTTGCACGGATTCTCTATGGTGTCCCTGCGTCAGCCAGGACACCAACCATGTTCGTCCGTGTCAAGAAGATCGGCGGCACGAGTACCTCTACCTCGTCGAGAACGTCCGCGAGGGCGCACGCCATGTCCAGCGCGTCATCAAATCGCTTGCCGCCGCGACGAGGTCGAAAACTCCGGCCTGCTCGACGGCCTCATCGCCTCCGCCGCCCGGCATTCCCGCCGCTCCATTGTGCTGTCCAGCTTATACCGCGGTGAACTGGCGGAGATCCGCCGCCGCAGTATCGGCCCCGACCTGGTGTTCGGCCATCTCTAGCGGCAGACCGGCTGCCAGGCGGTGCTGCGTCGGCATCTGGCCGGGCGCCACTTCGGCTTCGACGTCGAACGCGCGATCTACCTGACGGTGGTGCCAGCACATGGCAACAAACTCTCGAAATCCCATCCCCGGCGCGAAAGATCTGATGCTCAATCAGGCCTACAAGGCCATGACCTGGCTGGGGGAGGCGATCGAGGGCGAGGACAGCGGTCAGGCGCGTCATTGCACCGATGCCATCGAGGAGGCGCTGTATGAACACCGCAAATCGCTGTTCGGCGCGATCTCGGTCGCTTTCTTCGACACCACCTCGCTTTATTTCGAGGGCGACGGCGGCGCCGCACTCGGCCAACGGGATCATACCAAGGACTTCCGCCCGCAACTCGCTCAGGTCGTATTGGGCATCGTGCTGGACGAGCAGGACCGGCCGATCGCCTCCTTCCTGTGGCCCGGCAAACACCGCCGACGTGACCGCCTTGCTGCCGGTCGTCGAACGACTGCGCAGCCGCTTCGGGGTCGAGCGAGCGTGCGTTGTCGCCGACCGCGGCATGATCGGTGCGGCAACCATCGCCGCGCTCGAGGCGCGCAAGATCGACTACATGCTTGGCGCACGCGAGCGGTCCAGTAAGGAAGTGCGCGAGACCGTGTTGCACGACGACGGCGCGGCCGTGCCGTTAACCATCCCACGTCAGAAGGGCGAGACCGATCTGGCGGTGAAGGAGGTCAGGATCGAGGGGCGCCGCTATATCGTCTGTCGCAATGAGGAAGAGGCGCGCAAGGGCGCTCAAACCCGCGGCGCGCTGATCGCCGGCTTGCAACGCAAGCTGGCGGGCGGAGCCAAGGGCCTGGTGGGCAACACCGGCTACCGCCGCTTCCTGGCATCGCCCGGAGGTGACGGGTTTGCTATCGACCCGGCTGAGGTCGAGGCCGATGCGCAGTTCGACGGTGTGTTCGTCCTGCGCACCAGCCTGTCGATGTCGGCGCTGGCCGTGGTGCTGCGCTATCGAAACCTGCTGACGGTCGAACAAAGCTTCCCTCGCCGCAAAGGCCTTGTTGGCCACCCGCCCGGTGTTCCACCGCACCGATGCCGCGATCCGCGGACATGTGTTTTGCACGTTTTTGGCTCTGGTGCTGCGCAAGGAACTGCTCGATCGATTGGCCGCCTGCGGCAGCGGCGTGCCGGAATGGCAGTGCATTATTGACGATCTGCTCGATCTGAGCGCCGTCGAGGAACAGGATGGCCGCCGCGCGCTGCTGCGGACCGCACCGCGCCCGAGCATCGACCCGATCTGCCGCGCGCTCGGGGTTACCCTCAAGGCTGTTCAACGCTGACAGCGCGCCTGGACTGAGTTCTAATCTGCAACAGTGTGCGTCCAAAGTGAGGTGACTGACGTGACTGACAACAAGCCGGATTCTCGAATCGGAAAATGTCTAACTCCTAGGGCGGCAACCGAAGTCGGGGGTTGCCGTGGCTGGATTTGGACCGTTGCTGGATTTGTGTTCACCCGCATCGTGTCGAGTGGCCTGTGGGACTGGTCCACCGAGACCGCGTTCTATGTCTCGAACACAACGCCCACCGCTGTGAACGCAGCCGATGCCATTCGCGGCCATTGGAAGATCGAAACCACATCCCACTACAGCCGCGACGTTACATTCGGCGAGGACAAATCACGTATCCGTAGCAACCCCGGCGTGTTTGCTCGTCTCCGCAGCTTCGCCTTCAACATCCTCAAGTCAAGCAAGACCAGCACCCTCTGCCAGGACCGCTACCGCGCCGCTCTGGCGGGCATCGATAACCTGCTTGAAGTCCTGGCCATTCCATAGCGTTGAACAGCCTTGGGGTTACCCTGCCGCCAGTCTTTCAGGAGGTGCCGACAGACAAGGCAAGTATTTCCGCAGACTGACGGTGTGGTGCCTAAAAAACTAGTGCACTGGTAGGGTTATGCTTTTTCGGTCAAACTGCGGAAGTTGGGTTTGGGAATGGACAAGCAAACGCAGACATTATACGGCAATTCAGTAGTTAACGCTGACCCTGAGGCATCGGAGATGCAGATTTACGACAATGATCGACTTGACAATCTTCGCGAGATGCTGCTGGCCTACCCCATCTACACAGACGTCGTTTCCATTGCCGACCTCCAGCGCTTCATGGATGATCACGTTTTCACCGTTTGGGACTTCATGTCGCTGCCGAAGCGACTTCAACAGGATTTGACGTGCACCAGGGTGCCCGGCGCTCAATCGTGCTTTCTACCGCGGTGAACTACCCGAACTGCGCCGCCTCAGCATCGGCCCCGACTTGGTGGTCGGACGGCTGTGGCAACAGACCGGTTGCTCCGATGTGCTTCGCCACCTGCTAGGCGAACGCCAGTTCGCTTCGATGTCGAGCGTGCCATCTATCTCATCGTGCTGCACCATCGCGAAGCGATCCGCCGGAGGCAAACACGCCGGAGGCGTGCCCCTAATGGTTTTCGGCTCCGATCCGCCCACGCCCATGACTGGCACCAGCGTCTGCGCATCCCTGGCGCCGAGGCACTCACCCTGAAGCAGGCCTACAAGGCCATGGCATGGCTCGGCGAGCAGATCGCCGACGACCGCCCGATGACCGAACTCGTCGAGGAAACACTCTACCGCCGCCGCCAGCCGCTGTTTGGTGACCTGTCGGTCGCGTTCTTCGACACCACCTCGCTGTATTTCGAGGGGCCGGGGTGGTGCCACCCTTGGTCAACGCGGCATCTCCAAGGACTTTCGGCCGTTGCACCAGGTGGTTCTGGGCATCGTGCTCGACGGCCACGATCGGCCGATCGCCTCGTTCCTCTGGCCCGGCAACACTGCCGACGTGACCACGCTGTTGCCCGTGATCGAGCGCCTGCGGACGCGGTTCGGCATCAGCCGGACCTGCATTGTCGCCGATCGCGGGATGACAGTGCCGCCACCATCGCCGAGCTCGAGGCGCAGGCAATCGACTACGTCCTCGGCGTGCGTGAGCGCTCGACGGCCGAGGTGCGAACCACGGTGATCGATGACGACGGCGTGGCGGTGCCGCTGACCATCCCGCGCCAGAAGGGCGAGACCGACCTTGCCGTCAACGACGTCGTTCTGGCCGGGCGTCGTTATGTGCTGACCCGAAACCCAGAGCAGGCCCGCAAGGATGCCGCGACGCGGACCGCCCTGCTGGCCGGTCTCGAACGCAAGCTGACACAGGGCGACAAGGCGCTGGTCGGCAATGCCGGATACCGCCGCTTCCTGGCTGAGCCCACCGGCGAAGGGTTCAGCATCGACGCGGCGAAAGTGGAGGACGATGCTCGCTTCGATGGCCTCTTCGTGCTGCGCACCAATACCCGGCTGATGGCCTTGAAGGTGGTGTTGCGATACCGCAACCTGCTGGCCGTGGAGCAGGGCTTTCTCGCGGCCAAGACACTGCTGGCGACACGGCCGATCTTTCATCGAACCGACGCCGCCATTCGCGGCCACATCTTCTGCACCTTCCTCGCCTTGGTGTTGCGCCAGGAACTGATGGACGGTTGGGAGCCCGCCATCTCGCCATACCGGAATGGCACCAGGTCGTCGATGATCTCGCCGAACCCAGCGAGATCGAGGTCGAGCAGGACGGACGGCGCGCCCTGCTACGCACCGCTCCTGGACCGACCATCGACGCATTTGCCGAGCCGTCGGTGTCGATGAAATTGGACACCGGATTACCCAATGTGGAGTCCGATGAAAGATCCTAATTCGAACCAAACCGTGCGCCCCCGCGACCGAAATAAAGGTGCACAAACCGATCCAATGCTGGAGTGCGACGCACAAGCGAGACGTCGTCCTGTGACTGCTGCCGTAGCTGCCCCCACCGTCGCAGGTAATCGTTGGACGCTCGGCGTCAGGTAACGCTTGCAGCCGATGTTCTGCCACCAACGGCGGATCGTTTGTGGGGGAGACGCGGAGGTGTCGTGGCTCATGCCGACACTGACCCAACCGGCGTTGGCGGCCAGATCGTAGATGCCATACGGCACCGCCCGCCCCACTCCCTTGATCAGAAAATCATGCGCGCGACCCTCTTTGGGTTGGCCTCACGGACGCCATTCCGGCCGGCGTTTTTGAAGTCGCCGACCAGCTCTTTTTTCTTCGTATCGATTGAAATCACCGGCTCGTGCGCCGGCAACACTCTGATTGATATGGCAGAACTGCGCGTCCCGATCGGGACGATCACCACCCTCATTGGTCTTGCTATTGGCTTGCAGGCTGAACTTTGTGCTTGCAGCAATTCACCGACCGCAATGCAACTGACCTGACGACCACGGGCCACAAGCTCAGCGCCAACTGTCGCAGGCTCCTGCAAGTCCAGCGCAATGGTGATCGGATCGCCCCGTTCGCCGGGTTCGACCAGTGCCATCGGGTCCCGCAACAGGTAATTAACCCACTGACTTCAGCCAAGTCTTTCAGGCCGGGTCCGATCACGCTGACCGCGATGGCAATTGCTGCTGACACGGCTGCAATCCCACCATAGCCCGCGGCAGCGGCTTCCGTGGCGGCAAACTGCGGCGGTCTCGCTCGTTGAGATGTGGGGACAGGGCGGTAAAACGGTCGCGCGTGGCGACACGGCGCCGTTGCAGCGCGCCCCGAACTGTAGGCCTCAAAAACCGCTGCTCGTATAGCCTCTTGTGATAGAAACGCTCGACAAGGACAGCAACACGCGATCTGGGAAGAACATAGAGTGCACACGCTAAAAACACTCTATGGCAATAGTCGACTCTCGAAATTGTGTATTGCGTCGAGTTCGCGAACCTTTTCTGGCAGCTTCATAATTATCTGAGGTAGTTGCGTCGCAACGTTAATTTAGAATATTCATAGTCGGCCGAGCACCTCAACGTCGCCCCACTGACGCCAGGGCGCTGGCCGTCTTAGCTTTCGCACATGGCATCCGATCTTTTTGGATTTGAGAACTTCACGCTGAAGGGTAATCCGCTCTCGCGGGCAAAAGCTGCTCTGTGCGTCGCCCGTCACCAGGTGCGAGTCGCCTACGGGGAAACCGAGAGCTGGCGACTGGAGGCAGTTCTGTCTGATATCGAAGATGAAATCGGGGTCCATCTCAGCCAAATTCAAGAGGCGGTGGACGATGATGCCGCCGACGCGGAAGAGAGCGGCGAGGCAGCGTCACTTCGGCAGGCTTGGCTGCCGCTTAGGGTGGCTTGAATGGCACAGAGACCGATCTGGCGCGGACACTTGCGCCTGGCTTTGGTGTCCTGTCCGGTTGCTCTGTACAGTGTCAAGCACGACCGTGGCAGCATCAAGTTCAATATGATCAATCCGGACACCGGGAACCGGATTCGGATGATCACCGTTGATTCGGAGACTGAAAAAGAGGTCGAGCGCCGTAACCTCGTCAAAGGTTACGAGTTTAAGAAGAATACCTATCTTCTGGTGACGAACGAGGACTTCGAGAGCGTTAAGGTGGAAAGCTCTGAGGTAATGACGATCGAGAAGTTCGTGGACGCCAGTTCGATTGACCCGCTTTATTATGATTTAGGGTATTACCTGGCTCCGGACGGTAAAGCCGGGCGCGATGTGTATCAGATCCTTCGCGAAGCCATCAGTCGGACCGGCCGCGTCGCCTTATCCCGGGTAGTGATCGGCCAACGAGAGCGGGTCATCGCGTTGCGCTTGTACCAGAACGGCCTCGCTGCGCACACGCTGCATGAGCAGCGCGACCTCAACGACGCCAGCGCCCTATTTGACGACCCGGTGCCGGTTGACGAGGAGATGGTGAAATTGGCGACCCAATTGGTTGATCGCCAAACTGCCGTGTATGAGCCAGCGGACATCGAAGACCGCTATGAAACCCGCCTACGGGCACTGCTCGATGCCAAACTGAAGGGCGAGGGTATCGACCTTGAGGCGGCTTCCGAGCCACCGGCGTCGAACGTCGTCGATCTCATGGCGGCTCTACGGCGCAGCATTGCGGAGGATGACAAGCGCTCCGCCGATGCGGAGGCATCAACACCGGCGAAGTCTAAGCAGACAAAGCCGGCAGCCGCGAAAACGTCGCGAAATCGCGCATCGTAACGACCGGGATTTAGGATTCTCCAAGTTCGGGTTGCCTTGATTTGGGCTTTTTGATTCTTGGGAGCCGCCGCTTTGGCGGCGCGGGCTTCGGGTGGCGAACTTCCCCAATCAGTGGCATCGTAAGCTGTGGGTCTTTGGATTCCGCGGCTTGACGGCGCTGCCCCGCATCGATTTTTTCCTGGTGCTCCAAGACGCGGCGCCGGTGATCCCGTAGTTCTTGCGATGCGGCCAACCTGACCTCCTTGCCTTGGCACTCGGACTGAACGGTTTTTATGGCCATCGCGGCAAAACATCTACACGAGGACGCGCCAACGACCGGTGATGCCGTCGGCATTTTCGGCGATTAAGCGGTTCAGTCAAAGTGCTCCCCGCTCGTCCAACGTGCGCGAAGCGCTGCCATCGTTTCAACCCTCGGAAACCTGATCACGCACCGTTGAACGCAACCTGTTGCCCGCTGTGCATAAGGCATGCGTCCTAAATTTAGCGATTGGCTTTGCGTCCAAATGGCCCCCTAAAAGGCATAGAGGCACCGTTCATGACAGAACAGCAGGAAACCCGTCCCCCTACGGCTGCAAAACGCAGCGAGCCTCAGCGATAAAAGAGGTTCACATCCTCTGGATAACCGAAGGTCTAGGTTGTAATGGCGATACCTGTCCATCTCCGCCGCCCGCGAGCCAAATATCGAGGAAATCATTCTTGGCGCCATCCTTGGGACCGCCAAAAGTTCATTCGCATAATCCAGTGCTTGCCTGTGAAACCTGCGACGAGCGCGATCGGCCTAAGCGAGTCGGTCTCCGCGGCTGTGAATGCCGCGATTGCAACGGTCGACGACCTGCTCGACGAATTGTTGGAAAGGAAGGTGCTGTCATGAGTTACGCAGCAAGGAGACTGCGGCGGGTGATGGCATCCGGCGGTGCCGGATGAGTATTGGATGGTTGATCCCTGGCATCGGGCTCGGCGTTCTGGTCGCGGTCACCATCGCGCCAAATCTGAAGGACATCCAGCGCTACATCAAGATCAGCTCGATGTAGAACGGTCATGTCGACTGGCGAAATCGGCGAAATGATCCGGTACGCGGCTTGGTGCAAGGGGTCGGCTTTCGCCCGACGGTCTGGCGGCTGGCACAGGCACACGGTCTGCATGGATCGGTGGCAAATGACGGCGAGGGCGTCACCATCCACATCGGCGGTCCGCCGGAAGCTATTGCCAAGTTCGTAGATTGCTTGCTGGCCGGCCCCCCGCCGCTCGCCCGCATTGAACGAATTGAGCGTTCCCCAGCCAGGGTGCCACCGGAGACAGAATTCCGAATCGCATCCAGCCGCGCAACGACGGCGCGCACCGGCGTGGTGCCGGACGCTACGACTTGTCTTTATTGCGACGCGGAAATCCGCGATCCGCGTGGAAGGCGTTATCGCTACCCATTTACCAATTGCACGCATTGCGGTCCGCGGCTTTCGATCATCGAGGCGATCCCTTACGATCGTTCGAGCACGTCAATGCGGTCGTTCCCGATGTGCGAGGCCTGCTCTATAGAGTATCACGACTCGGCAGATCGACGCTTCCACGCGCAGCCGATCGCTTGCCCGGCCTGCGGCCCGCGCGCCTGGCTCGAACCTGCTTCGTCCGAGCCGGACGCGATCGCTGCAGCGGCCACGCTCCTGGTCGGGGGCGCCATCGTTGCGGTAAAAGGTCTAGGCGGCTTCCAGCTCGCCTGCGACGCCACCAACGAGGAGGTCGTGGTTCGTCTGCGGCGGCTCAAGCGCCGCGAGGCAAAACCGTTCGCCCTCATGGCGGCCGACTTAGCAACCGTGCGGCAAAGCTGCATCGTCACGACCGAGGACGTCCGCCTGCTCGAAAGCTCGGAGGGGCCGATTGTCATCATGGCGGCGGCGCCCGGCAACCGCATCGCGTCCGCCGTTGCCCCGGGCATCGCAACGCTTGGCTTCATGTTGCCGAATACGCCATTGCACCATCTGTTCTCGCGGGACGTCGATCGCCCGATCGTGCTGACCAGCGGCAACCTCTCCGACGAGCCGCAGTGCATCTCCAACGAGGAGGCTCGGCAACGCCTGTCGAGCATCGCTGATGCCATCCTGATGCATGACCGCGACATCGTTCGCCGCGTTGATGATTTCAGTCATCCGTGTCGTAGCCTGCGCCCCTCGCATGTTGCGTCGTGCGCGTGGCTACGCTCCTGCGCCGATTGTGCTGGCGGATGCATTTTCTGTTGCCGCGCCAATTCTTGCCATGGGCGGCGAACTCAAAAACACCTTCTGTCTTCTGCAGGACGGCCGGGCCGTTGTTTCGCATCACATGGGCGATCTGGAAGATGCGTTGACCTTCGACGACTACACACGATCGATCGAGCAATATACCGCATTGTTTGAGCACACGCCGAACGCCATGGCGGTCGATCTGCATCCGGATTATCTCCCCAGCAAACTGGGCCGCGAGCGAGCAGCAGCGTCGGGCCTGCGGCTGATCGGAGTGCAGCACCATCACGCCCACATCGCCGCCTGCATGGCGGAAAACGGCCTTGGCTTGCGCGCCGCCCCGGTTCTCGGCGTCGCACTGGATGGGCTCGGGTACGGCGTTGACGGCACGCTCTGGGGCGGCGAATTCCTGCTGGCCGACTATGCCCGATACCAGCGCCTGGCGTGCCTCAAGCCTGTGGCCATGCCCGGCGGCGCGCGCGCCATCCATGAGCCTTGGCGCAGCCTGTATGCACATCTGCGTGCCGCGAACATACGCACTGATTCGCATTTTTTCGTGCCGAGGCTTGCCTCAGCACTGGACAGCATGATTGACCGCGAGATCAACGCTCCGTTGGCCAGTTCCTGCGGCCGCCTGTTCGATGCAGTTGCAGCAGCGCTCGGCATCTGCCGCGATCGCGCCTTGTATGAAGGCCAGCCGGCGGTCGAACTGGAGACAGTTGTCGATCCCGATGACCGCGGCGCCTATCCGTTCGAATGCGAGGACACGGGCGCCCTGATGGTGATCGATCCGACGCCGATGTGGCGCGCATTGTTGGCTGATCGGGTTATTCCGGCGGTCAAGGCGGCTCGCTTCCACACCGGCCTCGCCATCGCGGTCGTGGACGTTGTCGGCCGTTTGCGCGGGACTACCGGCTTCGACACCGTGGCGTTGACCGGCGGCGTTTTTCAGAACAAGAGGCTGCTCGAGCAAGTCGTTCGCCGGCTGTCGCCGCTTGGTCTTCGGGTGTTGACCCATCACAAAGTTCCCACTGGCGACGGTGGGCTCGCGCTGGGGCAGGCGGCGGTCGCCGCGGCGGTTATCGCTGGTTAAAGGAGAGTGGTTCATGTGCCTGGGCATCCCCGGCCGCATCGTCGAAATCACCGATCCCGATACCATGACCGCGGTCGTAGAGGTCGGAGGCGTTCGTCGGCCGATCAACATCTGCTTTATCGTCGACGACGGCACTCAACCCTCTGCCTACCTTGGGGAATGGGTCCTCGTGCATGTGGGATTCGCAATGAGTTGCATCGACGCAGCCGAAGCCGAGCGAACGCTGGCTCTCCTAACCGAGCTGGGTGAAATCCAAGCGGAAATGGAAGTGATGCAGCAAAGCGCTGAGGCGAACTTCTCCTCCGGGGGCACCGATCACGGTCATGAAATACATCGATGAATTTCGCGACCCGGACAAGGCGCGGAGTTCAGTCGCCGAAATCCGCAGCCTCATCCCACGCATTCCGCGCCCCGATGATGCGCGCCCGTTGCAGATCATGGAAGTGTGCGGCGGCCACACGCACGCCATCTTTCGCTACGGTATCCAGCAGATGCTTCCTGAGCAGGTGGAATTCGTCCACGGTCCCGGGTGCCCGGTCTGCGTCCTGCCGATGGGGCGCGTAGACGACTGCGTGGCCATCGCCGAGCGGCCGGAGGTGATCTTCACGACGTTCGGAGACGCGATGCGGGTGCCGGGTTCGCGCAAGAGCCTGCTCAGGGCGAAGGCTGATGGTGCCGACGTGCGCATGGTTTACTCACCGCTCGACGCGCTGGCGATCGCACGCAAGAATCCGGATCGGGAGGTCGTATTTTTCGGTTTAGGTTTTGAAACGACAATGCCCAGCACGGCCATGACGCTAATTCAGGCGCGGCGCGCGGGACAATCGAATTTTTCGTTATTCTGCAATCACATCACTATTATTCCCACAATCAAGGCGATTTTGGATTTAGGTGACCTGCAACTGGACGGCTTCATCGGCCCGGGGCACGTCAGCATGGTGATAGGCACCCGCGGCTATGAATTTATTGCCCGCGACTACCGCAAGCCAATCACAGTCGCCGGGTTCGAGCCTCTGGATGTATTGCAATCTCTGTGGATGGTGTTGCGACAACTGGCTGAAGGCCGCTGCGAGGTCGAAAATCAATACGGCCGCATCGTGCCGGAGGCGGGCAATGCACGCGCTCTCGCGGCGGTGGAAGAGGTGTATGAACTGCGGCCGTTCTTCGAATGGCGTGGCCTGGGGTCAATTGATCATTCCGGGGTGCGAATCCGGGATGCCTACGCAGCGTTCGATGCCGAACGGAAATTCAGCGTGCCGAACGTCATGATCGCCGATCCGAAGGCCTGTCAGTGCGGGGAGGTGCTGAAAGGCATGATCAAGCCTCACGAATGTAAGGTTTTCGGCACCGCCTGCACCCCTGAGATGCCGCTTGGGTCTCTGATGGTATCTTCGGAAGGAGCGTGCGCCGCCTACTATACTTACGGCAGAACCGAGTGGGTGCCTGCATGAACGCGGGAGGTCCGCCAGAAGAGCGGATCAATCTTTCGCACGGCAGCGGGGGCCGGGCGATGCGCCGGTTGATCGACGAGGTGTTCGTCCGCACCTTCGACAATGCCGCGCTGAGTGTATTGGAGGATCAGGCGACCATCGGACTGAGCGATCTCGCCGCGCACGGTGACCGGTTGGCTTTCACCACCGATACCTACGTCGTCGACCCGCTGTTCTTCCCCGGTGGCGACATCGGTGGACTCGCTGTCGCGGGCACGGTGAACGATCTGGCAATGAGTGGCGCGCGACCGCTGTTCCTGTCCTGCGGGATGGTCCTGGAGGAAGGGCTGCCGGTGGCAACCCTGCAGCGTGTCGCGGCCAGCATGAAACAGATGGCGGATCGTGCGGGAGTCAAGATCGTTACGGGTGATACCAAAGTGGTGGAGCGCGGCGCGGCCGACAAGATGTTCATTAATACTGCTGGAATTGGCTCCGTGCCGGCGCGGTATCTCCATTTCGGCATCTAACGCGCGGCCGGCCGATGTGGTGATTGTCAACGGTGTCATGGGCGACCATGGCACCGCCATCCTGATCGCGCGCAATCAACTGGCGCTGGAGGCCGACATCGAAAGCGATTGTCAGCCTCTCGATGGATTGGTCGCGGCGATGTTGGCACGATATCGGAACATCCACTGTCTGCGCGATGCGACGCGTGGCGGTCTCGCGACGGTGCTGAATGAGTTCGCGCGAAGCTCCAACGTCGGAATTCGGATCAACGAACGCGATGTACCGCTGCGTGAGGAAGTAAAGGGCGCCTGTGAGATCCTCGGACTAGATCCGTTATACCTCGCCAACGAAGGCAGGCTGGTTGCTATCGTTCCGCCAGACGGCGCCGACGCCGTCCTGACCGCCATGCGAACCCACCCAAGCGGCATCGGCTCGGCGATTATCGGGGAGGTAACAAATAAGCGGCACGGTATGGTAACCATGCAAACCATCTTCGGCGGGGAGCGCATCGTTGATATGCTCGTCGGCGAACAGCTACCACGCATATGCTAGCGCATCAGGCAGCCCGATGCACGAACTGAGCATCGCGGATAGCATCGTGGGACATTGCGCGGAACAATCGAACGGTGCACGCGTGCTGCGCGTGCGGCTCGAGATCGGCCGGTTGTCCTGCGTTGCACCGGACGCGCTGCGGTTTTGCTTCGACATATGTGCTAAAGACACCGTCGTGGAGGGTGCCTTGCTGGACATCATTTCGATCCACGGTCGCGCTCGCTGTCGCGGCTGCGGAGAAGAGATCGAGATCGGATCTTTCATCGACAGCTGTGCCTGCGGCAGTAGAAATCTGCAAGTCATTGCTGGCGAAGGAATGAGGCTGAAAGATATGGAGGTTGCGTGATGTGCTCGACTTGCGGCTGCTCCGACACCGAGAGCGTGATGATCACCGACCCAGTCACTGGCGAACGGACAGCTATTTTCGGGCCACACCATGGGCACACCCATGCCCACGGCGAGCACCATCACCCCCACGGAGATGGTGACCATCACCACTACGACCCCGGGGCGTGGCACGCCGGGGTTCACGGGCGAACGGTTAAGCTGGAACAGGATTTGCTCGCGAAAAATCAGCTTGTCGCCGAGCGAAATCGCGGGCGATTCGAGGGACGCGAAATCCTGGCGGTAAATCTCATGAGCTCGCCCGGCGCAGGCAAGACGACGCTGTTGGAAAAGACGATCGGCGCCCTTGGTCAATCCGCGTCCGTTTACGTCGTGGAAGGTGATCAGGCGACGCTCAACGATGCGGAGCGGATTAGGGCGACCGGCGCGCCAGTCGTCCAAATCAATACCGGTACCGGCTGCCATCTTGATGCCGAAATGTTGTCGCGGGGAATTGCCGAGTTGAAGCCGCCGCGAGGCGCGGTCGTATTCATCGAAAACGTCGGCAACCTCATTTGCCCGGCACTGTTCGATCTCGGGGAGCGGGCAAAGGTCGTGATCCTTTCGGTCACCGAAGGCGAGGACAAGCCGATCAAGTATCCTCACATGTTCCGGGCCTGTCAGGTGATGTTGATCAACAAGATCGACCTGCTTCCCTACCTGCGATTTAGTTTCGAGCGCTGCGTCAATTACGCTCGCCAGATTAATTCTGATATTCGTATCATCCCTGTCTCCGCCGAAACCGGAGAAGGTATGGACGCGTGGTATGCTTGGCTGAACGCTGAGCGTAATGCTGTCATCCAGTCCTGACGCCAAGCGATATTTGCGGCTGGACGATAAAGTCTTCCTAAAGTCGCCAGAGACCGGCTATCACCGCGGCCAACCGATCAAACTGTGAGCCCATGTCGAGCTTCTCCACAATCATCCTGGCGCCCTTCATTATTGCATTTTTCGTGTTCGTCGGGCGCTTCTATGGACGCGAGAACGCGCGTTCAATGGGCAGCCTTAGCTTCCTGCTGGCGGTCTGCACGGTGGCATCCGCCTTCAGCTACCTGCTTCTGCGTATCACCGACGCGATGCCATCCTATGGCACGATCGGATATGGGATCGGCGGGCTGGTGCTGCTGGCCACAGCCATCGGTCGCATCTTCATGATCTGACGCGAGGCGTTACGTCCGCAGCAGACGGGACCAAAATCCGGTCGTGGCCCGCTTGCCGTGCGAGACATGCGGCGCGTGAGATGGCGGCGGAAGCACACTGCTGATCAAATGGCGCCCGATATCGCGCTGTTCGATCCGCGCCCGCTGAAACGCGATAATCGTCCGAGCCAATTCATCCGGGCCACGCTCGGTCAGCGTGGCCGCCCAGCTTGACGCGGCGTCGAACTGGCCGGCGCGGCGCAGCACGTCAAGCCGGCGCAAACCCAGTTCAATGTCGTCGGTATCCGCCCATAAGGCCGCAACGGTGGCCCTCAGCTTGGCTGGCTCTGACATTGCCGCCGCGTCGTCGGCCGCCCAAGCCGCTTGCAACAGAGCCTCAGCCTGTTGCGGTCGGTCGCCGGTCCGCTCACAGATCAAGGCCCATCGCCGGAATGGCAGCGTCTCCTCCAGCGCCGTTGTGCTCAGCATGCGATACTCGTCCGATTCCACCACCGCACGCGCTGTCGAGGGCAGCGCGGAGAGGTCGGGCGCCGCCGCGCCGCACCGGGAACAGACCTGGATCCAATCGCGCAAGGTGGAGCGCGCCGGCTCGCCCGGACGCATATCTAAATCCGGCGCGATCTCCGGTTGTGGGGCGCGGAAGACCGCCCGAGACGGATTGCCGCAAACCCCGCACAGTGACTCACTCATGATCCAACCTCCGCCCGCAAACCGTCGCGCAGCCGCTGCATCGCCCGCTCCATCAATGTGGCTGACTGAGCGAAACATACCCGCAGCCAACCTTCCCCGGCCGAGCCGAACGCTACGCCCGGTGCTACGGCAACGCCATGGCGCGTCACCAGTTTCTTGGCAAGGTCCAGGCTGTCGTCGAGTCCCTCAACGGCCAGGAAGGCATAGAACGCGCCAACCGGCGGCTGGTAGCGGATGCCGTTCAACCCCGCCAGCGCCTGGCTTGCCAAATCACGGCCGGTCGCACAGTAGGCGCGAAAGCCCTCTACGGATTTAGTGTCTGCGATCGCCGCAACCCCGGCGCGCTGGGTAAACGGCGCGACACCGGAATGCACCGCTTCTACGATATCGACAATCGCTTCGCTCGCGCCGTCGGGGACCACCATCCAACCCAGCCGCCAGCCCGTCATCCTCCAGGTCTTCGAGAAGCTGTTGCAGATAATGATCCTATCGTCTGGTTCGGCGATATCTAGCATCGACGGCGCCGCGGCACGCCCATCATACACCAGCCGCGAGTAAACCTCGTCGGAGATAATCCAGGCCCCGTGGCGGTTCGCGATTTCGCGAATCGCCCGAAGTTCGGTCTCGGACGCTGTCCAACCGGTCGGATTTCCGGGAGTGTTGAGGACGAAGGCCCGCGTCCCCTCCATCATCGCGTCAAGCTTATCCAGATCCAGCCGAAAACCACCGTCCTCTTGCACATCCAAATCGATCTGCTCGACCACCGCCCCGCGCAGCCTGGCCGCACTGGCGATGTTGGGCCATGCCGGGCTGTGCACGACAACGCGATGCCCTGCACGCAAGATCGCAGTCATGGCCACCGAGATCGCAGCCATCCCGGATGCCGTCACCTGGATGCGGCTTTCCGCCACCGGTTTTGCATGCAACCGGCTCAGGTAGCTGGAAAGCGCCCCCCGCAACGCCGGCAGGCCGCGCACGTCAGGGTAGCGGGTGTGCTCGTCCCGAAGAGCCCCGATAGCAGCATCCAAAGCGGAGTTTGGGCTCGGCTGGTCCGATTCGCCGAAACATAAAAAGTCCACGTCCGGCGTTTCGAACGCTAGGCGCGCGACCTCGACGATCCGCGAACTGGGGATGAGAGTGAGATCCATGGAATCCATATTTATTTATCCGCGGCGCGGTTTGCGCCCTGATGTATCGGTGCAGTTACAACGTAAGTCCGTACCAGACGCCGGTCGGGTGACACGGCTGCAGCGGTCGCGCCGAATACGAGCTGCCCGAAAATTATGGGAGCAGTTGATTTCCTTCAAGTCAGGCGGACCGGGGGTGAACTATCGGGCAGCATCTGATCCGTCAGCGAGCCAGCCGTCGGATTCATGAGCGATCATACCGTAACGGTGATGGGGATGTCACCGTAATCGATCAGCGAATTTGACCTTCAAATCACCATGCGTCAGCGGTCTCAAGATGCGGCGATCAGCAACTCGCCCCGCCGTCCCGGCGCGTTCAGTAAGCGGAGGACGGAACTGGCGGGGGCCGTTCGGCACCGGTTCCGGTGTTTCGCACGCAGTTGCTGACCATCCGATCGTGCGCGAACACATCCGACAGACCACGGTTAGGCACGTCCGGCACATAGTTGGCCGAGTACGGCATATTGACCTGAGATTGCGTGCTGTAGATCTGTCCCCAATTCTGCTGCTCGTAAGCCTGCTCGGCGCGCTGTCGGCAGGCCGCCTGGGTTGCGGCATCGGCCTGAGCCTGCCCGCTCGGCGGTGCGTGATCGCACGCGGATAATGCGATGACGCCCAACAGCATTCCGATCGGGGCAGCAGGAAGACGTTGCCTCATGAAGGCGCTCCTGAAAGGCGCTGGCCGGTATGCGAAGATTCGATCTGGAAGCCGCTCACAAAGCGGGACAGCCGCGTCCGAAATCCGACTTCGTCGAACCGGGCATCCCGGGTCAGGGGCTGAACTCGCCGCCGCCCTCAGCAGAGCCGGGTGGAACTCGGCGCCGTCGCGCGCGAGATGGAACAGCGACCGGGCCCAGGGCGCGCGCGCCAGCAGATCGATCAGCGCGAGCAGCCGCAGGCATAACGAAAGACCGCCCGCGTTGGCGATGCCCACTGTTCGGTCCACCGCGCCGACCCAGCAGCGAGCGTCCCGATCGGCGAGAGCAAGGTCGGTGTGGCTCCCGTCCGGTCGATGGAAGCGAAAGCCTCGGACGGCACCCTGCCGTTCAGCCAGCGCCGCTTCACGCGCTGCATACCAGGCGCGTTCCAGGTCTCGCTTGCAGACGCTGGGAAGCGCCTCCGGCGGGAGGTCGACCAGATAGGTCATCAGCCCATCCGGATCGCCGCCCACGCGGATAGTCCCCGACGAAAATGGCTCGTGAGAATGCTGTTCTTGCGCGCTCATCCATCGCAAGATGGACCGGGCCGGCCCGCTGCGCCAGTACTTCATCGACTGATCGTACTCGGAAATTAAATCGATAGTCAGCCGGCCAGCATGTTTTTCGCGTCTGTTGCGACGCAGCAAGCCAGCACAGGGAACGCAGCCGGAGAACAGGAACCGTCAGCCTGACGCAGCCTCGATCCTGGCCAGCGCTTCCTGCCGCCCCAATGCGGCGAGTGTCGCATCGATCCCAGGACTGACCGTGGTCCCGGTCAAAGCCGCCCGCAGCGGCTGAGCCACCTGAGCCAATTTCAGCCCGCTCCGATCGGCAAACGTCCGCAATGCCGAAATCGATCCCCGCCACCGAGAAATCCGTCTCCGCTAGCGCCACCGCTACGTCACGCAACATTACCCTCGCCTCCGCCGTCAGAACGGATGCTGCCTTCGGCTCCATCGGCAACGGCACCGCCCTGGCAAGAAAGGCCGCCGAATCCGAGAGCTCCACCAGCGTCTTCGCCCGTTCCTTCAAAGCCGGCATGAGCGCCTGAACGCGGACCGCGACATGGTTATCGACCGATACATCGGGCCGATGCGCCAACCGCTCCAGCACATCCTCGGTCAGCCGGTCGTCATCCGCCTGCCGGATATAGATCCCGTTAAGGTTGGTCAGCTTCGCATAGTCCATCCGGGACGGGCCGCGGTTGACATCGACGATGTCGAACAGCCGAATTGCCTCCTCCCGCCCAACGACTTCGAGGTCGCCGTGCGACCAGCCCAACCTCAGCAGATAGTTGCATAGGGCCTCCGGCAGGAATCCTTGATCGCGAAACTCCAGCGCGAACTGCGCGCCGTGCCGCTTCGACAATTTCGTCCCATCAGCGCCGTGGATCAGCGGGATATGCGCGAACCGGGGCAGCTCCCACCCCATAGCGCGATAGACCTGGATCTGCCGAAACGTATTGGTCAGATGGTCATCACCTCGGATCACGTGGGTGATCCCCATGTCGTGGTCGTCCACCACCACCGAGTGGTTGTACATCGGCGTCCCATCGCTGCGCAGGATGATCATGTCGTCCAGCTCGGCGTTGGCGACACGGACAGGACCTTGCACCAGATCCTCCAGCACGGTTTCATCGTCCCGCTGGCTTTTCAGCCGGATCACCGGAGTGATCCCTGGCGGTGCCTCCGCGGGATCGCGGTCACGCCAACGTCCGTCATAGCGCCAGACGCGCTTCTCCAATCGAGCCCGCTCACGCTCGGCGGCCAGTTCCTCGGGCGTGCAGTAGCAGTGGTAAGCATTGCCGGCCGCAAGCAGTGCGCGTGCCACCTCCGCGTGCCGCTGCGTGCGCTCGGATTGGAAAACTGTCTGTCCGTCGCGCTCCAGGCCCAGCCAGTTCAGGCTGTCGATGATACCCTGAGTGGCGGCCTCGGTGCTGCGCTCGCGATCGGTGTCTTCAATGCGAAGCAGGAATTCACCGCCGCAATGGCGGCTGTAGAGGTAGTTGAACAACGCCGTGCGGACCCCGCCGATGTGCAGCGGTCCGGTCGGACTGGGGGCGAAGCGGGTGCGGACGGTCATGCGGACGATCTAGACCATTTTCAACCTGACTGTGACTCCGCATGGCTTCATGCCGAGGGGCGTGGTTCCAGTTCGGCGAGCAGAGCCTTCGCCTCCTGCAAATCCTTGGTGTCGAAGCCTTCGGTAAACCAGCCATATATGGGGACAAGCAATTCATACGCCTCTTGGCGTTTGCCCTGCCCAAGCCACAGTCGCGCCAAGCTGGTCGATGTGCGCAATTCCCACGATTTAGCCTGTTGGCGCCGCGCCAGGTCGAGAGAGGAGAAAATTCTGTTCCGCGCCCTCAGTGTCACCTTTAACCGAGAGCATCCAGCCCTTGAGCCTTAGGATCTCGGCGTAATGAAGGCGTTCCTCCCACCCGGAACGTTCGTCAATCAACCGCAACGCATCGTCGAGGTCGCCCGTCAATGCGATAGCTTCGGCCAAGAGTACGTTCGTCGTCGGGCTGCGAACCCTACCGCCGCTCGCCTCCCATGACGCGATGCCAGCCTTGAGCGTGGCAACTGCTTCGGCGACCTTGCCTTCCCGGATCAGTGCCTGGCCATATGTAAGAGGTGCCATCAGAGCCCACAGCACGGGCATATTATTCTCTCGACCCAGCCGCTCACATTCTTCGGCGCGCTTCCGAAGGTCCTCGTGCGTGCAGCGATGATCGAACTCGTGCGCTCCATTGGTTAGCGCCCAGCCGAGGTTGAAAGGGTGACTGCGCCGACGCGCATGCCCGTCTTTTTCGTTGTTCAGCCGCAATGCGCGGTCCGGGTAGCCCAAGACCCAGGGTACTGATGGAGCCGAATACGCCGGCCTGGGTTCTCGGATCCTGATTGAGAAATGTAATGAGGTGGGAATGTTTTTCAGCGTCGTAGAGAGTCATCACCTCGTCGGCGTGTTCCACAGCCTTGGTGAACTCGCCTGCCCAACCGTAGCACATGCAGGCGACCGCGTGTCCCGAGACCAGCAGGTCGCCATCTCCGGTTTCCTTCGCGATGGCCAGCATCTCCTCCGCCCACGGCAGTGATTCCGGTCCGCCTCCTCTCGTAAAGATATAACCCGCCAGTCCCGTTAGGATCGGTAGCAGCGCATCGTGGCGCCGGAGCGACTTTGCTAAAGCCAGGGCGGGGTGCAAGCTCGTCCAGACTTCCGGAGCGGACCAACCTTTGAGCGCGAGCCACGCTTGGCCCACGACACTGCGCAGTCCTAGCTCGCTGGCGTCTCGGCGCGATGAACAAGGCAGGGTCGAGATCAGTTCGAGCCCCCGGCTCAGATGGGCGATGGCCTCAGCCAGCGCCATTCGCCTCATCGCCACCTCGCCGGCGCCCTGCCAGAGCGGAATGGCGTCCTCCACGAGCCCCGCCGCCGTAAGGTGATGCGCCAGCACCTCTGGTTCGGTGACCTTGGTGTGTGGGAACCGCACCTCGATCAGGCGGGCGATCTTGGCGTGCAGATCCTGTCTGCGGCTCTTCAGCAGCAACTCATACGCCGCGTCCTGCACCAGCGCGTGCTTGAAGGTGTAGACCGCGTCGGGCGGCGTGCCGCGCCGGAAGGCAAGTCCCGACTCGGTCAATTGCAAGAGCGAAGCATCGAGCCGAGCCTGAGGCATCGGCGCCACCGCGGCGAGCAGTTCGTAGCCGAATTCGCGGCCTATCACCGCACCAATCTGGGCGATCTCCTTAACTGGCATGAAACGATCCAGCCGCGCCATCAGGGAGTCTCGCAGCGTCGCCGGAATGGTGATCGCGCGAGCAGAGCCACCATACTCGTAGCGATCGCGTGCTTCCGTCAGCTCGCCCGAATTCGAGGATCGACTTGGTCAGCTCCTCGACAAACAACGGAACCCCGTCGGTCTTGGTGAGAATTTGCTCGAGCAGCCCCACGGGGAGTGCCTTGCCGCCAGCGAGCGTGGAGACAATCGCCGCGCTCTGCGTCCGGGTGAGCTTGGACAAGTTCAGTACACCGACATGTCCCTGCTCGGACCAGCGCGGCTGAAACTCGGGCCTGTGAGTAAGCACCACCAGCAGCGGAATGGTTTTGACGCGGTCGATCAGCAGGTCCAAGACCTCCAGCGTCGTGGGGTCGGCCCAATGCGCATCCTCGAACACCATTACGCTGGGTTGTTGCCGGGCGGCGGCTTCGTCAAGATCGACCAAGATCCGCAGCGTCGCGTCCTTGTGCTTCTGCGGCGTCATCGAATGCACCCCGTAGCGCTGCTCGCAGGGGATGGACAGGATCGCGGCAATGCACCGTACGTCGGCCAGCGGCCGGCCATACTTGGTGACGATGAGCGCTTCAAGCTTGTCGAGTTTTGCGTCCGTTGCTTCCTCACGGGCAAACATCGATGCCCGTTCGAAGGTATCGATAATTGGCCAGAAGGCGCTGTTCAGATAGTAGGGAGAGCACTGGAACCGGAGTGACTGAACACCTTGCGCCTCGAGCCGCTCGCGCAGTGTGCTCAGGATGCGGCTTTTGCCGATTCCGGGCTCACCCGTTAGCAGCACCACCTGGCCTTCGCCATCCCTCGCCTGCGACCATCTGCTAAGCAGCAAATCGAGTTCCTCTCCGCGGCCCACGAGCGGCGTCAGCGCGCTATTGCCGCGATTGGCATCGAAGCGGCTCTCGGTCGCCAAAGCACGGTGTACCCGCCAGGCGTGAACGGGTTCGGCAATCCCCTTTAACTCGTATTCGCCGAGATCGCTCAGTTCGAATGCGTTGCCGGCCAAGCGACGGGTCGAGGCGGCGATGACAATCTGGTCGGCGGCGGCCAGTCCTTGCAGGCGTGCCGCCAGATTGGGCGTGCTGCCCACCGCTAGCTTGGACTGGTCCCCCGTGCCGGCCGCCTCGCCGACGACGACGGCACCAGTGGCGATGCCGATACGGACCGACAGGTCCTCGGTGGACGAGGCTTGCTGGACGGTCTGGACGATCTCCAAGGCCGCTCGCACCGCCCTCTCGGCGTCTTCTTCGTGCGCCGTGGGCCGGCCGAAGTAGGTCAGGATGCCATCGCCCACATAGCGGGCGAGAAACCCGTCGTAGCGCGCGATCACATCGCCGCAGAGGGTCCGATACGCATGCAACAGGCTGCGCAGCTCCTCGGGGTCGAGCTTTTCACTCAGCGCTGTCGAACCTACCAGATCGCAGAACATCACGGTAAGCTGGCGACGTTCGCCAGAATGCGAAGCTGCATTCTCGCGAATTCCCGAAGTGGTCGCCGGTGCGACAACCGGAGTTTCAACGTCAGCGCTTCGTTGCTCATCCAATTTCGCAATGGCCTGGAACAAACGCTTGCGATCACCAAGCGTCAGGCCGAGCTCGCGAAGATCCGCGTCGCTCAGTGAGTGAATGACGTCGAAGTCGATCCCGTTGGAGACGAAGACGTGGTCATAGCGTCCAAGACCAATTTCGGCCAACCACGTCGCGAACGGTGTCATTGGACCTCCCTCAGGGCGACGGCCTGAGCTTGGATCAGTTTATGCCCGGCACGACGTCTAGCAAGAGAGTGGCCTGCGAACCCAGCAAGAGAATGACCGGACTTGCTGTCCGCCAACATCCAGGATGTTCTAGCACGGTAGCGGGCGCCCGCGCACCGATAGCCACCGGCCGAAAGTCGCCTATTCGTTAGGGCGGCTGAGCGCCAGTCGATGCCGCGACGCGCCTTACGCCCTGCGAACTTATTTGCGGTTAGCAAGTGTCGGAACTAGACTGGTTAAGGGGTTCGCGATGAAATTAACAAACGCATTGTGTTTGATGGCGCTGGGAGCGTGTTTGGCCAGCTTGTCCGCCCAGGCGAAGGATTGGAAAAGCGTGCGCATAGGCACCGACGCTACCTATCCGCCATTCGAAAGCGTTAACTCAAATGGACAGATCGTCGGCTTCGAGGTCGACTATGCCAATGCCCTCTGCGTCAAGATGAAGGTCACCTGCACGTTCCAAAACCAGGACTGGGATGGCATCATCCCGGCGCTGCTCTCGGGCAAGTTCGACGTTATTTTCTCCGGTATGCACGCGACGCCGGCGCGCGCCAAGAAAGTGCTGTTCTCGGACGTGTGTTACGACACTCCTCAGGTTTGGATCGGGCAGGCCGCGAACAAGAGCAACGATATCTCCTTGGAGGCGGTCAAGGGGAAGCTGATCGGTGCGCAATCCGCCACCACGTTCGTCATATACCTGGACCAGTTCTACAAGGGGATTGAGGTGAAGCTGTACCCGACCGGCGACGAAGCGTTGGTCGATCTGGGCAATGGCCGGCTAGACTACGTGCTGGTAGACATGCTGGTGGCCCAGCACTTCATCGACAAAAACCCAGGCTGCTGCCGGATCGTCGGCGAGATTCCTCGCACGCCGGAGATATTCGGGGTGGGTGTCGCTGCCGCCTTCCGCCCCGAGGACACCGACCTCGCCGCCATGTTCAACAGGGCAATCGCCGAGGCCGATGCAGACGGCACATTCCAGACGATCGAAACCAAGTACTTCAAGATCGACATCCGCGGCAAGAAGTAAGCGTGCCGCCGACAGCAGCTTGCCAGTAAATGGGCTGGTTCGGCTTGCTGTTCGGGCCGGACGGATGGGCGCCGTTGCTGCTCCGCGGTGCTTTGATCACGGTTCTGCTCTCGCTCGTCACGGTGCCGTTCGGCTTCGGCGGCGGCCTGTTGCTCGCCTTGCTGAAGTTGTCGCGCAACTGGTTGGTTCGTAGCGTCTGCGGTGCCTACACGACGTTCTTTCGCGGCATTCCCGATCTGCTGTCGCTGTTCATCGTCTATTTCGGCATCCAGGCGCTGCTCAACATGCTGGCACAGCTGCTCGGCGATGGTTGGCGCGTCGAAATGGATGCGTTCGTCGCCGGCGTCATCGCGCTGTCGGTGATGGTGTCTGCTTATTCAAGCGAAATCTGGCTCGCCTCGCTGAAAGCGGTCCCGCCCGGGCAGGCTGAGGCGGCGCGGTCGCTCGGCCTGCATTCGCGTCAGGTGCTTTCATTAATTGTGCTGCCGCAACTGATGCGGGTGGCACTACCCGGCCTCGGCAACATCTGGACGGCACTGGTCAAGGACACCTCGCTAATCTCCACGCTGGCCGTGTCGGACCTGCTGAGGGCGGCGTCGGAAGCGAGCCGAGCGACTACTCGCCCGATCCTGTTCTACAGCGCAGCGGCGGCGGTTTACCTCGTGTTCAACATCGTCTCCAGCATCGGGCAGGCCTACCTCGAGCGGCGCGCCAACCAGGGCTATGCCTGATGCTGGAGCTGCTAGCGGACGGCGCCGGCCTCCTCTTCGATCTCGACCTGCTCGGCACGCATCTTTGGCGGCTGCTCCACGGGCTGCGTATCACGGCAGAGGTAGGACCAATCTCCTGCAGTCTCGGCTTTGTGCTGGCCTATCCTCTCGCGCGGGCGCGGATGTCGCGCAATCGCTTGGTCGCGGCCCCGGCCCTCGCCTATGTCACCTTCTTCCGCGGCACGCCGCTGCTGTGCCAGCTTTACCTGGTCTATTATGGCGGGGGCGAGATCCGGCCGTTCCTGACTTCGGCTGGTCTGTGGTGGTTTTTTCGCGATGCCTTCAATTGCTGCATTTTTACCTTTACGCTCAACACCGCCGCCTACCAGGCCGAGATCGTGCGCGGCGCACTGCTGTCCATACCGAAGGGCCAGATCGAAGCGGCCGGCGCCCTCGGCCTATCGCCATTCGCCATCGCACGCCATGTCGTATGGCCGCAGGCGATGTTGGTGGCACTGCGCCCGCTCGGCAACGAACTGATCGGCGTCATCAAGGCCAGCGCGCTCGCCGCCATCGTCACCGTGTTGGATCTGATGGGACAAACCCGGTTCGTCTTCGCCCGGACTTTCGATTTCTCCATTTACCTGTATTCGGCGCTGATCTACCTCGCGATCACTCAGGCGATCAGTTTGCTTGGGAACTGGCTTGAACAACTGCTGTCTCGCCATTTGACGGTCGCGCCTCCGGCAACGACCGGACGTTTGCCATTGCCTCCGTCGTCACCGGATGCGGAGATTCGATAGGCTTACGAGCTAAACTCAGGGAGGGAGGGATCTTACGGGAGGTAGCTATGCGTCAACGTGAAACAGGCGTATCAAGATACCGCTGATCCTTGATACAGGCATTCAGGGTGAATGCCACCAAAAAAAACGCGGGAGGCTTCTAATGAAAAGCACAAGACTACCGCTGTGGATTTCATGGGGCTGGTGGTTGGTTGCAGTCTTAGTGCTGTTGTCCAGCGGCATCGCACAAGCCCAGGAGATAGAGGGCACATGGAGACTGGTGATGCGCAAACTCCCGGACGGCAAGACGCAGGTGCCTCCGGCAATTCAAGGGGCTTACACGGTTCACAACGGCCTGCAGAACTTGAACGTATTTTGGCGCACACCGGAAGGCAAGCCTGCTTCTTACTCTAGGATATCCACTTACAAAATGTCGGCCACTGAGTACACCGAAACGCTATTGTTCACCGCAATGAACGACGGTAGCGACAAACCACCAACCTATAACCTTACGGGATCCACCGAGAGCACTCCGGTAGCTCGTGAGGGCGGCCGTCTCGCCTTCAAACTACCGTTTGACGAGCCTTCGCTCGTTTTTGAAGGCGATAAGTCTACCGCTACGGCGGGTGGCGAGTTCGTGGACTACTGGGAGCGCGTTCGCTAAAATAACAGCAGCTTGTTGGCGGTGACAGCATGCATATGCATGGTCCTCGCACAAAGACTGAGCTTACTGGACTGCCCCGCGCGTGCGCGAATGTTGCCCGCGTCTTGATCCGTCGCGACGCTGGAGGCCGGTGGACCAAGGACGCCGGCCGCTCTGAGACAATCAACGATGATAATGAGCAGGAGGAGGAGAAAATCCAATGCAATCGCGCACATCTATCTTGTCCGCCTTCACATTAACCACCGCCATGGCCTCCGGGGCCGCGGTGGCCGCCGATCTTCCGAAGGAAGGGACCTTTAACGCCACATATTCCGCATTTGGAACCATCAAGGCAACCACGATCGGGAAAGAGCGGGTCATGGTTGTCTTCGATGAAAACGGGCTGACCCGAAGCGACGGGTTTTCCGATCACATGACATGGCACTGTTGGGGCATGGCCGAGTTCGTGAACGGCGTGGGTGCGCCCCAAGGCAGCTGTGTGGGGATTGATCCAGCGGGAGATCAAGTAAGTATCGATTTCACTCACGAAAAATGGCACTCGCTGAACGAGCAGAATGTGCACGCATCGGCCACGATCACGGCGGGCACTGGAAAGTATACTGGCATCACCGGTGGTTGGACGTATGTAGCACACGTAAACGAGTTTCGGACAGCGGTTGAAGGAACCTTCGCCTTAGACTGCACCAATTCGGGCAGCTACAAACTGCCGTAGCCGCAGCGTCACCCTGCTGCGGTACCCGGTAGGATGAGGTCTCTTAAAGTCGGCAACTCAAGAGATCGAATTTCGGTCCAATCCGGCCTTCGCCGCCTCGAGAAAGCAGCAGCTACTGCCGGTGATCGGTCCTGAAGCGGTCGCCTGTGCGACCACCGGGGTGGACGGGGTCGATCGCGGCTTGCCCATCCAGCCTGGCGATGGCCTGGAGCGGACGCTTGCGATCATCGAGCGCGAGGCCGAGCTCGCGAAGATCGGTGTCGGTCAATGAGTGAATGACATCGAAGTCGTCTCATTGGAGGCAAACGCGGCGTCGTAGCGCCCCGATTTCGGCCAACCACGTCCGGAATGGCGTCATCGATGCTCTCCCTGAGGCCGAGGCCTGGGTTTGCACGAGCTTACACACGCAGCCGCAATCTAACCAGAAACGGCTCCTGCAAAACAGCCCCGCTTCTACGCCACGGAAGCTTGAACGAGCAACGGGATTCGGGGTAATTGCGGCCCGTTTGAGGCGCTCCTGACTCAACGGCTGGCGAGTAAGCTAAGGACTACCACTAGGCGGCGAGTCACCACGGAGCACCGTGTTCGCGGTAAAGCTGCGCCACCAACGCTTTGAGGCTGGCACAACCGTTCACTCTTTGTAGACATTTGCATGTCTACTTTGCCCGCATGAGGCTGCTCGCCGTCCTGAAAGCCGCATTGAACTCCTGGCTCGATACGGAGCGGGAACGGCTGGCGCTATGGCTGCCGGTATTCATGGGGGCCGGGGTTCTCGCCTATTACACGCTGCGGTTCGAACCAGCGCCTTGGGTTGGGGCGGCGGTGGCCCTCCCCGCGGTCGGGCTTGCGGTCGGCCTTCCCGGCTTGCGTTGGCTGATCGCACCCCTCGCGGCGGCCGCTCTAGGCTTTACCTCGGGCCAAATCGCAACCGCCCGGGCGCCCCCGATCGAGGTTGACCTACCAACCCACGCCAGCATCGTCACCGGCACAATCCGCGCGGTCGAGCCTCTGCCCAAGGGACGCCGGATCACCATTCTTCCGGCCTGGATCGATGGTGCGCCGGAGCCCTTGCGCCGCTCGGTGCGAATCAGGCTGCAGAAGAAGGACGATGGAGACCTGGGCAGCGGCGACTCCGTGCGCATTCGCGCGCTGATCCGAGCGCCCGCATTGCCGTCGTATCCGGGCGCGTGGGACTTGCAGCGCGATGCCTTCTACTCCGGTCTGGGTGCGTCCGGCTATGCGCTAGCTACAGCAGAGCGGACGACGCAGGGGGTGCCGTCCGGTCCAATGCGGTTCGTGCAATGGCTGCGCGAGGGCATCGCCCGTCGGGTCGTCGCCGTGATCCCGGGCGCGGCCGGAGCGGTCTCGGTCACGCTTCTAGCCGGCTCCTCAATGGCAATCCCTGAGGCCGACCATGCGGCGTTCCGTGACTCGGGCCTGGCCCACCTGCTGGCCGTCGCCGGCTTGCACATCGGCATCGTCATGGGCTTCGCGTTAGCTATTTCCCGCTTCGGCTTCACCCTCAGCGAGCACGCCAGTCTGTTCTGGCAAACCAAGAAGCTGTCCGCGATCTGCGCCCTGGCGACGGGTGGCGCCTATATGGTGCTGACCGGCATGCATGTGCCGATCATCCGTAGCTTCGCCATGGCTTGCCTGTTGACCATCGCCATCCTGGCGGACCGGCGCCCGGTCTCCGTACGCGGTCTGGCCCTGGCGGCGACGGCCCTGATAGTGATCTCGCCGCAGGACGTGCCGAATGTCTCGTTCCAGATGAGCTTCTCGGCCGTGCTCGCGCTGATCGCCGGGTATGAGGCGTACGCCCCTGGCTCCGCCGCTTGCATGGCGAGAGGTGGCACCGGCGCTTCGCCTCGCATCTGGTCGCTCTCGCGCTGACCAGCGCGCTGGCGGGGTCCGCGTCCGCACCGTACGGCGCTTATCATTTCGGTCATGTCCAGGTCTATTTCGTCCTGGCCAACATGATCGCCGTGCCGCTGACCGCGCTGTGGGTGATGCCGGCCGGGCTGATCGCGCTGTTGCTGATGCCGCTGCATCTGGAGGCGCTGGCTCTCGTGCCGATGGGCTGGGGGGCGCAGGCCGTGGTCTGGGTGGCGCGCGCGACCTCCGCTTTGCCCGACGCAACGATCATCGTCCCGCATATTCCGGCCTGGGGACTTTGCGTGTTCTCCGCCGGACTTGCCTGGCTCGGGCTGTGGAAAACGCGCCGGCGGCTTCTGGGCGTGGTGGTGATGCTGGTCGGATTGGCCTCGCCTGTGTAGGACCACCCGCCCGATCTGCTGGTCTCAGACGACGGGCGGTTGATCGCGGTGAGGACCAGGCAAGGCGCGTTCCTGCAACAGACACAGGGCGGATCAAAATTTGTCCGCGACGCCTGGGCTCAATACTGGGCGGTGGGCGCGTTTCAAGCGATGCCAAAAAACTCGGCCGTGGAGGCAACACTTACGACCGGCGGCGCCGACCTGGGCGAGAGCGCCCGCCCACACATCGAAGCGATACGCTGCCAGAAGGACGCCTGTCTGCTGCGGCCCTACACTGACCGGCCCGGCGCCATGCTGGCCCGCGGCGTCCAGCATCCGGATTTCTGCGCACAGATCTCGATCACCGTTTCGGCCGAACCCGCACGCGGACTATGCCCACGTCCCTGGCCGCAATTAGTGGATCAATTCACCGTCTGGCGCAACGGCAGCGCGGCGATCTGGCTGGAGCCTGACGGTGCCCGCGTCATGACCGACCGCTCCGAGCGGGGAGACCGGCCGTGGGTGCCGCCGCCGCCGAAGCCGCGGAAGGCGACAACTCCCGCTCTGCCGCCTGCCATGATCGATCGCGCTGAAGAAGCCCCACCCCCGGCGAACCTTCCGGCCCGCGAGGCCAGTAGTGGGGAGTAATGATCAGCAAAAAAGGGCCGCACCTGACGATGCGGCCCACTTTTCTTGGTCGGTCGTGGATACGGATTAGAAATCCATATCGCCCATGCCGCCCATTCCACCCATTCCACCACCACCCGGCGGCATCGCGGGACCCTTCTTCTCCGGCTTTTCAGCGACCATCGCCTCGGTCGTCACCAGCAGGCCGGCCACCGAAGCGGCATCCTGCAGCGCGGTCCGCACAACCTTCGTCGGGTCAATGATGCCGGCCTTCACCAGATCCTTGAATTCGCCGGTCTGCGCATCGAAGCCGTAGTTATATTCGTCGTGTTCCAACGTCTTGCCGGCGATAACCGCACCGTCCTCACCGGCGTTCTCGGCGATCTGACGCAGCGGGGTCTGGATCGCCTTGCGCACGATCTCGATTCCGAAGCGCTGATCGTCATTGTCAGCCTTGATCTTGCCTAGGACCAACGAGGCGCGCGCCAAAGCGACGCCGCCGCCCGGGACGATGCCTTCCTCGACCGCCGCGCGTGTGGCGTGCAGGCTGTCGTCGACGCGATCCTTGCGCTCCTTCACCTCGACCTCGGTGCTACCACCGACGCGGATGACAGCCACGCCACCGGCCAGCTTCGCCAGACGCTCTTGCAGCTTTTCGCGGTCATAGTCCGAGGTGGTCTCCTCGATCTGTGCCCGGATCTGGCTGCAGCGGCCCTGAATGTCGGCCTTCTTGCCGGCGCCTTCGACGATCGTGGTGTTTTCTTTCTCGATCAGGATCTTCTTGGCCTTGCCGAGGTCCGCGATCTTCACGTTCTCCAGCTTGATGCCGAGGTCTTCGCTGATCACCGTGCCGCCGGTCAGGATCGCGATGTCTTCCAGCATCGCCTTGCGGCGATCACCGAAGCCAGGCGCCTTCACGGCCGCGACCTTGAGGCCGCCGCGCAGCTTATTCACCACCAGGGTCGCCAGCGCCTCGCCCTCGACGTCTTCGGCGATGATCACCAGCGGACGTCCGGACTGCACGATGCTCTCCAGCAGAGGCAGCATCGGCTGCAGGCCGGACAGCTTCTTCTCGTGGATCAGGATGTAGGGCTGATCCATATCGGCGATCATCTTCTCCGCATTAGTAATGAAATACGGGGAGACGTAGCCGCGGTCGAACTGCATGCCCTCGACGACATCGAGCTCGGTGGCGATACCCTTGGCTTCCTCGACGGTGATGACACCCTCGTTGCCGACCTTCTGCATCGCTTCGGCAATCATCTTGCCGATCTCGGCCTCGCCGTTGGCGGCGATCGCGCCGACCTGCGCGGTTTCCGCAGGGGTGGTGATCTTCTTGGACCGCTTCTTCAACTCATCGACGACAGCCTGCACCGCGCGATCGACGCCACGCTTCAGGTCCATCGGGTTCATGCCGGCCGCGACAGCCTTGGCGCCCTCGCGGACGATGGACTGCGCCAGCACCGTGGCGGTGGTGGTGCCGTCACCGGCGATGTCGTTGGTCTTCGAGGCCACTTCGCGCACCATCTGGGCGCCCATGTTCTCGAACTTGTCGGCGAGCTCGATCTCCTTGGCGACGGTGACGCCGTCCTTGGTGATCCGCGGCGCGCCGAAGCTCTTGTCCAGGACCACGTTGCGGCCCTTGGGTCCCAACGTTACCTTTACGGCATCAGCCAGGATATCTACGCCGCGCAACATGCGCGCACGCGCCTCGCCGCCGAAGCGGACGTCCTTTGCAGCCATTCCTATCTATTCCTCTTTCTCTAAGTATGGAGAGCAGGCAGACCGCTTACGCGGCCTTCTTCTTGCCCGCGGCCGTGTCAGTGATGATGCCCATGATGTCGGACTCCTTCATGATCAAGAGCTCCTCACCATCGAGCTTCACTTCGGTACCGGACCACTTGCCAAACAGGATCCGGTCGCCGGCTTTTACGTCGAGGGTCACGAGCTGACCCGCTTCGTTGCGGGCGCCAGGGCCGACCGCGATAACTTCGCCTTCCATCGGCTTTTCCTTGGCGGTATCCGGGATGATGATTCCACCGGCGGTCTTTTCCTCGGCGGTCAGGCGCCGGACTACGACCCGGTCATGCAGGGGACGGAAACTCATTTTAAGACGCTCCTGAGTTCGTTCTCAGTCAAGGATTGAACGGATCACTACAGCCGGGCGAGGGCCTCCGACGAGCACCCTGCTGGCTGTTAGCACTCCCCGGTAGGGAGTGCCAGCGATCTAGTCCCAGCGCGCTGGCAAGTCAAGCATTAGCAGCACTCTTTTGTTAGGAGTGCTAAGTTGCTGAAATTATTGTGTTTCTAGTTGCGCAAACCGAGCTTTCTCCCACATCATTCTATGATCGGGCCAGTTAGCGTTCCCTCCAAGACCCTCTTCTGGCTCGGATGCGTGCTTTGAAAGGAAGCGGATAGACCATGGCCCTTGTTCGGCAGTTGCAAGATTATCGCCTTACCACCGCTGAGATCCTCTATCACCTGCCGGACCATCCCAACCTGCTGCAGTCGTATATCTGGCAGGATCTCGATATCGCTCCGCGTTATCCGGTGCTGCGTAAGTTCCTGGACTTTTGGGCACGGGAGATCGAGGGCACGCTGCACTCGGTGCGGGTCGCCTCGGCAAGCCTCGTAAAGCCCCCCACTGTTGGCCACGCCAACGCGATGCTGCACCTGCATTAGGGGCCGGTCGGCCAGCACCACAAAGCCCCCGATGAGCCTTGACGTGTACTATTCGTGCCGCGTTCGCATCATCGAGGGACCGAGCGAACAAAGAGCAAGGCAGGTGTAAACTCGGTACAGTCAACTGACGGATGATCGGCCAATCGAGGATATCGCAGCAACAGGTCCGGCATCGAGACCACATCGGAAAGCCGGGTGTGCACGACGCACACCGCTCCATCCGGGCCGAACGCCGCTTCTAAGGTCATATTAGGGGCGGGTTCGTCCTGTTGGATGCCGATCCGGTCGAACAGGTCAATAGGCGTGCCGTTGCGCGTAGAACCCAGACCGTCACCGCCGTAGTCGGCGCGCACGAGGCGCACGCAAGCCCGATAGTAGGGTTCGAGTGAAGTGCCGTCCGACAAAGTGCGCCAAGGTTTGTAGCCGAAGCGAATGCACTTCCCTTCGGCTCCCCCGGTGCACGTGATTAAGATACGGCCGGGGACGTTGATGTACCGCCCGTCCGGCGTAAATGCGCCCGCGAGTGGGAAGCCGAGTTGCCGCCCGTCCGGGTCGGGGTTGCAGGCGTTACGCCACTCCCCTGTGATTGGGTCCGGTTCGGACAGCGTGTAAAGCATCACCTCGCCCGTCGGATCGCGGACGTCGCGCTCCTCCGAGTTGATGCGAATACGCCGCTGCAACCCGCTGCCATCCCCCAATGTCAATACAGCCCCAACTATGTCGTCGTGCGACAGAATGCGGCCATCGGGTAGCGTGACGCGAAATACCGTGCCTTCCACCGTCACGCTCGGCCCCGGAGCCGCGAGACCCGCGGCAGCTATTAGCAGTAGCCCGGCAACTACAAGTGGGCCGAACGTGGATTTCGCGATCAGGGGTGAGTTTTCCGGGGCAGCGAAATTTCCTCTACCGCAACGCCGTTCAGGTCGGAGACCGCCGATCCTTTCCCTGCCATCCCGTTTAGAGTGAGCGCGTTCTGGCTGAGAGCGTTTGAGGTGAGCGCATTCCCTGTGAGCGCATTCGCGGTAAGCGCATTGGGGGAGAGCGCCTTCAGGGAGAGCGCATTCGAAGTAGTCGCATTGGAGGTGAGCGCATTGAACGTAAGCGCATTCAAAGTGATTGCATTGTTCGCAAGCGCAGCATGCGCGGATGTCACCGGAACCGCCAATGGCACGTTGGCCAGCAGCGGAACGGCCAGGAAGGCGGCAGATCTGAGTAGTTGCATGATGACACCTCACCCCGAAGGCCGACCCGCATATCGAGCCTGTCACCAGATCGGTGAGGCAAGTCGAGCGCTTTAGATACGACTTGTCAATAGTTGTGTTATTTCATCTTTTGCTTTTGGAGCGAGCGGGTCAGTGATAAGGAAGCCCGACTCAATTCCCGACGCTTCGCTTGCAGGTAAACGGCGTTCGCACGAGCTTGCCGAAACCGCTGCTCGCCGGGTACGAAGGCTATCTAATACCGTTGGACCGCACGCGCCCGCAGAGCCTGGCGGATGGCGGCATGCGTCCGCGACGCTCTACATACCTGGCGTGGCATTGGTTCCGGGTAGGCTATTTAGAAACTTCCGTAATGCCGCGATAAAGCCCTTCGTGTTCTGACCGTGCACGTTGTGGCCGCAGTCCGGGACGGTGACCAGTGTCCCGAGCGGCAGCGCGGCGGCGAACCGTTCTGCCGCATCGGGTGCCAAAATGTTGGAGTCTTCGCCGCGCACCAGCAACACCGGCAGTTCGAAGCGTGCCGCGTCGTCAAGCGTGATGTTCTCCAACGGCCCCGACGCGCGAACGATCCCGAGTCGCCGCGGGTTCGAATCGCATTTGCTGACGTATTTCCCGTCGGCCCGTTCCAGCATGTTGTATTTCACCGTCCGCTCGATATGCTCGCGCGACCGGTATGGATCGTACTCACGCACCTTGCGCACGAAATGGTCCAGGTCGTCGAACTCCTGGTTGCCCTGCACGAAGCCGGCGATCGCGGCGCGGCCTTTTTCCGATAGCTCCGGCCCGACATCGACAATCACGGCGGCGCCCACGACCCCGGGTTCCGGCGCATCAACAGCATCGTGTTGCGGCCGCCCATCGAGTGACCGACCACGATCGATCTGTCCAAACCCATCGCGACGATGAACGCCTCGGCATCGAGTGACATCTCGTGATTGGTATAGGTGACGTCTCGCGCCCACTCGCTGTCGCCGTGGCCGCGCTGATCCAGCGCCAGGACCCGATAGTGCGCTGCGAGGTGCAGGCTGACGAGATCCCAGGAATGCGCCGACTGATGGCCGCCATGCAGCAGCACGATCGCCGGCGCATTCTGGTGCCCCCATTCCAGGAAATGGAACCGCATCTGCCGCAGCACGATGTTGCACGATCGGTACGGCACCTGTGGTGCATGCGGGATGTCCAGATCGGCGGCACTGGCCAGCAGGCTGCGGAACTCTTCCGTGCCGCTCATATCCAGCGGTGCTGGATCCCGGGGCGAAAATATTCAAATACATCGAGCCGTCCCTGCCTCCCGTGCCGTTCGTCAACAACACCCTGGCTGCGGGGGTATGGCAAGTGCGGTGCTATGGATGAGTTGCTTGAACCACAGGCCAGGATCGCCCGATGACCCAATCCGCGCTTGACGTACCCCGATCGATCGGACCCGCCGCTACCAGGACGAACTGACCGCCATCCGCCGGGACATTCACGCCCATCCCGAACTGGGACTGGAGGAATACCGTACGTCCGACCTTGTGGCTCGGAAGCTTGAGGAATGGGGGATCGAGGTGCATCGCGGCATTGGCAAGACCGGCGTGGTTGGCGTGCTGCGGAATGGCAATGGGGACGCCTCAGTCGGGTCTTCGGGCCGACATGGACGCGCTGCCCATGCAGGAAGCAACCGGGCTGCCATACGCCAGCCAAATCCCGAACCGGATGCATGCCTGCGGCCATGACGGCCACACCACGATCCTGCTCGGCGCGGCGAAATATCTGGCGGAAACGCGCGCTTTCAGTGGCACCGTCAACTTCATCTTCCAGCCGGCCGAGGAAGGCGTCGGCGGCGCGGAGGCGATGCTGAAGGACGGCCTGTTCCAGCGCTTCCCCTGCGACGCGGTCTATGGCCTGCACAACCATCCCGGGTTGGCAATCGGCCAGTTCGCCACCAGTCCGGGCGTCCGTTTCGCCAGCGGCGCGTTCTTCGATATTACCATCACCGGCAAGGGCGCCCACGGTGCTCGCCCGCAGCAAGGGCATCGATCCGGTGGTTGTTGCCTGTCACCTTGGCACCGCGCTGCAGTCGATCGTATCAAGAAATATATCGGCGCAGGACACCGCGGTCCTGAGCGTTACCCGCATCCAGGCTGGCGACGCCTACAATGTGATCCCGCAGCATGCTGTCCTAGCCGGCACCGCGCGGACGATGAAGGCCGAGGTGATGACCCTGGTCGAGCAGAACATGAAACGCCTGGCCGTCAGTATCGCCGAGGGATTCGGCGCCGAGGCCGTAGTCGATTTCCGCACCCTGTTCGCGGCTGTCGAGAACAAGGCCGAGGAAGTGGTTCTCTACGCCGACGCGGCGGCAGAGGTCGTTGGCGAGTCGAACGTGTGGCGGGACGCGCCTCCGTCGATGGCATCCGAGGATTTCGGGTTCATGATGCAAGAGGTGCCGGGCGCTCATGTCATGTTTGGCAATGGTGCCACGGCCTCGGTGCACAACCAAACGTATGATTTCAATGATGAGGCGATCCCATACGGTGTCGCCCTGTTCGCCGCGATCACCGAGAAAAAGCTGCAGAAGGAAACAGCCGAATGATACCGGTCAGCGTTCGCGGTGGGCCATATCAGAAACCATCGCGCGCAGCCGCCTGCTGATCCGGCGCGCGTACCGGTCAACGTAAGCGTCGAATGGCAATGGTCGGTTCGAGTGCCGGGATTCCACCCGACGCGGACTTTCACTTGACGCGTAGAATTCAAACAGACTTGTGCGAAGACTACACCCGTAGAGGCAATCAGCACACTGCGCATGACCTCATGCGGCATCCGTCATCAAGGGATCAAAAGTTGCATGCCGCCCAATCACATCCCAGTTTTCGCCCTGTCTGCAGCACGAAAGTTGACGCTATCAGCTACGAAGACAGAAAACGATCCTCGGTTGAAGCAATTTGACCGAGTATCTCCCTCATTGACAGTGAGTAGAAAGTCCGAATCGATGGCACCGTAACGTAATGACGGAGCCGATTCGTGGCCGCCAAAGAGATAGCCATAAAGAAGTATGTGGGGAAGCTTAGCGCGGACGAGCGAGCGCGGCTGGATAGCGTGATCCGCAGCGGCAAACACCCCGCGCAAAGGTTGATGAAGCCCGCATGCTGTTGAAGGCCGACGCGGGCGAAACCGGAAGTTTCTCAAAGAGAAGTACAAGGGCATATTTGACTTCATCAAGGTCTCCTGCGCCACCTGCCATGGCATTCCTGAGCTTGCCGAGGCCATCGAGAAGAGCCTGCGGCGTACGCTCATTCTGACTACCGGATGGCCAAAGAGCTGGTTCAACGTGAAAGAGAAAATCTCGAGCCTAACAAACGATTACATCTCCCTGATGTCCTGGACCCCAGATGGGTGACCGAGGGCGTCTATAGGCCTGAAAAACAGCGTGCAAAACTTTCCAGATTCCGGGGGCAAATAGCGTCCAATAGTTTCCACCCTGGTCCATGCGATCATCCGGCGGTTTGGCCGGAGAATCTGGGGTGTTGTTCGGGAGGGGCGGGGGGGGAGGGAAGGAAGGGAGAGAAAGGGTGTGGAGAGGGAGGGGGGGGAGAAAAGCAAATATATATGTTTTTCGGGGGTATGAGGGGAGGGCAGAGTGCTGGGGGGAGATTTTAGGATGGTGCATACAGCACAGAATTTTTGAGGGACCCAGGAGATGGTTTTCGACGCACACAACCGCGCCTTCGCGTTCTTCGGTGGCGTGCCGCAGCGCATGGTGTATGACAACCTCAAGGCGGTTGTGGAGACAATTTTTACCGGCAAGGAACGGCTGTTCAATCGCCGCTTCATGGTACTAGCCAACCACTATCTGTTCGAGCCGGTCGCCTGTACCCCCGCGTCAGGCTGGGAGAAGGGGCAGGTTGAGAACCAGGTCGGCAACATCCGCGAATGGCTGTTCACGCCGCTGGCGCGGTTCGCTTGCTTCGAGACGTTGAACGCCTGGCTGGTAACTCGCTGCCGCGAACTGGCGGCGCGCAAGCATCCGGTGACCCCGGAGCAGTCGATCGCGGCTTGCTTTCTTCAAGAGCAACTTGCGTTACGGCCGATCACCGCACCGTTCGATGGCTATGTGGAGCATATGCTGCGTGTCTCCAGCACCTGCCTCGTGGTGCTGGACCGTAATCGCTACAGCGTCCCGGCGGCGTTCGCCGGTCGGGCGGTATCAGTGCGCAGCACCGCGACCGAGATCCGTATCGTCGCCGACGGCGCGGTGATTGCCGAACACGCCCGCCGCTTCGGGAGCGATCAACTGATCTGCGATCCCTGGCACTACCTACCGATCCTCGAACGCAAACCGGGCGCGTTGCGTAATGGTGTGCCGTTCCGCGAATGGGAACTACCGATCGCCATTCAGCTCGTGCGGGATCACATCCTCAAGCAACCCAAGGGGGACCGGGCCTTCGTCGAACTGCTGCTGATGGCACGCGAAGTCGGCCTGGAACCGCTGCAGGTGGCTTGCGAACTGGTGCTGGACGGCAATGTCGTCACCGCATCCGTTGTGATGAACGAGATGCGCCGACTGCTCGCGCCCGCGCAGCCGATCCTGTTGACCGTGCCCGACATGCTGAAGCAGCAACGCGAACCGCTCGCTGATTGCGCCCGCTACGACCATCTGCGCGAGGTCAGCCATGTCATCCACTAACCCACCCGGCATTGACCGCCTGGCTCAACTCAATGCACTACACCTGTATGGCGTGCTCTGTGCACCTGACGGTTGTCCGGTGGCGATCGAGGTGTTCGACGGCAACACCGGCGATTCGACGACGCTGGCGCCGCACATCGACAAGCTGAAACAACGCTTCGGCCTCGACCACGTCGTGTTGGTCGGCGACCGCGGCATGATCACTGAGGCGCGCATCGGCGAGGACGTCCAACCCGCAGGCCTGGACTGGATCACCGCGCTGCGCGGACCGGCGATCAAGGACCTGCTGAACAGCGGCACCTTGCAACTCACGCTGTTCGACAAACGCGATATGGCCAGCATCACCGCCCCCGACTTCCCCGGCGAGCGACTGGTGGTCTGCCGCAATCCCGATCTGGCCGCCGAGCGCGGCCGCAAGCGCGAAGAGCTGTTGGGTGCCACTGAGAAGGACCTCGCACCCATCAAAACCACGGTCGAGCGTAAGCGCAATCCGCTGCACGCACCGCCGAGATCGGGCTCGCGGTCGGTGCGGTGCTCAACACCTACAAAATGAAAAAATATTTCGATCTGGCGATCACCGACGACGCCTTCAGCTTCGCCCGCAAGACCGAGGAGATCGCTGCTGAGGCGGCCACCGACGGGCTTTATGTCGTGCGCACAAGCCTGCCCGAGGCGACGCTCGGCGACGTTGATACAGTACGTAGCTACAAATCCCTGGCCCGGGTGGAGCGTGCATTCCGCTGCATCAAGACCGTCGATCTGAATGTGCGGCCTGTCTATCACTGGCTGCAGGATCGTGTGCGGGCGCATGTGTTTCTTTGCATGCTGGCCTATTATCTTGAATGGCACATGCGCCAGTGCCTGGCGCCGATGCTGTTCGATGACACCGATAAAGACGAGGCAGAGGCCTTACGCAGCAGCGTGGTGGCGCAAGGCGCAGCGTTCGAAGGCCGCAGTCCGGAAGCAGACCACCGGCATGACGCCGGATGGACTACCGGTGCACAGCTTTCGCACCCTGCTGGCCGATCTGGGGACGATGGCGCGCAATACCATCATCACCCCGCTGTATCCGCTGACCGTGGTGACGCGGCCGACGCCGGTGCAGCAGAAGGCATTCGATCTGCTGGGGCTCACGGTCTAGCCAGTAGCGGGTAACGGAAACAGAATTTTATACAATGTTGTCAATGGTTTATGTAAAAATCAAGAAAGAAGATGGGGTTAGACTCACACCCGAACGACTGCATTGACGTCCGAGCGCAAGGGAAGTTGACAAGGAATTCCTACATCGCTGTCCTGAGAAGGCCACCCCACCCGGGCCACCCCCACTTGTCGGGGTAGGGGCCGGCACCCCCGGCCATCGATATAGATCCCCTCTCTGCTTCCCCGAAAAATCCCAGAAAATTTCCGGCGGCGTTGACTGATTGGCCACAACAGGCATCGCGGAGATCGCGATCGCGGGAACCTCCAGCAGTGGGGGTTACCGCCTTACGCGAGGTGCCATCGACATCGTGCTGACACCTGCCTTTGGCGTGACGTATGACGAGGTCGTGCGCGCGGGGCTAGCGGGAGCGGGGAAGATCGTCGCTGCATATTCCGTCAGGACCAGGGTCGGCAGGGAGAATTGCCTGGGCCGCCCTTGAAGAACGCCGGCCAGCAATCCTCGCGGCGAAACAGAAATCCGCGAGCAGAACCGGAGGCGTAAAGTCAAGCCCCTCGTCGAACCGGTTCAGGGCCCAGCCACGCCGCAAGCGACCGCCGACCAGCCGACCAAACCAGTCCCGTCAAAAAACGAGGTCGTTGAACGGCAACGCACGCAATTCGTCAGCCGTCCGGCAGTGCTAAAGTCCGGAAACTGACGGCATGAGCGATTCCGCCCCTTGGTGGGGGTTTCAATTCAATATTGGCGAAGCGTGGCCGTGCCGCGGCTACGCTGGGGGCCGCTTTCTTTCGTGGCATCTCATGCGGTGATGATCGAGAGTGTTGCGGCATCTCTGTTTGCGAAGGATTTGAACGAAAGGCCCGGCGTTGATATGCGATCCGATTTCAGCCGATGCGAAGCGCAGTCGCCGCCGCATCCGTCGTTAGCTGGACTGTCGTGATATTCCCGCTCATGTCGTCCCCAAGATATTATGCACCACTCCAAGCGTCACGGTCGGGCCCCGAGCTGGATCGACCCCATACGTGGCATACCAAGTCGTTCCTGGAACCACGTCATAGACTCGCATCGAGGCTTCGACCACATTGCTATTGCTGACAAAGTCCATCATCGACGTTTTCGCGTCGAAGGACACGCCGGCAAAGTTCTGAAGATTTGCCATGGTAATCGTCGAGGATGTATCGGCCAGGACAACCGGCGAGATGAACTGAAATGGCTTCAAATTCAGATGCGACGTCCCCATGAGCCCGACCAATAGGTTCGGGTCCCCCATCGGTCCCTGGAGATCGGCCGTGGCATTGCTTAAGCCCAGCCCGCCCGAATCGGCCGGGTCTCCATCGCTGGCGGAATTGCTTTGAACGGTGCCGGCAATCAGAGTCCCGTTCTCCAGCAGCACCGTCCCATCGACGTTAAAGCCAGCGCGGGTGAGCG
>CAVYXX010000008.1:0-145541 GCA_963772355.1 uncultured Alphaproteobacteria bacterium | reverse complement strand
CTGCCCCGGTTTGGTGGAGAGTTGAGGGCTTGGGATTAGGATATCGGCCTTGATGTCACTTTGTCCTCCTGTTTCGCGTTATTCTTTGGTTCGACCCCCGGCGGAGCCATTCTTCCGTCCCGACCCGCACGATGGTGCGGCTGTCGCGCGCAGCGGCTGTCAAGGACGGCCCCTTCTTGGGGCCGCCGGAGGGCTTGTCCTTGACGGGCGCAAGCGCGGCGGCAGGCTGGTGTGCGTCGGGATCGACTGCCGTCGCCTGATACTGGCGCTCGTAATCGACCGGCGATCGATAGCCGATTGATGAGTGACGCCGTCGCGGATTGTACCAGCCTTCGATGAACGCGAAGACCGTGCTTTGTGCCTCGGCCGGCGTCCTGAACCGATGCCGCGCGAGCAGCTCGCATTCCAACGTGGCAAAGAAGCTCTCGCACATCGCATTGTCGTAGGCGTCCCCCACCGACCCCATTGATGGACGCACGCCGGCCTCGCGACAGCGCTGGCCGAACTCGATCGATGTGTATTGCTTGAACTCAAATGGTCGTCGCAACACCTCGAGGGAGAAGTTGCGATGACGAGACATAGGCGGCATTCGGATCGGTCTGGTCGGGCGCCCCTGTTCTCACCAGGTCGTCCGGTGGTGGCAGGACGAGATGAGCAACGACGGTTCTGGGCGGCGATCGCGGCTGGCATGGCGAGTGAGGATGCGGCGCTCAAGGCTGGTATGTCGCAGGCTGTGGGAACACGATTGTTCCGAAAGGCAGGCGGCATGCCACCAGCGATGTTTCGGCGATCAGCGAAGCCGCTGTCCGGGCGGTATCTTTCATTTGCGGAGCGGGAGGAGATCGCCCTTCTTCGCGTTCAAGGCTGCTCCGGGCGGGAGGTTGCGCGCCGGCTCGGGCGAGCCGCTTCAACGATTTCGCGGGAGCTGCGGCGCAATGCTGCGACCCGAAGTGGCGGCCTGGCGTATCGCGCGACGACAGCGCAGTGGCATGCCGAGCGATCTGCTCGCCGCCCCAAGCAGGCCAAGCTTGCGCTTAACACTGCACTGCGAACCTATGTGGAGGAACGATTGGCCGGTGTCGTCGTCGCTCCGGGTGGGGTTGCTGTTTCCGGGCCGGCTGTGCACTGGAGAGGCCGCCGCCATGGACCCCGAAAGCCTCGGCGGTGGGCAAGGGCCTGGAGCCCGGAGCAAATCGCTCGCCGCTTGCCGGTCGACTTCCCGGACAATGAGACCATGCGCATCAGCCACGAAACGATTTATCAGGCGCTGTTTGTTCAAAGTCGTGGCGCTTTGCGCCGCGAGCTGACGGCCTGCTTGTGTACCGGGCGGGCGTTGCGAATACCGCGAGCGCGCACCCGCGGCCGAGGAAAAACCTTCATCTCTTCCGAGATAATGATCAGCAAACGTCCCGCGGAGGCAGCTGATCGCGCCGTGCCAGGCCATTGGGAGGGGGATCTCATCGTGGGCCTCGGCAGTTCCGCGATTGGCACCCTGGTCGAGCGCAAGACGCGCTTCACTCTGCTGTTGCATTTGCCGCGTATGACCGACCATGGCCACGAGGCGCGCGTGAAGAACGGACCCGCACTCGCCGGACATGGTGCCGATGCGGTATGCGAGGCCATTACCCGAACGATTACCATCTTGCCTGCGCAATTGCGTCGGTCGCTGACTTGGGATCAAGGAGCTGAGATGGCTCAACACGCACGCCTGAAGATCGACGCCGGCATCCAGGTCTATTTCTGTGATCCTCACAGCCCATGGCAGCGCGGCACCAACGAGAACACCAACGGACTACTGCGCCAGTATTTCCCCAAAGGCACCGATCTCAGCCTGCACAGCGCCGACGAGATTGCGGCTGTGGCGGCTGCGCTCAACGCTCGGCCTCGAAAGACGCTGGCTTGGAAAACCCCGGCTGAGGCGCTTGACCAGCTGTTTACATCGGCCATGCTGAGCGGCGCTCGGAACCAACCCCCGTATCTGCACGCGACGTCATCCTGGCTTTGATTGCCGCTTGTCCGCATCCAGATCTAAATTACATTCCTTGGTGAGATCAAAAGGACCATTCCTCGGAGCCGACCTGTCTTCGGGCAGAGCGCCGCGCGCAGGTCTTGTCCAGGATGCCGCGTGCGGCACCGGCGCGCAGCGCCGGCTCGTCCTGGACGAGACCAAGCACGGCGCTATGCTTTGTCCAGGTTGGGGCATCAGCATCATCCCTGCCGAGCTAAAAGGATCGTCGTTGCGACGATCACTTGAATCCGCCTTGCGAACCCTGATCGGAGTGATGGATGACGCCTCTGGGTCGACGTACTGCCAGTGCCATGTTCAAAGCGCCAAGCACCAGTTGGGTGGCCAGTGTCGTGGCCATCGACCAGCCGACGATCCGACGGCTGCAGGCATCGAGCACGACCGCGAGGTAGAGAAACCCCGCCCATGTCGGAACGTAGGTTATATCTGCCACCCATAGCTGATCCAGCGCCGGCGCGGTGAAATTGCGTTCCACCAGGTCCGGCGCCTGACGATTGCCGCCCTTGACTGTGGTGGTAATGAATTTGCGCCGACTTACACCGGCGAGACCGTCCCGCGCCATCAGCCGCGCGACGCGCTTGCGCCCCAGCACGAAGGCCTTTGGCGGCTAGCTCGGCATGAACTCGCGGCGCGCCGTAGGTGCCGCGGGAGACCTCATGGGCGATGCGGATTTCCGCCAGCAGGGCCTCGTCTGTCTGTGCCCGCCGCGACCGCGGCCGCTTCGCCCATGCATAGTAGCCGCTGGGGGAGACGCCCAGCAGCCGGCACATGGTGGCGATCGGATAGGATGCCTGGTGATCGCTCACGAACCGGAACCCTTCGGTGGGATCGTGTTCGTCTCCCGAGCGAACCAGGCCGCCGCCTTTGAGAGGATCTCCCGCTCCAGTCTCAGCTGGCGGTTCTCACGTCGTAAGCGGCTGAGTTCCTCACGCTCGGTGGTTGTCAGGCCGCCCCCGTGCCCGGTGTTTCGTGCCGCTTGGGCAACCCAGTTCTTGATCGACTGCGCCGTCGGTTCGAACTCCCGCGCCAACTCTTCCGGTGAACGACCAGCATTTACCAACTCAACCATCTGGCGCCGGAACTCAGGCGCATAGGGTAGCCTTGTTTTGGCCATCGCGGACTCCTTGAACGCAAACGTTCCGATGTCCACAAAACCGGGGCAACTTCAGTTTTCATCCCACGCAGCCCGCTTGAGCTTCCCTCGTAACGACCCTTTAGAACCTTCCTTTTGGATCACGTTCAACGCGATATGCCGCAACACCGCTAGATTATTCGGCCCGTTATCCAACCGCGCGCGCTGCTGGTCCTCATTCATGACGACGTCCAGCCGCCAGTGCAGCCGGTTCTCGACGCCCCAATGGGCCCGGACCACGTCCAGGAAACGCTCGCCGCTCAACGCGGTGCTGAGCAAATAATACGCTGTCTCACGTGTGGTTTTGCCGTGCGTTTCGCGCATCCGCTCCACCTTGCCGATGGCTCTGAGGCCCGGCCAATCATGATTTTCCTGAAGCCAGCCGATGTCGGTTGAAACGCTGGCGGTGCGGGTCTCGATCCGCCCGTGATCCCCATCGACCGTTTGCGCGGTAACGCCGCCCGCCCGGGCTGGATCGTCGAGAAACAGCCTGACATCGTCATGCAACGTCGCCTGATTTCCTTTCAGCGCCAGGGCATAATCGCCGCCCTGATCGACGATCTGTTGCGCGATGGCGCGTTGGCAATTAAGCGCATCAACCGTGACGATGGTGCCTTTCAGCGACAGCATCGCAAGCAGTTTTGGCACCGCGGTGATCTCGTTCGACTTCGCATCCGTAGCGATCTGGCCAAGCACCATGCGTTGCTCGCATCCCCAGGCGCTGACCATATGCAGCGCTGATTTACCGCTGGCATGGTCGTGCGAGCGGCGTAGAACCTTGCCATCGATAGCCACAACGATTCGAGCGTCACGCCGTCGACCAGCGGGAACAGCCCAGGCGGTGTTTGGCCCTGCTGCTGCCACTTCTCATTCCAGAGGTTCAGCAGGTAGGCAAACTGCTCGGCCGTTGGGGTGCCCGCCATGTTGATCGTGAAGATCCCCTCTCCGGCCTCAAGCGGCTGGGCCGCAAGCAGGATCTTCAGGCCCTCCACTTCGCCCTGCAAACGGGCGATCTCGGCAAACACTTCCGGTATCAATAGCTTGGCGATCTCGTCGGCCGGACCGGACGAGGCCTCGCCCGTTTGAGGTGCCAGCGCAATCCCGTGCATATTGATCAGGCCATCTTCATGGAAAGCGTGATCGTAGCAGGCATCCCGCAGTTTGCCGGCGATCTCCTGGTAGGCTACATCCGACACTTCCAGGGCCGCGTAGGTGTGAGTCTGTCTGGGAAAAGCCATGACCTCACCTCAATCCATGGGCCGGAGCGCGGCGCCTGCCACGCTCATAGACTACGATGCTGTCGTAGAAATGGATGCCCGCCGTCGTGCGGCAGAATTCGGACACGCTATCATCCAGCACGCCATGCCGAGACGACATCAGGGTGCCGAAGTTGTCCGGGTTGCCGCTCCATTCCATCAGCCGCAGGGTGTCCCCGTGCGCCTTCTCCATGAAGGTGTAGCGGGGGTCAGGCAGGTAGTCGTGGAAGTCTCCACCCCATAGCGACGTGTGGGTATCCTCCACCAGATAGACGCCACCGCTGGCCATCGTCGGGTAGATCACGTTGAAGGCGCTGATCTGCTGGTTCATCGTGTGGCCGCCGTCGTCAATGACGATATCGAGCTGGCCCAAATTCGGCAGCACTTCATCCCAGAAATAGGGATCGGCCGAGTTGCCGATCGACGCGGTGACGCTGGGGAGCTTCGGCACAATGCTGGCGTCGTTGATGTCCACACCGTGGATGCGCGAGCCGGGGTGGAAATACTGATGCCACATATAGAGACCGCCACCATACTGGATACCGATCTCCCGCAGGTTGATCGGCCGGTCGCGGAAGCGCGCAAAATGACGTTCGTAGATAGGAATGTAGTGATCCCAGCGATGCATCCTATAGGGGCGCTCGCCGTTGTATATCTCACGCAGAGATACCGGCTCGGCAGTATTTCGCATAGGTCCGTTCTTCTTGGCTGTCCAATCGCCTTCGATCAGATCTCGCACCAGCAAGATGGTATTTGAGATGGGTTCGTGTCAATCACAAATGCCATTACAGTTTTTTCAGTTCGGACGAATTCGTTAGGCAGCATTTTGCGAAACTGTATGTAACCTTCCAGGTTCCCGTGCAAATTCGACTTCACCCACTTGCCTTGCACTTGGGTATCCGGGGAGGCCTGATGCTCGGCTGGCGAGGCGTGCAGCGGGATGCTGCCCAACAGTCGATCATCCGGCGGTTTGGCCGGAGAATCTGGGGTGTTGTTCATGGATATGATTGCCGAGATCCGGCGCCGTCATCTGGTCAGCAAGGAGAGTATCAGTTCGATCGCGCGTGACCTGAAGCTGTCCCGTCCGACGGTTCGCAAGCACTGCCGAACTCAGTCCGAACCGGTCTACCACCGGCAAAAACAGCCGACGCCGATGCTGGGGGCGTTCCAGCAGACGCTGGAGACCTGGCTGCGCACCGAGCGCCTGCTGCCCAAAGCACAGCGGCGCACCGCGCGCCGGTTGTTCGAGGGATTGCAAGCCGAGGGGTATAGCGGTGCCTACGACAGCGCGCAGCGGTTCGTGCAGCGCTGGAAGGCAGCCAAATCCGGCCCGTCCCTGACGCAAGCCTACGTCCCGTTGGCGTTTGCTCCCGGCGAAGTCTGCCAATTCGACTGGAGCCATGAGCACGTCGAGCTCGCTGGGGTGATGCAGACTATCAAGGTCGCGCATTTCCGGCTGACATTCAGCCGCCAGATGTTCGTCATGGCCTACCCCAGAGAGACCCAGGAGATGGTTTTCGACGCGCACAACCGCGCCTTCGCGTTCTTCGGTGGCGTGCCGCAGCGCATAGTGTATGACAACCTCAAGGCGGTTGTGGAGACAATTTTTACCGGCAAGGAACGGCTGTTCAATCGCCGCTTCATGGTACTAGCCAACCACTATCTGTTCGAGCCGGTCGCCTGCACCCCCGCGTCAGGCTGGGAGAAGGGGCAGGTTGAGAACCAGGTCGGCAACATCCGCGAATGGCTGTTCACGCCGCTGGCGCGGTTCGCCTGCTTCGAGACGTTGAACGCCTGGCTGGTAACTCGCTGCCGCGAACTGGCGGCGCGCAAGCATCCGGTGACCCCGGAGCAGTCGATCGCGGCTTGCTTTCTTCAAGAGCAACTTGCGTTACGGCCGATCACCGCACCGTTCGATGGCTATGTGGAGTATATGCTGCGTGTCTCCAGCACCTGCCTCGTGGTGCTGGACCGTAATCGCTACAGCGTCCCGGCGGCGTTCGCCGGTCGGGCGGTATCAGTGCGCAGCACCGCGACCGAGATCCGCATCGTCGCCGACGGCGCGGTGATTGCCGAACACGCCCGCCGCTTCGGGCGCGATCAACTGATCTGCGATCCCTGGCACTACCTACCGATCCTCGAACGCAAACCGGGCGGCGTTGCGTAATGGTGTGCCGTTCCGCGAATGGGAACTACCGATCGCCATTCAGCTCGATGCGGGATCACATCCTCAAGCAACCCAAGGGGGACCGGGCCTTCGTCGAACTGCTGCTGATGGCACGCGAAGTCGGCCTGGAACCGCTGCAGGTGGCTTGCGAACTGGTGCTGGACGGCAATGTCGTCACCGCATCCGTTGTGATGAACGAGATGCGCCGACTGCTCGCGCCAGCGCAGCCGATCCTGTTGACCGTGCCCGACATGCTGAAGCTGCAACGCGAACCGCTCGCTGATTGCGCCCGCTACGACCATCTGCGCGAGGTCAGCCATGTCATCCACTAACCCATCCGGCATTGACCGCCTGGCTCAACTCAATGCACTACATCTGTATGGCATGGCGGCCGCCTGGAGCGAGTTACACGCCGAGGAACCGCGGCGGCCGGTGCAACCGGAAGCCTGGCTTGACCGGCTGATTGACGCCGAACTGGCTGATCGGCAGGTGCGAAGCCTGCGCTATCAGCTCAAGGCGGCGCGGTTCCCGGTGCACCGGGATCTGACCGGGATCGATTAGGTGGAAACGCCTTTGCCGCGAGCGCAGATCCAGCAACTGGCCAGCGCGGCGTTCATGCAAACCGCGCACAATTTGATCCTGGTGGGCGGAACCGGGACGGGCAAAACGCATGTCGCGACGGCTCTCGGCGTCGCCGCCATCCACCACGGCAAACGCGTCCGCTTCTATAACGCAGTCGATCTGGTGAACCAACTGGAGCAGGAGAAACTACACGGCAAGGCTGGAAATTTGGCCAAACAACTGGTCCAGACCGACGCTGTCATCCTCGATGAATTGGGCTATTTGCCGTTCCCCGCCTCCGGGGGCGCCTTGCTGTTCCATCTGATCAGCCAGCTTTACGAGAAGACCTCGCTGATCGTCACCACCAACTTGTCCTTCGCCGAATGGGTGGGCGTGTTCGGCGATGCCAAGATGACCACCGCCTTGCTCGATCGCATCACCCATCACTGCGATATCCTGGAAACCGGCAACGACTCCTTTCGTTTCAAACAGCGGCAGAAACGGCCAAAATCAGCCCGAGCCGACCTACTTTGGTTCGCGAAACCAAGCGTCCATCCCTTTGTTCGACTGAAGGACCATCCCTCCGCCCCGACCTGCCCACCCCAGAGCGTTGCGGCGAGTGGCGGTCAGGGATGGCCGCAGGCCACCGTTCTTCACGGCGCGCAGCGTCCTTGAGGGCCGCTCGCCGCAGAGCCAGGCTGTGGAAACGCGGGGTGCATCAGCAGCGTGTGTCTGCTCGGAGACGCTGCTTGGAAGGCTCAGTCTCAACGACGAGCGGCAAGCGCGCATCGCCGCACAACGCGCCGTGTCGTCCGATCGCGAGTCGCCGACTTCGTGGCCGGGCCGTTCCATAGAGCATAGACGGGTCAAGTCTCAGGAGCGCCGACGCTCGGCCAAGTGGAGACTTTTGGACGCTGTTACCTGGAAACTATTCAACGCTGATTGACACTTTAGGATAATCAACTCAAGAGAACTGGCGAACAGCAAAGGCCTCCTCCGTCTGAATGGCCTGCAGGACATTCTTGGTCGGACCAACGAGGAGCTGCGGCGGCGGATAAGCACATGTATCTGATCGAGCCAATGCTGCAGTTCGAGCTCTGCTACAGGGTCGGCGATTTCGCACTCTTGATCCCGGACCTGCTGGACGTGCAGGAGCCCCAGCTTTCCTTCGACTATCGAAACGCACTCGTGTTTGTCTTCGAGTATGGCTATCTGCCCAGATCAGTCATCCCACGCTTCATCGTGCGGGTGAGCAAAGATATCGTAGGCAAGAATCGCTGGCGTACCGGGGTGGCCCTGCACAGCGCACTGTTTTCGGCTGACGCGTTGGTAAAGGCTGACGAGAAGGCGAAAAGGATTACCGTCGCCGTGATGGGCAAGCAAAGGCGCGATTATTTCGCGGCGGTGAGAGATGCATTCGCCGAAATCCATCAGTCGTTCGAAAAGCTCTCGGTCACCGAGCTCGTGCCGTTGCCGGACAGACCCGACGTACTCCTGGAATACCGGGAACTGATCGGCTACGAAAATGCGGACCGAGATGAGTATTTCATAGGCCGCATTGGCAGCTCCTATCAGGTCAAAGATCTCCTCAACGGGATCGTCGACGAGAACCGAAGAAAGGATGACCGCATCAGCATGACCTTCAACGTGAGCGGGGATTAAATCTCCGGATCGACAGCCGGCCGGGCGAGAAATGTCTCGATCGCCGATCAGGTTCTGGGCGAACAGCAAGGAAAGCCACCAATGTCGGATGAACGGTTACAAATGATGCTTGCATACTCTTTTGGATTTGTGTTCGTCGTATGCGTCCTTGTCCTGATAGTACCTGATACCGAACCCGACCTTGCCGCAGTTCGAGGTGTTCCGGATCGTGTGGTGGCCTTAAGCAGTTAGGTGCCGCGCCATGTTCATCCGCGTCAAGAAGATCGGAGCCTACGAATACCTCTACCTCGTGGAGAACGCTCGCGAGGGCGGCCGCCATGTCCAGCGTGTCATCAAGGCGCTCGGCCGCCGCGACGTCGTCGAGAACTCCGACCTGCTCGATGGCTTGATCGCCTCGGCAGCTCGCCATTCCCGCCGCTCAATCGTGCTCTCAAACTGCCAGAATTACAGCGCGTCAGTATCGGACCCGATCTCGTCTTCGGCCGACTGTGGCAAGAGACCGGGTGTCGCGACGTGCTATGCAGTCTGCTGGGCGAACGACAGTTCGGCTTCGATGTTGAGCGAGCCATCTACTTGACGGTGCTGCACCGGCTGATGGTCTCCGGCTCAGACCGCCATGCCCACGGCTGGCACCAGCGTCTGCGCATCCCCGGCGCCGAGACGCTAACCCTGAAGCAGGCCTACAAGGCGATGGCCTGGCTGGGCGAGGAAACCGCCGACAACCGCCCCATGACCCAACTCATCGAGGAAGCGCTCTACCGCCACCGCCAGCCGCTGTTCAGGGAGCTTTCGGTCGCCGTCTTCGGCACCACCTCGTTATGCTGCTGCGCAAGGAGTTGATGGACCGGCTCGCAGCCCGCCATCTCGCCTTACCGGAATGGCAGCAGGTTATCGATGATCTCGCTGACCTCAGTGAGATCGAGGTCGAGCAAGATGGACGGCGTGCCCTGCTGCGCACCGCGCCCGGACCGACCATTGACGCGCTTTGCCAAGCCATCGGGATCACACTGCCGCCAGTGTTTCAGGAACTCCCGCGCGCCGGAGCGCTGACCTGACACTCCGAAACTGTGGTGCCTAAACCAAAACGGGACGTCTATTGCTTTGTTCTAGAACTATATTTCAAGCCGGTGGGAAAGTTGGGTTTTACAGTCCGGCTAGCTGGATTGTGCATTAAGGTGACAGCCTTTGAGAATTTGAAGACCAATGTGTAGAACGTCTCTACGGAAGCGCCGTCCCGAGAACAGCTTAGGTCAAGCCGGCCCTGCCTCCCTAGTTCGCCCCCATTGCCGCCAGCACTACTCGCGATGGACGGTCTCACGCCCACCATGTCCCTTCTTCAGGGCACGACCTCCTCGTGCGCTGCGGATAGGACGACCACACACCGATGCCCGCCCGCCTCAGCCCCCAGGTTCTGCCCGCTCGGCCAGCCGCTGATCGGTCTCCAGCACCGCCCGCAGCAGCACATTCGCGCCCGCGACAACGTCTGTCTTCTCCGCGTGCTCCGCCTCGTTATGGCTCAGCCCGTTCTCGCAAGGCACGAACACCATCGTCGTCGGAGCCACACGCGCGATGTAAGCCGAATCATGCCCTGCCCCCGAGACCAGCTCGCGGCTCGGATACCCCGCCGCCTCCGCCGCCCGCCGCACCGAGGCTATACACGCCGCGTCGAACCGCACCGCCGGCGAATCCCAAACGCACTCCAACGCAATCTCCAACCCCGCATCAGCAGCGATGCGTTCCAGCTTCCCCCGCATCTCCGCTTCCATCGCCGCCACCACGTCATCGCTTGGGTGACGCAGATCGATAGTGAAGAACACCGACCCCGGCACCACGTTGCGGCTGTTCGGCTGGCTCTCCAGCAGACCCACCGTCGCAACCGCATCCGGCGCGTGATCCCAGCCGACATCACTCACCGCGGCGACCATCCGCCCCGCACCCAGCAGAGCGTCGCGTCGCAACCGCATGGGCGTGGCGCCGGCATGGCCTTCCATGCCGGTCACCGTCACCTCATACCAGCGCATGCCCTGCACGCCGGTCACCACCCCGATCGTCTTCGTCTCCGCCTCCAGGATCGGCCCCTGCTCAATATGCAGCTCGAAATGTGCGCCCAGCGTGTGCGAGCCGCAGGGGATCTCGCCCTTATAGCCGATGCGCTCCAGTTCCGCGCCGAACCGTTGACCCTCGCGATCCTCGCGACCGTAGGCGTAGGCAGTATCGAACGCCCCGGCGAACACCCCCGACGACAGCATCGCCGGGGCAAAGCGCGAGCCTTCCTCGTTCGTCCAGTTGATCACCTCGATCGGCGCGTTCGTCTCGTAGCCCTGGTCGTTCAGCGTGCGCAGCACCTCGAGCCCCGCCAATACGCCGATTACGCCATCATACTTGCCGCCCGTCGGCTGAGTATCCAGATGGCTGCCGATGGCGATCGGCGGCAAGGACGGATCACGACCTGCCCGGCGCGCAAAGATATTGCCCATGTCATCAACCGACACGGTGCACCCGGCGGCTTCGCATGACACGCGAAACCAGTCGCGCACCTGACGGTCCAGGTCGGTCAGCGTCAGGCGCTTGATCCCGCCCTTCGGTGTCGCCCCGATCTTCGCTGTGTCCATGATCGTGGCCCACATCCGATCGCCGTCGATCGCGATATTGCCAGCCGGTACAACAGATTCCGACGCCATGGCTCACTCCCCTTTGTTTGGTCGCATGATTCACACGCTCAGGACGTTCCGCCCAGCGTGATCATGCTCTGCGCAGCGGATTATTCGGATGATGCTCCCAGGTCATCGCCGGGGCGCCGGTTTCCTGCCGCACCATGGTGATGCAGCCATCCACCGGGCAGGCCAGATAGCACAGGTTGCAGCCGACGCATTCGGCGTCGATGACTTCATACCGCCGCTCTCCGTTCACGCGCAGCGCCGCGATCGCCTGATGCGACGTATCCTCGCAGCCGATATGACATAAGCCGCACTTGATGCAGAGGCCCTGATCGATCCGAGCCACGATCTGGTAGTTCAGATTGAGGTCGCTCCAGTGCACGTAGTTGCGCACCGCCCGCCCACGCACCTGCTCGATCGACCGATATTCTTTGCCGTCCATCCAATTCGAAAGGCCGTCAATCATGTCCTCGACGATCTTGAACCCATAATGCATCGCCGCCGTGCACACCTGCACATTGCCGGCCCCGAGCGCGATGAATTCCGCGGCGTCGCGCCAGACCGCGATGCCGCCGATGCCGGACATCTCCAGCCCCGGCAGATCACGCGCGATATCGGCGACCATCCGCAACGCAATCGGCTTCACCGCCGGCCCGCAATACCCGCCATGCGTGCCGCGTCCGTCAACCACCGGTTCAGGCGCCATCAGATCGAGATCCACCCCGGTGATCGATTGCACGGTATTGATCAGCGACACGCCGTCCGCGCCGCCCCGCTGCGCCGCCTCGGCAGGCCCCAGGATATTGGTGACGTTCGGTGTCAGTTTGACGATGACCGGCATCCGGGTGTGCTGCTTGCACCACCGGGTGACCATCTCGACATACTCCGGCACCTGACCGACGGCCGAACCCATGTTGCGCTCCGACATGCCGTGCGGGCAGCCGAAGTTCAGCTCCACGCCGTCACACCCGGTCTCCTCCACCAGAGCCAGGATGCGCTGCCAGCTTTCCTCGGTGCAGGGCACCATCAGGCTGACCACCACCGCGCGATCCGGCCAATCCCGCTTGATCTGCTTGATCTCGTCCAGGTTCACCTGCAGCGACCGGTCGGTGATCAGTTCGATATTGCTGAAACCGGCCATCCGAGCGCCGTTGTAGCTCACGCCGCCATACCGGCTGCTGACGTTGACGATCGGCGGATCCTCCCCGAGCGTCTTCCAAACCACCCCGCCCCAGCCCGCCTTGAACGCTCGGTTCACATTGTAAGCCTTGTCTGTCGGCGGCGCCGAGGCGAGCCAGAATGGATTGGGCGACGCGATGCCGGCGAAGTTCGATTTAAGATCGGCCATGACGCGTCTCCGATGAACGAAAGTCAGCAGCTGAGTTGGCGATGGATCGCCGCCGCCGCGAGCTTGCCGTCCTGCACGGCGGCAACCGTCAAATCGGCGCCCGGCACGCAGTCCCCGCCGGCATACACCCCATCCAGCGACGTGCGACGGTTGGCGTCCACCACGATGCGCCCGTCCCGCACCGCCGGGCCGCCGTCGACCGGATCAGCGACAAAACTCTGCCCGATCGCCTTCAGGACCATATCCGCCGCCAACACGAACGTCTCGTCAGTCAGCGTCAGCCGCCCCGTGCCATCGATCGTCGTCCGGGCGAACTCGACCCCGGTGACCGTCTGGCTCGGAGCCGCGACCAGACGGATCGGCGCCCCCCAGTGCCGAATGCGGACATTGTTGGTTTGCGCCCACGCCTGTTCCTCGCCGGTCGCGGTCATCTGTTCCGGGCCGCGACGATAAACGATCGTGACGTCCTCCGCACCTAACCGACGAGCCTGCGTGGCCGCGTCGATCGCGGTGTTGCCGCCGCCGATCACCACGACACGCCGACCCACTGCCACCCGATCCTTCGGCGCCTGCCGCAGTTCGGCGATGAACTCGATGGCGTCGCGCACCCCCGCCATAGCCTCCCCCGCAAGCCCCAAAGCCTTGACGCCGGTCTGACCGAGACCCAAGAACACCGCATCAAAATCCCGCCGCAGCAAATCGAGCGTGATGTCGCGTCCGAGCACCTTGCCATACTTGATGGTGATACCGCCGATCGCCAAAACGAAGCCGACCTCGCGCTGCGCGAAATCGTCGGCGACCTTGTAAGCCGCGATACCGTACTCGTTCAGCCCGCCCGGCTTCGGTCGGGCTTCGAAGATCGTGACGTCGTGGCCGAGCCGCGCCAGCCCGTGAGCACACGCAAGCCCCGCCGGTCCCGCGCCCACTACCGCGATCCGCCGCCCGGTCGCCGCCGCTGCGGTAAACGGTGCGATCTCGCGGGCCATCAACCAGTCCGTGGCGTGGCGCTGCAACGCGCCGATCTCGATCGGCTTGGCCTCCTGGGCGGTATGCACACAGGCCCGCTCACATAGTTCTTCGGTGGGGCAAACCCGCGCGCAGCTCCCCCCAAGGATGTTCGCTTCCAGTATCGTCTGCGCCGACCCCCGCAGGTTCCCGGTGGCGATCTTGCGGATGAACAACGGGATATCGATGCCGGTCGGACAGGCTTCGATGCACGGCGCATCGTAGCAAAAGTAACAACGATTGGCTTCCACCACGGCCTGCGCAGGGGAAAGCGGCGGATGCGCATCGCCGAAATTGGCCGCGAGCTGCGCGGCGTCTAGCCGGCCTGGGGCGATATCACCGATTTCGCTCACGATCCGGCCTCCCGTCAGAGTCGCAGGAAGCTAACGGTAAGGCGGCCGTACGAGTCAATGGGATTTCTTGACTGTTTGGACAGGTTTGTTCAACAGTTGCGCATAATCGCGTCCCAGGATCGAAGCCGCAGACGATGGATACCGGGATTTCCTCCATCCGCCGGGCCAGCAGGCAGCATATCCTCGCGGCAACCGAGAAGGTGTTCGCGCGGCATGGCTTCGCGGGCGCGACCATGGCACAGCTCGCCGCCGCTGCCGGACTGCCGAAGGCAAACCTGCATTATTACTTCCGCACCAAGGAGGGTCTCTATCGCGCCGTGCTGGAGGGCATTCTAGCCCTGTGGCTGGACGATGCCGCGCTTTGGCTGGTCCCCGAACTTCATCCCGCGGACGGATTGGCCGGCTATGTCCGCGCCAAGATGGCGCATTCCCGGCTCCGTCCAGACGCATCCCGCATCTTCGCCGGGGAACTGCTGCACGGCGCGCCGCATATCATGCTGTATCTCGGCATCGAACTGCGCCAGCGTGTGACGGAACTCGCTGGAGTAATCACCGGCTGGAGTGCCAAAGGGCTGATGGATCCGATCCACCCGGTCCATCTGCTGTTCAATATCTGGGCGATGACCCAGACCTACGCCGATTTCGACGTGCAGATCCGCGCCGTACTGGGCAAAGTCTCGATCGACGACGCCGAGTTCGCGGTCGCGACCGAAACTGTGGTCGCTTTGGTGCTCAAGGGCAGCGGCGTCCGGGAAACATGAGGGGAGGAGGTTCGCATGAAGCTGCTGGTTCGGGGCGGGACGGTCGTCACCGCCGAGCAAACCACCCGCGCGAATGTGTTGTGCGAAGACGGAGTGATTGTCGCTGTCGAACCTGACCTGGAGGCTCCCACCGGCACCGAGATCGTCGATGCCGGCGGCATGCTGGTGATGCCCGGCGGCATCGACCCGCATACGCATATGGAAATGCCCTTCATGGGCACCATTACCAGCGAGGACTTCTTCACCGGCACGTCCGCCGCCGTTGCGGGCGGCACCACCAGCATCATCGATTTCGTCATTCCCCCGCCCAGCACATCGCTGCTGGAGGCCTGGCACGCCTGGCGCGGCCGAGCGGAAAAAGCCGCCGCCGACTACGGGTTCCATGTCGCGGTAACCTGGTGGTCCGATCAGGTGGCCGAGGAGATGGGCACCCTGACCCGCCAGCACGGCGTGAACAGCTTCAAGCACTTCATGGCCTACAAGGGCGCGTTAATGGTCGATGACGACGTGCTGCTGCACAGCATCGGCCGTGCCCTGGAGCTCGGTGCGATCTGCAACGTGCACGCCGAAAACGGTGATGCGGTCGCCCACATGCAGCAGAAACTGCTCGCGGCCGGGATCACCGGACCGGAGGGCCACGCGTTGTCGCGCCCGCCCGTCGTCGAAGGCGAAGCTGCCAACCGCGTCATCGCCATCGCCCGCTTGCTCGGGGCGCCAATCTACATCGTGCACGTGTCGACCGCCGATGCCACGGATGCCATCGCCCGCGCCCGCGCCGCCGGTCAGCGCGTCTACGGCGAGGTGCTGGCGCAGCACCTGGTGATCGACGAGGAGGTGTATCGCAACAAGGACTGGGCCACCGCGGCTGCCTACGTCATGAGCCCGCCGTTCCGTGCCAAGCATCATCAGGCGGCGTTATGGGCAGGGCTGGTCTCGGGCCAATTGCAGACGACAGCAACCGATCATTGCTGCTTCTGCGCGCCGCAGAAGGCGGCTGGACGCGACGACTTCAGTCGCATTCCCAACGGCACTGGCGGGATCGAGGACCGTCTGAGCATCCTCTGGCACCACGGCGTTCGCACCGGGCGGCTGACCCAAAATGAATTCGTGCGCATTACCTCGACCAACACCGCACAGATCTTCAACCTGCACCCGCGCAAGGGCGTGGTGCAGCGCGGTGCTGATGCCGACCTCGTGGTGTGGGACGCCCAGGCGAGCCGCACCATTTCGGCAAAGACACATCATCAGAATATCGATTTCAACATCTACGAGGGCATGGAGGTAACGGGACTGGCCCGTCATACGATCAGCCAGGGCAAGCTGGTCTGGACCGATGGCGACATGCGCACGGTGCGCGGCGCCGGACGCTACATCGAACGGCCATGCTTTCCAGCACCGCTAAAGGCGATTGCCGTGCGAAATCAGCTCGATGCGCCGGCGGCGGTGGCGCGCGATTAGAACCTTGGGACAGTGGTTTTGACCGCTGGCGTGGCACAGCCTCGGTTAAACGATGGGTGTCCGTGGGCGCCCCCGCGCCGACAGGATTGCCCCCAAGGTAGTCATTCAGCCGGAGGTCGGGCGTCTTGAAGGCAGACGACCCGGTCCGCACACCCGACATGTGCTCTTTGGACGTAACGGTAATCGTATTGCTTGCGACGACGATCTAAGCCTGTTAAATATGACTACAATGGTCACGGAGGCGATGAGTGCAGGAAATCCAGCTTCGTGAGGCAAAGGCGAGACTTTCCGCGGTCATCGATCAGGCACGCCAGGGCCAGCCCTCGATCATTACCCGGCACGGACGACCTGAGGCCGTGGTTCTGAGCTTTGAGGAGTGGGAGCGTCTCTCGCGGGTGCCGTCCTTCGGCAGGCTGTTGATGGCGGCCCGCCTGGCGCCGAACGACCTGCCAGCGCGGCAAGACGGACTGCGGGAGGTTGAGTTCTGACATTTGTACCTCGTGGACACGAACGTTCTGTCGGCCGGAGCACCGAACAGGGCGGTTGCCATGCCGGCGCTTTTGGCTTGGATGCACCGCAACAGTGCCGGTCTCTATCTCTCGGTTATTACCGTCGCTGAGGTGGCGGACGGCATCGCCAAAAGCCGAAGGCTCGGGGCACGCCGGAAGGCAGAGCGGCTATCGGACTGGCTAGAGACGCTCCTGCACCTCTACGGCTCGCGAGTGCTTCCGATCGACTTGGAAACGGCGCGGCGCATCGGCATCCTTTCGGACGTTGCCCGCGGTCAAGGTCAGGCGCCCGGTTTGGCGGACCTGGCGATCGCCGCCACGGCGCAGAAGAACGGCTTTACCATCCTGACCCGCAATCTCCGGCATTTCGGTTCTTTGGGAGTCCCGGCACTCGACCCGCACGAGACGCTGCCGGCTACGGGCCAGTGACTCGGCTTCCGGCGTAGTGGTTGGCCGGTTTGCATCGCGCGGCCTTCGGCCAAATCCAGGCCGTCCGCCCGTGACGCGATCCAGGATTGACGCCGCTTCAGGCTTTAAATCGCGTCAACACCCTTGGTCCCGACCAATGGCAATCAGCGGACCTTTCGGCCCTGGATCCGGGTGGCTGTCGAAGGGTCGTTTCTGTCGTCGCGCCAAGTGGGATGATTAAAGTGAATAACGAAGTCGCCGTTATACGAGGCAACAGCCCGTTGAAAGGTGATCTTGCCGATGTGTCGCCAACCGCTGAATGTCCGCCGCTCGAAGGCCGGCAGCCCATGGGTCTCGCCTTCATCAGTGACCTCGATGTGGAATGTCAGCTCTCGTTTTGGCTCCGCGTCGCCGCGATCGTAAATCTGCGCCAGCACCTCGTCGCGAAAATCCAGAGCCTCACCCTGGATCCTCGGTTGTTCCGGCGCCACTAGAAGTCGCATGAATGCCGGCGCCCGGGTCGGCTCGCTTTCTGCCTTTCCGAGTTCGGCGATCTGATAGAGCTGACGGATACTTGGTTTCTTGTCGACACGTCCGAACACCAAACCGGTGACGACTATGACGGCGATTCCTGCGCCGCGCCGCCACGCCGTGGTGTTCGGTGCGTTACGCAACTCCGCGTCGTTGATATAATCGGTGTGCGCACCACCAATGTCCTGCTGCGTGATAAACTGGGCGGGCCGCAGCGGCTCGCGATGGTTTCGGTCTGTCGTCGGGTACAATTTGCCGACTAGCGAGAGGGAACGGAAGCCGCCTCGGCGCGTCCTGCTACAGCAAGTCGAGTAGCGGCCGACGATCAAACCCTCGGCGCCCTCGGCAAAATAGCCCGAGTAGGGCGTCGGTTCTGTGATCCGCCACACACCTGTCAGGCAAACGCCGTTTGGATGCAGCAAGCGGCGGAAGCCTTTGCGGTCCGGTCCCCAACGCAGATCGGCGGCCAAATCAACCGCTCGTTCGGTCGCCTTGCGGAAGGCGAAGTCCCAGCGAAAAGGGCGCAGACCACGCAGCATGTTCGCCAACGTGACCTCGTAGACGGGCATGGCCGGCTCCCCGGCCGCCGCCCAAGTCTTCTGATAGGGATTGGCGAATAGAGCCGCCTCGACATCCGAGAAACAGGAGCCGCTATAGGCTCGATCCTGGTCGGTGATCCCTTCGATGCCGAGCGGCACTGGAGGCATGACAACTCTCCGTTAGACTGATAGCTGCCGGCGATTGCGCCGACCCTTATCATATAATCTTCGTTCGCGTGCCGCCGCCGGCCACCCGACGCCATGAGTGTCGACCGCTATGAAGCCAGGGACACACCGACGTCGAATGGAAAAGCCTGTGGCTCCCGATCGACAACAGTGCCTGAGCCATAGACCGGCATCCCGCGGATAATCCGCGGTTTAGCACGGGTTCTAAGGCATAGTCAGTATGCAACCATGCAAACCTGTGGCTGTGCGAAAGTTGAACCAAACTGAGCCTCGGAGATCCTCATGAGGTCTGCCCAGACTTCGCCTCGGCGCAGTAAGCATGACATTTTGTCATGTGACGCCTGACAAAGTATCCTTTGCGCGAGCCGGGGCGGAAGTCCAGCTTTAGGCTTAAGAGGTCGCTGGAGACCTCCCGCTACGTCGCGATGGAGCGCGGATTTCAACCAGGGCCGAATTGGCACCAGCGTCCCCGGCACATCTCGACATATCGCAAAAGAGACCCCGACTTGGAGGATCAAATATGAGCGCACATGCCACAGTGATCGACGACACGACCTTCGACCTGGCGTACGTGAAGGCCGATTTACATTACCTGTCACGGATGACGGAACGGCCACGCAACTATACTTTCGATCCGCCGCCGGGCGTTCCGCGCTCGAACACCGTCCATGAGACCCACCAAGTTCCGATCTACGACCTCCGCGGCCTAGTGCCGGAGGCGGCGCTCGATCGAGAGGGTTTTGAGCTGCTACGCCACACCAGCGCCGTGCAGAATTCCTACGACGAGGACGAGGTCTTAAAGCGGTCCTACCCAGAGGCTGAACGCCTGATCGCCGAGGCGACCGGCGCCAGCCGCGTCTTTATCTTCGATCACACGGTGCGCCGCCGCGTTCATGGCGCGGATGACCGCGCCGCCGGTCTTCCGAGACAGCCCGCAACCCGCGTCCATGTCGATCACACCGCGAAGTCCGGGCCTCAGCGTGTTCGCGACTTCTTCGGCGATGAAGCCGAAGCCCTGCTTCGCGGCCGTGTCCAGGTGATCAACCTGTGGCGCCCGATCCGCGGCCCGTTGCGCGATGCCCCGCTCGCGGTCTGTGACGCTCGCTCAGTCGCGCCGAGAGACCTGGTTCCGTCGGACCTCGTTTACCAAAACCGAGTGGGCGAGACCTACGCCGTCACGTTCAATCCCGCGCATCAATGGTTTTACGTGCCCGATATGCAGCCGAATGAAGCGCTGTTGTTGAAATGCTTCGACTCCGCGACGGATGGCCGGGCGCGTTTCGCACCCCACACCGCGTTCGAGGATCCGACCGCACCGGCGGACGTCCTTCCGCGTGAAAGCATCGAGCTCCGGACCCTGGTGTTCCACCGCGCATAACATCCGGTCAACAACGCGGTCCGGCGCCCCCGGCGCTGGACCTGCGTCTAACGCCGTGCGCCGTTAGCCCCGCAAGAAGTGTGGCGGGTAACGGCGAGGCTCGGCCTGCGAACTCGGTGAAGAGCGTAAGCGCTTCGTCTTGCGCGTCTTGTCCCGGGTGAGCAGCCAGAGCGTTTCCAGCATCTGCCGGGCGGTGCCGGGCACCCCGACCAGCATCGTGTCGGCGTCTCCGACGAAGCAGGGCAGCATCGCCACCCCCAAGCCCGTGCCGCACGACGACGATTTATTCCTTGGCCTCCGTCGTCCGGAACGGAAGCTGCGCAATGGGAACCCAGTCACCGCTCCCCCAGTCCGGGAAGGGATGATGTTCCTGACAATTCACCGAATGCGATCGGACGCTCTCGCACCACACGGTAAGTTCGAAAGACCATTTAGGCACCGCCGAACTACTCCGGTCCCTTTAGGCCAGGAAGATTGAGCGGCGGGCGTTGCGGTCGTAGACACAGATCTCAACGTCCGCCTCCCGGTTGATCAGATTCGCCGGCTTGTCGACCAGCTCCTCCATCCCGATCTCGGGGTAAAGTGACCGGACAACGCGTTACCTGAGGCTGCCCTGCGCCGGGTTAGGGTTCAACCCAAAGCGGCAGTCGCCAATCGGCCGAGACGTCGAAGGACAAGGTCAGCATTCGGCACTCTGCACGCTGGAGCACACGTTCGCAGCCGCGGAGCATATGGTAGCTTTCGACCAAAGCTGCGTGAGCGTCTTCGGACCCGATTCGACTCAGACCACGCCTCGCCGGCGTGCTACGCCGTTGAGCGGGGACGTGCCCAGATGATCCAGTGGCCTGGAGCCAGCGAATGGCTGTTCTCGATGAAAACATTCATCGCTGCGATGCTCGCGGTCTATATCGCGCTCGCTATAGGCCTTGATCGCCCGTACTGGGCGATGGCGACGGTCTACATTGTTTCCCAGCCGCTGACGGGCGCCCTGCGCTCCAAGGCCCTATATCGTCTGCTCGGGACGATCATAGGGGCCGCGGCGACCATTGCGCTGGTCCCGAACCTGGTTGACACGCCCGAACTGCTGTGCGCCGCGCTCGCGCTGTGGACCGGGTTTTGCCTTTACATCGCGCAGCTCGACCGCACGCCGCGTAGCTACGTCTTCCTGCTTGCCGGCTATACGGCCGCATTCATCGGCTTTCCTACCGTCACCGCGCCCACGACAATCTGGGATGTCACCGTCTCGCGCGTCGAGGAAATCTGGCTAGGGATCATCTGCGCCAGTGTGGTCGGAGCGGTCGCGTTTCCACGCCCTCTGGGGCCGCTCCTCGGCAAGCGCATTCTCGCCTGGGTTGGCGATGCCAGCTCATGGGCAGAGGAAGCTCTAACCAACGCAGAAGTTTCCGTTGGCCGAACATCCCGGCTGCGGCTGGCGGCGGACGCCGTCGAGCTTCGCATGCTTGCCACGCACCTCGCGTATGACACTTCCAAAATGCAAGGGGCCAAGCGATGGGTCAGCGAGCTGCAGCGGCGCATGGTGTTGTTGCTTCCGCTGTTGTCCTCCATCGCGGATCGCGTGCGCGGTATAGGCGCGGGGGAGGGGATGACGCCGGCGCTGGGCAAGCTGTTGGCGGACATGGGTGTTTGGGTCCGCGCAACCGATGTTCCACCCGCTCGCAGTGAGGCCGGACGGCTTCGCGAGGCCATCGCAAACCTGGAAGCCGAAAACGACCCGCGCGGCGGATGGAATGCCGTCATGCGCGACAGCCTGCTCCTGCGCCTCCGCGAACTGGTGGATATCCGGCAGGACATGCGCGACCTGCGATCGCACATCGAAGCCGGAGGCGGCGGCACTCTTGCAACACCACTGGCCGTGCACTTCGAGCGACCGGAGAAGCTTCATGTTGACCATCGTCTCGCCCTGCTCTCGGCTTTCGCCGCCGCGCTCACGATCCTGCTGCTCTGCACCTTCTGGATCGAGACAGGCTGGCAAGCCGGAGGTGGCGCCGCACAAATAGCGGCAGCCGCATGCAGCCTCTTCGCCGCACTGGACGATCCGACACCCATGCTTAAAAAATTCCTGATTGCCGCCGTTCTGTCCATTGGGGCGGTCGGCATCGGCCTGTTCGCCATCTTGCCGCAGGTAGGCGACTTTGAGATGCTCACGCTCGCCTTGGGTGCGTTCTTCGTGCCGGTCGGCGTCCTGATGGCGATCCCAGCCACGCAGTTTTTCGCCACCGGGCTCGGTTTCATAACCGCGACGCTGCTGAGTTTGCAAAGCACCTACGCAGCCGATTTCGTATCCTACGCCGACGGTAGCATTGCTGCTCTTCTCGGCGTCGCAGGGGCCGTGGTCATAACCGCGCTGGTCCGCTCAGTCGGGGCGGAATGGAGTGCGCGTCGCCTGCTACGGGCCGGCTGGCGGGACCTGGCGAAGATTCCCGTGAGGAGAACCCCGCAAGATCGTCTGGTCCTGGCTGAGCTGCTGCTCGACCGGATCGGCTTGCTTGTGCCGCGGCTGGCGGCGGTGGGTGCGGGCAATGATCTGGCTGCGTCGAATGCGCTCGCGGATGTCAGGGTTGGCATCAACATGACCGAGATGCAGGTCGACCGCGAAGGCATGCCGCCGGCGCTGCGCGCCGCCCTCGATCGCGTGCTATCGGGCGCGGCCCAACATTTCGCCGAGCAGGCGGACCAGGGCTGCGTTCAGCCACCATCGATCGAGCTGTTGAATGACATCGACCGCGCGTTGGATGCCGCGATTGCCATGCCGTGCTCCCACACCCGTCTGGTGCTGCGCGACCTGGTGGGCATTCGGCGCGGCCTGTTCAACGATGCTCCACCCTATCGGCCGCTGCCGCCGGACGAGACGACGGGCCTTCCTTCAGCGATGAGGCAGGCGGCATGATCGGCGAATTCGACATCTACGGCGTGTTCGTACCTACTCTTCTGGTTTGGGCGTTGGTCGCCCTGGCGCTGACGAGTGTCCTGCGAATGGTCCTTGTTCGGGTGCGCTTCTACCGCTTGGTCTGGCACCGCCCCCTCGTCGACCTCTCCCTGCTCGTCATCGTTCTTACCATCGTGACGAATGTCCTTCCGTTCTGGATCCAGCCATGAGATCACTGTTCCGTCGGCTGGCTCCTGAGACGGGTCGCGCCCTTCTGACACTGGTGATCGTCGCGGTCGCGATCGTCGCCGGGCGAAGCTTATGGATCTACTATGAGGAATCGCCTTGGACCCGCGACGGGCGTATACGTGCCGATGTCGTGACGATTGCGCCAGATGTGTCCGGGCTGACCAGCGAGGTGCTGGTGCACGATAATCAGCCGGTCAAGCGCGGGGACGTCTTGTTCCGCATTGATCCGGCGCGGTTCGAGCTGGCCCTGGCGCAGGCAGATGCACAAGCCGCCAATCGGAAAGCCCAGATGGACGAAGCGGAGCGGGAGACGGAACGGACGCAGAAATTGAATGCGCTGTCCGTATCGCAGGAGCAACAGCAGAGCCGCCAGGCCACGGCCGACGCGGCGTCAGCGGCTTACCGCCAAGCACTGGCGGACCGAGCCGTTGCACAACTGAACCTGAAGCGCTCGGAAGTAGTCAGTCCGGTTGACGGCACGGTTACCAATGTGAACCTTGAGCCTGGCGACTATGTGTCCGCCGGGAAAGGCGTTATGGCGCTAGTGGACCGCGCGACACTTCGGGTAGAAGGTTATTTTGAGGAAACAAAATTGCCGAAGATCCACGTGGGCGACCCCGTCCGGGTTCGCCTGATGGGGGAATCCGAGTTGTTGACGGGACATGTCGAAAGCATCTCCGCGGGTATCGCCGATCGCGAGCGGAGTGACAGCCCCGACCTGCTGGCCAACATCAATCCGACATTCACGTGGGTTCGTTTGGCACAACGCGTTCCCGTTCGGGTGAAGCTCGATGGGGTGCCGCCCGCGGTTCAGCTGGTGCTTGGCCGAACGGCAACGGTGTACGTGGGACAGAAGGCAAATTAGGTATTACAGTTGCCTCGGGGCCCCCTGTAACCTGCCCGCCAGGTCCGCTTAAGAGGCCATCTGCGCCGACCGGAGCCTTTGCGGTCAATTGGCGTCCGAGACGCAAAAAAGCAACCTCGTTCGAACGACCGGGCTCGTTGGAACGGCGGGTGCATTCATGCTATCCATGCCGAAACTGAATTCGTGAGGAAGCCATGATCCATCATCTGTCGATCGCCGCGCGAGACCCGAAGCACGCCGCCGGAGTGCTCGCCGAACTGATGGGCGGAACCGCGGTGCCCTTCCCGCCCAACCCGGGCAGTTTCTTCGCGCTTCAACTCGACGAACATGGGTCGGGGGTTGAGGTTTATCCGGCGGGAACAGAGCTTCAGCCTGGCGGAGAGGTGGGTGGCAACTTCGTGAAGACGGAAGCACGTGGATATGGCTCGACGCATTTCGCGCTCAGCGTCTCGACTGACGCCGATACTGTTCAGACGATCGCACGGCGCGCGGGGTGGCACTGCTTTGATTGCAATCGCGGCCCGTTTCATGTGATCGAGGTCTGGGTCGAGAACGAGACGATGGTTGAGATTCTGCCACCTGAGTATGCGAGAGAATATCTCACCTTTACCAATCCCGATAACGTCAGGGCGGCCATGGCGAAGGCAGGCACCGCATCAGCGCGCCAGCGTTGAGAGCAAGGATCGCTGGCGCGAAAAGCTGCCGTCCGTTCATCCTGTCTCCGGACGGCAGCACAAGACCACGTCCGCCATCCGGGCCGCTGTCAGTCAGCGGCCGTGCGGGGGGAGCGCCTGCCCTTCCCAGAAGAGCGAAGGCGACTTGACTCACTGGCTCTCTCGCGGCGGCCATCTCCAACGAGAAACGCGCTTCAGGAGATGCAAGGCGGCGAGTTATATTTGGCCTGACACTAGCAACCGGTGGTAGGCTGTTAGGTCCTCGACATGATTGCGGTCGGATCGGAGGCCGATGTGCCCGTCGGGCCGGATGACAAGAAGGGTAATCTCGCCGATCCCCAATTGTTCGGCTGCTGTCCGACAGACCGTGCACGATCTTAACGGCCAGTTGCTGCTGGATAAGGTAGTCAGGCCACATCTTTAGGATCGACGGCGGCCTGGTCAGACGCTTCGACATCCGCAACCACTGATCGGACGGCGCTCGGACATGTCGCCGTAAATCAACGGCTGACAGCTCTCCCGCTCATTCGCCACGCGGCGTTCCCTGCTGTTATGCGTCAGGACCAAGAAGATGAACCCAGGCAAGCCTGTTCACGCACTGCAACAAGCCTACACGGTTGGACTGATCGAATACCGCCTTGAGCCCAATGGCCGGTCGCTGTCACAAGCGCATATCCGCCGCCGCGACATCCAAGGATGAACGTCGCCCAGGCGCGACGTGCTTCGCTGCGCGCCTGGCTTCGTGCAACCGCCGTCCAACCGGCTGTTCAGATTGCCATTGCCCTCTGGGTGGCTGCCAATGCCGCCGTCCTGCTGCTAGCCCGCGGAGTCTTGCCATTCGACCGGCCCGCGTTGGCTACCCTGCCGTTCCTTCAGCAAGTGGCGCTCCCGAGCGCGGGATTGATCGAAGTCTTCCTGCTCATGGCCGTCGTTGCGATCCTCACCTGCCGGCGTGCAAGCCCCGATCTCGCCGCGCGAGCGCCCACCCGGTCCCAGGCAAAGCTGGAAACAATATGCCTCCTCTCCTACGCCGCGGTGGGCCAGATCGGCGGGTGGCTCGTTGGTCCGGCCCTCGGCTATGCTCCGTTCAGCTTCCATCTCGCCGGAACGCTCGTCGGCTGCGCGACCCCGCCCCACGTTGGTGAGGTCTGGACCTGGGCAATTTACAATTTCGTGGTGTTCGCTGTCGCACCGTATCTCTGGTTCCGCAGCCGCTACTCGGCAATGGATCTAAACCTGCGATCGACCAATAGAACAAACGATCTTCTGGTCATCGTGGTGGTCGGGACAATCGAAGGTCTGGTCGAACTGACCACATTTACCGGCTTCTTCGACATGAGCGGCCGCCAGATCCTGCTGGGTGCCCCTTTGTCGTTCGGCATCTTCATGCTCGGAACGGTCCTGCCGACCATGGTGTTGATCTACGCGATCCTCATCCCGCGCTACCTCAAGTTGACTGATTCGTTCCCCGCGACCGTTATCCTCGGTGGCGTTACCTATGCGGCCATGCACATCGTTGAGGGATGGTCGGTCTTCAGTACCCCACGAAATGCGACGCTATCCCTGATCTTTGTCGCCCTGCAGTACTTTGGTCCCGGCATGATCAAAACATTCATCACCCTGCGCACCGGAAACGCCTGGGTTCACGCGATTGGATACCATGCCGTCGCACCGCATATTCTCGTAGATACACCCCTGATCGCCAATACGTTCGGCATTAGGTGACCTGTGCGCACGGCAACGGATACGTTTCCCGCATGGGGATCGGCCGCACATTGAGCGAGCGTTCCAAGCAGTATCAGCATGTTAAGGAACAGAGTATCAAGCCACGTATAATCGAGACAGTCGCTCAGATACGGTTCACCCAGGCTCGCCGACACGCCGTTGATAGGCCTTGCGGTGATCGCGTCCCAACGGACGCTCTGGAAAATGTTCCTGCTGTGTCCCCATTCTGTTCAAAGTCGACTTATCATACTTGCTGGGAGTCCTTTTGAGAGCATCAGATCTAACTGCCCAGTAATACTTGATATTACCACTTTCAATCTTGTAGCGAAAAGTGATTTCCAGTCCGTAAGCAAGGTTGCGCGTTACCTTGCGAAAAGAAGAGACTGCCATTCTGTACTCCAAATATATAGCCCGTGCCCTTCGCATCCAACCGCGCGGACGGCGTCCGCACCACGCCGCAAACGTTCTCCTCGGCCACGCTACCGGTCGGCCCCGACCGATGATATAGAACCGCCCGTGCCCGCCGTCCGGTCTGGTATTCAGCGAATGTCCGGGTTAATCGTAATCAGAACTCAGCCTCAGGGTGGCCGATTTGCGGAAACGGATTATATTGACTGGGGTGGTCGTAACACTCCTGTCCGGGGTCGCCGCTGCCCAACCCGCGTGGAATGTCCCGGATCCGGATACATTACCCGACGACGCCTTCGGCCGGACCGTTCGCCAAGGTCGGGATCTGATCGTGAAGACCTCCTCGTTGATCGGCCCCGATGCAGCCGATCCGGCCAGGCGTTACGGCGGCAACGGCCTCGATTGCCAATCCTGCCACCTGACCGCCGGAACCCAGCGCTTCGGCCTGCCGCTGGCCGGCATTTGGGGTGTCTTTCCCCTGTACATCGCGCGTGAGAACGAGGTTCGCACGATGGAGGATCGCATCAACGGCTGCATGGAGCGTAGCCTGAACGGCAAGGCGCTGCCCATCGACGGGCCTGAGATGAAGGCAATGCTCACCTACATCAAATTCATCAGTTCCGCCGAACCGGTAGGCAAGTCACTCGACGGTCGGGGCGCTCCGGCGCTGCCGTTGCCGGAAAGCTCTGCCAACCCGACCCGCGGCCGTCAGGTCTTCGCCGAGAGCTGTGCCGTCTGCCATGGCGAAAACGGCCAAGGACAGCGCTTAAGTCCAGAAGAGGCAGCACAGGCAGGCCGCCGGTACCGCTTCCCCCCGTTATGGGGACCAGATAGCTATAACGACGGCGCTGGAATGGCGCGCGCCATCACCGTCGCCCAGTTCGTCCGCGCCAACATGCCCCTCGGAATCACCTTCGAAGCGCCCGCGCTTTCCGCTGCCGATGCTTTCGATGTGAGCGCCTACATCAACGAGCAATCGCGCCCGAAGAAACCCGATCTGGAAGCGGATTTCCCCGACCGCGCTCGCAAGCCGGTGGACGCGGCCTATCCGCCCTTTCTCGGACCGTTTACAGCGGAGCAACATCGGCTGGGTCCCTGGCCCCCGATCCAGGCCTGGATGAAGGCCAACAGCACCGGCGCAGCCGCCACCAACTGAGGCCTGACGCCTACGAAGGAGACACGAATGCTCACACCACGCCGCCAGACCCTGAAAACCCTGGGCGTCGCTCTGGCGGCCGCGGGCACCGTCGCCGCCGCGCCTGATCAACCCGGTATTCCAGCCGACGCCCACCGCACCCTCGATGCCCTGACGCAGCATCTCGCAGCACTGCCCCGCCGGCGAGACTTCAAGTCCGTGCCGATGATCCTCGATCAGCCCGACCAATGGGATGCCGAAGCCTTGGACGCCGTGCTACACTACGCCGGTGGCCCGAAGCAGAGTTGGGACAACACCGATCTGCACGGGCAGTGGCTGAACGTGATGCGCAACTCGATGAACACCCAGATCTGGGGGTTCAAGCATCCCGATTTCCTCTGCGTATCGGTCACTCACGGACCCGCGCAATTCGCACTTTACGACGATGCGATGTGGGAAAAATACGGCCTCGCGAAACTCGCCGGCGGCAACCTGGCCCACAACAGCTTCGTCGCCGTCCCAGCGGCGGCGGAGCACGATCCGCAATATTTTCAAAATCCCATCGGCGCTTTTTCGCCGCGCTCCAACAGTATTCAGTCCCTGCAACGGCGGGGCGTGGTGTTCATGGCGTGCCACAACGCGGTCTGGGAGGTGGCGCAGCGCCTGATCGCCGCGGATAACAACCCTGACAAATTATCTCTCGAAGCAATGTGCGCGGAGCTCAGCAACCACCTGATCGACGGCGTCGTGCTCACCCCCGGTGCCGTAGGTACTGTGGTCGAGCTTGCCACGGCGGGTTTTGCCTACTCGCGATGAACCAGCACCTCGTCTCGGCCCTGGTGTCGGCGGCGATCTTCTGCAGCGCGGCGGCGCCACCGCCCGAAACGCCGGCCGCCCGGCTGGCTGCAGCCGAGGCGCTATATCCGCCCTGGCAGAACGGCGAGAACGATGACGCCACCCGGCGAGGCCTGGTGTTCACCGTCCCCCCGGTCGACGACATGGCGGATTTCCACGGCAGCCTCGATGATCCTGCCTTGGTGCTGTACGCGTCGGGTAACTATTTCTTTGCCATGGCAGTCATCGTCCGGGCGTTCGGCGAGGCCTACCCGTCCTATCGCGGCCGGATATTCTATGAGACGCTGCCCCCCGGTCTGCTGCTGAAGCAAATGGAGGGCGGCGGCACCATCACCTCCGGCAACCTGACGTTCACCGCAAAGCCTGACGTGATGATGGCCGAGCAGCGCGCCAGCGAGGCCTGGGTGAAGGACGGCCGGCTCGCCGGGCCGGTGGTTTCGTTCGCCACCAACGATCTGACTATCATGATACCCGCCGCAAACCCCGCCCACATCACCAGCCTTGCCGATCTCGCTCGGCCCGATCTGGCGCTGATTATGCCCAATCCGGAATTCGAGGGCGTAGCGCGGCAGATCCGGGCATCGCTGGTCAAAGCAGGCGGCCAGGCGCTGGCGCAAGCGGTCTACGCCACCAAGGTCGCCGCCGGAATGACCGTGCTGACCCGCATCCACCACCGCCAGAACTCCGCTGTTGCTCATGCAGGGGTTGGGTCAGGCCGGGGTCACCTGGCGGTCCGAGGCAATCTTCCAAGAAAGCCAAGGCCATCCCATTGCCCACGTCGACATTCCGGCGGAGCACAACGTGCGAGCGATCTACAGCGCCGCGATGGTCCCCGCCGCCGCCCACATGGAAGCCGCCCGAGCCTGGCTGTCGTTCATTCGCTCGGATGCCGCATTCGCCGCTATGGCCCCATTCGGATTCCAGCGCTTCGAGGATTAAAGTAATCGCCCTGAGGTGACCCAGTCGGAAGGCGTCAATACCTGTCAATACCGAGCGCCTTCGGGGAGTTCAGCAATTTTTTAACACTACAAATCGAACGCCGTCTCCGATCCTCGCAGTTTTTCACTGTATCGGATGCATAACGATAGACGAGTTGAGTCAAACGCTTGCAGGTATTTCAAGAGAAGCCCCTGACGACGACCAAGCGATCAGGACGACAGAGGTTGCCTAGTCGAGAAATAGATCGCCGCATAATCGGGAACCGGGCGCATCGGCTGCACTACTACCGGGAAGGTGCGGGTTAAGGGATACCAGCAACTATCGACTGTTCTACGACAGCTTGCCATACTATTGCGTCGTTTTTCATTGACGCTTGACTAGGCTCCGGTGTGAATTGGTCAAACGCGCCGCGAATGCTTGGCCGCGCTTTAGTTCCTGCGTTTCCACCGCGACGCGCCTGTGACCGGCGACCGGAGGACGCCGATTCGGTCGAGGTTGGCCCTTTGCTGGATAAGGTCTCCGGTCCGCTGGCCTCAGTCACCGCTGATGGCGCCTATGACCCGGATGGCGTTTACGCCGAGGTTGCCGAGCGTCACCCCGATGCGGCAGTGATGGTTCCACCGCCACGCCGCACAGCGACGCTGAGCGACAAAGAGGCGACAGCGCCAACGCAGCGCAACTGTCACCTCCAGTGCATCGCCGAGACGCGCCGCAGGGCTTGGCAGAAAGCCTCCGGCTACAACAAGCGCGCCAAGTCGAGGCGTCGATCGGGCGATGGAAACACGTGATCGGCGACGGACTGCGCTCACGTATAGACGAACGTCGGATGATTGAAGTCAACGTGGCGGGTTGATGTCCTCAACCGTATGCTGGGGTTGGGCCACCCGAACTATGTCCGCATCGTCTGACCCCAAAAGGGATCAGGCCCATTGCGCTGACACCTCTGATCCATGCACCACGCTGCCGTCCGCCGTTCAGCTAAACGGTCAGTTCATTGCGACCCTTGCCTTGCGACGGATTTGCATGCTGTTCTTGCAGGGACAATCGGAGACTGCAACTCGTGAGACGCAATTTATCTTTCGCCGCTTTGGCAGCGTACTTGTTCATATGCGCCACAACTGCTTTCGGTGCTAAGCCGTCACACAATTATAGCAAGGCAGAGGTCGACCATTTGATCGACCAACTCCGGAGCGAGTTGCTGTCTAAAATTCCTCCGAAGCCGGCCCAACAGGGAGCCCCACCAACAGCCGCACCACAAGGATATTCAAAGGCCGAGGTGGACGACCTTCTGGGAAAGCTTCGGGCCGACATTGAACAGATCGCCGCCACGAAGCACGATATCGCGCAAGCCACCCAGCCATTTGTCACTACCCAGCAGCTTGATGATGCGATAGATCATGCCGCGAAGGCGGCGGTATTACGCGAGCAGGCCAAAGAAAATCAGCCTCCAGCCGTCCCGGCTTGGATCTCCCCGTCACTTGCGGGGGCAGCTCTATTTTTCTCGATAGCTGTCCCGCTCCGGAGCCGCAGAAATCCCGTTCGCCGCACTACCGCCGCCAGAGCAGATACCGTCAGGAAGGCCGCAGAAGAGCGGGCAAGAGAATATATCAACGACTGGCGGGCACATGCTGGCGATTACACATCCGCGATAGCTTTATTGAGGCAGGGAAATCAGATTGCAGAGCCGGAGGCCCTCAATCAAATTGCCGAAATAGGAACCTTTTTTGATCGGCTGGCGGCTGAGGTTTCTCGGGGAAGCATTGACGCCAGCATCATTGAAGACGCCTGCCTGAAGGGGCGTGCAATAAAATTCAGAACAGCGCTGGAGCCGAGACTGGAGCCAACGATAATCAGCAACTTCGCTGAGTGGGACGACTTGCGGCGGTTGCAGTGAAGAGGAAATCATGCGGGATGAACCTGATAACCACCGTCGATTTAAACAGACACGGCTTTGCGGTCTGATCTCCACCAGGCCGACCTTTGTCGCCGGCGCCTAGAAGCAACACCCAACTCAGCGACCCGCCAACGCCCCGATCATTGCGCCAACAGCAAGTGTCGTGCGGTCTTCAAGAAACGGTCCGATGATCTGCACGCCGACCGGCAACCCGCCAGACGTCTTCCCCGCCGGCACACAGGTCGCCGGCAAGCTGGCGAGACTTCGCGATTCCCGGCCACGCGATCTGCGCACCATAAGGGCTGGACTTGCCATCGATCAGCAAGGTCCGCTTTTCCTGGTCCGGCTCGTCGATATGTGGGAAGGAAGCCACACCAAACGGCGGGGCCAGGACGACATCCACCTCCTCGAACACCTTCGCCCAACGCCGGCAGATGGTATCCTGCGCGCCAAGCAGATTCATCCACGCCCCAGCCGTGATCGGCTCGCCGAGGCCCGGCGCCATGCGGCTTATGATTGCATCCAGCATGGCCAGGTAGAGGCCGTGCCCTTCACTGAAATCCGGCAGATCGGTAACGGTGGCGGCTCGAACAACCTTGGTCCCGCCGCGGGCCATCGCTTCAACTAGGCCATGCAGCACGCCCAGCATCTCGGCATCCACGCCCGCCACCGGATGATGGTCGACGACCAGGACGCGCAGATCGGACAACCGCCGCGCGCGCGGTGCCGGAAGCGTCAGCCGATATCCCTTGGCCATCTCGCCCTCCGGTCCCGCCAGCACGTCAAGGGCAAGTTCGAGATCGCCGACCGAGCGTGCCAGCGGCCCCAACACGCCGATCTCGATCCCGGTGGTGGGCTCGGCTATGCCCGGCGGAGCATGGCCGGTTTGCGGAATCAGACCAAAGCTCGGCTTGTGCCCGTACACGCCACAAAAATGAGCCGGAACGCGGATAGAGCCGCCCAGGTCGGAACCGAACTCCAGCGGAACCATGCCCGAGGCCACTGCGGCCGCTCCGCCGCCAGATGAACCGCCAGGGGTCCGCGTCAAATCGATCGGGTTGTTCGTGCGGCCATAAATAGGATTGGCGCTTTGCCAGTCGTCGAGAGAAGTCGGGATATTGGTTTTGCCCAAAATCACTGCACCGGCCGCTTTGAGGCGAGCCACCCCGGTCGAATCCCAGTTCGGGGTCCACCCACTGAACGGGACAAGCCCCCAGGTCGTAGGCAGCCCGGCGATATGGTTTGACTCCTTGACCGTCATCGGAACCCCGAGCAACGGCCGCCGCTCACCGCGGGCCAGCGCCACGTCGGCGGCTTTGGCGGCATCACGGGCGCGGTCGAAGTCTCGCACCACAACGGCATTGATCGGACCGTCCGTGGCTTCAATAGCCGCGACGGCAGCCTCGAATAGCTCGAGGGCTCCGATCCGGCGATTTGCAAGGGCCTCGGCAAGGCCACCGGCAGTCGAAACGGCATAATCGTCGATAACGTCGTTAGTCACGGCATTCTCCCCTACCGTTGGCGTTAACTCCGACGCCGTAAATCACGAACGCCCGCAGGGAACTTTGCGGCTTAACCGCGGTCGAAGCTGATGCGGCCAGCACCGAACGCCACGATCTGCAGGAAGCCACCCGCCATACAGACGTTCTTCATAAAGTGGATCATTTGCCCGGTATCGCCCGGATGGTAATGCGCGACCATCGCCGTCGCGATGCACCACACCGCGAGGACCAAGGCCGTCAGTCGCGCGCGATATCCGAGCAGGAACACGATGCCCACTCCGAGTTCGACGATCAACGTCACCGCATAGGCCGCTCCCGGCATCGGCAATCCATAATGCCCCATCATCGCCATGGTCGCTGTCGGCGCCATCGCTTTGTTGTACCCGGCCGAGATGAAGATCGCGCTCATCAGAACGCGGCCCAGAAGCCCGAGCCAATCCGAGTAGCCCGATCTCATCCGACGATTTCGGTCCCGGCAAAAAAGTAGGCGATCTCCGTCGCCGCGTTCTCCGCGCTGTCCGACCCGTGGACCGAGTTCGCCTCGATGCTTTCAGCAAACCGTTTGCGAATGGTGCCGTCCGCGGCGTTGGCCGGATTGGTTGCGCCCATGACGTCACGGTTGCGCGTGACGGCATTGTCGCCTTCCAACACCTGAACCACGACGGGGCCCGATATCATGAAGGTCACCAAGTCACGGAAGAACGGCCGAGCCGCATGGACGCCGTAAAAGCTTTCTGCCTGGGCCTGCGTCATATGGATGCGCTTCTGCGCGACGATCCTCAGCCCGGCTTCCTCGAGAAGGGCGTTGACCGCGCCGGTCAAATTGCGCCGCGTCGCATCCGGCTTGATAATCGACAAAGTGCGTTCGGTCGCCATCGCGGCCCTCCTTGGCTTTCGGCTCGGTCGGCTGAGTAAGGGTTTGCGGCCAGGAGGGCAAGGCGGCAAGGCTTTCCCACCCAAATCCAGCGCACCAGCGGCAACAGTGTCGCTTTTTGATCATACCGGCCATGAAAATGCACAGGGTCGCGGAGGGCCGCCAAATAGCCCTCAGGAACAGCGTTCTGCTGCGACGCAGCGAAGGAGTGAAAATAACCAGCATTTCTCGACACGGGAGTATGTTCTGGCAAACGCCTGGAAAGCCCCGCCAACGGCCCGGTTGCACCGATCCTTGCGCGGTCAAATCGTGATTTCATCCCGCACTGAACGGCCGTATATCAACTCCGAGGCCGTTGGTTCCACAACCCGGCCATGGATCGCGAGGCTAATACGGTGGCTGATTGGTTGGATGGCGACCGGAATGACGTCGATTGCGTCATACCGGCGGCTACTTTTAAAGAAACGTCCAGGGAAACCCTGAACGAGGCTTTTGCACGTCTGGACGTCCCCGGCCGTCTGGCCTTGCTTGCCCGTGAGATAGTCGGGCCGGTAGTCTTCACGACCAGCTTCGGATTGGAAGATCAGGCGCTTACGCATCTGATCATCGAGTCCGGCATCGATTGCCATTTCGTGACATTGGACACGGGACGGCTGTTTCCCGAAACATATTCGGTCTGGGCCGAAACTGAACAGCGATACGGTATTAAGGTGCAGGCGTTCAATCCGCGCTGCGACGCCCTCACATCGTTGGTGCATCAGAACGGTATCAATGGGTTCTACCACTCGATCAACGCCAGGCACGCCTGCTGCGAGGTGCGTAAGGTGGAACCGTTGAACCGGGCGCTCCAAGGTGCCGCGGCGTGGCTGACCGGGCTGCGCGCGGATCAGTCAGACAACCGGCGAGGATTGGACTTCGCCATTTTCGATACCGAACGGCAACTGCTGAAAGTCAATCCGTTGCTGGATTGGTCGCGGGACCAGGTCACAAAATTGATCCGTAATGAGAACGTTCCATCGAACGTGCTCCACGATCAAGGCTTCCTGTCCATCGGATGCGCCCCCTGCACCCGCGCCGTTGCCCCAGGCGAGCCCGAGCGCGCCGGTCGCTGGTGGTGGGAACAAGATCAAACGCGAGAATGCGGTCTGCATCTGATGCCGGATGGCCGCCTGGTGCGCAAGTCATGAGAGGCTCCGGGATGAGTGCCATTCGTCATCGTCTGCCCCTCACTCGCCATTTCCGGCCGACCGCGAGATTGCCTGAGCCCGCGGCTCGACCCCAGGGCCGGCTCGCCACAGCTAAAGCGCCATTCGTCGTTCCGCGGCATCCGATAGGTTCGCCTCCCGTCCTGACCCATCTCCAGCGTCTGGAAGCCGAAAGCATCCACATCTTTCGCGAGGTGCTCGCCACCGCGGACAATCCGGTGTTGCTCTATTCCATCGGCAAGGACAGCGCGGTTCTGCTGCATCTCGCCATCAAGGCATTCTATCCGGCGCCGCTGCCGTTCCCGCTGCTCCACGTCGATACGACCTGGAAATTTCGCGAAATGATCGAGTTCCGCGACCGTCGTGCCAAGGAACTCGGCTGCAAGCTGATCGTCCACATCAATGAGGACGGAGTGCGGGCCGGCGTCAATCCATTCAGTTCGGGCTCGCGGCTGCACACCGACGTGATGAAGACACAGGCCCTGAAGCAGGCGTTCGATCGTTACAAATTCGACGCGGCCTTCGGGGGCGCCCGCCGCGATGAGGAGAAATCGCGGGCGAAAGAACGCGTGTTCTCCTTGCGGTCAGCCGAGCATCGCTGGGACCCGAAGAACCAGCGACCCGAGCCTTGGCGCCTGTTCAACACCCGCAAGCGAGCCGGCGAAAGTTTTCGCGTCTTTCCTCTCTCGAACTGGACTGAGGCTGATATCTGGGACTACATCGCCCAGGAAGACATACCGGTCGTGCCGCTGTATTTCGCGGCCCCGCGCCCGGTGATCGAGCGTGACGGCGCCCTGATCATGCGCGATGACGACCGAATGACACTTCGTCCCGGCGAACATGTCGAAACAAGATGGGTCCGCTTTCGCACCCTCGGCTGCTACCCGCTGACCGGCGCGGTCGAGAGCCATGCGGCCACATTATCCGAGATCATCGCGGAAATGCGCGACTCCCGCTCCTCCGAACGCGAAGGCCGGGTGATCGATCATGACGGCAGCGCCTCGATGGAACAGAAAAAACAAGAAGGGTATTTCTGATGAGCGCCGCGCTTGCCGCCACGACGCCGGCGGCACGAGAGGCCTCTCTCCTCCGCATCCTGACCTGTGGCTCGGTCGACGACGGCAAATCCACCCTGCTGGGTCGTTTGTTGTTCGATTCAAATTCCGTGCTCGACGACCAGCTCGTGGCCCTGGATCGAGACTCCAGAAAATTCGGCACCGACGGTCAGGCGCGGGACTTTGCCTTGTTGGTTGACGGGCTGTCGGCGGAGCGCGAGCAGGGCATCACCATCGACGTCGCCTACCGGTATTTTTCGACGCCCCACCGTTCCTTCATCGTCGCCGACACTCCGGGCCATGAGCAATATACCCGCAACATGGCGACTGGTGCTTCGACCGCGGAACTCGCGATCATTCTGGTCGACGCCCGTAAGGGCGTCCTGCCGCAGACCCGCCGTCATTCCTTTATCGTATCTATGGTGGGCGTCAGGCACGTCGTTTTGGCCGTCAACAAGATGGACCTGGTTGGCTTCGACCAAGCTACCTACAACACAATTGTCGCTGCCTATACCCGGGCGGTCGCCTCTCTTGGTTTCGAATTGATCGTTCCGATCCCGCTGTGCGCGCGGGAGGGCGACAACATCGCCGAGCACTCGCCGCGAACACCCTGGTACCGGGGCAGCGCGCTGCTGACGCACCTCGAGAACATCACGATCGGCGAAGCCCCCAACCAGGCCAAGCGATTTCATTTTCCGGTGCAATGGGTAAACCGGCCCAACCTCGATTTCCGCGGCTATGCCGGAACCGTCGCCACTGGAATGGCACGGGTCGGCGATCGAGTGACAGTGCTGCCAAGCCGGCACACCAGTACTATCTCGCGCATCGTGACAGCCGATGGCGATCTCCCCGCCGCGACCGCGGGCCAAGCGGTGACCCTCACCCTGGCGGACGAGGTCGACGTATCGCGTGGCGACGTCATCGTGCACGAAGCCTCAACAATGCGAGCGCGCAAGGGGATGACCGCCCGTTTGCTCTGGATGGTCGACAAGCCGCTGCACCTCGGCCAGGGATTTCTCATCAAGCTAGGCACCGCGGAGGCCAACGCTGAAGTCGTTGCGCTGCGCCACGCGGTGGATATTCACAGCTTCATTGAGCATTCTGCGGACACGCTGACGATGAACGGGATTGGCGTGGCCGATCTGCGCTTCGACAAGGCGATCGCGGCCACCACCTACCTGCACGACAGAGACCTGGGCTCGTTCATCCTTATCGACCGCATGACCAACCAAACCGTTGCGCTTGGTACGATCGAGCCGGACAAGCCGGCCACGGCGAACGATAATGTGCGTGGCACGGTCCTCAGCCTGATCGGCAAGCGCGGTTCAGCACAACGGTGGCACTTCCTGACGGCGTTGGGACACAAGACGATCGAGGCGACGGTGCTGTTCCTGGTCGTCGCCACGCTAGCCCAAAATCTATGGTTGGCCTGTGCCGTGACGGCGGCGGACCTGGCGCTGCATCCGGTGGTGGATCGTGCGGCCGCCTGGGGATGGGGTCAGCTGTTCGCCGGCCACCGGCCGTTCTATTTTGGGGGCCACGCGGACTAGGCATCTAGACTTTCGCAACGGGCCGGCCTGTGCGAAACCTGTAGCCATCGCAATCCGGGATACAGCAGGCTGGCGACTTTCGAGCATCGTCAGCCGTTGCTATCCAAGTCCGATTATCGTCTCAAAACTAGCTTTTAGTAGACGCACCTGCGTGCCATGAGCTATTGAACCGCCCGTATAATAAGCTTTGTCGTGGGATTAAATGATGCGATCTTCCACTGGGCAGCATTGGATTGCGTTAGATCATATACGTGCGCTCGCTGCCCTCATGGTGTTCACTTGGCACTTCACGCACTCTAACAACGGCTTTCCGGTGCCATTTACGGGAGCGCCGATTATATTTCCCCTTGCGATACTGGATGAGGGACACACCGGCGTCGCACTATTTATGACACTATCAGGATACCTCTTTGCGAAGATACTCGATGGAAAGACAGTCAAGTATCAGCTGTTTCTGTGGAACCGGTTTCTGCGGCTTGCACCGTTGCTTCTGCTTGTAGTCGCGATAGTTGACCTCGGGCGATATCTGCACTCCGGCGACCTGCAACTTCGGGTTTATTTCTTGGAACTTCTCGACGGCATTGTGCTGCCGTCATTGCCGAACGGAGCATGGTCGATCACTGTTGAGGCGCACTTCTATTTGGTGCTTCCATTACTCATGATGGCCTTTCGCCGCTGGCGGCTAGCTCCCCTTGCATTCCTATCTGCGGCCATCCTGACCCGATTAGGATTATTCTTATGTTATAACAGTATACAGTATCTCGCGTACTGGACGATTATCGGCCACATAGATCAGTTTTTGCTCGGGATCTTCGTCTTCCGGCATCGCGCTTCCCTTCGAGGCACGCACTTATTCGCCGCCGCGACAGGGTTGTCCTTCGCAGCCTTTTATTATGCCTTCGATTCTGCAGGCGGGTTCTACGAAATGGGCGGATATCCATCTGCAACGCCGCTCTGGATAATCATTCCTACGATCGAGGGAGCTGCCTACAGCGTTCTCATCGCCTACTATGACAGCAGCTTCTCCCCGCGCTGCGACGGCATATCCGGCCTGATCGGGAAGGCGGGTAGTTACAGCTATTCCATCTACCTGTTGCACGTGTTTGTGGTTTTCCGTCTCGCGCAGTTCATCGACCACCACGTAATGGGCATCACCAATTTCTACGTCGCGTGCCTCTGGTCAACGCTGTGCTTCTGCCTGATGGTCCCAATGGGCTGGTTGAGCTTCCGGTTCGTCGAGGAGCCATTTCTTCTGTTGAGGCGTCGATACATCGCGCTTCCGAATGTGCTGGAACCCAGCCGGCCGACGCCCATGGAGGCAGGGACTCAGATAAGCGCTCAGCCGCTGTAAGTTCGATGCGGGCCCTTGGGGGGACCCGCCCCAAGGAGAAGAATTCTAAGGCGAACGAAAAATAAATTCGTCGCGGTCGATCGGTCATCGCTGGGACCTAAAGAACCAGCAGCCGGAACCCATGGCACCTGTTTAAACACCCGCAAAGCCGCGAAACGTCTTCGTATGAGCCTCCCCACCTGACCGAGCGCGACGGCGTAACCGACGACGGCACGATGCTTCGCCCTGACGAGCATGTTGAAACAGAGTGGGCGCTCCGGATCAGGCCAAGGTGGTTCCACTTTCCGATGCCAAGGGTGAACCGGCCGAACCTCAATTCCGAGGCTATGTCGGAACCGTCGCCACCGAAACCGCGTGGTCGGCGACCGCGTGACGTGTGGCGCCGAGCGCTAGCTTCGTGAGGGGAATGACCGTCGATTCCGGGCGACCTCACCAGCGACTATTTCCCGGGCTTGGCGTGGCTGGCAAAGTGCGAGTCCGGGGGCACTCCCAAATGATGCCGCCGGCGCACAACAGGGGAGCCCGCTGGATGGCTGCTTCAACTCCGAGCGGTTCCGCGCATCGGACATGGCAAACCGTCGGCGCCGCGTCGATCGGCAATGCGCTCGAATGGTTCGATCTGCTGATCTACGGATATCTTGCAGTCACCTTCTCCCGCCTGTTCTTCCCATCCAACGACCAGGCTGTTTCCCTGCTCCTCGCGCTCGGCACGTTCGGAGCCTCCTATCTGGTCCGGCCGCTCGGAGCCCTCGTGCTCGGCGTGTACGCGGATCGCGCTGGACGAAAGGCATCGCTCTTGGTGTCGATCCAACTGATGATGATCGGCACGCTGCTGATGGCGATCACGCCGACATACGGATCAATCGGCCTACTGGCACCCGCCTGCGTCCTGATCGCCCGGCTGATGCAGGGCGTTTCTGTCGGCGGCGAGTTCGGCAGCGCGACCTCGTTCCTCATCGAGCACGGGCCGGGCCGAAAGGGCTTCTTCGCCAGCTTCCAGTGGGCAGGACAAGGCTTGGCGGCGGTGCTAGCCTCCGCCTTCGGGATCGTGCTCACCACCGTGCTGACGCAGGGCCAGCTCGACAGTTGGGGATGGCGAACGCCCTACCTGTTCGGCCTCCTGATCGGGCCGATCGGCTTCTACATCCGCCGCCACCTCGACGAGACGCCCGAGTTCATCGCCGCACCCGTCTCGCCGGCACCGTTGCGCGAGTTGCTCACGCGTCAGCTCGGTAGGGTCTTGCTCGCCATTGGCATAGCCGTCATCTCGAACAGCTCGAATTACTTGATCCTGTACATGCCAACCTACGCGGTTACGCAACCGAAGCTGCCGCCATCAACAGGATTTATCGCGACGCTGCTCGGCGGACTCATTCTTACCGTCGGGTCGCCCGTCATCGGCCATTGGTCGGACAAGGTTGGCCGGACGTGGATTATGATCGCGGCGGCTCTGCTGTCCCTGATCACCGCATACCCGGCCTTCGTGTTGCTGACGGCGATACCGACGGTCTTGGTCCTGGTCTTCATCGTCTGTTGGCTTAGCCTTTTGAAGACCGCGTATAGCGGCGTGCTGCCGTCGTTGATGGCGGAGCTCTTTCCAACCCGCACGCGGGGCACCGGCGTGGCGTTGAGCTACAACATTTCCGTGCCGATCTTCGGGGGCTTCGCGCCGTTCTTCGCGGCACTCTTGATCCAGCTCACCGGCGATCGGCACGCGCCGAGCTTCTATCTGATGCTGACAGCGCTGATCAGTTTGGCGGCGCTTGTAGCGGTGCGTTCTCGGCTTCATCTCAAATAGGCCGGTCTCCGAGGCTCAATCGCCGCTCGAAGTAACGGCGCCGAGTATGGTTAGGGCCATGCGCCAGCTCTACGAGTCAACAGGCAGGTTCTTGAAGGCACACGAGAATGATCCTGAACCGGCGCAGATCACCCATCGGCCGACGCATCTCGGCCAGCTCGATCACCTCGTCCGCGCTGATTGACGGGTCAGGAGCCATGTCTGCATAAAGCCGCTCATGAATACTGTCCATATAAGCGATCTAACGTAACAGACCGGCTGTCCACCCTGCGCCAGGATCACCCTCATGTCGGATCACGATCATCAACACGCCCACGACCACGTGCTCGGTGCAGGAGATGGGCACGGAGCAGGGCATGCGCACGGACATGCGCCGAAGGATTTTGGTTTAGCGTTTGCCGTCGGCACCACCCTTAATCTGGGCTTCGTCGTCGCCGAGGTCGTCTATGGGTTGCTGGCGAATTCAATCGCCCTCGTAGCCGACGCAGGGCACAACCTGGGTGACGTGCTTGGCCTGGTGATGGCCTGGGTTGCGACGATCTTGGCACGGCGTTCACCCTCCTTGACCCACACCTATGGGTTACGCCGCGGAACTATATTGGCCGCGCTCGCCAATGCGGTGTTGCTGCTGGTGACGATCGGCGGAATTTTCATCGAAGGTATCCGCCGCCTCATTCATCCGGCCGAGGTCGATGGTGTCACGATCATGATTGTGGCGGCGAACGGCGTAACCGCATGGCTCTTCGCCTCCGGCCGCAAGGGCGACATCAACCTGCGGGCAGCTTTCATGCACATGGCTGGCGACGCGCTCGTTTCCATTGGCGTGGTAGTGGCAGGGGCCATCATCCTGTTCACTAGCTGGAGTTGGCTCGATCCCTTGACGAGCATCGTGATTGCCGGGATGATTCTCGTTGGAACCTGGGGGTTGCTTCGCGACTCCGTTGGCATGTCGCTCGATGCTGTGCCGGCTGGAATCAAGTCAGCCGATGTCACCCAATTTTTGGAGCAACAGCCAGGCGTAGCCGCAATTCATGACTTGCATATTTGGCCTATGAGCACGACGGAAACCGCTCTGACGTGCCACTGCTTGATGCCTGCCGGCCATCCTGGCGACCAATTTCTCGTCGAACTTGCCCAAGAACTACACGACCGCTTCTCCATTGGCCACGCGACAATTCAAGTGGAAGTCAGTGCAGATATTGCATGCGCGCTTCAGCCGGATCACGTCGCGTAAGGTGATTTGTATTACGGAATTTTTGAATTGGCGCTGGCATGGGATCTGATTTACTTTACCGCAGGCGAGGGTTAGGGGGTATTGACCGCAGCGTCCAGAGAGACCGGTGTTGCCCCGAAAGGTTGACGCGACAGACCGACGCGATGCCGATGCGCCGATGCGCCGATGCGCCGATGGGAACATTGGTTCGATATCAAAACTTAAGCACTACCGTGGCACAGATGACAGCGGCGTCGCGAAAACGGCTGCGAGAAGATGTCCGGTTCTCGCCCTCTATTCGAGCAAATCAATGTCCCGGATTTCGGTAGGAAACCTTCCCTCCATCCGGTCATACCTTACCGTAAATCCGAACTCTTGCAGATCGTATGAAAACCGTGCTCGAACGACCCGGGCACGCTGATCATGCTGACAGCTCACTGTCAATGACTATCCACAATACTTGCTAGTTGCGGGTTATTCAAAATGTTTCCAGATCGTTTCGTTCAGATGCCCGCTAACAGGCCAACCGCCACCATCGGGCGCTGCATCGATGGACGAGGGGGGCGAAGATGCCAACGGAGCTGAGATGCCGGCGCCTGGACGATATCCCAGTGATTCTGACCGCACTTCCTGACCAGAGATGGCGCGTGTACCTAATCCCATCCTCCCCCACCTCCGACCTGGTGGACGACGCTTCGTCCACTATCAGCCCGCACTTGCCCACGCTCGGCTTTGCAGGTGTCGAAAACCCGACACGTTTCCACTGTCACGGAAGGTAGCGAGGCGGTTCCGACCGGGTCGTGTCCCTTCTGGCGGGGGACGCGGCACATGTATGTTCTCCTACCCTAGGTCACGGGATGAACACCGGCCTTAAGAAGGGCCAGGTCGCTGAACATCGAGACTTCGTTGCGACGTTGGCGACCATAGTGGGTCGCCAGGATGGCCGTTGCCGCATAAGGTGAGACGAGGCAATCATTCCGATCACGATTGCGCGAAAAACGCGGCGTCTCAGCTCGCATTCGGGCGCAGTTGCTCCGGACCCATTTGAACGCTCTGCTTCCTCCGGAACGTCATATCTTGTGTGCGTGCGGACGTCATCTGCCACGCGATGTCCTCGAGCGATTGCACGACGGGAGCGAGGTCAATGACACGATGAGCTTCAACACGACTTTCGGCGGGTGACCTCTCACACCGTAGGCACGACTTGAAGCGTTCCCAAATCCTCGGGCATGACCAGCGCATCAGATGTTCCTGTTCTCCTGTGGTTCCGCGACGACCTGCGCCTCGAGGACCACGCCGCGCTCCACGCCGCGGTCGAGACAGGCCGCCGGGTCCTTCCGGTGTTCGTGCTTGACCAATCGGCTGGTCCTTGGGCGTTGGGGGGCGCCTCCCGCTGGTGGCTGCATCACAGTTTGGCCGCACTGCAGGCCGCGCTGAACGAGCGAGGCAGCCGTTTGAGCCTGCGGCGCGGTGACAGTGTCACGATCATCGCGGAGATGGTTAGGGAGACCGGAGCGACGGAGGTCTTCACCGGCGGGTCGACGGATCCTCATGCGCGGCGCTTGGACAAGGCAGCGTCGGAGGCGATCGACGGGCATCTGCACCGGATGCGCACCACCACCTTATTCCATCCCGATGCGGTGCGCACCAAGACCGACGGGGCGTTCAGCGTCTACACCCCGTTCGCCAACGCCTGCCGGGCACTGGGCGATCCCCGGCCGCCGCTGCCAGCCCCGACGACCATCCGTGCCGCGAAAGCTTCCCGGTCGGATCGGCTCGAAGATTGGGGCCTGCTGCCAACGAAACCTGATTGGGCAGCCGGGCTTCGCGACGTTTGGACCCCAGGCGAAGCGGGAGCGATGGCCCGGGCAGAGACGTTCCTTGCGAACGGTCTGGCGGGTTATGCCGCGGCGCGCGACAAGCCGGGACGCGAGGGGACCTCGATGCTGTCGCCCCATATGCATTTTGGCGAGATCTCGCCTGCCTACCTCTGGCACAGGGTGCACCAACAGCCCAAAAGCCGGGGTCGCGAGGTCTTCATCCGGGAGTTGCTGTGGCGGGAGTTCTGCGCGAACCTGCTCTGGCACAATCCCGGGTTGCCCGAAACGCCGCTCAAGCCCGAGTTCGCCGGGATGCCGTGGCGCGACGACAAAGCCATGCTGACGGCGTGGCAGAAAGGCCAGACCGGTGTGCCGATGATTGATGCCGGGATGCGGCAGTTGTGGCAGACCGGCTGGATGCATAATCGCGTCCGGATGATCGTCGCGAGCTTCCTGATCAAACACCTGATGATCCCGTGGCAGGAAGGCGAAGCTTGGTTCTGGGACACGCTGGTGGACGCCGATCTGGCGAGCAACGCCGCCAATTGGCAGTGGGTCGCTGGGTGTGGTGCGGACGCGGCACCGTATTTCCGCATTTTCAATCCGGTGCTGCAGGGCCGGAAATTCGACACTGCGGGCGACTATGTCCGCCAATTCGTGCCGGAGATCGCCGGGCTAGACGGACGGGATATCCATGCGCCCTGGGAAGCCTCGCCTGGTTGCTTGGCCAAGGCCGGCGTAGTACTCGGGGAGACCTACCCGAACCCGATCGTGGACCTGGGCGAAGGTCGTGCGCGGGCGTTGGACGCTTATGCCCGGATCCGCTCGCCGACTTAATTTCCGGTAGCGATCCGTTGGGCTAGTTGGTTCGATGAGCCAACCTATCTACATGATACTTCAATGACCGCCCCTGCCATCCCTCCCGACGCAAAGGTCCGAGTCGTTGGCGACGTGCATGGCGACGCTACCGGTTTCGCCTACGCGATCGCCACCGACCGATTCATCGTGCAGCTTGGCGATCTCGCGGACCATGGTCCTGACAGCGCGGCGACGTTACGCATGATGTTCGATCTGGTCGAAGGCCAACGTGGGCTGTTCATTTTAGGTAACCACGACCTGAAGCTCGCTCGGGTGCTGTCGGGCGACCATGTGCGTGTCGAGCCAGTGGTTCAGACTACCATCAAGCAGATGGATGATGCCCTGAAAGAGCGCACGCTGCGTCTCGTATCCGAAGCTCCCGCTTGGGCGCGCCATGGGTCGGCGCTATTCGTGCACGGCGGCTTCCACACGGAGATGCTGGAGCATCCTTCGCCGATGCATGGGCTGGATCGTCCGCACGGTCCGATGGCGAGGGCTTTGTACGGGGAACCAACCGGGCGAATGCAGGCGGACGGGTATCCCGAACGGAGCCTACGCTGGGTGGATCGGATCCCTGAAGGCATGACGGTGTATTGCGGCCACGACCGCCGTAGTCACGATGGGCGGCCTTATGTGCGGCACGGCCTGCTCGGTGGGACGGCCGTGTTTCTGGACACCGGCGCCGGAAAGGGCGGTCACCTATCGTGGATCGATCTGCCTTAGAACATGATCGTCTGGGTTGATCCCCACTTCGGCATTCGATCATGGTCTAGGCTCATGTTTGTGGCGTGATTCACGCCTTCCGAGTGAGTCAGCCTCATGCGATCACGCTGTAGAACGGGGCGATCCTAGCTGGGTTCGAAATTCGTCAGGTCGATGTTTTGCTCGGCTGTCGCCCTGATTTGAGCGGCATCCGCGCTGCGGTAACCGTCGCGATTGCGCAAGCGCCGCCAATAAGCGGTCACCAAGGGCGGAAACTGCTCGTCCAACCCGAGTTTGCCGGCCAGCAGCAGGGCATAGGCGATGGAGATATCAGCGACGGTGAAGCGGCCCGCGGCGACGTAGTCTCGGGCTTCCAGCAATGTCGCGAAGGCGCGGAGCCGAGCGAGAAACCAACGCGAATAGTCCACGACGATCTGCGGCGAGCGGCGGTCCGGGGGTTCAAGCCGGCCGTAGCGAAGAACGAGGGTTAGGGGAAAGGTCAGTGTGGCCTCACCGAAGTGCAGCGCATTCAGGAACGTGCCATAGCCAGGTTCATCCGGCGTCACCGCGAGCGTCGTCGGCCCGTATCGGGTGACGAGGTACTGGCAAATGGCAGCGGATTCGGTCATCCGGACATCGCCATCCACGAGCAGCGGAATAGTGCCGAGCGGATTCAGCGTCTTGTAGTCCGGGGCACGAAACCTTGGGGGGAATGGGAGCATATTCAATTCATAGGGCACTCCAAGCTCCTCCAGCGTCCACAGCGGGCGAAGGGACCGGGCATCGGAACAGTGGTATAGCGTGATCACGACTAGGGCTTTCGAATGGCTCGGTTGTGTCGTTCACCGGAGTGCGTAACGGACGCCCTTCTACCCGGCACAGCGATGCGGCTGGCGCGGTGCGGCTCTCCCAATCTGGCAATTTGGCTCACATGAAGTTGTTTGCCTGTGTGATACGTTCGTTCTCTATTTGCAAATCCGATCGGATTACGATTTCGCGATAGGTATCAAAGTGTTGTGCAATCATCTCCAGGGGTGCACGCAGGGCACGATCATCTCATTTTGTGGATGGAGTTCAAATGATTACGTTTTGCCTTTTAACGACTTTGTAACCCCGCCCGATTTGTTTATCACCAAAGCCAAATTCATATCGGGGTAGAAATCTTTTCATGAGTGGTTACCAGAGGGACCTCGTTGAAAAACAAGAGCCAGACGAATCAGGTTGCATGTCTCAGACGATAAACGATCACCGCGAGCACTCGGGCGAGGTTCATTGCGAACCGATTGTTTTTGCCGGCTGCTTAGGCTGGTATCATCCGGGATCTGCGCAACTCGGCGTTGTCTTATGTGGTCCTCATGGCTACGAAGAGCTGTGTGTTCATCGACATTGGCGTGCCTTAGCTCAGAGGTTCTCTGAACAAGGTTTGCCGACACTTCGTTTCGACTACCCGGGAACCGGTGACTCGGCTGACGACGATGAAACGCCTGACCGGGTACGAGCGTGGGTTGAAAGTATCGGTGATGCAGTCCGCACCCTCCGCCGTGTTGCCGGGATCGAGCGGGTCGCCCTGGTTGGATTGCGCATGGGTGCGATGCTGGCGACGGCGGCGGCCGAGGAGATAGATGATCTCGCGGCGCTGGTGCTACTGGCGCCGATCGGGTCGGGTGAAACGTGCTTGCGCGAGCTGCGGGCCCTAGCGAGGATGCGGACGAAGGCACGTCATCATCATTCCGCCGCGGTGAGCAAGACGGGCGGACTGGAGGCCGCAGGTTTCGTCTATACACCTCAAACGATTGCGGACTTGTGCGCGCTGCCGCTGCTTCGATCGGGCCGAGCCCCGGCGAAGGAAGTGCTGTTGCTCAATCGGCCAAATGCTGTGGCGGACGAGACTTTTCGCTCTCGGCTAGATAGTAGCGGCGCGACCGTCGAGGAGGATGTGTTCGTCGATTATCCCTTGCTGTTGCGGATCCCTGACCTTTCGGTCTACCCGCGCCAGGGCTTTGACCGGGTGGTCAGGTGGCTCGTGGCTCGCCGCGAGGACCGGCAGGAAAAGCCCCCGGCGATGACCCGCCTGACCGTGCTGCGCTTGCCGCATGCCGAGGAAAAGCCGGTCTTTTTCACTCGCCGGCCGGATCTGTTTGGTGTGCTTTGCAAACCCTACGGACCTGCCCGCCGGATCGCGGTGGTGTTTCTCAATACCGGATCTAATCATCATATCGGCACAAGCCGGATGACCGTCACGATGGCCCGCGACCTAGCCAAACTGGGATTCCTTTCAGTTCGGCTCGATATCGGGGGTATTGGTGACAGCGACGCGCCGCCCGGCCGGGTTGGTGGAGATGCGAGGGATTCGACGATCGATGTCTCCTCCGCGCTTGATGGACTGAAGGATCGGGGCTACGACGAATTCATCCTGATTGGCCTGTGCTCTGGCGCCAAACTGGCTTTGGAAGCGACCCTTCGGGATGACCGTGTTGTCGGACAGATATTGCTGAATCTGCAAGGATTCTGGAAAAAGCCTGATGCGGATAAAGATTACATATCGCGCCGCGCCTACTACCGGATGGCGAGGCGACTATCGACGTGGAAGCGGGCGGCGCGGGGCGAAGTCGATATCCGGGGCATCACCAAGTCGATCGTGCGGCGCAGGATGCAGGCGACCGGGCACAATATAAAGGAGGCATGGGGGAAGATATGGGGGAAGGATAGCGTTCGCAGCGCTGGTCTGGCGCAATTTCGCGCGTTGGCTGCTCGTGGCGCCAAGACATGCTTCGTCTATGTCGAAGAGGATCCGGGCGTAGACGAACTGGAAGTCGTGTTTGGCCGCAGCGGAGAAATGCTAAGCAAGATACCGAATGTTTCAATGGAAATAATGAACGATGGCGACCACCTGTTTTCGTGGAACTATTCTCGCCAGCAGTTGTTCTCGGTCGTCGAGAAGACCTTGGTGACAATGGCCGAAGACCACTCCGCTCCATAAAGCGCGACGGTATCATAGTGGCAGAGAGGTATTAATGCAGTCGATAGAACAGCGCGTGCGTCAGTTATTGCGCGAACACGGCACGATTGTTACTGACGTGGACAGCCTCGCGTCCGAGGCGGACCTTTACGAGGCCGGTCTGACCTCACTGTCGGCGGTCGATCTGATGCTCGCGATCGAGCAAACCTTTGACTTCATGTTCCCTGATGATGCCCTGAACCGGCGGACATTCGCTTCAATCGCATCAATCGCCGCCGTGGTTGAACGCCTGACCGCCGACGCGGCGGCATGACAGCGCCGCTGGAGCGTGCAAGAGAGGCGGCTTGTGTCGTGGCGGCGCAGTACCGCAGAAGCAGTCGATGCCGAAGGTCGTTTCCCCGTCGAAGCATTTGCCGCGCTGAAGGAGGCGCGGCTTATGGCGGCTTTTGTGCCGAGTGAACTGGGCGGTGAAGACGCGTCAGTGTCCGAAGTGGCCTCGATCTGCCATCTGCTGGGACGCAGTTGCGGGGCGACCGGCTTGATTTATGCGATGCACTCGATACAGATTGCCTGTATCGTTCTGCATGGCCGGGGCAGCGCCTGGCAGCGAGACGCCATGCGGCAGGTGGCGGCCGAACAGTTGCTGCTAGCCTCAGCGACCACCGAGCGGGCGACAGGTGGCGATCTTGGCCGGAGCGAGTGCGCGGTGCTGGCCGACGGAAGTCGTTTCACCCTCGAGAAGCATGGCGCCGTCATCTCCTATGGTGATCACAGCGACATGATCCTCGCGACGGCCCGTCGGTCGGCCGAAGCGGCGGCGTCCGACCAGGTATTGGCGGTCATTCCACGGCAGCAGTTCAGCTTGACGCAGACTGCGAAGTGGGACGCGCTGGGGATGCGCGGCACCTGCAGCAACACTTACTCGTTGCGCGCGGAAGGGCCCGTCGATCAGATCTTGCCCGCCGCGTACGGCGACATTCAGAGCAACACGATGACGCCGTTCGCACACCTTACGTGGTCCTGCGTTTGGCTTGGGATTGCCGTCGACGCGTTGTCGCGTGCCCGGCGCTACCTTCGCGGCCACCCCAATTCGACGCTGGCGCACGGCCGGCTTGTCGATGCCAATATGAAGCTGCAGCAGATGCGGGCAGATGTCGGCAACGCCCTACGACTCTATGACGCGCTTCTAAGGACCAGCAGTATAGCCTCATTTTCGTTGCTTACGGTTATGAACAATCTCAAAATTTCGGTATCCGATGGTGTGGTTCAGGTGATTCAGCAGGCGCTGATGATCTGCGGTATTGCCGGTTACCGGAACGATTCACCATTCAGCGTCGGCCGCCACCTGCGCGATGCATTGTCGGCGGCTCTGATGGTTTCCAATGACCGGATCGCCGCGGGCATGGGCAAGATGTTGCTGGTCCAACGGATTGATTCCGACCTGCTCCCAGGTGGAGAGCGGCTTTGAGCGACCTGCGCCATGATCTGGTTGACGCCGGGGTGTTGATCGCGACCGGGGTTGACGGGGTGGTTGGCCGCGGCGCGGTGTTCGAAGATGTGCTGATGCGGCTCAACTCGATAGTTTCGGGATGGGGACGGCGCAATGGAGCCGAAACGGTCCACTTCCCGCCGGTGATGAACCGATCGTATCTTGAACGCAATGGATATTTGAAAAGCTTTCCGCAGCTGGCCACGGCACTGCATGGATTCACTTGCAACAATCACGGCCAGGTCACCGGTGAGGACCTGGCGACAGATCTGATGCTGGTGCCAGCCGCTTGCTATCCGATCTATCCGATGGTCGCCGAGCGTGGAGCTCTCCCGGCGGGCGGTGGGCTGTTCGAGGTTTGCTCGTGGTGTTTTCGACGCGAGCCTTCAACGGATGCGCCCCGGCTGCAGAGCTTCCGCATGCATGAATATGTTCGGCTGGGAACCGAGGAGGATGTGCTGGCCTTTCGCGACGGGTGGATTATCGAGGCGCGCGGGTTGATCGATTCATTGCGGCTGCCGTTCAGGCTGGAGGCCGCGAACGACCCATTTTTTGGCCGCACCGGGCGCTTGATGGCGAGCAGCCAACTCGAGCGCAACTTGAAGATCGAGCTGCTGATCCCTGTCACCAGCGAAACGGAACCAACTGCCTGCTGCAGTTTCAACTATGCCGAGGACCATTTCAGCGAAGCCTGGCAGATCGTCATGCAAGGCGGCTCCAAGGCATTCAGCGGGTGTACCGCGTTCGGCATGGAGCGGATGACGCTGGCGCTATTCCGGCACCACGGGATTGACCCCACGCGTTGGCCAAGCGGGGTTCGGGCGGTATTGTTTGAGTGACGGTCGCCTAATGGCCTGATCTCCCGCTCGTTCTGGTCCATTCTCACCCTGACCGGGCAGCCGAAATGATTCACCCGCCGGGGACGTATCGCTCGGCGGCACCGCGCTCTAACGCCGCTCGGTCCCATTGGCCGAGGGTGGCCGCAGCCTCGTACGTGCTGGCTAGGTATTGCATCAGGTCGTCATCAGGCGATGTCGCGTTCCGGACGGCCTCGTAGGGGAGAATGAATTGCCCGAGGGTCTGGTCGTAATACGTGGCACTCGGGGTCATCGGCGCCGACGCGAAGTTCGCCGGCTCGGGGTAGGCATAGCTGTAAAAGGCAGCTTTGCCGAAGCCTCCGTTGCCCGGCCAGAAACCACAGCTGCTCACCTCATGTGAATACGCTTCCTGCATGACCCAGGCGCCCAAATTCGGGGACTTGCTCGTCAGCCGAGGTGCGGCACGACCGGAGAATCGGGTCACCGCCATGTCGAAGCTGCCCCAGAAAAAATGCACCGGACTGACTTTGCCGAGGAACGGCGCCCGAAACCGGGTCAGTATCCGATCCACCTGAAGCAGAATTCGCCAGAAGCGATTAACATATTCCGGGTCGTAGGAGGCGTGCGTGTGGTCCTGTTCGAACGGAATAGCGTCTGGTATCTCGACCGGCATGGTCCAAATTCGAGTTTCGATCCCCAATCCGCGCAGTCGGCCCATCACGTCCTGGTAGAAATCAGCGACGCTTCTCGGGCCCAGCGGAATGGTTTCGATTTCGCCTCTAGCCGTTTGGAGGATCAAGGTATGACGGATGAAATCGAAGTCGATCTGAAAGCTTCCGCCGCCATAGGGGATCGGCGAAGTCGTCAGCCCACGGCAGCTCACATACAAGGGCACGTGCCACCAGTGATTGACCATAGGCGCGTGGGCGAGCCTGATTTTTCCTACCACCTGCGTCCACAGATGGAGGGTCGCGCAAGTGTCGGCCCAGTCGGAGAGCGAAAGTTCGGGCCAGTCGCTTGGCGTGGGTTGAACTATTTGGCGCACCATGCTGAGCCTCTGATGGTATCCGTGTGGCTGGAAGCGGCAAAATTGGGCGCGTGTGACGGCATGAAGTCAACGGGTCCGGAGACCGGCGAGGACAGGATTTGCCGCCTCCCCTCCTCACTGCCACCGGCCCCACATCAGCCATATCGCCGTGCCTCGGGGTGACCCACCTTGCTATCCGGCGCGGAGCTTGGAATACATCACGCAGGTTATACATCACTCCGAGAACGCCGTTGAACTCTTAGCAAGGAGCCACCGCCATGCCGGACGGTACGACTGCGCCCAAGCCCCTGCCCCCGCCCCGCGATCCCCACCTGCGCGACATGGCCGATTGCATTCGCGCATTAGCAATGGATGCAGTTCAGAATTCCAAGAGCGGTCATCCCGGCATGCCGATGGGCATGGCCGACATTGCCACGGTGCTGTTCTCGGAGTTTCTGCGTTTCGATGCCGCCGACCCGCACTGGCTGGATCGTGACCGTTTCCTGATATCCAACGGTCACGGTTCGATGCTGCTGTATGCGCTGCTATATCTCACCGGCTACCAGGACATGACGATCGAGCAGATCAAGCGGTTCCGCCAGATCGACAGCAAGACCGCCGGACACCCTGAATATCGCCACGCCGACGGCATCGAGACGACTACCGGGCCGCTTGGGCAAGGTACCGCCAACTCGGTCGGAATGGCGCTGGCCGAGCGCATCATGAATGCAACGTTCGGGGACGAGCTAGTCAACCATTATACCTATTTCTGCCTGGGCGACGGCTGCTGCATGGAGGGCATCAGCCACGAGGCGATCTCGCTAGCCGGGCACCTGAAGCTGGGCAAGCTGATCGCGTTCTTCGACAACAATTCGATCTCGATCGACGGCGCCACCAGCCTGGCGGTGTCCGATGACCAGACGGCGCGGTTCAGGGCGTCGCATTGGCACGTTCAGGAAATCGACGGCCACGATACCGACGCCATCCGCAACGCTATCAAGGCGGCGCAGGCGGTCACCGACCAGCCCTCGATGATCTCCTGCCGGACCGTCATCGGCTTCGGCTTCCCGACCCGGGCGGGCACTCAGAAGGCGCACAGCGACGCGCCCGGCGAGGAGGAGATCGCCGGCGCCCGCAAACTACTGAACTGGACCGCCGCGCCGTTCGAGATCCCGCAGGCTCTGCTGGACGACTGGCGGAAGATTGGAGCGAAGGGCCGAGCGACCCGCATGGCCTGGGCAGACCGCGTCAAGGCCGCGCCGGATGGGCTGCGGCAGGACTTCGAACGGCGCACCCGGGGCGAGTTGCCCGAGGGCTGGCGCAACGCCATCACCGCCGCGAAGAAGGCTCTTCTGGCCGAATCCAAGGACATCGCCACGCGGGCGGCCAGTGGCGCTGTGCTCAATCACCTGTTCGACGCCATCCCCGAGATGCTTGGCGGGTCGGCGGATCTGACACCTTCCAACAACACTAAGGCGAAGAACCAGGTTGAGATCCGGCCCGGCCAGTACAAGGGCTCGTATGTCCACTATGGCGTGCGCGAGCACGGCATGGGTGCCGCGATGAACGGCATCGCGCTGCATGGCGGACTAATCCCCTACGGCGGCACGTTCATGACGTTCTCCGACTATAATCGTCCGGCGATACGCTTGGCGGCAATGATGGAAATCCGTACGATATTCGTGATGACCCACGACTCGATCGGTCTTGGCGAGGACGGGCCAACCCATCAGCCGATCGAGCATCTGTCGGCGCTTCGAGCGATCCCGCATCTGGCGGTCTATCGCCCCGGCGACCCAATCGAGACCGCGGAATGCTGGGAATGCATCTTGGATGCGCCGCGCCGAGCGGCGTTGATCGCGCTGTCGCGGCAGCCGATGCCATTGCTGCGCCGAGACGCTGGGACCGAGAACCTTTCCGCCAAGGGGGGCTACGTGCTGTTGGAGGCCGAGGGCGGGGCGCGGAAGCTCACCATCCTGGCCACGGGGTCGGAGCTACACCTCGCCGTCGAGGCTCGGGCTGAGATGCAGAAGCAGGGCGTGCCGACAGCGGTGGTGTCGATGCCGTGTCAGCTGTTGTTCGAGCAGCAGGATGCGGCTTACCGGCGCGCGGTGCTAGGGCAGACGCGGGCGCGGGTCGCTGTCGAGGCGGCGGTGAAGATGTCCTGGGACCAGTATCTAGGGTTGGAGGGCGGCTTCGTCGGGATGCACGGGTTTGGCGCCTCGGGGAAGATTGGTGACGTTTACAAGAAATTCGACATCACGACGGAGGCGGTGGTTCGCGTGGCGAAGGATGTGCTGCGGGAGGTTGGGGGTAAAGCGTCCGGGCGATAAAGCCTCGGGGCGGTACCGCCTCGGGGTCGGGCCGAAAGCGGCGTTCATCGATATTTTGAGGAAGGGAGGATGAGGGCCCTTGAGGCGGTGAACATATTGCCCAGGCGTTATAATACTGCCCCAAATGCGGTTTTTCGGCTTTATTTCTGTTATAGTCGCATGAGGCATGCTACATTGCCGAGGTCACAAGAACGCGAACACGCGGTGGCTGTGTGGCGGGGGACCTTGAGTATGCGCAGAAAGGTCATCGTCGTTGAGGACGATGCGGCGTTCTCTTACGCAGTCGGCAAAACGCTTGAGCAAGCGGGGTATGAAGTTGAGATCCATGCCGACCCAACCGCAGCATGGACCGCGGTGGGCGCCACGGCGCACTTCGACCTGCTGCTGACGGACCTAATGTTTCCGCATGGCCAACCGAGCGGCATCGCACTCGCCAGGAGCGCGCGTTATCATCATTCAGGGGTGGCGATCATTTACATGACCGCTTATCCCGATGCTGCGGAGCAGGCGGAGATGGAGGACGGGATCGTGCTTGCGAAGCCGATTGACCTCAATGAACTGATCCAAAGGGTCGGCGAATTGGTGGGCGCCGATCAGACCCGGAAGAACTGACCTCCAAAATCACGGGTATGGGAACACGGCGGCGATGGCGGACCTCGGGTGCATCGGGTAGTCGCGTGCTGGCCAATCGGGATAATGACATGCATTTGCGGTCCTTCATTCGGAGCCAAGTTTGTTGCTGGCCTGGAAGAAGAACGCCGGAATTGCTGGGGTACATGATCGAGTGGAGCCTCGGTGTTTTTCTGCTATGCGGTTGTTATCCTGCGCAAGCCGGTTTCGGCCGCCGGCGCGGTTTCCGGGATCACCGAGTGACCTTGTGAAAGGGAACCGCGGGGATGGAGGGGTCATCGGAGAAAACGCGGATATGCTTGATTTTCATGTGGGCGGTCTCGCCATCGGCGTTGCCCGACCAACCGCTGCCGACAGCGAGATTGGCAATCACATACATTGGCAATGTGAAGTCAGAGGGTGTCTTGAGTTGCGAAATTCGGCGTCCATCGAAATAAAACGAAATAGAGGCTGCAGTCCAAAGAGCGCCGTAGGTGTGGTAATCGCTATAAATGTTGGCTGGAACGGTGACCCATCCGCCACCTTGAGCGGATTTTTCATGGCTATGGACCGCCCAATGGATCTGATCATGGCCGCCTTCCCCTTTTGCATTGGGTGCACCAAAGGCCTCAAGAATGTCCAGTTCCGGCGGCCATCCGCCCGGTTTGTTTGAGTAATTTGTCAGAAGCCAGAATGCAGGCCACATCCCCTTCCCTTCCGGAAGTTTGGCGCTGATCTCGAAATAGCCATATCGCTGCGAAAAATACCCTTGCGAGGTAATTACGCCCGACGTGTACGACAGCGGAGCCTTACAGGGGTTCGGAGATGCCGGTTCCGCAACAATATCAAGCACACCATTATCTATAGTAAATGGATTATGACCGATGGTTGAATTTGTCCAGCATTGTTGATCGCCATTGCCCAGGTAGCGCAGTCCGTCGGACAAGGTCGTTGCCCAGTGGCCGGGCCCGGGGTAAGGCGAATTATTGAAGCTCTCTGCCTCCCAATCGAAGGTCAGGTGATATTTGCCAAGATCAAGATCCTGGCCAGAGCTTTCAGCGAATGAACATACCGGGCTCAAGAGGATGGTGATTGCCGCGACCGGGACCATAAGCTTCATTCCATGCTCCTTTTTGCCGTTCGACGGGTGCCGCTTGCCCACTCCAGGGTGTAATTGCCGAAAATGGTCGCGTAAATGCCGGGATGGGGTGTCTGGTACCTTGGGCGTTCGCGCCGGGCGGTATTAGAGCGTTGCGCGCCGCCGGTTGGCCGACCCGGCGGGCATTAGTTACTGTTGATTTCGTCAGATTTTCTAGTCCCCCCCTTTCGGCGAAAGGGACCGACTTTAATCCGTCGCCGCATCGCTTGGATGTTGCGAACTTTGCGTTACGGGAGAAATGCATCGGCGAGCTGAGGAATGAACGATGAACCTGTGAAACTCACGGTAGCAGCGGAAGTTGCGCCAGCAAGCGAATATCCGCCGCCGTCAGGTGAGGAGACTGTCTGGAGGGCGACGGCGGGTATGCTGGAGCTGTTCGAGATCGCGCGAATGTAGTCCGATCTCATCGTTGAGTTCTCGCCGCGGGGCGTGCCCAGGGGCGGCGGCCGGGCTGGATTTCACCCGACAGAGATTGCTGTCTGCTGCCCAATCTCACCGTTGACATAGTTGAGGTCGCTGACGTTCGCGGTAGTCGAAACGCCGGGGGAGCCATTAACGGCCACCAAACTGGTTGCGGTAATCGTCCCTGTGGGCCTTGTGTCGATTATTGCAGTGTCGCTACCACAGTTACGATTGAATTGTTCGGCGACATATCAGAGTGTTGCTCAAAGCAATCCCCTGTAAACATCAGCCCGTTTCGAGGTTCTGTCTGGCGGATCTGGGCGCGCCAGTCAGAGCGTTTTAGCACTCAGCGCAACATCATTTTTGTGAAATCGGGAATGATGAAAGCGGCCACGGGAGTTGCCTAAACGGGGCGAAGATCGCCGCCATGCTGCAAAAAGGGGACGTTAACTGGGTGCGCGGCGCATATTGAGAGCGAGGCGTATGGTTGGGGGCATCGCAATCGACAAGCTAGATTTCAGATCGAGCCCGTTGATCTAAGGCGAGAGCAAATCGCGTCGCCGTCTCGTGGAGACGCCGCCAGGGTCTGCCCCAGCGGCGCTTCCATGTCGGGAGGCGAGTTAGGTGATCGAATGGGCCAGCAGGCTGCTCAGGGTGGCGTTCGTCGCCCCGTCGATAGTCGCGATTACCACCCCCGCACCGCCAGAGGTGGCTGAGATTGACAGTGTTGCCGCCTTCGACGAGTTGGTCACCTTCAGGTAGTTCGCCAGTGTGGCGGCCGATCCGTTCCAGTCGGTTGCCGCGAGTGCCGTTGTCAGGTCCAAGGTGTCTCCCATGGCTAGAATGTTGCTGGTGAAGGCTTCCACCCCGTGGCCGGCAGCCGGAATTACGATAGTTTGCCCGCCGCTGGACGAGCTAACGCCAGGTGCCGCACCCTTGAGGAGTTGCATCGTGGCGCCTGACGTGGCGCCGGCGGAAACCTGGCTCTGCCCGACCGTGGCGCTGGTTGCGCCGCCGCTCGGCGTGGCCAGGCCGCCGCTGTAAGTGCCATGGTCGTTGCCCACGCCACCCGGACCGTTGGGGTTGTAGGTGATATTCTTGATCGTCATGTTTGCCGGCCAGGTGTTCGAGGCGTTGGGATGACCGGGCCACGACCAAGACTGTCCACCGACGGCGAGGTTGGCAAGAATGTAGTGAGCTGTATTGGCAGACGCGGGGGTCGGGGTAGAGCCGACTACTTTACCATTGACATAGTAGGTGATCGTCTGTGCGTTCCAGTTAACGCCATAGGTGTTATAATTTGTCGAAAAATTCGGCACCGTCACCTGACCTGTTGTGTAACCACCGACACTATCGTGCAACGATGCTTGGATCAGCGTTGGGTTGTTAAACGGAGCCTCCATGACATCGATTTCAGAGGGCGAAACACCGTCCGTCGGCTCTAGCCAGAATGCGGGCCAGAGGCCGGCGCCCGTCGGAAGCTCCGCGGTCATCTGGAAGTAGCCGTAAAGGGCCTGGAAGCCACCCGCCTGAGGTTCGCCATTGACAAAGCCGGCAGTCGAGAATGCGCCGGCTGTATAGGGTAGGTCGTTTGGCCAGGCGGCGGTTGTATTGGGATTAGGTTGTGCGGTCAGCGTGACTGAGCCGTCAGCGTGCTGGATGATTCCCGAGGGTTCATATACTTCTCCCTCGCCATTGAAACTGAGCGTCTGCTGATTGCCGCCGCCGTATGGGAAGCCCAGCAGCAGCTGATTGGCTCCGCCAGTCCAAGTAACCGGCGCGTGCAGGTTGAGATAGAGAGTCCCGTTGTTCGTGGTGACTGGCGGCGGAGTGGGGGTTGGCGTCGGTGTGGGGGTCGGCGTCGAGACCGCCATGGGATCGTTGCCGGCACTCCATCCTGACCCGGTCCAGCTGTACCATTGATTGGAGGTGTTCTCCTGCCACACCGTGTTACTGACGTAGGCGATCTCGGCGACGTTGGCGGTGAATGCGGCCGCTAGTCCGTTCTCCAAGACGGAGTTGCTGGAAGATATCGTCCAGTGGTTTCCCGCCGCATCGATGATCGCGGCCGTTGAGCCGGCGAGCACGAACATGTCGTTATGCGACGCGGTCGGGGTTGGCGCCGGGGTCGGAGCAGGTGTTGGTGTAGGGGTTGAAGTCAGAACGGAAGCAGCCGAAAAACTCCAGGTTTGGCTTGTCGGCGAGTAGGTGAACCAAGCTTGAGTTGTCGCATCCTGCCCGTAATACACACTACCAACGATGGCGAAGGCTGAGGTGCCGGAACCGCCAGGAATGGGTGTGCCGTTTTCATCCACCATGCCGGACGCAGTAGAGTCCACCTGTTTCCGCTGGTATCCATTAGAGTACCGCCGGAAGTAGTCGTGATTTCGTTAGGGGTCGGAGTTGGGGTCGGTGCTGGCGTCGGAGTTGGGGCTGGCGTCGGAACTGGGGTTGGCGTGGGGGTGGGGGTCGAGAGCGTCAAGGGATCATTGCCGGCGTTCCATCCTGACCCGGTCCAGCTGTACCATTGATTGCTCGTGTTCTCCTGCCACACCGTCTTACTGACGTAGGCGATCTCAGCGACGTTGGAGCTGAATGCGGCGGCTTTTCCATTCTCCAGGACGGCGTTTGTGGACGATATCGTCCAGCGGTTGCCGCCGGCATCGGTGATCGCGGCCGTTGAGCCGGCGCGCACGACGGTGTCGTTGGGCGACGCGGTCGGGGTTGGTGTGGGGGTCGGCGTCGGACTGGGGGTTGGGGTCGGCTGGGGGGTCGGGGTTGGCGTTGGCGTCGAGACCGGCAACGGACCGGTGCCGGCGTTCCATCCTGACCCGGTCCAGCTGTACCATTGATTACTCGTGTTCTCCTGCCACACCGTCTTGCTGACGTAAGCAATCTCGGCGACGTTGGCGCTGAATGCGGCGGCTTTTCCGTTCTCCAGGACAGCGCTGGCGGAGGATATCGTCCAGCGGTTGCCGGCCGTATCGGTGATCGCGCCGGTTGAACCGGCGCGCACGACGGTGCCGTTGGTCGACGTGGTTGGGGTTGGTGCGGGGGTCGGCGGTGGTGTGGGAACTGGGGTCGGCTTTGGGGTTGGGGTGGAGACCGGCAAGGGATCATTGCCGGCGCTCCATCCTGACCCGGTCCAGCTGTACCATTGATTGCTGGTGTTCTCCTGCCACACCGTATTGCTCACGTAGGCAATCTCGGCGACGTTGGCGGTGAATGCGGCGGCCTGTCCGTTCTTCAGGACGGCGTTAGTGGAAGATATCGTCCATATGTTGCCGTTGGTATCGATGATTGCTGTGTTGTCATCAGCTGTTACGATAGAACCGTTCGGCGACGGGATTGATGTCAAAGTGTTGCTCAAAGTAATCTCCTGTAAATAGAAACCCGTTCTGAGGCTTGTCCATAAGTGTGTAATAGTTAAAATAAGATTTACACAAAATATTAACGAAGTAACGGTATATTTCTTCTGCATTTTATGCTGATTTGAATGAAGCTGATGGTTTACGAGCGTGATTGGCCGGCCGGCCTCATCCCAGCGAAACCAACATGCAGGCGCGTTCAAAGAGAGCTTTTGTCGGCCAGAGCGTGGCTTCGGCCCGGGCGCGCAGCCGTGCGTTGTCGATTAAATGAGATTCGTCGGACCCCGCCCAAGGAACGCTACGCCAGTCGCGTTGAAGGTATATGTTCCTACACGAACGTCTACGGTTCATCGCCGCGGTTGCGGTTCGTCCGTGACGGCAAAGCCAGGGAACGAACTCTGCGAGGGCCGTGTTTTGTGAACTCGCTGGCAATAATGCCCGGAGTGCGCCCTGCGGGTGGACAGAAATCAAGCGGGCATTTTGACCGTCTGCCGGGCGTGTTGATCCTCGAACTGGGCTGAGTTAGCCTAACGCGGAGTGTAACCGCTTCGTGTGGTAAACCTCATCGATGAAGCGGGGAATGTCTCCGGTGACATCCTCAAAGGTTTCATAAGCAACCAGATACGCGGCATCGACCTTCAGCGTCTTCATGAAGCTCTCCCGCCTTGGCGTTGTCATAGGGATTACCGGGGCGGCTCACTGAACCCTTCAGGCCATGCTCGGCAGCAACGCACGATCGACCTCCGAGGCAAACTGGGATCCGCGATCCGAATGAATATTGGCCCACTTGTGCTGGCGAATTCTGGGCCACCTCCGGGGTTTGACGTTGAGCGGGACTGAGGCCCGGCTCAACAGGTCAGCATCGTTTCTCAATTCGTCCTTTCATGATTTGCTGCCCTTCCACTGCGCCGTCGTGCGTCGGAACCGATAGAAGCCAGCCGGTCGTGATGATGTGTGCCCGATCCTTCAGCCGATCGATCAACGCCTTGCACAGCCGCGAATTGGGGATAGCCTGCGACCACTCGGAAAACGGCAGATTGGTGGTCACGATCACGGTCGCCTTCTCCGCCCGGTCGGCGCTATTGGCTTGGCGGAACAGCGCCGAGCTACGCAGACCATATCGTTGCAGGAACGCTGATGTGGCCACGCTGCGCGAGCCGGTTTCCCTTACTTGAGGATAATGACACCCTGTCGCCCAGTGGCAGCACCGCGTGCTGGATCTGTATGGCGGCCTCGGACGCGACGCCAAGCGCGCTTGACAATGTCTGGCCACCGGCATCTATCACCCGGAGTGTGTAAAGACGGTCTCGGTATGGATTTGCCATGTGGTGCCGCGAAGCACATCGGTCGTTGTCCAGGAACCCCGTTGATGGACGAGGCCAGCCGGCCCCTGATGCATGAGTGACCAACTTCCGGCCCTCAGCATCATGTCGTCCCCGATCGCCAGGACATGTTCGAGCTTTCATGGGCGCGGACTGAACCGCTCGTAGAGCTCTACGTAAGCTTCCTCGATAGATGCGCGCCCGCACAGTAGCCCGTCGGAATGGATCACGGTTGCGTCTTCGGCGTATAGAGCGGATATCGCCCGGGCGTCACACTCAATCTGCGCCTGGTTGAAGTATTTGATAATGCCGGCTTGAGCGTGAATTGCGGCCTCATCCGAAGGCTGGTCGGCATTTGACTGGGGGTTCGCAAGCCTCGGCTTGGCAGCGAGCCGATACCCGACGCCAGGAACGGTGACGATGAGCCGAGGCTGCTTGGGATCGGACTCGATCTTCCGGCGGAGACGGCCAACATACACATCTATTGTGCGGTCGAAGGCCTCAGCCTCGCGGCCGGCGATGGCATCCAAGAGAGTTTCTCGGCTCATCACCCGCCCGGGACTGCGCGCGAGTGTCTGCAAAAGATCAAACTCCCGCCGCCGCAACTCGGCCTCGCGGCCGGACGGATCGATTAGAACTCGGCCGTCCAGGTCCAGCGCAAAGGAGCCGAAGTCGAGGTAGCGCGGCAAGGTTGCTATCGCCGGCTGAGTGCCGTTGCGCGGCGGAAATACGCGGCTCGGATCACGCATATGACGGTCTCCGGTCTTTACTGTCGGTCGAAGAGGCACACCGGCATTTTCAACACTTCCCAAAATTGTATGGCAGGCGCTTCGGCGTGACAACTCCGTGTTACATCTCCCTGTTAAGCTCGGTTGCCATCGACGCGAACGCCCTGACGATGGCTATTAACTCGATGAAGCAACGGTAGCGTTTACCAGGGCATGCTTACAGGACTTCGGTCAGGCTCCCGGAAGGGCGCAGCGGACACAAGACAACATACAGAGGAGACAAATGATGTTACGTGTTTTTCCTATAATCCCGATTGTGGCGATCGGACTGGCAATGCCGGCGGCGGCGCAGCACGTCTCTGATCAGAATGCACGACAGGCCGCCGAGAGCGTAGTCCAGGCGTTTAATAAGGCGAGCCTAGCGAAGGACGCCGCTGGACTAGCCGCCCTGTCCTCCGAGGATGCTACGTATATCACGCCTGACGGGCCTGTATTAGGCCGAACGGCAATTCAGAAGCTCTATGAAGAAGATTGGAAATCCGTCACCGAGGAACCAGCCAAGCTCGATCGGGTAATAATGCTCGGCGACACGGTGAGATCGAGGACCGGGAGTTGGTCAGGGGTATTTCATAGCCCAGGCGGGCCGGTCCATGCGAAGGGGTATTGGACCACCACGGACGTGCGCGATGGTGATACGTGGAAGATCCGCGTGGAGACGTACAACATGACCATGCCTCCCGCGGCCGAAGCGGCAAAATAACGCTAAGCCTCCGACGGCGGATCGGCAAGAAACCGTTCCGCCGTGCCGCCCGGAATTTCCATGTCGGCGAACCTCGTGTCCACCCGGCGGTCTTGCGATGACGTCATGGGCCGGCCGTGCCGCCTCTCGTGGTGTTTGCTAGGTCTCGTTAGCCACGCGCCGTCGCCGCGTAACAACGCCTACCGCGGCAAGCGATCCTTCCGAGCGTGGATGACAATCCCACCCGCGTCGACCAGACGCCGCCACCCCGCCCGTTCGTCCATGACCGATATTATCGGATGACCGGCTGGAAATATCGTCCATGTAATACGGTATTCGGATAGCGTGCGCTCCAGTTCCGCGCGGTCCGCGACATTTAGACGCCGATAGCGCGCCAGGAATTCGTCACCATAAAGGTCTGCACGACTATCGATAAAGGGTCGGACGCCGTTAAAGATCAACTGCCCGCCGAGACCATACTCATTCAGCACCGGCTGCGCGCGCAACGAAAGCGGCACGGCCTCGAGTGCCGCGGTGAAGGTCGTACCTGTGCGCTCCGGCTCCAGAGGCAGTGCAACACGGACCATCAACGCCGCCAAAGCGATAAGCAAAGACGCAGCCGACAAACCGCTCCAAACTCGCCGGGGCGCTTCCGCTCGATGTCGAGAGACGCCCTCGCCGATAGGTTCCGCCAGGATCAGCGCACCCACGATACCCAAAAGCTGTTGATTGCGGGCATGTATCAGAGCCAGGTGAACGAGCCCCAGAAACATGATCAACCGGATCGCAGGCAGTCGGACACGCCCAGACAAGCCAAGCGCCAGGCCACCTAGGAGCACAAGCTCAAGTGGCTGAAGTCGAGAGAAATCGGGAGGCTGCCACTCTCCGATCCAGCCGAGGCTCTGCATGCCCACGAGATGAAACGGAAACAGTAGCCCGGCGAGCAGGTCCGGGTTAACCAGCGCCACCAGCCAGGCAGCGCCGATGAACCCGGCCAAGCCATCAGGTGTGGACGGGCGAGCATCGACGGGGCTGCACAGCACAGTGCCACAACCAGGCCCGTGGAGGCATATACACCCGGCAGGAACCGCCGAAGATGGTGCAACAGCACGCCCGCGGTCAGTCCTGTCGCCGCCGCGGCCAGCACCATGACGCCCTTCAGCCCCCCGGCCCGGTAGGCGAGCGCCATAAGGGTCTCTGCGAGCCATTCGTGTGCGAACCAGCGACGGTCACCTGCGGTAAAGGAAAACGGGTAGGTCGCCGGGATAGCGTGGTGATCCAGCATCCACTCGCCGGCACGGATTTGCCATAGCGTGTCGCCGTCATTCAGAATCGGCGCCAAGAACAGTAGCAGGGCGAAAATCAGGCACCCGGCGATCACCGCGGCAGCGTCGAGGCGCGCCGTCTTCAGCCAATTCAAGCTAAGTAACGTGTCGCAAACGCGAGCGGCCGGGCTGTCATGATCCCACAAGGCCTCCTTCGAGCTGGAAACCTTCGTTCGCTACTACTTTGCGCCTGCCGGCTCGCTCCGATCGGCTGGGACCGCGTAGACAAAAGGAACCTCATCACTACCGCGCATCGTTCTCTATCGGCACATAATGTGGGATGCACGGGTCCGCTGCAAGTTAGATCCGCTGTCGATACGCCGTCTTTGCGCTACCAGAAGCTTCGAGCTTAACCCCCACCTATTCCGGAACGGCAAGCGGCAACCAGGTGAATTTCTTGTCACGCTCCACCAGCACAGCCGCGACGTGATGCTTCTGTCCCGATTGTGTCGTCAACAGTTGCAACGCCTGATCAGGCTCCGAGATCGACGTCTGTTGAACCTCGACGATGATGTCATCCTTCTGAATACCGCTATCGGCCGCCGTCCCAGCTGGATCAACCGAAGCCACCATCACGACCGGCTCATTCTTTGCGCCTCGCGCGGAAGCCAGTTCCAAACCAAGCGCTTTCCGCGTATCGCCTTTAGGAGCGGCTGGCCTGTCCTCGGGCCATTCCTGTATCGTTACATGTACGACCTGATGTGCCCCATGCCGGCATATCTCGATTGTGGCATCACTGCCGATCGGCGCCCACGCCGCCTTTCTCGCCAGATCCCGAGGGTCCATGATCTTTTGCCCGTTGAAGGACAGGATCACGTCGCCGGACTTGATCTCGCCGTGCATCATCGTCCCGTCGTCATCGCGCACGGTAGATATCAGCGCCCCATGCAGATCTGGTGTGTCCAGCGCTTGGTGCAGCATATAGGTCACCGGCTGAGTATAAATCGGCAGCATTCCGGCCTGAACGTGGCCGGTCTTCCTCAATCGATCGAAAACAAACTGAAGATCACTCGAAGGAATGGCGAAGCCGAGCCCGACGGACCCGGTGCCCGGCGCGATTATTAAGCTGTTCATGCCGACAACCTCTCCCGGCCAAGTTGAACAGCGGCCCACCGGAGTTGCCGTGATTGATCGCCGCGTCGGTCTGAAGATAGTCGTCGAACGGGCTTTCCATGACGTCGCGGTTGACGGCGCTGAGAATGCCTGCGGTCACGGTATTGTCGAGCCCAAACGGACTTCCGATCGCGATAACCGTGTCCCCGACGCGTATCTTATCGCTGTTGCCGAATGGGACGAACGGCAGTGGTCGCCCCGCGTCGATCCGCAGCAACGCCATATCGGCTTTCGACGGCATGCCCACCACCGAGGCCTTATAACGAATGCCGTCAGCGGCAACCACGAATATCGAGGTCGCATCCAAAACGACGTGTTTGTTCGTGGCGATGAAGCCGGACGGATCAATGATGAAGCCGGAACCGATGGCTACGGTTGGCCGGTCCGCGCTAACCGTCCTCGGCGCGGATCCGTCCGCCTCAACCGCTGGCGGGCGCGTCACCACGATGCCGACAACCGCGGAAGATACTTTCGAAACCACCGATGCGATTTGATCCCCGGACGTCCCGGCCTTTGCTATCGTGGGTGTGGCCAATCCTATGGGCAGCACCCCGAGAATCGTAACGACCTGCCGTAGCCAACGCGTGACACAACACCGCACGATGGACATGAACCCGTTCCCCTTCGTGATCTTGACCCGTTCAAGAAAACCCATGTCGGTCTTCTATTCAACGAGACGCACCTTCCTGCCTCTACGCGTAGTTTAGGCTCATCCGGCCACTGATCAACAAAATTTGTATTAAAGTATTTGAATGTGGACGTGTCTCTATCGCCGGCGAACAAAGTCGAACCGCCCAGCACGGATCGTCAAACCGAAACCCATGCCGTGACCAGCGTCCACGCGCCCGCCGCGGTTTGACGGACAATCACCTCGGCTGACCCGTCTTGGTTCCCGGCCGGCCCGCGCTACCAACAGTTGCGACCGCACCAAGGAGCCGTCCCATGACCCGCAGCTACCGCATCGCCTCGCTCCCCGCCGACGGCATCGGCCCCGAGGTCATCAGCCGCCGGCCTGGAAGTGCTGGAGGCGGTCGCCTCCAAGGACGGCGAGTTCAAACTGATCGTGGACCACTACGGCTGGGGCTCCGAACTGGTACCGCAAGCATGGCGAGTTCATGCCGGCCGACGGGCTGGCGTGGCTGCGGACCGCGGACGCGATCTATTTCGGCGCGGTCGGCGATCCGGACATCCCCGACCATATCTCGCTCTGGGGCCTGCGGTTGCAGATCTGCCAGGGCTTCGACCAGTACGCCAACGTCCGGCCGACACGCATCCTGCCGGGTGTCACCTCGCCGCTACGGGATGTCGGCCCTGGCGACCTCGACTGGGTGATCGTGCGGGAGAACTCCGAAGGCGAGTATGCCGGACAGGGCGGGCGCACCCATCGCGGCCTGCCCGAGGAAGTTGCCACCGAGACCGCGATCTTCACCCGCCGCGGCGTCGAGCGCATCATGCGCTTCGCCTTCGACATCGCCCGGTCGCGTCCCAGCAAGCACCTGACTGTCGTCACGAAGTCCAATGCCCAGCGCCACGGCATGGTGTTCTGGGACGAGATCGCGGCGCTGGTCAGTCCATGACTACAAAGACGTGACATGGGACAAGGAACTGGTCGACGCGATGACTATGCGGATGGTTCGCAAGCCCCGGTCGATCGATACTGTTGTCGCGACCAACCTGCACGCCGACATCCTGTCCGATCTGGCCGCCGCCCTGGCCGGTTCGCTGGGCATCGCTCCCACCGGGAATATCGACCCGGAACGCCGCAGCCCCTCGATGTTCGAGCCGATCCACGGTCAGCGCGTTCGACATCACCGGCAAGGGCATCGCCAACCCGGTCGGAACGTTCTGGACTGGGGCGATGATGCTGGAACATCTCGGCGAGAAGCCGGCCGCCGACCTGCTGATGCGGGCGGTGGAGCAGGTCTGCGCCGCCGGTATCCTGTCGCCCGATCTGGGCGGGACGGCGACCACGAAGGAAGTGACCGCCGCGGTGGTCGAAGCAGTGCGGGGCCTGAACCAGTAACCGAGCTACCGCAGCAGGGCCGCATCTCCTCGTCCCCAGATCGCGTGCCGCATCGGGTCGAAGCCCCCCAGGTCAATCGATTGAGGCTGCCCGGTCACCAGTTCTGCTAGCAACCGTCCGGCAAACGGCCCAATCGTCAGGCCCGCAGCCCCTAGCCCGGTGCCGGCCGCCAGTCCTTCGATACCGCGCACCCATCCCAGCAATGGCCGGACCTCGGCCCCGGCAGGACGGAAGCCGACCCGCGTTTCGAGCACTGTCGCCACACCCAGACCGGGTGCGATGCCCAGCGCCTCCGCCAGCACCTCCGCCTGCCCCGCCGCCGTGATCCTGTAATCGAAGCCAGCACCGGTTTCGCGCGTGGCGCCGGCAACGATGCGCCCGCCACCAAACGGCACGATGTAATGACTGCCGGGGGGCAGGATGACCGGCCAGTCCTCCGTCCGGGTACCTTCCAGGCGCAGGTGGACGATCTGGCCGCGCTGCGGTTCGACCGCCAGGCTAAGGCCTAACACCTGCAGCACCGCGTCCGTCCAAGCGCCGGCGGTGACCACTACACAGTCGGCCGGGATGCGTTCGCCCGCGACATCCACACCCACTACCCGATCCGCCTCGACCGCCACCGCTGCGTGGCCTTGCAGAATCGTGGCCCCACAAGACCCGGCAGCCCGAAGCAGACAGGCCGTTAAGCTCCGGCCATCGACCCGCCCGCCGCCGCTGACGAGAATCCCGCCAAGGCCAGCCCGCAACGGCGGAAAGAACGCCCGCGCCTCCTTCGAGGAAAGCCGCGAGACATCCCCCATGGCAGGTTCCGCGCGCTGAGTCGCCATGCGCCCCAGCCAGTCCAATTGCGTCGCGTCGCCGGACACCAGCATTGCCCCGGCCCGCCGATAGCCGGTTTCGGTCTCACCCACGTCCGCCAGATCGGCAATCAATTGGGGATAATAGTCGCCGCCCTTGGCGTACAGTCGGTAGAAGACCGGATCATCTACTCCCGAAACCCATGGGCAGATGATGCCGGCGCCGGCGGCGGTTGCCCGTCCTTCCAGGTTCGCGTCGATGATGGTGACCTGCGCATCCATCCCGGCAAGGTGGAACGCTGTGCTGGCGCCGAGCACGCCGGCCCCGATAATGACGATTCGCATGACACCTCCCTTCGCTGGCATGATCCAGATCAGGTTCACGGGTATGATCTCAGCCCTCGACCTGAGGGCACCCCGGTGTAAACGTTACATTCGACCCGGTCGCCTTGATGTCAAGTCGGGCTCGCCTGAAAACCCCGTCGCTTGTCATCCGTAAGCTTATCGGCCCACCACAGAGTTCACAACATGCACACAGGCTCGGTTATGATGTTGCCCGCGGACGTCGATGTGCTCGCGCCGGACGGGTCCGAAGTACGGGTTCTGCTCGCACTCTCGCGCGGCAGCATGGCGCATTTTCGGCTCCCATCGGGGCAGGTCTCCCGCGCAGTTCGCCATCGCACGGTCGAGGAAATCTGGTACATTCTCTCCGGTCATGGCGAAATGTGGCGGTCCGTTGGCGCCCAGCAGGAGATCATTGCTCTAACCCCCTGCCTGTGTCTGACGATCCCGGCCGGCGTTGGATTTCAATTCCGCTCGCATGGCGACGAGCCTTTGGCCGCGGTCGCGATCACCATGCCGCCGTGGCCGGGCGAGAGCGAGGCCGAGTTCGTCGAAGGAAAGTGGCAGTCGACCATCGTCACCGGTGCGCCATAACTCCCATCACCAATTAGCACCGTTCCGCGCAATACGCTGCGCCAGGCTCCAGCGATGAACCTCCGACGGACCATCGTAAATCCGAAAACCACGCACCTCGTTGAACAGGCGCGAGACCAAAGTCTCACCCGTCACACCCTGCCCGCCCAGAACTTGCACGCAACGATCGACCACCCGCCACACCGCCTCTGACACAAACACCTTCGACATCGAAGACTCCGTCGTCCCCCGCGAGCCTTCATCCAGCATCCAGGCGGTGTGCAGGATCGACAGATGGCTCATACGGATATCTATTTCATTGTCGGCGAGCATGAAGCCGACCCCCTCGTGCCCGATCAGCTTCGCGCCAAAAACTTCCCGCCGCAGTGCGTAATCCGTTGCAATCTGGTGCGCCCGCCGAGCGGCCCCTAGCCAACGCATGCAATGCGTCAGCCGAGCGGGCGCCAGACGCACCTGAGCGTAGCGGAATCCCTTCCCCGGCTCGCCCAAGATGTCGCTGGCCGGCACTCGAACGTCGCGAAACCGCATTACCGCATGGCCACCCGCGAAAGCACTGTCGAGGCTGTCCATCTGTCGGACGATCTCAATGCCAGGAGTGTCCATGTCGGCCAGGAACATCGTTGCATGGCCGTCCTCATCTTTGGCCATGATAATCGCGAAGGCGGCACCCTCAGCACCGGTGATAAACCATTTGTTGCCGTTGATCACATAGTGGTTGCCATCCTTCACCGCGGTCGTCGCCAGCGCCGCTGGATCCGAGCCGGCCCCCGGGGCAGGCTCCGTCATGCAGAAACACGACCGCGTCGCGCCGGAAGCCAACGGCCGCAGCCACCGGTCTTTCTGTTCCTTGGAAGCAACGGCCTCCAGCAGATGCATGTTCCCTTCATCAGGGGCGAAGATATGCATCGCCACTGGGCCGAGCAGCGAATACCCGGCCTCCTCGAAAACCACCGCCTTGCCGACGTGCGACAACCCAAGTCCGCCGTATTCCACCCCGACATGCGGCGCCACCAACCCCTCGGCCGCGGCCAGCGCCACCAGTTCGTGACGAAATTCCTCGGTAGGACCGTGGTGCGTCTGGCGGCGGTCGCCCTCCAGCGGAATGATCTTATCGCGGATGAACGCCCGAGTGCGCTGCTGCAACTCCTGCAGTTCAGGAGAAAGGGAAAAGTCCATGCCGCGATCCTCCGATACCGGGAGACACCCGGCGATAACGAGATTAGAAAGCGCGCCCCTGAGCGATTTCGTGGGTGAATTCCAGAATGCCCGTGCCGATCCCAGCCAGCGGAGCGTACCGCGCCTCCTGCGTCGCCCCGGTGCGGTACCGCATGCCAAGTTGCAGAAAAATAACGGACAGTTTGTACATCGCCAGGACGCGGTGAAACAGAAAGTTGGACATGTCGCGGCCCGACAACCGCGCATAGGTCGCCACCGCTTCCTGCCGCGTGCAAAGACAGGCCTCGAGCGCGGGCATCTGTTCCATGTCGTGCATCGCCCATGGATCGTCCGCATGGATCCAGTACGACAGCAGCGTGGCGAAATCGAACAGTGGATCGCCCCGCGTACCCTGGTCCCAATCGACCACCGCGCGCGGAGACAAATCATCCGGATTCAGGATCATGTTGTTCAGCTTGAAATCGTTGTGCAGCAGTCCGGGCGCTCCTTCAGGAACGAGATTCTGCTCCAGCCAGTTGCCGACATCGATGTGCAAGGTCTCCGTCCCGGGCTCCATCGCCGTCAGCCCCCGCTTGCGCCAGCCGGAGACGCCACGGGCCAGGAACCCATCCGGCCGCCCGAGATCATCGAGTCCGACCGCCTTGGTATCCACCGCATGAATCGCCGCGATCGTCTCCAGCAGCACCTGCGACAGCCGAACCCCGATCTCCGGCCGATACGCCATTTCGGGCGGCAGGTGCTCATGGATCACCAGCCCAGGCCGATACTCGATGATCTGAAAGCGCTGGCCGATGACGGACGGATCATCGCACAAGTACAGCCCGCGCGCGATGAACGGCAGCGCGTCCGGCAGCCGCGACAGAATGCGGAATTCGCGCGCCATGTCATAAGCCCCGGCAGGCAACTCCCCCATCGGCGGCCGGCGAAGCACGGCCGGCTTGCCGTCGAGATGAATGAGGTAGTTGAGGTTGGCCAGCCCCCCGGCGAACTGCCGCGGCAGCGGCTCCGCATCCAGCCGATGGCCATGCTCGGCGAGATGCGCACGCACCGCCGCCCAGTCCAGCGGGACACTCTCGGCGGCGGACCGCAGGCCGGTTTCGGGCGTCACGCTTCCTCCTGCTGCTTGCTGCTGAGGGGGAGTCAATACAGCAGGCAGCGAATGACGCAACCGACGGGATCTAACCGGGCTCGATCTCCGGCAGGGTCACGTCGGCGTAGATATCGCCGAGCGGCAGTGTAACGTCAATTTCGGGCATCGCCAGGCTCTCGCCGGCGGTGAGCGCTCGGGCGTCCCACGCGGCGCCCTGACGCGTGAAGACCGTGGCAGCGACACTGTCCTGCTCCAGGATAACGTATCGCTGAATCGACGGCGTTGCCTGGTATTCACGCAGTTTCTCGATGCGATCGGTGCGGGAGGTCCCGGGGCTGAGGACCTCGAAGACCACGACCGGTTCGCGAATGACCGTTTCACCCGGGGGAACCGGGGTGCAATAGACGAACGCGTCGGGATAGCGAATACGTCCCACGACCTCGATTTTCAGGGTCGGGCCCACCGCCCGGCACAATTTGCCGCGAAGGTGCTCCCGTAACAGCGCGCGCAGAGTGCCGCCGATGAACTCATGCGCGACTGTGCCGCCGGTCATGGCGACGGGCTGCCGCCCATCAAATTCGTAGCGCAGTGCCTGGCGCTCTTCCCAGGCGAGAAATTGTTCCAGCGTCATACGCTAGCGGAGGGCTACGCTCATGGCGTCAGCTTAATACGAAGAGGGGAAATCGGCGAGGTACGAGTTAAGACCCACTACAGACATTTCGTCCGAGCATCATGTTAGCAGTATCCAAGATTATCTCGCGAGGCCGCAGGCAGCTTCAAAGACGAGGGGATTATGATTACTCCTACAGATTGCTATTTTCAATTCACCGCTCCGATTGTGTCGTAGTAGGCGCCCCGTAGGCACACATGCATGCGCTTATGCCGGTTTGTCGTCATCCGGCGGGGGCAACATGCGGCATGCGATAGCGAAGTGCTGACCTAATGCCGTGAGATGGTAGTATAACACGCTGACTGTCCATCGTCCGTCTGCGACAGGGAAGAATTCCGTCTCGACCTTCTCCAGCAGTCCGCACGCTACAAGGATGGCGTAGTCAACTTCTTGGTCATCCTTGTAGATGATCAAATCCGACAGGTCGATGTCGAAATAGACGTGACTCGTCTCGTTCTCTGCGGAGGCGTGAACCGCAGAAATGGCTTCTGAGTTCAGCGCCCAATGAACGCAGTCGCAGAGGTGCTCATCTGTCTGTTCCCTTTCGCGTCCCTCCCATTCCGTGCGCCCGTTGAAAAGGTCTGCGATGTGGGAACGAATCTCTACCGCCGAAGTGTACATGAGGTTTTCCATAGCGAATTCCAGCCAACGGCTGTCCGAGGCGCGACTAACGATTTCGGTGAATATCGCCGCCTGGCGGGCTGACAGGCTTGACACCACGCTGACGCAATGGATGTAGCGTGGATCATAGTGATCAGTGGCAGACGCCAATAATCTTGCCCAGATGTCAATGAGCGGTCTGTCTGGTTCTTCGAGGGAACTTTGCGCGATGAATGGGTAAAGAAACTTGTTAGGAGGGGCTTCGATGGGCTTGGACGGATCACGTATTTCATGAAACCGGGCAGCTATTCGGTCAGTAGCCTGTTGTCGTTCCGCTTCGCGTTCCAGCCGCAACATCTCGCGCTTGTGCTCCAACCGGTCACCAACAAGCCCGGCGGCATGCCTGATCGGGGAAAAAATACCTAGCAGCGCGCGCGAGTTCGCCCTTGTCACGTCAGGCGGGATGAACTCCATCGAGACGCGCTCGCGCGACCAATAGGCTTTAGCGCTCACCTGCGCTTTCGCACTCGCCTCTACTTTCACGCTTGCGCCACCCTTTGGCATAGCGGTCGCTGAACTAGCTGAATTTCTCGGTTTCCTTGGCATGATCCTGTTTTGTCCGTGCTGCATCGCTTTTAGCTGTTCGTGTATGTCCTGCCCAGGGTGTAACTCCCCTCAACAAACGTTCGAGGGCGCGGACCAGACGGGACCCCGGTCCTACATGATGTGTCAGTGCAACGGCCGTCCGATGTTAACGGCGGCACGGACGGCCTGAGTTCTCCACCTTCCCCGGCCCAGGACGATGATCGTCAGCAAATCACCACCAACGCCTAAACGACCATCCCGCAACCCGTCCGCTCACGCTCGGCGTCCGGGAGGGTGACGAACTCGCCTACCTCATAGAGGACGGACGGGTTATCCTGACCAAAGCGCCCGCCCGCACGGTCCGTAGAAACGATCCTCCTGGAGGACCCGTTCGCCACTTTCTGGGAATGGTCTTCCCCGAAAGATGCCGAGGACTACGCGGACTTGCACCGGAAGTCGGCCCAATGAAAGGATGTGGTCCGCGTCCACTTCCCCCATTCTGACCTGCTGCCGAGGACCAACGCACGGCACCCGCCTGCCTAGACGCCAACTCACCCCAGCCCTATCCCTCTGACACCACCTCACCAAACCCCACCAGCATCTGTCCCTCCTGCACCATCTCCCCGGCGGCGCAGGACACCGAAGCCACCACCGTATCCGTCGGCGCCGACAGCCGGAACACGGTCTTCATCGCCTCCAGCACCACCAGCACCTGCCCGCGCGTCACGCTGTCCCCCACCTCCGCCAGAACCTGCGTAACCAGCCCCGGAATCGGCGCGATCAAGCGGTCGCCGGCGTCCTCCTCGTCATCCCCAGGCGCCAGCGGGTCTGGCAGCGTCAGCCGCCACATCACCCCCGCATCGCGCAGCGTCACCACGTGGTTGTCCAGCATCGCGCTGACCGTCCGCCAAACCCCATCCAGCGACACCCGAAGCCGTCCCACGCCGGCACGCTCCGCCGCCCCCAGAACATCGCCAATACGCCAGCCCGCCCCGTCACGCCTCACCGCCACGGGGTAGGTCGTTTCTCCATCAGTAAAGCAAAACTCCCGCACCGGCGTCGTATTCAGCCACCAAAGATCACACTCATCCCAAGGATCGCTGCCTGCACTGGGACTTTCTGCCGTCAAAGCCGTCAGCGCCGCGATCGCCAGCACGTCCGGCGGCGGCTTCCCCTGCCCCACCAGCAGCGTCCCGCTCTCCCGCGCAATAAATCCCGTATCGATCCCTCCGAGCGCAAACGCCGAATGCCCTACGATGCGCCCCAGCAGGTCGAGGTTGCTCGCCACCCCCGCCACCGCGCAATCCGCCAAAGCCTGACCCATCCGCAGCAGCGCCGCCTCGCGGGTCGAGCCATGGCAGATCAATTTCGCCAACATGGCATCGTAATGCACCGACACGGTATCGCCCGTGGCAAAACCGGTATCCACCCGCACGCCCTCGGTTTCCTCCGGCGTCCGAAACAGCGCCAACCGCCCAACTGAGGGCGCAAAATCCCGCGCCGGGTCCTCGGCATAAATCCGCGCCTCGATCGCATGGCCGCTAAGGGTGATCGCCGATTGATCCACCACTGGCAGCGTCTCCCCCGCCGCCACTCGAAGCTGCCATTCCACTAGATCGAACCCCGTGACCATCTCGGTAACCGGATGCTCGACCTGAAGCCGGGTATTCATCTCCAGGAAGAAGAACCCGTCGCTATCAGCAACAAACTCCACCGTTCCGGCCCCGACATAACCGACCGCGCGAGCGGCGGCGACGGCTGCCGACCCCATCGCCTCGCGTTGCACGTCCGAAAGCCCAGGCGCCGGCGCCTCCTCTAGCACCTTCTGATGCCGGCGCTGCGCCGAGCAGTCCCGCTCGAACAGATGCACCGCATTGCCGTGGGTATCGGCAAACACCTGAACCTCGATGTGCCGGGGCCGCTGCAGATAACGCTCCACCAGCACCCGGTCATCGCCGAACGCCGAGGCCGCCTCCTGCCGCGCCGAACCCAGCGCCGAGGCAAATTCCGACGCCGCGGTCACCACCCGCATCCCCCGCCCACCGCCGCCGGAGACCGCCTTGATCACCACCGGAAAACCGATCCGCACCGCCTGGTCTTCGAGAAAATCCGCGTCCTGCCGATCTCCATGATACCCAGGCAGCAGCGGCACTCCCGAGCTCTCCATCAACGCCTTGGCCGCCGACTTCGATCCCATGGCACGCATGGCCGACGCCGGAGGTCCCACGAAGACAATCCCCGCCGCCGCGCAAGCGTCCGCAAATTCCGCATTTTCCGAGAGGAAACCGTAACCCGGATGAATCGCCTCCGCCCCGGCCATCCGCGCGGTCTCGATAATCCGGCCGATATTCAGATAGCTCTCCCGAGCGGCCGCCGGCCCGATGGGATAAGCACGATCCGCCGCCTGTACATGCAGCGCCCTTGCATCGGCCTCCGAGTAAACCGCGATCGTTTCGACCCCCAGTCGCCGCGCCGTCCGAGCGATCCGGCAGGCGATTTCGCCGCGATTGGCGATCAGCAGCGAACGAAACATTTCAGTCACATCCGAAACACGCCGAAGCGCGTATCCTGCAGCGGCTTGTTCGACGCGGCCGAAAGCGCCAGACCCAATACCCGCCGGCTATCGATCGGATCAATGATCCCATCGTCCCAAAGTCGAGCGCTGGCATAATACGGATGCCCCTGAGAGTCATACTGCGCGCGTATCGGTGCCTTGAACGCTTCCTCCTGTTCCTTGGTCCAATCAGCCGACCCACTGCGCACTGTCGCCAACACCCCAGCCGCCTGTTCTCCTCCCATCACCGAAATCCGTGCATTCGGCCACATAAACAAAAACCGAGGATCATACGCTCGGCCGCACATCCCATAATTTCCGGCACCATAACTGCCGCCAATAATCAAAGTAATTTTTGGCACTGCCGTAGTAGAGACCGCTGTGACCAACTTGGCCCCATCCTTGGCGATGCCACCCGCTTCGTACTTCCGACCCACCATGAACCCAGTAATGTTCTGCAAGAAGATCAACGGAATGCCCCGCTGACTGCACAACTCGATGAAGTGTGCCCCCTTCAGCGACGATTCCGAGAACAAAATCCCGTTGTTCGCGATAATGCCTACCGGATACCCATAAAGATGCGCAAAGCCGCAAACCAGTGTCGTCCCATACAGCTTCTTGAACTCATCCAGCACGCTGCCATCCACGATACGCGCAATGACCTCCCGAGCGTCATATGGCGCACGCAGATCGGTCGGCACCACCCCGAGCAGCTCAGCGGGATCATACTTCGGCGCCTCCACCGAACGCATGACCAAACTAGACGACTTCCGTCGATTCAAACCGCCTACAATACGACGGCAGATCGACAGCGCGTGGTGGTCGTTGCGAGCGTAATGATCCACCACCCCCGACGTGCGGGCATGCACGTCAGCCCCGCCCAAATCCTCGGCCGAGACGATCTCGCCGGTAGCCGCCTGCACCAACGGCGGCCCGCCAAGAAAAATCGTGCCCTGCTTCCGAACGATAATACTCTCATCGCTCATTGCCGGTACATAGGCCCCGCCCGCGGTGCAAGACCCCATGACAACCGCGATCTGAGGAATTCCCTCCGCCGACATATTGGCCTGATTGAAGAAAATGCGCCCGAAATGCTCACGATCCGGAAAAATCTCGTCCTGCATCGGCAGGAACGCCCCACCGGAATCAACCAGATACACGCAAGGCAGCCCATTCTTCCGAGCAATCTCCTGCGCGCGAAGATGTTTCTTAACCGTCATGGGAAAATAGGTGCCCCCTTTGACGGTCGCATCATTGGCCACGATCACGCATTCACGCCCCGACACGCGGCCAACACCCGTCACGATCCCAGCAGCGGGAACCTCCCCCCCGTACAACCCGAAAGCCGCAAGCTGAGACAACTCCAAAAATGGCGACCCCGGATCGATCAAAGCCGCGACCCGCTCCCGAGGCAGCAACTTACCGCGGGCTACATGACGTTCCCGCGCCACCGCACCTCCTCCTTGAGAAACCTCCGCCACCTTTTCCCGCAAGTCCGAGACAAGCGCGCCCATCGCCGCCGCATTGGCCATAAATTCAGCAGACCGCGGCGAAATATCCGACCGGATCGCGGTCATCGGCAAACCCACATCACGTCGTCTCCGAGAACAACTCGCGCCCAATCAGCATCCGCCGAATCTCGCTCGTCCCAGCCCCGATCTCGTACAACTTGGCGTCGCGCAACAACCGCCCGGTCGGATAGTCATTGATGTAACCATTCCCCCCAAGCACCTGAATTGCCTCCAAAGCCATCCAAGTCGCTTTCTCAGCCGCGTACAAAATCGCCCCTGCCGCGTCCTTGCGAGTTGTTTCCCCTCGGTCACAAGCCTTCGCGACAGCATAAACGTAGGCCTTGGTAGCATTCATCGTAGTATACATGTCCGCCAGCTTGCCCTGCATCAACTGGAACTCGCCGATCGGCTGCCCGAATTGCTTCCGCTCATGCACATACGGCACCACCACATCCATGCACGCCTGCATGATCCCGATCGGACCGGCCGCCAACACCGCCCGCTCATAATCCAGCCCGCTCATCAGCACATTCACACCACGCCCGACCGACCCCAGCACATTCTCTTCCGGCACCTCACAGTCCTGGAACACCAACTCGCAAGTATTCGACCCCCGCATCCCCAGCTTGTCCAGCTTCTGAGCCGTCGAGAACCCGGCAAACCCCTTCTCCACCAGAAACGCCGTAATCCCCCGAGGCCCCGCCGCCGGATCTGTCTTAGCGTAGACCACCAAAACGTCCGCATCCGGCCCGTTGGTGATCCACATTTTCGACCCATTCAGCACATACCGATCGCCGCGCCGATCCGCCCGAGTCCGCATCCCCACCACATCCGACCCAGCTCCCGGCTCGCTCATCGCCAGTGCCCCGACCCGGCTCCCGTCGATCAGCCCAGGCAAATACCGCCGCTTCTGCTCCTCCCCGCCATTTCGAAAAATCTGGTTCACGCACAAATTCGAATGCGCCCCATACGACAATCCCACCGACGCCGACGCGCGCGAGATCTCCTCCATCGCCACGACGTGCTCCAGATACCCCATGCCGGCACCCCCATAATCTTCGGAAGCCGTCACCCCCAGCACCCCCAGCGCCCCCATCTTCGGCCAGAGATCCATCGGAAACGCATTCTCCCGGTCGATCGCTGCCGCTCGCGGCGCAATCTCCTCCGCCGCGAACGCCTCGACCGTGGAGCGCAGCATATCGGCGCTCTCCCCCAGGCAAAAGTTCAGTCCCGGCAGGCGGTTCGGCAGGCTGGCCATTCCCTCTTCCTCAGTGGCGTCAAATGTCGCGGCATCACTGCCACACTATCCAGGCCCCGCAAAGCAGGAACACTGATGTGTTCCGCTTTCCCGCCGCGCTTAGTGGCGATCCCGCTCAGGTCAGAAGGCGCCGCCTCAACAACGATACTGGAAGCGCGCTGCAGACGGCGGCCGCTAAACCCTTGAGATCGTCCTGCTGCAGACGCGACCTGCTGCTCAGCGTCGCACGCTCAGCAGATCAAAGGGAAACCAAATGTGGCATTGACATTCAACACGGTAGCTATCGGCATTGACGGCGGCGGTGCCCCGGTTCGACCTGACAAAGCCCAGAGCGCCGAAAGTAGGACGTTGCGAAAAAGGCGTTTGACCAAGACGGATACTCTGGACTGTTAAGCGAATTCCCTTTGATCTTCGATCACGGGAGCGTCACGGTAGCGGAGGGCATCGACGACCAGGGCAAAAGCCGGTGAGCGCTGGCGTCGGCTGGGATAGTAGAGGTGGTATCCCGAAAAGGTGGGGCACCAATTTTCAAGCACTCGATTGAGCCGACCTTCGGCTAGATGGGGCTGCGCCAGGTCCTCCGGCACATAGGCCAAGCCAAATCCGGCCAGAGCGGCATTGAGCATTTGGAAGGTGCTGTTGAAAACGAGCTGACCCTCAACGTGGATCTTCAACTCACGTTTGCCCTTCTCGAACTCCCAGGCGTACAGGCTATCATAAGTGGGCAGGCGAAGATTGATGCAGTTGTGACCTATCAGATCCTGTGGCTTCTTTGGCGGCGACCGCTTCACGAAATATGATGGGGCTCCCACGACCGCCATCTGCATGTCCGGCCCGATACGAACGGCGATCATGTCCTTCGCCACTTGCTCGCCGTTTCGCACGCCGGCGTCAAAACGCTCAGCGACGATGTTGGTCAGGCCATAGTCGATTATGATCTCGACCTTGATGTCCGGATATTGTCCCAGCAATTTCGTCAGTCTCGGCCATACGATCGTGTCGGCTGCATAGTCTGTGGCCGTGATCCGAATGGTCCCTGCAGGCTTCTCGCGAAGTTCGCTTAAGGCCGCAAGCTCGGCATCGATTTCATCAAACCGAGGACCCAGCGAGCGCAGGAGGCGTTCGCCCGCCTCCGTCGGTGAGACGCTGCGCGTGGTGCGGGTCAGCAGCCGGAGACCGAGTTGCTCCTCAAGTCCCCGGACGGTGTGACTGAGCGCTGATTGCGAAAGGCCGAGTTGCGCTGCTGCTCGCGTGAAACTGCGTTCCCTGGCGACCGCAAGGAAGACAAGAAGATCATTGAGGTTGCCGCCCGGCATTTATGAATTTGCCTCATCAGTCTATGCGCATCTTAGCATCTAATCGCTCGCATGTGGGCACGCTAGATAGCAGTCCGTGGGCGTATGAAGAATGCCCCGGCGTTCGGCCCGATAGCGCTGCGTCATGGCAGTGCGGACGGGCGTCTGACTACGGGAAGTTGAGGCGATGACGAATTTCGATGCGGAAACACTGGTAAATTGCGCGACTTGCAAGAGGTCTTCATCCGGACCGAGAAGCACCCGAAGAAGGCTATCGTGATCTGGGTGGCGGTGGCCGACGACGAGGTCTTCGTGCGTTCGTGGCTTGGCGCCGGGGGGCGTTGGTATAGGGACCTCGCGGCTGGCGGTCCCGCCACCCTGGAGTTTGCGGACCGCCGGTTGGCGGTGCAGGCGATCCCGGCGAACGATCCCCTGGCGGTCGCCCGGGCGACCAACGAAATCCTGAGGAAGTATCAGTACAGCAGCCATGCACAGGAGATGGTGCGCGCGGAAATCCTGCCTACCACGATGCGGCTCGAGCCGCGCTGAAGCGGAGGTGGAAACTGAGGCACGCGATGGAGGGCTCGCCGATGATGGGAACGTCCGACCAACAAGAAAAGAGTGGCCTAAAAGGATCACCCAGTGGAGTCAGCTCGAAGTCGATGCAGGCGATGCGAAATAACGCAGACGCATGCTCGCCGTCGCCCGCGGTCTCGCGGCGTTTGCAGCGGCTCGACCTGCCGATGCAAAGACGCCAATACTGACTGTCCCAACAAAACGGAGTAATGAAACAATGGAAATAATGCGAATTGGTTCACGGCCGTCCGGTAAGGGTCCGACCGAGTATTTCACCGGCTCGGTTCGTATCGACCCGCTGTTTCAGGCACCTGATCCGGCCCGCGTTCGTGGCGCCAGCGTTACGTTCGACCCGGGCGCCCGAACCGCCTGGCATACCCATCCACTGGGTCAGACGTTGATCGTCACGGCCGGCTGCGGCTGGGTTCAGCGCGAAGGCGGACCGGTGGAGGAGATCCGGCCTGGTGATGTGGTCTGGTTCTCGCCCGGCGAGAAGCACTGGCACGGTGCCACGGCAACCACGGGTATGACCCATACGGCCCTTCAGGAGGCGCTGGACGGCAAGGTCGTCGACTGGATGGAAAAGATGAGCGACGAGCAGTATCGCCGCTGAACGGTCGATCAGAAAAGACAGGATCAGGAAATGCAAAAGCGCAAACTTGGCAAGAGTGGCCTTGACGTCTCCGCCATCGGGCTTGGATGCATGGGCATGACCGATGCCTATGGACAGACGCCGGGCAAGGAACAGATGATTCCAATCATCCGTGCGGCTGTTGAGCGCGGCGTGACATTCTTCGATACCGCGGAAAACTATGGCCCGTTTCGGAACGAGGAACTGGTGGGTGAAGCCCTCGCTCCATTTCGAGAAGAAGTGGTGATCGCCACCAAGTTTGGCCATAACATCGACCCGATCAGCGGACAACGGCTTGGTGGCCAAAGCAGTCGTCCTGATCACATCGTTACGGCAACGGAGGGGATGCTGAAGCGTCTGAAGACCGACTATATCGACCTGCTCTACCAGCACCGTGTCGATCTTGACGTGCCGATCGAGGATGTTGCGGGGGCAGTCAAAGGACTTATTCAACAAGGAAAGGTCAAGCACTTCGGCCTGTCCGAGGCAGGCGCGCAAACGATCCGTCGCGCCCACGCGATTCAACCGCTCACCGCGTTGCAGAGTGAATACTCTTTGTGGACGCGGGAACTGGAAGCCGAAATCCTGCCGACCCTGGCGGAGTTGGGAATTGGTCTCGTGCCTTATAGCCCGCTGGGGAAGGGCTTCCTCACAGGCAGGATCGACGAAACCACAACGTTCAACAGTTCGGATTTGCGCGGCCGTATCCCGCGCTTCGAGCCCGAAGCGCTCAAGGCCAACCTCGCGCTGGTCGAACTCCTGGGCCGGATCGCGAAACGCAAGGGCGCAACGCACGCTCAAGTCGCGCTCGCCTGGCTACTCTCCCAGAAGCCGTGGATCGTGCCCATCCCGGGCACCACCAAGCTCGCTCGGCTCGAAGAGAACATCGGCGCCGCCTCAGCGGAACTTGCCGAGGACGATCTCGGCGAAATCGAGGCGGCTGCCGCGAAGATCACGGTGCAGGGGGCGCGGTATCCGGAAGAACTCATGAAGTTGTCGTCCGGCCGCTGAACTGCCACTAAGAAAACAAAGAGTAAAGCTATGAGCAATAACATCGAAGCAAAAGTTGTCGTCATCACGGGTGCGAGCAGCGGCCTCGGCGAGGCAACCGCGTGGCATCTCTCCGCGCAGGGCGCGAGAGTGGTGCTGGGGCGCGCGCCGCCGGGATCGCATCCAGGCGCTGGCTCGCGAGCTGAGCGGCCGCGACGGTAACGCGATCGCCGTGACAACCGATGTCGCTGACCGCGAGCAGGTCAAGGCGTTGGTGGACGCGGCTGTACAAGGCTACGGACGGGTTGATGTGATGATCAATAATGCCGGTGTCATGCCACAGGCGCCGCTCGAGCGCCTCAAGATCGATGAATGGGACCGGATGATTGACGTGAATATCAAGGGTGTGCTGTACGGGATCGCTGCGGCGCTGCCATACATGAAGCAGCAGAAAGCCGGGCATTTCATCAACGTCTCTTCTGTTGCCGCCCATAAGGTCGGGCCCGGCTTCGCGGTCTATGCGGCCACCAAGCACGCCGTGCGAGCCCTGTCTGAAGGATTACGCCAGGAAGTAAAGCCTTGGAATATTCGCACGACGGTCATTTCGCCGGGCGCTGTCGCGACTGAACTGCCCCAAAACACGACCGAGCCGGATATCGCCGAGAGAGTCCGCAAAGTGTACGAGACGGCAATCCCTGCGGATTCGTTTGCGCGGACGGTCGTGTTCGCTGTCAGCCAGCCGGATGAAGTGGACATCAACGAAATACTGTTCCGACCCACGCGCCAGGAATACTAGTGGAAGGACCCTAAGCCCCACGTGATCGTAGGGCTTGCGGGGTGGCGCTGCGGCCTGATCAGGAGCGCACGGCGTACCGCGCCGGCACGTTGTTGCGTCGCGCTACGGCTACCGCACTACAGCTCCTATATCGATCCGGGCGTGACGTTCGCCCGGGTCACCTGCCAATGAAGCGTGGGGGGCGCTTTTCCATAAACGCCGTTCGGCCTTCCTTGTAGTCGGCGCTGTTGAAGCAAACCTCGCCCATCTTCTTGATGGCGTCCATATCGCGTTGACTTTCGTCCTTGACCATCTCGTTGATGGTCAGTTTCGAGGCGGCGACGGACAGCGGCGCGTTGTCAGCGATGGTGCGGGCGATATCCAGCACGACGTCGTTCAGCGCTTCTTCCGAGGTCATCTTGTTGATGAGGCCGATCCGTTCCGCCTCCGCCGCATCGATCCGCTTGGCGGTGTAGAGGATCATCCGCGCATGCGCCGGCCCGACCAGATCGATCAACCGCTTTACCGCGTCCGGCGCGTAAGCGATGGAAAGCCGAGCGGCGGGAATGCCGAACTGGCTGTCTGTAGAGGCGATGCGCAGATCGGTTGCCATGGCGATCGCCAGACCACCGCCCATGCAGAAGCCGCGGATGCGGGCGACGATAGGCTTCTTGAACGCGTGGAACTTGTCGCGTCCGACCCCGGTGGCGCGGTCATACTCGGCCTGTGAATCGGCGCTGTTGCGGTTCTTCTCGAACTGGCTGATATCGGCGCCGGAGACGAACGCCTTGTTGCCGGCACCCGTCAGGATCACCACGCTGACGCTGCTGTCCTCGGCAAATTCGTCCAAGATCTCCCCGAGGCCGGTCCACATCTCCATGGACATCGCGTTGCGTTTTTCCGGCTGGTTGAACGTGATCAGGCCGACGCCGTCATCCTTCGCCGCCAGCATTTTTCCACCCGCATAAGGGCGGGTCTCCGCGTGATCCGGCAGCATTCAGATAACTCCTTTCTGTCGCATATCATTCAGTTCGGCGTCGGTATAGCCTACGCTTTTCAGGATGTCGTCACCGTGTTCACCGGCGTCCGGGGTGTAAGTCCGGATGGCTTTGGAGAAACCGGAGATATTGATTGCGGATGCAACAACCTCCTTCTCTCCAACATGAGGATTCTTCATCTTCGTTGCCATGCCAAGGTGCTGGACCTGCGGATCGGCGAACACCTGGTCAATCGAGTTGATCGGGCCGCAGGGAATCCCGTTCGCTTCGAATAATTCGATCCAGTGATCCGACGGCTGTGTTACGGTGATCTCGGATATTGCCGCATTGATCGCCTTGCGGTCCGTGCTGCGACCGATCTGGGTTTTCCATTCATCTTTTTCCAGCCAATCCATGCGCCCGATCGCCTCGCAGAAACGGATGAACACGCGCGATGAGCTAGCGGCGATATTGATGTGGCCATCGCTGGTCGGGAAGACGCCGGTAGGGATACCGGTGGGATGATCATTGCCGGCCTGCCCGGCGACCTCGCCCTCCATCAGCCAGCGACTGGCCTGGAAATCGAGCATGAAGACCTGCGATTCCAGCAGGCTGGTGGTGACCCAGCGGCCGACACCCGTGCGCTCGCGATCGAACAGGGCCATCATGCAGCCGAGGGCCAGGAGGTTGCCGGCGGTGAGGTCGTCGACCGGGATGCCGACACGCATCGGGCCGCGCCCGGGTTCGCCGGTGATGGACATCAGGCCGCCCATGCCTTGGGCGATCTGATCGACCCCCGCTCGAGGGCCATACGGGCCGTCCTGGCCGAAGCCGGAGATGCTGCCGTAGACGATCCTCGGGTTGATGGCCTTCACATCGTCATAAGAGACTTTTAGCCGGTGCTTTACGTTGGCCCGCATGTTTTCCAGGACCACGTCGGCCTTGGCGGCCAGACGCATGAACGCCTCGTGGCCTTCCTTTGATTTCAGGTTCAGGGTGATCGCGCGCTTGTTGCGGTGCAGGTTCTGGAAGTCGAAGCCGTGGCGGCGACCGGTAACGCCCTCAGCCTCCTCGGACGGCGGCCCGATGCGGATGACGTCGGCCCCCCAGTCGGCGAAGTGGCGCACCGCCGTGGGCCCGGCACGGGCAAGCGTCAGGTCCAGCACCTTGATGCCGTTCAACGGCAGACGCGCCTGGCTGTTGGTGAGCATCGCCTTGTCGGCGGGATTCTCAGGCATGCCTCGGTTCCTCCAGGGACATCGGAGGGCGATCATCCGCTGGTCTTGCCGTTAGCTCAAGGGCTGGTAGGTCACGGGCTGGGTCGAAAGACGGGACGAGCGACAGGGGTTGGGGCCGATGGGTGCGCGTTACAATGCGATCGCGGGTCAGAGTGTGGAGCGGTTGGCGGCGCTCAGCGACGGGCTGTTCGCCGTGGCGATGACCTTGCTGGTGTTGGATCTGAAGGTGCCGGCCGGCCGAGCGATCGAGAGCGATCAGGCGTTGCTGGCGGCGTTGGGCGAGCTGGCGCCCCGGCTGATGATCTATCTGATGAGTTTTCTGACGCTGGGGATTTTCTGGGTTGGGCAACAGACGCAACTCAGTCATTTCGCTCGTAGCGACCGGCATCTGACCTGGATCCACCTGGCGTTTCTGTTCACGATCTCCCTGATGCCATTTTCCACCGCGCTGAGATGGCGGAGTTCATCACACTGCGGACGGCTCTGTTGCTGTACTGGCTGAACATTTTGGCGTTCGGGGCACTGCTGCTGGCAAGCTGGCGCTACGCGAAGCATGCGGGGCTGGTGGAGCCCGACGTGTCGTCGATGATCAATCTGTCGGTAGAGCGGCGCGTTTTCGTTGCTCAGGCGCTGTATGCGGTCGGTGCGGCGCTGTGCCTGTTCAGCACCTATTGGAGCATCGGTTCATCCTGCTGGTCCAGCTCAATTATGTGGTTGGACCGCGGATCGGTGTGCTGGCGCGAATTTAATTTGAAGTTGTCAAAAATTGAGGATATCCATCAGGTATATCCAAACTCGGTATTGCTCCTATGACGCGCACCACCGTGTTTCAAACAAATCGGTCTCAGGCCATTCGACTTCCAAAGGATGTCGCCTTTCCGGCGGACGTCAGGGAGGTCACGATCCTACGGGATGGCGCGCGCCGCGTCATTGTGCCCGCGGATTCCGTGTGGGACGACTTCTTCGACTCTCCGGGTATCGACATCGGGGAGCGCGAACAGCCGCCAGTGCTGCAGCGCGAATTGTTTTGACGCTGCGCTACATGTTGGACACGAATCTCTGTATCCGCGTCCTGTGAGATCGACCGGCCGGCCTGCGAGAGCGCTTCAATCGGGAGGCCGATGCGCTCTGCATCTCCACGATTGTTCTGACCGAACTGCTGGTGGGCGCGGAGAAATCCGACAGGTCGACCGAGAATCGGCGGGAGATCAACGCTTTACCGCCCGGCTTGAGGTGCTGCCATTCGATGACGCAGCAGCGGCTCATGCGGCCGAAATTCGTGGACAACTAGAGCGTCGGGGCCAAGCTATCGGTGGTTACGACACGCTGATCGCCGGCCACGCCCGAAGGCGTGGACTAATCGTCGTCACCGGAACCTGCGGGAATTCAGTCGGGTCGACGGGCTGCGTTCCGAAGACTGGTTGGCCGACGTTTACTGATCGAACCCCGGCCGGGACGGCCTGTTACTTCGCCTAAGGCTATCCCGCGGCTGGCGCACGATTAAAGAATAACGGGTCCCGGATTGAAAGATGCCGAATCACGCGCCGGAAACATGTTGGATCACGCCATTCGGCAGCGTCACCAGAGCCGTGGCGTCACGATAAGAGGCCAGTAGATCCCGACCGCGCGCTGGCGGCGTCACATAGAGCGCCGTCGACAGTGCGTCGGCCACCATGGCACTCGGGGCGAATATCGAAGTGGCTATGTAATGACCACTGCTGGCGCCCGTCGCGGTATCGAACAGATGGTGGTATTTCCCTGTCGCTTCGAACTTCGTTCCATAGCCGCCGGACGTGCAAAGTGATCCCTGGACAAGATCCATGACGAGAGCGAATTTCTCCGGTTGGCGCGGATCGGCGAGGCCGACTTGCCAGGGCCGGTCATCAGGATGGCGCCCCATCACGCAAATCTCGCTTCGTCCAAAATCGGAAAGCACCCGGTCGAAGCCGTTGTCGCGCAGGATGCCGATGATCCGGTCAGTGACGTGACCTTGGGCGATGCCGTTGAGCGTCAGGCCCATGCCGGCGCGTGCCAGCGCGACCTGTCGGCCACTGAACTCGATGTCCTCCCAGTTTACCAGAGCGAGCGCGGCCGCGACGGTGTGGGGGTCGGGACCCTCGGGCGGCGGTACCTGCGTGCCGAAGAAATGCTTGGCGTAGACATCCCACAGCGGCTGCACCGTCACATCGAACGCGCCGCCGCTGAGTGCGGACAGTCGGCTGCACTCTGATAGGACCAGGAGCAAATCATGTGAGGGCGCCGCAATCCGGCCGTCCCGGTTCAGGCAAGCGACCTCGCTATCATCGCGATACAACGCAAAGATCCGCTCCAGTCGCTCGATCTCGGCCAGACACAGGGCCACAACCCGTTCGGCGCTGGCGGGGCTCGGATGGTAAAGCAGGAGGCGGGATGGCGATCCCAACGATGTGCCGTTCCATTGATACAAGGTTCCCGAAGTTGGCGCTCGACGGTCGCTCGCCAACAGGGGCATGCCGGCGAACGCCCCCATGATGGTGAGGGCACGCCGACGCGCCAGACCGCTGGTTCTCATCGGCTTGGCGCCCTGACCGGCGTGGGCTGGGACTCGGAAGCTCGCTCCAAGAGCTTGCGGCGCCAGACCATCGGCGGGCAAGTGTGGTCGTCGTAGTAGGTGACCTGGCAGTCCAGGCAAAAGAAGCATTCGTTCATGTTAATTTGGCCATTGCGCTTGATCGCGCCCACTGGGCAGACGGTTTCGCAAACGTGGCACCGGCTGCCGCACTCGGCGTGGCGCTTCAGAGAGTTGAAGACCCGGACTTTGCCCAGGATCGCAAGTCCGCCGCCGAGCGGGCAGGCAAAGCGGCAATAGAAGCGCTCAACGAACAGGCTCGCGGCAACCAATGCCAAGGCGTAGACCACCATCGGCCATTCCGTCATGAATCGCAGAATGATCGCGGCCTTGAACGGCTCGATTTCGGTGCCTGCCATCGCCAGGTCCCACGATACGAACGAGACGCCCACCAGTGCGACGAACAAGACGTATTTCGCCACCACCAGACGGCCGTGCAGCGCGACGGGGATATTGAGCTGTGGAACCCGGAGGCGGCGGGCTATCGTGTTAGTCAGCTCCTGCAGCGCCCCGAATGGACAAAGCCACCCGCAGAAGGCCGCGCGTCCCCAGAAGAACATGCTCACGACGGTGAACCCGAGCAAAATCGCGATCAGCGGATCTGCCAGCAAGGAGTCCCAACGGAAATCGGTCACCAACTCGTGGATCCAGGTGATCACCAGGACAACGGTTAACTGAGCACCTGCGTACCATCCGAGCCAGACCAGCGTCCAGCTCAGGAAGCCAATCCTGATCCATCGGTGCAGCCGCGGCCTGCGACTGATGGTGGCCTGGAAGAAAAGAATTGCCGTGAGCGCCGTCAGGGCAACGCCGAGAACTGCGATCTCGCCGTAACGGGCGCGCCAAATCGCCGACCAGGCCAAACTCGAGGTTTCGTCGGCTTCGTTTTCGGACACGGTCGATCCTGCGGCCGGCGTCAGCAGGTATTTGTCCGGCAACCGGTACGGCAGCGCAAAATCGGCAAAGACCGGCTTGCCTTCGGCCGTTTCGCCCGGAATAAGCAGACGGACTTGCCACGGACGGCCAGGATCAAGCTCCTCCCGACCGGGAAGGATGACCAAGCCCCGTTCAGTCAATTGGGGGGTGCCGTCTGAATGCAGGAACGGCAGGGTAGTAATCTGCTTGGCCGACAGACGGATGGTTTTCTCGCCTTGGACAAGCTCGACCGGAGCGACCGTGTCTGCGTGCTCCCAGTCAATGCCAAGAACGGAAAAGTGGCCGGCGGCGGCGATGAGTAGAAGCTGATCATCGCCGCCGCGCCCGGCCGCATACATGTATTTGTCGTACCACTGGGTGCCCAGGATATTGATCCCGATGCCGGCCGGCGTTAGCAGGGCGACATAAAGATCCAGGAACGGGGCTTCGGCGGCGGTGGTACGATCGCCCCCGAAATCCGAGCGGCGCCACGCTCACGCAACTTTTCGAGCACATCTTGATAGGTGAGATGCAGGTGAGCGACGGCTCCAGCGGCCTCCAACGCGCTCCAATTGGCAGGCTCGAAACGATCGACGTCGATGCGGCTCAAGCGCCTGTTGGCGGAAGCAAAAAGCCCTCGGCTGCGTGCCACGATACGTGCCCCACGGACAATCGCGTCGCCCATGAAAATTGAGCTTGTGGTGGCGTGCGCGATCGCGTCCACCCTGACTGGCGCTTGTTCTGGCGTTGCTCGTTGCGAAGGGCTGTCTGGCGGCGCCAGCGGTGAGGCCGGTTCTCGTGAGACTTGCAAGTGGTTGCTGATGTTGTACCCGGTGAACTGGTCTGGGAAATGCAAAAAGTCCTCGTCGCGCAGGCCCAAAATACCGATTGCCTCGGCGTGATGGACCAGCTTCACACCGGTGATCCGGCCGGAAAGAGCGAGACCGACAAGCAAAACCAGCGGGCGGTCGGCAAACCCTCGAGACTGTGTCACGTCCCAGGTCGAGAAGATGTACCCGATCGGGCGGTCGCCTTTGTAAACGGTAGCGGCAGGAGGTGTCCCGCTTACCTCGCCGATGCGCTCGGCGCCGGGGAAGAGTTCCTGAAGGATGGCTGGTGTAAGGTACTGGGTGATGGTCTCGCCGGGGCGCGGCTTGTCACCCAGAGCCCACGCGCAACCAACTCCGAACGCACCGGTAAGAACCAGCGCCAGAAGTGAAACGACAAGCCGCCAGCGCCAACGCCTCGATCGGTGCGCGCGCGAACTCCTCTTTGATGTCACGGCCCCTTGGCCGTATCGCGGAGCCCGCGCATCGCCAGGTAGTACCCCAATACACCGAATCCCGCGACGATGCCTTGGCTGACGGTGGCTGTATCCGAAACCGGTCCGCGCCGCACCGGGTTGGAGATGTGAACTTCGATCACGGGGAACTTGACCTGGCTGATTGCCGCCGTCAGCGCCGGGTAGCCGCGCGAGAAGCCGGCCGGATTGACCAGCGCGCCGTCGAAGCCCTTGTCGTTGGCCTCGTAGATGCGGTTGATGACCTCACCCTCGATGTTCGAGTGGAAGATTTCGACCGCGATATCCAACTCACGCGCGTATTGGAGGATGTGCTGGTTGTATTGGTCCAGCGTCATTGTGCCGAAAATCTCGGTCTGCGTTTTGCCGCGCATATTCATGCCGGCCCCCTGGACAACGAGGAGTTTCATGGCGACGTTTCCCTGAGTATCAAACCAAACGGTAGGCGCCGCGACGATGGCTGACAAGCGCCGCCAAAGGGGGAAGCATGAACACCACGGATCTGATCGAGGCCTTCTGGCAGGCTCTGCGGCAGGGAATCTATTTCCCCCCGGCCTACTTCGGGAAGTTGAGCGTTGACGAGGCGTATGCAATCCAGCTCGGGTTAATCGAGCGCCGATGTGCGGCCGGAGAGCGTCAGCTCGGCTGGAAGGTCGGCCTGACCGCCCGGGCGATCCAACAGCAGTTTGGCTTCCACGAGCCGGTGTTTGGCTGTGTGCTGGACAGCAAGCCATCTGGGCATGTCTTTGCTTCCGGGGAGTTGATCGCGCCGGGGTTCGAGAACGAACTGTGCATGCAATTGGGTATGGATCTATCCGGGACGGTTAGCTTGGAGGAAGCACGAGCGGCGATCGATGTGGTGTATCCGTCGCTCGAGATCATCGAGACGCGGGGGCCGTTCACCGAACAGATCGCGCTGGCCTTGGCGGACAATGCGCAACAGAAGACGGTGATCTTAAGCGCGCCGGCAGCGTTGCCAGCCGATCCGACATCAATTGAGGCGAGGGTGTCAATCAACGGCAAACAGGTTGCATCGGGGACGGGAAACGCGGTGTTAGGGAACCCATTGAATTCGATCATATGGCTGGCGGGTAAGCTGGGCGCCTATGGCAGAGGCCTGAAGGCCGGGGAGATCGTCATGACGGGTTCGTTTACCCGGCAATTCCCGATCACCCCCGGCGACACGATCGAGACGATGTTCTCGGGCCTGGGTGTGGTTAAAACGTCGATGCGCGCCTAAGGCGACGCCCAACAATGATCGAGTCGGTGGGATCGCGACGAGGTGCGGGGCGGAGGGCACAGATTCCGGCGTGAACCGGCGCGGGTTATCCTCGCCGCATGGTGGATGGATCATCGATTCGCGAGCGATATGCGGCGGTTAGCCGCGATCTGAACGAGCGCGCGCGTCGTCTGTTCGGGGCGGCAGAAGCCCGGACTGCGGGTCACGGCGGGATTACCGCGTCGTCGCGGGCAACGGGTCTGGCGCGCAGCACGATAGGCCGTGGGCTGAAGGACCTGGACGACCCCGGTTCGGTTTTGGGCAAGGTTCGGCGGCCAGGGAGCGGCCGACCAGCTTTGACATCGAAAGATACCACGCTGCTTGAAGACCTGCGCCAGTTGCTGGAGCCCGCGACGATGGGCGATCCGATGCGGCCGTTGCGGTGGGTGTCGAAGAGCCACGCCAAGCTGGCAGCGGCGCTGTGCGAGATGGGGCATCAGATCGCCAAGAGCAGTATCCCCAAGCTGCTAGACTTGTTGCAATATCGTCGACAGGTCAATCGCAAGACCCTGGAGGGCAGTCGCAATCCAGACCGTGATGCACAGTTCGAGCACATCAACGTCGCTGTGCTTGCCATGCAAGCGGCTGGCAAGCCAGTAGTCTCGATTGATACAAAGAAGAAGGAGCTTGTCGGCGACTACAAGAATGCCGGAAGTGACTATCGGCCGGAGGGCCGTCCCGACAAGGTGAAGGTGCACGATTTCGGTGACACCGACCGTGGCAAGGTCATCCCTTATGGGGTCTACGATATCACCGCCAACGCCGGCTGCGTCAGTCTCGGCATTGACAACGATACGGCACAGTTCTCGGTCAACTCGATCCGACGCTGGCTGGATGTCATGGGTCGAGAGCGGTATCCGGCAACGGACGCCTTGATGATTACGGCGGATGGTGGCGGTTCCAACGGCTCACGCGTGAAGCTGTTCAAGCTCGAACTCCAGAAGCTGGCTGACGAAACCGGTTTGACGCTTCAGGTTTGCCATTACCAGCGACGACGAGATGGCAAGCATCAATATCAAGGGCGATGCGTTCCATCCCGAATGGAACTACACCATCTCGCCCAGGGTCCCGCCCTGAAGCGCTAATTGTTGGGCGTCGCCTAAGACTGGCCAGCCGGCACGTAAACCGGAGGGGGATTGCCCCAGCCGTCAAGCCCGCTTAGTGGGCGGCCTGCAATCCTTCAGGACCTTGTTTTGATGGCCATCATCCGTGCGCTCCAGCTACTTGCCGACCGTCAGGTCGAGCTGGTGGACCGCGACGCACCACCGGCACCCGGCCCCGATGAAGCGCAGCTTCGAGTGCGCGCCGTCGGATTGAACCACATCGACGTGTGGGGTTTTCGCGGTATGGCCTTCGCCAAGCGCCTCTATCCCCTGACTGTCGGTGCCGAGGCCTCCTGTGAGGTGATGGCGATCGGCGCCAACGTGACCGACGTCAAGCCGGGTGACCGCGTCGTCCCCTACTCCGCCCTCACGTGCGGCACGTGCCCCGCCTGCGTCCGAGGCCGCGACAATCTGTGCGAGAATGTTGTTGGCGTCCGGGGTTTCCATATCGATGGGTTCGCGCAGGATCTGACAAATCACCCTGCTCGGTTGCTGCTCAAGATCCCCGACGGCGTCGCCATGCGGGATGCGGCCTGCGTCGCAGTCGCCTACGGCACCGTCGAGCACATGCTGTTCGATAATGCCCATCTGGAACCCGGCGAATGGGTGCTGGTCCATGCCGGCGGCTCCAGCATCGGCAGTATCGCCATCCGCATCGCGAAATCGATCGGCTGCACCGTTATCACAACGGTGGGGTCGGCGGACAAGGCCGAGAAAGCGATGGCACTCGGCGCCGATCATGTCATCAACTATCGCGAGGACCGGTTCGAGGGGGTCGTGCGCAAGCTGACGAAGAAGAAGGGCGTCGATGTTGTCTTCGAACATACCGGCGCCGACACCTGGGCCGGTTCACTGCTCTCGATGAAGCGCGGCGGACGTCTGGTGACATGCGGCGCGACCTCAGGCCCTGTGGGAAGCCTCAACCTGATGCAGTTGTTTCAGCAGCAATACCGCATCACCGGGTCGTTCGGGGCGCCGATGCCCGCACTGGCGCGCGCGCTCGACCGGATCGCGTCCGGCGTGAGGCCGGTGATCGATACGGTCTACGGCCTGGCCGATTTCCAAACCGGCGTGGACCGGCTGGAAACACGGGACGTGTTTGGCAAGATCCTGATCGAACTCTGATCGGCGTGGGTCTGCAACTCGCGCTCTACGGCGATCGCATCCTGGGTCGTCTGGTCAAGTGGCTGATCCGATTACTTGGCCGCGCCAATCCGGATCGCGCGTCGGATTTCTGCGGCGCAGCTGCCCGGAGGTTCGGGCCGTACCTGCCGGCCCACCGGATCGGCCAGGCGAACCTGCGGGCGGCCTTCCCCGACAAGGACGCGACCTGGATTGAGGCGATTTTGCGCGATGCCTGGGAAAACCTTGGCCGCGTCGCGGGTGAGTATGTGCACATGGCGCAAATCTGGGATTTCGATCGCGACCAACCCAACGGGGGACGCATCCAGACCGACAGTGAGCCGCTGTTCGACCTGTTGCGTACCGACGGCAAACCGGCGTTGTGTTTCGCTGCACATCTGGCCAATTGGGAGCTACCCGCCATTGCCGCCACGGCACATGGGCTGCCGTCTGCCGTCGTGTATCGGATGCCCAACAACAAGGCGGTGGCGAAGGAGATCGTCAGAATTCGCGCTCCGCTAATGGGGCGAATGATCCGCACGCGGGCTCAGGCGGCCGTGGAGATGGCGACGGCCTTATCAGCCGGCGAGCATCTGGGCATGGTGGTAGATCAGCATTTTTCGCGTGGCGTCGATGTCACGTTTTTCGGCCGGCGATGCAAGGCCAACCCCACGGTCGCTCGGTTGGCGCGGCGTTTCGATTGCCCGGTTGTCGGGGTCCGGGTCATCCGCCTGCCCGACCACGGGTTCCGGATCGATGGGTTCGGGCCGTATGAACTGCCGCGCGGGCCGGACGGCCAGGTCGATATTCAGGCCTCGACGCAGATGATCACCTCCGTCATCGAGGGCTGGGTGCGCGAGCATCCCGGCCAATATTTGTGGTTTCATCGTCGCTGGCGCTGATTGACAGTCGCCTTGGTTTCAACACAGGGATCGCGTAGTCACCTATCGGAACTATTGCTCAGGAGTCCGGATTTGATGCGTATCCTCTTTGTGGCGGCACCGTTGGCGCTTGCTCTGTCCACGGCCGCTGTGGCGCAATCTGACAGAGGCGTCGTCCTGCCGCCGCTTCCGTCGGTCGGCGTGCCGGAAAGCGATCGGCCCTCGGACTACCTGCGCGCAGCTCAAAGTGCCCTGGCTGCCGGCCATGCGGGTGAGGCTCAATCCGCCTTGGAGATGGCACAAACCAGAATGCTGGACCGCTCGGTGCCACTGGGGCAGACCGATAACCCCAGCGACAACCCGACGATCGGACAGATCTCGCAAGCGCGGCAAGCTCTGGCGGCGCGGGATCGAGCCACGTGTCTGCAATTGATTCAGGCAGCGATCACGTCCGCGACCGCCCAAGGGCTTTGACAAAGGTCGAAATTGTCGGTCGCGACGGTGCAAGCGCGCTTCGCATTCATCCGGGCGATCGGATAAGCTGCGGCGTGCCCATGGCCTCTAGGAGCGGTCCAATCGATCAGGCGCGCCTCCACTGCTTCGTTGCCGCAATGCCGAAGGCAGAATTGCACCTTCACATCGAGGGCACACTGGAACCTGAGATGATGGTGCGGCTCGCCCAACGGAACAATATCGCGTTGCCCTACGATAGCGTGGAGGCCATACGAGACGCCTACCGCTTTACCTCGTTGCAGGATTTTCTCGACCTTTACTACACAGGAATGTCCGTTCTGCGCAGCCGGGAGGATTTTTTCGATCTCGCGTTTGCCTACCTGGAGAAAGTCGCGGCGCAAAATGTGACGCATGCGGAGATCTTCTTCGACCCGCAAGGGCATACGGATCGTGGCATCTCGTTCGACACTGTGCTGTCTGGCCTGACTGACGCCCTCGACAAGGCGCGTCGGGATTTTGGCATCACCTCGAGGCTTATCATGTGCTTCCTGCGCCACTTGCCGGAGGAACAGGCGTTCGACACGCTACGACATGCGTGTCGGTGTAAAGAGCATATCTTCGCTGTGGGACTCAATTCCACCGAGAATGGCCACCCGCCGTCGAAGTTTGCCCGGGTCTTTGCCGAGGCGCGTCGGGAGGGATTCGTGGCCGTTGCCCATGCGGGCGAGGAAGGACCGCCGGCCTATGTTTGTGAGGCGATCGATATCCTGGGTGTGCAGCGTATCGATCACGGCAATCGCGCGTTGGAGGATCCGGCCCTGACGTCTCGAATCGCGAGTGAACAAATACCGCTTACCGTTTGCCCCTTGTCCAACCGGGCGCTGCAGACATGTCCGGACCTTACGTTGCATCCATTGAAGCGTATGCTGGGACAGGGCTTGCTGGTGACGGTCAACTCCGACGATCCATCCTATTTCGGCGGATACGTGAATGAGAATTTCATAGCTATCCAACAGGCGCTCGGCCTGACCGAGAGTGACATCGCGACCTTGGCACGAAATTCGTTCCTGGCATCGTTCATGCCGGACTACGAGAAGACGGCGGCCGTGGAGAAATTTAACTCGTTTCTGGCAAAGTGGTGAGCTGTCGTGGCAGTCAGTTGGGCATGGCTCAACAAAAGTGCACGGCGAGCCAGACCGTCGGTTCGTCTTTCGCTGTTCTTGTCACGCGATGGGTGCGACGAGCGGGGATTAGTATATGATCGCCGGGATGAAGATCCTGTTCACCGTCTCCGTCCACCCACAGGCTGGCTGAACCGCGCAATAGAAGCACCCACTCGTCATGGTCCTGATTGAAGGGGGTATCCACTGGCGTAGCTTGGCCGTTCGAAACTATTCGCTCGATCCGTGCGCCCGGCCGCGAAAGCAGTTCCGTGAACACCTCATCCTTCGTCGCGACAGGAAGATTCGCGAAAAGATTAGACATAGGCTCCTCTCGACAGGGACGGTGTCAACCCAGATCGGCGAGCAATGCCGGCGCGGCAGACCGGAGCAAGGTTCTGCGCGCTTCCCACTGGGTAGTGACGTCGAGGCCGGTCAGAAATTGCACGTCACCGCCCGCGAGCGAGGCCACCGGCAAGCCATCGCGGAACAGCAGCCGGTTTCCGGTCAGCGCGGCAAGTTTCCCTCCGGGCGTCAGGATACCGGCGAGGTTGAGCGGATCGGCGCCAGACAGCGAGATCCATTCACCGGTAGAAGGCCGGCGGCGCACCTCGCGCAGCAAACCGACAGCGTCGGGCAGCGCGTATTGCTCACCGGAAAAGCCCGCGACAAACCGGCCGCCACGAATTTCGCCGCGCGCTTCCAGGCGCCGGTATACGCGCAGCAGATCACGCCATGGCGGCAACCAGTCGGCTTCACGCGCGAGCAAGCGCCAGAACACCACGCCGTAGCGACGCAGAAGCGTGCGCGCCACGTGTTCAATCGATGCTGAATTGGCCTGCCGTCCGGCTGCTTCTGATGGTGAACGATGGGTTAGCGCCCACCGGCCAGCATCTTCCATGCCGAAGCTGATGGTCCGCCGTCGCCTCGTTCCGCCGGCGAACGGCTTGCGCCTGTCGGACGGCACCAGCAGTGCGCGCAACCCGCCGAAGCTGTCTGATGTAACCAGGCCGAGAATCACAAGCTCGCCAAGCGCTTCTTCTACCTGCGACGGCAACAAGCCGCTGGCCGAGGTCAGTTCATCGAAGAATGACGCGCCTCGCGTCTGGAGACAGCCGAATAACGTTTGCGCTCGTCTACTCGGTTGCAAGCCGCTCGCCGGCTCCGCCAATGAGGCCCAGAATTGTGCATGACGACGGACCAGCAGCGTAATCGGCGTGGTCCGTATTGGCGTTGCGCCACGGTCGCGGCCGTTGTCGTGGACGGGCGATAGACGCGCCCAGGTGACGCGTCCTGCTAGACATTGGTCGTCCAGCCATTCGGGCTCGTATGCAGCAATGCGGGCCGGTAGGATTTCTGTCTCCCACGCAACAGCCGGCGCTTCGAAGCCCTCAAGTATTGCAACCGCAGCTTGCACCGCATCCGGCCCTGCCAGCCGCGCCTCGTCCGTCAGCCGCTGCCAGTCGAACAGAAAACGCAGGAAGTCGCGTGCGGCGACCGGTTCGATCTCGGCGCGCAGACGTCGAACCGTGTAGTGATGGATGCGTGCCAGCAGGCGCCGGTCACACCATTCGTCGATGTTGATGCCGGGGCTGAAGCGGCCGCGCAGGACGAAGCCCTCAGCCTCCAGGGCGAGCAGCGCGGCACTGATCTCGTCCGGCTCCAGTCCGAGCGGTGCTGCCAACGCGCCGGGAGTTACTGGGCCCAGTCCCTCCAGCCGGCCACGCAGAATCTCCGTGAGGGCTTCTTCCGGGGACCAGCTACGCAACGCCTGATCCGCGGGTGGCCCGACGTTCGGTGATAGATGCGCCATGGGCCACAGAGTCAGGAACTGCGGCAACCGTTCAGCCGCAACCCACAGCGTCCCTTGAGGGGTCTGAAGCCGGGTCACGCGATGATCGCGCGCCAAGTCTGTCAGCCAGCCGGCCCACTCGGGTATGGTCTGCGCTTCCTCGGCGCTCAGACAGCCGAGCCAGAGCAGCGAATCGTGCAGTTCTTCGGAGTTGACAGGGTCTGGCCAAGCCTCGGCGCGCACCCGCGCGATTGCTTCCGCGTCGAAACGGCCAAGCTCGGAGGCGTTTTCCGGGGCCAACCAGCGCCGAGCCATGACCGCCTGGGTGCGTCGTTCCTCCAGCGGCGCATCGTCGAGGTACGCGTAAGGTCGCGCCGACAACACTTCCAATGCGAGCGGCGATGGCTGGGTCAAATCGCGGGTGATAACTCGGATTTCACCGGCTTCAAGTCGCGCCAACAACCGTTCCAACCCCTCGATGTCCATCGCCTCATGCAGGCAGTCGGCTATCGCCTGATTGGTCAGCGGATGGTCGGGAATTTCGCGATCGCCCGCGATGTTCTCCGCGCAAGCGAGTTGATCGGGAAATACTGCGGTGACCAGGTCTTCTGCTTCCATACGCGCGAGTTGCGGCGCGACCTTCTTGCCGCCGCGAAAGCGTGGCAGAGCAAGCGCGACACCTGACACCCAGCGCCAGCGAGTGGCAAACATCGGGGCATCGAGCACGGCCTGGATCAGCACCGACCGGACGTTGGCGGCATGCAGGTAGCCTGCCACCTCGGCGAGATCGAAACTGTGCGTGGTGGTGAGCGACAGAACGATGTTGTCCTCAGTCGCCGCGGCCTGCAGTTCGAAGTTGAACCTCCGGCAAAAGCGCTTGCGCAATGCGAGGCCCCAGGCGCGATTGATCCTGCTGCCGAACGGTGAATGGATGACCAGTTGCATGCCGCCAGCTTCGTCGAAGAAGCGTTCCAGCACGAGCGTGTCCTGGGTCGGCAGGCATTCCAGAGCTGCGAACGAGGCAGCCAGGTACTCCAGCAACTGCTCTGCGGCAGGTTCGGCGATACCGAGTTCGCCGATCAACCATCGTTTTGTGGCTGCACCGGACGGATCCCCGCGCAGGCGTTCTGCTATTGACCCACGCAGGCGGGACACCGAAGTGGATAATTCGTCGGTGCGGCCCGGCGCCTCGCCGAGCCAGAACGGGATGGTGGGCGATTGGCCATGCGCGTCTTCCACCCGGACGATGCCTCGCTCGACGCGCATTATGCGGTAGGCCGAGTTGCCAAGCTGGAATATGTCGCCGGCCAGACTCTCGACGGCAAAGTCCTCGTTGACGCTGCCGATCGTCTGGTTCTCAGGTTCTAGCAATACCTGGTAGTCGGCGGTGTCGGGGATGGTGCCACCCGAGGTCAGTGCGGTCAGTCGCGCGCCGCGCCGGCCGCGCAGCATGTGGTTGACGCCATCGTAATGGATCAGCGTTCCACGCCTGCCGCGGCTGGTGGCGAACCCCTCGGCCAGCATGTGCACGACTGCGGAAAAGTCCTCGCCGGCCAACGTGCGGTACGGCCAGGCGCGGCGCAAGCGGTCGTACAGAGCGGCCTCGGGCCAGTCCTGTGTTGCGACCTCGGCAACGATTTGTTGGGCCAGCACGTCGAGCGGCTGGTGCGGAATGGTCAGTCGATCGAGTTCGCCACGGCGGACGCTGTCCAGCAGTGCCGCGCATTCCACCAGATCGTCGCGCGACTGAGGAAACAGCCGGCCCTTCGGAAGGCCCCCAACGGCGTGGCCGGAGCGACCAACGCGTTGCAGAAAGCTCGCGATCGAACGCGGCGAACCGAGCTGACACACTAGATCCACGTCCCCGATGTCGATACCGAGTTCCAACGAAGCGGTCGCCACCAGCGCTTTGAGTTCGCCGCGCTTCAGTCGCTGCTCCGCCGCCAGGCGTTGTTCCTTCGCCAGGCTTCCGTGATGCGCGGTTACCGCTGTCTCGCCCAGGCGATCCGACAACTGGCGCGCTACACGCTCGGCCATGCGTCGCGTGTTGACGAACACCAGCGTGGTACGATGCGCCTCGATCAGCTGCACCAACTGATCATAGACCTGCTGCCACACGTCGGCGGACATCACCGCCTCCAGCGGCGACTGTGGCACTTCAAGCCGCAAATCGCGTGGGCGTTGATGGCCGGTATCAACAATGGTGACGTTCGCGGCGGGCTTGCCGTCCGGTGCCACACCGACCAGCAGATTTGCGATCAGATCGATCGGATTTTGTGTTGCCGACAGGCCAATTCGCACCAGGCCCTCGCCGCACAGCGCAGTCAGACGTTCGAGCGAAAGGGCCAGATGTGCGCCGCGCTTGTTTGCCGCCATGGCGTGGATTTCGTCGATGATGACCGTACGCGTGGTCGCCAGCATCGCTCGGCCGGAAGGGGAGCCGAGTAGGATGTAAAGCGACTCCGGGGTGGTGACGATGATGTGCGGCGGGCGGCGTCGCATGCGGTCCCGCTCGGCGGGTGGTGTATCGCCGGTGCGCACCCAAGTGCGGATCTCGACATCAGGCAATCCGCGCTGGCGGAGCGCCTCCCGGATGCCGGCGAGGGGTGCCTCCAGGTTGCGCTGGATGTCGTTGGATAGCGCCTTCAATGGCGAGACGTAGACCACCTGCGTGGCGTCTTCGAGACCGCCTGCCAGCCCTTGGCGAATCAACCCGTCGATAGCAGTCAGGAACGCGGCGAGGGTCTTGCCGGATCCGGTCGGGGCAGCGATCAGGGTATGGCCGCCAGCCTGGATCGCCGGCCACGCTTGCGCTTGCGCCGGTGTCGGTGTTGCGAAGTAGTTGGCGAACCACGCCGCCACGGCAGGGTGAAACAGGTTTGCTGGGTTCATGGGCGGACGGACTGATAAGGTGAGATAAAGGGACACGTTACCGTGGAATCAATCCACCTTGGCGGGGCGGATTGATTGAGGTCAATGCGACCCCCCAGGACTTCAGCCAACCGCGAGCCGTCCAGCACCCGCCGGGCTTCTAATCCTTGCGGCCTGTCCGATTGAGGCGACAGCGTTGACAAGCATGGAACTGTCAGTGGCAAATATCGCCTGATTGACGGGAAGCGCCGCGGATTTCTGCGCGCCGAAAGAGGGAGACAAAACCATGCCGGACACCCAGGTCCTGGCGGAGCGGTCGGCGCAGGATGAGATCGCGACCTACGACGCGATTGTCATCGGCGCCGGAATTTCCGGCATGTTCATGCTCTACCGCCTGCGCGAACTCGGCATGACCGCGCGCGTTTTCGAGGCCGGCACAAATGTCGGGGGCACCTGGTATTGGAACCGGTATCCCGGCGCCCGCTTCGATTCCGAAAGCTGGACCTACGGCTATTCGTTTTCGAAGGAGTTGATGCAGGAATGGGACTGGAAGGAGCATTTCTCCCCCCAGCCTGACACGCTAGAGTACCTGAACCATGTCGCCGGCAAATTCGACCTGCGTCGGGACATTCAGTTCGGCAGCACAGTCACGGCCGCGCACTGGGATGACGCCGCGGACCAATGGACCGTGACCCTGGAAAGCGGCCAGCAGGCGAGGTCACGGTTCCTGTGCACCGCCGTCGGCATCCTCTCTGCGCACACCCTCCCGGCCATTCCTGGCCGGGATAGTTTCCACGGGCCCGCCTACCACCCCGCGCGCTGGCCGCACACGCCTGTGGACTTCACCGGCCAGCGCGTTGGCATCATCGGCACCGGGGCGACCGCCATTCAGGCGATCCCCGAGATCGCCAAGCAAGCGAAGCAACTCACCATCTTCCAGCGCCGCCCGAACTGGGCCGCGCCGTTGCACAATGCCAAGATCACCAAGGAAGAGATGGAGCAAATCAAGTCCCGATATGAGGAGATCTACGCCTACTGCGCGACAACGCCGATGTGGTTCATCCATCAGGCGGACCAGCGCAAGACACTGGACGTGGCGCCGGAGGAGCGCGAGGCGTTCTGGGAGAAGCTGTATGCCGAACCCGGGTTCGGCATCTGGCTGGGCAATTTCCGCGATATCGGGGTCAACGAGAAGGCCAACGCCGCCATTAGCGAATTCATTGCCCGCAAAATCCGCCAGCGCGTGAAGGACCCGAAAGTGGCGGAGAAGCTGATCCCGAGGGACCACGGCTTCGCCACTCGCCGCGTGCCGTTGGAGAGCGGCTATTTCGAGGCCTACAACCGCGACAATGTGACGTTGATCGATACGCTCGAAGACGAGCCGATCGAGTGCATCACGCCGAAGGGCATCAGGACCACCAAGCAGGAGCATGAATTCGACGTCCTGATCTACGCCACCGGGTTCGATGGCGTGACCGGCGCCTTCGATCGCATGGATATCCGCGGCATCAATGGCCTGCGGCTGAGGGACGCTTGGGCCGAGAGCCCGCGCACTTATCTCGGCATGCTCGCGGAGGGTTTTCCGAATATGTTGATGGTGCTGGGTCCGCACACCGCGCGCGGCAACATTCCGCAGGCCATTGAACACAGCGTGCAATTTCAGACTGGCGTGCTGCGGTTCATGCTGGAACACAACTACACCCATGTGGAAACCAGGCCGGAGCAGGTGGACGATTGGACGCAAACCGTGATCAAAGCGGCGGAACCGTTGCTCTCGTCCAAGGTCGATTTCTGGCAGACCGGCGTGAACCGTAACGTCGAGGGCAGGACCGTGCGTCGCGTCCTTGGCTACAACGGCAACGGCGTGCATTTCCGGCGGAAGACCGACGAAGTCGCCAAACGCGGCTACGAGGAATTCGTCTTCCGTTGACCAGGACACTTCCAAACCCGCCAGTCGGCTAGCGATTTAACGCCGCGCCGTGGATCCCCGGCGTGCCACTCGAACGGCGCCGGGACGATCCTTCGCGCCGGTCGCTGCGCGGAGGCAGAGGTAGAGCCGGACTATAGCGGCGCGGCCCCATGGTCCGCTAGTTTCGCCACGATGGAATTCGATCCTTTTACCGTCTGCGGTATCGTCGGGGCGAGTTGCTTCATCGCCAGCTACTTCGGCGCACTGCAGGGCTGGTTGGAGCCCAGCGGTTGGCGTTTCCCGGCCGTCAATTTGTTGGGCGCCACCTTGGTGCTCGTATCATTGATGGACGCCTGGAACTTACCGTCGGTCGTGCTTGAGTGCTTCTGGGGGGCGATAAGCGTATACGGGCTGGCGCGAAACTGGCGCAGTTAAGGCGGCCGACGACAGACCAAGTCGGTGGCGTGCTACTCCGCCGTCCACCCTCCATCGACCACGAGCGCCGTCCCGGTCACCAGCGCGGCCGCATCGCTTGCGAGGAACACGACGGCTCCCATTAGATCCTCCACGGTGCCGAGGCGACCGAGCTTGATGCGGCGCAGGACGTCGTCGCGGAAGACCGCGTTCTGGAAGAACGGCTTCGTCAGAGGCGTATCGATGAAGGTGGGACCGATGGAATTTACCCGGATCCCGAGCGGGGCGAGGTCAATGGCCATGGCTTTGGTCAGGCCCTCGATACCGTGCTTGGTCATGCAATAGACCGTGCGGTTCTGGCCACCGACATGACCCATCTGGGAGGAAATGTGGATGATCGACCCGCCCTTCCCCGCGGTTGCCATCTTCCGAGCGACCGCCTGCGCGACAAAGTAGGCGGCGCGCAGGTTCAAGCCCGTGATGGCGTCGTAGTCGTCGTCGGTGACGTCGAGGAAGGTGCGCGGGCGATTGGTGCCGGCATTGTTGACCAGGATGTCGAACGGATCGGCTCTCTCGATCGAAGCGCGGACGGCGGGCAGATCGGTAACGTCGAGCGCCAAGGTGTCGGCGTGGCCGCCGGCTTGCTCGATCGCTCGAGCGGCTTCGGTGATCTCGGCGGCGGTTCGCGCAAGCAGGGTGACGTGGGCACCGACCTCGGCCAGGGCCGCCGCGGCAGCCAAGCCGATGCCGCGACCTGCTCCGGTAACCAGAGCTCGCCGGCCGTCGAGGCGCATGGAAGGGAGGCGGGGGAGGATCATTGCAGCAAGGACTCCCGGCCACGACACGAAAACAGTTCTCCGGCGTGCCGCGAGGAGCGCCGGATTGGTGTCATACCGGAAGCAAGTCCTCGAGCTTCCATTCCTCGGCCGATGCGCCAGCCAACGCCTGGATACGGGTTTCGTCGGCGCGCAACTCGGCGGCCGGACCTGAATAGACCATCTGGCCGTTCTCCAGCACGTAGGCATGGTCGGAGATTTCCAGGCTCATGCGCACGTTCTGTTCCACCAGCAGGACCGAGATGCCCTCGATGCGCATCTGGGCGACGATGCGGAACACCTCCTTGACGATCAAAGGGGCCAGCCCCTGGCTTGGCTCGTCCAGGATCAGCAGTTTCGGATTCAGCAGCAAGGCCCGGCCGATGGATAGCATCTCCTGCTCACCGCCGGACAACTGCCGGCCGAGGTTCTGCCTGCGCTCGCCCAGACGCGGGAACAGTTGGTAAACTCTGTCGATATCGTATGGACCGGGCCGCTCGATCGGGACGCGAAGGTTTTCGTCGACGGTCAGGTTGGCGAAGACCCGGCGGCCTTCGGGGACGAAGCCAACGCCAGAGGCGGCGATGCGGTATGGCGCCATACCGGTGATGTCTTTGCCGAACAAAGTAACCCGGCCGGAGCGTGGCGGAGTCAGGCCAACAAGGCTGCGCAAGGTAGTGGACTTCCCTGCACCATTCCTCCCAAGCAATGTCGTGATCTGGCCCTCGGCAACTGTCAGACCGACATCGTGCAGGATGTGGCTCTTGCCATAGTAGGTATTTAGACCCTCGGCTATCAGCGCGCTCATTCGGCCTTCCCCAGATAGGCTTCCTGAACGATCGGACTTTGTGAGATCTCTGCGGGCGTGCCCTCCGCCAGCATCTTGCCTTCCCCCAGCACGGTGATGCGATCGGCCAGGTTGAACACCACGCGCATGTCGTGCTCGATCAGGACAATGGTATAAGCACTGTTCTTGTGCAGACGGCGGATCAGGTTGGCGACCGCGAATGTTTCGTGCTCGCCCATGCCGGCGGTCGGTTCATCCAGCAGCAGCAGCCGAGGCTTCAGCGCCAGGGCGGTGGCAATCTCCGCGGCGCGCTGGTCGCCGTGGGAAAGTTCGCCGACCAGCCGGTCCGCTTTGCCGGTCAGGCCGACCTGTGTCAGGGCTTCATCGATGCCTCGGCTCACCTCGGTCTTGTGGCGGTGACTAAGCCAGAAACGCTGGCGAAGGCCTTGGGCGCTTTCGACCCCGATGCGGATGTTTTCCCGCACCGACAGTTCTGGAAAGATTTCAGTGATCTGGAAAGTGCGCGCCATTCCCATGGCGACGCGCTCGGAGACCTTCATTTTCGTTACGCTCTCGCCGTCGAACACGATCTCACCCGCAGTCGGCTCAAAGAAGCCGGAGATCATGTTGAAGAATGTGGTCTTGCCGGCACCGTTGGGGCCGATGATGGCGCGAAGCTCCCCCGCCGCCACCTGCATCGAAACGTCGCTGACGGCGACGAGGCTGCCGAATTTCTTCGTGACATCGCGAATATCAAGCATGATCATTTCGCGGTCCCCCGCTGGAGCATGCCGAGGAGGCCACGGGGAAAGAACAGGACGACCAGGACGAAGATCAGGCCGACGAAAGACATCCAGTTGACGGTCATAGATGAGATGTAATCCTGCAGGACCACAAACAACGCGGCGCCGACCAGAGGTCCCCAAAAGGCACGCATGCCACCCATCACCGTCATGATGACAATTTCCCCCGACAGCGTATAGTGCAGGCCCATCGGGTCGGCAAAGTTGTTCAGCAATGCATAGAGTGACCCCGCTAGCGCGGTGAAGCAGCAGGAAATAGAGAAAGAAATCCAGATGTGGCGCTCGATCGGAATGCCGAGGAATCGGGCGCGCCGCTCATTTTCACGGATCGCCACGAGGGTACGGCCGAAGGGCGATGCGAGCAACAGGCCTTGCAGGCCGGTGGCAATGGCGAAGACGACCAGCAGGAAATAGTAAAACGTGATGTCATGTTCTGCGATGTTGATGGTCGTGAAGCCGAGGTTGAGCGGCGCGCGGGAGAAGCCCCGCAGGCCGTCGTATCCGCCAGTAAGACTGTCCCAGCTATAGGCAACGTAGAACGCGATTTGGCCGAAAGCGACGGTGACCATGGCGAAATACACGCCGCGGCGCCGCACGATCAGCAAACCAAACAACGTGCCCGCCAGGCCACCGAGCGCGATCCCCACGAGTATCGCCAGCGGGGTGCTGGCGACGAGGTATTTCAGCGTCAGGCCTGCGCCATACGCGCCCAGCCCGAAATAGGCGGCATGACCGAAGCTCATGACGCCGGTGAAGCCGAGCAGCAGGTTGAAGGACATGGCGGCAAGGCCGAGGACCAACACGCGGCCAGCCAGGGCGGTGTAACCTCCGAGCATCGGCAGCCAGAAGGGGACTGTCAGCAGCAGCGTCCAGATGATGGCCGTGGTCAGCCATGGGCGGGGTTGCACGGTCGCAGCGGTTACGGGCGCGGCGGTCGCGCTCACGTCAGCATCCCCTCTTCGCCCATGAGGCCTCGCGGCCGCATGACCAGCACGACGAGCATGATGACATAGATGACCGCCTCACTGGCGGCGGGCCAAAAGACGGTGGTCAGGGCGGCGGCGACCCCGATCAGCAGGCCGCCCAGCAGGGTGCCGGTCAAGCTGCCGACGCCGCCCACAATGATGGCGATGAAGCTCGGCATCAGCAGGTCGTCGCCCATGTTCGGATTGAGCCCGATCTGGCCGGCGGCGAGCACGCCCGCCAACCCGGCGAGCAGCGAGCCGATGGCGAAGTTAAACGAGCGCAACATGCCAACATTCACGCCGAGCGCGGCGACGGTATCCAGATCGAGCGTACCAGCGCGGATACGGATGCCAACGCGCGTGTAGCGCAGGAAGGCGAACAGACCCACGACCGCCAGGATGACGATGGCGACCATGAAGATACGATACCAGGTGATGAAGAACAGGTCCGCGGACAGGGGAGTGGACAGGATGTCCGGGATAGTCATCGGCAGGCCGTTCGGCCCCCATATGAACCGACAAACATCTTGTATGATGAAGGCCAGCCCGAATGTCAGCAGCAAGCTGTAGACTGGATCACGCGAATAGACCCGGCGGATCATCAGGCGTTCGATAATGAACCCAAACACGGCCGTCAGGATGGGGGACACCAGAAGTGCTCCCCAGAACCCGACATAGGGTGTCAGCACAAAAGCGATGTATCCGCCCAGGGCGAGGAAATTGCCGTGAGCAAAATTGATGACGTTGGAAAGATTCAGAATGAGGGACAGGCCCAACGCCATCAGCACGTAGAACGCACCAATGATGAGACCGTTCGTGACGTTGAACAGTACGAGCTGCAGCATCGGCGGCCCTCTGGTCCCCGGGCTAGGCTGGGTGGACCATCTTGCAGCCAGTTTCCGAAACCGGACCGGCCGCTTTCTCGCCGGGCATCACCGTGGTGGCGGTAAAGACAGCGTCGGGATTGTCGCCGGTGGGCGGGTGAACGTCACCGACGAAGATGTCGCACATCAGTTCATGGTCTCCCGCACGGTAGAAAGCGTGGCCGGACTGAAGTGCGACCTCCGGCGGAAGTTCCATCCCTTCCATCGCAAGCGACAGTTTCGGACCTTCAAGCGACTTAGCCTTTTCAGCTCCGAGCCGGACGGATTCGACCGCGACCAGTCCGAACCAGTGGCGGGCAGTGGGCGTCTTCCCGGTGGCCTTGCGGAAGTCCGCGACGAAAGCCGCGACGGCAGGGACCTGGGGCTGATCCCACCACCATTCCATTGCCCAAGTGCCGGCTTGGGCATCCTTCGGCACGGCTCTGACGGATTCAAGCTCGAACAACGCGCCGCCCAGCGCCATCTCCTTCTGCATGCCGAACTGGGTGAATTGCTTCATACAGTTGATCTGCGCGAGGCCGCCCATGTTGTTCAGCAGGACGTTTGGCTTGTACGCCTTGGCCTTGATGAGCGTGGCGGAAAACTCGGAGGTGTTAATTGGCAGCATTTCCGCCTGGTATTCACCCCCGAGGGCCTTCAGGTTCTTGATGAAGTTATCCTGCAGTGAGTGGCCATAGGCATAGTCTGGGGTGATGAAGAAGAATTTCTTGCCGAACCGCTTAACCAGGTCGCCGGTCACGGCGGCGGCGTCCATCGACGTTGTATTACAGATACGGAAGACATTCCATTTGCAATCGGTCCCGGTGATCGGATCTGTATGGCCGCCCGGGACGATGTGGAACACTTTCAGTTCCCCGGTAACTTGCGCCATCGCGTATGCTATGCCTGAATTTACGTCGCCGAAGATGACGTCGACCTTGTCGCGCTCGATCAGCTTGCGGGTCTTTTGCACGCCTGTGCCGACGTCGTTGGCGGAGTCCTCAACCAGAAGCTCCACCTGACGGCCAAGGATGCCGTTCTTTTGGTTAATTTTTCCGACGGCGTATTTGGCGCCCTCGACCTCGCTTGCAGCAAGAGCGGAAAGGATGCCGGTCAGCGGATCAACCATGCCGATCCGGACGGGAGTTTCGCCGCGTGCGCGTATAGTTGGTGGTGAAGCCAGAGCAGTGAGGGCCAAGCCGGATTTAAGCAGGCCGCGGCGGCCGAACCCAGGCTTAATCTTTTTCTGCACGGACATCTCCCTTGGAGGGCCATTTGCCCATTGCGCTTGCTACGGCCAACTCGTTAATGAGCGGCTCAGTTTAGTATCTGCACCGGGGTGCGGGTGTCGAGAGCGAATATATCAACCCGGCGCTGACTTTTACCTGGGTCCGAAATGGATGCATTCCACGAGTGCGCAACCCCTGTTGTCGGGGCAGCATACCCGAGCCACACTGTAGCGCCAAGCGCGGCTGCCGAAGTGGTTGGTGTCGCATCGGCCACGCTTCGGGATCGGCCGGGCCACGCTACGAGAATACTCGTTTGGCAATGGGGGCGTCGCGGCGCAGGTCCACGATTTGCGGTTTGTCTCGCTGCCTCATTGCGTGACGATCCGGGCGTCGCAGTAAGGCTTTCCCTCAACCGTGATGCGGAAATCATGGCGGGTCCTCACCCGCCGGGCTGCGAGATGCCGGTTCGTACTTATCGGGGTATTCTCTCGTTTCTGGGCAGGCTTGTTACGGTGCCGGTGGCAGTGCCCCTGCTGATGCTCAGGCTGTGCCGCGATCGGCCGGATATCGCGATTTGCGCGATGCCCGGGCCGCTTGATCTGGTTATGGCGGCGGCCCTGCGCCTGCTGGGCAGCCGGCTACTGGTCGTGGTGCATGAAGCCGATGTGCACCCCGGCGACGGATATCCTATGCAAATGACATTGCAACGCCTGCTTTGTCGTTTCGTAAGCGGTTTGGTGTCGTTGAGCAGCCATGTTGGAACGCAGCTTAAGCAACAAGGCATTATTTCTACGAAACGGCCTTTGATTGTTATGGCACACCCGCCGTTCGCTCTCGACCTGCCGCCCTGGCCGCGCTTTCCTGGTCCGCCCCGTCTATTGTTTTTTGGTCGGCTTTTGCCTTATAAAGGGCTTGATCTGCTGGCTGGGGCGATGAAATTGTTGCCGCCGCAGACCCCGATCGCGGTTCGGATTGTCGGCCTGGGGCGGGAGTGTAGGGACCTCGATGCACTGCGGGCCTGCCATAATGTCATGGTCGAGAATCGCTGGGCGGCTGAGACCGAACTCGGCGCGGTCTTCGGCTGGGCGGACGCGCTGATCTTGCCTTACCATGAGGCCAGTCAGAGTGGCGTTGCCGCGGCGGCGATCGCGGCAGGCCGGCCGGTGATAGCGACGCGCGTTGGCGGCCTGTCGGAACAATTGTCCGGGATCCCCCATACGATGCTCTGTGAACCCGACCCGGCTAGCCTTGCCGGTGCCATCAGCCACTGGCTGGAAACGTCGCCACAGGTGCGGCCCTCACCGGATGCCGTCCTGGCTTGGCGACAGGCGGCATCATCGCTGCTGCTAGGTATTGGAGCCGCGTTGTCGCCGAAGCCGACTCGCGACAAGCGGCGGAACCGACGGCGGAGATGGATCGAAGCTCCGAGACGCGCCCTCTGAGCACTGGTAGCGCAACCCTAAGTCCAGAATGCGCTTTTTACGGATAGGCAAACCAGGCGCTGGATCTGTTTGCTTCGAATCCTCAAATTTCTATGCCAAACATCTATGACCTGCTACGACGTTGTAACCAGCTACAGGATACCAGCGCTCGGGCTCGTTGAGCGCGTCATGTCCAAAGACCGGGGCGGGGATGGCGAGGGCGCCGAGATTTCATGCCGGCGCTAGAGGCGTGGGAGAAGATCGGTGCTGGATGACCAATCGGTGCGTTCCGAGGACGGTGACGTCGATGGTAACTTCGTTTTCGAACGACGGCCCCGACTTAAGCGCAAGCGGGTCGTTCTGGTATTTGACAAGGCCTACTTAGCGCATGGAATGGCTGTCTATAGCGCTGCCACTTTGTTAATCGACCAGCTCGGCGGCGCCCCCCGTTATGAGATATTTTGTCTGGACAGCTACGTCGGACCGAGATTCGCGGGAACGGCGAAAGTGTCGGCCCCGCGAAACGATTTCGGGGTAGCGGGAGCGGTCGCACGACTTGGACATCGTTTGCATCAATCGATGGTATCGTTCCGTCTGATCGAGTCACCCGAACGCTGGGAGTCGAACCTCGATCAGAACGAAGAAAGGCTGCTCGAATTCCTGTTTGACGCGGACAACATTCATGCGGTGGTCGTATTCACTGCCGATGCTGGATTGGCGCTGCGTGTGGCGAGGCTGGCTCACACCTATTCCTCGACCGAAACGCCTCATTTGATCGCGGTGACGCCGAATGATCGGCTCGATCTGTCTGCGGCAGAAGACTTAGATTGGCTTGGTGTGCAGTTGCTTCGAGACGGCGGCTTAGTCGTCGCTCCCAGTTCGACAATGGCTTCCGCGTCCGGCACGGAAGCAAACGGCAAAGCCCTTCCATCAGTGTTTTCCTTCCTTTCGGCTAAAGACTACCCGCGGCTGCTCACCAATCCATGCAACCAGATTGATTGGCACGCCTGGATCGGCCCCGACTTATCTTACCCAAAACGCGTTCGCGACGTCGTGCTGTTCGTTCGACCGGATTGGATGTATTGCGGCAGCGGCACGACGTTTGAGAATCTCGCCCGATGGTTCCGGAACCGCGACGCCCTGCTGATCGATATCGCGATTTGGCCTTATCGCGAGAATTTCGACCCCGCGCACCGAGAATCCCGTGTCGCCGCAGAGAAGGATGCGATGCGGTCGGCCTTGTATGTTTCGGCACGCAGATCGACCAGCGTGCCTCATGTGGCACGTCAGCTCGGCGGTCTGTTGCGCCGGTTCCCCTGGACCTTGGCTCGACAGGTATCGTTTCGAAACAGCCTGGCGGCTAAGCCGCGATTCCTGCGGAAAGCAATCCGCCGAGCAAAAATCTCACAAATTTATTTAAACCACTACTTTACATACGAGTATGCCCGCGAATTTATCGGCAACCAGCCTTTTTTTCTGGATACCCATGATATCCAAACGGTGAACTTCATCGATCATAGTCTAAAGAATGCGATAACGGGGCGGGTCGACCGGTTCGAGGAATCCTTACGTGATGAGATGGAAATCGCCGGAAAAGCGCAACGGCTATGCTTTGTCTCGTCTACAGAGCTTGAGCTCGCGGCTCGCTATATCGATCGCGATCGACTTGACTACGTCTTGCCTTTACCCAAGGTGGTTCCCTGCAGGCCGAGGCCGCTTGCCAAAGCCGCCCGATTGCTGATCGTAGCAAGCGACAATCAGGGCAATCTTCAAAATTTACACTGGTTTTTTCAACATGTCTGGCCGGCTGTGCTGAGGCTGCGCGAGCAACAACCTCCCCCCTGCTGCGGGTATGCGGCAATATCCGCTCTGTCATGAGGGATGTAAACCCGAGAGGGGTCCAATTCCTCGGTGTCGTCGAAGATTTGCGGACATATTACGATGAGTGCGACTTAGTTCTTCTGCCTATCGTGACCGGCGGGGGCGTCGCGATAAAGACATTGGAGGCGGTGCTGTATTGACGCCCAGTGCTTGCTACACGGCATGCGCTACGCGGGCTTCCGGACGACGTGGTTACGACCATCGGTTGCGAGGACGACCCGTTTCGGTTTGCCAAGTCGCTGTTAGGGATCATAGGTGAACCGAAACAACATAGGGCAACGCTGAAACGATCGCAGCGTGCCTCAGCGCTGTTGCAGCAGCATCCGTTTTACGAGGTGTTGGGAAGAGGGGTGGATTCGGTGCGCTTCGATCAAAATTCTGACGTTGACAGCTGTCAGGTTAACCGACGGTTGCTTTCTTCGCGGCCCGACGCGGCGTCAGCTGAGGTCTCCGATCGCACAGTCCAATGAGGGTTCCCGGATGCCCGTGACCACCCAACCGTTCCCCGGTGGATTCCACGCGGTAATGAAGGTGTAAAGGCACTTGGTGACCGATTGATCACCGCCCACGAACTGCGTTTGCGTGGTTTTGCGGCCCTTACTGTCCTTATCGGTGGTCGTCACGGCGGAAACCGGTGTGGTATCGACCGAAATCTTCGCCCATTGGAAGGCACGGGTCCCGTTGCCCAAATCGATCTGATTCACCGGCGGCCCGTAGGCCAGTTCGACTTGGCGAATGTCCTGGCCCACATAGCTCCGCATTTTATCGGCCACGCAGCCAACGAGCAGAATCGCGATGACATTGAGAATAAGCCAAAATTTCATTCTGCAGCCCCCAACCTACCCGGCAATCACACACCAACGCCAGATCGGCAGTCTGCCTGGCTACGAGTATCCCGCAGCATGCTCGGTGTCCCCGACCTACTTGAATGTATTACAAGCCTGCACAGTCCCACTTTGCAGACCTGTAGATAGCCACTGGATTTGTTGCGCTGACGACCCATGCGTAAAGCTGTCCGGGACGACCGCGCCCCGCCCTGCCCTACGAGCCAGGCGGTCATCACCGATTGCGGACGCAGTGGACACCGCCTGGCGAATGTCGGCATCATCGATATTACCGTGCCGTCGGTTCATATGGTAGGCCCATACGCCCGCCAAACAATCCGCCATCAACTCGGTCCGGACAGAGAGATTGTTTGAAGTTTTCGCATCCGCTTGTTCTCTGGCGTCCTGAATTTTCGGCAACAGCCCAATCAGGTTTTGCAGGTGGTGGCCCACCTCGTGGGCGATGACGTAGGCATAGGCGAAGTTACCGCCACCGCCAAGTTGCCGCCGCATATCGTCAAAAAAGGATGTATCAAGGTAGAGCTTGTGATCCAGAGGACAATAGAAGGGTCCCATCGCGGATTGCGCAGTGCCGCAGCCGGAGTTGGTAGCCCCGGAAAACAGCACCAAAATCGGCTTCTCATATTGGCGGCCGCCTTGTTGCGGAAGGATCTCGGACCAGACGTCTTCCGTCTCACCAAGTATCTTCGCGACAAAATTTCCGGTCGCATCGGTGGGCGTGCCCTGGCGGACCGGTGCGGAGCTCGTGGGCGCATTCGATTGGCTGATCATCTCCGCGCCGCCGATCAGTAATCGAGGATCGATGCCGGTGGCCCACCCCACGAGGGTCAGAACCACAATAACGCCTACACCTAAGCCGCCCCGGGTGGCTCCGCGCATCCCGCGCCGGTCCTCGATGTTACCCGACGCCCGAAGGTCATCCTCTTGCATATCGCTGCTCGCTCCGGTTCAAGGGATTTCCCGTAACGCGAATACGGCGGGATCGGCCGATCTTACGCTCGTCAGGCCGGTCGGTGGTTTGATTGATCTGGCAGCCCGTGAGGGCGAGGATGGAGGTGTGTTACACCCGCGTCAAGCTTCGAACACAGCAGAGCTGCCTGCCCCCCACGCCGGCTTCGACTGAACCGCGCCGGGTTTGCCGGAGACTGTTTGGTTTGAACGGTGGGCAGATGCCTCGCTATGGCGTCATGACGAGAGTATGAACATCGCCGGGCCGAAAGTCTATTAGCCCGGTCTGTCAAGCTCCAGCGCACCCGACTTCACCGAGGTCTAAGGTCTTTGTGTCGACGATCGGCATGCCAGCGCGTATCGCGAGTTGATGACGCATACTTGCGTGAAATCAATTGAGGTTTCTAACCAGCTTTCGCAGCCGCCGAGCAATCGCTTCGGCCATCTTGGCACCCTGGAACGCAAGGTTCTTGACAAGCATTTTCGGAAGCATGCTCAGCGGACAACCCCGGCGCCGCGCTCCCCGGCAGGATGGCGGGATGATCGGCTCCCATGCTCCAACGGATAAGCCGGACAACTTGGCCATCACCCGCGCGGTTTCTACCAGATAAGCGTAACCAAGGTGACGATCCGGTTCCAAATGCGCGCCCTCGGCCCACTCGTTCCAGGCATTGATAAAGACGATCCGCTCGCTAGCGTCGGGCACCGCAAAGGTACATTTCGCAGGCCGCGGTCAGCCAGGAATGATATGCGGCGGGCGTGGCACCGACAAAGGTGAGGCCTCTGCCGGGGCGGCGTGCTTCATTGTCCCAACTCGGGCAGACGCCGGGGAAAAGCCGGAAAGCCGAAGGTCGGTTTGCTTGGCGCCGGCTGACAGATCAGCATAGTCGACGACCTGGCCGCTATACTCGGGATCAAGGTGGTCAGCGTGTCACGAATGTTGACGTCGTCAATGCTGGTGTTGTGTGGAGGAAACCCAGCGGCGGCGTCCATGCCATACGGGCGGGGGTCGGCATCGCCGTAGACCTGGGCCATGACGATGTAGGGATCGCCTAGCCCAACGGCCCGAAAATGGCCCGCCACCGTCCCACCGTCTCCCGCGCGTTTGGCAAGATCTTGGGCCGGTATACCATCAGCAAAGGACGGCCGTTGATCCGGATATAGCGTGGGTCGCGGAATAGCGGCTCAAGCGATACGGCGAAAGCGATGTCGTCCGCGGAGGAATGAGCCTGGCCGATGAGCACTTCTTCATCGCTGCCGTCCCAGCGGCGAGACCAGTTTTCATTCGCCCAGTTGATGCAGAAAGGTAGATCAATCTCCGGATGCTTGAGCAGGAGCCGGATCGGCGTATCGAGCAACGTTTTGCCGCCAAACCAATAGTGGTGAAAGCACGACCCTTCCAAGCCATAGCCGAGGACGAGTTCAGCTTGCCGTTTAAGGATCCGTGTTTGACGAAGGTCGTAGAAGCCTAATTCACCCGGCAGGTGAGGCTGATAATGTCCTTTGAATCGGGGGAGTGCCTTCGTTACGTTGGTCCATTCAGTGAATCCCCTGCCCCACCACGTGTCATTCTCGGGATAGAATGAAACTGGGGCAGGTAATATGCAATCAGGCGCACAGGGGACGCAGTGAGACGCGGGAACTCCTCCTCGTCCCTATAGTATGGGCTGCGGCCATGGTTAGCCGTGAGTTGGGCCAAAAGGCTCATCGTGCTGACGGCTTAGTGTGCCACGTTTTCCAAATCGCAATATTCCAAAAGCCTGCTCACCTAGTTGCTATTGCCGTTGATGACGACCATCTCACGGGGCAGAGGCTCCGGCTTCATCTGGCGACGCCTGGAACCCAAATTGCAAATACCGTATTATCAGAAAAATAACCCAAGGTTAAGACAATGAGTACCCTCGAGGCCCAATAATACCAGAACTCGCGCCAGGCTTGTCCACGATGGATATTGATCGTCAATCCTTGCATCTTATTCATAGTGAAACCATTTCTGCGTAGGCATTTGCTCAGACTTTTTGCGTGAAGAAGCGCAAATGCGTTCGTCAAGGATACCATCCTGCGTGTAATGCCAATCCTTCTCCAATAACACCTGAAAAATGTTGGTATAAAATCGCACATTGGGGACGGAGCCTACGATCACTCCGCCCGGCGCGATGTTCTTGCTTACTCGTGCAAAAAAACCATCATGATCCGGCATGTGCTCGATCACGTCGTTGCATACGACAACGTCGAAATACCCAACGGCAATTCGGGTTCGGCGCCATCAAAGTCGACCGAATTACCCGGTGCAAACGCCCTCGAGCAACCTCCGCGGCTGGCGAGGGCTCAATCCCCACGCCTCCTTGACGCCTTCCAGCGACGATAAGAATTCTCCCTCCGCGCAACCGATCTCCAGAACTCTCGCCCTTCTCACAGGGAGGAATTCCGCCATCTCCGGCCGCTTCTGGGTCCAATAGCCACGGCTAACCAGCATTTTGCACACCATGTTGTTGATAGCAAATGGTTTCGACAAGTAAGCTTGCATTATAGCGGGTTCCGTTGCGATATCATAAGGGAAGTATGCTACCGGTCCGATCTTGACAGAAACATCTTAGCGGTCCGGTAAATTGGCCCACCAAAACAAGGGCTAGTGGAGGAAACCCGGCGGCCCTATCCGTCGGATTTTATCCCCTAGCTCGCCGCACTCGATTATCCGGGGTTCGTTACCAATGGAGTTCTCGGTCCGTCAAAGCCTCGCATGGATGATGCTCTCCCAAGGCGGTCTCTTCCTCGTCCAATTCGGTGGCTCGGTGGCGATGGCTCGGTTGCTAACCCCTTACGAGATGGGCATATACGCAGTTGCCTCCGCGATCGTGGGCATCCTCGGTGCCATTCGCGCTACCGGGCTCAACGTATTTCTCATTCGAGAGCTCGACCTTAAGCCCGATCTTCTGGCAACCAGTTTCACCATCAACGCGATCGTCGCGGTGGTCACCGCCGCATTTATTATGACGCTCGGCAGTACAGGCGAAACTATCCTTGGAAACACTGGCGTCCGACATGCTCTCCTTCGCCTGGCCCTAATCTCCATTATTCGGTATATTTGAATTACTGCCAGCAGCCTCTCTCGAGCGGATTAGCGTCTTTCGGGTCCTGGCAATGGTAAACTTCGCAAAGGTTACCGTTTCGACGACAGTTACCATTTCTCTAGCAGTCCATGGCTTCAGTTACATGAGCATCGCGCGGGGCAATCTTGCCGGCACGTTGTGTGGAGTGATCTGCCTGAACGTTCTCGGCCGTCGGTATGTCAGCCTGAGGCTCGGTCTCAAGGATTGGCGCCGCATCACCCGATTTGGGCTGCAAATGTTCGCCGTCAGCGTGGTCGGCAATATCGCCGCTAAACTTTCGGACCTCCTTCTCGGGCGACTGGTAGGTCGAGCGAGCTCGGACTTTATTCGCGCGCCTCAGGATTGAATAGCCTGCTATGGGAGAATTTTCATCTGATCATTGCGCGCATCGTTTTCGTGGATTTCTCCGAGCGACGTCGCCGGTTCATGCCTCTACGCGAGAGCTACCTAAAGATCGTTGCCATGATCACCGCCTTGCTCTGGCCTGCCTTCGCGGGCATGGCCGTGCTTGCTGGCCCGGTCATCCTGAACATATATGGCCCGGCCTGGACCGACGCCGCAGTTCTGCTTTCTTTGCTGTCGTTGTCCGGGCTCATTATGACATCGGTAACCATGGCAGGAGAAATTTATGTCGTTTCGGGTAAGACAAGTCTTTTTTTTCGATATGAACTAAAGCGAACCTGCATTGGATTGACCTTGTTCGCGTTGGGGTGCACGGGCGGGCTTCTATGGGCCGCCGCGTCGCGAATCGGGGACGCTCTGGCCGTCGTCCTCCTTTGCAAGAACGACCTCCATCGCATGACCAAAACACGAACCTCCGACTTCGTACCGATATTTTTCCAGAGCGGGATCTTGACAATCGTGGCCTGCACGCCCGTTGCCATCCTGATGATCGTCAACGATTGGTCGGTCTACACACCGCTTTCCGCCATAGTGGTCGCGGTGGCGCTTGGCGTCGCTGCTTGGATGTTGGGGCTTTGGCTGCTGCGACATACTTTATTGATTGAAGTCGGAAACGCCTGCCGCCATTTCCTCCGGCTGTGGCGCTGCGGTTCCCGGCGGGTTGCCGTCGTTGTTGATACAAAACAATAATTGCAACATCGGCATTGATATATTGGCAACCCTTCAGGGACACCTCTACCCTGGCCGGTTTTCGGGCGTTATAGCGGCCGCGTCAAAACCGTCCCCTTGCACGGAAGTCCGACGGCACCGCAACAATTCCCGATAAGGGCACAACAACCGCCCCACCGCCGCATCGTTTTTAACCAGGCCCCTGGCCCTGTGCCGCCCCGGTGACTAAACAAGGGCGGTCTATTGGGTGGAAACGCAGGAGTTGCCAAATGCGCGTCAGTTGGAGAGCCGGGATGGCCGTTTGGCTGCTGGCCGGGATTACCGCGGGCTATGCCCAGGCACCAGCCACCCCCACGCAAGCAAACGCGCCGCCTGCAACCGCTGCGGAGGCACCGCAACGCACCTATGGCATTTCGCTATTGGGCGCCCCTCCCTTCCTGCCAGACTTTAAGTTTTTCCCCTATGTAACCCGGACGCGCCAAAGGGCGGTGAGGTCGCGGTCAGCAACGTCGGCACCTTCGACAGTTTCAACCCGTTCATCGTCCGCGGCACCGCGGCCTCCGACGTCTTCCGCGTCTGGGACACCCTGATGATGCCCAATACGGCGAGGCGGAGACCGAATACTGCCTGCTGGCGAATGTGATCGAATTGCCGGCCGACCGAATGGGTGTCGCCTTCGAACTGCGGCCCGAGGCGAAATTCAACGACGGCACACCGGTCACCGCCGAGGACGTCGCCTGGACCTTCGAGACCTTGCGGGAAAAGCGGCCGCCCCTTCTACCGGCAGTACCTACGGCGACGTCGCCTCGGTTACCGGTCGAGGGGCCGCGCCGCGTGGTGTTCCACTTCAAGTCCAACCTCAACCGCGAGCTGCCGCTGATCCTCGGCCAGATGGCGGTGCTGCCGAAGCACTGGTGGGCCGGGCGCGAATTCGACAAAGCCGCTGACCGACCCGCCGCTCGGTTCCGGCGCCTATCGGGTCGGTCGTTTCGAGTTCGGCCGCACCCTGTCGATGGACCGCGTCCCCGATGTCTGGTCGAAGAACCTGCCGGTGATGCGCGGGCTGGCCAATTTCGACACCAGGCGCACCGAATATTTCCGCGACGCAACGGTAGAGCGGGAGGCATTCAAGGCCGGCCAGATCGATTTCCGCGAGGAGAACGTCGCCAAGGAATGGGCCACCGCCTATGACTTCCCAGCGGTCCAGAAGTGGACTGGTGAAGAAGGAACTGCTGCCCCACCATCTGCCGACGGGCATGCAAGGCTTCGGCATGAACACCCGGCGGCCGCTGTTCAAGGACGTCCGCGTCAGGCACGCACTGGCGATGGTGTTCGATTTCGAATGGGCAAAAGCCAACCTGTTCTACGGCGCCTACACACGTACCAACAGCTATTTCAGCAACAGCGACCTGGCCTCGAGCGGCATCCCCGAAGGGCGCCGAATTGGCGTTGCTGAACAAATATCGTGACCAACTGCCGCCAGACCTCTTTACCAAGCCGTTCGAACTGCCGGTGACCGACGGATCCGGCAACAATCGCGACGAGTTGCGCGGCGCGCTGGCGCTGCTGGAGCAGGCCGGGTGGAAAGTGCGCGACCGCAAGCTGGTCGATGCCGAGGGGCAGCCGTTCAGCTTCGAGATCCTGCTGGATCAGCCGGCGTTCGAGCGCGTGGCGCTGCCCTATGTGCAGTGGCTGGCGCGCGCTGGGGATCGAGGCGCGTGTGCGGACGGTCGACCCGGCGCAGTTTCAGCGGCTGATCGACACCTACGACTACGACATGATCGTGGTCGCGATCGATCAGATCGGAAAGCCCCGGCAATGAGCAAACCGGCTACTGGACCTGCGACAGCGTGAAGCCGGAAGGCGGCTCAATCTGATGGGCGTCTGCAGCCCGGTGATCGACGACCTCGTGCATCAGGTCGTGTTGCCCCGGATCGCGCGCCATCTGGTGGCCGCCAGCCATGCCCTCGACCGGGTGCTGCTGCAAGGCTGGTACGTCGTGCCCCACTGGTATCTGCAATCCGTGCGGGTCGCCTACTGGGACCGCTTTGGCCGTCCGGACAAGCCGGTGCGCACCGGCCTCGCTTCGACAGTTGGTGGGTCGACCCAGTAAAAGCCGCCGCCACCGACGCCGCCCGGCGCAACGGACCATGATGCGTGGAGGCAGGCCAGGGCTTTGCCCCGGACCCGCCGAAGACCGGTGGTGCGAAGGGCCGACGGCCTTGGCGGGGTCGAGGGGCGGAGCCCTCGCCTTGCCCATGGGCATCCTAGCTGATGGGCTCCTACCTGATCCGGCGCCTGCTGCTCGTGATCCCGACGCTGTTCGGCATCATTGCCATCAACTTTGTGGTCGTGCAGTTCGCCCCGGGCGGCCCGGTGGAGCAGATGATCGCCGAATTGAAAGGGCACGGCGGCGGCGTCGACCGGGCGCATGACCGGCGCCGGTGCGGCCGAGGCGATGCAGGCCGGAAATGGCAGCTATCGTGGCGCCCGTGGCCTGGACGCCGCATGTGATCGCCGACATCAAGAAGATGTTTGGCTTCGATAAGCCTGCACCCGGAACGTTTCGCCTTGATGCTCCGCGGCTACCTGACCTTCGATTTCGGCCGCAGCTTTTTTCGCGACGAACCGGTGCTGCAACTGGTCGAGGAGAAGATGCCGGTCTCCATCTCGCTCGGTTTGTGGTCGACGCTGCTGGTCTATTTCGTCTCGATCCCGCTCGGTATCACCAAGGCGGTGCGCGACGGCAGCCGCTTCGACGTGGTCAGCAGTGCCGTGGTGCTGATCGGCTACGCGGTGCCGGGCTTCCTGTTCGCCATCCTGCTCGTGGTGCTGTTCGCCGGCGGCAGCTTCGTGCAGTGGTTCCCGCTGCGCGGGCTGCACAGCATCGGAACCGAAACCTGGAGTATGCCGGCCCGCATCGCTGGATTATTTGTGGCACATGGTGCTGCCGACCGTGGCGCTCGTGGTCGGTGGGTTTGCCGGCCTTACCGTGCTGACCAAAAATTGCTTTCATGGAGGAAATCCGCAAGCAATACGTCGTCACCGCCCGCGCCAAAGGCGCCAGCGAGCAGCGCATCCTTTATCGCCACGTGTTCCGCAATGCGATGCTGCTGATCATCGCCGGATTCCCGTCGGCGTTCATCGGCATCCTGTTTTCGTCGGCGCTGCTGGTCGAGATCATCTTTTCCCTCGATGGCCTCGGTTTGCTGGGCTTCGAATCCGCGATCCAGCGCGACTACCCCGTGATGTTCGGCACCCTGTATATGTTCACATTGCTCGGCCTGCTGATGCAGATCGTCGGCGACCTGTTCTACACCGTGGTCGACCCGCGCATTGATTTCGAGGCCAGGCAATAGTGCATCTCTCGCCGCTGACACGCCGGCGCCTGGCGATCTTCCGGTCCCACAAGCGCGGCTACTGGTCGCTATGGATCTTCCTGGCGCTGTTCGGTCTGACCTTGTTCGCCGAGTTTCTTCGCCAACGACCGTCCGCTGCTCATCCGCTACGATCGGACACTGGTATGTTCCCGGTGCTCCAGGACTACAGTGAAGACACCTTCGGCGACGGCTTCATGCCGACCGAGGCGGACTACAAGGATCCCGAAGTGCAGGCGGCGATCAACGCCCACGGCTGGATGATCTGGCCGGCGATCCGCTACACCTACAACACCGTGGTGAGGCAGCTGACGACGCCCGCGCCGTCGCCGCCGGACAGCAAGAACCTGCTGGGAACCGATGACCAGGCACGCGACGTGCTGGCACGGGTCATCTACGGATTTCGCATTTCGGTGCTGTTCGGCTTCACCCTGACGGCGATTTCGTCGGTCATCGGCGTCGCCGCCGGCGCCATCCAAGGCTATCGCGGCGGCCTGGTGGATCTGCTGTTTCAGCGCTTCATCGAAATCTGGTCCGGAATGCCGCAGCTCTACCTGCTGATCATTCTCGCCAGTATCATCACGCCGAGCTTCTGGATCCTGTTGGTGTTCCTTTTGCTGTTCAGTTGGATGAACCTGACCGGCGTGGTGCGGGCCGAATTCCTGCGCGGCCGCAACCTGGACTATGTCCGCGCCGCCAAGGCATTGGGCGTGTCCGACACCGCGGTGATGTGGCGGCATATCCTGCCCAATGCCATGGTCGCGACGTTGACCTTCCTGCCGTTCACCCTGTCCGGTTCGGTCACCATCCTCGCCAGCCTGGATTTCCTCGGGTTCGGCCTGCCGCCGGGCTCGCCATCGCTTGGCGAACTGGTTTCGCAAGGCAAGAACAACCTGCAGGCCCCCTGGCTGGGGATCACCGCGTTCGTCGTGCTGGGTGGGCTGCTCACCTTGCTGGTGTTCATCGGCGAGGCAGTGCGCGACGCATTCGATCCGCGCAAGGCGCCGCGGATCGGGCGCCCGCAGATGAGCCTGGTCACCGTCGACAACCTGACCGTTGCCTTTGGCGGCCGTCCCGTGGTGGATCGATGTCAGCTTCACCCTGGACCGCGGCGAGACGCTGGCGCTGGTCGGCGAGAGCGGCTCCGGCAAAACGCTCACCGCCTTGTCGCTGCTGCAGTTGCTGCCGCCGGGCGCCACCTGCGCGCGGCCGCATCGTGGTGGATGGGCAGAGCGTGCATCGGCGCCGGCGACGGTCTGCTTGCGCCGGCTGCGGGGCGGCGTCGCCGGAATGGTGTTTCAGGAGCCGATGACCAGCCTCAATCCGCTGAAGCGGATCGGCAAACAAATCGCCGAGGCAGTCCGGCTGCACCAGCGCGTCACGCCGCGAGGAAGCTCGGGAGCGCGTCACCCAGCTGCTCAACGAGGTCGGCTTTCCCGACGCGGCGCACCGGCTCGACGCTTACCCGCATCAGCTATCCGGCGGCCAGCGGCAACGGGTGATGATCGCGATGGCACTGGCCAACGACCCCCCGTTGCTGATCGCGGACGAGCCGACGACGGCGCTCGACGTCACCATCCAGGCACAAATCCTGAAACTGCTGGCGGCGGAAAAAGCGGCGCGAGGGCTGGCGCTGCTGCTGATCAGCCATGACCTGGCGATCGTGCGTCGCTATGCCGACCGGGTCTGCGTGATGAAGGATGGGGTCATGGTGGAGGCCGGGCCGGTGGCGGCGGTGTTCGATGCTCCGTTCCACCCTTATACTTGTATGCTGCTGGCCGCCGAACCGCGCGGACGGCCTCTGCCTCTGCGCCCAGCCGCGGCCACGCTGATCGACGGAACCGATGTGCGCGTGCACTTCCCGATCCGGCGCGGCGTGCTGCGCCGTACCGTGGGGTACGTCCGTGCGGTCGATGGCGTCGACGTGGTGGTTCATGAGGGCGAAACCGTCGGGCTGGTCGGCGAAAGCGGCTCCGGCAAATCCACCATGGGCTACGCGTTGCTGCGGCTGGTGTCGGCGCGCGGCGACATCTTTTTCGACGGCGCGAACCTGGCCGAACTCGACCAAAAGCGGCTGCGGCGACTGCGCGCGCGATATGCAGATCGTCTTCCAGGACCCTTTCGGCAGCCTGTCGCCTCGGATGACAGTGGCGGAGATCGTCGCCGAGGGCCTGTCCGTGCACGAGCCCTCCCTGACGCGCGCGGAGCGCGGCATCCGCGTGGCGGAGGCGCTGGAGGAAGTCGGCCTCGCGTCCGATATCGGCGACCGCTACCCGCACGAGTTCAGCGGCGGTCAGCGGCAGCGCATCGCCATCGCGCGCGCAATGGTGCTGAAACCGCGGTTCGTGGTGCTGGACGAACCGACGAGTGCCCTGGACATGTCGGTGCAGGCTCAGATCGTCGATCTGTTGCAGCAACTGCAGGCCGACCATCAACTCGGCTACCTGTTCATCAGTCACGATCTGCGGGTGGTTCGGGCGCTGGCCCATCGCATCGTGGTCCTGCGCCACGGCCGGGTGGTCGAGCAAGGGCCGGCGGACGAGATGCTTGCCCGGCCGCAGCATCCTTATACGCGGGCTCTGATGGCCGCCGCATTCACTCTCGATGCGGACGAAAGCGTTGTGGTGGAGGAATCATTTGATGGACCCTACGACCAGCTACCTTAAAGCGTGATCGCAACGCTAGTGTCCCGGATCGGAAGTTCGTCGCATTTGGATCAGCCGCCTTACAAATCTCTGAACCGATGAGGACACTGGCAAACCATTGTTTTCTAGCTAGTGTCCGTCCATAAACGCTAATCGTCTAAAAACCCAGCTGCTTCGCGATATCGCGAGTCAAGCCCGGCGGCTTCGGTTATGTGTCGGCGGCATACCACTGCAGCCGAATCCATACCCCACCCGCCGGAGCCCGATCATGCGTCAGGAACGCATCACACAGGCCAGTCTATTCGATATCTTCGCCACCCACGAGATCGGTCGCGAGTTGAAGCAGATCTCGCAGTGGCTCGATCAACATCGCCCATTGCTACGCCTGGTCAGCAACGATCTGCGCCGCGACGGGGTGCGCGAGACCGGCCGGCGTGGGCTGCCGGCGGAAGCCGTGCTGCGCTGCGCGCTGCTGAAGCAATACCGCCAGCTGAGCTACGAGGAACTGGCGTTTCACCTGGAAGATTCAGCATCGTTTCGCGCCTTCGCGCGGCTGCCGATGGGCTGGACGCCGAAGAAGGCGGTGCTTCAGAAGACCATCAGCGCGATCACCGCGGCCAGTTGGGAAGCGATCAATCAGGCGGTGGTGCGCAACGCCCGGCAAACCCGGCTCGAGCCGGCAGCGATGGTTCGCATCGACAGCACAGTCACTGAAGCGCTGATGCATGAGCCCAGCGACAGCTCGTTGCTTTGGGACGCGGTCCGGGTGATGACGCGCTTGCTGGAACAGGCGGGTGGGTTAGCCGGCCGCGCCGGGATCCGCTGGCGTGATCACCGCCGGCTGGCCAAAAAGCGTGCCCACGCCATCCAGCACAGCCGCGGCAAGGAGCGGAAGGCCAAGCTGTATCGCGAGCTGATCGCAGTCACGCGTGCCACCAAGCTGGCCCTGGAGCGAACGCTCATGGTGCTGGCGGCATGCGCGGAACCGACCGCCGCGGATTGGTGCGGCGAGGTCCGCCATTACCTGCCCTTGATCGAGCGCGTCATGACGCAGACCAGGCGCCGGGTGTTCGACGGCGAAGCGGTGCCGGCCAGCGAAAAAGTGGTCAGCCTGTTCGAGCCGCACGCCGACATCATCGTCAAAGGCGGCCGCGAGGTGCAATACGGCCACAAGATCAATCTGGCGACCGGTCGCAGCGGCCTGATCCTCGACGTCGTCGTCGAGACCGGCAATCCGGCCGATGCCGAGCGCTTTCTGCCCATGCTGGAGCGCCACATTGCGTCTCATGGCCAGCCGCCACGCCAAATCGCGGGCGACGGCGGCTATGCCAGCACCGCCAACGTCACCCAGGCCAAGGCGCTTGGCGTGAGCGATGTCGCGTTCCACAAGAAGGGCCACCTTGGCATCGAAGCCATGGTCAAAAGCCGCTGGGTGTATCGCAAGCTGCGCAACTTCCGCGCCGGCATCGAGGCCAACATCTCCTGTTTGAAGCGGGCGTTTGGCCTGGCACGCTGCACTTGGCGCGGGCTGGCGCACTTCACCTCATACGTTTGGTCCTCGGTTGTCGCCTACAACCTGGCTCTCTGTGCACGACTAGCCGTGGCCACGACCTGACCGCCGCTCGCATTGGGCGCGCCGAACCCCGCTGCCCGCACGCGCCCTGCGGTACACGCAAAGGTTGCAATTGCAACTATTCCCTAACCGAGGCGGGAAATTGCTGCCCCAGAGACCCGTCAGGGCGCCACTCGGGACGTTCCGAAGGATCGTCGTCCAGGAAAAAGCCTCGTTTATGGATGGGCACTAGCTAGTGTGGTTGATGGTTTCGAAGTCCGCTTGATGAATATATCGATTTTTTCGCTGAGTGTCGTATGTTGCCAGCCATGAGAGACGTGTCTCGCACGCCGGAGAGCCTGAAAGGGCGGCTGGAGAGGCGCACCCCGCGGAAGCGCGGTGACGTCTCCTTGGTCGGCGGCGGCGTTGTTGCCGTAACGACCGACCAGACAGCGCGCCCGGATTCGATGGCGCCGGCGCTGGAATGAGGTCTACGACAGCACTAAGGAACGCTGCGCTGCTGGCCCTCGGTGCCACGGTCTGGTGCGGTGGAGCGAATGGCACGCCCAGCTGCCAGGGCACCTACGCCGCCACGTTATTGCAGCCGCTGCCTGAGCGGGTCGTGGTCGAACTCGACATCCGCGATCGGTCAAAGCGCAACGTCATGCTGGGCGATCGATTTCTCGCGGGAGTGCGCGAGGCGGGTGTCGTGGTCGGGCAGGATGCTAACGTGCTGTTGCACGTGACCACGTCACGGCTGGGGGAGACGTCATCCGGAGCGGGACGTGGCTCGGAACGTAACTATTCTGAGTTGGGCGGCCTGGCGGGAGGCGGCAAGCTGCCGACGCTGCCGGCGATGCCGACGACGGGGATGATGGCGTCTCGATCTGTTCCTGCGGCGCAGCCGCTGCTGGTCGTGCGGGTGGACGCGACAGCAGGTAAGGACGCGCAAATCGCGTGGGTTGCCTCAATGCAATGCCGGATGATCGGGTCTGATGAGGGCCGATTGGCACAGGAGTTGGGCCGTGTCATCGGCGGCGCGCTGGGGACGAGGGTGGAGCGGCAGGCGTTCTGACGGGACTGTCCAAAGATCCGGGGGGTCAAGTCCCGTTCGCAATAGTAGATTTGCGTTAGCGATCCGGTCAAATCGATGTCCAACTCCGGCGCCGAGGGTGCCGTTGTAGATCGCGCAGCGGACCTGGAGCAGGAGATCATCGCCCCGTCGCGACCATCGCATTGCTGTTGAAGGTAAGGTTGCGTCAGATCTCAGCGCCATCGCCCGGCTGATCATGAAACGAGCGCCCGACGTGGCGCGTTGGCCTGGAGCGGCTCGATGTCGGTGCGGCTTACCCACGCGCTGAAAGCCGAGAGTCTTCCAGTGGTCGGTCTGGATGCCCGGCATGCCCGCATGCTAAGGTGGTGTTTCGGTGCGGCCCAACCGGTCCTACCGCGCGGTCCCTGCTGCGGGGATCCTCGTCACACCGCAGTCGAGTAGAAAAGTGATGACGCAGTCGGCTCGCTCATCGCTGCTGATCAAAGTCTCGCACCGTCCACGCCAGCGGCGCTGGATCCACCCGCACCGAGCCTATACGCGGACGATTGAGATCGGCAACCAGCGCCATCCCGCCCGCCCACATCACCAGAAGCAGCGAGGTCAGCACGATCTGCCGAGTTTGCGACACGCCAGAGTGGTAACCCATCGCGCCGATCGCAAGCAGCGAGCCGGCCATCAGCATCCAAGACATATTGGACGGCACTCGGCTTTCGAATGCGAAGCGCTCCGTCTGCGCCGCGTTGAACATCTCGATTAGCGCTGCCCCCATCATGGCCGTGCTCGTTGATGGCTGTTCGCGACTGAGGGTCTCCATCGCCTGCCAGATCTGCTTCTCCAAAGCCGTCTTTTGCAAAATCAGTTTCGGTTCGACGTCAAAGGTGTCTGAACTGACGTAGGCCAATTGCACCTTCGCGAATGCCTCGATCAGCGTTGCGATCACCGGCCCTTGTTCGCCCGTGATCAGCTTCGAACGCAGCCAAGCGGCCTCGATCGCGTTAGCCTCCTGCACAACAAGGCCCCGGCGAAATTCGAAGCGATTCTGCGCGATGTTGATTGTTAGACTTAGCGTGAACGCCAGAAGGCCCAGCATCCCGGCGGTAATGGTGCCAATACCGTTTAGATCACGATCATGCGCAGGACGGTTTCGAGCGCGCCAACGCCCTATACGGAAGCCGATCTCGTTGGCGGCATAGAGCAGCACGACGATCACTGCGCCAAACAGCACCAGACTAATATCGATGATCGTGACAATTATTTGGTCAAGCATAACGATGTCCGGCGAGTGGCTTGACGAGCATCACGATTTATCCGCCTCTGATCAACCACACCTGCCTCAGAGCGTGGTCCCGAAGGTGAGGTCACCGAAGCGGCAAATCGCACTTTTAAACAAAGAGCTAGAGTGGTTTTCGTGAGCCAACGAGCAGAAACTACTCCAGAGGCGGCACACCTTGATCCTTTAGGCCAACTGCAGCTGTCATCTCGGAGTTGCATGCACTCACGGCCTCTAGGAGTCTCTTAAAGATCGCACTGATCGGCAATCGAGACGCTGGTAGTTGAGCCCAATCGGTGCAACCGCTCATAAATCGTTCTACAGACCTGGACAGAGGCCACGGCTATGCTACAGGTCGGTAAGATTGCTGCAACGCAGCATGGGTAAGGGCAATAAAACAGGCTCTCGGAATCTCTTGCCCAGCCACCCTCGGCCACGACCGTGAGAGAGCCGACGCTAGGCGGATACAATGGACAGAAACGAATTTGGCACGTTGCTGGACCAGACCGGTCTCACACTCACCGAACCGCAGAAAACTGCGCTGTTCGAGGCGTATCCGATGTTCCAGGCGCTGATCGCCCGCGCCACCCCGCCGATGCCGCGCGAAGCCGAACCCTCGGTCACATTCGACCCTGAGGTGAAGTGATGGAAGAGTTTCTCACCATCGCCGACGCCGCGAAACTGATCGCGACCAAGCAGCTTTCGCCGGTGGAACTGACACGTATCTGCTTGGACCGCATCAGAAACCTCGATCCCACGCTACATAGCTTCCTGCTGGTTACCGAAGACCGCGCCATGGCCGATGCCAAGGCAGCAGAGACTCGGATGATGTCGGCAAATACAAGAGGACCGCTCGACGGCATCCCTATCGGACACAAGGACATTTACAACACCGCCGGTATCCGAACCACCGGCCATTCGAAACTATTGGAGCATAACGTCCCGGATGAAGATTCGGTCGTGGTCAGCAAATGGGCCGACGCGGGAACCATTCTGATGGGCAAGCTCGCCACCCATGAGTTCGCGATCGGCGGCCCCTCGTTCGATCTGCCTTGGCCGCCGGCACGCAATCCGTGGAATCCCGCCCATTTCACCTCCGGGTCGTCCTCTGGAACCGGAGCGGCTGTCGCGGCTGGGCTAGTGCTGGGTGGCACCGGCTCGGATACTGGCGGCTCGATCCGCGGGCCGTCAGCGCTATGTGGACTCGCCGGGATCAAGCCAACCTACGGATTATGTAGTCGCCGCGGCGTCCTACCCTTGTCGCAGACGCTTGACCATACCGGCCCGATGGCCTGGACAGTGCTCGATTGCGCCCTGCTGCTGCAGGCGATGGCGGGTCACGATCCGCTCGATCCGGCCAGCGCCGATCGTGCGGTGCCAAATTTCACGGCCTATCTGGAGAAGGGCCCCAAAGGCCTTCGTATCGGCGTAATCCGCCACTTCCACGAGGTGGATAATCCCGTTAGCCCAGCGACCAAACAGGGCATTGAGGACGCGCTCGGTATCTTCCGCGCCCAAGGCGCCGAAATCCGTGACGTCACGCTGTCGCCGATGATGGACTACAACGCGCCAGGCTGGCTCATCCTGATAGCCGAGGCCTACGCGGTCCATGAACCCTGGCTGAAGTCGCGCTTCAACGACTATGGCGAGCTGTTGCGGGACCGCCTCGCCTTCGGCGCGCTGCTGCGAGCCGCGGACTACGTCCAGGCCATGCGTCGGCGGCGCGTGTTGTGCCTGGAGATGGCCAATGCCATGGCCGACCTCGATGTCCTGATCACCGCCTCCGCCCCCGCTGAGGCACCGAAGATTGACGAGGTGCCGAAATGGGGGATGCTGGAGAAGCCGAACTTCACCATGCCGTTCAACCTGACCGGGCTGCCGGCCCTCAGCGTTTGCACCGGTTACGGCTCCGGCGGCCTGCCGGTCAGCATGCAGATCGTCGGCAAGCCATTCGCCGAGGCGACAGTTTTCCGGGCCGGACATGCCTACGAGATGGCGACCACGTGGCGGAGCAAGCGACCGACGGTCTCAGCCGCTTCAAAGCCTGGGCTTGCGCCCTCCGCGGGCATGGCTGAACGGAACCTCCCCAGTGCGTGAATCATGCAATCACACAAAGAGCAAGATCCTATTCCGCCCGCACAGACGAGGTGAATAGGTCTGTCGGCCCGACGGAGAATGCGCGATGACCGATAGCAAGTTCGAGGCCCGCGTAAAAGCTGCAGGGCTACGTCCGAAGCCTGCTGACATGCCGATGCTGGAGGCCCTCGTGCGTGACTTGGATCGAGCCGCTGCCACGCTGCGGGGACCGCGGCCCTACGCGCAAGAACCGCTGAACGCGTTCCGCCTAAGCCCGGCGCAGGGGTAGACCCCTATGACGGGCCGCCGCGGTCAGCAAGCCACCCCATCCTCCCGTGGGCCCTTGGAAACAGCCAAAATACTGGAAAACTACTCATCCTGCATAGCTTCAGACAGTGTACGATCCGTTAATGGGCCAGTCCCCACTTCGCATCCGCTCCCATCCCTGCTTTCCCACCCGTCTTCTGCGCGCGTTGAGGTCTACACGAGCCGGACAAAGCCCTGGCGCAGCGGAGATGGCCCCGCCTCACCGAAAAGTAGAAACCTCATTGGCCAGCAAGGGCAACAGTCGACGCCCAGGGCCGGGGCACTCTGGTCACTCCGGCACGGCGACCCTCGGCAAATGTCACGGGCCGAACCGCAATCCACAGCGGGAAGCGCGACTGCCCATCACGGTCCCCGTCACCCTCGGGATGAAGGCGCCATCGGCCAACCTTCGACGCCCACCGAAACGCGAGCCCATCACTGCGCGTGACAGCGGATTTGCCCGTGGCGCCAAGGGCGTAGAATATAAACGGAAACCCGGATGGCGCCCAATGTCGCGTCGGCTCTCCGGGGTGGCGGCGAGCACGGAAGCGAGGGGCAAATGTCGAGTAGCGAATTAGCCAAGTCGGGCGGCGGTCTCGGTTATACCCATGTGGCGAGCAAGTGGGGTTGGTTCGTGGCGCTCGGCGTGGCGCTGCTGCTGTTGGGCGTATTTGCGCTCGGCGATGTGGTAGCAGTGACCCTGATCAGTACTATTTTCATCGGCGCGATGCTTCTGGTGGGCGGCGTGTTCCAGGTGGTCCACGCCTTCATGGTGAAGACTTGGTCCGGCTTCCTGCTGAGTATGCTGGGCGGCATCGTCTATGCGGTCGGCGGCCTTCTGATCATGGACGAACCGGTGCAGGGCGCCTTGGTGATCACGCTGTTCCTGATCGCCGCCCTCATGATTGGTGGCATTCTGCGCATCATCGTCGCAGTGCGCCATCGCGAGATGAGCGGCTGGTGGCTGATGATACTCAGCGGGTTGATCAGCGTCCTGATCGGCTTCTTGCTCTTTGTTAGCTTCCCGTGGTCCGGGCTATGGGTCCTTGGCACGCTGATTGGCGTTGAGTTGTTGGTGCAAGGCGCGACCTGGCTGATGTTCGGCATGGCTCTGCGGCGGATGCGGCTCTGATCTCCCGCGACTCGAAGCGCCGGATGCCTGCGGCGATCGGAAGCCCCTGATCGTCCTTGCGCCATACGCATCCCGCATGGTTGCATCGCGCCCGCCACTGGAATCGGAGCGCGATTGGCCTACGCACTGCAACAGCTCATCAACGGCGTCACGCTCGGCATGATCTACGGTCTGATCGCCGTCGGGTACACCATGGTTTACGGCATCATCGGCATGATCAACTTCGCCCATGGCGACTTGTTCATGGTCGGTTCCTTTCTCTCCCTCATCGCTCTGCTGCTCCTGTCCGCATTAGGCATTACCTCCGTCCCGCTGGCTCTGGCGATGACCCTGTTGTTCGCCGCCGGCATTGCCGCTCTGTTCGGCTGGACGATCGAGCGCATCGCCTACCGACCGCTCCGAGGTTCGTTCCGCCTCGCGCCTTTGATCAGCGCCATCGGCATGTCGATCACCTTGCAAAATTTTGTCCAGGTCAGCCAGGGTGCCCGCGTCAAGCCGATCGATGCGGTCATCCCCGGAGGCATCCAAGTCATGGATCAGGGCGGCTTCGCGGTAAGGTTGTCGTGGATGCAGATAGCCATTGTAATGATCACTGTCACGATCTTGGGCATCTTCACCTGGCTGGTGACGAAGACCCCGTTCGGCCGGACCATGCGCGCTTGCGAGCAGGACCTGAAAATGGCCAGCCTGCTGGGCATCGACACCGACCGCACGATCAGCCTCACATTTGTCATCGGCGCCGCCCTGGCCGCCGTCGCCGGCTTCATGTTCCTGCTTTACTACGGCGTGATCGATTTCTACATCGGCTTCGTCGCCGGCATTAAAGCCTTTACCGCGGCTGTTCTCGGCGGCATCGGCAGCCTGCCGGGCGCGGTGCTCGGCGGCCTGCTGATCGGCCTGATCGAGGTGTTCTGGTCAGCCTATTTCAGCGTCCAATACAAGGACGTAGCGGCCTTCTCCATCCTGATCCTTGTGCTGATCTTCATGCCCACCGGCATCCTCGGGCGTGCCGACGTGGAGAAAGTATGAGAGCGAGCGCGTGATCGCTCTCCGCGATGCCTTCCTCTCCGCTGCCGTCGCTCTCGGCCTGTTCGCCCCGCTCGTCGGCTTGGTCACCACCAATGGAGACCGCGGCCTTTCCCTTACTGTCCGCCCTGTCGCTACAATCGTCGTCGTCGGAATGGTTTTCTTCGGCCGCCTCGCGATCCTGGTCTGGCGTGGTCGCGCGGGCGCCGAAGCCACCCGGGCCAATCGCGCATTTGCCGAACGACTCACCCGAATCGGGAAATATGTCGCGCCGATACTGCTGGTCGCAGCCATCGCGCTACCCTTCACCGGATCGCGTTACTACATCGATCTCGGCACCCTTGTCCTGACCTACATCATGCTAGGCTGGGGGCTGAACATCGTCGTTGGCCTGGCTGGGCTGCTCGACCTCGGCTACGTCGCATTCTACGCCGTCGGCGCCTACGCCTACGCGCTTCTCGCCACGACTTTCGGGCTGGGCTTCTGGGTCTGCCTGCCGCTGGCCGGCATCCTCGCGGCGCTGTGGGGCGTCATGCTCGGCTTCCCGGTCCTGCGCCTGCGCGGCGACTACCTCGCCATCGTCACGCTGGCCTTCGGCGAGATTATCCGCATCATTCTGATCAACTGGGTCTCCCTGACCAACGGCCCCAACGGCATCAGCGGCATCCCGCGCCCTACCCTGTTCGGCCTGGCATTCAGCATGGAAGGCCCACACACTTTCGCCGGCTTCTTCAACATCGAGCCCGCGGTCATCCAGCGAATTATCTTCCTCTACTACGTCATCCTCGGCCTCGCGCTCCTGACCAACTGGGTCTCTCTCCGCCTCCGCCGCCTACCGCTCGGCCGTGCCTGGGAAGCACTTCGCGAGGACGAGATCGCCTGCCGCTCACTCGGCATCAACGTCCGCAACACCAAACTAACGGCCTTCGGCATCGGCGCCATGTTCGCCGGTTTCGCCGGCGCCTTCTTCGCCACCCGCCAGGCCTTCATCAGCCCGGAAAGCTTTTCGTTCATCGAATCCGCCACCGTTTTGGCGATCGTCGTCCTCGGCGGCCTGGGCAGCCAACTCGGCGTCGCACTGGCCGCCATCGTCATGATCGGCGGATTGGAGGCCTTGCGCGATTTCCTGAGTTTCCTCGGCGATCAGATGAACAGTGAGGTATTTTCCGGCATCGCCGGCGAATTGCCGCTGTATCGTATGCTCATTTTCGGCCTGGCGCTCGTCGTCATGATGGTGCTGCGCCCAAGGGGTCTCGTTTCCGGCCGCACCCCCAGCGTGGCGCTGACGAGACTAAAGGAAATCCCCGCCGAACTGGTCGAACAAGGGCGGGGCTGATGCTGAGGGTGTCAGGCCTCACGATGCGGTTTGGCGGCCTGAAGGCTGTCGATGATCTGTCGTTCGAGGCACGCGCCGGCGACATCACTGCCGTCATCGGTCCGAATGGCGCCGGTAAGACGACGGTGTTCAACTGCATCACCGGATTCTACCGCCCGACCGCTGGATCGATCGTGCTCAGCCATCCCGGCGGGCGTTCGTTTATGTTGCACCACATGCCCGGCCACCGCATCGCTGCCGCGGCCAAGGTGGCGCGAACCTTCCAGAATGTTCGTTTGTTCGCCGGTATGACGGTGCTGGAGAACCTTCTCGTCGCCCAACACAACACCCTAATGGCCGCCACCGGCTTCGGCGTGCTGGGGGTGCTCGGCCTTGGACGATACCGAACCGCCGAGGCGGCCGGAATGGAAAAAGCGCGATTCTGGCTAAACGCCATACGCCTCACCGCCCGCGCCGACGACCCCGCCGGCGCATTGCCCTACGGCGCGCAACGCAGGCTGGAGATCGCCCGCGCCATGTGTATCGACCCGGTGCTGCTCTGCCTCGACGAACCCGCCGCCGGCCTGAACCCGCGCGAGACCGACGACCTCAACCAGTTACTGCTGCGTATCCGCGATCAGGGATGCTCACTGTTACTGATCGAGCACGACATGGGCGTGATCATGCGGATCTCAGACCACATCGTCGTGCTGGATCACGGCAAGAAGATCAGTGACGGCACCCCGGTACAAGTTCGCGCCGACCCGGCCGTTATCGCCGCCTATCTCGGCGAGGGCGAGGAAGACGAGGTCCCCGCTTGACCGCGGTACTGTCGCTCACCGGCGTGACCGCCTTCTACGGCGCGATCCAGGCGCTGCGTGGCATTAATTTGACGGTTGACCCAGGTGAGATCGTAACGTTGATCGGCGCCAACGGGGCCGGCAAATCGACCCTGATGATGACCATCTGCGGCAGCCCGCACGCGCGAACGGGTCACATCATTCATCAGGGACAGGATATCACACGCTGGCCCACCCACCAGATCATGCGCCGAGGCATTGCCCAGGCGCCCGAGGGCCGTCGCATCTTCAACCGCATGACAGTGCACGAAAACCTGCTTATGGGCGCCGAGGTCGCCGGCCGCTCCGAGATCCCAACCGTACTAGATCAGGTGTTCACCCTGTTCCCGCGCCTGAAGGAGCGCATCAGCCAGCGAGGCGGCACTCTGTCAGGCGGCGAACAGCAGATGCTGGCGATCGGCCGAGCGCTGATGTCGCGCCCGACGCTGCTGCTGCTCGACGAGCCGTCGTTAGGCTTGGCGCCGCTCGTGGTGCGGCAGATTTTCGGCGCGATCCGGGAACTCAATCGGGTGACTGGGGTGACTGTGCTGCTGGTGGAACAGAACGCCTACCAGGCACTGCGGCTGGCTCATCGCGGCTACGTGCTGGTGAACGGATCCATCACCATGGCAGGCACGGGCTCGGAGTTGCTGGCGCGCCCGGAGATCCGAGCAGCCTACCTGGAAGGTGGCCACGAGTAAGCCCGGGCGCTCGGTCAAAATAGGCCTGATTGTCAGACCCTTCGTTGAAAGCGGTTCATCCGAAGGAGGAGCAGCTCACGAAAATGCGGCCGCATGCGATCGGTCCATGGCGTGTTAGCTGCCTTCGCCCAAGCGTCCGAGCGAGATACGGTGGCATCGCGCAGATGATAGAGCGCGAGGTAGCGGCGCTCCGAGCCGGTGTCAGAGGCTTGGTATCGACGCGCCGCCAGGACACCGGGGACAGCGCCGAGTTGGGGAAGGTGTTCAGCATTATACCACTCGTTGAACTCCGCTTCGGCTGCTGGATCGATGTTCATCGATGCGACCAGCAACGCGCCTGCGCCTGAGGCGGCAGTGAGATCACCCGGGAGAAGCTGCTCGCCTTCGTAGCGCATGATTCGACGGCACATCGCGGTTACCCGGCCGGTCCACGGCGACTGGTGATCGCCGGTGACGGCGCGGTAGGCCGGCGATGTCAGCACCGCGGGTTTTTCCAGGTCGTAGGTCGCGGCATGAATGGAAGGGTTGTCTTCGGCGATCCAGCGTTCGGCATTCAGAAAGCCGGGAACGCGCAGGCGTTCGGGGATGTGTTCCAAATCGTACCAGTCGTGAAACTCATCCGCGTGGGCGCCCGAGAAATCGAACGCCGCCAACAGCAGTCCTTTGGCCATATGCCGATCCTCCCTGCGGGTTGTCGTTATCCCTAGCTTTGCACGGGAAGCGTCGGCGTTGCCAGTCTACCGCGTTTGCGGCATGCATGCTGACCTTGTTTGGGAGCGTGGACATGCCCTTTCTGACCGAATCGGAACCAGAGCGCCGCACCAATCTGCCGGTGATGCCCGGGATTAGCCGGATCATCGCCAACAATCCGGGCCCGATGACCTATTACGGAACCAATACTTATCTCATCACGACACCGGAAGGGCTGGCTGTGCTGGATCCGGGTCCCGAGGGGCATCCCGAGCACGTGGAAGCGATCCTGCGCCACACGGGTGGCCAAATCGCGTTCATCCTGGTGAGCCACACGCATCACGATCATATCGGAGCGGTCCCGGCCCTGCAGGAAGCGACGGGGGCACCCACAGCCGGATTCCGCAAAAGCGGCAGCGCAATGTTTGACCCCGACATCAAGCTTGATCACGAAGGTCGGGTCGCCGGCCTGCAGGCTTTGCACACACCGGGACACGCGTCAGACCATCTATGCTTCGCGCTTGCAGCCGCCAATGGCGACAACGTGCTGTTCAGCGCCGATCATGTCATGTCTTGGTCCACCAGCGTCGTCAGCCCGCCAGGCGGCGATATGGGCAATTACTTCGCCAGTCTGAAATTGCTGCTTTCGCGTGATGATGACGTCTACCTTCCGGGGCATGGTCCACCGCTGCGGGAGCCTCGGAAATTGGTGCGGGAGATGCTGACCCATCGCATGATGCGCGAGCAGGCAATCGCAAGAAAGCTGACGAGTGGTCCATCTGATACCTACACGATCATGGACACGCTGTATTCACAGTTGAACCCGCGGTTGCGCAAGGCCGCGGAACGAAACGTGTTGGCCCATCTGCTGAAAATGGAGGTCGAGGGCAAGGTCATTCGTGAAGGGGAACTTTGGCGCGCGATGTAGTGTGTCCGGGGGGAGACAAGACGGTCGTATATTAGTAGCCGGCGCGCTCCAGAAAGCGCCGCAAAAATCCTGGCGTCGTGCGATTTGATACGAGCGTGGACCCGTGGTCCGCTGCGCTCTCAGTCAGAGGCCGCTCCTCCGGCTGCTGCGATGCCTGATCTTCCGCGTCCGCACTGGCCAGCTCACGGGCGCGGCTGATGACGTAAGCAATGGCGGCGAAATTCGGGGCGTGGTCATTATAGGCAGGGATGCTCATCGAACGCCCCGCGAATTCCCTGATAGCGACCCTTAGATAATAGCCGACGCAGTCGCCGGCCGCGATATGAGCGATGCCACCGCGCAGGCAGAAGCGGCCCTTTTCGTCGGACTCCTTGTTGCGCAGCCAACACCTTCCCCCATCGAATAGCGCGGCCAGGTGGTCGAGCCCCGCGATGGTTTCATGAGCCGACTCTCTGAGCGCTCGCTTCACCACATCAGCGTCATGGTCAAACCTGACACTGCTCTTGCCATCGAACGGCATGGCTTTCCCCTGTCCCTCGATGCTGCCAGCTTCCATCGAACCGGCAGGCAGGGCAAGCAGCCATCACCGGCAGCAGTTGCCACCACACCCTTGCGCTCGAAAACAAGTTGAGAGCTGCCCTCGATTTATCCGGTCAAAGCTGAAGCCGCTCGCGATTTTTGTCGGCTTATCATAATCTCGCATAAGATCAGGTCGCGGCTGTGTCGCACAGGTTGCGCCACGCCGGACTGTCCGCCCGAAAAGGTAGGGTTCGAACGCATGTCCGACATTCTCACTTCGCTGATCCTTGATTTTTTGGCGTGGTTAGAGGCAACGCCCCGGTCGTATGCCGAGGTCATGGATGTCTGGCGGACCTCCTGCCCACGTCTCACGATCTGGGAGGACGCGGTGGATGCCGGTCTCGTGGTGCATTTACGCGCACCGGGAGAACCGGCAACGGTCGGTGTTACCGACAAGGGACGCAAAATGCTGGAGGCCCGAAGCAAAGGGGTTGCTTGATCGGTTGCCATCAAGGCATAGGCCGGCATCTGCTCGTTGCCGAATTTAGGGATTCCTCGTCGAAACGACCGTGGTGGAAAACTCGGAACCCGCGCCGAAAACTCAGAAAGCGTTTGGTGGCGACAAGAAATGACCGGGCCGGGAGAGGTTCGGCGAGCAGCGGTGTGCGGCCGCTGCCGCCGAAAGGCTATTGGCGCAATGAGACGAATGTCTAAAGGCAGCGATGCCTGATCCTAGGCCGCCTGGTCACCCGACATGAGCGGGGCATAGATGCCGCACGGAATGAACGGGTTAACCTGGGGTGGCATGGGTTGCAGTGGCGATGGCGGTGATGCCGGCTGGGCCTCAAGCTGATGCTCAACCGCCCTGGGGGTACGCGCGGGCGTTGGCCACGGCTGCCGCGCCAGGAGCGGCTCTAACCCCTCCGAGACGCGCCGCTTATTGATGCAGCGCCGCCCTGCCTTCTCGAGATCATCGCGATGCAGGTTGAGAAAATCCCCGATGGCAGTGCGATTCTGCACCCAATCACCCGACCCGATAAAAAACGCCACGGCCTGGGAAAATTCGACTGAGTTTAACGGCTGGTTCTCGATATCGTCCCTAGCCTGCAGCACGACCGCACTCCAAAGGTGCCGATAATGTCGAGTTTCAGCCGCCTGCGTGTGATCTGTCTCTGACGTGGACATGGTCTGTCTCCGGGAGGGTTGGGGAAGCCACTAGCGTTTGCCAAGCAGTTACGGTGCGACGGGTTCGGTTGGCTTCACGTAAAGACGGCTGAGGGCAACGGACACGGAAGAAAAGCACTGTTGGCGTCCCGGCATCGGCTGCGCGAAGACGGTATTTTGGTCGCGCCACATCAGAAGAAAGCAGGCGGTGGCGTCGGTGCGGAAAGCGATGACTTCATCATATTCTTCGCCTTCAACGCCATGGTCCAGCAGGACGTCCATGCAAACCGCATTTTGCCCAGCCCAGCTCTGGATCCTCAGTAGATCGGCGATATCGAAAGCCAGACCTTTGAGCGTGCGGTGCTGTCTCATAGGGCGCAAAGCCCGGCCCAGGTGGTCAGAAGACCCGCAATGAGGAGCAGGGGGACGAACGTGGCCGTCCAGCCAGGTGTGCTTGGAGCGAGGCGTGAAGAGACCTGAGGACGCATGAAGATACCTTTGCTATCCAGTGATCCTCGCGTCTAACTTGAAAAGGTGCCGCGGAGAGGGCTGCTCCCCGCGGCTCAAGTTTAGGGAGGAAGCACCCTCTCTATAGCTCACGGATTGTTTATCTTGAAATAGGAAAAACACGTAATTGTGATCACATTTATGATCCGAATACGCACTGTTTTCCAAAAATCCTCAGTGCAGGGCACAACCCCTTGATACCTAATCGTCTATTACGATTAAGCCGAGAGGGTGACCGACCCGTTGTCGAGAGCGAAAGTAATTTTCCACTTGTTCAATCGACGTCAATCTATGCCGATTAGACCGCCACTGACGCGCGCTACCGGGCCGCACCCCGGGTTTTGGCCGCTTTTCGTAACAATTTTTCGTACGAGCGGTAGGGTGTGATGCAAGACGCGGGCACGAGTGGTTGCCGCACAAAACCGACTTCCGGAGCTGAAATGGTCGGATGGTCTTCATTCCGACCACGAATCCCTCTGCGCTTCACAACAGCAGCGGCAGTAGACGTAGGACCATCAAGGAATATCGTCAGTCGATAGCGGTCCAGGTCGCGTCCCGACGGCCCAACTCGACCGCCGCCGTGATGAATCGCATGCCGCGCAGCCCCTCTTCGATGCCAGGCACCAGGACACTTTTCGCATCGGGCTCGCGTCCTTCAATGCGTGCGGTAATCTGCTCGGCCAGGTCGCGATAAAGCTGTGCGAAGGCTTCCAGATAGCCCTCCGGATGGCCGGCCGGAATTCGACTCGCATGCGCCGCCACTGGAAAGGCCCCAGCGCCGCCCCGGCGGATCGCCCGGGGCGGCTCGCCGAACGGCGTATGCGACAAAACATTAGGCTGTTCCTGCGCCCATTCGAGACCGCCTTTCTCCCCATAAATCCGAAGTCGCAACGCGTTCTCGTTGCCCGGCGCAACCTGCGACGCCCAAAGCAGGCCCCGAGCGCCGCCGGCAAATCGCAGCAGCATGTGCGCGTTGTCGTCCAGCGCCCGCCCCGGCACGAAAATGCTAAGATCCGCCGCCAGGCTTTCGCAGCGCAGGCCCGAGACAAACTCCGCCAGGTTGAACGCGTGCGTGCCGAGATCGCCAACGCAACCGGCGGCTCCGGAGCGCGCCGGGTCCGTGCGCCACGCCGCCTGCTTCTGCCCGGTTTCCTCCAGTCGTGTCGTCAGCCATTCCTGCGGATACTCGACCTGCACGACCCGCACCTTCCCGAGGTCCCCGGCAGCGACCATCTCGCGCGCCTGGCGCACCATCGGATGCCCGGTATAGTTGTGCGTCAAACCGAACACGATGCCCGCCCGGCGCACCTCATCCGCCATATCCAGCGCGTCCTCCAACCGATGCGCGAGCGGTTTGTCGCAGATCACATGGATGCCCTGTTTAGCAAATGCCAAGACAGGCGCTGCATGCATGTGGTTCGGCGTCACCACCGCGACCACGTCGATGCGGTCAGGCCGCTGGGCTTCCTTCTCGGCCATTTCCTCGAAGCCGCGGTAGGCCCGGTCGGATGGGATATGGAGTTCGACAGCGCTCGCCACCGCGCGGTCGGGATCGCTTGACAGGGAACCTGCCACCAACTCGTACCGGTCATCGAGCCTGGCCGCGATGCGGTGCACGCCTCCGATGAAGGCACCCTGACCACCCCCCACCATACCCAGGCGCAGCCGCCGCCCCACCTCCCCGGCCGCTCCGCCCTCGATCGCCATCTCAGCTGATCCCCAACAGCTTGCGGTTCGTGTCCACGTCGACGGCGCTAGCCGCGAAATCGTCGAATGCTTTTGATGTCACCTTGATAATATGGCCAGCGATGAAAGGTGCTCCTTCGGCCGCTCCCTGCTCGCTGTCCTTGATACAGCACTCCCATTCTAGGACAGCCCAGCCGTCGAAACCGTATTGGGACAGCTTCGAGAAAATCGCACCGAAATCCACCTGCCCGTCCCCGAGCGAGCGGAATCGTCCGGCACGTTCTGCCCAAGACTGGAACCCCGAATACACGCCCTGGCGGCCCGTCGGATTGAATTCCGCGTCCTTGACGTGAAACATCCGGATGCGCTCGTGGTAAATGTCGATGTAGTCCAGGTAGTCGAGCTGCTGCAGCACGAAGTGGCTCGGGTCGTACAGGATATTGCAGCGCTTGTGGTTGCCGACGCGTTCCAAGAACATTTCGAACGTGATGCCGTCGTGGAGATCTTCGCCGGGATGGATCTCGTAGCAAATGTCGACCCCGGCTTCGTCATAAGCATTGAGGATCGGGCGCCAGCGCCGTGCCAGTTCGTCGAACGCGGTCTCTACCAGCCCCGCCGGGCGCTGCGGCCACGGATAGATGAATGGCCACGCGAGAGCACCCGAGAACGTGGCGTGCGCCGTCAGCCCAAGGTTGCGCGATGCCCTTGCCGCCAGCAAGAGCTGGCCCACCGCCCAGGCCTGGCGAGCCGTGGGATGACCTCGCACTTCCGGCGGGGCAAAGCCGTCGAATGCGAGGTCGTACGCCGGGTGGACGGCAACAAGCTGGCCCTGCAGATGAGTGGACAGCTCGGTCAGCTCCAGGCCGACGTCGTGCAGGACGCCCTTGACCTCGTCGCAGTAGGTTCGGCTTTCCGCCGCCTTCGCGAGATCGAAGAGCCGGGCATCCCAAGAAGGAATTTGCACGCCCTTATAGCCGTGCCCCGCTGCCCACCGCGCAATCTCCGGAAGGCTGTTGTATGGCGATGCATCGCCAGCAAATTGCGCGAGGAAGATCGCCGGTCCCTTGATCGTCCGCATCTCGACCATATTCGTTTCCTCCGATGATTGCAGGTCCGGAACCGGGATTGTGCATCAGACACCGAGTGTCAAGTCATCAGTGCTTCTAGCAAATAACGCCGCGATGGTAGTGACCTAGGCGAGCCGGCGTGCCGCGGCGCGAGCGACACAATCTTGGCATGATCAAACGGACGCCCAGTAAGTCAACTTGTACGAGCACAGATGACAAGAAAGAAGATACAATAAAGCGAAGAACACACCCGGCTGGCAAGTCTAATCGGCGATACCGACGACGAACGCCAGCAGCCGTCCGAGCGCCAGCATCGCGGCATCGCCGGCTCGGCCGATCGGACTTCCGCAACGGTCGCGGCGAATAGCCACGATCTTGTCCACCATGACCTGCGACGGCTCGCGAAGGCCGGTTGCCTCACCCGCTGCAAGTGATAGTCGATAGAGCGGCGCCGCGCGCAACGTGCTTGTCAGCAGGCAGACCAGCACACTATCCGTTTCTGCCAGGAAGTCAGATTGGATCACCAGCGCAGGTCTCGGCTTGCCGAAATCACCGCTCAGGGCAACCGTGATGAGATCGCCGCGCCTCACGTCTGATCATCACCCTGGTCTGAAGTAGCGTCGATGAAATCCAAGGCGTCACGTTCTTCCGGAGCGTTCCGAAGTAGACGCGCCTGCCGCTCAGCCTCCTGGCGGAAGCCGGGCGCACTCGGATCGGGAACCCAGAGGCGCAAAAGCTTCATGCCGCTGGCGCGCCGGTTGGCACGGTATCGCTGGAACTTGTCGAGACCGTCGTTGCTGGAGGGGCGGGGCACGTGTTCCTCCTCTAAAAGTAGTGCGCTACCTATATAAGTTGTGCGCAACCATTACAACCGGAGAAATCTGCCTCGCCCACCTCAGTCCAAAGCATCTCTGCGCTGCGGCAAGCGCCACGCTACCCCGTTGTCCGCAAACGCCCCGAGTGCGAGGCTACCGGGTCCCCGCCGCAGGATCAGCCCATGAACCCGACCTTTCTCCCCGCCACCCAACTCGCCGCCTTGGTCCGCAGCGGAAAGATCGGTGCCCTGGAACTCCTGGACCACTACATCGTCCGCACCGAGCGGCTCGATACCCGCATCAACGCCGTGGTCGTCCGGGACTTCGACCGCGCCCGGACTTGCGCCAAGAACATGGACTCTCAACCCGACAAATCCGCCCCCCTGTTCGGCGTCCCCACCACCGTGAAGGAAAGCTTCGACGTCCAGGGCCTCCCCACTACAAGAGGCCACCTGGAACTAAAGGATCAGCGAGTCACCATCTCCTCGGTCGCCATCCGCCGCCTGGAGGCCGCCGGAGCGGTGATTTTCGGCAAGACCAACGTCCCCGTCGATCTCGCTGACTGGCAGAGCTACAACCCGGTCTACGGCACCACCTCCAACCCCTGGAACACCGACCACACACCCGGCGGCTCCTCCGGCGGATCGGCGGCCGCCCTCGCCGCCGGCCTGACAGGGTTCGAAATCGGCAGCGACATCGGCGGCTCGATCCGGGTTCCCGCACACTTCTGCGGCGTCTTCGGCCACAAGCCGACCTGGGGCCTGTTGCCCAACTACGGTGACCCGGTGACCAGCGCGGCGGCAGCGACCGACATAGCCGTCATCGGCCCGCTGAGCCGCTCCGCCACCGACCTGATCACCGCGCTGGACATCCTGGCCGCCCCCGACCCCGACGAAACCGGCCTGACCCTCAACCTCCCCGCTCCGCGCTTTTCCAGTCTGAAGGACCTGCGCGTCGCCGTTTGGGCCGAGCAACCGGGCCAGGCAACGGATTCCGAAACCATCGCCGCCATGGACACGTTGGCGGATAACCTCGAGCGCCACGGCGTCGCGGTCAGCCGCAGCGCCCGTCCGGACTTCGACCCCACCGCAGCTTATCAGCTTTACCTCCGTCTGCTGGATACTGGATGGAGCGGCCGTAGCACCGATGCGCAGATCGAAGAGAAACGACAGCGGGTCGCTACCCTGTCGCCCGACGATATGAGCGCCGACGCCATCATGGCCCGCGCCGTCGACACCACCCACCGCGCCTGGCTCGGCATGAACGAACAGCGGGCCCGCTGGCGCCGTACCTGGAGCGCCTTCTTCCGCGACCACGATGTTCTGCTGTGTCCGTCCTTCAGCACCGCCGCCCTGCCGCACCGCCAGGACGGCACACCGTGGGGACGCCGGATCATCGTGGAAGGCCAGGACATCAACTACGGCGACCTGCTGTTCTGGCCAGGCCTGATCGGGGGCTACCACTTGCCCGCCACCATCGCCCCGATGGGCTTGACCAAGGGCGGACTGCCGCTGGGCGTGCAGATCGCCGGCCCGATCTACGGCGACCGCACCACACTCTCCGCCGCGGCCCTGCTGGAGCAGGCCGGACTAAGCTTCAAACCGCCTCCAGGATGGTAGCCAGCGGGGTGGCAGTATCCGTCAAGGTCCCTCGGCGGCCGGCAGAACGTATCTGTTAAGAACCATCATCGGACCGGCGCTCTGTTGGCTGCTGTCGTATCGCCCCGCATGGACCAGCACCACAAGATCCAGGGCCGGCACGATGAACAAGCGCTGCCCGCCATAGCCCCAGCCGGCCGCCCAGTCGATCTCCCCCCGCCCGCGGACGAAGGAACGCCCCAGCCAGAACTGGTAGCCATAGAAATAAATCTGCTGGCCGTTGATCTGCGGCGAAGTCGCGGCCTTGATCCAATCCGCCGGCACGATCTGCGCTCCTTTCCACGCACCGTGATCGAGCACCAACTGCCCAATCTTCGCCAAGTCACGCGGACGCATGCGAAGGCCGGAGGCAGCCACCGGCTCGCCGGACGGGAACCGGATCCATTCGAAATCGGAAATTCCCAGCGGATCGAACAAATCGTGCCGGGCGAGACTGTCGAGGGTCTCGCCAGTCGCCTTGTGCAACAGCGCGGCAATGATGGTCGCGGAGCCGCCGCTGTAGTTGTAGACCGTTCCGGCGGTCTCCTGGACCGGTTGCGCCAACGCGTAACGGACCGGGTCCGGGGCTTCTGCCATCTGGATTTCGCTGTTGCGCGAGTCGCTGTAGGGAAGATCCTCGTCCCACGCCAATCCCTGTGACATCGTTAGCAGATGCCGCAGCGTGATCTTGTCCTTCTCCGGCGACCGCAGGTCAGCGTATTCGGGGAACGAAGCCAGCACCGGCAGGTCGACGCCGGCAATCCGCCCCTTGCCGATTTCGATGCCCAGAACCAGCGCCGTCACGCTCTTGGTGATCGAGCGCAGATCGTGTTTCGTCTCGGCATCGAATTTGACGACGCCAAGCGGACGACCGTATTGCTGATCCTCGCCGGTGAAATAGTGCTCGTAAACCAGTTTGCCGTGACGCAGCACCAGCACTGAATGAATGTCCGCCTCGGTCCAGGCGGTGAAGCGGGGTCCGATGCCGCACAGCGTCGCGGGGACGAAGCCAACCGCCTCGGGCGACGCAACCTCCCAACCGTCGTTCATCGCTGCCGGCGCGCCGCATGGGGTTTCCTGGGCGAGCGCCGCCAGAGGAAGCAACAGTCCGAGCAGAATGACGACCGTCCAGGGCATGGCTCCACGCCCTCAGACGGTCAGCATGATCTTCCCGATGTGCGTGCTGGACTCCATCAGCCGATGCGCCTCCGCCGCCTGCGCCAGCGGAAACGTCGCGTGGATCACCGGCGAGCAGCGGCCCGCATCCAGCACCGGCCACACCTTTTCCCGCAACTCCGCCGCGATCGCGCCTTTCTGCGCCGTGGTTCGCGGCCGCATGGTGGACCCGGCGATCGTCAGCCGCCTTACCAGCACCGGCACGAAGTCGAAATCCTCCACTTTGGACCCTTGCAGGAAGGCGATCAGCACCAGCCGCCCGTCCATGCCCAGAGACCGGATGTTGCGCGCGATATAAGGGCCGCCGACCATGTCCAGCACCACATTGACACCACGCCCCTCGGTCAGCGTCTTCACCTCTGCGGCGAAATCCTGGGTGCGATAATTGATCGCCGCCTCCGCCCCGAACCTCAAGCAGGCCGCGCATTTCTCATCCGATCCCGCGGTGGCGAATACCCTCGCGCCGAACTCATGCGCGAGTTGGATCGCTGTGACGCCGATGCCGCTGGTGCCGCCATGCACCAGGGCGGTCTCGCCCTTCGCCAGCCGGCCGATCTGAAACAGATTTGCCCAAACGGTGAAAGACGTCTCCGGCAACGCCGCCGCTCGGATCGCGTCATAGCCCGTCGGCCAAGGTAGGCACTGCGGCGCCGGAGCAACGCAATACGCCGCATACCCGCCGCCATTGGTCAGTGCGCAGACCATGTCGCCGACCAGCGTCGTCACCTGCCGCCGGCGGCCACGACCTCCCCCGCACCTCCAGCCCAAGCATCGGGCTGGCATCGGGCGGCGGTGGGTAAGACCCTTGACGTTGGATACGTCCGGCCGGTTGACCCCGGCGGCCTGCACGCGGATCAGCACCTCGTCGGGCCTCGGCGCCGGTACCGGCCCGGTGGCCAAACCGAGCACCTCTGGGCCTCCGGCGCCGTTGGCTTGGATATAGGG
>CAVYXX010000007.1:0-41045 GCA_963772355.1 uncultured Alphaproteobacteria bacterium | reverse complement strand
GTGGCTACTCTTCCGTCTACATCTGAAAATCTTGGAGGCAACTGGAGGCGCGTGTCGGCCAAGCCTGGAATTCCTGAGGTTAACGGGGTGACCGGAGGGCGCGGTCAGCCCGCAGGGAGAGCAGCTTAAGCGAGCTCGGCGGCGAATTTCAAGCGCGTCTTCTATCACCATGCGGACGAGCTGCTCGCTCATGAACCCGCGAGCAGAGACTTGCCGATATATCAATGTTGCGGTCTTTACTTTTAACAACAGTACGGCACCCCTCTGCAAAATAGAGATGCCACTCCCTCGGGTTTTGGGGTCCCGAGAGATGCGTCATGACGGTGCTGTCGATGAGCAAACAAGAGTTCAGCCGGCTTGAGGTGTTGTTGCGGGTTCAATCAGGACGGCTGCGTGTCGCCGACGCCTGTGCGCCAATGGGTCTGCATCGTCGGCAGGTGTTCCGCCTGCTGCGTGGCCTCAAGTAGGATGGTGCTGCTGCAAGCCTGCTGTCGAAGCGACGCGGTAAGCCGAGCAATCATCGTCTTTCACCTGAGGTTCGCACGTTGGCACTGTCCATCGTATCGCCTGGATGAAGTAGGAAACTCCGGATTTTCGACCCCAGGCTGATCGTCGGAGAGATAACACCGCTGTCAAGCCGTTTGCGCGACAGAGGTCGGCGACTGATATTTTTCGTTCGGGTCCTTTGCGCCGTTGATGTAGATCGTTACAGGATTTTGCGTATGGTACGCACATGGAAGAATTCGGCACGCAAGTCGTCCTGGAGCCCGGCAAAATCAGCCTGGCGTCATGGCGTGCCATCTATCGCGGAGCCTCGGTTGCACTGGATCCCGCTTGCTATCCCACCATCGATAAGGCTGCTGCCGTAGTTGATACCATCGCGGCGCAGAGCGAACCGTTCTATGGGATCAACACCGGTTTTGGAAAGCTGGCTAACATTCGGATCGGCGCAGCCGATCTGTCGCAGCTACAGCGCAATCTGGTACTTTCGCACGCGGCAGGTATCGGTGAAGCGATGCCGAGGCCGGTCGTCCGCCTGATGATGGCCTTGAAGATCGCGAGCCTCGCGCACGGCACCTCCGGCGTCCGTGTGGAAACCGTTGGCAGGCTTGAAGCCATGCTGGCGCGCGACCTGATCCCGTGTATACCGTGCCAAGGGTCGGTCGGTGTATCTGGCGATCTTGCGCCACTCGCGCACATGGCGTCAGCCATGCTGGGGGTCGGCGACGTCGCGTTGGCAGGCGCGGTAATTCCGGCTGCCGCCGCGTTGGCCCAAACCGCGCTGCCGCCGCTTGAGCTCGGTCCAAAAGAGGGACTAGCGCTGTTAAATGGGACGCAATTCTCCACGGCCTATGCTCTGGCGGCGCTGTTCGAGGCCGAGACGTTGTTTCAGGCGGCGCTGGTCATCGGCGCGCTGTCCACCGATGCGGCCCGCGGATCTGATACGCCATTCGATCCACGTATTCATGCACTTCGTCGGCACCAGGCCCAGATCGATGTGGCGCGGGCGTTGCGCGCTCTGCTCGCGGGTAGCGCGGTTCGCGCATCCCATTTGGTCAACGACAACCGAGTGCAGGATCCATATTGTCTCCGCTGTCAGCCGCAGGTCATGGGCGCCGTTCTCACCGTCTTGCGGCAGGCGGCGGCAACGCTGCATGACGAGGCCAACGGCGTGTCGGACAATCCACTTGTGTTCGCTGATCAGGCAGAGATTCTCTCGGGCGGCAATTTCCACGGCGAGCCCGTAGCCTTTGCGGCGGACATGATCGCACTCACGCTGTGCGAAATCGGCGCGATGTCGGAACGCCGGATCGCGATGCTGGTTGACCCGTCACTCTCTGGCCTGCCAGCGTTTCTCACACCGAGCCCAGGACTCAATTCCGGTTTCATGGTGCCGCAGGTCAGCGCTGCCGCCCTGGTCTCGGAAAACCGCCAACGCGCTACGCCTGCCAGTGTGGACTCAGTGCCGACGTGCGCCAACCAGGAGGACCACGTTTCCATGTCGGCTCACGCCGCGAGACGCCTGCTCCCGATGGCGGACAACACAGCGTCAATCGTCGGGATCGAGTTGCTGGCCGCCGCGCAGGGCTGCGATTTTCTCGCGCCGCTCACTTCGAGCGCCAGCTTGGAGTAGGTCCGAGCGCGGCTGCGCGCCGAGGTATCCCGGCTTGAAGAGGACCGATTCTTTGCCCCTGATATCGCCCGCGCGACGACGCTTGTTCGCTTAGGAGCGCTTGCGGCGGCCGTCCAGGACACTATCAGCCTGCCCGGCATCGTGGATTGATCGGGAAACCCCATGAACCCCGTTGCCAATGCCCGCATAATCCGTGCCCCGCGCGGCAACGAGATCAGCGCAAAGTCTTGGTTGACGGAGGCTCCCTGGGATGCTGATGAATATCTCGACCCTGAGGTGGCGGAACGGCCGGGACGAACTTGTCGTTTACGGCGGCAGCGGGCGCGCGGCGCGGGACTGGGACAGCTTGATCGGATTGTCACGACGCTACGCCGGCTGGAGGTGGATCAGACGCTCCTGGTGCAGTCTGGCAGGCCCGGTTGGTGTATTCCGCACGCACCAGGACGCGCCGCGCGTGCTGATCGCCAATTCGAATTTGGTGCCCCGCTGGGCGACGTGGGAACACTTCAACGAACTCGATCGGAAAAGGCTGATGATGTTCGGCCAAATGACCGCGGGTTCGTGGATCTACATCGGCAGCCAGGGAATTATTCAGGGCACGTACGAAATCGTCGAGATCGGCCGCCGCCACTATGGCGGCAGCTTGGCGGGGCGCTGGATTTTGACCTCCGGCCTTGGTGGCATGGGCGGCGCGCAACCGTTGGCGGCGACAATGGCTGGCGCGTCACTGCTAGCGATCGAGTGCCAGGCCAGCCGCATCGAGATGCGGCTGCGTACCGGATATCTCGACCAGCAAGCGAAAGACCTTGATGAAGCACTGGCAATAATCGATCGTTCGTGCGGTGAACAAAAACCCGTCTCAGTGGATTGCTCGGCAACGCGGCGGAGGTCCTCCCGGAGCTACTGCGGCGGGGCGTGCGGCCTGACGTGGTGACGGACCAGACTTCCTCGCATGATCCTGCGAATGGCTATCTGCCGAAGGGGTGGACCGTGGCCGAGTGGGAACGGCGGCGGCGATACTTGCGGACAAAATCGGCTGGGTTGACCGCACCGCGCATGTTGACATGGCGCTCTAGGGCACCATCACGAAAACGGACGGTGAAGAAACCCACTGAGGGCAAGGGCGGAGCGGAGCATAGGCTTTCTCCACTTCAGGCCAAATCGATGAGCGGGCCCTGGGGCGGGCTGGCGGCCTGAGTAGCTCTGCTGTTAACTCCGCCTTCACCAACGGCTCAGAAGGAGACCTTAAATGGCCGAGGCCAAGCTTGCTCCTAATCTTCCTCAGTGGATGATCGATCACGCGAACCGCTATATCTCTAGCGGTGGCAGTGAGGGACATATCTACACCGTTACCCCGCCAGGCTACTCAGAGATGCATGTGCCGTCGCTGCTGTTGACGACAACGGGCCGGAAATCAGGCAAGATACATATTTCCTCTGTTTTATGGCGATGATGAAGCAGCTACCTTGTGGTCGCATCGAAAGGTGGCGCACCTGAGCACCCAGGCTGGTATCGGAACCTCGTCGCCCATCCCGAGGTCGAGGTTCAGGTGGGGACGAAAAAGACCAAAGCTAAGGCCAGGACGACCACCGGCGCGGAGCGCGAACGCCTTTGGGAAAAGGCACTGAAGTTCTGGCCGCCCTATGCCGATTATGCGAAGAATACCCAGCGCCAGATCCCAGTGGTTGTGCTGGATCCTGTTGGGTAGGTCGTTTGCGGCCGTGTCTGGCGGCTCCACCCGCAGCGCGCAAAGCTGTCGTGGCTATCCGGGGTCACCCGATCCGGGTCACATCGGTGACCGTCTTGGCGGATAGGAAGAACGCCTTCGCCCGCCGCCATTTCGCGATGCTCGCTGAACATCACGTCGACCAGCGCGCCGCTGCGGTCAATGGCGCGGTAGAGATAGCGCCAATGCTCGTGCACCTCGCGGACCGCCTCGTGACTGAACACAATGCCGCGGACCAGGAACATCTCCGGAAGGTCGCGATCTGCCGAAGAGGTCGCAGAAGCAGTGCTGGCCGATCTGGTGACGCTGGCGACCGAGCATCTCAAGAAGGGTGGCAAAATCCGTCTGACTGGTCTGGGTATCCTGCAAACGCGGGCACGACCGGCTCGGATGGGTCGCGACGCTGCGACTGGCGCATCCATTAAGATCGCGGCCAGCAAAAAGATCGCCTTCCGACCGGCGGAGGAACTGAAGGAGGTGGTGTAGCCTAAACGAGCGATGGTTGTACAGATTGGTCAGCTACCGGCAGCAAGCACGTCGGCCGGTCGGCATCGGGGCAACGGTTGAGGGTCCCACGCTACCCAGGCCATGGAGAGGCTTGCGCTCGACGGACAGCGCGCGCACATCTCTAAAGCTCCCCAATGTCACTGCCAACCGAACCTCTCGGTGGAACTGGGTTTTCCTGGCCCTGAAAGAGTTGATGATGACCCCTAAGTTTCTGCGCGAAGAAGCGGCCCGTTTCCGCGGTATGGCCGGGACGGCTGATCTGGAAGCCTCCAAGACGAGGCTACTCGCAATGGCGATCGATTTTGATTCTCGGGCCACAGCCGCCGATGAGTTGATCACCCCGAAACTGGATGAGGAAATCAAGGATAGGGCTGCGAAGAAGACCACCAAGGACCTGCGTCCTTCTGTCTGATCCACTCCCGTCAGCCGGATCATTTGTCTTATCCCTCGGTACAGCGGCCCCTAATTGAGCACTGTGGGCAACCGCTCCGAGAACGAGGAATACACGGTGACGAAATCTGGTGAAAACGTCCATGGTCGCTACCTGATACGAACATTTTCGTCCGCGTCGAAGGTCAGTGTCCGGGCATTCAATGGGGAGAGGTCTGTAGCGTTTACCGAAGCAAAATCCATGGACGAAGCGATCACTGCGATCGGAAACCTTCTTGACGACCGTGACGGTCGAGAGCGCGCTGCCCGACAAAATGGGATTCCCACGGCACAAGAATTCGCGGACGCCTTTGCGCGGTTAGCGAAAAGGTCGGGAAAAATCAATGGCTCATGTTGAGGGCGCTTCATTCGGCACCAAACCGCACGATGACCGCGACTGAGCTTACCGCTTCGGCTGGCATACAATCTTCCGAACTGGAAACGAGATGCTCGGAAAGCTCGGTCGAATGCTTGCACAAGACCTTGAATTCGATCCCGGTCTGCGGCCTGATGGCTCGCCAAGCTGGATTTCCGTGTTGGCAACGGGTTTCGATGTGAATGAACGCGAGAACGACGGTGATCGGAAGTGGAAAATGAGACCGCAGGTGGGAGATTGCTTGACTATGATGAATCTGTCGAAGCAGCCAGTAACTGGGGGTGAGCACCCGGTAATGTAGGGTAGATCGCCCTAAACCGGCGAAGCGAATGCGACTCCGGTAGCTCCGGCCACTCCTCGCGGTCGTCGTCCCCATTCATAAGCCGCTGATAAGCCTTTGATGCCTCGATCGGGTCCATGGCCGCTATGAGTACCGGCGATGCAACGGCACTGCTCTTGTTCTTGAGGATCGCTGCGACTGAACTGTATGAACGCGTGCCGAGTGCCAAAGCCTTCCCGCAGGCGGCATCGAGCGGTTCCATCCCGCAGCGCTTCCTTAGCCCGAGGATGCCGATGCAGGAGCGGAACCCCTGTTCGGGGGTGTGGGCGCGAACGCAGGATGATCTCGACCGGCGCGGCGGCGTCATTGCCGATTGCTGCGGCGTCGCGTTGGATCCGCTCATGCGTCCAGTCGCGATAGCGCCGGTGCGAACTCGGCATGTGTTCAGCCAGTGTCGTCGGTCGATGCGGGCGCAGGCTGCGCAGATGCGTCGCCACCAGCTTGCCGCGGTGGAAGATCTCCACGGTGTTGGCGGTGATGCGCGCCTCCACTTCCTGGCGCAGCAGGCGAAACGGTACCCGTACGGATGTTGTTGAACAGCCCCTATCGACAAAAACCGATAAAGCACCTGTTGGGCACTAATGCCCGCCTTTTCGCTGGGCCCACCGCGGTCAAGCCCCGGAGCCGCGCACTTTCAGTCGCGATGGTCCGAGCTGGGGCATGTGGGCGCGCTGTCGTCTGTTCCGCGACTGGACGGACGCCACATCAGCCTGCATGATCGACCTCATGCGGTAACGTCGCCGGCAACGGATGCGACGATCCAATGCCCGTGTCGGCGATCGAAAGATACTGGCTCGATCGATCAATCGGTTTTTGCCGCGATGTCTTGCGATCTTTATTTCTCCTTAAGCGTCGCGGAAGCTCCGGAAGTGAACTGGGATGAACAGGGGAGGCGCTACGATGACTGCGGACGCGACCGTAAAACCAGTAGCTTGGTGGAAAGAACCCACCAAAGACCAATGGTATGCCTATGGGGCTGCCTGGGCCGGGTGGACCCTCGACGCCTTCGACTTCACCGCATTTCTGTTAATCATGGCGCCGATTGCCAAGGAATTCGGCGTGCCGGTGCCCGAGGTGGCGGCAGTGTTGACGATCACACTGTGGATGCGGCTTTTGGGCGCCACCGCCAGCGGGTGGCTGGCAGACCGTATCGGCCGCAGGGCGCCGCTGATGATCTCGATCGCCTGGTATTCGGTTTGTAACTTCCTGGCCGGCTTGGCTCCGAGCTTCCTTTTACTGTTTCTCCTTCGGGCGCTGCTCGGCATCGGCATGGGCGCGGAGTGGCCGGCCGGCGCCGCCCTCGCGATGGAGACCTGGCCGGTGCGCTCGCGCGGCTTCATGGGCGCTGTGTTGCAGGGCTCATGGGGGATCGGGTTCTTGTTGTCGAGTGCGATTTACGGGCTTTTCTACAGTTATATTGGCTGGCGTGGCATGCTGATGATCGGCATCGCGCCTGCTCTGCTGATCATCTATATTCGGCTATTCGTCAAAGAACCCGAGATCTGGGTCGAGAACAAACGCCAGCAGAAGTTGCAAAACCGCGAAGTGCGGGCGCCGCTATTCTCAATCTTCAAGCCCGAGATGCTGGGAAACACGCTCACCACCTGCCTAATGATGGCGAGCGCGTTCGTCATCTATTATGCGAACTACGCGCTGTTCGCGACCCATCTACAGCTCGACCTGCATCTGAGCCCGGCCCTGGTCGCGCTGCCGATCGCGCTTGCCAACACATGTTTCTTTCTCTCTTCCTTGTTCTGGGGCTGGCTCGCGGAACGTATAGGCCGGCGCTGGGCGATCATCATCCCAGCCGCGCTCGGGGTTCCGACCGCGTTCCTTTATCTGCTGACCCAGGATTACACGTTGATCGTCATTGGATTTGCGTTGCAGGGGCTGTTTGCGTGCGGCGGTATGCACGTTCAATATCCGGCCTATCTCTCCGAACGGTTTCCGACTGAAGTGCGCGCCACCGCGGTCGCCTTCTGCTACCACCAGGGGGCAATCTGGGGCGGGCTGATCTCGCCACTGCTCATCCTATATGCAACTACCCACCAGATCGGCCTGTCAGGTCCGATTCTGGTCACCACGGTGGTGGGCTTGGCCATCTTCTTAGTCGCCGTGCTTTTGAGCCCGGAGACGAAAGGCAAACTACTTATCGCTGACCTGACCGTCGCTTGAAATAAGGCAACCGACGCGGGACAGCTCGGCCGACATTAGCCGCAGCGGTCCTGTGCGGCGATTTCCGTGCTGCCGCCCTTATCAACGCGCTGCTTGTCGAGCCCGACAAGGGCAGGGGTCCGTCGAGGAAGAGATTGAGGTGCTTGCCCTTCGGCGGTTTGTGGGGCGTTGAAGGAACTCGTTACGTTAGTGCAAGTCACGTTCAGTATGGTGTCGGATGGCATTTGCAAACCGGAGGAAACAACTCATGGACGCATCTGAGATTGCAGAGCGAGTGCTGAAGATAATTGCGGAGACGCTTGGCGATGTTCCGGTACATGACATTGCCATGTCAGAGTCACTCGTTGATGACTTGGGTATGGATAGCTTGGATGTGGCGGATCTCGTGGTGCAGATTGAAACAGAATTCGAGATCGAGATTTCGTACAGCGAGTCCGACGGCGTGAACACCGTCCAGGATGTCATCGACAGCGTGCAGAGGAATATCGGCGCCAAGGCAAAATAACAGTCGCCCGCCGGTTTGAACCGATCGCCCCGAGTTAGGTTCGGCACTTCGATGGCGGGTTTGCGGATTCCAACGAAGGCGGCCACCTATTCCAATCTGATCGCGGCCACCATTCCAATTTGATGGCGGCCACCATTCCAATCTGATCCCGGCCACCCTCTGAAAGCAGGAAAGAGGGCATTCGGGAAAGGAGATCGTTTCGCGGGTCAGTGTTCACCTGGATCCAGTCTTGCATCGCGATTGATGGAGGGGACACGGATGCCGACGGAGAGACTGTCCATGCGGCGGATACGGCAGGTTCTACAGCTGCATTTTGGGGCGCGATCCCAGCGCCCGGGTGATCGCCGGGACGGTCGGCATCGGGCGGAGCACGGTGCAGGATTATTTGGCACGCGCGGCGGCAGCCGGGCTGGTCTGGCCCCTGCCTGCGGAACTGACGGACGAGGCGCTGGAGCAACTCCGCGGGGCAATTCGACATGCTCTTCCTCGCCGATATTCTGGCGGTCCCGGACCGCTTGGGCAACAGCTTGGACAGCCAGCTTCGCTACGGGGCGCTCGGGGCGCTTCGTTTGGAACCGCTGCTGGTCCTGGCGACCATTGCCGCGGCAACCAAATACGTCGGCCTCGCCTGCACCATTTCCACATCCTACGCGGAGCCGTTCGCGGTCGCCCGGTCGCTCGCGACCCTACCCGGGGCCTGAATGGTGGCGGCGCAGGGGCGAGCAGGTCGCGCCGACCAGATGTGATGCGGCACCCCGTTCATCGGATGTCAGATGATTTTCCGGGCGCATACATTAAGGCTGTCAAATGAAGCTCTGGACGACAACTGCGGTCGCCGCCACCGCTCGGTTTCCACCGTTCTGACCGCTCCCCGTCGCACAGGTTCGCCGGTGAGTAACGCCATCCGATTTTGGTGCGAAATTCGTCGTTGACCCTCAACTAGTTGAGTACTAGCATGCTATACTAGCGGGCAAGGTGTCGGAACCGGGCAGTTGGCACTATCGCGCAGCACATTTTTTTTGCTTTTGGGCGCGGTGCTTGCGCTGATGGTGGTTGTGGTCGTGTCACTTGTCCGCGAGACAGCCTCCGGTGCGCGCGCGGGCTTCGCGGTACGGACTCCGACAAGGAACCGTTAGTCCCCGAGCTGCGGCCATTGACCGCCGAGGAAGAGACGTTCGCCGAGGCGCTGTGGCCGCTGCATCAGGAGACCGTCGAACCGGCCGCCGGACGTTGACCGTAGCTGGGCTCGCATTTTCCCTCGACGACCATGATGCCGCCTGCTCTAGCCCCGCACAGCCACTGATCGATCGTCCGCTATCCTGATAAATCGAAGCGGACCCCCAAGCAGAGGTAAGCATTATGTGAGCCAATGGATTTACATCTGGACATGTTCCACCGGGGCGCGCAATGTAAACAAAATAAACTGTCAATTCCAAATCGGCTGACAGGGGGAACAATGCGCGAATGCATCGTGGTAACAGCCATGACCTTCTCACTAGTTCTGTCGTCAGCCACGGTTGCCCGGGCCTGGGACGATCAGGATGACCATACGCAACCAGCAAGCTGCCAGATACCCTTCGACACCGTCTCTAATATTCAAGCGCAACTTGCGACCGTCGTGCAAGAGCCCGACAAGAATGGTGGCTTGTTCAGCCCCAACCGCATGTGGTCGGCGATCGTCGACCGGGTCGGCACGCTGTGCTCGGTGAATGTTACTGGCGACGCGTGGCCGGGTAGCCGCGCGATCGCCATCGCCAAGGCCACTACGGCAAACGGCTTCAGTAATGACGCTCTCGCACTCTCGACCGCAAATCTTTACGGGCCAACCCAGCCCGGCGGCTCTCTGTACGGCCTGAACAATTCCAATCCGTTCAACCCGCGGTTCCAGCCACCAGGCACCGGTATTGGCTTCGTTCCGGGTGGTATCATCACTTTCGGGGGCGGTGTCGCCCTCTACTCCGGCGGCAAAGTCATCGGCGGGCTCGGCGTCAGCGGCGACACGTCATGCGCCGACCATGCGATTTCTTTTCGGATGCGCCATCTGGCGGGGCTGGATGGAACGCCCAACTCCGATAACATCGTATATTTCGGGCCAAGTGAGCCGACCAATGACGGCTTCAAGCAGCCCCACTGCGGTACGACCGACATCACGCCATAGCGGGCCCCATGGTTGCGGCGCCTTTACAGTCGCCGCAACAAATCTCAATTGCCAGGTTTACTTTGCTGGAAGTGCTCGTTGCACTTACAGTGATGGGCCTGTTGTTGTTCGGTCTGGTGCAAGGCAGCCACTTTGTTCTGTTAGGATGGGATAGACAGATACGGCTGGCAGCCCGGACTGAAGATCTTGACGCCGTCGACCGAACCCTGCGGCGCCTGATCGTTCAGGCCAAGCCAGGCTCGAAGTGGGAGCACCTGATCTTCGCGGGTACTGCGCATTCCGTAACGTTCACCAGCATCGTGCCGCTGCCGGCCGCTGGATTTCCGACCCAGCGTGCTGATGTGGAGCTTGTCGTTGATGCGGCACACCGCCTTCTGTTGCGGTGGACGCCGCACTTCCATGCGATCAATATTGGCCGCCCTCCGCCCGCGGCGACGACCGAAATCCTTGACGGGGTCGATCGGCTCGAGCTGTCATACTTGCCGGCAACGCACGGCGGGGGCTGGACCTCGCTCTGGCAAAACGAGGCACCACCCGCTCTCGTTCGCATCCGGATCATTTTCTCCGATCCGAGCCATGGCAGGTGGCCCGACATCTTGGTGTCGCCGATGCTTGACCCGCCGTGATCGGTGGGCCAGACCAGGGCTGTCCTTTTCCAATCCAAGGATCTGCCGAGAGTCTCCTGGACAACCTCCTCGGCCTCGTCATCGTCGCGCAGTATGCCGCGCGCGATGCACCAGAGCGTTTGGTTGTGGCGCTGCATTATGCCGGCCGCCAAGTCGGCGTCACCACGATGAAACGCCTGTAAGAGGGTCACGTCATCGGCGTGCACCAAAGTCACTTCGTCAGGCATGGAAGAGCCTTCCCGTCTGTGCAGAACTTTCAGCAACATTGGATCGGCGGCGACCCAAAAGGTTCCCGGCTTTTTTTCGTCGTGGTTCCCCGAAGTCGTATAGGCCAATCGCTCAGCCCGGATCAGGTCGGGGCGATAATAATGGGGCCAAGGCAAAGCCCTGCGCTTGATGGGTCTGTGAGGGCGGGCGCGCAAGCGTATGCGGGCGCGCAAGCGTATGAGGCAATGCGAGGCCCGGATGTCGCCGGACACGGCTTGACGTATATAAAATCGGCGTGGAGCATGATCGCTCGCGATGAACGCGTAGGAGGCTGAACGCTAAAACCCTGTGTGGGAGACCTGTCATGACTCGCTCGATCGTCGCTTTAAGCCTCGCCGCTGGCCTGTGTGGGGTGTCTGTGGCGCCTGCGAATGCCGATCGCGGTGGCTTCCACGGCGGCGGCTTTCATGGAGGATTCTTCCATGGAGGATTCCACAATGGTTTCCATGGCGGATGTTGCTTCGGAGGCGGATTATGGTGGCCCGGCGTGGCGTTCGGGTTCGGTCTGGGTGCAATCGCCGCGGCTCCGTATTACTACGCTCCCCCCTACTATCCGCCCGTCTACTATATGCCGCCACAGACGTATTATCAGCCGCCACCTCAAGGCTACAGTCAGGCGCAGGGCGGCGGCGGTCAGAGTTGCTATGCGGGCGCTTATGTTTGCCCGATGGATCGTCCAGTCGCCACAGGTGCAAACTGCTACTGCCCGGGCAATAACGGTCAGAGGGTGCCGGGTAGGGCAAACTGACCGCCGTGGGCTCGCCACGCGAGTCCCAAGTGCACGGGCCGGAGGTAATCGCCACTCGAGGCCGATTGTAATCGCCACCTGAGGCCGGTCGAAACCGCCACCTGAGGCCGGCGAATTCGCCAGTCTGCTGGTGGAGGAAGCCGCCGCTGACATCGAAGTAATCGCGACTACTGTTCCGCCCTTTTTGGCGGGGTAGCAGTAGTGCCGAGACCGAGGGCGGAGATGCGGCGGATCAGGGAAGTGTTACGGTTGCGTGCGGAGTTAGGGCCGAATCTGAGTGCCATATCGGCAGGCGCGAAGCTGGCGCGCTCGACGGTGCGGGCGTATCTGGATCGAGCGGCGGCGGCAGGGCTGGACGCCGCGGCCGCCGATGGGTTGTCGGAGACGGCGCTGGAGGTGGCGCTTTACCCGCCGTCATCGGCCACCGATGGTCGCGCACTGCCCGACTGGGCGGAGGTGGATCAGGAACTGCGGCGCCACAAGCACGTCACGCGCAAGCTGCTTTGGATGGAGGACAAGGCAGCCGATCCGGACGGTTTGGGGTTCAGCCAGTTCAAATTGCGGCTCAGCGAATGGCAGAAGGCCTCGGGGCGAGGCCTGTCGATGCGCCAGGTGCACCATGCCGGCGAGACGGTGCAGGTCGACTACGCCGGCGACACGGTCGCGGTGATGGACGACGGTACGGCGCGTGCGACGCAGATATTCGTGGCCTGCCTGCCGTGTTCGGGGCTGATTTACGCTGAGGCCAGTTGGACCCAGGCGACGGAGGACTGGCTTGGCGCGCATGTCCGTCTGTTTGCCTTCCTGGACGGCGTGCCGGCGAAGGTTGTGCCCGACAATCTGAAGGTCGGCGTCACCCATGCCTCGTATTACGACCCGGTGATCAACGCCAGTTATGCCGCGTTGATCAAGCATTACGGCACGGCCGTGGTCCCGGCACGGTCACGCAAGCCGCGGGACAAGCCGGGGGTCGAAAATGGCGTTTTGCAGGCCTGTCGTTGGCTTCTGGCTCCGCTCCGCCATCGCCAGTTCTTCTCGTTGGCTGAGCTAAACCAGGCGATCGCGCTGCTGCTGGTCGAACTGAACGACAAGCCGATGGCGCCGCCGCGCGAGGGTAGCCGGCGCAGCCTGTTTGAAGCGGTCGAACGCGCCGCCCTCAAGCGCTTGCCGATCGAGCCCTACGTGATCGGCCACTGGGCGATCGGGGCAACCGTCAACCTCGACTATCACGTCGCGGTCGATTGGAACTTCTACTCGGTGCCCTATGCGCTGGTGCGCAAGCGCGTCGATGTCTTCCTCACTCGGACCGGCGTGCAGATTTTCCATCGCGGTGAGCGGGCCGCCAGCCATGCCCGGGTGGCCGGGCAAAATCACTGGGCCACGCTGGGCGAACACATGCCGCCGGGGCACAGCGCGGTGGCCAAGCGGACGCCGGACTGGGTTCGCGACCAGGCGGCCAAGGTCGGTGTGGCCACCGCGGCCTATGTCGAGCGGCTGCTGACCGGGCGCGATCATATCGAACAGGGTGTGCGGTCCTGCCTCGGCATTCTGCGCTTGGCGACCCGCTACCCGGGCGAGCAGTTGGAGGCCGCTTGCGTGCGAGCGCTGTCGGCAGGTGCGAGTTCATCAGGCTTTGTCGAGCACCTGCTCAAGAGCGGGCGGCCACTCGTCGACCCCGTGGCCGAGGATGGCGTCGGCCATCACGGCAACATTCGCGGCCCCGGCTACTACCATTGACGATCGGCGCCACCGATCCAGCAACAAGGACACAAGATGCACCAGCCGACCATTGAGAAGCTGCACGACCTGCGCCTGGGAGCCATGGCCAACGCACTGACCGCGCAACTGCAACAGCCCGAGATTGACGCCATGCCGTTCGCCGAGCGGCTGGCATTGCTGGTCGACATCCAGCATAGCGCGATGCTCACCGCGGCCTTGGCGCAGCGTCTGACCCGGGCGGGCATGCGTCAATCCGCCTGCATGGAAAATCTTGACCTGCGTACGCCGCGCGGACTGGACCGCACGACCATACAGGCCTTGGCCAGCGGGCTATGGATCCGCCAACACCGCAACGTTTTAATCAGCGGGGCGGCTGGCGTCGGCAAAAGTTGGATTGCCTGTGCCCTGGGCAATCAGGCCGCCCGCGATGGCGTCTCGGTGCTTTACAAGCGCCTCTCGCGGCTGCTCGACGAGTTGGCGATTGCCCGGCTGCATGGCCGTCAAGCACGGTTGTTGAAGACACTGGCTCGCACCCGGCTGCTGATCCTGGACGATTGGGCGATGGTCAAGCTCACCGCTGATCAGCGCCGCGACCTGATGGAGGTCATCGACGATCGCCACGACCGTGGCTCGACCATCGTGGCGACCCAAATCCCCCAGGACAGCTGGCACCTTCAGATTGGGGATCCGACATACGCCGACGCGATCCTGGATCGTCTCGTCAACAACGCATATCGCCTCGAGCTCACGGGCAAGTCGATGCGCGGCAACGGCGCCCGTCGGGCGGTGGCGGATCCGGTTGGAGATGAAATAGGCGAACAAAGTAAATAGCTTAGTCTAGTTATCCCCGTTATTCACAACGTTACACAGCGCTCTCTTCTTTCCAGATAAAGTTGTTCGTCAGTGGCAGTTTGCCTCGCCTAACGGCTCGGTGCCTGCGGCCAGGGGTGGCGGTTTCGACCGGCCTCGGGTGGCGAATTGAACCGGCCTCAGGTGGCGAATTCACCGGCCCGCGCAAGTCCCAAGACCTCCGGGACAAAAACGGCCGGCGGTGCCTACCGAGCAAAGCCTAGCGTCACAAACAGACAACCGGGATTTGTTTTCCGGCTGGATGGTGGAACCCTGCCGACATATCGCTGGCATCGGGGCAGCACGATCCGCCACCGGCTCGCGTCGCTGGCCCGCTGTTCGAATATCTCTGCGAGAAAAACGCCGTCACCCACAATCCGGTCAAAGGCGTCGAGCGGCCGAAGACGGAAAGCGGCGAAGGCAAGACGCCAGCGCTGGGCGACCATCAGGCGCGCAAGCTGCTGGATGCGCCGCAGGCAGAGTCCATCAAGAGCAGGCGCGACCGCGCCATCCTGTCCACGCTGCTGTTCCACGCGCTGCGGCGCGAGGGAACTGTGCAAGCTTATTCACGGCTGGGGCGGAACTGGCAGATGCGCTTGCCCGATATGCGGTCGAGAAGCTAGCCTACTTCAAAATTCCGGGCTGGGTGGCGTTCGTCGAGAGCCTGCCGACCACCTATTCGCAGAAGCTCCGCAAGGGCGCGATATTCGGGGAATCCGATCCTCGCCGGCATCCGACGGCGGTGGACGTCCGTCGCATCAAACAACGACGGGGACGAGACAGAGCACTGACCGCGGATGCCGATCACTAACTGTCTGTTTTGTAGGCGTCGGCGCTGAGTTCCTCGGTGATCGGACGCTTCAGGCGGCGGGGGATCGAGTTGAAGGGTTCTGTCAGCGCTCGCGCCAGCAAGTATAGCTGGCTCGATGAAGACCAGATTGGGCCCATTGCGCCAACACGCGCGGTGCGAACCGGCCGGGGTTCACGACCAACCAGCGCAACGGCGTCACCGCCAAAACGGTGCTGATCAACGACGGCAAGGTGCGGATCTGTTGATTTCCGCCGAGAACTGACCCAGGTTTCCACTGAGAAGTGACCCGGGTTGATTTATGATTTGAAGGTCATGCTTGGGTCAAGTTTCCGGCTTTCTCCTTCGGCCTTTTTTGGCGGCGGCGCTGGTTTTGAAGCGGAAGCTGTCGTTGCACAACGATGTGGCAGTGATGGGTGAGACGATCGGGCATGGCGGTTGTCATCTTGGCGTCGCCGAAGACGCCAGCCCTCCACCACGCATGCCTGCATCTGAAGAAAACAACCAGAAGAAAACAGCTGGGCGGCATCCCGCGTCCGGAGCCCTTGAAAACGGACATGACAGCGCTTTAGCGCAACACGTTTTTCGCTCACCGGCCCGGATTCCAGAAACTCCCGGCGTCCTGGGCGGCATGGCGCACCGGTTACCGATTTCGCAAAAGGCGTCGTGGGAGGGCTGCGGTCAGATGATGTAGACGCGCACCACGTTTGTGCATAGCTCATCGCAATGGCGACTTACATGGCAGGCTCCGAATAAACGGATCCGTCATGAAAGAGGACGGGCAAAGCTGAGCTCGTGTCCGTCCGGATCAGTGACATGGAAGTATCGCTCGCCCCACGTGGCATCGCGAGGTGTAGTGTCGGGCTGGTACCCGGCGGCGATAACCCGAGCGTGCATGGCGTCAACGTCGGCGACGTGGAAGATCGCCCGACCCCACCACTCCCGGTGCCGATTGCTGGGCTGGGCGGTCAGGTTCAGGTAGCCCGACCCGGCACGGAAACTGGTGAAACCGGTGCCCTCGCCACCATGGATGAGGTCGAAGCCCAGCGCAGTGTAGAAGCGCACGGCGCATGGCATATCGTGCGTGGCCAGGGTCAGCGCCGAGATTGTTTCGATCATCGCCTTGGGCCTCCCTGCCCATCGGTGCTGTTGTAGTTGGCATCCGGCGCCACCTCTGTCCGGACAGCATGGGTGACGGTTTCGATTGAGCCGAGGGTGATGAACGCGGTGTCACCGGGCTGAATTATGAACCGGTCCCCTGGTTCGGTCGGTGGCTGTATCTCCGCTAGCGAGCCGCAAGTGTGGTATGGCCAGGGTCATCGGCGGCAGGCTGGGTTGGCAGCGACGTGTAGACATGAACTCGCAAGTTCGGGCGGAGACGGTCCGTGGACGTCATTGGTGTCCCTCGCGGTCGGCAACAGGGGGTCCCTACGGGTCAGGCAACGAATATGTTAGAGAATATGGTTTCTCTCCAATAGTGTAATTGTCGCCAACTACACTATCAGCACCCACCGCAGGGCAACATCACGCGTTTTGCAATGATGGAACCGCGTCTTCGGCATTGTTACGATGGGACCGGGGCCTTTGAGCGCGCCGCCGGCCGCTCATCAACAACGCCACCTCGTTGGCATTTTCTAATAACAAATCCGCCCATTCCTGTAGCAGTTCACCACGCCTTCGTAGGTGCGCCGCACGATTATACGCACTCTCGGTTTTGTCCTTTGACGCATGGGCCAGGATAAGGTCGATGATATAGCGATCATCACGATGCCGCTCGTTCATGATCGTCGAAAATGTGGCCCGCCAACCATGTGGCACATGTCGGCTGTGATACCCCGCTCGATTGAGCAAATAACCCATTGCGTTCTCACTCATCGGCTTATGTGCGTGGCGAGCATTCGGGAAAACCAGTGGACCGCGACCGGTGAATGCTCGCGCGGCCTCGATAACCGAGACGGCTTGTTGCGACAGCGGCACTAACGTGTTCGCGCTTCATTTTCATGCGGGCCGCTGGGATGCGCCACAGCGGTTCATCGCCCGTCAGGTTCTCAAACTCAACCCAGGCGGCCCCCCTGATTTCGCCAGGTCGCACCGCTGTCAGAGCGAGCAAGCGCAGGGCCAGCTTCGTGATCGGGTGTGCCGGTTCGGCGTCCGCCCGATTGAGGATTTCTCTTGCCTCGGTAAGGTCAAGCACCGCGGGCTGGCGACCTTTGATTAGCGGTGCCATCGCGCCCTGGACGATTGCAGCGGGATCCATCTGTGCCAGCCCACTTGCTATCGCGTAGACGAATATGGCGGACATACGCTGCCTGACGCGTCGGGCCGTCTCGATCGCGGGCCGAGCTTCGATCGGCCGCACTAGATTGAGAATCATGGGTGGTGTGAAGTCGGTGATCGGCAGTGCACCAACCGAGGGGAATACATCCCGTTCGAGGCTGACCAATACGTCGGCCGCGTGTCGCTCGGTCCAACTTGGCTTATTCCTAGCGTGCCAGTCGCGAGCGATAATCTCGAACGTATTCGTCTGGGAGGTGCTGCCTTCAAGGCGCTGCTTTACGCGCGCAAGAGCTGGGTCGAACCCCTTTCGCAGCAATTGCTTGGCTTCCTGACGGCAGTCACGCGCGTCGGCAAGCCCGAGGTCGGGGTAACGACCCAAGGAAAGCAGCTTTTCTTTCCCGCCAAACTCGTGCGCATGCGCCACAACTTGCTGCCGCCGGGCGTGACCTGCAGGTACAAGCCACCACCATCGGTAAGTTTGTATGGCCTATCGCGACCCTTGGAGGTCCGAATTGTAGCATCTGTCAGCATGAACCCCGCCCCGGTCAGATACCCGGTCAGGGTAGCACGATACCCGAGAAAATACCCGGCAATTTTTGTGATATACCCCGACTGTCATGTCCGTTTTCAAGGGTTCCGGACGTGAAATCCCATCCGCTGTCATGTCTCGGTTGCCATCTATGATGCAGGCAGGCGCGGTGGAGGGCGGGAACTGAGCGACGGTTGATCATGCTGTGATACGCGGGTTGGTTACCGCAAGACCATGGTGCGTCGCGGGCCTGCCTCTTTCTCTATGTCGGAAATCGCGTTCCAGTCGGGGTATCGAGGATTGCCCTGACCGTCCCGCCCTCCGCCGTGCATGCCGGATGGTGATCGGGGTGTTCGGTCAGCCGCTAGAATGATGGTGCGCGATCATCGGTCAGGGCGCTTCCCATCGGCCGATGCAGTCCTGATCTGTCCCGATGCGAGCGGGCTGAGCGCCAGTCTGAGCGGCAGGCAGAAGCTGAGCGTCTCGAGAAGATTTGCGGCGATGCGTTGAAAACCCAGGACGTGGAAGCCTCTCTCATCGGGGTGGACGTCGTGATGCAGACCCTAGGCGTAGGACTGGGCGATTTGTTCCGGCCCGTGGACCTGTTCTCGGACGCGACCCGGGTGCTGATCGCGGCGATGAGAACCCAAGCCGTCAAACGTCTGATCTGTGTGACTGGGTTTGGAGCCGGCGATAGCCGCGAGAGTATCAGCTGCCTGCAGCGCCAATCGACCAACCCCGTCAGCGAGCCGGCATTCACCTATCGCGAAGCCCAAACAGCTCGCGCCCGCGTTATGCTCGCCGGCGTCAATTCGTCAGGAAGGCTTGGGCCTCCAACAGCTCGGGGCGCTCGGACGGGGCCGGGGTGCTCAGCGCCACCAGCTTTTGATAGGCGTCGCGGGATACTGCGAGATCGCCCGATTGTTTGGCGGCGCGGGCCTTGCCGAGAATACTGCGGAAGCGGTTGGGCTCGGCGCGCAAGGACAGCTCATACTCCTTAAGCGCCTCCCGGGGTTGGTTGAGCTCCAGCAACAAGTCGGCGAGCAACTCGCGCGCCGGCAGCACCGAGGCGGGCGTGGCTGGATGCTTATCCATCGTCCCGTCGAGGTCCGCGGCTGCCCGCACCAGTTCGAGCGCCTTCTTGTCATCACCTTGGATGTGGGCAAGGACGCCGGCAGCCCCCAGGCGCTCGACCTCGACCTGGTTCGCCCAGTACATGTCCTTTGCTGCCAGCAGCTTATCTTTCAACGATTGCAACTTGGCGATTTCCGCCTGGGCGCCGGGAATGTCCCCAGTGTGTGCCATGCCGAGCGCGCGAGCATACGAGATCATCGCCTCGGCCCAGGGGAAGCGTTCGAGCGGAAACCCGACCGTCGGGGTCCCGAGAGCGGCAGCGGCAGGCCAGTCGCGATGTTCGAGCGCTAGGCGCACCGGAATAGCCGCGACGGCGTAAGCCGCGGCCAAGTTCGCGCCGGCGCTCTGGCGAAACGCGAGCAATTCGTCGACGACCCCTTTGGCCTCTTGATCCTGGGAGGTTTGCAGGTAGGCGTATTCGAGATAATCCATGGTATGGACGGTTTCGTTGTCAAAGCCGTCCGGCCCGAACGTCTTTCGAACATAGGTCGAGCGCCGCGGCATGAGCGGCGCGGTTCGAATCGATCGATTGCTGCCACAAACCAAGACGGGTGAAGATGTGCGAGGGCATGTGCAGCGCATGCGGCACATCAGGCGCGATCTTCGAATAGCAGATCGCAGCGTCCAGGCCCGCCCGGGCAAATTGCGCCGTATCGTCGCTGTGGATCAGGTAGTGGACGACACCGGGATGGTTCGGCTGCTCGGCCCAGACCTTGTTGAGTATCAGCGCCGCCTTTTGTTTATTGGCGTAGGTCTTGTCGGTGGGTAGCGCAGAGGCATTCAGCGCCAGCCCATAGAACACCGCGGCCTCGCGGTCCTGGGGATAGCGCAAATAGACCTGTTCCATCGCCTTCTCGTAGGCAGTGGCGCGGGTCTGATGATCGAGCTTGTCGCTGTCGCGGTAGAACGTCGCGATCGCCGCGATGTAGTCCTTTTCACGCTCGGTTTTCGCTCCGGCGGCAATCGCCTTCTCGACCGCATCGGAGCCCGCCTTCAGCGCCGCCGGGCTTGGTGGATACCACAGCGGATACCAATTGCTCATCGCAATGCCCCGATACCCCATCGCGCAACTGGGTTCTGCCACGGTGATCGCGGTAAATGCCTTCAGCGCCTCGGGATACCAGAACGAGTGGAGGGTCCAGACCGCTTGCTTGAAAGCATTTTGCGCGTCCGGACCGCAGGAGATCGCGAAATTGACCTCACCTGGCGCTTTCGCCGCCTCGGGACCCGAATCGGCGCGCGCCCCAGGCTGGATCGACAAAGCGAAGAGACTGGCGGCGACAAGAAACACGTGTATTCGTTGGCGCGTCATGGCAATAACCTCCCCGGGTGGAGTTGTTCGCTGATTAAGATCAGTGGCGTGCAAATTTACGGCCAATACAAGCGAGAGGCTGGCGATCGCGACAAGCGGGAAGCCCCCCGCGCGCTGACGCAAGGAGCCGCCGAATGGCTTGCGATTTACTCGACGTTATCCGACCTTACTTCACAAAGGTGACGTCAAACGGTCCATCGACCGTGATGAAGAAAGTGGCGCCCTCATCCTTTGTCCACGCATCATGAATCATTTTCGCGGGCATATACGCGTAATTGCCTGGAGTTAGTTCCATCGTTTCCTCACTGCCGTCATGACCGACAATGAAGGTGCCGCGAAGAACGGTAATCGTTTCATTTGACGTGTGCCAGTGTCTGCCCACATGATAATTCTTCGGCGCACGGATGAACAGTTCAGTTGCTTTTGTAGTTGGGTTCACGTGCAGGATTGCAATCTCCTGCGAGTTGTCTCCCAACTCGGGATTGGTCTTCTCCCATTTCAGATCATTGAAGTTTTTGAATACCGGCTCGGGGTGCGTGGATTGTGCAAGCGCGGGCAGCGCGATAACGCTCACTGCCAACGCGATGATCGTGCTCTTCATGTTCACCTCCCTTGGTGCAATTCTCTATTGCGATGCGATCAGGATCCTTGACTAGTCCCAAAATCGGACTGGTGGGTCGAGCCAGCGCGGCCTTCCTGGGGTTTCGCGTTCGCTTCTAGCCGAGCGGCTACGGCGGCTCGTGCAAGCCGGAGTGCTGGAACGGCGCGCCGCCTCACGTGGAATGAGTGTCGAATATCGGCTGACCGCGGCCGGACGTGAACTGCAGCAGCTGATCGATATATTCGGAAGCTGGGGCGCGCGGTGGGCCTTAGATTTCGATCTCGCGCGCTCAGACTCCCCTCATAACTACACAGCGCCACTACACGAGGCCCAGAGTTCGAGAGAACAGCGGCTGCTGGTCGAGCAGTCGGGTAAACGCCAGCATCAGCGGCTGTAACCAACGCTCGGGCATCGTGGGGATCAGGTCGTAGACCATACAGCCCTGTCGAAACAGCGAGTGCTCCCTCCGCTTCGACGTGTTGGTCTTCAGCATCCTGTCGTAGCCAACCGCCTCACTTGCGGCCCCCAGTAGTGTCAACAGGACGACCGCGAGCCCGTTGATCAGCCACAGCCGGTCACGCCGCTCCGGGGTGCTCACGTGCACCGATCCCATACCCATGCCGAAGCGGAGGTCCTTGGTATCTCGCAGACTAGAACTCGATGCCCCAGCGACTGCCGTAATAGCCAGTCAGGTCCTTGGCCGTCGCCTCGGTGCTGGAGGCCGCCAGGCACCAGGCCTGCTTCATCTCAGGGTCGCGCACGCAGACCACGGTGCCGACCGGGTAGCGATCCGCCGTCACCATGGCCCCGCGAAGCACGCGCGCCCGCCCGCTTGGACTAACCCAGGCCGCGGCGGAGCGGGTGACGCCGCTGGCAGCCGTCACTTTGATATTGCCACGGAAGCGGATGACGTACTCGAAGTGCAACTCCCCGGTCAGCAGCCGGTAAAGATTTTGATCGCCGAAGCCTCGATCGGCGACGATGCAGACGCCAACCCCCGCCGGCACGATCTCGGCCAGGCGGACCAACACGCGGCGTTCGTAGAGGCTGCGCCGGTCCTTGAGTTCAGCCTTGTTGACCGTCAGCCAGACCAACGGCGTGGCGCGGCCGTGCTCGGTGATCAAGGAAAGCATGATGGTGGCTTGGTTATCAGCGTCGAAGTCGGTCCAGTCCATGGCCACCAACAGCGAGGTGCGGGCGCCGATCACGAACGGCAGCCAGAGCGCCAGGATCTGATCGACATCAATGCCCGGGTTGGACAGCATCCGATCAACCTGTTTGACCGCGTGCCGGGCATTCAGGCCGCGCGCCATCGCCAGGCCATGGCCAATCGTGCAGACCGCCAACGAGGCCGTGTGCATCACTCCCAGCGTGGCATCGGCGAGCGAGGCGATGCGTTTGGCGTGCAGGCCCCGCCCCAGCATCTCGTCCAGCAACTGATGCACCTGCTGATGGGAGAATGTCTTGCACGCACTCATGGCCGGCTCCGCGAATCGAAGGAGACTTCAGCCTGAAGGCGCACATCATGCCGGGGAATCCCGCTCAGCCAGAAAGCAACAAACGAACCCGGCGAGGGCCACCAGGATTCGTTTCCACAAGGGTTTGGCCTTTCCTGATTTTTTACTTACGCCAGGCCGAAAGTCCGCAAAATGAGGGGATGACTAAGTCTCGCGCGGCAAACCGGTCCTACGTCCTACTGTTGTCAAGTAAAGGACCTTTTTATCCGCTAGATCTTGAACACTCAGCGACGTCATAGCTTGCCATTTCAAGTTCACGGCCATCGCGTTCTGCACGAACGCCCGCCCGCCTTACGGGTGCACGGCCTCAACGCGCACGCTGATCGGACCCGGACGGTCAAAGATCGTGATATCGCCGGTCACGGTGCCAAGAATGGCAATTCCTGGCTGCGGCACACGGCCCTTGGTGTAGTAAATAACAAAGTGATCGGGCCCCCAGAGCCCAAGCGTGCCTGCTGCAAAATCTCGTTGCCGGGGAATCTCCGGCAACGGCGATGGTAGGTTGCCCGTCTTTTCCTGACGCAGGTGATCGCGCATGTCGATCGCGATCGGCAGCATCTTATATTATCAGCGCGCGGGCTGCGTCGTTGTCGGCCAGCTCGGCGGTGACACTTCCCCAGTCTGATGAAATTCGGAGATGTTCCTGAGCCATGGCATGATCTATCCACAAAAACGCCAAAAGACCGATAGCGAAGTGTCGCATGGGCGTGTGAGCTCTTAGCGCGCTACCCGCATGAACTCTGCCCATCGATCAAGCACCGGCAGAATAGCCTCCCGCTTTTCCGGGTTTAGGCCAACAATGCACCGGCTGACGCCGAATTCCTCGTAACGCCTGAGCGCCCCGATCTGGTCGGGTGCAAAAGCGTCGAGCTCCTCGGGATAGAGACAGATGGTGATCGGGCATGAGGACCGCTCACGCCCAGCTGCGGAGAGCATCTCGTGAAATTTCGGGAATGAACGCGGACTCGTCGCCGTACTTGGCGCCCGTTAGGCGACGCCCAACAATTAGCGCTTCAGGGCGGGACTCTGGGCGAGATGGTGTAGTTCCATTCGGGATGGAACGCTTCGCCGCCCCGAACAGACGACGCGCACGCTCGTTCAGATCACGGCTAACCGCCGCATACCGCTCGCGAATTGATGATCCATCCACCATGCGGAGAGGATAACCCGCACCGGCTCACGCCGGAATCTGTGCCCTCCGCCCCGCACCTCGTCGCGATCCCACCGACTCGACCATTGTTGGGCGTCGCCTAAGCGCCGAATTCATGCCTCGGCAGGATAGCACCGGTGAATTTAGGCTCGTTCTATGTCGTGACCCTAGTGAGCAATGTGACACCGGTCTCTGCGTTTTTTCGCCCTTGCTACGCGCTGGATCGGCCGCCTCGTGGTGAGGAGGCCGATCCTCGCGAACGTCAGGCCGCCTGCTTCTGGCGCAGGCTCCTGTAGAAGGCGGTCTCAAAATCCATGTAGCCGACGAACGACACCGGATCTCCGAACGGCAGGATCTGCGTGGCCCAGAAGCCGCCGAAGCCGTTCTGACGGTCGATCCAGTAGAACAGGTTCGCCAGTCCCGCCCAGCCGAGCGCGCCGGCGGGGCGGCCTGTCGGCGCCTGTTCGTCGTTAACCATGAACGTCAAAGCCCAGGACTTCGACAGTCCGGGGAAGAACTCCGCATCGTTGGACAGCGACGGGATCACGCCGGGAAGCATCGTCACCTTCTTGTCGCCGAGATGGTTCTTCTCTGCTATCCGCACCGTCTCGGCCTTGAGCACACGCCCATTCTCGCCGTTGCCGTCATTGAGCCACATGCGGATGAAGCGCATGTAGTCGCCGACGGTGCTGTAGAGCCCGTGGCCGCCCATGTGCACCTCGGGCGCGGGGGGCAGCTCGAAGTCCATCGTCGCCAACGAGCCGTCGGCATTTTTGCGCGCGTGCATGCCGGCCAAACGCTGGCGCAGCGCGGCGGTCAGCTCGAACGTGGTCTCGCGCATGCCGAGGGGTTCGAAGATGCGGGTCTTGAATACCTCGCCGAGTTGCCGGCCGGCGATGGCTTCGATCACCTGGCCGCACCAGTCGAGATTGCTGCCGTACTCCCACTTCTCGCCCGGGTCGAACAGCAGCGGGGTCATCAGTGCCGCCTTGGACGCGGTGATGACGCTGGGCTGACCCTTCTCCTGGGCGAGGCGGTTGTAGGTCTCGTTGAAAAAATCGTACCCCATGCCGGCGGTGTGCAGCAGCAGCATGCGGGTCGTGACGTCGCGCCTGGGGGCGCGTAGCCGCGGCTCGCCGTCGGCATCGAAGCCTTCGATCACCTGCAGCTTGCCGATGTCGGGGACGTAGGTCTTGGCTGGCGCGTCGAGGTCGAGCTTGCCTTCCTCGACGAGCTGCAGCGCCGCTGTGCCAGTGATCGCCTTGGTGGTCGAGAAGATCGCGAAGACGGTGTCCGTGGTCATGTCGGAGTTGCGATCCAGCCGGCGCTTGCCGGCGGCACCCTCATAGATGTTGCGCTGGCGGTCGGTGGCCATCGCGACCACCCCCGGAACTCTCGGATCGGACATTACGACACGGGTCAGGATCGCGTCGGCTGCCGCCTTGAAGTCTTCGGCCATCTTGTTCCTCCCTTGTTTGCTAACGAGCGTTGAGCCCCTGTTGCAAGCCCGCGCGGCGACGCTCACGCGATGCGACAGGAACCAGTCTGCGCCATCGACGGATCACCACCGTCGCTCAGCACATCGCGAAACCTTCGTAGTTCTTGGCCGCGGCCTCGTCGCACTTCTGCCGATAGGCCCCGACGACGCCGATATAGGAGAGCAGGCGCCGCGGCTTGCCCTTCACGTTCGATCCCATGTACCAAGAGTTAGTCTTGGTCACAAGTGTCGCAGCGGCAATCTGTTCGTGGTGCTCGACCCACTGATCCTCCACCTCCGTGGTTGGCTCCTAGACCTTCACGTTGTGGTCGCGCATGTGGCCGGCCACCGGGTCATGACGAGCTTGACCCGCTTCATTGAGGAACGAACCTGCCCCTGCCGGCTGGCCGGTGATCGGTCGCGTAACTCACCCAGGCGGTGGAAGAACACAGCCCGTGCGAGGGCGTTGCGTGCCTCGCCTTTGTTCAATCCGGCGTTGGTCCGCCGCCATAACACTCGGCATGGCCCAACCCGATACACCCTTGTGCGACCAGTCGCCGTGGCAAATAGCAAAAATCACAAATTTCGCAGCAAAAATACGCCGTTGCGCGGGCAGCTAAACTTTGCGATGCGAACTCAGTTCCGGAACTTACGTCCTACATTGCAAAACATCTTGGCGAGACTCAGCACGTAGTCGATGTTGCTATTTGGACATATGGGAAAGACGGATTGTTATCAATACCAGCGATGACGGGCCGTCCGCCGCGCGGGCGGCCGGGATGATGGTCAACCGCGCATTTTCCGGCGCGGTTTCCGCTTCTCGCCGCTGTCACGCCAAACCACCACCTGGACCTCACTGTGAAGGACCCTTGGGCGTCCCGAGCCTTTTATGATGCGGCGCTCGGCTTCATGGGTTATCGGCTTGTGCTAGAGGATGCGCGCGGTTTCGATTGGGAATTGACGACACAGGACGGAGTATCGGTCTCATGACGGCCGAAGGCGCGGGCCTTTCGCGCATCCATGATCGCTAGGCGCCCGGCCTGCATCACGTCGCTTGGCACGCTGACAACCGGGTCGACGTCGAGAATCTGCATAGGGTTGCTAATCGAAATCAGTGCCACAGTGCTCGATCCACCAGCTGACTATCCTGCCTACGGAAACGGCTATTATGCTGTCTTCTTCGCCGACCCCGACGGGATTAAGCTCGAATTCGTCTACTTGCCGAGGCAGTGAAATTCCGCGAGCTTCGTTGGGCGGTTGCATGAGTGCGTCACCGAAGGCCGGACTAAGGAAGGACAAACCATGCCGATCCGCACGCTCGCCGAGGCGATCTCCCACTATGGCCGCGAGGCCTATCTGCTCACAGTCGCGAAAGATGGTCCGCACACCGGTAATGTGACGATGGAGCTTCGCGGCGGCTGCATCGGCTGCAACGTGGGTGTATCCGCCGCCAAGAACATCGCGCGCGAGCCCAACGTATCGTTGTTCTGGCCGCCTACAGAGGCCGGCGGCTATGCCTTGATCGTCAATGGCACGGCTGCGAGCGAGCACCGTCTGACGGGCATGGCGATGGTAAAGATCACAGTCACGAAATCGGTGTTGCATCGTCCGGGTCCCAATGATTGCCCCCCAGGTGGCGCCGACGACGGTCGGCAGGCGGATTTGCCTCGGGTGGAACGGCTCGGCTGAGTCCGCGGCTGCCGTGGAGGCGGCAATGGCTTGGTTGCAGCGCGCAGAAGCTGTGCGCATTCTCTAGGCTGAAGAGTCATGGCCCACAGGCGCAAGAGTTCAGACCCACTTGGCGATGCATGGCGTGCCGGCTGATCTGAGGATGTTCAAACCAATCGACAACGTGGTCGGCGCGTCCGGCTTAGGATAACGTGACCTCACTCGGAACGCGGAGCCTTTAGTAAAATCGCCACGCGGGGAGGTGTCGTGGTACTTTGGCAGAGATTGCTGATCACACTCGCGACCATGCTCTTAGCGAGCTTCGTCGCCGGGCTCCTATGGCAAGAGCTCTTCAGCAGAAACATTCCCGGCTATCTGAGTGGGATCATTGGTGGGATAACAGCGGTGCCGATGTGGGAGTTTCTGAAACGGATTAAATTAAAACGATAACGCCACGCTCTCGTAAGCGAAGCAGACCGTGGTCCTGTTGGACTGGACCAGACAGTGGTCTCAGTCTCGCGCCTCGTCCTCGGAACTAGGATCGATGCCGAGTTCCTGTCGGACATGGGCGAACTTTTTCGGGTCCATGAGACGGCGGTCTGTCATCATCGCGCGCAGGGCCGTTAGGCCCGCCTCAGTGAAGAACAGCCGCGGAAAGTGGCCCTCGTTATCAAGCCGCATGAGGCCACGTGCGATCAACCCCTTCGCCGTCGGCGGCAGCTTCGGCTTGCCTGCGTCAGGACCACCGCGCCAGGTCTTGAGCTGAAAGCCCTCGGCCACGCTCGGCAATGTCGAAAAGAACATGTCCAGTTCACGGCGAATGTAGTCCCGCTCGCCCGCTGTGAAGCCGGCGATCAATCGATCTTGCCCACTGCTCATGTACACAATGTAGCACGCCGCGATCTCGGGGCGCAGTCCTGGATGAGGCGATACGCGACGCCACGGTCCGATAATGCGCTGTATGGCAACCCGCCGCGCCGTTGCGCCCTTCCCGCAATAAAGATGGTCAGGAAAGAACGCGAAAACAGGCGGAGCCTCGCGGCCCCGCCTGCGGGATCGATTAGACGGTCTGGAATGCGGCCATCTCGACAGCGGCACCGCGGCGGCTGATGCTGGTGGAGGCGGGTGCGGGTGCTTCGTAGGCCTTCCAGGTCGCCGGTGACTTCGGCATAAGCGAGAACGGCGCCCTCGGCCGCGGCACGCAACGCGTAGGATTGCAGCGCCATTTCGGCCGCGAACCGGCGAGCCCGCGCGGCCTTGTCCTCGAAACCGCTCGGGCCGCCCCGGTCTTCGTCGCGATCGTCGTTGCCGAGGCGGGTGGTGAGGTCCTTCGCGGCGGAAAGCTTCGCGCCGTAAAACTGCGCTGTGCCGTAGGCGGATGCCACATGCGCGCCGACGATCCGTTGCAGGTGGATTTGCAGAGCCCGTTCGTTGAGAGCCTCGCCGAGTGCTTTGCCGCTCGCGGCGATCTGCTCGAAGATCGCGCCGCGGCGTGGGGGAATCGGCAATTCGCTGCTTGCGAAACACTGCGTGGTTTCAATAGAGACGAGGCCGGGTTTATGCAGCAGTACGCGCGCGCACGCGCGTCCTTGTCGCGAAACTCCCTCGTGCAGCGCAAACCACAACGCATATCCGAGGTCGAAGGGGAGCGCCGACGGGCCTGGGCGTCTGTTTCCTCGCTCAGCAGTAGTGCCTGGTCCGGATAACCCAGCATCCAGAGGTTAATCGAGCCGAAGATCCCCGCCAAAGTTTTGGGATCGTGATAGAGGCTGCAAGATGGTGATGCTTCCCGGCGTCGTTCGTTTTTCGCTTAGCGGCGCGGCGCACGATTTGTCCGTGAGGGGCTCACAGCTGGAATCCGCGCCGGTGAGTGAAAAACGCTGTACGTTTTCGGGAGTGTTCGGGTCGGAAACGGACCGCGTTCTGTCTAAGATGACGCTATCAAAATTTCGAGGGTTAGAGCGTGGAACCCCTCGACGATCGGGCGTGCCCGACATAACCAAGATCGCGGCATGAACGTGTTTATGCCTCCTGCGGCATAAACACGTATCTTCAACTTACCCCACGGCCTCCGCGTTGGTTCCGGCCAAAGGGTCGACGTCACCTGGGGCGGCAAATCCGACCCCTGACAGGAAGGCCAGCACCCATTGCTCGAAGACTAATGTTAATGGTGACTTCCGGCCGCGGTATGCTGTCCATTCCACGCACGATTCCAGCCCGAACCCACCGACCATTGGATGATTGGCTTTTGCCTGCAGCGGCGAGCAGAGCAGCAGCGCGGCCAGTGCGGGACCAGCAGCGCACGGCATCATAATCGTTACTTCTTCGTCGCGAGCTGCTGTCCGTCGTTCACGGCAGCCGCGCCAGAATGTCGGCCAGCATCTGCTCGATCTGCTGGTTCGATCGCGCAATGCCGTCGATGCCTGTTTCAACCGACGCCATGCGTCGCTCCAGCCCGGTCAGTCGCGCCTCGATGGCATCGAACCGGGGGCCGACGTCGCTCATCGAGGGGCCCGTGGCGGTTCAGTCCAGAGCACAAACGAACACGCCTTGCCGCCGGTCGCCGTGGTATCGACGGAGGTGCATTTATCCAGCGCGCCGGGCTGCGGGTTCTTGCGCATGATGTCCAGCCAGCGGGCGGCGTCGCGGTTGCTCAGCGCCACTCACGCCACGTTGAATTCGCCCAGCAGGCCGGCGGATTTCTCCAGCCTCGGTTCTGCTGCCCCATGAGGAATATCGCACAGGGAGACTGGGCCTTACCGGCGAGGTCCGTCCAGTTGTTGTGATCGAACTGAACTGCGTCTGCCGGTCGTTCATGCCAGCTCGTCCAGCAAAGCCTTCGCGTCCAGCAAATCCTTGGTGTCGAAGCCTTCGGTGAACCAGCCGTAAACCGGGGCGAGCAACTCATACGCGTCCTGGCGTTTGCCTTGGCTCTGCCACAGCCGTGCGAGGCTGGTCGACGTGCGCAGCTCCCACATTTTCGCCTGCTGGCGGCGCGCCCAGTCGAGCGAGGCGAGAAAGTTCCGCTCGGCACCTTCAAGGTCGCCCTTGAGCGAGAGCATCCAGCCTTTGAGGCGCAGGATCTCGGCGTAGAAATGGCGTTCCTCCCACCCGGGGCGCTCGACCTGTGCGATCGCCTCGTCGATCAGGTGCAGGGCATTGTCGAGGTCGCCGGTCAGCGCCGTGCCTTCGGCCAGGAACGCTTTCATAGCCGGGCTGCGGACCTTGCCGCCACCCGCTTCCCAAGCCGCGATGCCTGCCTTGAGGGGAATAATTCCTTCGGCGGGTTTGCCTTTCAGGATGAGTGCCTGGCCATATGAGATGGGTGCCAGTATCGCCCACAGCAGGGGCAAGCTATTCTCCCGACCCAGTCGCTCACATTCTTCGGCGCGCTTGCGCAGGTCCTCGAGTTCATAGCGGTGATCAAACTCGTGCGCCCCCATGGTCAGCGCAAATCCAAGGTCGAAGGGGTGACCGCGCCAGCGGGCGTGCGCGTCTTTTTCATCGCCCAGCTGCAGTGCTCGGTCCGGGTAGCCCAGTATCCAGGTGGCAATCGAGCCGTAGACACCGGCCGCAGTTTTGGGATCCTGGTTGCTGATATCGGCACAGCGGCCATGCTTCTCGTCATTGTAGAGGTCCAGCACCTTTTCGGCGTGCGCCACAGCCTTGGTGAATTCGCCCGCCCAACAGCACGCAGCTGCACGCATTTGTGTGCCCCGCGATCAGTAAGTCAGCGTCGCGGGTCGCGTCCGCGACGGAAAGCAACTCCTCCATCCACGGCAGAGCCTCCGCCACACGCCCCTGCGTCAGGACGTTGGTAGACAATCCCGAGTAGATGGACGTCAGCGCGTCATGGCGCTCGAGCGACTTCGCCAAAGCAAGGGCCGGATGCAGGCTGGTCCAGACCTCCGGGGCTGGCCAGCCTTTGAGCGCCAGCCACGCTGGAGCCAAGGCGGGTGCGCAGCTCCAGTTCGCTGGCATCTCGTTGCGACGACCGAGGTAAGGCGGAGATCAGTTCGAGTCCCTGGTTGAGATGGGCGATGGCCTCGGCCATGGCCATGCGCTTAAAGGTCAGCTCACCTGCGGCCTGCCAGAGCGGAATGGCAGCTTCGGTAAGGCCCGCGACCGTAAGGTGATGGGCCAGCACCTCGGGTTCGGTCGCCTTGATGTTCGGGAATCGCGCCTCGATCACGCGGGCGATCTTGCGCGTGCAAATCCTGCCTGCGGCTCTTCAGCAACGAATCGTAAGCCGCGTCCTGCACGAGCGCGTGCTTGAAGGTGTAGACGGCATCAGGCGGCGTGCCGCGGCGGAAGGCCAGTCCGGATTCGCACAGCCGCGCCAGGGCGTCGTCGAGCTGGGCCTGTGGCATCGGCGCGACCGCCGCGATCAGCTCGTAGCTGAATTCGCGGCCAATCGCCGCCCCGATCTGCGCGATCTCCTTCACCGGCATGAACCGATCCAGCCGCGCCATCAGCGAGTCCCGCAGCGTCGCCGGAATGGTCACGGCGCGAGCGGAGCCACCATATTCGTAATGATCGCCTGCCTCCTTCAGCTCGCCCGATTCGAGAATGGACTTGGTCAGCTCCTCGACAAACAGCGGCACGCCGTCGGTCCTGGTCAGGATCTGCTCGAGCAGCGCCGCGGGTAGCGCCTTGCCGCCCGCGAGCGCGGAGACCATCGCAGCACTCTGCGTCCGGGTCAGCTTGGACAGGTTCAGTGCGCCGACATGTCCCTGCCCGGACCAGCGCGACTGAAACTCCGGCCGGTGGGTGAGCACGACCAGCAGCGGAACGGTTTTCACCCGGTCGATCAGCAGATCCAGCACCTCCAGTGTGGTCGGGTCGGCCCAATGCGCATCCTCGAACAGCAGCACGCTGGGTTGCTGGCGGGCGGCCGCTTCGGTGATGTCGACCAAGGTCCGCAGCGTCTCGTCCTTGTGCTTCTGCGGCGTCATCGGCAGGGCGCCGTAGCGCTGCCTCGCAGGGGATGGACAGGATCGACGCGACGAACCGGACGTCGGCCAGCGGCCGGCCGTAGTGCGTGACGATCAGCGCTTCCAGCTTGTCGAGTTTCGCGTCCGCTGTTTCGTCCCGGGCGAACTTCAGCGCCCGTTCGAAGTTGTCGATGACGGGCCAGAACGCGCTGTTCACGTAGTAGGGCGAGCACTGGAAGCGCAGGGCCTGCACGCCTTGCGCTTCGAGCCGCTCGCGAAGCGCGCTCAGAACGCGGCTCTTGCCGATCCCGGGTTCACCCGACAGCAGCACCACCTGGCCTTCGCCGTCCCTCGCCTGCGACCACCGGCGCAGCAGCAGATCCAGTTCCTCGTCGCGGCCCACCAGCGGCGTCATCGCACCAACGCCGTGACTGGCATCGAAGCGGCTTTCCGTCACCAAGGCACGCTCCACCCGCCAGGCGTGAACCGGTTCGGCGATCCCTTTCAGGTCATGTTCGCCAAGATCGCTCAGTTCGAACGCGTTACCGACCAATCGACGGGTCGAGGTGGCGATAACGATCTGATCGGCGACCGCCAGTCCTTGCAGACGCGCGGCGAGATTGGGCGTGCTGCCCACCGCCAGCTTTGACTGGTCCCCCGCACCGGCCGCTTCACCGACGACGACAGGACCGGTGGCGATGCCGATGCGGACCGACAAGTCCTCGGTGGACGATGCCCGCTTGACGGTATGAACGATCTCCAAGGCCGCCCGCACGGCGCGCTCGGCGTCCTCTTCGTGCGCGGTGGGCCAGCCGAAATAGGTCAGGATGCCGTCACCCACGTAGCGGGCGACAAACCCGTCGTAGCGCGCGATCACGTCGCCGCAGAGGGTTCGATACGCGTGCAACAGGCTGCGCAGCTCTTCGGGGTCGAGCTTTTCACTCAGCGCTGTCGAGCCCACCAGGTCGCAGAACATCACGGTGAGCTGGCGGCGTTCGCCACCCGAGGGAGCCGCCGTAACGGCCGGGCTGATTGGATCGACTGCCGCCGGGGTTGCCGCCGGTGCGAGCTCCCTGAGCGCGGCGATGGCGTCGAGCAGCTTACGGCGGTGGCCGACCTGCGTGACGCCGATATCCTTCAGGTCATCGGGCGTCAGCCGCGGTAACACCGCGCCATCGATCGCGTTGTCGCGAAAGGCGGGTTCGTATTGTTCCAACCCCAGGCTTCGCAGCCAGTCTGCGATATCCATGCGGCGCCTTCCCGTATGGCGGCATGATGATCGCCGCGGCGGAGACTTGTCCAGCGCAAGAGGGGCGGACGGCCTTGGCAGTCCTACTGACCGACCGTCGCTTGACGCTCGGTAACCACCATCGGGAAACGTAACGTCCTTCTCTGATTGCGGCGTCGCCTGTCAATCGCTCCGGGCGTCGCGGTTTATCCCGTAGCGGCGGCGCCATAGCGCCCCGCCTACGCCTCCCGTGACCTTGGTCCCTTGGTCATGACAGCTTTCACGTTCTGAGTGCTGAGGAAATTGCTGCTGTCTCCGGTGGTCAAGGTGATCACACCGGCACTGGCCCACACACTGGCGCAGGCAACGGTCCTGGCGGGGGCCATCCAGGGATCTGGGCCGGTCCTGATCTTCCTAGGTCCGACATATCAATAGCCTAATAGCCGCCTTTCGAGCGTCGCGTCGCTGGTTCCGGGCTTGCACGGCGGCGTTGCACGACCGCTGGTTGGCGAATGGGTTGATAGCTTCCGACCCAGGCCGGACCTTTGCCGCGATCGCGGCGTAAGAGACGAATCGTCTCGCCCTGGCCGCCTATTCAGAAATTAGGAAATCCGCACCGCGCAAAGTTTCAGGTGCTACCTATGGAAATCCGGGATAATAGGAAAATGGTCTGGGTGCAATTGCTGGCCAATAACACCGGCTGCGGCCGACCTTCCGGCGGCGGATGCTCCCCTTCCCACTCGGGCGGCTCGGGGACGTACTAATCAGCGCTGCCCTCCATTTCTTTGGCCACGGGAAGCGGCCTTACGGACCCGCGCGGACGCCGTCGCGCTCTGCGGCTGCAACCAATACAGTTGCGTCGTCTGGGAGCAGCATTCGCTGTTCAACTAATCGCTGGGCCGCGGTGCGGAACGCCGCCACATATGCCTGCTTGTCTGGATAACGTTCTTCAATCGAGAGTCGCGCATCACCTCGAGCCTCGCGCCCGGCGCGGGTCGCCGCAAAGGGGATGAAGCTTCCTCCAAGATTGCACTGGCCGCCGCTGAAGAAATCGGACTGGAAAGGATTCCATCCGGTGTAGGTGCCGACCGGCACCTGTAGGAAGACCGAGCGGATTCCGCCGATATCGTTACCGTCCGCGTCTACTTGCGGCACCAACACGCCATACGCGGCGCTCCCGATCCGTGGTGGGTTGATACTGATGATTCCGCTGCTGTTCGCGGCATCGTATTCCGGCCCGAAATCCAGCACATGCAGCGCGTCGGCGATCATCAGACGCGTAGCCGCGCGTTCCACCCCGCCGTAGTTGTTCGCGGGAATTGCCGGAAAGCGAACCGCGTCCGACGGCACCAATGATCCGTCCGCGATTCGCGGGATTACGGAATCGGGTGGTGGAACGCCATCACGCACCCATTGGATGAAATCGTGAAGTAAGGCACGAACGGTCCAGCGTTGCGGGTTCGGGTTGAGTTGTTGTTGGCAGAACCACGGCGGTCCACCTGGTCCAGCCAGCGGTACCGATGCCGGCACGTGCTCCGTGCTCACCATGATGAAGGTTCGCACATTCGGCGGGTCAGCCACATCGGTGCGGCCGAGCGTGTCGGTCAGTCCGAGCGATTGCCGCCCCTCCCACATCTCCAGCGCGGTGGCAACATGAAAGATGCGTGGGCACGTGTCTGTCGTCGTGCAGCGATCAAGCAACCCTTGTTCACGATCGGTCAGTGGGTCGCGTTGGTGCGCGTAAGTGAACGGGAAGTCGTACGCCGGATACAGGTGATCGATCTGTTCGCCCCAACCGTGGCCGGGCTGGGCGAAGCGGATGTTCAAGGCGATCATCCCGCCTCCGATATGCGGGAAGGCACCATCGAAGACGCGCGTGCCGGATTCGTCCTGGTTGAAGCCGAGATGCAGGAAAGTACGGATCATACGCCCGCTCTGCGACGTGCCCTCGAGGATCGCGACTTGATTCGGCTGATATACCGGGTTGGTGCTGCCGGCAGCATCCGCGCGCGCGCTGCGCAGGAAGCTTCCGAGATCGCGAGCTACGGCAAAGCCCAAGCCCATCACCAACGGGTCCTTGGCGCGGTATGTTAGCTCGTACAGCATGCCGGGTTGGAACCCTGAAGGATAGCACACTGACTTCTCGTCAGGTGTCGGTTGGCCACCCTCCGTGCAGCGAGCGAAGCTCCAGTCGGTATTGGGAATCAAGCGCCGCGGCTCGTTCTCCCGCGCACGCACGGTGAGGCTGGGCAGAAAACCGTCGGGGTACGGCGTACGGTTATTGAGACTAGCACTTGGGTAGGAATCGTGGCTCAGCAGCGTCAGCCAGCTCGCGCTGATGGGCAGCCCGGGCTTGGCTACGGTGACGCGTGGTGCCGACATTTCCGCCCGCACAATGCCGGTGATCGGCGATCCATCCGGATTGTGCGCGACGACATGGCCCATCACCATCCGGCCGTTCCCGGGCAGCACGTCCTGCTGCCAGCCGAACCAAACGAGCGTATAGCCTTCCCGCACCAGGTAACCGTCGCCTGCCGCGGTCAGTGCGTTGAACTGCGAGGAGGCCGGGATGCCATCATCGAAGACAGCGAGCGCGGTTTTGTTCCCGCGGTTCGCCAGCTCAAGAAACAAGACATGGTTGCCACGGGCCATGTCGATCGGCTTCAATATTTCAACGCTGGTAACGTATTCGACCATTCCCCGGGCGTTGCGCGGCGCAAGGCGCAGGTCTTGGATGATGGCGTTGTGTGGATCTGCGGGATCGACTTCACCATAGGCCTGGGCCGTGAGACGCTCATAAGCGCCGGTGTTGCCAAATGGTTGGCCGTCAAAGGCCGGCTCGCTTCGCACGATTTCCATCCGCACAATTCGTGCTGTGGCAACCTGTGGAGTTAGGCCGCAAAGCAAGAACCCCAGGGCAAGGACACAGGCGGCAGGACGGTACACTTGCTTTCCTCCCGTGTGGCGGGGCACCGCCCCCCTTGCACGTTACAGCTAGAGCCGGTTGGCGGCCAAGGAGAGATTTCTGGACAGCTGACAGATTATAATCCTGCGTGAGCAGTCCGACACTAAAAATGGATTCGGACCGAGACTATCCGGGGCTGCCAAATAGACTTGTGGTTTAACCGATGCAGTGTCCCGCTCGTTTGCGAATTCCAAGAATTCTGAACCAAATTGGAGCTCTGAAATCTAAGAAATCTAAGGCCTTTTCCGGTGCATTAATTCGGTGCATAAAAATTCGATGATTTACGGCTATGCACGGGTATCAACCGACAGTCAGAGCGTGGGCGCGCAGGTGCGTCAGCTCACCAAGGCCGGATGCAAGAAGGTGTTCCGCGAAACCGCGAGCGGCGCCAAGGCCGACCGCAGCCAGTTCCGCAAAGCGCTCGACCAGCTCGAGGCCGGTGATGTGCTGATGGTGACCAGGCTTGACCGTTTGGCGCGCTCGACCCGAGATCTGCTGAACACCCTCGCCACGATCACCGAACGCAAAGCCGGCTTCCGCTCGCTTGGCGACACATGGGCGGACACCACGAACGCCCATGGGCGGCTTATGCTGACTGTGCTAGGCGGCCTGGCGGAGTTCGAACGTGAACTGATCCGCACCAGGACGGGGGAGGGCCGTAAGCGCGCCATAGCCCGCGGGGTGAAGATGGGCCGGCCGCCAAAGATGACGCCGCACCAGATTAAGGAAGCGCTACGCCGGCGTGATGCCGGAGAGCCGCACCGCGAGATCGCGCGGAGCTATAACGTCAGCCACAGTACCGATTTCGAGGTTGGAGTATCCGTCTCTAGCGGCACGGCCTTGACCGGCATTCTCGGCAAATATCGATCGGTCATCCGAGATTCGACCCCTGACCTGCTCTTCTCGACAATCCCAGGATATAGGCCGAAAGGTCCAATGCGGGACTTAGCTCCAACCAAGCGTCCACCACGTCCGCCATCGGGTGCTCTCGGGGGTAGGCGACACAGCACTCGGTTGCCCCCAGCGTGCGCAGGAACCGGATTGGAATCCCGTCAAGTCTGTTATGTTGAGAGAACAGTTGGCGGTCTCCGACCGCATTAAGGATCTGTATGGCCTCCATGATGTTGTGCATTCTCATCAGCCAATATCGGCGCTTCGCGACGGCATCCAGGGTGACCTTGGACAGCCGGACCGTCGAGATGATGCAGTCCATCATCAGCGGCTGCTCGTGTTCGCGGTGCCAGCGCCAGATCGCCGCGAACCGATGACTGCCGCCGCTGTTGACGACATAGAGCCGCCCATCCCATGCCTGCCGAACCACCGTTACCGGGTCTCCCTCACGAGCCACATAGTCGATGGTTCCGTGCAGCACCTCCCGGATCAGCTTCTGCACATCCCGCTTACCGAGGATGTCGTTCACACTCCATGTCTGGCCCAGACTAGCGAGAGGAACGATGTGCGATTTTGAAGCGCAGATGCCGTAGATGTTGCGGATGTCGACCTGCTCGCTGAGGGAGTAGGTGGGCTCGTCATCCACAATGGGACCGAAATAGTAGAACGGATCATCCTTGCAGTGCGGCACGGGCGGCTTGATTTCCCGACCCACCATGTCGAGCTCATGCCAGGGCAACTTCCGGTCTATTTCCCGCGGATCGACCGAGGACGGCTCTACCTCCAGCTCTGCCAGCCGATCCCGAAGCCAGCGGCGGGGTGAAATTAGATGAATGGCGACGTCATGCACGACAGATCGGAAAGACATGCCACCAACCATTACGCCATTACCACTGTGGCCCGTAGAAAGGCGAGTTTAGTCAAGATCGAACTTTCGATAAAACGGGGGATAAGATCATCATTCGTTGCCGCAATATGAGAGGTCGGCCATGCGTTGCATCTTCTGCCTGGAGGAAAAGCCGCCCGGCAACGAGCACGTCTTTTCAAAGGCAATCAGCGGACGGCTGCGGATCGAACGCGTTTGCAAATCCGTGCTTAGTCCCCTCGTGCAATGGAACACTGGGCACTGTCGCCGATGCTCCTCTTGTCAACAATCTGTTCATCGTCATGCGCCGTTCGCAACTCAAGCTACGCGGCAATTCCGGGACGGCACCAAACGCCCCGTTAGCCCTCCTCGGAAAGGGTGTTCTAGTCGATGATCGTTCGCAACAAGTCCGCGTGGTGCAAAATCCACAAACGGGACAGCTAGAGCCGCGCCTGCTCCACACCGGCCCGAGAACGACGATCCTTCCGGACAATACGACGCGGCGCGAATTCGTGATTGACGCGAGCGGTGGAGCAGCTCAGGTTCGCAAGATTCTGCTGAGGGAAATTAAGCGCGCCAAGCTTGATAACCCCGCAATCAATGTCCCCACCGCTGCGGAAATCGATCAGTTCATCGCGAATGCTGTCCAAAATACTCAATCCATCGAAAGGCCGCAGATCCTCTACGATCTGGATCTTAATTTCGCGAGTGTCCGACGCGGGATCTGCAAGATAGCCTACGAACTTGCATTCAGGTGGCTCGGTGAAAGCTACATCGAAGATCCACTGGCCTATAAACTGCGCGCTTTTATTCTCAACGGGGTAAAGTCGCAGCCCATCCGCGGGCCGATCACGGTCGGCACTATCGGCGCCCTGGCGTTTTGGGCCTCTGATATAGATAGCCATATGGCACACAGCGTTGTCGACAGCGGAAGTGTGTTCATTGTCCTGAAGATCTTCGAAATCTTCTCTGCCGCCATTCTTGTCAGTGAACTAGGCGCTAACTATGGCATGGGACAGTTTGATCCCGAGACGGCTCACTTTATCCATATCAACGCCGTTTCCGGTGCGTGCCGAGAATCCTCGCTTGCGGAGGAACTTTTGCGACTTTGCAATACCTCACCGGTCGATCCGTTTCGCTCCTGATTTTCGTACCGGGAAAGCTCAGCCTTTTCAGTAGCCGATTCTGGTGCGCCATTCTTAATATCTTTTGGGAGTTTCGCAGTTGGCGTTTTCTTCTTAAGGGAGCTTAGTATCGCTGGCTAGCGGCAATGTTTGGGAGGGGACAGGATGCCCACAGGGGCTTCCAACGACCAAGGAGGTGGGATCAACAACCCCGGCACTATGAACACCGGCGGCGGCCATGTTGTTGGTCGTGACCTTACGATTAATCATGGACCAAGTGCTGAAGATGTCGTTGCTGCTCTCGAAAAACGTGGTGTCCTTCAGACGGCCGAGACAGGTGGTTTGCAGCGACGCATGGTGGTCATGCTGGCTCAGCGCCTCAAACCGGCAGAGCGACTAGACTTCGAGCAGGCCATTACTAAATCGTTAACGTGCTGTCGAGATCGCTCTCGACGTCATCGCGCGCGGTGAGCGCGGCAGCAATGAAGATGCATTTGTCAACGCTGTCCTCACGGAGGTTGCCGAGAAGACCCGCAACGATGATCTCGATGGCGGCGCAAAGGCCCTTGCTGACGCGCTGGCCGCAATCGACCGACGCGAAACAGCACAGCGCGAGACGGCACAGCGTGAACGGATCGCACTACTCGATGCCGGTATCAAACAGCATACGCTACGACGGGACGCTGTTGCTGTCGCCGCGCAGATCGAGCGCAGCGTTGCTGTGCAGCACGCGGCGGACCGGCCTGCTTGGCATCCAGACTATCGGGCGCGCTATGACGAATACCTAAAAGATGGTGTAGCCAAGGGAATCAATTTCTCTCTGGAAGTTGCGATCGAATGCGCGCGCCGAATGCGTAATACCGCCGACAATGCGGAGGCGCGAGGCACCGCTGCCAACCTTCACGCCTCCCATGTCGCCGCGGCTTGCTCGAGCTGAGCTGTCCCCCTCTCGCGTCCTTTCGAGCAGCGCGTTGCGAAAAGCGTTTCGGAGAGAATGGAATTTCTTGCTTCGGTCGAATATTGAGATCGAGCTGCCCCCAGCGGGCGGAGTTAGCGCGCCGGAAAATCAGGTTCTCCAGATCGTTGCGGTCAGGAGTTTTCACACGGTCTATAGGGGTCGCGATTAAAGAACGGGAAAGCAGGCGCCTCAACCGAACTGGAAAGCTGCCCGGGTGGGGGGCCGAGTGTCATCTCTACTTTGCGCGCGGGGTGACATTTCTAACGGGGAGAATTTATAGACTTTTCAACGGGGACCGACCTCGTGGGCGATGCCAAAAATGCCTTGGCTTGGCGGTTGGTGAGCGCCATGCTGCCAGGGTCCGGCTCTTGGGAAATGTAACCATGGTCGATATCCTCACACCGCTGACAGTCGACTTCCTCGCATGGCTTGCTGCCGAACCCCGAGACTACGTCGACGTCATGGACGCGTGGCGCACCTCCTGCCCACGGCTGACGGTCTGGGAGGATGCGATCGATGCTGGCCTGGTCGCTCGCGTCCATACTGCCGGTCAGGCCACCCGCATCGAACTGACCGAACGCGGTGCGGCCTTCCTGTCCGCTTATCGCCGCTGAACGTCCCAGCACGGCCCTATCGGGCTTCGGGTCGATGGTTCGGTCAGTCGGGCGAAAACTCTTGAAAACTCAGCCCGCCAAAGCGCCTGCGCGATGAAACTCAGGAGTTCTCCGACATCGAAATCGCGGCCAACCCTGCATCAGTCACCGCACCCCGTTCCGCCCCTTCAGTCGCCGCTTACGAGGGCAGCCCCGCCGTCGCCCATGGCGGAGACGACGTATAGCGAGCAAATTCGCATGGGTTTCCAGCGGCTTCCTGAGATTATGGCAAGCCATACTAAGGCGTGGTAAACGCACTTGGCTGTTTCCGAAGTGCCCACCAGACGCTTGCTGCGCCAGCGTAGGGGCATTGCATGATGCTCCCGCCTATCTTACCGGCCCGCTTGCGAGCCAGTGTGGGTACTACACAACAATCGGCCACCCCATCAAACGAC
>CAVYXX010000006.1:0-110531 GCA_963772355.1 uncultured Alphaproteobacteria bacterium | reverse complement strand
GACCTTCGACGAGGTCAGTCAGCCCGCGCCAGGTGTGAATAATCTCACAATCGATAGGATCGCTGTGTTCGGCGCAATTGTTCCCCTGGGCAGCCGCTTTGCCTGTCCACTCCGAACGGCCCGCTACATCGACTACATGCGGCAGACCCGCATCCTGTGAGCCGTCGCTAAACTGCTTCAGCCTGGGTGAATCAGGATCGGCGCATTCGGGTCCCTGTTTTGAGATGGCGGCGGAACATAGGCAGGCGGCGGGGGATACTCAGGAAGCGGGGGCGCGGAATAGAAACCCAACGTCGCCACAGGAATTGTCGCATCGACATAAACACAACCGCAAAGTGCGGGGAGCAGCGCCAGGAAGCCCCAGATCGGATAATTCATGCGCGCGACGTTAGAGGTTGATCCTGGCGCCGTGAAGGATCAGGTAGGTTGCTGCGTGGAAACCCGGCTGTAGTAGTTGATTGACATCAGCGGTTGAGTTCCAAATCCCGCGCCCCTGCGATGACAACAGACGCCCTGATTGCCGAGGCGTGAACGAGCAGGGCCTCACGTTCGCTCGGTATCTCAAATTAGACAGTCTCCTTTAGTTCCTTCGCTGGCCGGAAGGCGATCTTCTTGCTGGCCGCGATCTTGATGGATGCGCCGGTCGCCGGGTTCCTCCCCATTCGCGCCGGTAGCGCGCGGACTTGCAGGATGTCCAGACCGGTCAGATGGATTTTGTCACCCTTCTTGAGATGCTCAGCAGCCACCGTCACCAGATCGGCTAGCAAGGCTTCTGTTAACCGCGCCGGGTTTGCCGGAGGCTGTTTGGTTTGAATTACGCTGCCATGGCGCGCTCATCGGCCTGGGCATAGTAACGGAGTTCCGCTTCTGCGGGTGGGATATTTCCGATCGGTTCGAGCAAGCGACGATTGTTGAACCAGTCGACCCATACGAGAGTGGCGAGTTCCACCGTCTCGGCACTGCGCCACGGGCCACGCCGGTGGATCACCTCGGCCTTGAACAGGCCGTTGATCGTTTCGGCAAGCGCATTGTCATAACTGTCGCCGACGCTGCCGACGGATGGCTCGATGCCGGCCTCACGCAGGCGCTCGCTGTAACGGATCGAGAGGTATTGCTTGAACTTTAATGGTCGTCGCAACACCTCGAGGGAGAAGTTGCGATGACGAGACATAGGCGGCATTCGGATCGGTCTGGTCGGGCGCCCCTGTTCTCACCAGGTCGTCCGGTGGTGGCAGGACGAGATGAGCAACGACGGTTCTGGGCGGCGATCGCGGCTGGCATGGCGAGTGAGGATGCGGCGCTCAAGGCTGGTATGTCGCAGGCTGTGGGAACACGATTGTTCCGAAAGGCAGGCGGCATGCCACCAGCGATGTTTCGGCGATCAGCGAAGCCGCTGTCCGGGCGGTATCTTTCATTTGCGGAGCGGGAGGAGATCGCCCTTCTTCGCGTTCAAGGCTGCTCCGGGCGGGAGGTTGCGCGCCGGCTCGGGCGAGCCGCTTCAACGATTTCGCGGGAGCTGCGGCGCAATGCTGCGACCCGAAGTGGCGGCCTGGCGTATCGCGCGACGACAGCGCAGTGGCATGCCGAGCGATCTGCTCGCCGCCCCAAGCAGGCCAAGCTTGCGCTTAACACTGCACTGCGAACCTATGTGGAGGAACGATTGGCCGGTGTCGTCGTCGCTCCGGGTGGGGTTGCTGTTTCCGGGCCGGCTGTGCACTGGAGAGGCCGCCGCCATGGACCCCGAAAGCCTCGGCGGTGGGCAAGGGCCTGGAGCCCGGAGCAAATCGCTCGCCGCTTGCCGGTCGACTTCCCGGACAATGAGACGATGCGCATCAGCCACGAAACGATTTATCAGGCGCTGTTTGTTCCAAGTCGTGGCGCTTTGCGCCGCGAGCTGACGGCCTGCTTGCGTACCGGGCGGGCGTTGCGAATACCGCGAGCGCGCACCCGCGGCCGAGGAAAAACCTTCATCTCTTCCGAGATAATGATCAGCAAACGTCCCGCGGAGGCAGCTGATCGCGCCGTGCCAGGCCATTGGGAGGGGGATCTCATCGTGGGCCTCGGCAGTTCCGCGATTGGCACCCTGGTCGAGCGCAAGACGCGCTTCACTCTGCTGTTGCATTTGCCGCGTATGACCGACCATGGCCACGAGGCGCGCGTGAAGAACGGACCCGCACTCGCCGGACATGGTGCCGATGCGGTATGCGAGGCCATTACCCGAACGATTACCATCTTGCCTGCGCAATTGCGTCGGTCGCTGACTTGGGATCAAGGAGCTGAGATGGCTCAACACGCACGCCTGAAGATCGACGCCGGCATCCAGGTCTATTTCTGTGATCCTCACAGCCCATGGCAGCGCGGCACCAACGAGAACACCAACGGACTACTGCGCCAGTATTTCCCCAAAGGCACCGATCTCAGCCTGCACAGCGCCGACGAGATTGCGGCTGTGGCGGCTGCGCTCAACGCTCGGCCTCGAAAGACGCTGGCTTGGAAAACCCCGGCTGAGGCGCTTGACCAGCTGTTTACATCGGCCATGCTGAGCGGCGCTCGGAACCAACCCCCGTATCTGCACGCGACGTCATCCTGGCTTTGATTGCCGCTTGTCCGCATCCAGATCTAAATTACATTCCTTGGTGAGATCAAAAGGACCATTCCTCGGAGCCGACCTGTCTTCGGGCAGAGCGCCGCGCGCAGGTCTTGTCCAGGATGCCGCGTGCGGCACCGGCGCGCAGCGCCGGCTCGTCCTGGACGAGACCAAGCACGGCGCTATGCTTTGTCCAGGTTGGGGCATCAGCATCATCCCTGCCGAGCTAAAAGGATCGTCGTTGCGACGATCACTTGAATCCGCCTTGCACGCCGCGATCGCTGTGGTGCACGAGGCCGCCCTGGCGGACCGGGCGGCGATCACACAACGCCTGCTCGAGCGCGTCGAGCACGAAGTCCGCCCGTGCTGAGCGCGATACTCGCCAGCCGACGATGCGCCGGGCAAAGGCGTCGATGACGAAGGCGACATAGACGAAGCCCTGCCAAGTGGCGACGTAGGTAAAGTCCGCCAGCCACAAGGCATTCGGCGCCGGCGCCCGGAATTGCCGGTTCACCCGGTCGAGGGGAGACGGCGTCGATTTGTCGCTGTGCGTGGTCTTCAACGTCCTGCCGCGCACCGCGCCAGCCAAGCCCATATGCTTCATCAGCCGTGCAACTTGGCAGCGTGGTGCTGCGATGGCCTCGCGCTGAAGCTGACGCCAGACCTTGCGCACACCGTAGACCTGGAAGTTCGTATCCCACACCCGCTTTATGTCGGTCTGCAAGGCCGCATCGCGCTGTGCCCGGGCGGACAATTTGGTGGGATCGGCGCGCTTTGCTGTATCGGCATGGTAGGTGCTCGGGGCGATCGGTAGAACCCGGCAGATCGGCTCGACCCCGTAAGCAGCACGATGATTGTCTATGAACGCGATCATGGTTTGGACCGGCGGTCGAGCTCCGCCATCGCAAAATACGCCGACGCTTTGCGCAGAATCTCGTTGGCCTGGCGCAGTTCGCGGTTCTCGCGCTCCAGCACCTTGATCCGCTCCCGCTCGTCGCTGGTCGGACCGGCTCGCAGACCCCCATCGCACTCCGCCTGGCGCACCCAGCCTCGCAACGTCTCTGCCGTGCACCCGATCTTGCCCGCAATCGACCCTATCGCTGCCCACTGCGAGGCGTGATCCGCCCCGTGCTCCAATACCATCCGGACCGCACGCGAACGCACCTCAGCCGAATACCGGCTCGCCGTCTTTGCTTTCTCCATCGCTCCAACCTCTCAAGGTTCAGAGCCTCCGGCAAACCCGGCGCGGTTCAATTATTTAATCTGGGCCAATGCGGAATCCAGTGCTCCCAGGGCAGCCGCCCGATCCTTGGTCAGCAGCGCTCGCTTGGCGGCTGATAAATTTTGAATTGACTCGTCCGTGATGGGGTCAAAAGTCGATCCAAATTTACCGACCGATCCAGCAAACGCGTTTGCCCCTTCTCGATCAACTCAACTGCGTCGGCTATCTTGCCTTTGGTGATCGCCGTCTGAGCGAGTTGCACATAATCGCGGGCTGTTCGTCCCTCCTCAGCCAGTGGCTTCGGGTCGTGGCTGATTGTTATCTCTTGCGGCGGACGCTCAGCCTTTCGGTTGTAATCAACCGGAGGGGATGGCTTTGAGTTGTGGCGGATTGAAAGCTTTTGTGGCGCACGGTGACCCGATGATGGCTCGCTCTCATGGTCAGATTTCTTCGGCGGCTGAGATCGGAGAACAGGAACCGGCGTCTGAGCATCATAGAGGGTACAGTTGCAGGAATTATCTGTACTGCTACATCTTTGATTATACTCGCAGGAGCAATATTTCTGGCCATCTAGAGAGGAACACATGTTTGCTGCGATGGAGATATTTCCAGAGATGGATAGGACCGCCGCTACGGACGCCCGCCAAACGAGTCTCTGGCGGTTGAGACGACTGCTGGACTGTAACCACTGCCCGTTCACGCGAATACGGTATCATCACCGTCAAGATAAAAAAAGACTGAATCAGCCAGCGGGTCTGCCGTGGTCGTCAGGCAGTATACTAGGCAGTTCCTGATGAGTCTCGACAATATACTGGGAGTTACTCCGGCTCAACTCATTCATAATACCGTGCAATACTACAAATTCGCCCAGAAAATAATTGGATACGGGGATACCCGTTCCGGTCCAGATACCATGCTGGATCATTAGTGGCTGCCTCGATTTGCTCGACGCTCGCCAGAAATTCCGCTCTGATGCACTGGCGACTGCCGGCTTCATCGACGCCTGCACGATGACGGTGAAGGGAAGTTGCCACGACGGTGCCACCCAGTCCATCGTCGCGGAACGGTCGGAGACGGTAACCCGTTGCGCCTGCTCCTTTGCACCGAACGCGCCGCACTGTGGGCCTATCAGGACACCAAGACGACCACGGCGCGCGATCGCGTCTCGACCCACCACAGTGGGGCAGTTATCGGTCGAACATCGTCACTGCTCCGATTTGTGGATGCGGTACGTGGTCCCGCTCGCCGCTCTGGGATCACGAGGCGAAGCAGCCGGTGCCTGGAAAGTTCAAGGTGCAGGTGAATGCGTGGCTGTTGGAGGATTTTGATTCCAACGCCCAGCCGATCGGGGTGATCGATGGCAAGACGCTATGGTGAAACCAGGGGACCATGCCAATCCACATTGGATTGGCGGTCCCGGTTCGGCGCGAGACAACCCGGCCACGCCGTCAGACCGAAACCGCGCTCGCCATCCGGAGACGGCGACAAAGCCCTGACCCAACGGCACTCCACCGGGTGCTGCCGGCGGTCGAGATAGGCTCCGTTGAGGAAGACTAGCAAATTTTGGTACGCCGAACCCGGCCGCTTGGGGACGAGGCTGTGGCCGGTCGGTTGTGCACCGTCCATGGGCCGGATGATGAGCGGCGTGGCGTTGGTTCGTGCGACGCTCAGCAATCAATCAGGATGCGCTGGTCCGGCCTTGGCGGGCAGTAGCGGCCATGCGCGGCGATGGCGAACGGTCAATGGACCGTTTGAGATAGGCGGCGGTCGCCTCGGCACCCGCCCGAGTATTAAATCGCACAGGCCACTGTCGTTCCGGCGCCGCGCCCGAGAAACACTCTCTCCCGCCCTCGGTAGTGGGCACGACTCTGTAGACCTCCATGTACGCGAATGTATTTTTTCGCGCCGTTGATCTGGGGTTACAATAGTTCCGGAAAGTCGCTCTGACGCGGACGGATCACGAGCGAGGGTGCCCGCAAAACTATCACTGTCAATCGACCGACAGGAGTTGCCTCGGGGCTGGTAAGCCAGAGATGTACTGCCCACCTGCCATATCTGTGGCAACCCACGGGGGCCGGTGCCGGTGGGACGGCCGACGAGGCTTTGGCACGATCGGTTGCTGGATCGAAAAAGGCGGGCAGCGTTGTTGCCAGAATTCCGGCAACAGCCATCGCGGAAAGGACAAAACGGAACATGGGCCGTCTCCGGTGCGATGTCCGGCTAGATCACCCTGGCGGATGACTAACAGCGCCCGCTCCTGCTCTTCGTTCATTGTGGTCCGCCCTACAGCAACTCCGGACCTTGTAAACGCTATCGCACAAACCGAGTGATATGCTTGACCGTCGGTGGGGGAAATACAGCAACCAAGATTTTCTGGGTAGAATCGCAGAACGCGATCGCCATCGGCGCGGCTACGTTCGCATTTTGCTATGCGCTGGCCGCCGTGGTTTTTGGCTTATCGGCGGCCCTCGCCCGCCATCGCCTGGCGTCCGACCTGAAGACGCTAACGCCGGTTCTACTCACGCCACTGTCGGTCATCATAGCTCTGCTCATTGCGTTCCTGGCCGGTCGGGTCTGGGAGAACCTGGATCGTGCCAATGCTTTCGCCACGCAGGAGGCAGCCGCTATCCACGACGTCGTCGCACGCGTAGGCTTGTTGCCGGCTGAAACGCGCGACGCGACAATTGCCGGAATGGCGGGCGCATCTGCGCTTCGTCGAGACTCAAGACTGGCCGGATATGCTGGCCGGGAAGGCAACGCTATAACAAGTATCGCCCGGGCTCGATGCCGCGCTGACGGCCCTGCTGACGCTCGACCGAGCCACCTTCGGCCAACACGAAACGCAGGCCCGGGCAATAGCGGCCATTGAGCGTGCGGTGGACGCGAGGCGTGGTCGCATACTGCTGAGCAGCGCGGTCATCGCGCGGTCCCAATGGATGGTGATTTTCATCCTGGACATGCTCGTTCTGCTGACAATCGGTGTCGTGCACCTCGACCGCAAGCCGACTGCCGCACTGGGCATGGCCATATTCTCAACGGCGGTCGCCGCCAGTCTCGTGTTGTTGATGATCAATGACCGGCCGTTCAGCAGCGGCGGCAACGTGGTGCAGCCAACAGCGCTGCGACAGGTCAGCATCCAATAGCGCCCGTCTTACCTAACCATGCAGCCCAATGGCCCAGCGAATAATTGGCGAAGCTGGCCAGCGAATGTTTCCTCTGATTGCTATATCGTAATTCCAGGCCCCAAATCCAGGGGCTGATCGTAGCCCTTCCCTTGCCCGGGATTTGCATGCTGCAGTCACGGGGAGGATGGGAGATAGCAACGCGTGAAACGGCATTTAGTTCTCGCGACTTTGGCCGCGTGCTTGTTGGAGTGCACAACAACTGCCGTCGGTGCTAAGCTGTCACACTACTACAGCCGGGCAGAAGTCGATCGTTTGATCGATCAACTTCGGAGTGAGTTGCTGTCTAAAATTCCTCCGAAGCTGGAGCCAGCGGCCCCACTGTTCTGCCACCAATAGATTGGACACACGGCAGGCGTTACGAAACCGGTCAGGTCATGCTTTCCCCGACTGGACGATATTGCCAGCGTGCTCGGTTCGGTCAAGCACAAGCCGCTGACGCGGAGGCCTTCGGCCTTGCTTGACCATCCCTGCGCGCGCTGGCTCGGGTTAGGCTGGTCGGGACGGCGGGATCGGTCGCATTCCGATCGAACAGCAGGATCGATCATGCTGCCATCTGCAAGGCTGGTGTAGCCGTGTGCCGTGTCCGGTAATCGAGCGGGCTCATGTAGCCGAGCCGGGCGAGGCGCCAGGACGCGTTGTAGCGTGTGACGAATGTGGCTACCGCCGTCCTCACCTCGGCGGCGGTGGGAAAGATGCGGCCGTAGATGACCTGCTCCTTGAGGGTGCGGAAGAACCGTTCGGCCACGCCATTGGTTTCCGGTTGATGCGGGAAGGAATGGCTGAGCGCCATCCCCCAGTGAGCGAGTTGGCGGGTGAAGTGGCGGGAGATGTATTGCGGCCCGTTATCAGCGCGCACCGTGATGCCGCGCGCGGCATCGGCTTCGATCCCGCCGAAGCGAGCGGTGACGGCTTGGCTGACCGGCTCGAGTGCGGCGAAGCGGCTGTCATCGGTGGAGACATAATGGCCGACGACCTCGGAGTTGAAATGGTCCAGCGCCGCGAACACCCAGACACGTCCGTCCGCTACGGTCTGCACCATGGAGGCGTCAGTGCCCCAGAGCCGGTCGGGGGCTGTGGTCAGGATGGTGCCATCGTGGTCATTGGCCGGACGTGGCGGGTGGCGGTAGGGCGAGAGCAACTGGTTCTCGCGCATCAGCCGCAGCACCCGGTTGCGGCCGACGATCAGCCCGAGGCCATACCGCAGCCGGGCCCAGACCTTGCGATGGCCCTCGCCACGGAACGGAGAAGCCGCAATGTCGGCCTGGATCTCGGCCAGCAGACTGTCTTCGGCGACCGGCGGCACCGGGCCACGGCGTGCCGCCGACTGTGCCACCACGCCGCCACGGGCGGCATGGTAAAACGATGAGCGCGGCAGGCCCCAGATACGGCAGACGCGTTGCACGCCGTAGCTCTGGGAGGTGGCAGGCGAGATCGCCGCGCTCATTTGCGCGATCTCGCCCGGTGAAAAGGCACGCCGCCCTCCAGGCGGGCGATTTTCTCGCGCAGCAGTTCGTTCTCCATGCCAAGTTCGCCCAGGCGCTTGTAGGCGGCCCCCAGCCCTGCCTGAACTGGGTCATCTTCGGCACGGTCTTTGAACCCGGCGTCGAGTCCGGCAAGGGCTCGCTCGCGCCACTGCTCCAGTCGGTAGGGTTCGACGGCAACCTGGCGCGAGACGGCCTCGATTGACTCACCCCGCAGCAGTCGCAGCACGACGTCTCGCTTGCGTGCTGCACTCCAGCGTCGGATTGGTTTGTGGACCGCCATTTCCGCCGTGGCGGCTAGCACGGTTTGGTTCGAATTAGGATCTTTCATCGGACTCCACATTTGGGTAATCCGGTGTCCAACTTCATCGACGGCAGATCAGCCAGCGGCCCCACCACCTGCCCCGCCGCAAGGATACTCAAGGGCCGAGGTGGACGATCTTTTGAAAAGAACACCGTCACAAAGCAGGATGTCGCCGAAATAGCCCAGCCATTTGTTACCAGCGAGCAACTTGACAATGCGATAGATGAGGGGACGAAGACGGCTGAATTACGCGAGAAGGCCATCGACAACAAGATTCCCAACTTTCCGCCTTGGATATCTCCCCTCTTGTCACTTGCAGCCCTAATTTGCGCGATAGTTATCTCGCGCTGGAACCGCCCGCGCCTCTTCGTTCGCTGACCAGCTCCTACATGCAGTCTATGATGGTGTATGCGAAGTCTGCGAGGCATCTCGGCGAGGGGCTTGTCGCCATTCCCGCTCGCGCGCGAGCAGAAAACGCACTCGGTCAATATAGATTACAAAAAGGGGAGTTTGAAGAGTCTTCACTCGCGTGCGCGAACGAGATGCTAACGGCCTGCGCTATGGCGGTGGAGAAGATTTCAAAGGTCTGTTTCTCCTTCGCTATGGTTCTGCTCGGGATTATTGGGTCGCTGCACGCACAGACGCCTTTGCACGACCCTAATCTACACACCGCCGGTCCTGAAGCGCTTCAGCAACTTTCAAATGAACGACTTTCACTTATCCCCTCATTTCAAATGACCTCGAAAAGTCCGCTGAACGACCGGCATTTTGATACGGTCTCGGCGAAGCGGGCCATAAGGGGGAATAGTCTTTGATCTGGCATGGTTGGGATCAGTTCGTAGAGCATGCAGCCTTGCCTGAACAACGAGTGAGTGCGGTTCTTCGACGTGTTGGACTTAAGTAATCGATCCATACCGAGGCTTTCGCCGGCGGCGCCGAGCATTGTGAGCAGCACCATTGCGAATGCGTTGATGAGCAGCAGCCGGTCGCGCCGGGTTGGTTCATCGATGCGCGTGGCACCAAGCCCCATGCCGAACCGCAGATCCTTGGTATCGCGGAAGTTAGGCTCGATGGTCCAACGTTTGGCGTAATAGTTGACCTGCATCGCGGTCGAGGCCTCGGCATTGCTGACCGCAAGACACCAAGGCTCCTTCATGGCTTTTGCGTGGACACAGACCACCGCACCGACCTTATAGGCGTGCGATGCGGTGACCTGCGCACCGCGCAGCTTGCGTGCCCGACCCGACTTGCCCACCCAGTCGGCGGCCGGACGCGTCTCGCCGCCGGCATCGGTGACGTGAATGTTGCCGCGAAACCGGATGACATAGCCAAAACCCAGATCATCGAGGAACTTGAATAGCTTGTGATCGCCAAAACCGCGGTCGGCGAGGACCGTGACGGCACAATCTGGCGGCACAAGTTGCTTCAGTCGCAGCAGGCAGGCGTCCTCAAAATCGTTGCGCTGGTCTGTAAGTTCCTCTTTCCAGACGATCACCCACAGCAGTGGCGTGGCACGGCCATGTCCGGTCACCAGGTTGAGCGCGAGCGTTGCCTGGCCATCGCGATCGAACTCGGTCCAGTCCACAGCGACAACGATTTCCTTCCGCGTGCCGATCAGATGCGGCACCCAGCGGGCGAAGCTGTCCCAGACATCGATGTTCTGATTGCTGAGCAACCGATCGACCGGTTTGATCGCGTGCTTGGTCACCAGACCGCGCGCCTGCGCCAGCGCCTGCCAAATCACCGCGACCGCTAGCGACGCGCTGGTCATTACGCCCAACGTGGCCCCGGCCAAGGCATCAACCCGCTTGGCATGAAGGTCATGCTCATACAGGCCTTCGATAAACCCACGAATATCCTTCAGGCGCCCGCCAAGCCAACGCTCCACCTTGCCCATGACACCCTCACCCGCCAGCACTTCAACATGCTGTAGGGAAACGCGCCGGATTCACGCTAGATGTGGACCAGTAAAAATGAGGGGAGTCGTGAGGTTCAGCTCGTTCAAGCACCCTGCGGTTTTTTGTTTCCAGATGGGTGATGGGCGTCCCTCACCTTGTCGGCCCAGTCGGTCGGCATCGCACTTTTTCCCCGCGTTCCGCGAAATAGCAGAGCCGGATCGGGTACCATCGGAATTCCACGCAAGGTTTCCCATCCATCAACGCGAAGATGCGCTCTGATTTGAGGACGGCGGCGGCGGGGATGCCTCGGCCGCATAGCTCTCTGCTGGACGTGAAAAAGCCCCCTGCTACGACGTAGGGGGCGACGTTGCTGTCTTAGTTTGCGGACTATGACCCGCTGCCCACTTGGCGATGTGGGGTCAAGGGATTGGGTAACGTGTCTCTGTAACCGTCTGAAGCTAGGCCCCGGCTGAGTTAACCACGGACGGGATTGGGTTGTCGGGCGCCGAAGGTTAACCTACCGCACCCGGACGGCCGCCAGCCGCTTTGGCGATATCGCCGTGTAGATCGCCGTGCTCGTGATGCTAGCGTGACCCAGGAACTCCTGGACCAATCGGACATCTACACCATCGTTGATCAGCGCATAGCACAGGTTCTGCTCATAGGACAACTCGTTCACGCGGAACGCAGGACCGTCGCCGGCGAAAAGGCGGTTGTTCAGGTACGCGCTGCCGGACCAGGCGTAGAAGGGCTGGCCCGCCAGATCGTCGAGCAGGAAGTGAACGGCGCCGCCGGTGATCCCGGCGATGCGTTCCATGTCGAGATCGAAACCCAGCTGGGTGAATCACTGGAACGACAAACCTCGCTTGACGCCGCTAACAGTTGCCATCCGACGGTATCCAGGCTTGATGACCACGTAGAGAAGGCCCCGTGCCCGGCTCGTTGCTATGGCGCTTCTGCTACCTCGACAAGGTATTCCACGAAGCGTGAGTTCGGCGTCACATAGCAGATACAATCCAGCGCCAGAAACCGGTGACCTCGTCGGGTTGGGCAAGGCCGTTGCGAACACTTATCGCGCCATAGAGGTGGACGCGGCGCTGGCAGCTCGTAAGCTTGTCCCAGAAAACCCTCGCGCTGAGTGCGGGCAGCACGGAAAGAGGAGTAGCGATCGGCCGGTGCGCACGATGATCTTCATCAATGCTTCGCCCCAAATAAGAGCTTGCAGGTCGCCGAAGTCGCCTTTAATCCCATCCTAAACATAGGCAAAGGGTCTCGAACCCAGCCCTCGGTTATGGTCAAAGGGAGGATGCACAAATGGACGGATTTATGCGGAGCCGGAATTCGTATTGGCCCCTCCCGAAGAGCTTTGATCTGCCGCCCGGTCTCAATCGGCGAGCTTTCCTTCTCCGCCACGCTGCCATCGGAGCCGCGGCTATACTGACAGGGCAGGCATGGACCGCCGAGGCAAGGGCGCAACGCGCCACCGCAGAGGCTTCCGCCACGAAGCTTGGCACGACGCTTTCGCCGGACCTTAATATCGTTAAGGAAGAAAAGGGCCCTGTGCTGACCGTGCTTGAGGAATTCTATAAGGTTGGGCCGGGTCCATCGAGCTCGCACACGATCGGCCCCATGCGCATTACCTATGATTTCTACCAGCGCTGCGAGCGACTGCCGGCTGATCAGCTCGCACGGGCAACGGGGCTAAAGGTACGTCTCTTCGGCAGCCTGAGTGCCACCGGCAAGGGTCATGGCACTGAGCGCGCGTCACTGGCTGGTTTGATAGGCAAGGAGCCGGCTACCGTGGATCCGCGCTTCCTCGACGATATGGTCGTGAGCCCCGACCAAACCTACCCAGTAAGGCTGGGTAATAAAGAATTTGTCCTCTCGCTTGCCGACATTATCTACGATTCGCCGAAGGGTGACTTCCCACATCCAAATACCATGACCTGCCAACTGGTCGCCGGCGACGACATTATCTACGAACTTGAATACTATTCTGTCGGCGGCGGATTTATTGAATGGAAGGGCTACACTCCGCCAAAGAAAGGGCAGCCAAAATATCCGTACGCAACTATGAAGCAATTGCGACAACACGCTGAGGCGAACAATCTATCGATTGCTGACGTGATCCTCGCGAACGAGATCGCGGTGAGTGGCAAGAGTGAGGACCAAATCAACGCATTCCTCGACAAGATTGCGGCGGCGATGCTTGCGACCGTGAGGTCGGGGCTGTCGGCGAAAGACGACGTGCTACCTGGCCCTATCAAGCTGTATTCGAAGGCGGCGACGGTTTGGGCGCGCGCCAACGATGAAAAATATGAAAGCGACCGTGCGATCGGATTGGTTGCGGCCTGCGCACTCGCGGCATCCGAAGAAAATGCGAGAGGCCATCTCGTGATCACGGCGCCCACCGGTGGATCTGCCGGCGTAATGCCTGCAATCGTCTTCGGCCTCGTGGAAAGCAAGCGGAAGGCTTCGCCCGAGCAAATCCGTCGTGGTCTGCTGGCTGGCGCTGCAATAGGCTATCTGTGCAAGCACAGTGCGACGCTTTCCGGCGCCGAGGGCGGCTGCCAGTCGGAAATTGGCGTTGCGTCGGCAATGTCCGCCGCGATGCTCGCGGGGGCTTTGGGCAGTTCACCACAGACGGTCGAGAATGCCTCCGAATCGGCACTCGAACATCACCTCGGACTTACCTGTGATCCGGTTGCCGGATACGTGCAGGTGCCGTGCATAGAGCGGTGCGCGTTTGGCGCCGTGAAAGCCTGGACTGCGTTCATGATTGCGAGCAACGAAGACGAGACAAGGCATCGCGTCGATTTGGACACGACAATCAAGACGTTGGCCGAAACAGGCCGGGACATGTCCTCCAAGTACAAGGAAACAAGTGAAGGCGGTCTGGCCGCTAACCTCGTCCTGTGCTGAGCAGGTTTTCGGCCACGAAAGATCAACGTCGGCGGGCTGATCAGTCGAGGCGGAACCGGTGCTTTCCGGATCCGATTTCCGTAGGCCTGCCGCAAACGCCAAAGCACTAGACGCCGGTATCCGGAAGAACGAGCCGATATAGAGTCTCGCTAGGAGGAGACACCAGACTATGCAAGGAAAACGCCGCTTGTATAGATTCTGCGGCACCGCTTCTCTCGCCCTGATTCCAGCGTTCGCGGTCGCGGTCGAACAACCGTCGCCTTTCTCCTTTGACGCCGGCCCACTTGGCCAACTGGAAATCAGTGGCGGCGCGGATGGCTATGGCTACGCACTTGCAGGCGCAGGGAGCGACACGGACAAGGGGCTGCTGGGAACCAGCACAAGCGCCGGGCTCGAGTTTCTCAATGGACTGGTCAAATTGCAAAAGCCGGACGGGCTGATCCAGTTCACAATTGAAGCCGGCGGGGTCAACTCACTTACTCTCGGCACCAGGCCCAAGACGGTCACGGCACAGAAGTGGTCCACGGGGCCTTTCCGCGCCGCTTATATCACAGCAGCTCCCACCTCAGACCTTACCATCTCGGCCGGACAGATTGGTTCGCTCGAAGGTTACGAGTTGGGGATAGATTGGCGAAATTTCAATATGATGACCACCTCATTGTGGGATGTGGAGAATGCTCAAAGTGTTGGCGTAACAGCAACATACACACACGGGCCCTTTGCTGGTTCAATCGCCTTCAGCGACGGATTCGATACGAACGTATGGAACTATCTGCAACTTCTGGCGTCGTATTCGATTAACGACAATAATGAGATCTCGCTGTTTGGAGCCACAAATCTTGGCGCTACCGGTCTCAACGCTCGGTTTTATGGCAGCGCGACCAGACCGTATAGCTCATCCACGGTGGCAGAAGCTGGCGCCGCCAACTTGGTCAATTCGTCCGTGATCGGGGGTTACTATAGCATGACCAGCGGCAATCTCACGCTGGTGCCGGAGGTGCAATATGTGTGGTCAACCAGGAATCCAAATGTCGGTCTGACGGACTATTCCAGCCACTTCGGTGTCGCCCTGTTCGCAAACTATAAGTTGGGAGACTCGCCTTTCTCTATTGGCGGCTGGCTTCAATATTTTACCAGCAATGGAAATCAGACTTGGTTTCTCAATCCAGGTGCTCAGGGCTACGGCATGGTGGTCGGGCCGACTTGGAGCCCGGACTGGGCAAAAAAGCACCTGTTCGTTCGCGGCGAGGCAGGACTGCTCCATCTGACCGCGATCGGCACCCCTGGTTCGGTCGGCTACGGCAGCTCCGGGAGCGACCGCAACCAAGCCACCTTCCTGGCCGAAGTCGGCGTGTTGTTTTAGGTGAGCGCTCCGACAGTTATCGACCTGCCGGATCCTGCCGGTTGGGCCGGGTGCAGCCGATCGGCAGCCGTGAATTTCTCGAGACAACAGCCTACAAGGAAGCGTCTCGCTACGAAGAAGGAGATGGCAATGCCAGCCTCAATGTACTGTCGTCGATCACTTCGCCGGTTCGCGATATCGCTTTGGAGCCGTCTGGGAGGCTGCCCTTTTTGCATACGCGGAGCGTTTCGAGCCGCCTTCCTCTCATGGGTTTTAGTAGGAGTGGTTCAGGCGATTTCGATCACGAGTTAATTTCTGACACTGTCCAAAACTGCAGCTTTTACACTGACCGCTCTTTGGCTCGCGCACCTGCTCACGCACGCGCTTAAGGTTTCCATCGCTGGCCGACCGAACGAAAAAGCGTCGGCCCATCAAGAGTCTATATCGCGCCGCAACATAATTCCGATTTTCGCCCGAGCTATTGCGACGGTTGCTATCGCCACATCGATCCCTACCGCCTTGCTGGCGCAATGCAGTGAAGAAGCTGCCGGGCGCTGTCAAGCTGCTGCGTCAAAATGCCGCGCGAAGTGCGACCGCGCTTTCCATCGCGAAGAGGCGGACCATGCCTGCCATCAGGAATGTTATGCTAATCAGGTTAGCTGTAAAGCTGATGCCAGATGTACGTAGCGGTTGTCGCAGGCTTTGCCTTCACGAAATGCCATGGCAGTAGACTTTGTTGCATGGCGGCGCCACACATTGGGCGCTTCTTCAGCACCCTGGAAACCGCCCGGCATTGCAGTTCAAATACCATGCCGAACGCCGCCATCGCATCCCAAAGCCTCGGTATCGGCTTACAAACTGTGCGGAGTATGACGCTTCATTGCATCGGTGGGGCAGCTTTGACCGTGTGGTTCACTACTCGGCGCTGGCGATCAGCACAGCCCTAACGATACGCTGGACCTTTGGCCCGGCGCTGCGGCAGACCGAAGGCCTCATCGGCTCGGTCGTCGGACTGCTCGGGCTCGACGTCACGCGTCCGTTCATGGGATTAGTGCGGCTCAATAGATCCCGGGCACGAAGCGCTGGCTGGACTTTTTCGGGCGCTTGTAGTCGTCCGACTGGCGGGGCGGCAGTTCGATCTCCACCGGCTTAAGGTCCTTGTACGGGACCATTGACAGCAGATGCGCGATGCAGTTCAGCCGCGATTTCTTTTTGTCGTCCGAATTGACTAGATACCACGGACTGATCTTGGTGTCGGTCTCGGCGAACATCGCGTCTTTGGCCCGCGAGTAGTCCACCCAGTGACGGCGCGATTCGACGTCCATGCCGCTGAGCTTCCAACGCTTGATCGGGTTGCGCATGCGCTCCTGAAAACGCACCTCCTGCTCCTCGTCGTTCACCGAAAACCAGTATTTCGCAAGGATTATGCCCGATTTGATCAGCATCTCCTCGAACAGCGGGCAGGCGCGCAGGAACTCGCGATATTCCTCGTGGGTGCAGAAGCCCATGACACGCTCGACACCTGCGCGATTGTACCAACTGCGGTCGAACAGCACGATCTCACCCACCGAGGGCAACTCCGCGACGTAGCGTTGGAAATACCACTGCCCGCGCTCCTTCTCGGTCGGCGTTGAAAGCGCCACGACGCGGCAGATGCGGGGGTTAAGTGGATCGGTGATGCGCTTGATGACACCGCCCTTCCCGGCCGCCTCGCGCCCCTCGAATATCACGCAGACCCTCAGCCGGTTGTACTTCACCCACTCCTGCATCTTGATCAGCTCGATCTGAAGAAAAGCAAGTTCTTCAACGTATTTGAAGTTCTTCGGCGGTACGCGTGGCTCGGATTTGTCGGCGAGGATCCAGTATTGCTCCGCCTTCGCCGTCTCGGCCGCCCTTTCCAGCACCTCGCCCCCCGAGGTCATAGACTTCCTCTCCTTCGCCATCGCGTCCCCTCCCGACATCGTTTTGACCTTCCCCGGCCGGCGGTCATCAGCAGAAGACTGTTCTCTTCAGCGTCAAAAGACTTGTGCCCAACGCCATCATCTGGTACTGGATGGCGCTTCTGAGCCGGTCAACTTAACCGTGGCAGCGATCTCTCCAGCCATTTTCGATTAGCGACAGAATCGCAGCAAGATGGCTCCCAATTGCGATGATGCGGATAGAGTTGCGCAAATCCGTTCCGTATAGGGTTTAGTTGTCAATGTCTGTCAACTGCCTCAGGTGCCGGGCAGGATTAGGCCAATGATCTGCACTGCGATGACCTTCACAATGGTGGCTGACGGAAAGATCATGGCGTAGCCGATGTCAGGGCGCTCTGTGGGTGCCATTCGTGTGGCGTAGACAAGGATCGCGGGATTCCCGGTCGCGCCCGATGCAACGCCCAGCAGATCATCGAAGGGAATTCGTAGCAGATAGTAACCCACCAGCAGCACGATGGCGACTGTGGTCAGCAGGACGGCTCCGCCAATGAGCAGCATCAGTGGCCCCGTCAGCGCAATCGTTGTCACGAAGGCCTGACCCGAGTTGATGCCAACCGTCGCGAGGAACAGTGTCAGACCAAAGTTTCTCAACACGATGTTGGCCGGCAGCGGCATGACCCAACTGATTGGGCCCGTGCGCCGAAGCCTTCCGACAATCAAGGCGACGATAAGCGGTCCACCGCCAATGCCGAGGGTAACGGTGCCAATTCCAGGCAAGGGGATCGGTATCAGGCCCAGCAGCACACCGAGCACCATGCCGAAGCCGAGAGAGACATAGCTGAACTCCGCAGCAGACTTTACCGTATCGCCGAATAGTGCTCGTGCGGCGGCAATATGCTCGGTCGGTACAATGACGCCAACGCGGTCGCCGATCTCCAGCATGAGCTCAGGCGCAGGCACGAGATCGACGTCATAGCGTCGGACATGCAGGACCTGGATCGAGGCGCTGGGCGGTATCGGGAGATCGGCCAACCGCATGCCCGTCATATTAACTTTGGAGACGAAGAACCGCTGATAGGAGAGGTCCCCTCGGTCCCTGCCGATTCTGCCTGGCTCCAGACGACCGAATGTAGCGGCAGTCTCAGCGATGGCGGCTTCTTTATCAGCCACGATCAGCAGCGCGTCACCGTTATGCACTTGCATATCGGCGTCAGGCAGAAGGTTCCGGTGTTCATGGCGGACACCCGAGACCTGCACACCGTCAGGCAGCGACCTGATAAGGTCGCCGAGCGTGCCAATACCTGCAGGAAGCCGTTCGATCGTGACTTCCCCCATGTGGAATTGCGCAGGCTTCGGAGGGAAGACCGGTTTGACCCGTCTTGTGAGGAAATAGAAGCAAAGAATTGGCCCGATCACCCCGAATGGATAGGCGACGGAATACCCAATCGAGGGATCTTTGTTGCCGGTGACGTCGAGCGCCGCTTGGAGTGTGGCAGTGCTGGTCATCGACCCGGCGAATATTCCCAGTGTCTGACCGATCTGGACATCAAACAACGCACCCAGCCCAAGCGCCACCAGCAGTCCGGCAATGACGGCAACGACGGCCAGCAGGTTGTACTTTCTCCCAACACCTGACAGTCCCTCGAAGAATTGCCGGCCATACAATATGCCGATCCCGTAGAGGAACATGATCAGTCCGATCAGTCCGATGGGGCCCGCGATCTGTGCCTTCGGCGCAAAAGCTCCGATTGCCAAGCCGACAAACAGCACGGCACCGATGCCAAGGGAAAAGCCAAGGATGCTGATCTGCCCGACTGCATAGCCGAGACCGATGGCGAGAAAAAGCGCAAGGATCGGCTGCGAGCCGACCACGTCGCTTATGGCGGTCAACATTGACGTTTCCTTCCCGAAGCCTTTTGAAATCAGCGAGCGCGGCAGCCGGCGCCGCGAAAGATCTCAAGCGCCGCCCTGACCTGTACGTCGGACGGTGCCGGTGTGTCCGACAGCCGATACTCCACTCCAAGCGTCTGCCATTTAAACGCACCCATCTGATGGAATGGTAGCACCTCGACCCATTCCACATTGGTCATCGGCGCGACGAAACGCGCGACCTTCTCGATGTTGTCGGGGTCGTCTGTCTGGCCTGGAACCAGGACAAATCGGACCCAGACTGGCTTCCCCAGCGCATTCAGGCGTTCGGCAAACCGCAACGTCGGCTGGAGGTCCTGACCCGCCACCTTGCGATATGTGTCGGGGTCACCGCTCTTGATGTCGAGCAGCACAAGATCGACGTTGGCGAGATAGTCATCGTCGGCCCGGTGTCCGAGAAACCCAGACGTATCAAGTGCCGTATGCAGGCCCATCCGCTTGGCGGTAGCGAACAACCCACGCGTGAAGCCTTTCTGTACGAGTGGCTCGCCGCCGGAAATGGTGAGACCACCCCCCATAGCACGCAGCGCCGGTGCGAAATCGCCGAGACGTCTGACGGCATGCGCCAACTCGATCCTGGTGCCGTCCTTCAGGCGCCATGTATCCGGGTTGTGGCAATAGAGGCAGCGCAACAGACAACCGGACATGAAGACCATGGCCCGCACGCCGGGACCATCCACGGTGGATCCGGTTTCGTACGAGTGTATCCAACCGAAGGTCGCTTCTTTACCTTCGAAGGACCCCGTCTCGGGGGCATCTGGCGATCGGCCGGCGCGGAGGTCGAATCGGCTGCCGACCTCCACCATCCCGTGCTCCGACATGCTCCAAGGCCCCTTCTCAGTAGCTGCTATGGAAGGTGCGGCGGATGACGTCGAGCTGTTGCTCTCGCGTAAGCCGGACGAAGTTCACGGCGTAGCCGGAGACCCTTATCGTGAGCTGCGGATATTTCTCCGGATGCTCCATGGCATCTTCCAGCGTCTCGAGCGACAGCACGTTGAGGTTCATGTGGAAGCCGCCCTGGCCGAAATACATGTCGAAAGCCTTCACCGCGTTCTCGACGCCGGCCTCGCTGTCCTTGCGAGCCAGGCTCGGGGCGACGCTGACGGTGAAGCTGATGCCGTCCTGCGCGTCCGCATAGGGCAGCCTTGCAACGGAGATGCAGGATGCCAACCATCCGTGACTGTCCCGGCCATGCATCGGGTTGGCACCAGGGGCAAAGGGCTCGCCCTTCCGCCGGCCATCCGGCGTATTGCCGGTATGCTTGCCGTAGACGACATTCGAAGTAATGGTGAGAACGGACTGGGTATGTACCGCATTGCGATAGGTCGGGTGCTTGCGGATCTTGGCCATGAAGCGCGACACCAGATCCGCGGCGATGTCGTCCACCAATGCATCGGCATTGCCAAATGTCGGGAACTCGCCCTCGACACGATAATCCACCGCGAGGCCGTTCGCGTCGCGTAGGACATGCACTTTCGCGTGGCGTATCGCGGAAAGACTATCCGCCACCACCGATAGACCGGCGATGCCAAATGCCATGGTGCGAAGGATGTCACGGTCGTGCAGCGCCATTTCGAGGCGTTCGTAGAAGTACTTGTCATGCATGTAGTGGATGCAGTTCATCGCGTGCACATAGGTACGCGCCAGCCACTCCATCGTCCCGTCGAATTTTTCGAACACCTCGTCGTAGTCGAGCACATCTGCAGCCACAGGGGCCGAAGGCGGTGCCACCTGGTCGCCGCTGATTTCATCGCGGCCGCCATTGATCGCATAGAGCAACGCCTTGGCGAGATTGACCCGTGCTCCAAAAAACTGCATTTGCTTGCCGAGACGCATTGCCGAGACGCAACAGGCAATGCCATAGTCGTCGCCCCAGTACGGTCGCATCAAATCATCATTCTCGTATTGCAGCGACGATGTTGCCGCGCTGACCCGTATGCAGTACCGTTTGAACGCATCCGGCAGTTGGCGCGACCATAGCACAGTGAGATTGGGCTCCGGTGCCGGTCCAAGAGTTCGTTAGCGTGTGCAGCATGCGATAGCTGGACCGAGTCACCAGCGGGCGACCGTCCAAGTCGAGGCCGCCGATGCACTCGGTCGCCCAATACGGATCGCCGCTGAACAGTGCATCGTATTCGGGCGTGCGAAGGAACCGGACAATGCGCAGCTTCTGCACGAGCTGGTCGATCAACTCCTGCGCACCAGCCTCGTCCAGCGCACCCTCGGCCACGTCGCGGGTGATATAGATGTCGAGGAAGGTCGATACGCGGCCGATCGACATGGCCGCCCCGTTCGCCTCCTTGATCGCGCCAAGATAGGCTAGATAGGTCCATTGCACCGCCTCCTGCGCATTCTCGGCGGGGCGGGAGATGTCGCAGCCGTAGCGGCTGCCCATCTCGACAAGGTCGTGAAGCGCACGGATCTGCTCCGCGAGTTCCTCCCGGGTACGGATCACCTCGTCGGAGGGCCACATGTCGTTGACCTGTGAGCGCTCTTCCTGCTTGACCGCGATGAGCCTGTCGACGCCGTAAAGCGCTACGCGCCGGTAGTCGCCGATAATGCGGCCACGACCATAGGCATCGGGCAGTCCGGTAATGATGCCTGACCTGCGGCACTTCATGATCTCGGGCGTATAGGCATCGAAGACGCCGTCGTTGTGGGTCTTCCGATACTCTGTGAAGGCGGTATGCACCGCCGGGTCTGCGTCGAACCCGGCGGCCTTTAGGCCAGCTTCCACCATTCGCAGGCCGCCAGCGGGAAAGATCGCCCGGCGGAATGGACGGTCGGTCTGCAGGCCGACGATAACCTCGTTGTCACGATCGACCCAGCCGGCAGCATGGGCAAGCATCGTGGATGGGGTCGCTGCATCGACATCCAGCACGCCCTTTCGCCGCTCCTCCTCGAAATAGGGCTGTAACTTCTGCCAGACGGCCAGAGTTCGCGACGACGGTGCTGCGAGAAATGCCTCATCGCCTCCGTAGGGTGTGACATTGCGAACTATAAAATCGCGGACATTGACTACGCGTTGCCAAGGCCCCGCTGCGAAGTCGCGCCACGCGCGTGAGACGGAGTTGGCGAGACTCTCTGCTAATCCTTCCACGGCATTTCCTCCCTGATTACCGAACAGACCGGCGAGGTGACAGAAGGTGCGCTTCGCCGCGCGGCTTTTGCGGAATAATGACACATACGCAGCCGCATGCATAGATACCGAGCTGCCGTGGCTCTGGAACACTGGAGCCTCTGCTTCCGACGGCAGATACCGGCGGTCGCGATGGCGCACCCTGCTCCCAAGCTCGTCCGGATCGCGCGGGGAAGGCTGTCGTGTTCATCCGCGGTAACCCGGTCGGCGTGTGGGACCCCCTCCGGCTGCCTGCGCGGCTGAAATCGGCACCGGAGAGTAACTTGGCGCCCAATACGCTACCGTAAACCGCAGAGCTGCGGGATGCACACCGCCGAGGCCTATATCACTGACAATGCCCGCCTATATTCCAATATCGCCTCCGTGCGATACTGACCGGCAGTTTCCCGACCGATAGGGTCAGGGAGACACTAGTTACCCGTCACCCTAAAGCCCCAGCACCGACCGGGTGTGCCGCGCAATCATGCGCTCCTCATCCGTCGGGATCACCCACACGTCGATGCGCGAAGTGTCGGCGCTGATGCGGTCCTTGCCGACGGCGTTGCGAGCTTCGTCCGGCACGACGCCCAGCCACGCGCAGCCGCGCATAACCTCCAGCCGAGTAGCGGCGTCATTTTCACCGATTCCCGCGGTGAAGACGATGCCGTCTATCCCGCCCAGGGCGGCGGCCAGTGACCCCGTCTCGCGCACGATACGGTGGACAAACAGTTCGATTGCCTCCTTCGCCCCGGCCGCATCCGATGCGCGAAGCGTTCGCATGTCGGACGAAACGCCGCCCGACACGCCCAGCAATCCCGACTTCCGGTAGATCAGGTCCTCGAGGCTACGGGCGTCCATGCCCTCGGTGTCCATCAGGTAGATCAGCACGCCGGGATCGATGGCGCCGCATCGCGTGCCCATAATCAGCCCGTCCACCGCCGTGAATCCCATCGTGCTGGCAACACTCCGCCCCTTCCGGATCGCGCACGCGCTGGCGCCATTGCCCAAATGAGCGACGACGACCCGGCTGGTGGCGATCCCAGGCGCCACCTCGGGTAAGCGGCTGGCAATGTATTCATAGGACAGTCCGTGGAAGCCGTAGCGCCGCACACCCTGGTCATAGTATCGCCGCGGCAGCCCGAACGCCTGCACCACGTGCGCCTGCGTCCGGTGGAATGCGGTATCGAAACACGCCACCTGCGGCAAATGCGCCGCGTGCGCGGCGATGGTGCGGATCGGCGCCAGGTTGTGCGGCTGGTGCAGCGGGGCCAGCGGCACCAGCGTGTCGAGCTCCGCCAGCACCGCATCATCCACCCGTACGGGCGTATCGAAGTGCATGCCGCCGTGCACGACACGGTGACCGACAGCCGCGATCTTCTCGCGGCCCAGCAGGCCGACGATGACCTGCACCAGTTCCAGCGTCGCCGCCTCATGGTTCAGGCCGTCGGCCGGCCATGTTTGCTCGGCCACGGTCTTGCCCGCCGCGTCGTGCACCTTCAACGCTGGAGCGACGCCGATTGCCTCCACTTGGCCGCGAAACTGGACCGGCCCATCCTCCAGCCCATGGATGGCGAACTTGATGCTGGAGGAGCCGGCGTTGAGGACAGCGATGCAGTCGGTCATTGCTTCCTCATGCGATGATATTAGCGCCCCCGTCAACGTAGACCGTTCCGCCAGTGATCCGATACGCGAACGGCGTCGCCAGGTAGGCGCAAGTGAAACCGACGTCCATGATGTCGACGAGTTCTCCGATCGGCGCTTTCGCCGCGGCCTCGTTCAGCAGCAACTCGAAATCCTTGGACCTGCGCCGTCACAGCGTTACCCGATCGGCGACATCGACGGACGGCTGACTTAATTGCAGGCTAATCTCGGCCTCATTGGCTACCCCAGCCACGCGGATAACCCAGGCCTATCCGGTTGCGGATTACCTCCAGCAGCGCGATCTCTTGCGGCCAGGTAATGCCATCGGCCAGGGCTACATACGCTGCCGCATGCGCCACCAGCGGTGCGGCGTGCGTGCCGGCAACAGCGCTGAACTGATCAGCGGCCTCGCAGATTTCGTCGAGACCTAGCAACGACGCTTCACCCAATGCCTTGTTGAAAGCCGCAATGCATGGGGCACGGCCGTAGCGCTCAAGTATGCCGTGATGATGCAAGAAGCGAAGGAAGCTCCGCCGTTCCTTGTCCGCGACATTACCATCGGCGCAGGCGATCATGGCACACGCCGTCGCCATAGCCTGAACAGTTGCTTGGCTTGGCCGGACGATGACAGTGGGGCGAGACGCGAAGGAATGGGACATCTGGTTGCTCCTTTCTGGTGGCAGTCGCCGCCATCGAGAGCGATGTCGATTGGGGAATAAGGCTCCCTAGTCGATCGCCGCACGACTGCGGTGATCCGACATCGCAGGTTGCGCCGAGCGATTCGGCGGTCCGCCAGAGGGGCCCGGATCGGGTTAGTCCAACGTTCTCCAGATTGGATGTGGAGGTTTGCGCTTCAAGAACGGCCGGCAGCGATTTCTCATGGGTCCACAGATGACCGGCCTGCGCGGTGCGGCATAACCCTGCGGCGCCCCGCTGCGATGCATCCGCCGGCCGCCCGACAAGGTCCCCCGGATCGTTCAGCGGGCGCCCAGACGGGCGTGGAAGCTGCTGGAACCGCTTGATCCCGAGGCTGAGGCGCAAATTGCCCCATTCTTCCAGGCAGACAACTTCGTAGGGTTATCCTCCAGCTCGGTGGATAAAGCTGTGCACAACCCACTGAGGATCCGCTCAAAACGGCCTCGATCCACGGGAATTTCACATTGCTATAAGTTTACGCAGTGTAAAAGCTATTGGAATCATTATCTATTTTTCCTGCGAAGTAGTGTTGGTTAACGCTGCCGTAATGTCCGGTCCAGACTGTGGATTAAGCACATTGAGTAGCGGTGAACACCAACGCTGGCACCCGTTTGTCATTCATTCGTCTCCCTGAGACCTGCGCCGCGCTGATTGAACGGCGCTGGAGCCCTCAGACCACCCGCAGATGGGTCGCAGGCATTGGCTCCTTTTGCTCCTCCATGACGGCAATGCGTCGATCCTGCGCAACCCATCTCGACCCAACCGACCAACCCCGCTGCGGCCGTCAACAGACGACCGCCCGGTTGCCCGTGTTTTTCGGGCCGCCAGATGCTTTTGCTTGTGCATTAGCCCAACTACCGCGGCGCCGCCCACCAGAGTCGATGCGAGTTTAGCGTTTACGTTGTCGGGCCCGGTCGGGGCCGCTGATCGCCGTGGCTCAGGTTTTTCGCCGAACCTGCGTCCTCTGGTGCAGGCCATGGCTCTAGCGCCCCTTTCGTAGCCTCCTAAAGCTGATCCGGTTGGTCCGCACTCGGTTGTGGGTGCCCTAAATCGTGCCCTTGCGGCAGAGGAGGATTATAGTGCGACCGCAACTCGGGAATGACGTGCGGCATGAACCTATCAGAGCTGAGGACAACGGGCGTGATATGCTGGATCAAGACTGCCGGCGCCGCGACTCTCTTGGCTGCGGCGCCAATTGGCGCCGGCCTTGGCGTGCTGATTGCGGCCGCGTCGGGTTCGCGAGTGCCCCTTGTTGAATATGGATCGGGACCCGAAAGTTGGTTGACCCTCCTGACGGCCGTATCGGCCCCCATTTAAGCCGTAACCGCCGTCTTCCTGGCGATATTTACTGGTCTCCTGCTTTGGGTGAGCCGCGGCCAGTTGAAGGCGGCCGAAGACAACGCTGCTGCGGCTCGAAGCACTGCCGAGGCTGCCGCGACCCAAGCTAGGGCGGCCGAGCAGACCATCTCGAGCCTTGAGCGGCCGCATCTATTCCCGATCTGCGAGCACAACTTTATTGAGGTGCTGCAGCCCCTTCTGAGCCACTGGCGTCACTACGATCATCCGGACAGTGGATGGCCGCTCTCGATTGCCTCACCTCCTAAAGTCTCCTTTCACTTCAGGAATTATGGGAAGAGTTTTGCGATCGTCAGGCAGATCGCCGGCAGCATAGTTGCAGGCCCCACCTACCAGCGCCGGTTGCGCCCCATTGGGTCGAGCTTCCGAAAGAGAATGTCTTGCTGCCGGGAGATACGAGCGAGCACTACTGTCCGGTCAAAATCCGAATAAATTCAGTTGTTTCTCGTCTTGCAAGTTTTCGGATCTGTCGGCCTCACGAGAGAACGCAGTCTGGACCTCTATTTTTTCGAATACCGTCACCGAAAAGACCTGCAGCAATGTGTAGAGCGGCGCCTCCAGGTTGAGCCGTTTGCGCACGATCGCCACCAGCACATAGACCGAAACGGCGATCCAGATTTGCGTCTTCACGGCGTTTTCCGAAGTGCCGTAGAACCGCTTGATCCGCAGATGCTGTTTTATCCACTTGAAAAAGAGTTCCACCTGCCAGCGGCTTTTGTACAGATCGCAGATGGTCAATGCTGGCAACGCGGTCTGATTGGTCAGGAAGACCAGTGTCTTAGCCGTTTCGGCGTCGCGGAAGCGGATGCGCCGCAGATGCACCGGATAGTCCTGACGGGTACGAGGGCCGTCCAATGCGATGGTTTGATCGGCGATCACGCCGCTCGCTCGGTCGGTGGGCGCGGAATAGATCCGATGCGCATGCAGATTGGACTTGGCGCGCGTCACGAAGAAGGCGCCCGCCTGATGCAGCGTGTGCAGGCGGGCGAAGTCGATGTATCCGCGATCCATCACATAGACCGCGCCGGGTTCGGGGATCAGCATGTCGAGCGCATGAACATCGTGCAGCTTGCCGTTCGAGATATGGATAAAGCTGGGAATGTTGCCACGCAGATCGAGCAGCGTATGCATCTTCACCGCGGATTTGGTGGAGCGGAAATGAGCCCAGGGGAACACCGACATGCACAAATCGATGGTGGTGGAATCCAGCGCGTAGACGCTGTTGGTCAGCTCTGCTCCCAGGCTTTCGCTGGCGTAGAGACATCTGGCCTGAGCGATGAGTTGTTGGGCGAACTCGGCATAGATGCGCCAATCGCGCGACTCGTTGGCATCCGCGAGGGTGGAGCGACGGACCGGTTCGCGAAGCCCCATGTGGTAGAGCTTTGACGCTTGCGCCGACAGGCAGGCCTCGATGTCGCGCGCGATAGGTCATAGTTGGGCGAACGCCATGATCTGTTTGCGCGGCGCAGGACAGCTTGCGCACGGCGCGGTTGCCGCCGTAGCGCGCGACAATCCGGTCGAAGCTGCTCCAAGGCAGAAAATCCATGAGCTGCGCGAAAAGCGTCCTGCCGGTGTTCATGACCAAGCCCTCCCCGCGAGATCGTCGGGAAGAGCCACCGGACATTCAAATCCGCCCCAGCAACGAACTGTCGGAAAGCTTTATGCATCAATGGATTCCACGGAAATGTCATTCACCGAACCGGACAGTAGTGACGAGCGAGCTGAGATCGGGCGGCTTTCTTGACCCTTTTACGTTCGAGGTCGGGAAGAACGACTTCGGTGCACTGCTGAAGCGCAAGACATACAGGTGGTTTTATGGATTTGTTGTCTACGAGGATGTCATTGACACGGAACATACCTTCTACTTCTGCTATCGCTTTGATTACGCGATGCGTTTGTTCGAACCTATACCGCCAGACCGCAACTACACCGAACATCGGAAGATCGAACGGGCGCTTCCGGCTGATCGTCCGGTCAAGGGGGCGTTGCGCGTAACGCCGTCGATACCCGAGGCCAATCCTCCGCCCATCGACGATACCCCATACTGAAGACGCTTGGCGGGTAAATGGTGTCAGAATGCCACGCCTCCAGCCACCCGGCCATAGGCCAGATTGGCCGCCGCGACCTGACTCCGCTCCTCCGACATTGGTGCTCGCCAGGGCGCCCATGCGGAACGCCCATAGGGGACAGGTTAACAGGGCGCATCGTCGGACCTCGGCAACGTTCCCTTCGCAGCAGTCTGCACAGTGAGCGCGGATGGCGTCGCCGCGGGACCGCTGCTCGAGACCACAATTGCGTAGCCCGTCAGCAGCTGGGGCAGTCTAGTCGCGAATCCCGGTCGCCGTTAGCCCAGATCCATGGCAAGCTTTCGTTCGTCGAAGTCCACCGTGTGTTCTAGCTGACGCAGCGGGAAGTCGATCGCGATCGCGCCAAGGGCGTCAAATACCTGCGGGATGGCTGCGCGAACTGAGCGATCTTGGCCAAGGGGCTGCTGGAGACCAACACCAAAACGTAAGAGGAACCTGGAAAATGACGGAAATATTCCCGCTGAACGGCGGCGTTCTAATTGACGACTTCTCTTCTTTCCAGATAAAGTTGTTCGTCAGTGGCAGTTTGCCTCGCCTAACGGCTCGGTGCCTGCGGCCAGGGGTGGCGGTTTCGACCGGCCTCGGGTGGCGAATTGAACCGGCCTCAGGTGGCGAATTCACCGGCCCGCGCACACTGCTGGAGGTTCCCGCGATCGCGATCTCCGCGATGCCTGTTGTGGCCAATCAGTCAACGCCGCCGGAAATTTTCTGGGATTTTTCGGGGAAGCAGAGAGGGGATCTATATCGATGGCCGGGGGTGCCGGCCCCTACCCCGACAAGTGGGGGTGGCCCGGGTGGGGTGGCCTTCTCAGGACAGCGATGTAGGAATTCCTTGTCAACTTCCCTTGCGCTCGGACGTCAATGCAGTCGTTCGGGTGCGAGTCTAACCCCATCTTCTTTCTTGATTTTTACATAAACCATTGACAACATTGTATAAAATTCTGTTTCCGTTACCCGCTACTGGCTAGACCGTGAGCCCCAGCAGATCGAATGCCTTCTGCTGCACCGGCGTCGGCCGCGTCACCACGGTCAGCGGATACAGCGGGGTGATGATGGTATTGCGCGCCATCGTCGCCAGATCGGCCAGCAGGGTGCGAAAGCTGTGCACCGGTAGTCCATCCGGCGTCATGCCGGTGGTCTGCTTCCGGACTGCGGCCTTCGAACGCTGCGCCTGCGCCACCACGCTGCTGCGTAAGGCCTCTGCCTCGTCTTTATCGGTGTCATCGAACAACATCGGCGCCAGGCACTGGCGCATGTGCCATTCAAGATAATAGGCCAGCATGCAAAGAAACACATGCGCCCGCACACGATCCTGCAGCCAGTGATAGACAGGCCGCACATTCAGATCGACGGTCTTGATGCAGCGGAATGCACGCTCCACCCGGCCCAGGGATTTGTAGCTACGTACTGTATCCGCGTCGCCGAGCGTCGCCTCGGGCAGGCTTGTGCGCACGACATAAAGCCCGTCGGTGGCCGCCTCAGCAGCGATCTCCTCGGTCTTGCGGGCGAAGCTGAAGGCGTCGTCGGTGATCGTCCAGATCGAAATATTTTTTCATTTTGTAGGTGTTGAGCACCGCACCGACCGCGAGCCCGATCTCGGCGGTGCCGTGCAGCGGATTGCGCTTACGCTCGACCGTGGTTTTGATGGGTGCGAGGTCCTTCTCAGTGGCACCCAACAGCTCTTCGCGCTTGCGGCCGCGCTCGGCGGCCAGATCGGGATTGCGGCAGACCACCAGTCGCTCGCCGGGGAAGTCGGGGGCCGTGATGCTGGCCATATCGCGTTTGTCGAACAGCGTGAGTTGCAAGGTGCCGCTGTTCAGCAGGTCCTTGATCGCCGGTCCGCGCAGCGCGGTGATCCAGTCCAGGCCTGCGGTTGGACGTCCTCGCCGATGCGCGCCTCAGTGATCATGCCGCGGTCGCCGACCAACACGACGTGGTCGAGGCCGAAGCGTTGTTTCAGCTTGTCGATCTGCGGCGCCAGCGTCGTCGAAATCGCCGGTGTTGCCGTCGAACACCTCGATCGCCACCGGACAACCGTCAGGTGCACAGAGCACGCCATACAGGTGTAGTGCATTGAGTTGAGCCAGGCGGTCAATGCCGGGTGGGTTAGTGGATGACATGGCTGACCTCGCGCAGATGGTCGTAGCGGGCGCAATCAGCGAGCGGTTCGCGTTGCTGCTTCAGCATGTCGGGCACGGTCAACAGGATCGGCTGCGCGGGCGCGAGCAGTCGGCGCATCTCGTTCATCACAACGGATGCGGTGACGACATTGCCGTCCAGCACCAGTTCGCAAGCCACCTGCAGCGGTTCCAGGCCGACTTCGCGTGCCATCAGCAGCAGTTCGACGAAGGCCCGGTCCCCCTTGGGTTGCTTGAGGATGTGATCCCGCACGAGCTGAATGGCGATCGGTAGTTCCCATTCGCGGAACGGCACACCATTACGCAACGCGCCCGGTTTGCGTTCGAGGATCGGTAGGTAGTGCCAGGGATCGCAGATCAGTTGATCGCTCCCGAAGCGGCGGGCGTGTTCGGCAATCACCGCGCCGTCGGCGACGATACGGATCTCGGTCGCGGTGCTGCGCACTGATACCGCCCGACCGGCGAACGCCGCCGGGACGCTGTAGCGATTACGGTCCAGCACCACGAGGCAGGTGCTGGAGACACGCAGCATATGCTCCACATAGCCATCGAACGGTGCGGTGATCGGCCGTAACGCAAGTTGCTCTTGAAGAAAGCAAGCCGCGATCGACTGCTCCGGGGTCACCGGATGCTTGCGCGCCGCCAGTTCGCGGCAGCGAGTTACCAGCCAGGCGTTCAACGTCTCGAAGCAAGCGAACCGCGCCAGCGGCGTGAACAGCCATTCGCGGATGTTGCCGACCTGGTTCTCAACCTGCCCCTTCTCCCAGCCTGACGCGGGGGTGCAGGCGACCGGCTCGAACAGATAGTGGTTGGCTAGTACCATGAAGCGGCGATTGAACAGCCGTTCCTTGCCGGTAAAAATTGTCTCCACAACCGCCTTGAGGTTGTCATACACCATGCGCTGCGGCACGCCACCGAAGAACGCGAAGGCGCGGTTGTGCGCGTCGAAAACCATCTCCTGGGTCTCTCTGGGGTAGGCCACGACGAACATCTGGCGGCTGAATGTCAGCCGGAAATGCGCGACCTTGATGGTCTGCATCACCCCAGCGAGCTCGACGGGCGCATGGCTCCAGTCGAATTGGCAGACTTCGCCGGGAGCAAACGCCAACGGGACGTAGGCTTGCGTCAGGGACGGGCCGGATTTGGCTGCCTTCCAGCGCTGCACGAACCGCTGCACGCTGTCGTAGGCACCGCGATACCCCTCGGCTTGCAATCCCTCGAACAACCGGCGCGCGGAGCGCCGCTGTGCTTTGGGCAGCAGGCGCTCGGTGCGCAGCCAGGTCTCCAGCGTCTGCTGGAACGCCCCCAACATCGGCGTCGGCTGCTTTTGCCGGTGGTAGACCGGTTCGGACTGAGTCCGGCAGTGCTTGCGAACCGTCGGACGGGACAGCTTCAGGTCACGCGCGATCGAACTGATACTCTCCTTGCTGACCAGATGACGGCGCCGGATCTCGGCAATCATATCCATGAACAACACCCCAGATTCTCCGGCCAAACCGCCGGATGATCGTATGGACCAGGGTGGAAACAATTGGACGCTATTTGCCCCCGGAATCTGGAAAGTTTTGCACGCTGTTTTTCAGGCCTGAGCCGGCGCGCCACGCCGCTCAAGCGCTCTACGCTATAAGCAGTCGGTCTGGTTTACTCGAAGCGGACGAACGACCCATTGCGTTCGCATGTCGACAGGCACAGCGCGGCGAGAGCAGGGGCGACCGCTTCCGGTCCTGGCAAGGTGGTCTGGTCTTCACCTGGGAATGCGTTGAACCGCATACGCGTTGCCACCGGTCCGGGATCGAACAGGTTCACCCGCACCGGCGTTGTGGCAAGTTCCTGGGCCCAGGTTAGCACCAGATGTTCCATTCCGGCCTTCGTCGCGCCCATCGCGCCCCAGTAGGCCCTTGGTTCCCGGGCTCGGGTTTCGGTGACGAACACCGCCCGCCCGGTTGGCGCCTGACGCAGCAGCGGGTCGCTGGTGCGGATCAGCCGCCACGCCGCCGACAGGTTCACCGCCACGACATCGGACCAGTCATCCGGCAGGATGTGAGAGACCGGCGTAAGCCTGCCGAGCGCCCCGGCGTTGTGCACCAGGACATCGAGACGGCCGAAACGCTGAAAAAGGGTTGGGCCGATCGCGTCGATCTGGGCGCCGTCACGCAAATCGAGCGGCAAGATGGTTGCCTCGCCGCCGATCGCGCGGATCGCGTCGTCGGTTTCCTCCAAACCGCCCTGGGTGCGGGCGGTGATGACTACCCTGGCACCGAGACGTGCCAGTTCGATGGCCGTGGCAGCACCGATGCCGCGGCTCGCGCCGGTCACCAGCGCAATCGTGCCATCGGGCAGGGCGGACATCAGGTATGCGCGGCCAGCAGGCTGAGTTGGCGGTCCGCATTGTCCTGCTGGTCCGGCAACGCAATCGGATAGTCGCCGGTGAAGCAGGCGTCACAGTAGTAGGGGGCCTTGGGGTCCCGCTCGTGCTTGCCGAGCGCTCGATACAGTCCGTCGATGGAGATGAACGCCAGGCTGTCGGCGCCGATCAAGGACGCCATTTCCTCTACACTGTGACTGGCGGCGAGCAGCTTGCTACGTTCGGGCGTGTCGATCCCGTAAAAGCAGGAGTTCGTTGTGGGCGGCGAGGAGATGCGCATATGCACCTCCTCCGCGCCGGCAGCGCGGACCATCTCGACGATTTTTTTACTGGTGGTGCCTCGGACAATTGAATCATCCACCAGGACAACGCGCTTTCCTGCCAGCACCGGCCGGTTGGCGGAGTGCTTCAGCTTCACACCGAGGTGGCGGATGTGGTCGGTGGGCTCGATGAAGGTGCGGCCGACATAATGGTTACGGATGATACCGAGCTCGAACGGGATGCCGCTGTGCTTGGAGTAGCCCATCGCCGCGGGGACGCCGGAGTCAGGCACCGGCACTATCACGTCGGCCGGGACGTCGGCCTCCCGCGCGAGTTCGGCGCCGATGCGCTTGCGGGCTTCGTAGACCGGCATGCCCTCCATCACCAAGTCCGGCCGGGCGAAGTAGATGTATTCGAAGACGCAGAACCGTTCCTTGCGTTTGTTGAAGGGTTTGATGCTGTGCACGCCTTGGTCGTTGATGACCACGATTTCCCCCGGTTCGACGTCCCGGATGAAGTCGGCGCCGACGATATCGAGGGCGCAGGTCTCGCTGGCGAGCACCCATCCGCCAGTGCCGTCCGACCCGATGCGGCCGAGGATCAGCGGCCGGACGCCGAGCGGATCGCGCACGCCCATCAGGGCTTCGTTGGAAAGTGCAACCAGGGAATAGGCGCCGATCACCTGCTTTAGCGCGTCGATCAGCCGGTCGACGACGGTCGAATAAAGGCTAATAGCGATCAGGTGGACGAAGACCTCGGAGTCGGTGGTGGACTGGAACAGGCAGCCCCGACGGACCAAGGCGCGATGCAGTACGTGGGCGTTGGTCAGGTTGCCATTATGCGCGACCGCGAACCCGCCGAACTCGAAATCCGCGTAGAGCGGCTGAACGTTTCGAAGAATGGTGTCGCCGGTGGTGGCGTAGCGGTTGTGCCCGACAGCGATGCGGCCGGGCAATTTTTCGATCACCCTGGCGTCGCCGAAATTGTCGCCGACCAGTCCCATGCCGCGATGGGAGTGAAAACGGGCACCGTCGAAGCTGGTGATGCCGGTGGCTTCCTGGCCGCGATGCTGTAGCGCATGCAGTCCGAGCGCCGTTACCGCGGAAGCATCCGGCACGTTCCACACGCCGAAGACCCCGCATTCCTCGTGCAGGGAGTCGTCGTCGGTATCCCGGCTGGTGAAGGCCATATTCACCGTTCCTATTCACGCTGGGGAGGTTTAGCGATCGCACGTCCTTGCGGCGTGGCGTGCAGCAAAGCTTCAGCCGTAGCCTTCCGTCCGGCCGGCGGCAGGTCGAGCAGATGGGGACGGTAGGGTTCCGGCAACTGACTTCGTACCCATCGTGCAGCCTCGTAGGTCGGGGTCAATGTTCGGGCGTCGAGCACGGCGTCAGGCCATCGTTCAATCGGAAACACCATCTGACCAATGATATAGGCGATGATGACCACCGCCGCACCCCGCGCGAGGCCGAATACCAGCCCCAGCGTGCGGTCAACCCCGCCCAGCGCCGATCTACGCACGACACGGCCGATACCGCGCGCGATCAGGATCAGGACGATCAGCGCGATCAGGAAAACGATGATGAAGCTGACCGGATCGATCCATTCCGGCGATGGGAGCCAGCCGCGCACGATCCCTCGCATCGCGGGGAGGGCAAAGAACGCCGCCGCGAACGCTCCGACCCAGGCGCCAATTCCCAGAACTTCGCGCACCAACCCGCGCGCGAAGGCTAGCAGGCCCGAGATTAAAATAAATCCGAAGACCGCCAGATCAACCCAGGTCATGCTGCCGCCATTGGGCCCACCGCCATCGGAAAGACATCCAGGGTTATCGTCTTCGTGGCGCCCGGCGCCAAGCGATCATGCGTTCTTTTTCGCCAATTCGGGGGCGAAGCGCGCAACCAGATCGGCGATGTGGCCGATTTCCTCCATTCGCAGACCCTCGGGTGCGGCGAGCTTCCGGTTGCCGTGGGCAACGCGGCGAGGCAGTGTGGCAGCGTCGAATCCCAGTTTGGCGGCTTCCTTCAACCGAGCCTCGGCTTGGGCGACCTGACGGACCTCACCGGAGAGGCCGACCTCGCCGAAGTAGACCATGCCGGGGCTGGTCGGCGCCTCGAATGCAGCGGAGGCGATGGCGGCGGCGACGGCAAGATCGGCGGCGGGTTCGTTCACCCGCAGGCCCCCGGCGATGTTGAGGTATACATCTGTCTGATTGAGCCGCACGCCGGCGCGGGTTTCGAGCACCGCCAACAGCATGGAGAGCCGCCCGCTGTCCCAGCCGATGACGGAGCGCCGGGGCGAGCCGCCGGGGTTCGGGGCTAGCAGGGCCTGGACCTCCATCAGTACCGGGCGGGTGCCCTCCAGTCCGGCAAACACCGCGCTGCCGGCGATGTTGCCGCGACGCTCGGCGAGGAACAGCGCGGAGGGGTTGGGGACCTCGGCGAGGCCGGTCTCGGTCATCTCGAACACACCGATCTCGTCGGTGGCGCCGAAGCGGTTCTTCACCGCGCGCAGGATACGGAACTGGTGGCCGCGGTCGCCCTCGAAGTAGAGCACGGCGTCGACCATGTGCTCCAAAACGCGGGGGCCGGCGAGGCCGCCGTCCTTGGTGACGTGGCCGACCAGCACCAGCGCGAATTTGCCGGATTTTGCCAGCCGGATCAGTTCGAAGCTGCAGGCTCGGACTTGTGCGACGGTGCCGGGCGCGCTTTCGATGGCGTCGAGCCACATGGTCTGGATTGAGTCGATCACCACCAAAGTGGTGTCCTTGGACTGTTCGAGGCTGGCGGCGATGTCGCGGACATTTATGGCGGCGGCCAGTTCGATGGATAAGTCAGCGACACCGAGGCGGCGGGCACGAAGGCGGATCTGATCGATGGATTCTTCCCCGGTGACGTAGAGAACGCGGCGGCCGGAGCGGGCGAGGCGGGCGGCGGCCTGTAGCAGCAGGGTTGATTTGCCGATACCGGGGTCACCGCCGACCAGGACGACCGAGGCAGGAACGAGGCCGCCGCCGAGTACGCGATCGAGTTCGGCGATGCCGATGGCCGCGCGGGGTGGGGGTTCGGCGCTGCCGGCAAGGCCGACGAAGGTGACGCTGCGCCCAACCGGCGCCTTCGCGGCGGGGCCGGGGCGGGCGATGACGGCTTCTTCTTCGACGGTGTTCCATTCGCCGCAGGTTTCGCAGCGGCCAGCCCATTTCGGGGTGACCGCGCCGCAAGACTGACAGACGAAGCGGGAGGCGGGCTTGGCCAAGGGGACTCCATCTCAGCGGGGAGCCGGCTGCTTACGTGGTTTTGGCCGCGTTTCCCACCGGCTTGTGGTGACCCGGGTTTTTGCTCGTCCCGGGTGGGCGCGGTGTACAGACCGGAGACGGATCGCCACCGCGCGCGACGGCTTGACGGGCGTGGTTGGTTAACGCGGGAATACGACACAGATCGTTCACCCCCGCACTGAGGTGGTATGACCTCCATTGCCACCTTTCAAGTTCTGCTTTTGCTGCTCACCGCAGCGGTGCTGCTTGCCCTGGTCGCGCGCCGCTTGCGCACGCCTCCGGCGGTCGCTTTCGTCCTGGGTGGCATCCTGCTGGCGATTGCACCGGGCCTCCGTGTCCCCGAATTCGATCCTGAGTTGTACATGGCGGTCTTCCTGCCCCCATTGGTGCAGTCGAGTGCTTTCTTCACTGTGTGGCGTGCGTTTCGCGCCAATCTACGCCCGATCTTGCTGCTTTCGGTTGGCCTCGTATTCTTTACTGCGTTCGCAATCGGTTGGCTGGCCAAATTTCTGCTGCCGGAAATGTCCTGGGCCGCCGCCTTCACGTTGGGCGCGATTATCTCACCGACCGACACCGCGGTCACCACGGCGGTGCTTGGACGCTTTCGGATTCCGCAGCGCATCGTGACGATCCTGGAGGGCGAGAGCCTGGTGAATGATGCATCCGGCCTGGTGCTCTATCGAGTTGCGATGGTCGCCGGGCTAACCGGCCAGTTCAGCCTGCCGCATGCGGCAGCCAGCTTCGTGCTGCTGTTACTGGGCGGCGTCGTGGTTGGCGGCGCATGGGGCTACGGCTACATCACCGTGTTCCGTCGACTGCATGATACCAACCTGGAGATCGCGGCGAGCTTCCTTGTCGCGTGGGCGAGCTACCTTACGGCCGAAGCCGTCGGGGTCTCCGGCGTATTGGCCACGACGACATGCGGTCTGCTGATGGGATGGTATCAGCACGAAACCTTCTCGGCCAGCACGCGGCTGCAGGCGAATGCTACTTGGAGGGTCGCGGTGTTCGTGCTTGAAGCACTGCTTTTTATACTTGTCGGACTTTCACTGCGCGGAGTCTCGGTGCGATTTGATGCGCACTCGGCGACCACCTTACTGCCCTTGGCGCTGTTGATCTCCTTCGGGGTCATCGCCGCCCGGATGATCTGGGTTTTCCCTGCGACCTACCTGGCTCGGCTGCTGGTTCCAGCTATCCGCCGCAGGGAACCGCGTCCGCCGCCGTCAGTGCCGACCGTGATCGGTTGGGCAGGCATGCGCGGTGCCGTGAGTCTTGCCGCCGCTTTAGCTCTGCCAATGGATTTCCCTGACCGCGATCCTATCTTGCTGATCACGTTTACAGTCATTCTTGTGACGTTACTGATTCAAGGGGGCTCGTTAGGCATCTTGATCCAGGCCTTGGGGCTCAGCGCTTCAGTAGAAAACAACGGTGTTCAAGAACATGCGCAACCGCGTGCCGCGATTGCCGCGGCCGCGTTACGTGTCGTCGAGGAGCGTGCGACAGATCCTTTGTATGGCGCGATCGCGGAGGACATGGTGCGCGAGTATCGCGACCGTACCGGCTGGTTGAACCGCGTGACGACGGACGACGCCGCTGTACATGCGCTGATAGTCGCGCAACTCTCGCTCCGTCGCGAGGCACTTGCGGCTGCGCGGGCGGAGCTGCTGCGTTTGCATCGCGCAGGGGACATTGGGGACGACGCTTTGAATGCGCTGGAACAGGAGTTGGATCTCGAAGAGATCAGACTGCCCCGGCCGATTGGACGCGAGTGAGGAAAGACCCTTAGTTTGAGGAAAATCGTCAAAGTTGAGAGAACCCGCCCTTGAGGTGGTTTGCATGTTAGTTGGGTGCACGATCTTCAGTGCCATGCTTGTCATGATCGATCGCCTGACCGATTACGAAAGTGCGGCCTCGACAATCCAAACGCGCGAAGGAGTGGGAATGACCCGTTTCAGCGTAAACCCGGATGCGGACAGAAGGCAGGCGAATTCGTCTTTGGTTCGTTCCCTCGCATTTCCGAACATGGCCATCATCTGCGCGTCCACCAAGTAGTCGATTGGTCGGCCCTGCGCCGGGTCCGGCTCTAGAATCTGATCACCGATAAGTAGCACCGCATTCTGCTTCATCGCCGTCCGGCAGCTACCCAGAAGACGCAAGCAGTCTTCGTCCTACCAGTCGTGCAGCACGCGGATCAGCATGTAAATGTCACCACCATGGGGAATGGCATCGAAGAAGCTGCCGCCAACTACCTCGATCCGCCCTTCCAATAAATCGACCGATTGAATGGCGCGCACGACGTCGTCACGATCTAATAGTAGGCCGCGCTGTGTTGGGTGGTGAGAAAGAATGTGCCGCAATACTGCTCCATTACCGCCGCCGACATCGACGATCACTCCTGCCCTGGAGAAGTCATATGCCGCCGCGACCGCGGCTGGGTGGCTGTCAGGAGAGTTCGCCATCATAGCGTCGAAATCGCGTGCTTCCTCAGGGTGAGCGCGCAGATAATCGAACCGGGTCATGTTCCAGGCGGCGACATGGGGGATTTCGCCGGTCATCGCTGAATCCAGCTTGCCCCAAGCAGCCCACGATCCCGGGGCGGTCCAGAAACGTGCGGAATGGTGCAGGCTGTTCTCTATGTCCGTGCGCAGCAACTGGGAACGCGACGTGTGCGCAACTATGCCTCCGGCGGTGACGGTAAAGACATTGAAGGCCGCGAGTGCCCTTAGAATGCGGATTAATGATTGAGACTGTGCCTTGCATGCCATGGCCAAGGCCTCAATGGCAATTTGACCATCTGGCGCGATCCGGTCGGCGATGCCAAGATCGGCTACCAACCGGAGCATGCGGGAAACCTGAAAACCTCTTAAGAGGAGGTCAAGGGCGGCTCGCTCGTCGTCTACATTTTTTGTATTTGGCAAAGGGATGGCCCCACTGTCCGATCTGTTCAGAGCAACGCTCGAAGCGCCGTGAGCGGCTTAGCCTCCCACGATGCCGCCAAGTTTTACCCAGCCCCGTCCGTCGAATTGTAGCAGCTGCATTTGTTTAATCGGTGAGTAATCATCATGTGAGGTCGTTAACCGGATGCCCGGCAGTAACATCGGAATTTGGACTTGGTGCATATGTGTCGCCTGATTCAGGATATTTTGCCGGGTTAGGTTGTCGCCGCAGCTTTTCAGGAGTGCCACAACCATTGCTGCATTATAGTAACCAGCCACACTGAATTTGTCGGTTGGGTCTACACCTGGAGCATATTGTCTGATGAAATCAAGAAAAGCGACCATTTCTGGGTCGGTGTCCCAGGCCTGATCCCCTGGTTGCTTAACGAAATCAGCAGTCACCACGCCGATCGAGGCATCGAGGCCGGCCGGCTTTAGTGTCGCTGGTATCGATGCCGCGGGATAGGCCAGTAACTTTAATGGGTTCCAGCCGATATCATGCATCTTACGAATCGCCTGTGCAGCGAACTTCGGAATCGCGGCAATCAGCACGACGTTCACGTCCGATTCCTTCAAGTCGACGATTTGCGAATCGACCGTCGCATCGGTGACCTCAAATGACCGCCTTGGAAATCGCGCCGGGTGCCTTGTCGCCCAGGCCCGAACGCAGCCCGTTCAGGTGATCCTTGCCGAAGTCATCATTCTGATCAATTACACCGATCCTGGCACCCGGCTGGGTCTCCAACACAAACCTGGCAAATTCCTTGGTTTCCTTCACAAATGCAAGATCGCCACCCATCGTCCACGGAGACAAGCGCGGATCGCGAAACCTTGCGACCCCACCAAATACGAAAAGCTGTGGCACTTTGTGGTCGTTCAGGAAGCGCTGCATCGCCGAATTGGTCTGCACCCCAACCGACCCGAACAGTCCCAGGACCTCGTCCTGCTCGACCAGCCGACGTGCCAACTCGACCGCCTTGGGAGGGCTGTATCCATCATCCAAGGTGATAAAGTTGATCCTGCGGCCATTGATGCCTCCCTGGTCGTTAATCATTCGGTAATATGCTGCGGCCGTTCGACCGATCGCTCCAAGTGAAGATGCCGGGCCGCTATAAGCGATCGTCTGGCCAAGCCTGATTTCAGTGTCAGATACACCAGGGCCGTATTGCTTTTCCGCTGCAACAGTGACCGTTGTCGCGAAGGACAAGGCGAGCGCCACCAAATATCGATATACTGAGTGAGTGTGAGTGATCATGACGCTCTCCAAATTTCTTATTGGGCTTTGGTCAGGCGAGACTGGCTTGGTGACACAGAGAAGCGAGGGCGTCTTTGGCGCCGCGCGGGTTGTGCCGCAGGAAGTTCGGGAATTCTAACCATTGCCGAGAACCTTTAAGAGCGCAACCTGAAGGTAATGCCTGACCCATTCGCAATCGCTTCTGCGTGATATGGAGGCCGTTATGCCTTCCGAGTCCCTGGTTGGGTTCCGGCAACAGGCCTTCTTGCGGGCAGCCCGAAGCCCATCAGGGACCGCCAGACGGCGCGCAGGCCACGTGCGCCCGGGGTGACGGACAAGCCTCGAGCGGCTTCCGACGCCACAGCACTAAGGCGTCGGCGGCCAGCTAGGGCTCAGCCGGGCGTCCTCGTTGGGTATTTCACGCTCTTATCCCCTTTACGGGGGCGTCTCTATCGCGCCAGGTATTGTTCAAACAGCGGCAAACCAGGTTTCAAAATGACACGACTGACCAAGCATAAATCGGGCTAAATGCGTCTCTGGAGGTTCCCTGATGGGCGTGGTCGTTTCGGTTAATGTCGGACTTCCTCAGGACGTCGCGTGGCAAGGGAGGACGGTCCGGACGGCGATTTGGAAGCAGCCTGTGACAGGGCGGATTTTCGCCCGCAGGTTGAATCTCGATGGCGACGGCCAAGGGGACCTCGGCGGGCATGGCGGCGAGCAACGTGCGATTATGGTCTACCAACTCGAATCCTACCGCTACTGGGCGAAGTATCTTGGGCGGTCGGATCTCGCGCACGGGATTTTCGGTGAGAACCTCACAGTGGACGGGCTCGCCGATGCCGAGGTCTGCATTGGCGATCGCTTCAGGATTGGCGGTGCCGTTGTCGAGGTCACCCAGCCGCGCGATACCTGCTACAGACTAGGCATCAGACTGGAATATCCGCAGATGCCAGCGCTGGTAGTGGCGCACCATCGGCCTGGCTTCTATTTGCGTGTCATTGAGGAAGGCGAGCTCGGCGCTGGCGATCGCATCGAGAAGCTCTCTGACGGCCCCGAGCGCGTGACGGTCGCAGAGATCGATGCCCTGCTCTACTCGGCTGAGCACCCGCTCGAAGCTTTGCGCCGCGCAGCCCGGATTCCGGCGCTCAGCCCAGGGTGGCAAGCCTCGATGCGGAGGCTGGCTGCTGCTGCCGAAGCAGGAGGCACGACGGGCAATGCTGGCCTCGGGCCTGGTGCATCGGTGCCGCTTGCTTGGCGTGGCTTCCGCCCGCTTGTGGTCGTGGCTTCGCGCGAGGAGAGCGCGGACGTCCGAACGTTTGAGTTCGCCGCCGAAGACGGTTTGCCGCTGCCACCAGCCTTACCGGGCCAATATATCATGGTCCGCTTGCAGCCGAATCCGAATGCTCGCGCCGTCACGCGGAACTATTCGCTGTGCAGTCCTCCCGGGAACCCAAACTATCGGATTGGGGTCAAGAACGAGCACGGGCTTGCAAGCGGTTTTCTCCACCAAAGCGTCCGTGCTGGCAGTCACGTGGAGGTTGGCGCTCCTCGCGGTTCGTTCACGCTTGCAGACGGTGAGACGCCGGTCGTGCTGGTCAGTGCCGGTGTCGGCGTCACGCCGATGCTGGCGATGCTGCACGCTGCGGCCGCGATGGACGCTGTGACGCCTCGGCCGGTTTGGTGGCTGCATTCAGCCCGCGATCGGGCGCACCATTCGTTTGCCAAGGAGGCGGACGAGCTGCTCGTCGGGCTATCGGCATCCAAGCGCTGCGTAGTCTATAGCCGCGCCGCACCTGGAGACATGCTTGGGCAAGACTTCGATCGGCCAGGCCGTCTATCGCCGCAGTTGTTGCAGGATATCGGGGTTCCCGAGGATGCCGACTTCTACCTGTGCGGTCCACCCGGCTTTCTCGAGGATCTTCAGGAAGGCTTGGTGGCATGGGGCGTTCCCCGCTCTAGGGTCCACGTGGAAGTGTTTGGGCCTGCGTCCAGTCTCACGCCCGGCATCTCCGGTGTCGAGGAAGCGTTGCCGCATCGTCCTGACGGTCCTGCGGGTGTCGGACCCATGGTGACGTTCTTGCGAAGCGGTCTTGCCGTGCCGTGGGACACCCGCTTCGGCAGCTTGCTCGAGTTGGCCGAAGCGTGCGCCGTTCCTGTGCGCTGGGCCTGCCGTTCGGGCGTATGCCACAATTGCGAAAGTGGCTTGATCGAAGGTGAACTGGCCTACGCGCCGGAGCCGCTGGACGCGCCCGCCGAAGGCAATGCGCTGATCTGTTGCGCAACGCCGACGACCGCAGTCGAGCTCGATCTTTAGAGGATGATCGTTGCGTTTCTTCGTGTGTGTCCGCCGTGGCATCCCGCCCATTCGGTCGATGGCGGGTTGGAATATCACGTTAATCCTGAGCGGCTGCTATTCTCGAAAGGTCGGTTGGGCCGCGCTGCGGCAAGGGAAACATGGATTAGCCGACCCAGTTCGCTTGGGCGGTCAACGTGCTATGGCGCGGTGCGGCAGGGCCTCAACGATCAGGAACGGGAGCAGCAACATGGATGAGAATCAAATTCGAGAGGCACTCGATCGCCACTGGGCCGCCTCGGACGCAAACGAGTTCGAAGTTGAGCACGACATATACCGAGAGGACGCGGTGCTCGAATACCCGCAGTCGGGCGAGCGCATCAGGGGCCGGCGCAACATCCAGGCCTCTCGCACCGTGCAGCCGAACTCTAAGCGCTTCACGGTGCGCCGCATCGTCGGTTCGGGGGACCTGTGGGTGACGGAATTCATCCTGACTTATGACGGCCGGCCGTCCTATACGGTGAGCGTCATGGAGTTCCTGGATGGCAATGTGGCCCATGAAACTCAATACTTTGGCGACCCGTTCGAGCCTGGACCTTCGCGCGCGCACCTGGTTGAACGAATGTAATGAAATCGGCACGACAGTGGTCCGCCCGCGCGTGCTGGACCGGGCGGAGCTGCCCGTAGATACAACCGAGCTCGCGCGTTTTCTCATCGGCAAGATGGTCTTGCGAATACTGGCCGAAGGCATGGCGGGCGGGCGCATCGTCGAGACCGAAGCATATTCAATCGGCGACGCCGCGGGTCACGCCTATCGCGGCATCACCCCGCGTAATCGGGCGCTGTTCCTGGAGCGCGGGCATGCATATGTCTACCTCGCCTATGGCACCTCGTTCATGCTGAACGTCTCGAGCGAGACGTCCGACGTGGGTGCGGGCGTCTTGATCAGGGCGATCGAGCCAACCGACGGCATCAGCATCATGCAGCGAACTCGCGGCACGGAGCGGTTGCGGGATTTGGCGCGTGGCCCGGGACGGCTGTGCGCGGCCTTGAACATCGATCGCCGGCTCGACGGGATCGACCTTTGTCGGGCTGGCCCGCTGTGGCTCGGATCTGACGGTCAGGTGGCGGATGAAATCGGGCAGGGCAAACGCATCGGCATTACCCGCGCAGCCGACAGTCCGCTGCGATTCTACCTTCGGGGCAATCGGTTCGTCAGCGGTCCGCGGAGTCTCAACCTATGAGAGATGGGCCTGCGTCAGCGGGTCTCCGCCGGCGGTCCGCAGATCACGGTCACCGCCTTGCGCGCTATCTCCCTTAGCTCGGTTCGGGGGACGCCGGCGCGGGCGCGGATAGCGATGGTGTGCAGCGTGGCGGATGCGAGCATCGCGAGGGCCGCCGGATCGGCATCGTTTTTCAGCTCGCCGCTTTCGCGCGCCATTTGGAGGCGCGCTGCAAAATCGGCGTCGAGCGCGCGGAGGCCTTCCACGAGAGCGCTTCGGATCTCAGGATCTTCGACCGCTTCGGTTGTTGCGGTTCCGACAGCAAAGCAGCCGCGCGGGCGGCCGTCGCCGGAGAAATAGATCGACAGATGCGCGTCAAAGGCGCGGATTAGCACCTCGCTCAAGGGCCGGCCACGGTCCGCGAGCGCCTCGCGCATGGTATCGAGACCGAGTTGCCAGTACCGCTCGAGCGCCTTGAGATAGAGCGTGTGCTTGTCGCCGAACGCCGCATAGAGGCTCGGCCGGTTCATCTCGGTCGCGGCGCAGATCTCGTCGAGTGATGTGCCGGAGTAACCGCTCTTCCAAAAACAGTCCGTCACCCGTTGGAGTGCTACTTGCGGGTCATACGCGCGCGGCCGGCCTCGCCGCTTCGGTTCTGCGTCCTTATTTTGTACCATATCGAATAAAATCCTTGACGAACCGCTCACGCGACCATATTTGTGCCGTCCGGTACAAAATTCAACGACCAGAGGCCCGCCCGTCATGCAATTCTATGTCGCACCACCCCGCTGCTCGATGACTTCCAAGGCGGGTCGACCGCTGGACTACCCTTTGGCGAGGCGGCGTCCTGGAGCGTTCCGACCGCACGATACGCCAAAGGAAACCAGTATTGAACAATCGTCATTGGGACCTGGATGTTAGGTCAGAGTAGCTCGGTAGAAAAATTCAAGGTCATGAGGCCCGCCATGCAGTCTTATCTCGCACCAGCCGGCTCTTCGATGAGTTCTGCCGCTGCGTTCCATGAAGACGATGTGGAGCAACTGGTGGAGGTTGATGCCAAGTTGAGCCGAGTGCTCGACCGCCCCGCATCCAGCCACCGCGATACGGTGCCAAAGAAGACGCTCCGGGAGCGGGTGCGTCGCCTTTTGTTGATTGGCTTCCCGATCATATTGGTGGTCGCCGGCGCGGCATACTATCTCGCCGAGGAACCTTTCGTTTCGACGGATGATGCCTTCGTCCGCGCAGCGAAGGAGTTGGTCAACGCCCGGGTCGCCGGACAGGTCGTCAAAATTGCCGTCGCTGACAACCAGCGCGTTGAGCGCGGGCAGTTCCTGTTCGAGATCGATCCTGAGCCGTACCAGATTGCAGTCGATCAGGCCGAGGCACGGCTGGGGACCGCTCGTCTCCAGATCGACGCGCTCAAGGCCACCTATCGCCAGCAACTGGCCGAACTGCAATCGGCCAAGGATTCTGCAGACTTCGACCAGCGTGAGTATGGGCGACGGAAAGCGCTCGTCACGGACGGTTGGACGCCGCGCGAGGTGTTTGACCGAGCCGACAAAGATCTCAAGGTCGCTCGTCAGCACGTTTCGTCGGACGAACAACAGATCGCCAACACCGTGGCAGCGTTGGACGGAGATCCGAATATCGAGATTGATCGCCATCCGTCGGTCCGCACAGCCAAGGCCCAACTCGACCAGGCCCGGCTCAATCTTTCCTACGCGACAGTTGTGGCGCCCGACGACGGTATCGTGACGAGGGTCGATGACCTGCAAGTCGGCGACTTCGTCAATCCCGGCGCCGCGGTGTTCTCGCTGATGTCGAGCCGACGCATCTGGATCGAGGCGAACTTTCGCGAAACCGGCCTGACCCACATGCGTCCGGGTCAGGAGGCCGCAATCGATGTCGACGTCTATCCAGATCGCACCTTCAAGGCGCATGTCGTCAGCATGAGTCCGGGCACCGGATCTGATTTCGCGGTCCTGCCGCCCGAGAATGCGACTGGCAACTGGGTCAAGGTGGTTCAGCGTCTGCCGGTACGCCTCGAGTTTGACGACATTGATCCAGACCGGCCGCTATTCTCGGGCATCAGTGTTACCGCGCGGGTTGACACCGGCTATCGCCGCACCTGGCGCCATCCGTTGCAACCTGCGCTTGCGGCGGAGGCGGCCAGATGAGCGCCGCACTCACATCGAGCACTGCAACCGATGGCCGTCGCGCGATCACCATCGCGGCGCTGATGGCAACCTACATGCAGGCGGTCAATATTTCGTTGCCCAATGCGGCGTTGCTTCACATCGAAGGCTCGTTGTCGATGGCGGATGACGAGGTCGGTTGGATATTTACTTCGTATATTACGGCGAGCGTCATCACCATGACGATGGCCCGTTGGCTTGCGGGTCGCTACGGCCGAAAGGCGATTTATCAGCTCTCGATCGCCATCTTTGCGCTCGGCCTGGTGCTCGCGACGGGTGCGGCGACCCCGATGCAATTCATCGCCGCCCGAGTGGTGCAAGGTGGCGCAAGCGGCACCCTCGCTCCGCTGTCGTTAGCGATCCTGCTCGATACACTGCCGCCCTCGCGGCACGCCCGCATAAACCTGGTGGCGGCGGTAACGCTACTGCTTGGCCTCCTCAGCGGTCCCAGCATCGGCGGCTGGCTCAGTGAGTATCACGGCTGGGCCTCGATGTTCTATGTCAGCCTGCCTTTCGCGGGGTTCATCTTCCTGGCGGTGGCGCTCTGGCTTCCGGAGAAAAGAGCCGAACAGAATCCGCCTTTCGACTTCTTCGGCCTGGCAACTTTTTCGCTCGGCATGGTCGGGTTGCAGATGCTGCTGGACCGCGGCGAGCGCATGGAGTGGCTCAACTCGGCCGAGATCTGGGCAGAGGCGGCTGCCTCGGTGCTGGGTTTCTACCTCTATCTCGTGCATGTCCTGACCAGCAAGGCGCATTTCCTCGATAAGGCGTTGTTCAGGGACCGCAACTTCGTTCTTTCCGCGATCATGTACTTCGCGTTTGGCTTCGTCCTGCTGCCGACAATCGCCCTGACGTCGCCGATGCTGGACGAACTGCTCAACTACCCGCCAGACACCACCGGCTACATGGCGATACCGCGCAGCCTCGCGCTGGTGGGGGCACTGATCCTGACGGGATACATTCCGGCTCGAGTCGACAATCGGCTGCTCATAGCCGGTGGAATGGCGCTCGTCGTCTACGCCAACTGGCGGATGCTCAGCTATTCGCCCTTGATGGACTGGTGGCCCGTTATTGTCGCGGGCGTGCTTCAAGGCGCCGGGCTGGGCATCATGCTGCCGGCGCTCACGAAGGCAGCCTTCAGCACGCTCGATCCGACATTCCGCTCAGAAGGTACTGCGCTGTTCAATCTGTCGCGCCTTTATGGCAGCACGATCGGCATCGCATTGGTCCTGACTTTCTTCTACGACAATACTCAGGCCATGCACTTAGCGCTCGCAAAGGACCTCACGCCCTACCGCGCCGCCGCTCATGTAGCGGGTTCAATGGCAGAACCGGGGCTGGCCAGGCTAAACGACATGATCACCGGGCAGGCGGCTTTTGTCGGGGTGATCGACCAATTCGAGGTCATGATGATCGCAATGCTGATCGTGAGCCCGCTTGTGCTGTTTCTGCGGAAGCCGCGCTCGGCCAACTAGGACTTGTGGAATCCATGAGGTAACGTCGCACGAGGTCCTGTCTGACGGAGCAGTTCCATCAGCCTCTTTGAACAGAGCCCTGCCGCCAAACTACGATGTTCTGAAATGCCGTCCGTTTCGTCCCCTTGCAACAGGCGCCCGATATGACCGAGCAAAGCAACAACGCAGGTTCTATCAATGCGCGAGGGACAGCGAATGGAGATGCTGGGGCGGCCCGCGACGCGACATCAGCGCAGACGCCGCCGGCGTCCGGCCCCGTACCGCACCAGGCCCGAAAGGCCACGCGGACGCGAAAGTTTTTGGCCGGTGTACTCGGTGTCGCTGTCCTGGCGATTCTCGTCGTGTTCGGCATCCCGCGGGTCAAGGAGATGGTCAGCACCGTCTCCACGGACGACGCGTATGTGAATGGGCACGTGACGTTTGTTGCACCACGCGTGGCAGGACAGATTGCCCGCGTTCTGGTGGATGACAACAACCGTGTGCGCAAGGGAGAGCTTCTCGCCGAGTTGGACAAGGAGCCGTACCAGGTTGCGGTCTCCGAGAAGCAGGCAGCGGTCGATACGGCGAAAGCAGACGTGCAAGCAGCCACCGCGGCGGTGCGTTCGATCGAAGCCCAGGCAATGAGCCAACGCTGGAACCTGCAACGTGCCGTGGAGGGTGTCGACAACCAGGTCGCTCTCCTCCACGCGCGGGTCGCTGCCGTAGCCAAAAGCAAGGCCGCACTGACGCTCGCGCAGCTTGAGTTCGATCGGGCGAAGCAGCTCGTTACCAAGGACGATGTGCCGCGTGAGGTGTACGACCGGCGGCAAGCTGAGCTGACGACGGCTGGCGCGGAACTCGCGCAGACCCTGGCGGAAGTCTACCAGATCCGTGCCGCGCTGGGCCTGCCGCTGCAACCTGACGGGGGCGGCGATCTCGGACAGGTGCCCCCCGATCTCGACGAGACCTTTTCGGCCGTCCTCGAGGCGCAGGCGGGGCTCATCCAGAGTGCCGCCCAGCTTGGCGTGGTGCACTCGTTCGGCCAGGGCCCGAAAGCGATGCTCGATCAGTTCTATAAACTGGGCGACGTCGACACCACGTTCGCGCGGTTCGCAGCCAATGCCCCGGCGGTCAAGCAGGCCGAGGCGAAACTCGAAGCTGCCAGCCGCGATCTCGCGCAGGCCGAACTGGATCTTCGTTACACCGACATCGTCGCGGAGATCGACGGCGTCGTCACGCGGCGTAACGTCAATCCAGGCAATTTTGTTCAGGTCGGGCAGAACCTGATGGCGGTGCGCTCGCTCAACGAAATCTGGGTCGACGCCAACTTCAAGGAAACGCAGTTGCGCGACCTGCGCATCGGGCAGCCGGTCGATCTCGACGTCGACATGTATGGCGGTAAGCACGTCTTCAAGGGCAGGATCTCCGGCTTTACCGAGGGAACCGGATCGACCCTGGCATTGCTGCCGCCCGAGAACGCCACGGGCAATTTCATCAAGGTGGTTCAGCGGTTGCCGGTCCGGATCGATCTGGTGGATTACGACGCCGATCAGACACCGCTGTTCATCGGCACCTCGGTCGTTCCCTACGTCTATATCAACGATCCGCCAACCGGACCCCATGCCGGGAAGTTTCTCCAGGCCTATGTGCCCCAGACTGATAAGTCGCCGTCCCCGAGCCCTGGTTTGGCCGCCAGCGCGCCGGGGACCGGGAAATGAGCGGCACTGTAGCGTCGTCGACACCCCTGAATGCCGCATCCCGCGCGGCCGTAAACCCCTGGGTCGTCGCCGCTGTTGTCGTGGTGCCGACCTTCATGGAGGTGCTCGACACCACGATCGCGGTCGTGGCACTACGCTATATCGCGGGCGGGCTGTCGGCCACGGTCGATGACGGCGAGTGGGTCATCACTAGCTACCTTGCCGCCAACGCGATCATCCTACCCATCACCGGCTGGCTGATCGCGCATCTTGGGCGCCGCAACTACTTCCTGCTTTCGATCGGCGTTTTTACCCTCGCGTCCGGATTGTGTGGAATGGCTACCAGTCTTGGCCAATTGATCCTGTTCCGCGTTGTCCAGGGTCTTGCCGGCGGCGGGCTGCAGCCGTCCAGCCAGGGCGTGCTGCTGGATGCCTTCCCGCCCGAGCGGCAAGGCATGGCGATGACGCTGTTCGGCCTGGCCGCGCTGATCGCGCCAATCGTCGGTCCGACGCTCGGCGGCTGGATCACCGACAGCTACTCCTGGCGGTGGGTGTTCCTGATCAACGTCCCTGTTGGCATCCTCGCCCTGGGCGCGTGCGCACTTACACTCCGGGATCCCGATTATCTCGTGGCACAGCGCGCGGCGTTGCGAAAGCGACCGTTCAGCTTCGATGGCGTTGGCCTGTCGCTGCTGGTCATCGTCATCGTCTGTTGGGAGGTGACGCTCAGCAAGGGCCAGGAGTGGGACTGGCTGGGCGACCCGTCATGGCGTGTGCAAACGTTGCTGATCCTGTTTATCGTGGGCCTGGCCGGGCTGATCTTCTGGGAATTGCGCCATCCGAGTCCGGTGGTGAATTTTCGCCCGCTGCGAGAGCGGAATTTCGCGGCCTGCTGCATCATCATCTTTTGCGCCTATGCGGTGCTGTATGCTTCCAGCACCGCTTTGCCTGCCTTGCTGCAGTCGCTGTTCGGCTACGATGCCCTGAGCGCCGGGCTGGTCATGTCGCCGGCCGGCATCTTTGCCGTTATCACCATGCCGTTCGTCGGGCGCGCGCTCGGTCGTGGGACTGATGCGCGGTGGGTTATTGTCGCGGGTCTCCTGACAATGGCCGCAGGGAGTTACTGGATGTCGCAGATGAACCTCGACATCAGTCCGGGGCAGGCCGTCTGGCCGCGGGTGGTGCTGATCATTGGGATCGCGATGTGCTTCGCCCCGGCAAACATGGCGGCTTACCTTTACACGCCAATCGCGCTGCGCGGGGCGGCGGTCGGCGTGTTGAGCCTGCTGCGCAACGAGGGCGGCAGCGTGGGGACCTCGTTGGCTCAAACAGTGCAGGAGCGACGTGACCAGTTCCACAGCCTGCGTCTTGGCGAATGGCTCGATCCGTTCAACGCGGCGGCGCGTTCCTTCCTTGATCAGGCTTCCGGACCATTCCTGCAACAGACCGGCGATCCGGTCGCCGCGCAGCAGCTGGCCTTGCAGACGCTCGCCAACCTGCGCGAGAAACAGGCATCGTCGCTCGCTTACTTCGATGTGTTCTGGGTGCTGGCCGTTGTCATGGTCGCGCTTGTGTTCGTTGTGCTGCTGATGAAACGCTCCGTCGCGGAGAAAGGCGCTCGGATCGGAGGCGAGTAGTATTTCAATTGTGGAACCCGCGACCTGCTATCGCACGCTCAGTAGGTTAATCGAATGTGCATTGAGATGCGGACGCACCCTCGAACCCGTCCCCTGCCTATGCAGCGGCCGCCCTTGGATAATGGAGAATGAGCATGACAACCGCCGATACGCTTCGCTACGCGAGGATTCCTCTTACTCATGGATCTGGTGCGATTCCCGCTGTCGGGTTTGGCACGCTGATACCCGACCCTCTCGCGACCAAACAGGCGACCAAGACCGCGCTGGAAGTGGGATTTCGACATTTCGATTGTGCAGAACGATATCGTAATGAGGGGGTGGTTGGCGATGCGATACAGGAAGCATTTAGGGCGAGGACGGTTCGGCGCGAGGACCTCTTCGTCACCACGAAGCTATGGAACAGCAATCATCGTCCTGAGCGGGTAAAGCCGGCGTTTGACGCCAGCCGCCGGCGGCTGCAAGTCGACTATGTCGATTGCTATATCATCCACACCCCGTTTGCCTTTCGACCCGGCGACGAGCAGGACCCGAGGGACGAGCACGGCGAGGTAATCTATGATTCCGGGGTGACGTTAATCGAGACGTGGCAAGCGCTCGAGCGCCTCGTTGACGAAGGTCACTGCAAGTCGATCGGCTTATCAGATGTAAATTTGGAGAAGGTGCGAGAGATCGTTGAGGCAGCGCGGATCAAGCCATCCGTAGTGCAAGTCGAATCCCATCCGTATCTCCCTGAATGGGACCTGCTCGACTTCTGTCGGGAGCATGGGATTGTACTGCTGGCGTTCGCAGCGCTGGGACACGGCTTAGATCCAAAAGTGCTGGATGACCCTGTACTCACGAGGATCGCGCAGCGCGTCCACAAGACGCCTGCTCAGGTTGCGCTGACCTGGGCCGTACAACGCGGCACCGCCTTTCTGACTACTTCGACCACACCTCGCCGTATCCAGGAGAACTTCGAGATTTCGAGTCTGCCTGAAGACGCCATGCGGGAGATCCGGGAGGGCATCACGACGAACGTCCGGTTCAACACGGTGGTGGGGACCGGCGTGCCGGGCTTTATTCCCCGGGCAGGTGCACAATGAACCGGCGCTTCGATGCCATCGTCATCGGCACCGGGCAGGCGGGGCCTTCAATGGCGGCGCGCCTGACTGCGGCGGGTAGGGACGTAGCGATTGTGGAGAGACACCTCGTCGGCGGCACTTGCCTCAACACCGGCTGCACGCCGACGAAGACGCTTGTTGCAAGTGCCTATGCCGCTCATCTGGCCCGTCGGGGTGCGGATTTCGGGGTAATGACAGGCGACGTGCGCATCGACATGGCCCGCGTTCACGCGCGTTCGCAGAAGATCGCCATGGACGGCCGAACTGGAAGCGAAACGTGGCTGCGCGACATGGAGCGCTGCACGCTGTTATTGGATCATGCCCGGTTCGAAGGTCCGCATGCGGTCCGCGTCGGTAGCGACACGCTTGAGGCGGATCATATTTTCATCAACGTCGGCGGCCGAGCGTTGGTTCCTGACCTGCCTGGGATCGGCGATGTGCCTTATTTTACCAACAGCTCTCTTCTGGCGACGGATATACTGCCCGAGCATCTTGTGGTCGTTGGCGGCAGTTACATCGGACTGGAGTTCGCGCAAATATACCGTCGCTTCGGGTCGAAGGTCACGGTCATCGAAAAGGGCCCGCGCCTGGTCGGACGGGAGGACGAAGACATATCGGCCGCAATCCAATCCTTCCTTGAGGCAGAGGGTATTGCCGTCCGAACCGGTGCCGAATGCATTCGCTTCGCGCGGCACGAACAGGGGGTCGCGGTTGGCGTCAACTGTGCGCAAGGCGACCCTGACGTGATTGGTAGCCATGTACTGCTCGCGGTCGGCCGGCGGCCGAATACCGACGACCTCGGACTGGAGAATGCCGGTGTGGAGACCGATGCACGCGGCTACGTCCGGGTGAACGACCGGCTGGAGACGAGTGTCGCCGGCGTTTGGGCACTGGGCGACTGCAACGGCCGCGGCGCATTCACTCATACCGCCTATAACGACTACGAGATTGTCGCAGACAACCTGCTGACTGGGGCGGATCGCAAGGTGAGCGACCGGATCCCGTGTTACGCGCTTTATGTCGATCCTCCGCTGGGCCGCGTCGGAATAACGGAGAGCGAAGCGCGCACACTGGGCAAGCGCATCGTCATCGGCCGGCGCCCGATGTCTCGAGTGGCCCGAGCGCGCGAAAAGGATGAGACGTATGGACTGATGAAAATCGTGACCGATGCCGACACGAATGCGATTCTGGGGGCAGCAATCCTTGGCACCGGCGGGGATGAGGCGATCCACGCCGTGGTCGACATGATGGCAGCAGGGGGAAATGCCACCACGCTGGCCCATACGATGCACATTCATCCGACCGTATCTGAACTGCTGCCCACAGTCGCCGGCGAGCGCAGTGGCTAGCCTGTCCTTCCTGATCGCGGCCCAAAGCCTTGGCATCTCCCGATTGCCCGGGGGGCGCTGGCGTCCCGGTCCGGTTTCCTGCGTGCATACTTCGTTATGGGCGAGACACGCCGTGTCGTTTGCGGCATCTCGTTCGGCCACGAGGACGCCGCCCATCCGGCAAATCGTTTCCGGACAGGTCGCGCCGAGACTGACGAGATTACAGAGTGGCGCTGTAGCTGATACAAATCCGATACGTGGTTGTCGCAACCGGTGATATTAGATCCATGGGAACAGAAGGATAGTCATGCCGATGGGTCGCAAGACGGTACTGGTGGCTGGCGCGACGGGCCTGGTTGGCTACGCGGCGCTGAAGCATTTCGCTCAGGCGCCCGATATCGATGTCATCGCCGTTTCCCGCCGCCCGCCCGGCAAGGTCGTCCGGCATCTGGCGCTCGACCTGACAAATCCTGCCGCCTGTCGGGAGGCGGCGGAGGCGCTGCGCGATGTCACTCACGTAGTCTATGCGGCTCTGTTCGAATTGCCCGGACTGGTCGAGGGTTGGCGCGACGATCAGCAGATCGCCACCAACGACCGCATGCTACGCAACTTGATGGGGGCGCTGATTCCCGCCGCCCCGAGGTTGCGGCACGTGACACTGCTGCAAGGCACCAAGGCGTACGGTGTCCATGTCCGCCCGTTGGCCGTTCCCGCCCGCGAGGGTCGGTCGGAGATGCGCGAACAGCCCAACTTCTACTGGGCGCAGGAGGATTACCTGCGCGCCGCCCAGGCCGGTCGAGACTGGACTTTCACCATACTCCGCCCGGTGCTGATTGTCGGCGAGGCGATCGGGGGCGCCATGAATCTGATCCCCGCGCTGGGCGCTCACGCGGCGGTCATGCGTGAACGTGGCCCGATCCTGCCGTATCCCGGCGGTGCGGAGCGGGTCAGTCAAGCCGTTGACGCCGATCTGCTGGCACGGGCCATTGACTGGTCCGGTGAAACGCCGGCCGCTCGCAATGAGACCTTCAACCTCACCAACGGCGATGTCTTCAGCTGGCCAAATGTCTGGCCTGCCATCGCCGAGGCGGCGGGGATGCGACCCGGCCCGGATGAACCGTTTTTGCTGCAGTCCCTCGGGCGTGCTGATTGGGACCGGGTGAGGCAGCGGTTCGGACTGTTGTCCCCTGCTCTGACGGATTTCGTCGGGCTGTCGCTGGAGTATGCCGACTACCAGATGCGGTACGGCCACACCGAACCCGGACCACCGGCGATCGTCTCGACCATCAAGATCGCGCAGGCCGGCTTCCACGAAGTCGTGGACACCGAGCTTATGTTTCGCAGGTGGTTCAAGGTGTTCCAGCAGAAGCGCCTGTTGCCGCCGGCTTGAAGCACTGTGCCAGCTCCGGTGAGGGTGCGTGCGGAGCGGGGGATGGGCGTGATCTGGCGGCAACAAGGGCGCTTGACCGGTGCGGGCGGGTCCGCTACCCCACCGCCGGCTCGATTGCTCGTGCCGTGGCACAGGCTGTCCCGTTCGTCTAGAGGCCCAGGACACCGCCCTTTCACGGCGGTAACACGAGTTCGAATCTCGTACGGGACGCCAAGTTTGTCAAACACTTACAATAGATCGGTCGAAATTGGTGTCCCGCTTGTGTCCCGTCACTCGCCGACTAGCAAGAGTGGTGAGTGTCGGGCTTGTAGCCTGAACCAGGCAGCATGTTCGGCAAGCCTTGGAGCGAGACGCAAGGTCTGGCCCGCACGTGCCCTTCTACGAGTTCTGGAATGTCGGCCGCGAAGAGAACCTGAATGGGGCGAATGGCACCACGCCCAACCGGTGCATTGGGCCCGGGAAACGTGGTAGAGATGCCATGGCGTACCGAGGACAGGCGCGTATCGCCCCGTGACATTCTCGACACAATAGGGAAGGCGTCACGCCGTGAGCGCACCAGACGATAAGACCAGCGACACGCTAGACGGGGGCGCCGGCGATCCGGCACCCGCTGACATCGACGCCGATCCGTGGGCATGGTTTCACGAAGCGGCGAAAGGATGGGGAGGACCGATTCGCGAACTGGCGAATTGCATCGCACGCTCGGCCCGTCCGCCCGACTGGCTGGAGTCCGCACTATCCGGCGCAGCTATCGAACTCCGGCGATTACTGGAGCATGCAACTGCTTACCCTACCCGCGAGGAACTTCGTACTAGGCTCGGTAAGGTTCGTGAGGCTGCAGAGACTTTGGCGAAAGCGTTGCGTGATCCTGTCCTGCTCGAGCTACTGACGACCGGTTCCGAGAAACTTGGGCAACTCAGGGATGAGGGGCTAGCGCAACTTAGAGCTACTTTGGAAAATCGCCTTTTGAATGATCTCTCTGAAGCAGAACAACGCATCCGATTGGGCAAAGGCCGCGACAAGCATCTTCCGAACCCGGACGGATTATCGCCCCGTGAACTTTGTGCCGCTTACATCGCCGTGGCATGGGAAGAAGTGCATAACCGTCCCGTGCCGCACACATCCGCCGCCGCACATGAGGCATGCCAACAGCTTTGGGCGGCGGCCGGCGGCGATGATAAAGCTCGATGGGGAAAGACCCTTGGCGCATGGCGCGGGCATCTTCGACGTGCGAAGGGTTGTAGTCGGGCGCTCGAAATCATCCGCAACAATTTTCAGATCGAACGCGAGAGGATTGAACGAAATTCGAGGCTGCAAATAAATGACCCCGGATTGGGCTAATTCATCGCATCTAGCAACGACCCTGCATCATGGCGATGTTTCTCCCCTGTTCACCGTCACACGGGAGAAAGCCTATGAACGAACAACCTCTTGCCTATAGAATTGAAGAAGCCAAGCGCACGCTAGGCCTGGGCACCACCAAGCTATATCACTTGATCGGTGCCGGCCTGCTGGATGCTCGCAAAGCCGGCAATCGCACGCTTATTACCGGGGAAAGCCTTCGCGCTTATGTCGCGAATTTACCCAAAGCGGACATCCGCACCGGCCAACGGGGTAGGGCGTGAGCTCCTGGGTCTCGCTCGCCGAGCCGTTGGCAATGCTAGCCCAGGCCGTGATTCTTACACCGTAACCGCCGGTCCCGACTGGCGGAACCGGCGGCGTGGTCTGTCAGAGGCGGCGTTGCACCTGCATTCTACAGACTGGAGGCGGCAAACGCCAGTATGAAACGGCGGGGGAGATAACCCCCAATGACTATCGCGGCGGCCGAACTTGCCGACCACTTCAATCTGACGCGTTATATCGCCGATCATGGCGGGGCCGCTGTCCGGCTTGCGATTACCTCCGAACCCTCAACGTCCGGGCTGGCCGCGATCGGCGTTCCCAATGTGCATCGTGTCGAGGTCGAGACGGATTGGTCGAGCCGGCTTGCCTTCTCGTGTGCTGGCGCGGGGTAAAGCATGAGCGCCGACCCAGCGGTTTTGGTTGATTTCGCCACCGCCCCGCAGTGGGTGGCGTGGCGGAACGAAATGCGCAACGGCCAATGGACCAAGGTTCCATACTGTTCAGCGACGCGACAAGCCGAAGCCGACGACGCCTCGACCTGGCTCCCGCACGATCAGGCCGCGCTGATCGCCGATGCCATCGTCAACGGCTCAGGCGGCGGCATCGGCATCGAACTGGGCCAATGCAGCGAAGCCTGGATAGCCGGCGTCGATTTGGATACCTGTCGCGATCCGGTCTCCGGGATCGTCGAACCATGGGCCGTCGCAATTATCCAGCGACTGAACTCCTATACCGAGGTGTCGCCGTCCCAAACCGGCGTGAAGGCGTTCTTCCTCATCGATCCCGACGATGTCCTCGAGCTGCGGCGCATCATGGGCACCGCACACGGCCGCCAGTTCAAGCGCGCCAACGGCAGCGGCCACCCTCCGAGCATCGAGTTGTACATCTCTAACCGATATTTCACCGTCACGTGGGAAGGCATTCCAGACGCACCCGCCGAGCTTCTGGTCGTCCGCCTCGCGGATCTCCGATGGCTTGTCGAACAAGCCGGACCCGCCTTCTCCGGAAAACACGACCCGAAGCGCGGCGGCTCCCCTGAAACCGACACCATCCTTGGCCGACTGAACACCGCGGCGCAACACAACCGCGCCCTGGCCGCAGCACTGCTCAACGCGTCCACAATGCGCGGCGGATCCCGCTCGGAAGGCGCACTCGGTCTTGGCGCGTCGCTGAGGCGGGCCGGATGGACCTACGCCGACATGAAGGCCGCCCTGCTCGCCTGCCCAGCAACACAAGATTGGGCGGCAGAAGCAGACGAGCGACAGTTTGAACGCATCTGGAACCGAGGCGGCGAGCCCGGGCCTCGCCCCGCTCTGGAATGTGCGCAACTCCCCAATCTCGGATGCGCGAAAATCCCCCCGCGGCGCTGGGCTTACGGCCGCTTTCTCCTGTTTGGGCAATGCGCGTGCCTGGCCGCCGTAGATGGCGGGGGCAAGGGAGCGATCGCCGTCGGTATCGCGCTGGCGATGATAACCGGGCGCCCGCTCCTGGGGGAAAAGGTTTGGCGCACCGGCCCTGTCGCAATCATCACATACGAGGACGATCAAGAGGAGTGGCATCGCCGGATCGCAGCGGCTTGTGAGCATCACCAGGTGGACTACGAGCTCGCAATCGCCAATATCAACTTCATCCATCGCCCCCGTGAGCGCATTGTCTTCGCCACCATGGGCGATCGGGGGGTGCTCTATCCGGACGGCGACGAGATCATCACCAAACTCCGTGAATGTGGCGCCGTGTTGCTAATCGTCGATCCACTTAACCACGCGCACGGCTTCGAGGACGGCAATAGCAACGCCATGATGGCGAAAGTGGCAGCCGAAATGAACCGGATCGCCGATGTAAGCGGCGTCGCCGGCCTCGTGCTCCATCACCTTCGCAAAGGTTCAACCGGCCAGGTTGACGACATAATGGGCGCCACATCAGTCCGCGCCACGTTTCGAAGTTCCCGCGTCATGACCAAAATGATGACCGAGGAGGCCGAGAAGCTGGACGTTACCGACGGTGCATGGCGTTACTCCCGCATATCCGGATCAAAAGAGAATTACGCGCCACCACCCGACAAAGCCACATGGATCCGGCTCGCCAGTGTGAGCCTGGGGAATGGCACGGACGATTATCCCGAGGGCGACGAAATAGGCGTCGCTACCACCTGGGAATGCCGCCCCATGTTCGAAGGGATGGATGTAAACCAGCTCAAAGCTGTGTTCGATGCTCTGCGCAACATCGCCCACGGACCGTCAAAACAAGCAAAGCACACGCCATGGGCAGGCCAGCCACTCATGCAGATCGGTAACCGATCAGAATCGGAAGCATCCAAGATCGTCAAGGCCTGGATCGAAAACGGAGTTCTCCGAGAGGACGAACATCTCAACGAGCAGAGGCATAAGGTGAAAAAAGTCGTCCTGGATGAAGCGAAGGCACGCCAAATCTTGGCCGACATTAGCGTACCGATCTACCCCTCGGATTAAGCCAAGACCTGCGCAAGACCTGCGCAGACCTGCGCAAACGGCTGCGCATGTCTCAAAATAGACATCGCGCACGCAACGAATATCTGGTAATCATTTCAACGAGTTAAAAAGTGCGCAGGTCTCCGGCGCTCTAGTAAATTTACTAGACTTGCGCAAAGCCGTCCCGACGGAAAGGAGACCTGCGCAAGACATGAGCAAAAACCGCGCAAGTAAGACCCATGGCCCCGTAGGTGGTGGGGGTGGGGCCTAGGCCCCCCTACCCCACACCAACGCAGCCAGGCAGAGCCATCGCCGCCGCCCGACGCAATCGACCATCTCGGGTTCTAGTGCTTGCCACGGAGCTCGAAGCCGCCGAAATTCGGCATCACGTCGTCCAGGAAAAAACCTGGACGGGCACTAGTTAGCCTCGGCCATGCGGTACAGTGTGGCCTCCTCCGTAGTCGGCCCGGCGGGCGGCCCAGCCGGCGCGAGCAGCGCCTCCGCCGTCTCCAACGCCGCCAAAGCGCGCAGCAGCGGCAGCTTCACTGCCTCGGCGGCGCCGCTCTCCCGGAGACGGCCAGCCGCGGTGACAGCCAAAAGTAGACCAAAAATAGATGAATAGACGCAGTTAGACGCCGTCGGCCGGTGCAAATAGGGGCCCGAGCGGCGGTGGCTGTGTGGGGTGCATGCTACCCGATCGGCAGGATCAAGTACCGAGAGCACTCCCGGACCGCTTGTGATATAATTGCCCCAACGCGCCGACGGCGGCGCTTTGGCAACGGATAGGATCGACGCTATGGCCAGCGGCCATAAAACCGGCGGCCGTCAGAAGGGCACGCCGAACAAGCGTAAAGCTGAGTACGATGCGAAATTTGCAGAGGCAGCCGGACGGGCGACCGCCGCTCTGTCACCATCGGAAATCGCTTCCATGATGCCGGTGGACGTCCTGTTGTTCGCAATGCGCCATGAGGTCGAATGCGGACAGTTGCGCGCCGCAGCTTCGATCGCCGAGAAGGCAGCTCCTTACCTCCACGCCAAAATGGCGCCTCGAGCGGAGGATGGGGATGCCGACCGCGAACTAACGATCAGGATCACCGGAGGCCTGCCGGACGAGTGAGCGATGGCAAGGGAGATAGGGGGCCGATGAATTGCACCAGAGCCGTCAGCGCCGCGGGCGCGCCGCCGAGGGTGCGTGGGACGGCGACGTCTAATTGCGTCTATTCATCTATTTTTGGTCTAAAGTAGACCCGGCTACGGCTCTCGCGGTCCCCAGTTGGCCCTCTCCACAGGGTTGGTGACGTCAAACATCACCAAGCATGCCATGGCCGCTTCAGCCGAATTCAGCTTTTGCACATCGATCCGGACAGTATCCGACTAAATGACGCCCCGTCGAGAACCTGGCCTCAACAGGCCGACGCTCTTCATCGTCACGAGCATGGCGGCAATAGGCGGTACCTCACTAGGCGCCGGGGAACCCAAGCCGGCCGCAGAACCTGCTTTCCACCCCCGTCCGTTAGATCGCCGGGGGCGTCTTCCCGGGAATTGCTCGATGTCCCCAGCAATTTACGCCGTAAAATTTTTGGAAGAAATCTGTGGAAGAAACGATTCAGATAGAGTTACTTACCCTTCGAATTTGGTGTCAGCCGAACCAAATGATTCCCATCACTGATAGGCAAGCTGATGATACCGGATCGAACCTCGGCTTGGCGGCTCAACTGTGTCGCGCGCGAACAGATCTGGTCCACATCGGTCGAGCGGACGCGAAGGCGAAGGCGGCCAGCGAAACGCGCAACATATCCGCGTGATTATGAGATGGTGCCTCTGTGAAAGCTGGAGAGGTTCGTAAGCGCGCGGATCCTACACCGCGCAGGGTTGTTGTTCAGGACAGAGGGACGAACGATTACCCAGTCGGGCGCGCTCTCCCGAACAAGGTCTTCCGCCTGTTCTTGTCGGCATACACGTTTCGCAAGAGAGGCGGGAAAATCAGAGTGTCGAAGAGGAGGCCGCCGTGGCCGGCGCTGTCCCTGGCACCTATGCCCGCGATGCAAATGAGACGGGAGATATGCTCGGCCCTTATTGCGCATCTCTTCACGCTCGAGCCGAGTGGTCACGGCTTGTGACGAGCATCCCTCTTCGGTCGATGCCCTTGGCTGAACGAGATGATTATCGCCTTTACTTCGTCGGCAAAGCAGGTCGCGCCATCGTAGCGTCGAGGCGGTAGGAAACAGCCGTCAGCACCAGGGCCACGGCCGCTAAGGCCGCTCCGATCCATGGCAAGCGATCGTAGGGCTCGCCGTGGATCAGTGCGAACGCACCGATCCAGGCGCCGACCGCGTTGCCGAAGTTAAACGCGCCCACATTGATCGTGGAGGCGAGGTTGGGGGCCTGCCAGGCTTTGCCGGCAACCCGCATCTGCAGCGGCGAAATCAAGGCGAAGGCCAGTACACCCCAGACAAAGATGGTCGCCATCGCCGGAACCGGGGCGTCGCTAGTAACGGTGAAAAGCGCCAGGACCGCAACCAGGACGGTCAGGAAAGCAAGCAGCGAGGGCATCAGTTTCCAGTCGCCAAGGCGGCCGCCGAGCAGATTGCCGATCGTCAGTCCGACGCCGAATAGCAGCAGAATGGGCGTCACCGCCGGCGCCGTAACGCGCGTGACGACCTCGAGGATCGGTGTGATGTAGGTGAAGACGCTGAACAGGCTGGCCGAGGAGAGGACACTGATCAGCATCGCCAGGATCACTTGCGGGCGCCCGAGCGTCCGCGCTTCTTGGGTCAATCGCACGCGGGGCGCCGGGATATCGCCCGGTAGCCAAGTATAAAGCGCCGCCGCGGCCGCAATCCCGATCACCACAACCGCCCAGAACGTTTGCCGCCAGCCGAGCGCCTCACCGAGTGCTGTGCCAAGGGGAACGCCGAGCACGTTGGCCAGCGTGAGGCCGGCGAACATCATGGCGATTGCCCTCGCCTTCTTGTGCGGCCCGGCCAAATCAGCGGCGACGACGGCGCCAAGTCCGAAGAAGGCGCCGTGGCAGAGCGCGGTCACGATCCGGGCCGCCATCAGCGTTCCATAGGAAGGGGAAACGGCGCACAGCGTATTGCCGATAATGAAAACTCCGGCGAGCAGCAGCAACGCCATACGCCGATCCATCCGCGCGGTCGCGACGGTAAGCCACGGTGAACCGAATGCCACGCTCAGGGCGTAGCCAGTCACCAGCATTCCGGCCTGCGGGATCGATACGCTAAGGTCCTGGGCGACCGACGGCAACAGCCCCATGATCACGTATTCGGTGGTACCGATGCCGAACGAGGCGAGCGCTAGCGCAAGCAACGGCAGACGGGCAGGTGGGATTGCGTTGGAGCGGGGCATGGCGGGGCCTTCGAGAAGAATGCACGACCGCACGTATGCTGCGTCGCAGCATAGCGAAAATGAATTGATCGACTAATGATCAGTCGGGATAGGAATGTCAGACGGCCGGATGCGTCTCTCGCCACATCGCGAGCCACGCCTGTGCGGCATGCGACAGAAACGCGCCGCGGCGCCAGATCATGACCAATTGCCACTCGGCGTTCGGCTCATCGAGCAGGATGCGGCGAACGGACGGGTGGTTGCGCTTCTCAGCCATCGATTGCGGGAGGAAGGCGACGCCGAGGCCGGTGGCGACCAGTTCGACGATGAAGTCCACCTGGCTGCTGCGGGCGGCGACGGTCGGCTCGAAGCCGCGCTTTCGGCAGGCGTCGAGGATGAGTCGGTTCAAGGCGAAACCAGGCTCAAACAGCAGGAACGGTTCATTCCTGAGGTCAGGCAGATTTAGCTGTGGTCGTCGCGCCAGCGTGTGTCCCGCCGAGACCAGCACCATAAGCCGTTCGCGCTGCACCTCCTGCCACTCGAAATCGTCGGAGACGGGAAGCAGCGAGGCGGCGACATCGATCTCGCCGGCGCGGAGGATTTCCTCCAGCCGGCCGCTGCCGTGCTCGACCAGCCGGATATCGATGCCGGGGTAGCGCTCGCGATAGACCGCAAACAGCGGGGCGAAGGTGTTGCTGGACAGCGCCGGTAGGCCCAGCCGCAGGGCACCTCGCCTCAGGCCCTGCAACTCGCTCAGCTCCGCGGCGAGATCCTCGTGCTCGGCCAGGATTTTCAGCGCACGGCGAAAGACCACCTCGCCGGCGACGGTCAGCACGCTGCGATGGCCGATCCGATCCAGGAGCGGCACGCCGACCTCGTCCTCCAGTTGCCTGACCGCCTTGCTCACCGTCGACTGAGTGGCGAACACCACCTTCGCGGCCTGTGAAAACCCGCCCTGGCGAACGACCTCGACGAAGGCGCGCAGGGTTCTGAGCTGCATCCGAATTCCCTCCTGGAATGGACTTCAGTCGCTCAATTCACTTCAACATGCCGCATTGCAGCATCAGATGAAAGGTGAACAGCTGGGGAGCAACCCACATGACCGAAGCCAACCACGCCCAGGGCAGGGACTACCTATTCGTCACCGATTTCGACCAGACGCTGAGCTTCGCCAATTCGGGGCTGATGCTGGCCGAGATGCTCGGCATCGACGGCTTTGCCGAGCGGGTCACAGGGCTCGCCGAAACACGGCTGGTGCAGCAGGGGGCCGAACTCGTCTATCTGCTGCGCCACGATCCGGACTTCCGCCGCGTGCGCCGGGATCATCTGATCGAGGTCGGCAAACGCGTCCGGCTGAAAGACAATATCCGCCTGCTGGTGCAGCTGCTGCACGGCATCGAGGATTTTCACTTTGCGTTTCACGTGGTCTCCGCCGCCCCCCGGGAGGTCGTTGAATCGGCGCTCGCCGAAATCGTGCCGCCGGAAAACATCCACGGTACCGAGCTTGGTTTCGACCCGGCGACCGGCGAGGTCGCCTCGATCAACCGCGTCTGTGCCGGTTACGGCAAGGTCGCCGCCCTCGATGAGCTGCGCACGCGGCTGGGCATCGGCCATGACCGCGTGGTTTATGTCGGCGACGGCAGTTCGGATGTGCACGTAATGCTGCACGTGAACCGCCTGAGCGGCCTGACGATCGCTGTATCCGAGAACCGCTACCTGACGCAGATCGCAACGCGGACTTTGCTGAGCGACGATGCGCTCAGCGTGCTGGCGCCGATCCTCGAGGACATCGTCGGCTGGGATGCCAACCGCATCCGCAGTCTGTTCGAGCAGCACGGCTTCGTGGTGCGGAGCTGGGACAAGGTGCGCACCGACACGCTCACTTTGGGGAAAGCGGCGTGATCGGCACAGCTCTCGTCAACGAAGATCTGGCGATTATTATTTCTATACTTTGGGTGACGCGGCATCTGCCCGGCGTTCGGTATGCCCGATACGCCGACGACCGCACTGATTCGTCACCGACCAGCAACTGCGCGCGTGCGTCCGTTTTCCGCACCTGCCATTCCGATGGTTGGGAGCCGCTTCCCAAGCCGAAGTAGCCAGCCCATCCACGCAGCAGTGGGTTCAGGTCGGCAATCATCGGAACCGTTGCAGCCCGAACGGTCGCCAGATGGGATGTCCGCCTTCAGGAAGCAGGGGCGGGACATCAGGCATCCGGAATGGGCGCGCACCAGAGTCTGGCTGCTTTGGAACGATCGACGGTGAGAAGCGGACCTTCGTTTATCGCGCTCCTCGGCGGCCGTTTGCGTGAACATACGCGCTGACGATGGTAACCATCCGTCGAAAACCGTGTTAGGTGGTCAGGTGGAGACCGGTTCGGCGTGCTGGGTATGCCAGTTCGAGGGCAGCAACTCATGGAGTCACAAGGCGGGATGCTCGCCGCCGCAATCGCGCGAGTAGAAGAACATCGCCGCCGGGCCAAACGTTGGGCAGTACGGATGAGGCCAGCCGGACCGCTCCAGGACGCTACCTAGAATCGGCCGCGCCAGTGTCGCTCTGCCTGACGTGGTCGTCGTGGTGGAGGCGGTGGAGGGTTTCTGAGCCCTGCGCCACCTTCGCGGTGAGCTATTCGGCGGCCAGGTTCGGGGTGAACTCGAGCGGCAATCCCTTGTGACCGGTCAATCTCTCACCTTCCTCGTACATCTCGAAGGCCCGTTTCTTCAACGCCGGAAGGACCGAGGCGATTTTGTCCAGGTCCAGGTCGGCTGCGATTCCCGGGTAACCTGCGCGCACGATCATCGCGCCGAGCTTCCTGTTCTCGATCTGCTCGAACGTCCACTCCAGCGGATCGTCGATGATTGTCATGTCCCAATTGATCCGGTGGTTCTTGTTGCGCGGACCATAATGATAATGCGCGCCGTTCCAGAAACAGTCGAACGCCAGAAGCTCCGTTTCTTCCACGTATGACTTCCCTTTCGACCCGCCCACGTCGCCAAGGACGTGGACCGCGAGGCCACCGTCACCGTTCCGCTGCCGCCGCATCTCAAGGCCGAACCGGATGTTGCCGGCTTCGAAGATGTCCGTGCCACGGTTGTGTTTGACCGTGTTCCGCTTCGATACGAACGTTTCTCTGGCGCAGACCTCCACCTCGGGCAGGACGCGCCGCACCGTGGCGAGATCAGTTGCCGCCGCGATTTCTTTGTATCCAGCACGGTCCAGCATCTTCGGGAGTTTTCCGCCAAGGGTTCGGATGGTCCAGCCGATGGGATTACCATCGGTGATCGGGTCCATCCGGCAGTGTACGCCGATGCCGCCGCCAACACGGTCAGGGGTCGTCAGTTCGGGATTTTCTGGGCCGTAGATGTAGCTTTTCTCAATGTCGAAGCAGTTGAAGCGCAACAGCGCGGTCTCCTTGCCGCCAACATCGGCCGCCACTTCGATGGATATACCCTGGTCCGAATGATCCTCGACGTTGCCGTCCCACAGTTGGTGTCTGACGATGAAGGTCAGGGGATCGGCGGTAAATCTGATTCCTTGCGAGTGTGGCATGTGGGGGCGCTCCTGTTGGAGGGATCCGCGCGAGCCTAAGGAGGAGGCGCGGTGGTCGCAAGGAGGGCTGATGCGGAGTGGGAGGCGAATCGCTTGAACTCACGGAATGGGCGCGCCGGCAAAGCACCCTACAGAACGCCAAGTTGTGTATTCGTTGGAAGTCGGCGAGGCGCGACAGGCAGGCTGTGCCAAGATGTCACCCGGAGATGACGTCGCTCAGTTCCCCCGATCTCCAGTTGTTCCTGACGTCCGCTGAAGCAGTGATCCGCCATGGGCCCGGAGTCGAGGGGTGTCCAGGGACGGGTGCGCGTGGCTGCCGAACGGATGTTTGCGGCGCTACAGGCGCCGTCCCCCCAAGGCGGGTGTTTGGGCACGACTCGATTGCCCGTCTTCTGCCATCTGGCGACGCCGTTGGAGCACGTGCGCTGTCACCGAGGCCCTGTCGGCGCCTTGGCCGATGCCTTTGCCGTCATCGAACCGCAGCTTAGCTGGAAGGTCCGGGTCGGGGCTGAGACGCAGGCGACCGGTTCCGGGACACCCACGCCAACGCGACAATCACAGATCCGGAGGGGCTCGAGATACGGCGCGATGGATCGGCGTGGGTCTTACGGCGCCGCATACGCGATATCGCGATCATCGTCATCCACCCGAGCAGATTTATGTCGTGCTTTCGGACGTGCGATGGCGCCGGGCGAGCGATCCATGGCATGCGCTGGCATCGGTGGTCTGTGTACAATCCTCTGAACGTCGTGCACGCGATGCGCTCAACAGCACGGCCACTGCTCGCGATTTGGTTCCTTTGGACAGAACAGAACAACTCCTGATCTTGGACGGCTGCGACGACGCGCATATCGCCCGATAAGGGCGACTCCGGCTCTCCAGTCTTTACTATCATCACGCGGCTGTACGAAGCTGAACAGACGCCGATTGGGGGGTCAATATTCAACGCCGATTGACAGACGGTTCGGCGCGTGCGGCAAGCGCGCCGGGATGCCTCAATCACCACGGACGGTGGCATCGGCAGCTTTGACGACACCGCGGCGACCCACCACCATTAGGATGCCGGCAGCTCGCACGGCCATGGTGGCGGCTTCGACGGCGGGAGGCAGCGATGGTGGCGGTGGACAGTGACAGCACCGGCACGACGGGTAGGGAGGCCCAAAGCGATGATCGAAAGCATCTCGGCGCTGACCCTGGCCACCCACGACATGTCGCGCGCCATGCGCTTCTACGTCGCCCTCGGCTTCGACCTCATCTACGGCGGCGAAAACGCACCGTTCACCAGTTTTCGCGCCGGCTCGGGCTACCTGAACCTGACCACCCAGCCCAGCAACCGGCGCTGGGAGTGGTGGGGTCGGGCGATCTTCCACGTCGCCGACGTTGACGCCATGCACGCTCGGGTCATCGCCGCCGGCTACCAACCCGACACTACGCTTCGCGATGCCACATGGGGCGAGCGATACTTCCATGTCACTGATCCGGACGGACACGAGCTCAGCTTTGCCCGTCCTCTGTCGTAACGGATTGGTTTATTCGGGGTCTGCCATGCGGGTCCCCACTGCGGCGGGCTATGCACAAACGCGGTGCCTACCCCCGACGAACCCCCGACGCAAAATTCGATCCCAATTCGGGAGCGGAGGCCCGCCGCGGCCGAACGGACGCGAGCGATTTGACCTGTGCGCGTTTCGGTCCGGATCGAGAAGGAACTCCGTAGACGGACGGATTTGTGGGCGGTGCGGCAAGCCTGACCGGGTGTTGACCCAAACGAGCTTATCACCCGGGCATGTCATGCCGACCGGCGACGTGTGACCGGGGGGTTGGGCAGAGGCTGTTCCGCGACAGCTCTGATGGCCGGCCGGCCATCCGTCGTGTCGCGCTACACCCGACGCCACCGTTACCGGCGTGGCGCGGGTTATGGGAGTGAGCCGGATGACCATCTACGGCACACGCAAACTCGCGGAGCGTCGACCACGCGCACGCGTGCGCGTGCGAGGGGCCGCGCCACAGGTTGATGGGCTCGGCCTCTTCGTTGGGAAGATGGCGGCAAAGGGATCCAGGCCCCCTCACGCGCGATCGTTAGGGACGAAGCACCGTAAACACGTTGGGGCTGGTGCCGTGCCCAGCCGCCCAATGGTCAGTTGAGAAGCGCCACCGAGTGCTTGGTCTCGACGGCGACGCGTTCGGCACGCCTGGTTATTTCCAGGACAGAATTGGCCGACGCGGCCGCAGCTGGCATCGACAGATCAATTGTCTGCCCGGGAAGAATCCGGCTGCTGAATTGGATGGCGGGCGGCTGGTGCAGTACATCGGCCCCGGCATCGTGGCCTGCCCTCACGGTAACAATGACATGGAAGCCGTCGGGGCGATCCACAAAATAGGTCACTGCGGAAGCCTCCGCCGAGAGCTGTGTCACGACCGATTGGCCCTCCTTCAGTTCGGTTGCCACGGCGGGACTTGCGACCAAGGCCGCCCCCAATAGAGCCGGAACAAGCAAGCGGGAGGTCGAAACGATACTCATGATGTTGCCTTTTGTGATGTGGGCCAGACTGTCGTATTCAATAGCAGACGCTATATAAGGGAACGTGGACCTTATGTTCAAGGAGTTATGTAACAACTGCTATGGAAAAGCTTGCGAAGCGCCCACCAGGTCGGCCACGGAGCTTCAGCCTGGAGGCGGCACTTGATCGCGCGATCCCGATCTTTTGGGCCAAGGGGTATGATGGCGCCTCGTTCCGCGATCTCACCAGCGCCATGGGCATCAGCCCACCCAGTCTGATGGCGGCCTTCGGCGACAAGCGCGGGCTGTTCGACGCGGCAGTCAAGCGATACGCGGAGACGATCGCCACTAAGCACATGACCGCGCTCGAAGGTTCGAACGACTTGCGCGACCGCCTGACCGCCTTCTTTGCAGCGGTGATCGCTAATGCGTCGGGCGCAGATCAACCGAGCGGCTGTCTTGTCACTTGCGCGCTCGCCGACCTAGCGGGCGACGATGCGGCAGCCAGTGCTCAACTCGCTATGCTGGTGGCGGCCGCGGACGCTTCTTTGACGCGGCAATTTCACGATGCCGGGTTCGATCCCGAGGAGGCACGCGGCCGGGCCCAGATCGCCGCGGCGACGATGCACAGTCTTACCCTGCGTGCCCGCGCAGGCACATCGAAGGCCGAGCTCCAACAAGTCAGCGACGCGGCCGTGAAGCTTTTGGGCCGGTAGGCCGGCCGGCTGGGGAAGGACCACGACCGTGCCCATACCAGTCATCGTGGACTGCGATCCCGGCACAGACGACGCGCTCGCCATCCTCTTGGCGCTCGCCTCGCCCGAACTGACCGTCCTCGGCATCACCGTAGCTGCCGGCAACGTCGGGCTGGACCACACGCTGCGCAACGCGCGCGCCCTCACCACGTTGGCTGGCTCGAAAACTCCGGTCTACGCCGGCGCTGACCGTCCGCTACTTGGTGCCTTCGCCAGCGCGATAACGGTCCACGGGGAGAACGGCCTCGGCGGCATCGACTTGCCGGACGGCGCTCCACCGGTCGCCGAACTTGCCGCCGACGCCATCCGCCAAATGCTGCGCAGCGCTCCCGAACCTGTTACCCTGGTCGGCATAGGTCCCGCCACCAATCTAGCCCTTGCCCTGATCACTGAACCCTCAGTCGCGGCCAACGTCGACCAAATCGTTCTCATGAGTGGCGCCTGGGCCGAGGGTAATGTCACACCCGCCGCGGAGTTCAATGCGTGGAGCGACCCGGAATCCCTCACCGTCCTGCTCCAATGCGGGCGCCCAGTGGTGTTCGCGACCCTGGAACTAACTGCTCAGGCGCTCGTGACGCCGTCCCGCTTAGCTGCTTGGCGCGCGCTAGGCAAAGGCCGATGCCTCGCCACGGCCTGCGATATTCAGGCGACAGTTCCCCCATCCCTTCGTCTAGGGGGATCACCGTTGCACGACCCCTGCGCCGTTGCCTGGCTAATCCGTCCCGACCTCTTCACCACCCGCTCTTGCTCCATCCGCATCGACTTAGGACCCGGCCCGAGCCGAGGCCGCACATTGATCGACCGATGGGGCCGTTCCAATGATCCAATCAATGCTCTCGTTCTGGAAACCCTCGACGCCCCCCGGTTCTTCGATTTCCTGGGACAAAGGCTCGCCCAACTACCGTGATGCAGTGGCGCGGTGCGAAATCGCCGATTTCTGGGTAACACGGACGCATCGAAACGGCGCACCGTGAAGCACGGGGGGCATCGCTTGAGCGGAGCAGGTAATCTCACGGCTTACTTTCGGCACCCTAACATAATGCCCGATGCAAACCATATAGGGCTTATGGTTGAACCCCAGCCCGGGAATCCTACGCTGACGGTTTGGTTCTCACAGAATGGAGGACGACGTCGGGCAGGCCGAGGAATTGGCGGCCCTCCTCGGGCGTGCAGTCGACTTCGACGATGACCTTCATAATGCAGTTCCTGTTCGCGACGCCCGCGGCGATCGGGGGCCAAGATAGCGAAATGGGAAAGCCAACACGACCTCACGCGGAGATCAAGCAAGGGGCGGTTTGGCGCTTGCCGGCAGTCGGTCAGACCGCCATTCAAATCTATCGAACAGCGCTATAGGGCGGTGTCGTCGGCATGCACCCGCTTGCGGCCCCGGTACCGCAGTGCAAACGACAAAGTGTCGGCGATCTCGTCTGCAGTGGCGGGGCGAAGTTGCGGTGTGTCGGGCATGCGCCTTAGTAGCCAACCGCCAAGAACATGTCGAGACATTAGGGGCAGCAAAAAGGCCGGGAATTGCGTCTCCGGCGTCGTAGTGCGTCCCAGCCCGCTCAGCCTCCGGTCGAACTTTGCGCGCCATACTGGGGAGCACCTTGCTCGCCATAGTGCGGCGCGCCCTGATAACCTGCCGGTACGCCCTGAGCTTATGCAGCGCCCACACTGAGGCCCAGGGCGGCAACGGCGGTAAGGATCATAGTCTTCATCGGAATTCTCCATCGTCGGGCGAAAAGTCGCGCCCAACCCGAGGATGGCGGTCGAGCGCTGGATAATAATGCTGCGCCGCAGCATAGGACCCATGCGCAAACTGGTTGAATATCGCGGTGTGTGTTGGCGCCGTCAGTTCCGCCCCAAACCGGTCAATCACATCCGATTCGGCAATGTGTTCCGCCTGGATGTATTTCTCGAAGATATGAAGATATTATGCAGCCCTACGTGTGCACACCAGCCCGAACTTTTTGCATTCTAGGACTCACCCTCGGAGCCTGCACATCGCCTCCGCCGGTGGTCACGCCGGCAAGCCCGCCACAGAAAAGCCTTGCGCAGGCAAGGTCGCAATTCATCGCCCAGTCGGGGCACTCGCCGCCGTTCGCGCGCATGTCCTACGAACCGTTCAGCCGTGCGGAGGCGGTGGCGATTGCCGAGCAGGAATGGCGCTTGTTCGGTCAACGGGTCGATGACGATTCACCACGTGCGGGCTCCGATCCGGAGCACACCGACAACCCCGAGCACTCTCCGGGCCACTGGGAGCGTATCGGAGAGTATTGGTGGCTCGGCCAGGATGCCGATCGCCGCGAGTTCGGCCTGGACGGGGATGCACGATGAAACAGGCCATGGAATCGACGAGCGTCATGACGACTATTTCGCTTGGTCAGCTGCGTTCATCAGCTATGTCATGCGAACGGCGGGCGCTGGGCCGCATTTCCCGTATGCACCCGCCCACTATGTCTACATCAACATCGCCAAGGAGATGAAACTCGGCCGCGCGTCAGGCTGGGCGGTGGTCGCGGAGCGCGTAGACGAGTACCCACCCGTTCCCGGTGACATCATCTGCTTCTCGCGCGAAAGGCGCCCGCTGAAGTACCAGAAGCTGCCGGCGCACCATTTCGCCAGCCATTGCGACATCGTTGTCTCTCGCGGCAAGGAGCAGATCAGTGTAATCGGCGGGAACGTCGATCATGCCGTCACTATGAAGCACATACCGGTTACGACGGATGGGCGCTTGGCCGATTCCGGAGACCGCGCGCGTGACAGGCGTTATCCTTGGTTCGTTGTGCTGCGGATCCTTTATGATCGTTAGTCCACTGTGACGTTAGTCAGTCCACGGCTCGCCTACGCAGTTGCCAGCCACTTACTTGTTACGATTGCAGTGATGATCGGCCTTATGTTGCTTCATTTTCTGTCCAGGTTCTTGCCGTTTGATGGGTCGCCCAACTGGCCGGTTTCCATGTATCTGGCATCGTCTGCTCCTACGCTGCTGCCTCCCGTTCGTAGTAGTCTAATCTTAGCGAGAACCGTCATAGGGCTGATTGCGTTCCTGCGGGCAGCGTTCGATGCGGAAGGTGAGTTGTTTAAGACTGACCCTGGCGTCACCAACATCCGCAATGCTGGGTCGCCTCACTGGCGCAGGTGGCTCGGGCCGGAAAGCCGGTGCCTTGTTCCCTTCACCAGCTTTTCTGAAAACGAGCTATCGCCCGGCGGATCGAAGCAGCCGATCCGGTTCGCCTTCGACGAAGATCGCCCGCTGGCATTCTTTGCCGGCATATGGATGCGCTGGACGTCCATCAGGAAGGTCAGGGAAGGCGAAGTGACCGCCGATCTGTTCGGCTTCCTGACGACTGAGCCGAACGCCGAAATCGCCGTTTTCCACCCGCAGGCGATGCCAGCTATCCTCACCACGTCGGAGGAATGCGAGACATGGCTTCGCGCGCCGTGGTCGGAGGCTTGTGCGTTGCAGCGGCCCCTCTCTGACGGCTCCCTGACCGTCGTCCTGCGCGGCGAGAAGCAGGATGGTAAAATCGAAGACCTGATCAACCTTGCCGCTGCCGCGAGCACGCCTCACGCAGAGATGCCGCTACCGTTGCTGGACGGCGTGCCAGATCGCCTGGACGATGCAGCAACCATTGCGGTGGCGGAGAACCGGAAAACTTCATAACGCTTCGCCCGCACGGAGGGTGGGCGCGGGCGAAGCGGCGTTTCCCGTTACGGCTTTACCGCGCCGTCCTTGGCAACATCTACTTCTTCGCGCCTAACAGTATCCTTCACCGTCTCCGTTCGCTCGGTCGCCTCCCTGCCCACTACGACTTCTTCAACAACATGGGCGGTTTTCGCAACAACCGGCTCCTCCGCCGTTTCGCGAACCTCTACCACCCGTTCCTCGAATGCGCCCGCTCCTGGTGTGGCCTCCGCAGCGATTGGCGTGCGTCGCTCGACCGTGACGCGCTCGCCCCGAAGCGTCACGCCCCGCTCCACCGGTTTCTCAACCACATACCGGCGAATACGCGTCGTGCCGCGATCAACCGTGCGCTTCCCGACGTCAAGCTGTTCCTCCGAAAGCGGGATGACTTCCTCGCCCTTGCCAGCCGTTGCCGGTAGAGGGGTCGCGCTCCCGGAAACCACTTCCGGCAACGAGGCGGAAGCGACACGCCCACTTGGATTGGAACCCGCCACGCCGGGCTGGCCGACGATTTCGGTCGGCATTGCCTCCCCGGCCGCCAGGCCCACAGGCGGCGTCATGCCGGCCCCCGGCTGCGCTATCTCCTCCGATCCTTCGTCTATATCGACAGGATTGTGGGCTTCCAGCGCTGAAATCGTCTCGTGGATTTTCGTATCATCAACGGTTAAACTAAGGACAACATTTCCAGACGACACCCTGCGATCATAAATGTCATCCGTATACATTGAACGAGTTGTTTCCGTCATCGACTCGTCCCCGAACAGCCAGGCCCAGAAACCACCTCCCGCTGTATGCGCCGACGTGTGTTCCACCGGCTCGGCTTTGGCGTGGATAGCCTCCGCGTACTGGCGAATTGCCGAAGGAGGTATCCCTAAGCTTTCCAAGCTTCGCGCCGCTGCCGTAGCGTCTGCCTCTGTTTTGTAGACCGCCACGATATGCTCTGTCATACAAATCTCCTACTAATGGGCGGCCCCGTGCGCCCCGCAGGAACAAGCGCTGAGAACACCGCAGGTTGCTATCAAGATTTGCTGTGGGCCGCTTGCTATAGGGCGCCTCTACGTCGCTCTGACGCAACCAGCGCGGCCCTCGCAACGTTCTTCCCGACATGGAGTTCAAACCCAGCAGAGGCCGAGCGCTCCCGTTGCATCGCCCCAATTACCACCGGAACCCTGTTCGCGGTGAAGTCATCGATATCTGTCCTCAATGTCAAGGGGCGAAGACAATCGAAGACCAGCGTTGCGATCTTTGCTTTGGCAGCGGGATGATAATCCGGGCTGCCAGCGACGATCAGCAGGGGTAGTCTTTCACGCCGGGAGATTGAGCCCGACGCGCACCTCCCAAATTACCTGCGGCGCCACGTGCTCACCATCTCGGGGGTCACTTGGCTTGGATAGCAAACAGGTAGAGGCTTCGTTTTGATAACTTCATGTCGCCCTTTGCACGAACGCTGTCGAGAATCCTGTGTCATGTACTGACACACGCATCGCCCTGCGTAACGGGTTTGGCTATCTTCAATGATCTTTTGCCGAACCCGTTCATTTGAAAGTTGCTGAAGCGCTTCAGGACTCGCAGTGTGCAGATTGGGGTCGTGCAATGGCGTCTGCGCGTGCAGCGATCCAATAATCCCAAGCAGAACCATAGCGAAGGAGAAACAGACCTTTGAAATCTTCTTCACCGCCAAAGCGCAGGCCGTTAAGTCGTTGGCCAAAGGGCAGATGATCTTTCTGCAAATACGGCTAATCATGCTCGCGAGCACCCTCTCAGAATCGGATGCTTTCAATCGGCCGCCGTCCCTTCACTCGCGCAAGCGAATGAAGACTCTTCCGCCTCCCTTTTTGTAATCTATATTGACCGAGTGCTTTTTTTGCTCGCGCGAGAGCGGCAATGGCGACAAGCCCCTCGCCGAGATGCCTCGCAGACTTCGCATACACCATCATAGACTGCATGTAGGAGCTGGTCAGCGCACGAAGAGGCGCGGGCGGTTCCAGCGCGAGATAACTATCGCGCAAATTAGGGCTGCAAGCGACAAGAGGGGAGATATCCAAGGCGGAAAGTTAGGAATTTTGTTGTCGATGGCGTCCTCGCGTAATTCAGCCGTCTTCGTCGCCTCGTCTATCGCATTGTCAAGTTGCTGACTGGTAACAAATGGCTTGGTCACTTCGGCGACATCCTGCTTTGTGACGGCGTCCTTTTCGATACCAGACCGAAGCTTTGTCAAAAGATCATCCACCTCGGCCCTTGAGTATCCTTGCGGCGGGGCAGGTGGTGGGGCCGCTGGCTCCAGCTTCGGAGGAATTTTAGGCAGCAACTCACTCCGAAGTTGATCGATCAAACGATCGACTTCTGCCCGGCTGTAGTAGTGTGACGGCCTAGCACCGACGGCAGTTGTTGTGCACTCCAACAAGCACGCGGCCAAAGTCGCGAGAACTAAATGCCGTTTCACGCGTTGCCATCTCCCATCCTCCCCGTGACTGCAGCATGCGAATCCGGGGCAAGGCAAGGCCTACGATCAACCCCAAAAAAGGACGCACTCGCTGGTCAGCTACGCCAACTCTTCGCTGGACCATTGGGCTGCACGGCTGGGTAAGACGGGCGCTATTGGATGCTGACCTGTCGCAGCGCGGTTGGCTGGACCACGTTGCCGCCTCTGCTGAACGGCCGGTCATTGATCATCAACAACACAGAGCGCTATCCGCCAGACACCATGGCTGCCACACGGTGGCTTGGGAACCGCCAGCGTAGGTTGTGGAGCGAGCGCACAGAGGTAGCCGTCACCGGCGCCAACGGCGGCCCAGTGCAGACTGTGAACGCGACGGTTGAGATTCCAGCGAACGATCCGATCGAGGCTGCGCGGGTGTATCAGAAGCTTATGTCGGGGGATTAACGCTCCGCCCCATACTCAGGGTTCAGGATGATCGGGAGGGCTTTTCCAACCGATACGCGCGCGCGATCTCCAGGCTCAGGGGATTGCTGATGAGTTGCTAGAGATCGCTGACGACGGCCGCAATGACTGGATGCAACGCACGGGCAATGACGAACGCGGTGGCTGGGAACTAAACGGCGAGCATATTCAGCGCGGCGCCGGCCCGATAGCCAGCGGAAAATCGTCGTGTGGACGACTGACACGCCGCGATCCAGCAGCATCAGCGCAAGATCGCGGTAGCTGATGGGAAACATCAAATACCATCGGACCGCCCACAGAATCACCTCGACGGTGAACTGGCGGCCTTTGAAAGGCTAGTCTGACCGTACCTGTGCCGCGTGTCGACGTCGTCTCATGCCAGCGCTTGTTACCCGACCGGTCCGGCAGCTCCAAAGATGCAACAGAACCCCCCTAATTGCCCGGCAGCCCCCGCCCGCACAGCCCCGCACAGGGGGGAGTAGGGGCGCCTCTACCGCAGTGTCTCGAACGCTGCCACGATGGTCATAGCGCGGTGGTCTCGGCACGTCTCGAAGACGTGACGCAAGTCACCCTCGATCCGAGACGTGTCAATGACGTTTAAATTCAGCTTGGCTGCAAGATATCCGTAATAAAACATCCCAATGGCCGCGCGGTCATCGTCCGTTTCGTCTAGGAGTGCGCGACACGGCCCTTCCGCGACGTCCCAATGGCCGCCGGGTGCAATCGGGTCCGAGGGAACCGCCGCCGTTGGTGCAGGGGTTGCAGGGCGGCCGCATCGCGGATCACCCCGCTGCACGCCTCCACGAGTTGCTGCCCTAGCAATTGGTGGACGCTGAACCGGACCACCGACATCGCAGCCAAGCATGACCATCTCGGCGCGACCGGAGCTGTCAATCGTTCGTCATCGCCACACGTGCCCACGTAAGGTCCGGGTCGAACGTTGTCATTGCAGCGGCGATGCGCGCCGTCTCGGATCCTACAATTCTCCTGGTACACGTCGCCATCCGGGATAGTGGCCATGTTTCGGCCTTCACGTCGTGCAGCAGCGCCAGGGCCAGATGCGACGCGACGGCGTTGCGCCCGCTGCTGCCCATGGCCTCGATCTCTCCGCGACGTTATCCCAATCGCTCGCATGCCGCGCGCGTTGCCGGAGCTTTCTCAGCTTCGGCGTAGGCCATTGTGCAGGCAATCTCGTCAACTGTCAGCGCGCCGGGAGTGACGGCATCGATGACGGTGAAGGCGTTCATCGGACCGCCTCCCCATTGATCGGAGATCCAACTACCGTGATCGTCCCCTTCTCGTTGTCGATTGACCAACTCTTGAACCGGGCAAGAACGCCCTGGCCGAGCAGCGATCCATTCTTGCCGCACGACACAGCTTCGACGTTGTGCAGGACGAACCCAAAGGCATAGACCTCGCGGATGTTCCACTTGTCGCGGATTAGCCTCTGCCCACTAGCCGTCTCGATGACGGCCCGACCTCGATAGTCGGATGGAAGCAGCGACGGCTTGCCGAAGTGGTTCACGCCGCTGAGCATCCAGTCGATCTCCTGCTGGATAATGCACAACCCCATGGCGCCTGTGTCCACCAGCAGATCGACCGGGAAGCCGTCGTTAAGCGATACCGCGGTGGTGTAGGCGGTGCGTGCGCCGCTGCTGCCGCCGCGGCCAGCAGCCCAAGTGGCGGCGCCGCGGTTGAAGAGCTGGATCGTGACGGTATTACCGTCGGGCGAGCGATAGAGCGGGGGGCCGGCGTCAGTCGGTGCGGCGAGGGCCAGCGTTGCGGCCAGGGCCGCGAGTGTCAGTCTCATGGTGTCTCCGGCGTCTATGCAGAGGCCGGGGGCTCGGTGGCCAGCTGCCGGAAGATTGGATCGCGTCCTGCTGGCTGGCGGTCGCGTCTTTTGCGGCCGAATGCCGTAGCGAGCGCGTGTCGCAAGTGTAGCCCATCCGTATCGGAATCGTAGCCCTCGGCAACGCAGCAAGCATCCACCGGTGTCAGATCAGAGTTGGGAGTCGATCGGCGCAACGCCGCGGCCGAGCATGAGCGGCTTCAGCACGTTGTCGGCCATGCCCCCGACGAACAGCAGGACCGAGAAGGCGACCGCCGAGCCGGTGCCGTATTCGCCGCTTGCCCAGATCCAGCCGATCACCGGCAGCGTGACGATCAGCGCCGGTAACTGCGCAACGCCGAACACGAGGACGACCACGGCCAGCACGCCGGCGAACGGGACGCCGGCGATCATCAGCGATACGCCGATGATCAGCGCCTGGATACACGCGATGCCGATGACCCCGGAAGCGACGGCGCGGACGGTCGCGGTGGACAGCTTGGTAAACTCCTCGCCACGGGCGATGCCGGCGATGCGTTCGAAGATCTCCTGCATCACCCGCGCGCCCGATTCGCCGTAGGCCATGATGATGCCGGCGACGACGAACGAGAACAGAAACATCAGCAAGCTGCCTCCCAGCGCGGCGACGATACCCAGTGCCTTGGTCGCCAGTTCGCCGAGCTTGGGCTGCATGCTCTGGACCAGTCCCGGCAGATCGTTGTGCGCCTGCGACCATACGGCATGCACCCTCTCGCCGACGACCGGCCATACGGCTACCTTTTCCGATGGCGCAGGGATCTCAAGCGTGTTGTCACGCACATTCTTAATAAGATCCTGGACCGAATCGCCGAACTGGCCGGCCAGCATAATGGTCGGCGTGACGATCACGCCGACGGCGAGCAAGACAATCAGAGCCGCGGCCAGCCCCTGTTTACCACCGATCCGGGCGGCCAACATCTGGTGGAGAGGGTATATCGTGATCGCGAGGATCAGCGCCCACAACATCATCGTCAGGAACGGCGAGAAGATGAGGTAGCACAGCAGCAACAAGCACCACCACCAGTCCTCCCCGAATGAAAACATCCAGCAAGCGGCCCGACAGGCGAGCCTCGAGTTCGTGATCAGGTTCGTATTGCGCGTTCATGGACGGGGCCCCTTGAGCGTTGCGATGAAACACCGAACCCTCGGTGGTTTCTCCTCGAATTGAACGCCTCCATACTGCGAATGCAGCATCCCGTGAGTCAATGCACCTTCCGGATGAGTGTATTTGCCAGTAATTAACCACCAGATGTCGAGCCATGCGATCTGGTCCTGTGTCCTGGCCTCCGGCTCCAGAAGGTCATGGCGACTTGCGTCTGGACATCGACGAAGTTGCGTCATGACAGCGATCGCATGGTGCCCGTGGATGGCTAGCTCTCTGTCCGGGCAAGCAGGGGAGGTTCTGTCGATGGACAGGCGTCGCCCGCATTGCAGAGCGAGCAGCTTTGCTGCAGCAAGTCTCACGGAGAGGAAGTCTTGCCTCGGATGCCGATGGGTTCACGCAGGCTTGGCGATATGTCGCCGCTGGTTGTTCGCACGCCGGCCCATTGTACCGAAGCTCCCGAAGGAGTGATTGATTCGAACTCAGCTTTGCAGATCTTTGATTGCGATGGTCTACTGTGTGGTCGGGTTGCCTGGTTGAGGAACTTCCGTGATCGTGCGGGCCAAATACAGCGGGACAGATACAAACCTGATCACGTTTTACGCCAGCGTTTTGTTTGGGGGCTGACGGTGATCTCGCGACTTCACCCGACTGATTCCGGTATTTGGAATGACGGCTGGTTCTATAATCCAGACGATGGCAAGACATACCGCACTGCGGCAGAACTCCGTTTCGACGATATGTTGGGCGCCGTTGCATGGCGCAAGCCCCAGATCGTGCGTCCGAGATTGAGCTCGCCCGCTTTGGCCTTTGCCACCATGCCGTGGAAATACCCGCCGGCGTCGAGCGGAAATGCTCCGCCGGCTTGGCCGAGCCGCAGGCCCGCGCGACTATCGCGGTTCTTGACCGGCTCGAAGAACTGTTCGCGGACGGTGAACGCTGGATACAGGGTGACTGTTCGCGTGCACTGGCCTGCTTCGCTCCATCGGGCGGGCCGTTACTGTTTCTGATGAGGACCAAATAAGTGCCCTGGTCGAGGCGGTTGACCAGACATCGCGGCATGTATCATTGCGAGGCCCGCAAGGTGGGCTCGTGACTGTCACGGCCGGTCCGGAGGTACGGAACCTGCAGCAGGTCAAGCCCGGAGACCATGTGGTTGTAACGTATCGAGAAGCTCTGGCGGCGGAGCTTGCCAGACCCGGCTCCTCTGCTCCGCCGCCGCAGATTGTAGAAAGTGCGAGCCGCGCCGCCCCTGGGAGTACGCCGGGCGCCAGCAAAGAGCAGATGATCAAGGCCCGTGTGCAATTACCGGCGTCGATCACAAGCACAACAGAGTTTCGTTTATAGGACCGGCAAAAGTCGAACGGACTGTCGATGTGACCGAGCCGGACATGCAGAACTTTTTGCAGACCCTAAAAGTTGGCGATGAGGTCGATTTGACATACACAGAGGCGATCGCCGTGAGCGTCGAGAGGCAACAGACCCAGAGTCCGCCACTGAAGACTACGACCCATTTTGTTTATTTTTCTACTGGCAGCACCGATTCGGTTGGCTCTGCGGATTTTAATGAGCACCTATCCCAACGACGCGCCGAAGCGGTATTCGAGGCTCTTGTTAATGCCAACAAGGAGCCAGAGAACCGGGTGCAATTGCGCCGGCACGACCCTCGAACCTGCATACTGTGAGACGGGTCGCCCCCTATCTCAGGCGAACATCTGGTCTGGGCGCCGCGGAAGCCGGCGATTGGTGCGAAGACGCTGGCGGGAGAAAGGAGATCCTCGTCGAGGCGTTCTCTGAACGTTGGGGCGCATCGGCAATTATGGGTTCGTGGCAGAGGCCCCAATCTTCCCGCCTAGGAAGGATCGGACCGTCTACTCACTGATCTATGCCACCCGCCGTCCCCCTGGCATTGAGGCTTTTCGGAAGGCGCAGATCGAGACGCTCGTCACGCAGGAGACGGTGCGGGCATCGATGCGCAAAGCGAAGAGCCATGGCACCCAGTCTGAGCTTTTCGGCCAAGGTCGTCAGACCGAGGACTAATCATGCGACACCGGCACTCCGCCCGTGCATCCGGCACGAGACCCCAGTATCGGCGACCGACAATGCCGATAGCGGCAAGAACCGTGCTCGCCAACACTGATTGCAGCCAGAACACGGGCACGCCATCCGCCCCGGCATCCAAAAAGATTTACAATTTACATAAGACGAGAGCGTGCTTTATCCTGCCAAGGAGCCAGCAAAACCGGACGTTCACCTGAGAGAAGCCGGCCAAAGGGGGCGATCATGGCCCGTAGGAATGCGTTCTATGCCCAATCCGGCGGCGTGAGTGCAGTTATCAACGCCTCTGCCTGTGGCGTGCTGGAAACCGCGCGCCAGCATTCGGACCGAATTGCTAAGGTCTATGCTGGCCGCAATGGTATCATTGGTGCTCTGACTGAAGATCTGATCGATACCAGCGTGGAAACCGAAGCCGCGATCGCCGCGTTGAAACACACCCCGGGCGCTGCGTTCGGGTCTTGTCGCTACAAGCTTGGGTCGATTCACGAGCACCGCGCTCAATACGAGCGCTTGATCGAAGTGTTTCGTGCGCACGACATCGGTTTCTTTTTCTACAATGGTGGCGGTGACTCGCAAGACACTACGTATAAGGTCAGCCAGATTAGCGCTGAACTCGGCGAGCCAATCGTGTGTGCAGGTATCCCCAAGACAGTGGACAACGACCTGGCCATAACCGACTGTTCGCCAGGGTTCGGCTCAGCAGCCAAATATCTTGCCACCTCACTTCGCGAGGCGGCGTTCGACCTGGCGGCGATGAGCCGTACCTCGACCCAGGTGTTCGTGCTAGAAGTGATGGGCCGGCATGCTGGCTGGACCACTGCCGCTTGTGCGCTCGCGGCCGAACAGGAAGGCGATGCGCCACACGTGTTGCTGATGCCTGAGGTAGCGTTCAATGAGGACCGGTTTCTGGCGAAGGTCACCGACGCTTTTAAGCGATACGGGCACTGCGTTATCGCAGTCTCTGAAGGAGTCAAAACGCCAGACGGTCAGTTCCTCTCCGCTGGCTCAGAGGACGCCTTCGGCCATGCGCAGCTGGGAGGGATCGCGCCGCTCATTACCAGTTTGATAAGTTCGAAGCTCGGCTTCAAATGCCATTGGGCGGTTCCCGATTATCTACAGCGGTCAGCTCGCCACATTGCCTCCAAGACCGATGTCGAGCAGGCCTACGCCGTCGGTCGCGCGGCGGTGGAATTCGTAATCGCCGGAAGGACCGCGGTGATGCCCGCGATTCGCCGGATTAGCGACGCGCCCTATAGATGGGAAATCATAGAAGCGCCGCTCTCCGAGGTTGCCAACCAGGAAAAGCTGTTGCCTTCAGACTTCATCAGCCCAGACGGCTTCGGGATCACCCAGGCAGCCCGCCGCTACTTGGCGCCGCTCATCATTGGTGAAAGCTATCCACCATTCAAAGAAGGCCTACCCGACTATGTGAAACTGCAGAACGTCGTGGCGCCGAAGAAACTGGCCAGCACATTTACCGTCCCGGGGTTGGGTAGCTGACTTCATTGGAATGGACAACCGAAATCGTGTCGGCGCGACTGCGCATCGGAACGAGGTGATTGTCAACTCGCTGCCGGCCGATCTTTTCGAACAGCACCACGACGGAGCGCGAGAGAGAGGCGATCCACCGCACCGCCTCCCAGCGAGCCGCGACTTCGTGGCGGCTGGATGTCGTAGAATTTGCGCCGTGTTTGAGCCCAGGAGAATGCCAGCTGTGGCATGTCGTTTCCGGCGGCAGTGACCAGGCGGCCAAACCCGGCATAGCCGTCGACCTGGAGCACTCCTAGAAAGCCTTTCATGACAAGCCGAATGCTCGCTCTTGCGATCTTTGCTGAAGATGTAGGCGGCGGCGGGATAACCGGGCCCACGCCAGGGGCGGTTGTTGGTGGCAGAACACCACAAACGTCCGGTCATGGTACGACCGTGGCCGGGGTCCAGCACCGGCATTGTGGTATCGTCTCGCAACGACCTTGTGGTGATGACAGTACGGTGGTCAGGTCAGCTCATATAACGGTTCCAACCACCAGCAGCCCAGCAGGCGGGGGTCCCTTGGACATCAGCGCCTAACTTCAACAAACAGAGCTGAGCCGCGGCGCCCTCACCTCCGACGCGCCGAGCGGACGCCCGGACTCGATGTGCGTCGCGCTGCCCAGCGTCACCTCGGCGATGGCCTGCAGCGCGTCACGAGTGAAGAAGGCCTGGTGGCCGGTGACCAGAACGTTGGGGAAGGTCAGCAGTCGCGCCAGTAGGTCGTCGGTCAGGATCTCGTTGGAGAGGTCCTCGAAGAAGAAATCGGCTTCCTGCTCGTAGACATCGATCGCAAGTCCGCCGAGCTGGCCGGTCTTCAGCGCCTCGATCGCCGTTTCAGCGTCGATCAGCCCGCCACGGCTGGTATTCACGAGGATCAGCCCGGGCTTGGCCAGCGCCAGCGTCTCGGTGCGGATGACGTGGTGCGTCTCCGGCGTCAACGGGCAGTGCAGCGTGATGATGTCGGATTCCGCCGCGAGGGTTCGCGGGTCGGTGTAGGTGACGCCGAGCGCTTCCAGCGAAGCATCGCGCTGCAAATCACAGGCCAGGACGCGACAACCGAAGCCGGCCGCAAGCGTGCGCGCCACCAGCGCGCCGATCTTTCCGGTACCGATCACACCAGCGGTGCGGCCATGCAGGTCGAAGCCGAGCAGCCCCTCTAGCGCGAAATTGCCGTCCCGCGTGCGCTGGTAGGCACGGTGGATGCCACGCACGAGCGAGAGCAGCAGGCCGATGGTGAACTCGGCGACGGCATGCGGCGAATATGCGGGCACGCGCGCCACCGCGATGCTGAGCCGTTCGGCCTCCTTCAGGTCGACGTGGTTGAAGCCGGCGCAGCGCAGCAGCACCACCCGCGTTCCACCGGCGTGCAGCGCCCGCAGCACGGGGGCGGATACGTCGTCGTTGACGAAGACGCAGACGGCCCGCGCGCCAGCCGCGAGCGTCGCCGTCTCCTGCGCCAGCCGCGGCTCTAAGTAGACGATGTCGTGCCCGCTGTTCGCCGCCTCGAAGAAGCGGCGGTCGTAGGGCTTAGTGCTAAACATTGCGATGCGCATGGGGGCTCCCGCGTCAGCTGAGCATCAAATGCACGGCGATTATCTTGGCGATAGTCATGGTGGGAAGGATGCGACATCGGGACGGTCGCTCCTGAGCATGCGGCTCGGGCCGGTCAGGATGGCTTGCCGGTGGCGCCCGCGCAGACGCCTGCCAGCTTGCCGAAGCGGATCCGCAGCACGTTGACCGACGACCAGCACTGTCGCGAACCAGCTCGCCAGTTACGACGTGGGCGGCCAGCAGCACCGCAGGCCCCTGGCTCGCCAGCGTGTCCACGAAGGGTCGGGCCGAGGCGATCCCACCTCGCCGAGGAAGATCGAGAGGCCGAGTCGCGCAGCACCATCTTGGCCGGGCATCTCGCCAGCACGACCCCGTATGGGCCGACGTTAGCACAGTTCCTCGAAGGCCCCCGGACGTCGTGGAAGGAAGGTGAGGTGCGTCCCCCAGGTCGACCGTTGTCTGTAAGCGGGATGTCTGTCGTGCCGGTGTGTTCACCGCTCAGGCTCCAACCGGCCTCACCATGCCTGATCGCGAACACATTCACGTTTGCTTTCTCTCGTCTTCAGACGTTATCGGCCTCGGTCGAACGCACGCCTCTGGTTGTTGCTGTTTGCCCCCACGACCAGCCTGCTATCTCGGGCATATCGTCGCCGTAACGGTGAATGTATTCCTCGTGGTCGATGAGCTTGTCGCGGATAGCCTGTTTGGCATAAGCGGCCCGCGCGCTAAGGCCTGGCACACGATCGATGACATCGCTCACTAGGTGAAAGCGATCAAGATCGTTCATCACGCACATGTCGAATGGAGTACTCGTGGTACCCTCCTCTTTGTAGCCACGCACGTGCAGGTTCGCGTGGCCATGTCGCCGGTAAGTCAGTCGGTGAATGAGCCACGGGTAGCCGTGAAACGCGAAGATGATTGGCTTGTCCGTCGTGAATAGTGCGTCGAAATCCAGATCGGTCAGCCCGTGCGGATGCTCGCTGGCAGGCTGCAATTTCATCAGGTTCACGATATTGATGACCCGGATTTTCAGCTCTGGGGCGTGCTGGCGAAGGATCTCGACGGCAGCGAGAGTCTCCAGAGTCGGCACATCGCCGCAGCACGCCATCACCACGTCGGGCTCGCTGCCATGGTCGTTGCTGGCCCATTCCCAGATGCCGAGGCCAGCGGTGCAATGTTTGACCGCTTGATCCATCGTTAGCCACTGGGGGGCAGGCTGTTTGCCAGCGACAACCAAGTTCACGTAATTTCGGCTGCGTAGGCAGTGGTCGGTAACCGATAGCAGGCAGTTGGCATCAGGCGGCAGGTACACCCGGACAACCTCCGCCTTCTTATTGACGACATGATCGATGAAACCGGGGTCCTGATGGCTGAAACCATTGTGGTCCTGCCGCCAGACGTGGCTAGACAGCAGGTAGTTCAGCGAGGCAATAGGGCGCCGCCACCGGATTTCATTGCAGACCTTCAGCCACTTGGCGTGTTGGTTGAACATTGAGTTGATGATGTGGATGAACGCCTCGTAACACGAGAAGAAGCCGTGCCGGCCCGTCAGGAGATAGCCCTCGAGCCACCCCTGACACTGATGCTCGCTGAGCATCTCCATGACCCGCCCGTCTGATGCTAGGTGATCGTCCCACGGTTCGGTGTCAGCAACCCAGGCACGATTGGTGACCTCGAGCGCGTCCTGCCAGCGGTTCGAGTTGTTCTCGTCCGGGCTGAACAGCCGAAAGTTCCTCGCATCCATGTTCAGTTTCATCACATCGCGAAGAAAGCGACCCATTTCTCGCGTCGATTCTGCTATGACTGCTCCCGGAGCGGGCACTGTCACGGCGTAGTCGCGAAAGTTCGGAAGTCGCAGGTCAACCAGTAAGGAGCCTCCGTTCGTGTGCAGATTGGCGCTCATGCGCCGGTTACCCGTTGGGGCGAGGTCGGCAATTTCCGGACGGAGCCGACCGCTGTCGTCAAACAGCTCCGCCGGCCGGTAGCTCTTCATCCATTCTTCAAGGATGCGCACGTGCTCGGGCTTTTCATGCATCTCGCCCATAGGCACTTGATGCGCGCGCCAGTAGCCCTCGGTTCGCCTGCCATCGATTTCCTTCGGGCAAGTCCACCCTTTGGGCGTGCGGAGCACGATCATGGGCCAGAGGGGCCGCTTGGTGAAGCCATTTCGGCGGGCGTCGGCCTTGATGCGCTGGATCTCGCCGACCACCGCATCAAGTGTGGCCGCCATGAGATCGTGCATCTTCTTCGGCTCGTCTCCTTCGACGAAATACGGCGTATAGCCATAGCCACGGAAGAGGTGGTCGAGTTCTTCGTGGCTGATCCGGGCCAAGACACAGGGGTTGGCAATCTTGTAGCCGTTGAGGTGCAGGATCGGCAAAACCGCCCCGTCGGTAACCGGGTTCAGGAACTTGTTGGAATGCCAACTGGTCGCCAGTGGTCCGGTTTCCGCCTCCCCATCGCCGACGACACAAGCAACAATCAGTTCGGGATTGTCGAAGGCCGCACCGTAGGCATGCGATAAGGCATAGCCCAGCTCGCCGCCCTCGTGCATTGAGCCTGGGGTCTCCGGCGCGACGTGACTGGGAATGCCACCCGGGAAGGAGAACTGGGTGAAGAGCCGCTTCATGCCCTCTTCGTCGGGTGTAATATTCGGGTACACCTCGCTATAGGTTCCCTCGAGATACGCATTCGCGACCAGCCCGGGGCCTCCGTGCCCTGGGCCTGTGATGTAGATCATGTCCAGGTCATGCTGTTTGATCAGCCGGTTCAGGTGGACATAGATGAAGTTCAGCCCCGGCGTGGTTCCCCAGTGGCCAAGAAGACGGGGTTTGATGTGCTCCTTGGTCAGGGTCTTCTTCAGCAGCGGGTTGTCATAGAGGTAGATCTGGCCAACCGACAAATAGTTAGCGGCCCGCCAATATGCATCCATCAGCGACCGTTCCGGGTCTTGCAACGTCTCCGCCATGATCAACTCCCTTTGGATCCGGTATTATTAGACTGTGCGTGATCTTAGTCTTGGGGGGCCGCTTGCTGACCCCCGATCGCGCGTTCTGCCAGGCGATCCAAGCCGTACTGTGCAGCTCCAAGCAGCGCCGCCTCCGCCATGACGACGTGCACCGGCAGCGTGCCCATCGTTTCCTCAAATCGCCCCTTCTTTACGAAGGCCTGCAAAAATCGGCCATCCGTCAGTTTCGACAGCACCCGTCGTGGCATACCCCCCGCCAAATACACTCCGCCGGTACTCAATACCTTCAGGGCGAGATTGCCTGCTTCACCAGCGAGCGCGGCGACGAACAGGTCGAGCGCGGCAGCCGCGAGTGGATTGTCGACGGGATCTGTCAGGCCGGCGCGCACAATTAGCGGCGTCCGATCGGTCTCCCGTGCGAGCTGTGCCGCGAAGGCTACCGTCTCGGACGCTGGGTCTGCGTCGCGCAGGAAATCGTAGATGTTGGCGATGCCCAAGCCAGAACAGACGCGCTCGACGGAGACGTGACCGAATCTGCAGCTTAAGTAGCCCCACAAGGCCGCTTGGCGTTTGTCGGTGGGCGCAAAGCTGGCATGGCCGCCCTCTGAAGGACAGGCGCGATAGCATCCATTGCTCCACACCAGGAATGCCTCACCCAGGCCAGTCCCAGGAGCAATCACCGCGATGGGTCCGGTCGCATCGCGTTTGCCGACGTTGATGGTGTGTAGTTCCTCCGCCTGCAGCCGAGGTGCGGCGTAGGCAGTCGCCTGCAGGTCGTTGAGCAGGAACACCTCTTCCAAGGCGAGTTCTGCGCGCAGCGCCGCCGCGTCTACCGTCCACGGCAGGTTCGTCAGGTGTGCCCGCCCATTTATCACCGGACCAGCGACGTCGAAACAGGCCGCCCGCACTGTGCAACGCGAGGTCGCCAGGAACTCCCGGACCATAACATCAAGGGCCGTGTAATCTGCAGTGCGGTATTCCAGTTGAAGAACTGGCGGACCGGCACGTTCGCCAACTTCGTAGATCGCGAGGAGCGTCTTTGTACCACCGATGTCGCCGGCAATTAGCAAGAAAAGGGCTCCATCCCTTGGCGTTTCGCAGCCATAGCCGTTACGCGACTTTCCCCGACAACCTCCACCTCACAGGATGACCAGTCAAGGTCCACCGCGAATCCCGACTTCAGGCCACCCAAAGCGCGTTGCTCGGCCAGGCCATGCATAGATTGCAAGAGGGCAAAAATGCTAACCTGGGTGGAGTGGGGTTTGGTCGGCAGTGCGGGCCGTTTCCTCCGGGCCGGTCCAGGGGCTTCGCACCGCGCCGGATGCTTTTGCATTATCCCCGCAGATGTCGCCATACTTGGCTAAAGCACGTAAATCTGGGAGGAAAAAGTGACATATGACACCGTGTTCCTTTTCGACGTGGATAACACGCTACTGGACAACGATCGCGTGCGGGCTGATCTCGATGTCCATATTCGTCTCGAACATGGCGCGACGGCAGGCAACCGATACTGGGAGATCTTCGAGGCGCTCCGCAGCGAGTTGGGCTACGCAGACTATCTGGGTGCACTCGAGCGCTATCGGCGGGAAGACATGCACGATCCGCGCATATTGCGCTTCGTAAACTGGCTGGCCGATTATCCATTTACCGACCGGCTGTACCGGGGGGCGCTCGATGCGGTGAAGCACGTGCGACAGTGGGCTCCGGTGGTCATTCTGTCAGATGGCGATGCGGTGTTCCAGCCGCGCAAGGTTTATCGTTCTGGCTTGTGGCAGGCTTTCGATGGCCATGTGCTGATCTACATCCACAAGGAGGAGGAGCTGGAGGCTGTAGAGCGGCTGTTCCCTGCCCGCCGCTATGTGATGATCGATGATAAGCTCCGCATCCTGGACAGCATGAAGAAGATCTGGGCAGACCGCCTCACCACCATCTTCGCTCAGCAGGGCCACTACGCGACGGACCCGCAGATCTTGGCGCAGTATGCGCACGGAGACCTTCAGCTTGCCAGTATCGGCGATCTCGTCAGATACAAGTTTGCCGATCTCGTTCGGCAGTAGGTCTGGCGCGATATACTGCATTCTAATGCGATGCGTGGGGCCAGCAGATAGGCCATCGCCAACGGAAGCAATAGGAGAACACCTATGCGCAGTAGCAATCTTGGACAAGCGATCACACGAGCCCAGTACGACGCCGTCTTGTTTGACCTTGACGGTGTCATTACAGACACTGCGAACCTGCATGCGGCTTGTTGGAAACAGATGTTTGACGATTACCTTGAGACTCGCGCGGTGCGGACTGGCGAAGAATTTCGTCCCTTCGATCTTGCCACGGACTACCTCCTTTATGTGGATGGGAAGCCACGCTTCGACGGTGTCCGTGACTTTCTGAGGTCACGCAGCATTCAGATTCCAGAAGGAACGCCAGACGACCCGCCCCAGGCCGAGACAGTGGGCGGGCTCGGAAACCGCAAGAATGATCTTGTAAACAAGGTCATAGAGGACACAGGGGTTCTGCCCTACGATGGAAGCGTCAAGCTCATTCATCAACTCCGGCGTGACGGGTTCAAGATAGCGGTCGTCACCTCCAGCCAAAACTGCAACACCGTCTTGAAAGCCACCAAATTGGATGCCTTCTTTGAGGTGCGCGTCGATGGGAACGAGATCCGTGCTCAGCACCTGAGTGGAAAACCCGCACCGGATATGTTCTTGATGGCAGCAAGTCGACTGGGGGTCGAGCCGGCACGTGCGGTCGTTATCGAGGATGCCATCTCAGGAGTCCAGGCAGGGTCTAATGGGAATTTCGGGCTTGTAATTGGTGTGGCGCGCAAAGGGAATGCGGAGGAGCTTAAGCACCACGGAGCGCATCTGGTGGTGAACGATCTGGGAGAACTGGTCGACTGACTGATGTCGATGCCGCGTTGGTTGGAGTAGGCTGATGATTCACCATGAGCGCCTGAGGCCGCCGCCGCATGATTACCCGGCTGACGAATGGCATCTGATCGAAAAGCGATACCATCCCGAATTCATGAGCCAACTCGAAACGATGCTGGCGCTTGGCAACGGCTATCTCGGCATGCGCGGGTGTCCGGAGGAGGGCGGCCCTTACGCAGAAAACAGCACTCTGATCAATGGGTTCTACGAGACCCGACCGATCGTATACGGAGAGGATGCTTACGGCTTTCCGAAGACTGGGCAGACCATCCTCAATGTGACCGACAGCAAGACCATCAAACTCTTCGTAGACGACGAGCCCTTTTGGTTGGCTTCCGCGAACCTTCTCAGTTACGATCGACGCCTTAACATGAAGTCGGGCACACTCGACCGGGAGGTCGTTTGGGAGACACCTGCAGGGAAACAAGTACGGATCACTTCGCGGCGTTTGGTCTCCTTTACCGACAGACACGCAGCCGCCATTTCTTACAGCGTTACGCTGCTGAATGCGTCTGCGCCCCTTGTCATTTCTTCCGAGATGGCTGTGAATGCACCCAGTGCATACTCTAACACGGAAGACCCGCGGCAGACGAAGGCCTTCGTCGGTCCGATGCTCCATCATCGCGCCGGTTACGCCAATGACCGTCGTATTGCGCTGTCTCATGCGACGGAAAAGAGCCGCCTGCTCCTGACTTGCGCGATTGACCACGCACTGGAAACGGCGTGCGCGCACACCTACAAAACCTCCCACACCGAGGACTTTGGCCAAGTTGCCTTCACGATCGAAGCCCGGGCCGGTAGCCCAATTCAGCTCACCAAATACATGGTTTATCATACGTCCCATACAGCCACGGCTGAGGAACTGAATGATCGCGCTGGTTGGACTTTGGATCGCCTCATGAACCAGGGCTTCAATACGTTTTTGGCGTCCCAAGAACAGTATCTGGACGATTTCTGGCGCCGCAGCGATGTCCAGGTCAGGGACGTCATGGCTGACCGCACGAAGCGCACCACTGTCGAGATCCAGCAAGCGATACGCTTCAATCTCTTTCACATCCTGCAGGCATCAGCGCGTGCAGAAGATACGGGTGTGCCAGCGAAGGGCCTCACCGGACAGGCCTATGAAGGGCACTATTTCTGGGACACCGAGATCTACTTGCTTCCATTTCTAACGTATACCTCACCGCGCATCGCACGGAACTTGCTGGTCTTCCGCTACAAAATGCTGGACCAGGCACGGAACCGTGCCAAGCTACTGGGCCATCGAGGAGCCATGTTCCCATGGCGCAGTATCGGCGGGGAAGAGGCTTCAGCCTACTACGCTGCGGGGACTGCGCAATACCACATCAATGCGGACATCATGTATGCGCTGCGCAAATACGTACACGCTACGGGCGATGACCTGCTCCTGCGGGAATATGGTGCAGAGATGCTTGTGGAGACCGCCCGCCTATGGTCGGACCTTGGCTTCTACTCTGAAGCAAAAGGAGGTAAGTTCTGTATCAACGCGGTCACGGGGCCGGACGAATACAATACAGTTGTGAACAACAATGCGTATACAAACCTGATGGCCCGGGAGAACCTACGCTACGCTGTGCAGACCGTGGAGGCTCTGCGAGCAACGGAGCCGGAAGCGTACGATGCCCTGGTAAGCAAAACGGCGCTCGAACCGTCAGAAGTGGAAGCCTGGAGACGCGCCGCGGACAGCATGTATGTGCCCTATGACGAAAAGCTGAACATCATCCCCCAGGACGACAACTTTCTGGATAGAGAAGCCTGGGACTTCCGCAACACACCGGCCGACCATTATCCGCTTCTGCTCTTCTATCATCCGCTCAATATCTACAGGAAACAGGTCATCAAGCAGGCTGACGTGGTCCTCGCCATGTTCCTCCTGGGCAATACGTTTTCGCGCGAGGCGAAGATGAGCAACTTTAAGTTCTATGACCCTTTGACAACGGGGGACTCGTCTCTGTCGTCATGCGTTGAGGCAATCATCGCCGCGCAGATCGGCGATACGGACAAGGCCATTCGCTACGGAATGGCGGCGTTGCTGATGGATTTGGCTGACGTGGGCGGTAATGTGAAGGATGGCTGTCATATTGCCTCGATGGGCGGCACTTGGATGATGCTCACGTACGGGCTTGGCGGTATGCGAGACGACGATGGCGTGTTGTCATTCTGGCCACGCCGCGCGCCGGACGACAATGCGACACTCCGATTTCCATTGACGTATCGCGGCAGGTCGTTGCAGGTAGAAATTGGCCTTGAGAATGCCGAATACACACTGCGCGAAGGCGATGACCTTGTAATTCGGCATGAGACCGAAGAAGTCCAACTCACCGAAGAAAAGCCGGTAGCCATTCGGCGGATCAGCCGGAGCTGAATGCTTTCCGGCCGCGTGAGATGAAGGCAGGTCGCACGCTTCTCGGTGACGATGCCGGGACGGCGGAGGTAACTGTCGGCCCACAGACGGATCTGGACCAGCGACATCGCTGGAGACTTCGGATGTCGCTTGCAAGCGAATAGCCGAGGATGCTCAATGGATCGCCGCACGGACCTGCTGGTCCGCGTCATGGCCAATATCAACCGGGTCAACCCAGGCGTCATCGCTGGTGGCACGCCGCGAGCCCGGCACGTGAGGGAGACGTTCGCACATGCATGAGGTGATGCAACCGACACAAGAGGCCGGATGGGTCCTCACCCATGAAGGCTACAATGTGTTGACCGAGAGCGCCGTCGAATCCCGCTTTGCGCTGGCCAATGGATTCCTGGGCGTACGCGCGGCGCGAGCCGTCAGCCGCGGTCCGACCTGGGTGAGCTGGCTCGGTTACATCAAATGGGCCTCGTGGCCCCGCTGTTATGTCGCCGGCCTGTTCGATAGACCCAATACCGAGCCGCCGGTCCCCGCACTGGTGCCCGTTGCCGACTGGTCGCGCGTGCGGATCGTGCTGAACGGAGAGCCGCAACTGCTTCGTGCCGGAGAAATGCTCTCCGGCCTGCGCACGCTGGACTTGCGGCGCGGTCTGCTCCTCTCCGAACTGAGCTATCGAACCCGGGCTGGCATTGCCATCACCGGCAATGAGCTGCGCCTGGTATCGCAGGCAGACCGCGCAGTGGGGTTGCAGTTGCTGCGGTTTTCGCTGGATCGGGACGGGATCGATGTCGGGCTGGAGGCGAGTTTTGGCATGGCCGGTCTCGGCATGGAGCCGCTGCTCCTCGAGCCGGATATTGGAGCTTGGCGAACCGAAGGATCAGACAAGGGTGTCGCGATGGCGGGAAGTGCGACACTGCGGGCCGGAGACGCGTTGCTGGTCCCAGAGCGCCCGTTCTCGTTGCGTTGGCACTGGCGCTGGCGTTCCGTCGCCGGACAGGTGGTCGAACTCGATCGGGTTGTGTCTGCGGCACGTGCTGACAGTCGGGAAGACGATCCGGTTCCGGCGGCCCGCGAGGCGCTGACGCGCAGCCGAGCATTGGGTTGGCGCGCGGTGCTCAGCGCGCACGAGGCCGCGTGGAAAGAGCGTTGGGACGCGAGTGATGTCATCATCGAGGGCGACACCGAGACGCAGGAGGCGCTGCGGTTTGCAGTGTACCACCTGAGCAGCGCCGCCAACCCGGCGGACGAAAGGGTCTCCGTGGGTGCGCGCGCGCTGACCGGCGATGCCTATTTCGGCCACGTCTTCTGGGATACCGAAATCTACCTCCTGCCCTTCTACACCGCGGTCTGGCCTGAGGCGGCACGGGCGATGCTGATGTACCGCTATCACACGTTGCCGGCGGCGCGGGCGAAAGCAGCGCACATGGGGTGCAAGGGCGCACAGTATGCCTGGGAATCGGCCGATACTGGCGAGGAGACCACGCCCGAGCGCGTCGTAGGACCCGACGGCGCGATGATCGACATTCTGACGGGTAAGATGGAGCTGCACATCAGTGCCGACATTGCCTACGCGGTCTGGCAGTACTGGCGTGCGACCGGCGACGACGGGTTCTTCCTGGATGCCGGAGCAGAGATCCTGCTGGAGACCGCCCGGTTCTGGGCAACCCGCGCCGAAGCGGAGGCAGATGGCAAACGACACATCCGTCACATCATCGGTCCTGACGAGTACCACGAGGATGTAGACGACAACGCCTTCACCAACGTGATGGCACGTTGGAACATCGCCCGCGCGCTCGAGGCGATCCAAATACTGCGGGTACGTTGGCCGGACCGCGCTGCGGCGTTGTGCGAGAAGCTCGCGCTCGGCGATCAGGAACTCGCCGACTGGCAGGACGCAACTGCACGGATTGTCACTGGCCTCGATCCGGCAACCGGCCTCTACGAACAGTTCGCCGGATACCACCAACTCGAGCCGCTTGATCTTTCGCTGTATGCCGACCGCAAAGTGCCGATCGACGTGGTAATCGGCCGCGAGCGCACGCAGCGCTCGCAGGTGGTCAAGCAGGCTGACGTGGTGGCACTTCTGGCCTTGTTGCCCGACGAGTTCCCCGGCGCGATGGCAGAGGCGAATTTCCGCCACTACGAGCCTCGCTGCGCTCATGGCAGCTCGCTGAGTGCGGGCATACACGCGCTGGTCGCGGCGCGCCTCGGCTACGCAGATACCGCGCTTCGCCATCTGCGCCAAGCGGCACCGCTGACCTGGAATTCGACCCGAACAGTGCCGGTGGCATACGGATCGCCGGGCTAGGCGGTGTATGGCAGGCGGTGGTACTCGGCTTCGCAGGTCTCGACCTTACCCGGCGAAGCGATCAGCCTGAGTCCTCGCTTGCCATCAGCCTGGCGCAGCATGTCGTTTGCCGTGCGTTGGCGCGGGCGCGCGGTTCAGGTCCGCATCGCCGGTGCGACCGTGCGCGTCGCGATGTCCGATGGCGAAGCTGTGGACATCCGCATCGCCGGCGAAACACATCGCTTGCAGACAGGAACTGCGGTGGAAGTACGCGTCACGTCTACCTCGGCTTAGCGGCCGCAAGCGACAATTGTGGAATGTCCCCAAGTCTCCGTATCGAGACAGCAACTCGCAGCAATCGTGGCCTCGATGGCGTGAACTTCTTTGTCGCGGCGGTGCAGACGGGATTCGGTGCCTTCATCACCATCTATCTGGTGAAGAACCAATGGCCACCACAGGCGATCGGCTTGGCACTGACTATTGCTACGATAAGCAGTTTGCTCAGCCAGCTGCCAGCAGGTGCTGTTCTCGACAGCATTCGCGACAAGCGTCGAGCGGTGCTGCTTGGCATAGTCGGCGTGGGCTTCGCCGCGTTGCTCTTGTGCGTGACTGCGGCGAGACCCGCGGTCTATATCGCGCTGGCGATTTAAGGCTTGGCGAGTTCGGTGATCGGTCCAGGCATCGCGGCAATGAGCTTGGCGCTGGTCGGTCAGGCGGCTTTGAGCGAGCGGATCGGTCGCAACGCCCGCTTCGCTTCCATCGGTAATGGGCTGGCCGCCGGATTGATGGGCATCGCCGGCTCGTACGTGCCCGCGGTATCGATGTTTCTTGTCTCGGCCGTACTTGTTGTGCCGGCACTGTTGTCGCTTTTCTTGATTGGTCGAGGGCGCGTGGCGGGGACGGCTCCAAACCAGCCACCGATGGATGGGGATGTACAAGACAACACACGAACTACATGGCAAGGAGTGAAGTCTGTATTCCTCGACAGGAAGCTGGCGATTTTTGCCGCCTGTGTCGTGCTGTTCTTCGCTGCAAGCGCGGCGATCGGGCCTGGCGTCGCAGCACAGGTGACCAGACGTCAACCGGACATCGCCGCACTTGTCGTTGCTGCGACCATCCTTTTGCCGCAGGCGATCGTGGCTACGATTTCACCGTGGATCGGACGGACGGCCGAAATCTCCGGCCGGAGGCCGCTGCTGGTGGTCGGTTGGGGGCTACTTCCGCTCCAAGGTTTCCTATACGCAGCGCTACCTGGTCCCCATGCGTTGGTGCTGTGCAACCTTTTGAATGCAGTCAGCGGCGCAATATTCGGGGTAATGATGACGGTCGTCGCCGCAGACCTCACCCGACGCACCGGTGGCTTCAATCTCGTGCTGGGCGCACTTGGCGTGGCGGTTTCCGTTGGCGCGTCGCTGAGCACCTTCTTCACCGGCATCTCCGCGGCCGCGTTTGGTGCCACTGCGGCGGCGCTCAGCCTGGCCATGGTCGGACTGTGCGGGCTGCTGCTATTGTGGGTCGGTATGCCCGAAACGCGGCCGAGCGGTCCGCTGATCTCGACCGGCGTGACAGGGCCGCGATAGCCTGCGTTGTGTACATGGCCTGGCATGCTCATGCGATAGCGGTGCTGCGCTTTGCGAATTGGAGTGGAGAACGTAAGGGCGGAGGCGGCGGCCGGCCATGTCGGTAGCGCGGGTCGAGCTGAAAACGAAGAGTGCGAGTGCCATTCGCTGAGATAATTAAAGCGTCGGTCCTCGTGCCCTGTACGTTGGAAGAACTCGTTCGGTGTACGCCGATGCGTTTCCGGGTTGCGCAAAAGTGTATTGGCGCTGCAGGTGCAACGGGCGGCCGAGGTCCGCTGTCAGCTTCCCTGGACGCGGATTGCCCATGTGCTCGGCGGGCTGAAGGCGATGCGCTACCGCTGTGAAAGCCGGGATATTGGTGGCCTTCCCGCGCAGATGGCGGGCGTGCCCGACGCCTTAGCAATCGTAGACGCCGGCCGCGCAGCGGCGCGTCGTCCTTCGTGCCGTACCGGCGACGCTGACGGGCGTCAGCGGGCGCCCCACAACCGCCTCAGCCGTCGCGATGTAACTACTTACTCCAGGGACTGAGAGCCGCTCGCCAACCTCCATCGCCAGCAGGCCCAACATGACCGCGCCTATTGAGAGGCCAAACTGCATCGACTTTGTCATTTTGCACCTCCTGTCGTGAAGTTCCCCGGCAAATCAGAGAGCTTGTCCGTCAGGTCCTTCGGCTCGATCTGCCTTGCGTTTGAGGTATTTTTGAAAGCGAAGTCATCGGCCACGACATCATTGCCGAATTTCCAGTCGCGGAATTGGATGGTGTATTGGGGTCCGCCGTTCACCAGCCTGGACGTTACAACGAACCGGCACGGGTACGGGCGGTCGCCTTGAGCGATCCAGATCTGCCAGTCCACGTCGTTTTTGCGAAACGCGAGAGTATCGCACTCGACGCCATTTATCACGCCGCTGCCGAGGTCCTTTGAATCATAGACGTCTTCCATCAGTTCGTCATACGAGTTCGTCGCCAAAAGATCGGCTCCGGGCACCGGTCTTTTGTACTTGTTCTGGAGGTCGTCGATCAGTTGATCGACGGTGCCCGGAGCGGCAACCTGCATGTAGAGATTGGCGTTTTTTCCAAGAAGTGTGAGCGCCTTGCCATCATAGAGGATCTCGTAGTCAGCGAACCCGCCGGACCGGTTGAGGCGAATCTTGTCGGGTCGGACGAGCGTTACGGTTCCCGAGCTGGCAAGGCCCAATTTTTGATCGGTCGGGGTGACGACTTCGAAAACGGTGTCGAAGCCGGCAGACAAGGATTTCTGCGCAGCCATGAAGTCTGACATCGCCTTCAGCATCTTCTTCGCTGCGGCCGAGTCCGTCACCCTGATGAGTTCAACCCTGCGGTTGAGAGCGCGCCCGTCGGGTGTGGCGTTGGTGGCTATGGGCCGACTCTCTCCGAGACCTGCTGTCACCAGCCTTTGAGGGTCTACTCCCCGATCCACGAGGGCCGCCTCGATGGCGATCGCCCGGTCTAACGAAAGGTGAAGGTTGTGCTCCGGATCGCCGGCCGAATCCGTGTGTCCGATAATCCCCAAGTGCCACTCCGGGAAGTTCTTGAGCGCGGTCGCTATGTCGTCAAGGAGCGATTTGGACTCGGGCTGGATCACTGCCTTGTCGCTATCGAAGTGCAGGCCATAAAGGTCGAAGTGCTGCTTGGTCTTAAGCGCCTGCTCCATCGCATCGAGGCGATAGCCGCGCTCTTGCTCCTCTGCAGTTTGTGCCCGGACTGGCAGGTTCGCGATGATCAGCAAAGCGATGCTGCTGATCAGCCCGAGAGTGAGAAAGTTGAATCTTCCTCCGGATCGGATCATTGTGCTGCCCCCCAAATTGGCCGCCGTCAGTGCTCAGTTGTTTGACATCGAGATGGCACACTGACATCCGCAAGGTCAAAGCCAGTCGTAGCGCCGGGGTTAGGACCAGATGGCGCCTGGACGTCCCCTAGTGTCGCCTTTGTAATTGTCCTATCGCCGTATACCCAGGAACGGTCAAGTCCAACCCGTCGGCGCGCTGAACTGCCAGCGTGAGATTGCCCAGAAGATCGTCGATCAGGGCGGCGACTACGTCCTGGCGCTGAAGGGCAATCAGGGTTCGCTACATGACGATGTCATCCGCTATTTCGACGACCCCGCCAGTAAGATCACCACGGCCAAGCCCGTTGTCGAGGGCGATCACGGCCACATCCAGGGTAATTGCATTTCAAAACATGGCCATTAAGCGGCGGAGATAGGCGTGAACTTGCCACGCAGTGAGCCCTTCGATCCGTCCCTCTGCACGACGTTCAGCGCCATGTGGCGCAGGATCGCGAGGTTATAGCGGCTGTTGTCCATTCGATTGCGGTCCTGGTCCTCGTTCATGATAACATCCAAGCGCCAGTGGAGGCGGTTTTCTATCCCCCAGTGCGAACGGACCACCGCGTTGAGGCGCTTGGCGGTGATCGCGGTGCTGAGCAGATAGCACGCGGTTTCGACCTCGGTTTTGGCCGCTTTCTCCCGCATGCGGGTGACCTTGCCGATGCAAACCAATCCCGGCCATTTATGATCATGCTGGAGCCAGTCAATGTTGCTCGTGATGGTTGCCGTGCGTGTCTCGATCCGCCCGTTGTCGGCATCCACTGTGGTATCGATACGCCGGCTTCACGGGCGGGATCGTCGAGATACAGACTGATATCGGCATGAAGGGTCGCTTGGTTGCCCTTCAAGGCCAGCGCGTAGTCACCTCGTAGTCACCGCCCTGATCGACGATCTGTTGAGCAATGGCGCGTTGGCAGTTGAGCGCGTCGACGGTCATGATCGCGCCGTTCAGCGACAACATTTGCAGCAATTTCGGCACGGCGGTGATTTCGTTGGATTTCTCGTCGGTGGCGATCTGCGCCAACACCATGCGCTGTTCGCAACCCCAGGCGCTGACCATGTGCAAGGCCGATTTTTCCGCTGGCCCGATCGAACGAGCGCCGCAGGACCTTGCCGTCGATAGCGATCACGCCCTGGCAGGTTTCGGAAAACATGAACCGTTGAAACGCCATCCGGAACCGATCGGGATCGAGGCGGCGGAACAACCGGCTGAATGTGTCCTGGCTGGGAGGACCGTTCCTCATGTCGAGGAATTCTCGGAGGAATGGCTCGCCTCCGCGAACAAAGCCATATCCACCGCACCCTGGCCACCACACAGCACGTGCACAAGGCAATAATCAGCGAAGCATGGAAGTCGTGCAGCGCGGCGTTTCCGCTCCGCGGGGCTGGCAAGTCTTCGAAGCAGGCAGCAAACCGATCCAACATCGTCTCCCGGATGCGTTTGACACCCACGGACGTAGAACCAATTGGAAATCGAGGCGGGCAAGCCTCTTTGTCACAGTCAAGCGAATCCGAAGTGCGATTTGCCCGGAGGTCGAAGGCCCGTGCGTGACACGGGAACAGGAACTGTGCATATAACGTCGAGTAGGCGGAAATCTTGCCGAGGGCGACTTCCTCTTCCTGTGGGGAGTTGACCGGCCAGACCATATTGTCTATAGGCCGCCGCTCCGGCAGCGTTCGTGCCAGCAGGCGCTTCAGCCACTTTCCCACGATCAATGAGCAATCCGGGGCGAGCGCCTGGTACATGGTGACCCAGCCGAGCGTCGGATCCTGACTGAAGAGATTGTGCAGATCATCGTCGAGCGTGATTGGCCGTACGACGGCGACAGTGACGAAAAGGCGCTGTTCCTAGGCCGGTTGAAGGCACCCGACACCGCCACCCTGCCCAACCTGGCGACCCGAATGCTAGCGCTCAAAAGCGCGCCGATCGACAGCATCGCCGATTTCCGCCGCGCACTCGCGATTGCCCGGCTACCGCTGCCGCTACGCCTGCTGCTGGTCTGGCTCAGCCTCAATGTCGGCCGGCAGGTGCCGAACTTCGGGCAGCTTCGCGATCTCCGCGTTGGGTTCGCGCGGGGCGGCGATCGTCGACACCATCCCGGTCTGGTCGAGCTTCCTGAATTACGGCCCGATCGCGCCGGATGGCGGGGTCGATGTGTACCTCTCGGTCGACCACCGGGTGATCGACGGCGGGCTGGCGGCCCGCGCCATCCGAGCGCTCGATGCCACGCTGAACGGCCTTGTGTTGGACGAATTGCGGGCGCTGGCCGACCCGGGCTCCTTTCTCGACAAGTATGCGGATGCTGATTGACCTTGAGCACGGGCAACAAAGAGACACTGATGACAGCGATCGAGAGTGGCGAACTTCCGCCGGCCGAGTGGTTCGTCTGCAAGAAACCCGTGCAGGTCGAAAAATATCCGCCGGAGCCGCGCGCTGCCGGTCGGGCATGTGGGGTGGATTCTCCAGGTCGTTGATCTGGCAGGCGTGAGGATTGGCAAGAGATCCGCAACCTGTGACAGGCCCGTCAATGGACATCGTAGACAACAGTCTCGCAGTCGGATGATGGGAGCCATCCGTGGAAGGAACACCAAGCCAGAACTCTGGTGCGACGGCTTGCTCACAGATTGGGGTATCGCTTCCGACTACCTTTCGAGCGGAAAGTTGGATGTTCAATTCGGCAAGGTTAATGGTTTGAGCTATATGGAAATAAGCCGGTGACCTGAGCCCCGGAAACCTCCTCGCGGACGCCTACCGCTGGTTCGCTGGCGAACCTCCTGCTTCGACCGACCCAGAGAGGGAGGAGGCCCGCTCGATGCCTTGACGCCAGTCCCGCAGTGTGATGAGGAATTGGACAGCGAGCAGCTAGAGTCACGCGGCGGGATGAGGAACTGGACAACGAGCAAGAAGAGGCAATCATAGATCTTCCACTTCCAATTCTTGATCCGTTCACGACTACGACAGACGGTAAAACGATCGCCGTTGTCTATCTGGCGCGATCAGCGGACGGGTCTGTGAGGGATTTCGATTCGTTCATCAGGTCATACCGGCAGCATGATGCGGGAATTCCGCACGACCTGATCGTCGTCCGAAAGGGTCTCCATGAGCTGTCTGGCTCTCAGACTGCGCTGACCGAGATGCTGAGCGGCATTCCGCATCGCGCGGTGGATGTTTTGGATAACGGCTTCGACATCCAAGCCTATCTCAAGGTGACGCCTTATCTGCGGCACGACCGCGTCTGCTTCCTGAACACTTTCTCGCAAATCGGAGCCACCAACTGGCTTAAGAGCTTCAACGCGCCGCTTGGCCGCGACGACGTCGGCATGACTGGAGCGACCGGGTCGTACGAGAGCCTTTTCACGTCGCTATTTTTTCTCTACAAGGTAGTGTGGTTGACTTCGGTCCAAAGCATCCAATACTCTCCGAAGGTTGCTGCGCAGTTCCGTGAAATACTGCGCGGACAGGCGCCGAATTGGCTCGGCAAGCGCGGCAGTATCTGGAGGCAGATCAAGCGTGAACTAGCGCGCCCAATACTCGGGCGCCCCTTCGATACCGATGAGATAGAAGCAGGATTCAGTACCGAAGTGGCAAACGCTGACGCGACCTGGAGCGCCGCTCTTTCCATTTCGGGATTTCAGACCGTTCCCGAACCCGCATCTTCGCAGCAACGCTTTCATGATATCGCGTCAATTGTTAATCGACCTCGATTTCAAGCTGGACAATACTAAGGCCGCCGCCAATCGGTTCGAGAGTGGTCCGGACGGATTGCCGACAGCTCTGGCGCAACGAGGCTTGTCCTCCGTTCTCGTCGGTGCCGACGGCGTCGGCTTTGAAGTCGCGGACTGGCCGAAAAGCGTTACGTTTCGTCTGGGCGATCAGGCCAACGTGCTGGTGACCGACAACCAGACGCGTGGCTTCGCGGCCATGTCGAAATGGCAGAGGGCATTGCATGAGCGTATGACCTGGGGTGACTTTTTGTCGGCGAAGCAGCCAAAAATCATCGATTTCGGCGTGAAATTCCCCCGAGACACCCTTGATCTTGCACCGTCTTTTGCCGAACCTCGGCCCGTTGCCTCAAGCCGGACTGACTTGTTCTTCTCTGTCGTCATTCCCACCCACAACCGACTTGAGCTGCTCCGCGATGCACTTAGCTCCATCTCAGGGCAGTCTGGACAAAATTGGGAATGCGTGATTTTCGACAATGCCTCTGAAGAGCCTATTACGGACTATATTGCCTCACTCAACCATCCACGCGTCCGTTGCGAGCGTTCCGAGATATTCCTACCTGTAACGTCCAGTTGGAATCGTGCGATCGATCTCGCGAAGGGCGATTACGTCACCCTTATCGGTGACGATGATGGCCTGATTCCCAATTATTTCGTTAAACTGGCGGAGATTGTAGAACGGTTCTCTAACCCAGACGTAGTATATGCTTCCCTTTATCAATTCTTTCATCCGATGGTCGCTCCTTGGGAGCGCGCGGGCTATGTGGCGGACGTTCGGAATGCCTTTTTCTTCAAGGATCAGGCTGAATTATTTCTGTTGAGCGGACGACATATCAAAAGAGCGGTTTCGGGTTCGCTGACGCTGCATCGCAATTTTACATTTAATATGCAAGCTTTCGCCTTCAGCCGGAGCTTCCTAAACAAGGTTCGGCGTGAGGGCGCGATATTTCATTCACCGTTCCCCGATTATTATCTGGCGAACATGGTCATGGGTATTGGTGACACCATTGCCGTATCCCCGCAGCCTTTGACGGTGGCCGGCGTGTCGCGCGCTTCGTTCGGATACACCTTGTTCAATAATCTTGAAGCAGAGGGCGCGACGCTGCTTAATGCCAAGCTGCGAGAGGATCCACTCTATGCTGCATGTGAGCCGCATTTGCTGCCCGGGCCAACGTATAACACGAACTACATTCTAACCATGGCGCACGTGGTGCAGAAACTTGGGTATCGTTCGCCGGGGCCGGTCGATTACTGGCGCTACCGGCGGCTGCAGATATTTGCGGTGATCACCGCGCAGGGTAGGCTTGGATGGATGCGCACGGAGACGGGGGCCGCTCTATGGGCGAAGCTGACGGGGCCGGAGAAAATCTGGGCAAGCTATATTGGCGTGCTCAATTGGCGCGCCAAGGCTGGCCACGTTAGAACTGTGAGGCGGGTGGAAGCCGTTAGAAAGGATGTCGAACCGTACGGGTTCGCGAACATCATGTTGAATAGGGTTGCCGGCCGCTTCGCCCGCCTGCCGGAGTTGTTCAACGCGCTGGAAGCTGGGACATATCCGCCACCGGCTGAGGAGTTGTCTTGCCCAAGGTAACACCCGCAAATCGATTCTGTCCTGGCATTGGATCGAAGATCAGGCTGTGGCCTTCGGTCTTGCGATTAAATGGGTCAATGAAATGAGGGTAGGATCATCTGCTAGCCATCGTCATGGCCCCTGGCGCGCAGCTCATGCCGACGAACGCCTGTAAAAGGGCGTTTCAGGCATTGGCACGAGGCGACACTGGTGCCGCTGAGGCATTGTTTCGTGAGAACTTGGAAGAGAAATCACGCGAGGGGGCAAAGGCCAACCGCGAGGCGGCCGAGGCCGCCCGAAATATCGCTGCGTTCAAGCGCTTGACCAATGTCGCCGAAGCCGCCGATCTGTATTCACGGGCGGCAGAACTCGACCCTGAAAATTACCAGACGTGGATTGATCTGGGTGATATGACGCTTCGAGCGGGGCACCTTGCTAGGGCCAGGAGTGCCTTTGAGCGCTCGCTCGCGATCGCCGAACGTTTGGCGCAACCGGACTCTGGCAACGCCGGCCGGCAGCGCGACCTCTCGGTGTCGCACAACAGGATCGGCGACGTGCAGCAGGCGCAGGGCGACCTGGCGGCGGCGCTGACCAGCTACCAGGCCTCACACGTCATCTTTGAGCGTCTGGCGCAAGCGGACCCTGGCAATGCCGGCTGGCAGCGCGACCTCTCGGAGTTGTACAACAGGATCGGCGGCGTGCAGCAGGCGCAGGGCGACCCAGCGGCGGCGCTGACCAACTACCAGGCCTCGCTCGCGATCAGAGGCGGTCTGGCGCAAGCGGACCCTGGCAACACCGGCTGGCAGCGCGACCTCTCGGTCTCGCGTGACCGGATCGGCGACGTGCAGAGGGCGCAGGGCGACCTGGCAGCGGCGTTGACCAGCTACCAAGCTTCGCTCGCGATTGCCGAGCGTTTGGCGCAAGCGGACCCTGGACGCCGGCTGGCAGCGCGACCTCTCGATCTCGCATGAGCGGATCGGCGACGTGCACAGGGCGCAGGGCGACCCAGCGGCGGCGCTGACCAACTACCAGGCCTCACTCGCAATCAGGGAGCGTCTGGCGCAAGCGGATCCTGGCAACGCTGGCTGGCAGCGCGACCTTGCGGTGAGTTTCGGGCGCGTGGGTATGGTCGAATTGCGGCAGGGCACGCGCGAAGACGCCCTCAAGGCGTTCCGGAGCGGTCGGGATATTATTGCGCGTCTCGCGAGGCAGTCACCCGCCAATGCAACACTGCCTAAGGATCTCACTTGGTTCGACAGCCAAATCAGCAACCACAGCAAATAAAGGGAGGTGGGATTAGTTCGGTGCATGATGCAGGCGCTGCATCATATCAAGGACAAGTCGGTGCTGTTTCCTGATCCGAACAAGCTTGAGCAGATGGTTCCGGATGGTGATGGCGGGTGGAAGCGGACGCCGATTTTGTATGATATGTTCGGCGATTTTACCCGCACGGCGTTGGTGGTTCAGGAGGATCCTGATACCCGGAAGCGGCGGGCTCGGGTGATCAAAATCGGTGTTGATCCGCATCATTCATACGCCTGGATGTGTGCGAGCGCTGCCTGGGCGCGGGTGCATGGCAGCACCCAGTGGATCTTGCCTGGCATGACGCCAAGATCTACCTGCGTGAGCACTGGCCAAGCATACGGTCTCGACTGCTCAACGGAACCTACCAGCCGCAGCCGGTCAAGCGGGTCGAAATACCCAAACCGGACGGCGGGGTCAGGAAACTCGGCGTGCCTTGCGTCGCTGATCCAGCAAGCCATGCTGCAGGTACTCCAAGAGCGGTGGGACCCAACGTTTTCTGAGCATAGTTACGGATTCCGTCCGGGGCGCTCCAGGCGGCGGCGACGCGGGAGCCGGAGACCATCTCTGCGGTGGTGGCGCGCAGCATGCCGGGTTTGCCTCGCGGCATTCTGGGGCTGCTTGAGGATGGGCCGATCAGCGTGTGCGGCAAATGCATGGAGTTCGATGCCGGGGCTGGCCTGTGCACCTTGCGGGGGCTGTCCGGGGCGGCGACTGACTCATCGTGCGACTGGTTCGCGCGACGTTGATGGCGGCGCTGTCGCACGCACGCTATTTGAGACTGAGCGCACGGTCGGTGAGACGGACGCGAGATCGTGCAACTCGACGCACAATCATTGAGACAGAGCGGATCGGCGGGTAGCCAGGCCGCGACGATGGTTCGCCAGGAAAACGAGCGGTTTCCAGCGATTGTGTCCAGCCGGTCGGTGGTGAAGAATTCCTTGAAAAACCCGTTGCGAAAATCATCGCCAGCTTGCGCTATCGGCTCCATCTTTTCTGATGACGCACACCGGCATCACGTTCGTCGGTCAGGGGAAAAAATCGGATGGATGGTATCAGGATCACCGCGAAGGCGGCCCCAATCCCCACCTGCCGTTCGCGTTGCCGGATGGATGGCGCACGGGATGTAGCGGTTCTCAGGCGCAGTGGCCACTCAAGGCACGATACCCAGTCGACCGATGCCTGAGCCCGGTCACGGCTTCGTCGGCCGAGCCCGGCTCGTACGAAGGCGTAACGGGGTAATCTGACAAGCCGCCGCGGGGCAGCGGTTTCCAGCCGGCGATGGTCCGGGCGCATGCCCGCGCCTCGGCGCTGTCGGTGATGCCGGGGAACCGCCGACGCAGCTCGATGGCGGCCGACAGCTCGCCCTCTTGCTCATAGGCGGCGCGGATGGCAGCGGCATCTGCTTCGGTGACGACGAACATGGCGGGGAGCATGGTGATGCAGGCGGCGGCAGGCAAGCCAATCCTCGGCTGTGCGGCCGGCCATCGGGGCGCTGCGGTTCATAATCGGGGCGTATCGCCCAGGACCCGCCGGGAGGGCGCGGCATGGCCCACACTACGCCAGTTCGGCGAGCAGAGCCTTCGCTTCCAGCAAATCCTTGGTGTCGAACCCCTCGGTGAACCAGTCGTAGACCGGGGCGAGCAACTCATACGCCTCGCTGCGTTTGCCTTGGCTCTGCCACAGTCGCGCGAGGCTGGTCGACGTGCGCAGCTCCCAGGATTTCGCCTGCTGGCGACGCGCCCAGTCGAGCGACGCGAGAAAGTTCCGTTCTGCCGCTTCAAGGTTGCCCTTGAGCGAGAAGATCCAGCCTTTGAGGCGGAGAATTTCAGCATAGGTGACGCGTTCCTCCCATCCGGGGCGTTCGATTTGGGCGATCAACTCGTCAATCAGCCGCAGGGCATTATCCAGGTCGCCAGCTAGCGCCATGCCTTCGGCCTGGTACGCGCCCACGGTCGGGATGCCTGCTTTGCCGCCGCTCGCTTCCCAAGCCTTGAGCGGGACAATTCCTTCGGCGACCTTACCTTCCCGGATGAAGGCCACGCCGTGTTCGATGGGTGCCATCACCGCCCACAAAAAGGGCAGGCTGTTCTCCTGCCCCAGTCGCTCACATTCCTCGGCGCGCTTGTGCAGGTCCCCGGGCTTACGGCGTTGATCGAACTCATGCACCGAAGCCCAGACCGCGAATCCGAGGTCGAAGGGGTGACCGCGACGACGGGCATGCGTCTCTGTTTCCTCTCTCAGCCGCAACGCCCGGTCCGGGTAACCCAGCATCCAAGCGCTAATCGAGCCGAAGGCACCGGCTAACGTTTTTGGATCGTGGTACAGGGTGTCCGCAAGGTGGCGATGCTTCTCGTCGTCGTAGAGGTCCAGCACCTTGTCGACATGCTCAACGGACTTGGTGAACTCGCCCGAGAAACGGTAGCACATGCAGGCGACTGCGTGTCCTACGATCAGCAGGTCGGCATCGCCGGTTTCCCGCGCGATGTCCAGCATCTGCTCCGCCCACGGCAGGGACTCAGCTGTGCGGCCTTGATTGAAGACGTTCACCGTCAGTCCCCACAAGATGGGCAGCAGCGCGTCGTGGCGCTTGAGCGACTTCGCCAAGGCAAGGGCCGGATGCAGGCTGGTTGAGACTTCCGGGGTTGCCCAACCCTTGAGCCCCATCCACGCGGTGCCAAGACGGGTGCGAAGTTCTAGTTCGTTGGTGTCTCGTTGCGCTGAGGTTGGTAGGGCGGAGACCAGCTCGAGCCCTCGGTTGAGATGCGATATTGCCTCGGTCAGTGCCATGCGCTTCATCGCCAGCTCTCCGGCTGCTTGCCAGAGCGGAATGGCGGCTCCAACCTGGCCCGCTTCGGTCAGATGATGCGCCAATACTTCAGGTTCGGTGGTCTGAAAGTTCGAGAAACGCTGCCCGATCACGCGTGCGATCTTGGCGTGCAGTTCCTGTCTGCAACTCTTGAGCAACGAATCATAAGCCGCGTCCTGCACCAGCGCGTGCTTGAAGGTGTAGACGGCATCAGGCGGCGTGCCGCGGCGGAAGGCCAGTCCCGACTGGCTCAACTGCGCCAGGGCGTCGTCGAGTTGCGCCTGCGGCATCGGCGCGACCGCAGCTGATGAGCTCGTAGCTGAACTCCCGTCCAATCGCCGCCCCTATCTGGGCGATCTCCTTCACCGGCATAAACCGATCCAGCCGCGCCATCAGCGAGTCCCGCAGCGTCGCCGGAATGGTGACGAGGTGAGCGGAGCCGCCATACTCGTAATGATCGCCCGCCTCCGTCAGCTCTCCCGCTTCGAGAATAGACTTGGTCAGCTCCTCGACGAACAGTGGCACACCGTCGGTCCTGGTCAGGATTTGCTCGAGCAGCGCCCCGGGTAGTGCTTTGCCGCCCGCGAGCGTCGAGACCATCGCAGCACTCTGCGTCCGCGTGAGCTTGGACAGGTTCAGCGCGCCGACATGGCCCTGCCCGGACCAGCGCGACTGAAACTCCGGCCGGTGGGTGAGAACCACCAGCAGCGGAACGGCTTTCACGCGGTCGATTAGCAAATCCAACACCTCCAGCGTGGAGGGATCGGCCCAGTGCGCATCCTCGAACAGCATGACACTGGGTTGCTGATGAGCCGCCGCTTCGGAGATGTCGACCAAGGTCCGCAGCGTCTCGTCCTTGTGCTTCTGGGGCGTCATCGACAGCGCCCCGTATCGCTGCTCGCAGGGGAGGGACAAGATTGAGGCGACGAACCGGACGTCGGCCAGAGACCGACCGTAATGCGTGACGATCAATGCTTCCAGCTTGTCGAGTTTCGCTTCCGCGGTTTCGTCCCGGGCGAACTTCAGCGCCCGTTCAAAGTTGTCGATGATGGGCCAGAAGGCGCTGTTGACATAGTAGGGCGAGCACTGGAAGCGCAGGGCTTGCACGCCTTGTGCGTCGAGCCGCTCGCGCAGCGTGTTCAGAATACGGCTTTTGCCGATCCCGGGTTCACCGGACAGCAGCACCACCTGACCTTCGCCATGCTTCGCCTGCGACCACCGGCTCAGTAGCAGGTCCAGTTCTTCTCCGCGGCCTACAAGCGGCGTCAGCGCTTGAGCGCCGCGATTGGCATCGAAGCGGCTGTCCATCGCCACGGCGCGCTCTACTCGCCACGCGTGAACCGGTTCGGCAATCCCTTTCAGATCATGTTCGCCCAGATCGGTCAGTTCAAACGCGTTGCCGGCCAATCGACGGGTCGAGGCGGCGATGACGATCTGGTCGGCAGTCGCCAGTCCTTGCAGACGCGCGGCGAGATTGGGCGTGCTGCCCACCGCCAGCTTTGACTGGTCCCCCGCACCGGCCGTTTCACCGACGACGACAGGGCCGGTGGCGATGCCAATCGCGGACCGACAAGACCTCGGTGGACGATGCCCGCTTGACGGTATGAACGATCTCCAAGGCCGCCCGCACGGCGCGCTCGGCGTCTTCTTCGTGCGCAGTGGGCCAGCCGAAATACGTCAGGATGCCATCACCCATGTAGCGGGCAACAAACCCGTCGTAGCGCGCGATCACATCGCCGCAGAGGGTTCGATACGCGTGCAACAGGCCGCGCAGTTCCTCGGGGTCGAGCTTTTCACTCAGCGCCGTCGAACCCACCAGATCGCAGAACATCACGGTAAGCTGGCGGCGTTCGCCGGAAGCTGCTGCCACGTCGGGTGCAGCAACGGCGCTGTTCGAATTCGCCTCGATATCGGATGTGCGCGCCAGCTTGGCGATCGCATTGCGGATGCGCAGCCGGTGGCCGGCACTGGTCACGCCGATGTCCTTCAGCATCTGGTCATCGACACCTTCAGCAGGTCCATACTCGACGTCGTTTGCCTCGAAGGCGTCGGCATACTGGCCGAGGCCGATTCCGGCCAGCCACGTCCGGACGTCGCTCATGGCGTGAGCTGTTCCAGCAGCGCTTTCGCGTCCTTCAGATCTGGCGCATCGAAACCTTCGGTAAACCAATCGTAGATCCGACCGAGTAGATCACGGGCTTCCGCGTGTTTGCCCTGGTCACGCCAGAGTCGGGCGAGGCTGGTTGATGCCCGTAGCTGGAAGAGTTTAGCGCTTTGCCGCTCGGCCACAGTGATGGCCTGTCGATAATGCTGCTCGGCCCCGGACCGATCACCGGCGGCACTAAACAGATCTCCCCGGATCCGATGGAGCAATTCGGCTTCATCGGTTCGCTCCTCGGTGACCTCGATGATCTGCTCAGCCTCGGCAAGACAATTGAGTGCCTCAGCTCGCTGCCCGAGCAAGGCATAGGCCATAGCAAGCGAGGTGAACAGGAATGGCTTAGCGACGACGATGCCGATCGCACGCAATTCCTCCCTCTCCTGCCTGAGCAGCGCAAGGCCTTCTTCTGCTTGCCCCATCGCAATGAACGAGCTCCCGTGGATTACCCGCGCCCAGCCGGAATAGTGTCGAAACCCGTGCTCGATCGTTAGAGCCTGCAACTCGTCAATATGCTCCAAGGCGAACGGGTAATCCAGCTCAGCCAGCTTGCCATCGTGAGCACGTAAATTAGCGTATGGACGTGTCTGAGCCGACGGGCCTCCGACAACGCTTCGTCCATCCGCGACCGTGCCTGATCGATGTAACCAAGGTGCGCCAGAGCCATCGCGAGGTTACCGACTTATCGCAGCAAGAAGTGACAAGGGATGCCTCCAGGTACGCGGCGTGCAGCATCGGCGCGGTAGATACTCGCTCCAGTAGGCTGCGGGCGGTAATGAACTCTCCGAGACGGAAGCGGCTAGCTCCCTGCAAGTACCGACCCAGCGATTGCTCGCGAGTACGTTCGTGCCTTGCCGATTTTTTCCAATTGTTCGCCTAGCGGGAACGCCAACCTGTGTTCGGCCTCACGAGATGAATGTAAATTGACCTACGATCAGCCCCACCAGGTATTCGGGTCGATCGATCTGCTCGGCCAACGTGCGCGCTCGGGCAAGGGTCTCCCCCGCCTCCGCTGCTGACCAGCCTTACGTGGCAGTCAGCCCCCAGCCCAGGGCGGTTTGCAGGTCCAGTTCCTGTTGCCGGCGCCCGGGCTCGCCGGCAAACCGTCGAGCGCCTCCAGTCCCTTTCGCAGACTGAACAACCGCTTCTGTCATCGCGGAATGTGCCAGCGCCTGCTGACCGGCCTTCAGCCAATATGCGACCGACTTTTCCTCAAGCCCGGCTGCCGCGCAGTGCTGAGCTAACACGCCGGTTGCGCCTGCGTGATCTCCGGAAACCGCTCTTCTAGGGTCGCGGCGATCCGGGCGTGTAGCTGCTGGCGCCGACTGCGCAACAACGTGCCGTACGCCGCATCCTGCACCATCGCGTGCTTGAAATGATAGTTGAAGTCTGGGGGTGTGCCCCGGACGAACAACAGCCCGGCGTTGCGTGAGCCGATAGAGCGCCTCACGAAGTTGCCGCCCTGGCAGATCAGTCAGTGGACGCCAGCAGCCCGAATGCTCGAACTCGCGGCCGATCGTTGCGCCGATTTGCGCCACGCCCTTGGCAGCCGATCCCAGCCGGTCCAGCCTTGCCATTAGCGAGGCATGCAAGGTCGCCGGCACCGGCAACGCTGGATAAGGCACGGAGGACAATGCTGCCGCGCCCTGCATGCCAAATTCCAGCACCGCCTTGGTCAGTTCCTCGACAAACAGCGGCACGCCGTCAGTGCGCTCAACGATCTCCTCCATGATCTCCGTTGAGAGTGCGGCATTACCAGCTACATTGGCGACCATCGCCGCTGTGTCGCGTCGGTCGAGCCGCGCCACGTCAGCATCGTCACATGCGGCCGCCCAGCCCAGGGCGGCTGAAATT
>CAVYXX010000005.1:0-17908 GCA_963772355.1 uncultured Alphaproteobacteria bacterium | reverse complement strand
CTTTCGCGACGCTACGACGCGTTCGCAGCTAGCGAATGTCGCGAATGTCGCTCGCGCGTGGGTAAGTTGCCTCTGGGGCATCGGCAGCTTCGAGACCATTACCGAAGTGCCAAAATAGGGGGTAGACCTTGGGGTTACGGCCGTCGAGCAAACTCAAAAAATCGGCTACCAATCCAAATCAGACAAATCCGGGATAGGAACTACCGAAATGAGAAGGCTTAGCAAGAGTCTTTGTCTTACGCGGAGTGGCAAAACCCTGCCAGGTACAGTACCCATAGACACAGCTCTCCGCAATTCGTATTTAGCGGGGACGCTAGGTGGTGACCTAACCCTTTGGGTAATTGCACACTTCCGTGGCCTTCGTGCTATAGCGGAGGACGGACAGTAAAGGATTAGGCTCCAGGGACGTAACTCGGATCCTATTTCCAGCCTCCACTTGATAGCATTGAAGGTCCTGCTTATATGACCAAGTAATTGATCCGGGCCCCTCTGGCGAGGACGACGACGTGGTGTCGTCCAACCTCGTGATGTCGGATCGCCGTGTCTCGCGCCGTGTGCGTCGGGAATTGGAAGATCTGTGGGCCCGTCGATCTAGCCTAAAATCCCACTTTTCAACCGTCTCGGCGTCGGATGTGCGACGCGGCTCATGCAAGAAGGAGTCGCCCTTTCCCTATGGGGAAGTCTGCACCTTCAATAAGGTAAGTATAATGATGAAGCGCAAAGGCGACTATCAAAAACACGCTGTCGACGAGGATCGGCTGCTGAGGATACCGAAAGAACATACCACCTACGCGCAGATGGCAGCGCGGCAGAGCGAGCAGCAGAGAATACGTAATGCAGATGCCTTGGCGAGGGCACGGAGCGTAGCCAGGCACGCCGAGAACCGCTGAGACTTGCGCGTTCTCATCCACGGCGCCGCAGTTACTCCCGTGTGAGCGCTAAAGCGACATGGTTCTCGGGCCGTGCAGAGTGGCCGGGTCATTCCTGACAGTCATCGACCGGGAAATCGACGCCGTCGCGCCCGCCGCTGCGTGGACCTGCAGGACGATGACGTGGCGCTCTAGCTCCATTCTCGAAACCCGGCCTAACTGGCCGATCTCCAGGAATTGTGGCGCCTCCCGCTAAGGCGCGGTAATAGCCTCCGTAGGCCAGAAGAGCCGCAAATCCGGTCCAAGAGCCAGATAAAGAGCCTTTGGCGAAAGGTGGCCACCTCAGCAAACGACCGTTTACAAACGCCTTGTTGATCTGGAAAAGCTTCGGTCCGAGCCCGTCCCATGTTGATCGACAGCCGAGCTTGTCCTGAAGCCACGCAAAATGGCTCCGAGTTCGCGTTCGGTGCCCGGGGCATTTAGTAGGTGAGCGCTCCGAGTAGCCCACAGTCCGAGCAAGGCATTTTGTAGGGATACCGGGGCATTTAGTAGGTGAGCGTGCCAACGCGCGCGCATATAAATCAACGACTTGCGAGGTTATCCCGAGGTATTTTGTAGGGACATGCTAATAGAGTCTTCAATTAGCTTTCCTAGTATCTTGCCCCTACAAAATACCCCGGAGACATCTGTGGATGAATCAAGGCAAGTTTTCAGCCATGGGGACGGTGCATCAGCTAATTGGCGATGGAGGCAGGCAGGGTGCGCTCAACTTCGGCGTTGAACGCACGGAAGTCGAGGCGGCCATTACCTACATGGCTGATGAGGAAGGCGGCATAGGGTTCCTCTACTCAGGCTGGTGTCAAACCGCCCTGCCCCACCGACGCCTGCCGGATACTGACGGATGGCAGATCGAGACTGAACGCACGACCCTTATCGTCGAACCCGGGATGCGGCCAGGAACAGCCGGAAAGCCGGTGTCAGTCGGTGTGCCCTATGGCTCGCGAGCACGGCTCATCCTTATCTTCCTTCAATCCGAGGCCATCCGCAGCCGGTCGCGGGAAATCGAGCTGGGTGGCAGCCTGCGCACATGGTTGACAAGGCTGGGCATTCCTCAGGGTGGGTCAAGCATTGCTGTTGTACGAGACCAAGCTGAACGTCTGAGCTTGTGCAGGCTCACCTTCCGGGTGCGTGCGGCTGGTGCCACCGGACTATTGAACCAAAGCATTGTGGACACGGCGTTGTTTCTGGACGAGCCGAACGACGAACGGCTTGGTAAGAGGCGCCCCCAATTCACCGAGCGGGTAACACTATCGGCAGGGTTTTTCGAACAGCTCCAAAAACACCCGGTCCCCCTGGAAGAAGCCGCTATAAGAGCTGTGTCGAACAACTCACAGGCGCTCGATGCATACGCTTGGCTGGCGTACAGACTGCACAGTCTGACGGGACCAAAACCGGTGCATTGGCGGGCATTGATGTCGCAGTTCGGCGCCGGTTTTGGGCGGCTTGACAACTTCCGAATGCGCTTCTTGCCGAATTTGAAACTGGCGTTGGCGGTCTATCCGGAGGCCAAGGTCGAGGTCAGCGACAAGGGGTTAGTGCTGTATCCGTCGCGCCCACCGGTGAGTAAGGAAAAAATCCTGGCACGTTGAGTGGCCGTCCCGAGCTCCTACAAGATGCCCCAGCTTAACCCTTGGTTACCCCCTCCGACTTAGAGTTTGCGGCGTCCAGGCGGTGGTGCAAGGTCAGCTTCGGACACTGGGTATCCAGCGTCGCGCAGCAGGCGGGCGATGGCCAAGCGAATACTGCCTTGCTCCGCGGCCAGCCGCGCCAGGATGCGTGCAAGTTCTGGGCTACCCCGGAAATTGATCTGTTCGGTGGCCGTGTTAGCGGGCGGCGACACGGTTGTCTGAGGTAGCTCGGGTTCGCGTCGTGTCGGCGGCAACTCAGCGGTTTCCGAGGCAATTTGACGGACAAGTTCGGCCCCGCTCGGGCGAGCCACCGGCGTCCGGCGTAAGCTAGCCATGCTACTTATGCTCCTCTATCTTTCCTAGCTTTACTAGCGGCGTTAGCTCCGCTAGCTCGTCTATCACCTTATCAACGGTCATGCCAAGCACGCCTGTGACGATAGCCCGCCCGTCGAAGCTCATTTTCCGGAACGCCGCGCGATCCGGGATTGGAGTTTTGAGGATGGTGCTCACCCCGTAGTCGGCGAGGTCCTCAAGTGCCGCCTGCTCGGCCACCCCACCAGTCCGCCACTGTGAAAGCACGATGCTAGCACCGATAGCTCGCCTAGCTGCTTTAGCCAGACTAGCAACCTTTTCCACTGTCTTCGCTGCTTCCCGTGTTGAACCTCGGTCCGGCATGCACGGCACTAGCACGTAATCTGCGCATCCCATTGCCGCCGCCGCGGTTAGATTCCCGAAGCCTGCTGTGTCGATGACGACAACATCGAGCTCTCCCGCCCAAGCCTGCGCCAAGTCAACCACCTGGACATCGCGCGATTCCGCCTGACAGCGCAACGCAGGACCGGTGTAGGTCGCATGCCACGCTGAGAACACTGCGTTGGGGTCGGCATCAATGACTCCGGTTCGGTAGCCCCGCTGAGCAAGCCCAGGCGCAAGTAGGGCGGTGAGGAGGGTCTTGCCGTTGCCGCCTTTCGAGCCTCCGATCACGATGATCCCACCCACACTATGCTCCCGAAGCTATTGTTGCTCATAAGCTAGCGCAGCAGTGCGAGAAAGGAAAGCATGCTAGCATAGCTAGCGCTGCCAATTTCCCCTTCACCATGAATGAAATTAAACGGTCGTTTGCAAAGGTGGCCGCCTTTCGCCAAAGGCTCTTTATCTGGCTCTTGGACCGAATTTGCGGCTCTTGTGGCCTACGGAGGCTATTACCGCGCCTTAGCGGGAGACGCCACAATTCCTGGAGATTGGCCCTTCAGGCCAGATTTCGAGAAACCGTCTATTCGGATCGCGCAGATGGTGGTCAAACAGCTGATCGAGCCGGGTGCCTATTCGGGTGTTTCGGACTGTCGGGCGCCATTGTCCGCAGCTGACTGCGGGTGCGAAAAGTCCGGGAGCGTCGCCTTATCGCTGCTAGACCGGATGCGCATAATGCGGTGCGTTGAAGCTTCAGAACGGAAAGCTGACCATGAACCACCGAATCGCAGCAGTCGTGTTCCTTATCTGCAGCTGGTGCGCCACAACGGGCGTGACGAGCGCCGCCTCACCCAATGTCATTGCGTTCGAAGGGATCTGCGACGCTTCGGCTGCGGTCGCGCTCGACGGCAGCCACATCATCGTCGGCGATGATGAGCTGCCGTGGTTGTCCGTATACGACATTGCAGGCGGCAGGCTGCAAAAGAAGATACCCTTACCGGCCCAGTCGACAGGTCAGGGCGACACAGACGATCCGCCGGAAGCCGATATCGAGGCCGCGACCATCTTCGGTAACCAGATCGTCTGGATCTCGTCGCACGGGCGGAACGCGAAAGGGAAGGTTCGGAAGGATCGGTGGCAGCTCTTCAGCTCACATCAGCTCGCCGCAGACAGCGTGACATGGAGCGTGTCGTTCTCTTCATCGTACCACGGCCTGCTAGACGCTATCTTGGCGACCCACCATGAGGGGTACGGCGTTCTGAAGACCGCGGTCGGGGATTTGAGCAAGCGCGTCGCCGATCTCGCACCAAAGAAAGACGGCTTCAACATCGAAGGCATGGCAGCCGCCCCGGACGGGAAATCGATGCTGATCGGCATGCGTAATCCTACGAAGGGCGGCGAGGCGCTCCTCTTTCCAATCGAGAACGCAGCCGATCTGCTGAAGACGGGGAGTGCGAGCGCGGCGCTCGGGCGGGTTCGCGAGCTCGACCTCGAAGGGCGGGGTATTCGTGACATCGCGTGGTCGCCCGCCCATCAAGAATATCTGATCATCGGTGGCCAGGCGAACGACGACGATCCGGGTCCGGGGTTCGCCGTCTTCCGGTGGACAGGTCGGGAAGATGCCAAGGCACATTCAGTCAGCGCCTTCGACGACTTCAAGCAGATCCCGCACTTCCACCCGGAGGCGATCGTTCCGCTACGCGATGCGGCGACGGGTCAGTATTCGAAAGAGGTCCTCCTAGTCAGCGATGATGGAACGAATCCGATGCCGCAAAGCGGCGACTGCAAGCATGCAAGCGAGGATGCGAAATCGTTTCGCGCAATCAAAGTAGTGGTTCCTTGACCGCCCGGGAAGTGCAATCCCGGTGGCAGGGATTAGTGCGGGGTCTGGCGCGGGGCCGGCCTGCAAGCGGAAGGGAAGATCGACCAGGCTGGAGAAAAAATTCAGGGTCAATACAGCGCCAGCCCGCAGCGCCGCGCGGTGGCCGGCGTCCCGGCGGCTCGATCACTACTTACAAAGCCTCGACGGCTGCGATCATTTGCCGGCGACTGATTGAGGGGAAATCTCTCTCTGCCATCTGCAAACAGGAGGGGATGCCGGGCTTGCGTACCGTCTACGACTGGCTTGATCAGAATGAGAGTTTCAGTAATCAGATCGCCCGGGCGAGGCGACTTCAGGCTCATACGTTCGTCGATGAGCTCCAGGACATCATCGCCATATGTCTGGATATCGTGAACGGGGGTCGCGCCGGCACGATGGAGCAGATCCAGGCCGCCAAGGTGTGCGCAGACAACTATCGCTGGATCGCTGGCAAGGCGCTTCCGGCAGTTTATGGGGACTTGCTTCGGCACTCGGGGCCGGACGGTGAGGGCCCCCCGGTCGCGGTGAAGCTAGACATGGACTATTCGGAGTTTGAGCCGCAGGAAATGGTGGAGTTTCGGCGGATGCTTCACAAGGCGGAGGCGACTGCAAAGCGGAAGCGGCAGACGCCGTTGATGATCGAGGGTGTGGTCGAGGATGGTGATGACGATGCCGCGTCCTGACTGGCACACGGAGCGACAGGAGCGTGCCGCCATTGCCGTCGGGAATTACTGCCGGGCGGTTTACGAAAACGCAGAGGCCGGAGTGATCGAAGAGCTTCTACAACGCTGCCTAAGGTTGGGGGGAGATCCCCGGGGGCTATCGCCGGACGAGCGGCTGTTCTTCTTGGCGGTGATCGAGAAGGTGACCGTGAGCGGGGGCGATTCCGAGGACGAAGATGGAGAAGGCGGGTCCTGAAAGAATTGATCGGCCACCTTTGTAATCCTTGCGTCCATTGAGATTCCGCCAGAAGCAAGTGACGTGTCCGTTCTTGCCACCCGCGACAAGTACAACGCCCCCTGATCCCGATTTCGCAATTGCTTTGCCGGTCTGGCGGGATTATGGCGCCGGTTCTAAGGCGCGGTAAGAGGCCGCCTGCTTTGACGAAGCTTGGAGGCACGGTCGCGAAACTGGTCCAGGTAACGGGTGATCAAGGCAAGCGGATCACTCCACCCACATTGGCTCTTCGTTATCGCGGCGGTTCGGAAACTCGGGCCGACGCTCGCTGATCGCCGCCAGCATGTCGGCGAGTTCGGCGAATTGCTTTTGCACGGCATCGAGCTGCCACTTCGTCATGGGCATCTCGGTGACTATAACGTTCAGCCGTCCGAAGAGATCAGCGACCGCGGCAGCCTCACGCGACGCGAACCGCTGTTCCAGTCCGGTCAGCCGTGCTTCGATCGCATCGAGCCTGTAGCCCCACCCGCTGGTGAGACGCTCGGTCGCGTCGCGGACCGTCCGGATATCGGAGGCGGCCTTCTCAACGAGGCGCATCAGGAGTCGGAGGTCTGGTTGGGTGTCGTCTGTCATGGCGTAAATGTAAAGGAATTTACGAACTGCTGGGGAGTCCGAATATGACCGTCTGTGAACATGCCGCTGGGACCTGTGCAAAACATAGCTTGCATCGTTACCGCACAGGGTGCCAGTTCTGCACACCACATTCGGACGCAAACGAGATTGGGTTGGTTCACCTGATCGATTGCCGAGCCGCGGGGGCGAAACAGCGAAACCGCAGCCAGCCAAGTGCGGAATTCGCGAAGGCTTGACGCGCAATAGAGCGCCGGATGCGGGAAATCTGCATGTCCGGTTCTCGACTGCAACGACCGTCAGGCAGCCCTCGACGAACTGCTGAGCGGAAAGAACTGGTTGTCCGGTCGCGGCAGGCCGAGGTGCTCCCGCAGCGTCGTGCCTTCGTACTCGCGACGAAATAGGCCGCGCCACTGAAGTTCAGGAACCACAAGGTCAACGAACTCGTGCAACCCGGATGGGACCGTGTGGAACATCACATTGAACCCATCGGACGCTTCCGTTTCCAGCCATTCCTGCATCGTATCCGCAATATCAGTACGCGTACCCGCGATCTGGAAGCCGCCATAGCCGCCAGCGATCTGCGCGAGCTGGCGAACCGTCAGGTTTTCACGCCGAGCAAGGGCGACGAGACCGTCGCGACTGCTGTGACTGGCATTGGATTGCGGGATATCGGGCAGTGGCTGGTCCAGCGGGAACCCCGACGCGTCGATGCCCAGCCGCATGGACAGGTTCGGCACGCCGCTGTCGGGATGGACGAGGCTATCGAGTAGCGCCTTCTTCTCCTGAGCCTCTTCCCTGGTCCGGCCCACGATGACCAACGCCGCGGGCAGAATCTTCAGGTGCTGGGGCGGCCGGCCGAGGGCACGCATACGAGCTTTGATATCCGCATAGAAAAGACGGCCGCTTTCAATGTTCGGGCTTGACCCGAAAATGACCTCAGCAGTCTGGGCGGCGAGCTGCCTGCCCGCTTCGGACGCGCCCGCTTGCACGATGACGGGCCAGCCTTGGACCGGGCGGGCGATGTTGAGCGGTCCTCGGACGGACAAGTGCTCACCTTTGTGGTCCAGCACATGCATTCTGTCGGGATCGAAGAACAGACCGCTTTGCTGGTCCCGCAGCCATGCATCATCGGCGAAGCTGTCCCAGAGGCCGGTGACCACTTCGTGGAATTCGAGCGCGCGCCGGTAGCGTTCGTCGTGCTCGACGTGATCGTCCAACCCAAAGTTCAATGCCGCGTCCGGGTTCGACGTCGTCACGATATTCCACCCCGCTCGGCCATTGCTGATGTGGTCCAGGGAGGCGAAGCGGCGGGCGATGTGATACGCCTCATCGAACGTGGTGGACGCTGTAGCGATCAGCCCGATGCGCTGCGTGACCATGGCGAGGGCTGACAGCAGCGTCAGCGGCTCAAATGATGTCACCGTGGCGCTCCGGCGTAGGGCGGCCATGGACATGTTCAGCACGGCGAGATGGTCCGCCATGAAGAATGCGTCGAAACGGCCTCGCTCCAGCGTCTGGGTGAAGTCAACGAGGTGCTTCAGGTTGAAGTTGGCGTCGGGGTAGGCACCCGGATACCGCCACCAAGCGGTATGGATTCCGACAGGGCGCATAAACGCACCGAGATGAAGCTGCTTGGTCATGGTGTGTCTCATATGTTGGTCCGCTGTTATTCGGTCAGCGGGTTGGGAAGCCGAGAATTCCGCAACGGTACGACCCGCCGCATTCATCGTCGACCGCTGTCACGTCGTGTGGGCCAGGATTTGGCCATTCGCGCTTCGGGACATTGGGTGTGCGCGGAGGGCGAGGTCTGCCTCGGTCCTGGGTGACCTTCCGCAGAAGATCCAGCCGCGTGGCGGAGGCTGGGAAATACTTGTAGCCGGCGCCGACCTCGACATCGTCGCCCTCGGCGACGACCTGTCGTTCAGGGTTGCACGCAAGGTTTGGGTCCTTTTGGATCAAAGAGTTCGTAGCCACTCGTCAATTACGTTTGCTTGCGTGTATGCACAAATGACAGTTCGTCCGGCTTCGCATGACTTCAGCTTCATGCACGCTAAGTTTGTCCCTCGAGCGCCGACTTAACGGAATACAGAAATTATGCGGTACCGCTGGGCGGCGTCACATCCGTGGCCGGCCAATGCCTCGGCCTGGCCAGCCCACCGGGAAGCTTTGTCGAAGCGTCGCCGTGGGTTTCGGCGAACTGTGTCTCCGACAGGCCTAGCGCATCCGAGAGGTCGGCCCCCTCGTAGCCGCCTTCGTAACCGAGACCGCGGAGTGCCTCGAAGATCCGGATCAGCGTCAATCGTTCGCGGCCAGGCTTGGCCTCATTCGACGCCAGCAACTGATCCAGTGCGTCCTGCCACGGCCCAATCCGCGGCAACGGCTGCTCACCGCGCTCGTAATGAAATTCCGTCGCCTCCGACCGCAGAACCTTTCGCACGACCTTCCCCGAAACTCTCAGTTCGCGGCAGATCGCCTTGATCGGCTTCCTCTGAACAAAATACGCGCGGCGGATCTTCGCGACCGTCTCCAAAACCAGCGGGCCGGCTTCATCCGGGCGGTCGGCCAAGCTGAGGCAGCGCTTGGCCCGGACGCGCCCGACACCAGCACGCTCTATCCGTCAATCGAGATGCGGGTGGTTGGCAATATCGTCAATCCCGCGGGCGGCGCTGGGGGGTCGGCAGCCCGCATATCAGCGCCTTGGTGTATGCCTCGCAACAGTCCGCCAATATTGGCAGCGGCTACATATCCTTCATCGACTACATTGACGGATCGATTTATGTCAGCACGGCGACCCCCGCCGGGGCCGGCGAACTACGCCTGTTGCTCAATGATCCAGTCGGGCGCTTCGGCCGGGCGCAATCCTCGCCAGATGTCCGATTTAGCGTCGACGACGCCAACCCGACGATCAAGGCCGCGGCAACCGGCTATCCCATGTGTGTGCCGCGGACGGCGCCTCCGGCCGCGGGAGCGGCGGAAACCGATCCGCTGTGCCCACAGAAAAACCGACCCAAGGCGACAGCCGCGCTCCCCTGCCGCAATTTTGCCGCGGCGGGAATCGCGTCTGGGATTGGTGGCGGGGAGCTCGTACCCAGTCCGGTCGGGAGTTTCTGCAGCGCCTTCGTCATGAAGGCGGTTGCCGGGATGCCGGGCACGGTCGGGATGGCGGCGGCCAGCATTGCTGGCCCCGCTGACCCCGATCCCGCCCAGCAGGCACCGTTGGAGATCGGCGATTTTATCACCTGGCAGGGCACCCTGGTCCGCGGTGGAAACGCGCTGGCGCCTGCCGCAGCGCGCCCCACGACGACGCCAGACGTCGTCTGGGTGCACACGATCGTCGCGAATGTCGGGATTCCCATTTTATGATAACTTGCGCGTTCTCAGGCCACCGAGGAACCCACTTCCGCATGGGACTTTTGGATAGTCTTATGCTACTTTTCTGTTCCACTCAGCCGCACAGGCCATTATCCGCTCGACGTGCAGACGGACCTGTTCGGGGCATGGTGCTTCTGAAGTTTGTGATGCTACTTCTGTTACATCCTAGCGTCTGGCGATGCGCTATGATGTCCGTAATCTTGTAAGCCTCGGCACGAAAGGGCAATAGGCCGGGAGGAGAGACAACGTGCAATGTCGTCGCAGCAGCCTTCGAGTAATTGCCAACATCTTGGCTCTATATCACTCTTAGCTCAGCCGACTTGGGCGGGAAAATTTCGGTCGGAACCTACCCGGCCATCGGTGAGCCATCCGTCGGTTTCGTGGCTTTGGAGCAACTCAACGGGGAAATGATCAACTAGCGAAGACAGTCATTCCCTGGGTAGACTGATTACACCGAGGACCAAGCTATGTCCGATATAAATCCGACTTCAGTCACGGGCGTTTGGGTTCACTCCCATGAAGAGGACCAGCCGGGTACGCAGGTCTTTCGCCGTTTTGGCTATGCCTTTCCTCACTCGCGCGGCCGCTCTTCCTATGAGTTGCGGCCAGACGGTGCCCTAGGCGGATCGCGACCAGGTCCCGACGACCGTCATGTCGCAACCACGGGACAATGGAATTTGCAGGGGAGCAGGCTAACCATCACGCCCAATGCCGCTTCACCACTACAATACGATATAGAAACACTCGAGCCCGGCCGTATGGTCGTCAAACCCGTTACGAAGCCATAATAGAACGAAGCAGAGGAGACACGCCATGGCCACCCCACCCAAACAGCGTACTTGCAGTACCATGGACGTGCATGAGCGGATGTTGCGCTCCGTGCCAGGTTATATTGAGGCGCGGGCAGCCAGCGAAACCCGTGCGTTCCAGTACAACAGGGGGCTCCTTGCCGCCCAGCGGACCGGGATCACCGTCATTCCCGTGGTGGTCCATGTGGTGTGGAAAACCGCCGACCAGAATATTTCCGACGCCCAGGTGCAGAGCCAAATCGATGTGCTGAACCGCGATTATCGCAAGACCAATCCCGATGTTGCTTCCTTGCCCGCCGTGTTCCAGCCATTGGCGACGGATGCGCGGATCGAATTTGTGCTCGCCACCACCGATCCGAACGGTGCGGCGACGAATGGCATCACGCGAACGCAAACGACCGCGGACAGTTTCGTGGATGATAATAAGGTCAAATCGGCAGCCACCGACGGTGCAAACGCCTGGGATACGACGAAATACCTGAATTTCTGGGTATGCGAGCTCGGAAAGGGGTTGCTCGGCTACGCACAATTCCCCGGCGGACCGGCGGCGACCGACGGCGTGGTTATCCTTAACTCGGCCTTCGGCACGGTTGGAACGGCCGCTGCCTTTGCACCCTATAACCATGGCCGGACTGCTTCGCATGAAGTGGGGCACTGGCTCAACCTCCGCCATATCTGGGGAGATGACGGTGGCGGTTGCACAGGAGACGACCTGGTCGCCGACACGCCCAATGCCGCTGGGCCTAATTTCGGTAAGCCGACATTCCCGCACGTGACTTGTAATAATGGCCCAAATGGCGACCTGTTCATGAACTACATGGACTATACTGACGACGATTCCATGTTTATGTTCGCCGCCGGCCAAGTGGCGCGCATGCAGGCCTGCCTGGACGGTGACCGTAGTTCGATCGGCCACACCAAGGCCGGACCGACGATCGCCATTGCCGACGTTCATCCGACCCTCGCGGCCGCCGACGTTCATCCAACAATCGCCTCGGCCGACATTCACCCGACCGTCGCTGTCGCCGACGTTCATCCGACGATCGCCATCGCTGATGTGCATCCGACGATTCAGGTGCTGGATCACGGCCCGACGAACTTTCTGCTGGATCAAGGCATTCCCGGTCCCAGCTTTCCGCCGCCGGGGCCGGGACCCCAGTCGGCAATGCCTTTCGTCCTGGCAACGCCACACCACACGATGGTTTGGACGCATTCATTCCCAGACATGGCGCAGTCCCGCGCGAGTACCCTGCTCAACGAAATCGCACGGTATGAGGCCGCACTCCGGCAAATGGCCCAGACCGAGGCGGCGGGTAGGCTAAGCACATTAGATGCCGTCGCCGCCGAAAAGTTGAACGCCGAGTACGAGCGGCTGATGCAGGAGTATCGACAGCTTACGGGAGCCTGAGGACCGCCATGGCAGTTCTCATCATTGCTCCCGAGCGCGATGAGCATGCCCAGGCGGTCGGCCGTGAGATTGCCCGCCTGGGCGCGCGATGCGAGATCGTGGATACTGGCCAATTTCCCGAAACCGCCAGCCTGACCATGCGATATGAATGCTGTACTGGACGCCGCGCCTTTCACCTGGAGAGGCGCGGTAGCACACTGAACCTGGCGGAGTTTGGCAGCGTGTGGTGGCGCCGGCCGAACCACCCCAGCATCACCGGCGCCATGGGTCGGCCCAGCCATCGCCTGTTCGCAGCCAATGAAGCGCAGGAGGCCCTGAACGGACTCTGGCATTCGATGAACGCCGAATGGATCAACAATCCAGCGCTCGATTACGTTGCGCAGCGCAAGGCCTATCAGTTGTCCATGGCGCAGGACGTAGGGTTAACCATTCCAGCCACCCTGATCACCAGCGACCCCTTTGAGGCTCGCAAATTCGTCGATGCGCGCGGGTATCGCAACGTTGTCTACAAATCCTTCTCCTCCACTGCCGACGAATGGCGGGAGACCCGACTGCTGCGGGAGGAAGAGGTTCAGCTTCTTGACTTGGTGCGCCACACGCCGGTGATATTTCAAAATTATGCTGACGCCGCTTATGATCTGCGGATAACAGTCATCGAAGACCGGATCTTCCCCGCCGCGATATTTTCACAGGAAACCGGCTACACGATCGACTGTCGGATCGATATCGGCAATGCGCGTATTGAGCAGGTAGCATTGCCGCCCGAGGTCGAGGAACGGCTGCTGACGCTAATGCGGTGCATGGGATTGGTGTATGGTGCCATTGATATGCGCCTGCAGCCCGACGGAACCTATGTGTTCCTGGAGCTTAATCCAGCTGGTCAGTTCCTTTATATCGAGGTGGCAAGTGGTCTGCCGATCACAGTTGCCATGGCGGCCGCCCTCGTAAAGTGCGACCGAACGCGCAGCCTGTATCGGCCGAAGCATGTCTTGGACGCCCGGCCGACCTGCCCAGGAGACCACGAAGCCATTATGAGTAGTCGTCCGTGAAGAACCCGCAGCCCGTTGACGGGTTCTGTCAGCACTCGCACCAACAAGTACAATGAGAACATGCAACCCTGTGGGGTTTGTTCCTGCTGGGGTAGCACACCACCATGGGAAACGTGATGCGCCTGTCAGGTTCCGAATGCCTGTGGGCGAAAACCACAACCGGCGAAAGCAGACTACCCGGGCATACCCGTGCGAAAGGAGCTGCATTTCATTTTGCCACGGCCACTGGGGACACGACCGGTTCCCCGCCAATGTCAGGTCAGGAGATGCCACAAATGTTACATAAAAGCGTCGCAGATATTGACCTGAATGGCCTTATCCAGGGCGCGAAATTCACCGCCTCACCGACCGCCTGGGAAGACGAGGTGCTCTACTTCCTGCTAGTTGACCGATTTTCCGACGGCAACGAAAATGGCTACCACGACCTGAATGGCAACGTCGTCAACAACGGCCCGACTGCGCTCTTTCGCCCAACCGATGCTCTCAATGCCGTGCAGACGCCCGCTGAGGCGGCGCGTTGGCGCGACGCCGGGGGAGGCTACGTCGGCGGCAAGCCGCCCGGTGAGTTGGTGAGGTGGGAAAGGGTGAGGAAATAGCAATTCTCACCTCCCTCACATTCGCTCCGGGGGAGGGTGGGGGATGACATCGAAATCGCCGGAGAACCCCATACGCCGCGTGATTCAGCCATCGGGGGTAAAACCGAATCCGGCGGCTACCGCTGGCTTCCTCGCCATGGGGATGACGTCGCGGCCAGCGGACCCGTCCCGCCGTCTTCATACCGCCCCGGTCATCTCCGCTCCACCAGCCGCTTCGCGCCAGCCATCAAAACCCGCACCATCGCGCGTATCCGGTCCATCTCCGCGGTGCGCCCCCCATGCGTCGTCCGGGCCTTCCGAATGCGCTCCAGCCCCTCGGCCGTGCGTGGGCCAGTGCTGGCGCCGCCATGCATCCTGCACTTCCCGCAGGCCATCGCTGGTGCCCTGCAAGGCATGCCCGTCCTGGTATGGGCGCCACATCGCGGGGAGGCTTGAGCCAAGGGCAGGGTTACTCGCCAATCGGGCACGCGCCGCTTGGGGGTTTCCGGCAACTTCGAAGTCATCCCCTTATTTTGGGGCGATTTTTTTTCTCATGTCGCGAGTTTTTCCTGATTCTTTGTTGGAATTCCACAGTCTTCCAGAAATCGATGGGCTGTTGACGTCACTCTACCTTAGCGGAGCGACCATCACCACGCTGGGTTATGCTGATATTTATCCTCATACCGCCGTTTCCCGCTTCACCGCGCTCTTGGAGACGTTCATCGGCATCATCTTCGCTCTTTTTATCTTTGCAGCCTTCGTTTCTTTCCACGTCAACAAGATAACCCAAGACGACAGCTAGGTCGGGGCTTATGTGCAATTTTGGTATATCGAAAATGCAAGTGAGGAAGACGTGTTTAGGTGCGATCGAATCCGACAGAGATTGCAACGGTGTCTTAATGCCCCAACTGTTCGCCCTCACTGGGGCAGCTTCACTTCGTTGCCAACTCGCCGGCGACAAGAACAAGCCTCTCTACATCACGCTGTACGGTGTAAGGGAGGCGGCGGAGATCGGCGAGCAACTTTACCAGCAACTGCACCCGATGTTGTCGAGTAAAGGCGTTCGGCTCGTTGTGCGGTGATGAAGGGATTACTTAAGACCACGGTGAAGATCGACCTGGGTGAAATCCACAAGGGCGATCTATTGCTCGGCTCGCAACTACCTGACGTCAAGGTCTCCGAGCTTCTGGAGGGGGCCAACCAGCGCGTCATCATCTTCGATGACTTCGAGCGAGCCAAAATGCCACCGGTCGAACTCCTCGGCTATATCAATCCTCTCGTCGAACACGACGGCTGCAAAGTCATCATCCTCGCGAACGAAGCGGAGATCAAAGATGAGGACGGGGAATACAAGCAAAAAAAGGAAAAGACCATCGGTCAAACCTTGGAGGTCGTGGCAGACGCGGCCGCGGCCTTCCCAGCGTTCTTGGCGGAAGTAGATACTCGGGATCTGCGCGAGTTCTACACCAGGCACCAAAAAGAGATAGAGATCCTGTTTAGCGACTCCGGTCTGGATAACCTTCGTCTGCTGAAGCAGTTTTTATGGGACTTCGAAAAGTACTGGGCCACACTGACGGAGCGTCATCGCAGACACGACGCGGCGATGTTGGAGGTCATGCTCCTGCTGTGCGCCTTGACCCTTGAGCTAAGGTCGGGGCGGGTGGACGCCACTGTGCTGAATTACAATCAGGTGGCGGTCGAAATGTCGATGATCAACAGGTCCGACAATGAACAACATCGCCCAAACGTCGCCATGAGAAGGAGTTACTCATCGGTGGATTTCCAGAGCAGTCTCATCGCGGTCCAAACGATTTGGAAGATAATCTTAAATTCCGCATTTCCGAAGGATGAGATTTAGGCGGCGTTGGATGCGCATCCATACTTCGTCCAGCCAGCGCAGATGCCGTCCTGGCGCGCACTCTGGCTCGGCTTTAACCTGCTACCGGAGGACCTTCCTGAAGTACTGCGCCGCTTCAACGAGGATTTTGCCTGCAGGCGGTTCGTCAACGAAGCGGAAATACTGCACGTCGCGGGCCTGTGTCTCTGGCTATCGGGTATTGGGGAGCCGGGATGGCCTGCAGACACTGTTGTAAGCAGGATTGAGAGTTACATCGATCACGTGTACCGATGAAAGACGTAGCGCCGCCGAGGATGTGCTTCCATCTTCAGATTTGCACATCATGATGGGCGGCGCGTATGACCTTGCTTACCGGAAGTCGGACGACCCAGCCTTCCAGGCGGTAGTCTCATACCTCAAAGCGAAGGTTCGTGCGGGAAGGCGAGGGCGTTGCCGAATGTTGCAGAAGAGTTGCTTCAGCTGATGAGTAGCGACAGCGGCGCTTTTTTAAGGAAGGTTTGTGTGACAGCAACCGGTCCATCCACTTACGCTCGGCTACCGGTCCTGGCGGCAATTCCAGCCGATGATTTCGTTGCCCGGGTCGTGGCGTTGAGGTTTGGTGGCCGCAAGGAGGTGCTGCTTGCGCTGGCGATGAGATATGAGCATCTGCATTTAAGTCCCGATCTAGCTGCTGAGCGGCCTTGGATACAGGAAGTCTATGAAAAGCTCATGTGTCACACCGATAGCCTACCACCTGTGCCCAAGGCCTTCCTGAGGGAGCAGATTGATGTATACCTCAAGCAGATTGAGGCGTTACGTTAAGAAAATACCTCTGGCGAACGCCAATCATTCGCTCGTGGGATTGCAGTAGATGGCGGGTCGTGCCCGCGCCATCGCACGGAAGGTCGGGGCGAACCGGCAAGCGACTGCTCTCTGGTCAGAAACAGATCGTTCTGAGATCAACTTCGGTCAGCATAAAAAAACCTGCCCTTCAGGCGTCGCGGACGGATCAGATCCTTGCTCGCCGCACGGAAGGTCGGCCTTGGGTCGATTTCCGCCGTCAGGCGCGGCCGGCGTGAATGTCAGCTCTAGCACAGGTCAGCTTCCAAAAGCTGCCGGTCTCCTCGGCCAGTTGCGCCGTGGGAAGCAGGTCTACTTTTGAACGGCGGCCGCCGAAACCGGACGGTCTGTTTTTCACCCCAACCGGCCATAGCCTCATTTGGGTATACGCCAGCGAGGCGTCGGCATGAGACACTTTCCACGCCTCAATAGGGTTACTTGCGGCATTCTGGGACGCTGGCATCCCAGCGTCTTGACCCTATTGGCGCAAGAACCGCCGACTTCCGGCGAGATATCGGACGCCGAGCGCTGCGAGTTATCTATTGCGCGTCCGTCTCACCGAATGTGCGTTGTGTCTCAACGATTGTGCGTCTGACGCCGCTTCCGTCTCAGATAATGTGCGCTGGAAAGGGCCATCGATTGCGCGTCGGGCCGTTTATTATTGCGCGCCGCTACAGTTAAGTCGAAAAGCACGTTCAATCAGACGCGTTTCTGGGGTCCAGGTTGCACGGATTTCCGCCGATTTTGGCTTTCATAATTCCCTTTCAAAACCACGTCCAAAGGCAATCGGCATATGGAAGGGTCATGACGCGCTCAAGCAAACATCTCGCGTCTGACTTTCTGGGGCGCTAGACTTACGCCAAAGCGGCAGGCCCCCGCGCTGATTTCATCGACAAATGTGGCCGAAGGGGAGAAGCGAATGAGCTATCATGTCAGCGTGGCGGCGCTCTCGTGGCGATGATGGCGCTGAGCACCGACGCCGGTGCGATGGTCTATTGCAAGTCCGTCGGCGTACCGAAGGGGTGCGTCGCGCGGCCTGGCGCTCCTGGCGTCGGGGTCGCACCAGGCGTCGGCGCGGGCGCTCCTGGCGTCGGGGTCGCACCGGGCACACCGGCGAACCGGGGCGGTCCGGTCAACCGCGTCGGGCGGCATTGACCCGACCGTTTGCCTGCCACCGCATGCGTCACCATACTGCCCGCCATGAATTGAACGGCGTTATTGAGACTGTCACATCCCGGGGTCACAACGCGACAAACTGAACAACACGTCCTCGGGTTTTCTCTTTCAAAACCCTCTTTCAGAATCCAGTTCAAAAGCAACCGGCATCTGAAACCCTGACTGAGAGGGGGTGATCAGACGCGTTGCGCCTTAGTGTACGAT
>CAVYXX010000004.1:0-17089 GCA_963772355.1 uncultured Alphaproteobacteria bacterium | reverse complement strand
TTGTACAAATCGTGTGGGACCCCTGTTTGAGCAGGCCGCGGGTGGCGTTTCACCGCTTCGCGCGGGCGAGCTTCTTGAGCGTCGCGATTCCCCGAAAAAAATCATGGGCGGGTCGGGCTGGGCTTCCGACCACGACTGCACCAGCGTCGAGATTCGACATCACACCCGCTTGTGCCCCGATCCTCGACCGCGTCCCGACATGCACATGGTTCGCGAAACCGGCTTGCCCGCCAACCACCACGAGATCGTCGATTTGAACCGAACCTGAGATGCCGACATGTGCCGCGATCGCGCAATGCCGACCGATCCGCACGTTGTGTGCTATCTGCACCAAGTTATCCAGACGCGTGCCGGCGCCGATCACCGTGTCCCCCAATGAGCCACGATCGATCGTGGTGTTAGCTCCCACCTCTACATCATCCTCGATGATGACGCAGCCGAGCTGTGGGACGGTTAGGAAGCCGCGCGGCGTGATCGTGAACCCAAAACCCTCCTGGCCGATCCTAGCACCCGGATATACATATACCCGCGCACCGATCAGTGCGTGGCTGATGCTGACATGTGCCCCAATCCGACAGTCCGGCCCTAACACCACCCCTTCGCCGATCACTGCGCCCGGGCCGATCTTGCAGCGGGGGCCGATCTCAGTGTGGGCTTCGATTACCGCGTGAGCGCAAATCTCCACCGTGGCATCGACGTGAGCGTCGTTGGCGACGACGGCTGACGAGTGGATGCCTGGGCTGACGCACGGCTTCGGGTGAAACAGCGCCGCTATTTGTGCCCAGCCAGCGACGGGGTCGGACGTGATCAGCCCGACGGTTCCAGACGGCAGGCTCGGCAGCATCTGGGTGTCCATGAGCACCGCACCGGCGCGTGTTTGCGCAAGCGCCACAGCGTGGCGGCGGCTACCAACGAAACCGACCTCATCCGGTCCGGCAAGCGCGAGCGAGGCAAGGCCCGACACGAGGAAATCGCGCGCGGGAGGTGGGCATCCGGCTGCTGCGGCAACGGTTGCTAACGGATGTGGCCCGGTGCAGCCAAAGAACCGTGGGTTACCCACTTGTGTCGGACGATCCATGCCAAGTTCCTTGTTTCCAAGGTGGTTCGGTAACCGTTCTACCAACACGTGGCATTAGTTAGGCAAAAGAAGCCGGTATCAAGAAGGGGCCGAGCTGGTGGTGCTGGCCTGCGAAACGGCGCGCGGCAGCATCGACTACGCCGAAGGGGTGGAGGGGCTGGTGCAGGCCTTCCACCGCCGGGGCACGCGAAGGGCGGCCCCAGTATCGAAATCGACGCCACTACTTTGACGGGCTCATAACTGTTGTCGCCGACGGGTTGAGCCTACTGTGTAGCTGCTTATCAGGCTGTCGGTTCCAACTCGTAGGAGTTGCCGTCGACTGGCCGTTGTTGTCGTGGAGTGGTGATATCATCTTGTCAAGGAACTATCGGGCCGGTACCGTTCGACCCCGCAATAGGACAGGGGTAGCGGATGCGGGGGCGCCGGATTGCACTGTCGCCGCCGCGCCGGCTGCTCACCGACTTGTCGCACCTCTCGCGCGGGTTTCCGCGGGCAACGCTGCTGACCCGGATCAATGTCGCCGCCCTGGCGGAGCCGCGCGACCAGGCGCGCATTCCCTGGCCGGTGGTGTTCGCCAAGGCCTATGCGCTGGTCGCGGCCGGGTCGCCGCCGCTGCGCCGGGTCTATGTCAAGCTGCCCTGGCCGCACCTGTACGAACTGCCGCAGAGCGTCGTCAGCATCATCGTCGAGCGTGATTGGCCGCACGACGGCGACAGTGGCGAAAAGGCGCTGTTCCTAGGCCGGTTGAAGGCACCCGACACCGCCACCCTACCCAACCTGGCGACCCGAATGCTAGCGCTCAAAAGCGCGCCGATCGACAGCATCGCCGATTTCCGCCGCGCACTCGCGATCGCCCGGCTGCCGCTGCCGCTGCGCCTGTTGCTGGTCTGGCTCAGCCTCAATATCGGCCGGCAGGTGCCGAACTTCATGGGCAGCTTCGCGCTCTCCGCGTTGGGTTCGCACGGGGCGGCGATCATCGACACCATCTCGGTCTGGTCGAGCTTCCTGAATTACGGCCCGATCGCGCCGGATGGGGGGGTCGATGTGTACCTCTCGGTCGACCACCGGGTGATCGATGGCGGGCTGGCGGCCCACGCCATCCGAGCGCTGGAGGCTGCGCTGAACGGCCCTGTGTTGGACGAATTGCGGGCGCTGGCCGACGCGAGCTAGGCCCAGTGGTGCAGTCGCCGCTTTGTCACTCAGCACCGCCGTGCAGCGCGACGGCACGATCACCGTCGCGTCAGGGTGGCGATCGGCAACGCCAACGCGGAGGTTGCCAATGGCGACGCTTTCCCCGTTCAGTGCCAGTTTGAATGGATCGCACAGCTACTCAGTGCGGATGCGCACGCACGAAGGCTTCAGCTCAAACGACCATGCGGCGTTGTCGCGGATGTCGCGCTCGTATGTAGAATGTTGTGCCATTGCCCTATCCCCCCTTGCAGATGATCTCATCCCACATAGCCACAATCAGAGTAATCATCGCGGGAATAGAAAGAGAGCCGAAGCAAACCCTAGTCCCGACATGATGTCCCCCTTGTTCTAGGCGTTGGCAGTTTTCACTGATGCCGCATACGCACGCTCCTCACGCCGCCAGGCTCGCGTCTGCGCCGACGTGGCCCACGATAAGTAATAGCTGAGAGAAAGAATAAAGAAGCGCATCGTTGTTCCCCTTGGTCTAGGCGTTGAGATTCCCGCCCATGAAGAAGAGCGGAAATCCAAGCGTCTAGTCATTAGTTAACTAACGCGGTCCATGACTTCGCCTCCTGCTACTCTTCTGATGGGCCGGATGGTTCGTTCCCGGTCTCAGCAACATGGGCGCATGTGAGGATATGTGCAACACCAAAAGAGCACCAAATAAGTGCGTGACATGATAATCGGTCACACGTTTGCTGTGACACCAAAAAGGTGCTATAAGAGTGCATGAGCAAGAAACCGGCACCGCCAACCGAACCGACCACCCGCAAGTCGCTCGTCCTGCTGGACACCATGTGGGAGGAGATCAATCACTTCCGCATCGCTGAGCAGATCGCAACAGAAACCGAGGCAGTCAGACGACTACTCAGAGCGGCACTACGCGATGCAGCACGAAAGGAACGGAAGTGACCAGCATCAGAGCAAAGCGACAACAAGGGCAGTCCGCCGAAGGACCAGGAGCACGCTTCCCAGCGCAGCGCTATCAAAAAAACATCTATAATAACCCCCTTCGCAAGGGGAACGGGAGCATGCCTTGCCCTTCGGCACAGTGACCCGTGTGGCTAATTTTTGTGCGCTGCCTATTCTGCGGGCAGTCGTTCCCGTTCTGGTCCAGCATCACGGCCGCGTGATAAATCTGTGACGGATCTGTGACAGAGCGTTCGTATATGCCGTGCATAACTCGACCCGGTGTTCAGGCGGTCAACCCCTATGTTCTGAACAGTCCGGCGGACCATGGTCGAAAGCGACCGTCTTTGAACGGGGGATTGCGCCCATCGCGGTACGCATAGCTCGCCGTGTCAGTCTGTGGCAGTCCTCAAAGCCCTTGGCAGCCTAGTGGTTCTCGATGCCGCGGAGATTGTTGAAGTGGGCGGTTGCCAGACCTGAGATACCGGAGAACACGTGTTCGATGGCTTCGTAGGTGACGACGAGGGCGCCGCGGTTGGTCTGCATGGCGAGCACTGCGATAAAATCGCGCAGTTCGGCGAGGAAGGTGATGCGGCGCTCGTTTTCGTGTGTCGACACTTTGTCGGTATTGGTCGGCACCAGGAACGATTTCCCCCAGCCCCGCAGGATCTGTGTGACCGTCATGTGCGGTGCTGCAGCGTCGATCCGGCCGAGGACTTTGAACCGCGGCAGGAAGTAGGGAAGCACCGTCTCCGGGAGCGACGCGTCTATCACCAGCAGCGGCAAATCAATCAGTTGGCTGGAGATTTCGCGCCGCGTGTGCAGCAGCACGGTCGGGTCGGGACCGCGAGCGTCGGTCCGTTCGCCCATCTGCAGGCGTCCGGTATGGGTGGCGTTGCCGTCCAGTAGGTCGGCGAGAGCGCGCCAGATCCCCACCCGTCGTGGCAGAGTTGCGTTCACAGCGGCAAGCTCCATCGCCTCCTTGCGCATTTTCTTTGGCATGCCAGGCCAGACTTCGGGGTCGACCTGGCGGCGCCATTCCAGTTTTATGGCCTCATGGCAGGCCGCGGATGTTAGGCCAACGCCCAGCACCGAGGCTTTGCTCACCAGTTCGTCCAACGGGGTGGCAATGAAGACGTCTTGAGCCAGGGCGGACAGTGCGGCGAGGTGGCGTGTTGCCGGCTCGTCCTGCACCATTATCTTCGGCCGGCTTTTGTCGAATTTCCCCTTGCTGCCAAAGGATGCGTTGGCATCGCGTAGGACCGGAAAGCGGGTTATTGCATCGGCAAAGCCTGCGATGCGGGTTTCGCGCATGGTGGTGAGGCCAGCTTGCCACCATGATTCGTCCGTGATGACCAACCCGACGTCCTTGGTGATGACCTTGGCGTTAGTCCCGAACAGCGACTGATGGGATATAACAACGACCTCCGCCCGCGCTACATTCTTCTTCTGTGCCTGATATTGAATAGCGTTCTATCGCTCAGCGGCGCGGCGCACAGGTATCGCCGCAAGAATTCTACAGCTGAAATCCGCGCCGCTGAGCGATAGAACGTATTGGACTAAACCGCTCCCCCTGCCATTGGGGCTATGGGCATTGAATGCGGCCAGATGCTTTGCTGATGTAGCAACGGAGCATTCTGAGCGACCGAGCACGCCAGGGTGGAAGCGGTTCGAGGGAGCAGGCCGTAGCAATCGAGCCTTCGAGCGGTCATCGCGGCTTGCATTTTACCCTTCGGAGCCGATGGGCGCGCACCTATAGTCGTTGTAGTCCGAGCGTCCTCACCCCGATCAGGCGGGTAATTCGACTTCATGCGGTTGGAACGCCGATCTCGGATCATGATGTATCCGGAACCGGGTGGCATTGAGAAAGTCCCTGCGCGCTACGTAAAGTAGAACCACGGGCCGCTCCCGTGTTTTACTGGCGTTCTGCAAGATATAGATTTCGTTAAGCTTGCCGTGCTACCCTTGCCCCATGCCCGATATCGATGCCGCCTGATCTACGAGACCCTGAAAAAAATTCAGGCTGACCTGAGCGACCTTAGGCGCGAGACGCGCGAGGTGAAGAGCGAGAGGTGCCAGCACGCGACTTGCAAGTTTAGGGTTAGCCGTGACTATGAGCGCGATACTTGTTGTATCCTTCGCTCGAAAAAGTGGCGTTCAGCAAATCGTGTCGGTGGAAGACTTTTGGGGCGGTCTCTTCCTCGGGTTTTTGACAGGCTTTCTGGGTCAAAAGTTCGCTTTGGACGCGATATTGCCCTCGAAATCGTAGAGAGGTCAGGGCGCAGTTAACCCGGAGTCCACGGCAGCGTCAGTGGTGGACAGCGCGGCCTGGAACCAACGGCCACACGAAAGTGACGAACACCAGGCGGAATATCGTGGTGCCGTCCTGATTTTTCCGCCAGCAGGGCATGCGTATCGGATGAGAGCGGATCGAGCTCCACAGCCCGCTCCAGCAGATCCCGCGCCTCGGCGTGCATGTCGGCGCTCAGCATTCACGAATTGCCAAGCTGCAGCGCATATGAGAGAGTCCTCGCGCCATGTGTATGGCGTAGGCTGGATAGATTTCTCGTTACGGTAACAAAATTGGAGAGATCGAATGTCCCGCGACAATGAAACTCCGGGTAGTAAGCAAAACAAGACTACTTCGATTGCTGCAGAAGAAGGCGCCAATGTTCGCCGCGAATTTTTGAAGGGCGCTGCTCTGGCTGGCGCGGCGACTGCTGGCTACCTGATGAATTTCAACGCCCCCGGCGGTATAGCTGTCCCGAATGCGTCCGCGGCGGATTACAAGATTGACTTGGACGACACCGCGCTGCGTGTGCGCGCCATCGAATCGCTGTTGGTCGAGAAGGGATTGGTGCAGCCCGCCGCGCTCGCGGCGATCGTACAAAAATACGAAACCCAGATCGGGCCTCACAACGGTGCTGCCGTGGTCGCCCGCGCCTGGACCGATCCGGCGTTCAAGACGCGGCTGCTTGCCCATGCCACATCAGCGATCGCCGAACTCGGTTTTTCCGGCGTGCAGGGTGAGGACATGGTGGTGGTGGAGAACACCCCCGCGGTGCACAATGTGGTCGTCTGTACGTTGTGCTCATGCTACCCGTGGCCGACATTGGGGCTCCCACCCAACTGGTACAAGTCGGCGGCCTACCGATCGCGGGTGGTCATCGATCCTCGCAGCGTCCTGGCGGAGTTCGGCGTAACCGTGCCCGTGGACAAGGAAATCCGCGTTTGGGACAGTAACGCCGAGCTTCGCTACCTGGTTTTGCCCGAACGGCCAGCCGGTTCGGAGAGTTCTCGATGCAGCTGCTTTGGCGAAACTCGTGACCCGGGATTCGATGATCGGCACCGGCGTCGCCAAATCCGCCTGACACAGGAGCCCGCTATGAACGGAATTCACGATCTGGGTGGCATGCAGGACATGGGTCCGATCACCCCAGAACTGAACGAACCGGTGTTCCACGAACCGTGGGAGCGCACGGTATTTGGGGTCTCAGTGACATCTTTCGGCGCCGGCCTCATGAACGGGGACCAATTCCGCGGGGCGATCGAGAAAATGGGCCCGGCACATTACCTGGAATCCCCCTACTACGCGCACTGGCTTTATGCGGTAGAACACCTGCTCGTTGAAAGCGGCGTGCTCACCGAAGACGAGATCGCGGCCCGCATGTCAGAGCTTGCGAAGGGTACCTCTCTGAACTTGCCAAGGAGACCCCCTGATGCCCGGTCGTTGTCGGTCGAGGCCGTGGACGGCATGATCGCCACCGGTGGCAGCGCGCGCATGGACGCCGACGTGGCGCCGCGTTTTCGGCCAGGGGATCGTATCCGTGCGCAGAACATCAATCCGCCAACTCACACAAGGCTTCCCCGCTATGTGCGCGGCAAGCCGGGTATCGTCGAAGCTGACCGAGGCGTATTCTCCTTCAACGACACCAATGCGAGCGGCCTTGGCCACAAACCGCAGCACGTCTATAGTGTCCAGTTCAGTGCACGCGAACTTTGGGGCGAGCAGGCCGCAGCCAAAGACACACTGTACTTGGAGCTGTTCGAAGACTACATCGAAGCCCATGGCGCCTGATCCACGCATGTTACTGCCGTTCATCCCGACGGACGAAGCCGGTCCGACGTTCCGCGAGCCATGGGCGGCGCAGGCCTTCGCACTGGTCGTAGCGCTGCACGAAGCCGGACACTTTACCTGGGCCGAATGGGTCGAGGCGATCAGCGCCGAAATCCGGCAGGCCCAGGCCGGCGGTGATCCTGATCTGGGTGACACCTACTATCGCCACTGGCTGGCAGCGCTTGAGAAGATTGTTCTCGCCAAGCGGCTAACCGATGACGTGGATCTGCGCTTACGCCGCATAGAATGCGCGTTCAATGTGCCGAAAAAACACGGCCATCCGGCAAAGCGTGACCCAGTGGCGATCGCGTAGCGCCATCAGACGCCAAAGATTGGAGAAATCCGGCCAATACACGCCTGCACTTTGAGAACCGGCGCCCCTCTTGCCAAACGGCACGCCCGGCGAGGCGGTCACCAAGAAGCCTGCCGCCGCGCAGGCGAAATAGCGTAACGAACAGGGTGGGGATCGCGGTATCGTACGGATCCCCGGTTTTCTCGCACTGCTAGAAGAGGCAATCACCGTGCAAAGAACCGATCGCCGCATCCCCGCGACAGTTGTCACCGGTTTTTTGGGGTCGGGCAAGACGACGCTTATCAACCGTATTCTGCGCGAGCAGCATGGGCGGAAGTTGGCGGTGATTGTCAACGAATTCGGCGAAGTCAGCATCGATGGTCAGCTTGTTATTCATGACGAAGACGCTCAGCTCGTTGAATTCAACAATGGTTGCCTCTGTTGCACCGTCCGGGGTGACCTGGTGGATACGCTCGGCCGGCTGCAGCAACGCGCTGGCACGCTTGATGGCATCCTTATTGAAACCACGGGCCTGGCCGACCCTGCGCCAGTCGCATCCACCTTCTTTGCCGCGGATGAGGTCAAAGCTAACATCCGCCTGGACGCATTTGTCACCATCGTGGACGCGGTCAATCTAGAGCGTAATCTCGCGCAGAGCAATGAAGCGGTGGAACAGGTTGCGTTCAGCGACATCGTCCTAATCAACAAAATGGACCTTGTTGCTCCGGCACGAATGACGGCGATCGAGACGCGAGTTCGGCAATTGAACCCAATTGCGAAGATCTATCACACGGCGGATGCGGAGGTTGATCTCGCAGCGATTCTGGATGTTGGCGCGTTTGATCTGGTGCAAAAGCTTGAAGTAGATCCAGAATTTATCAATGATCACAAACATGAGCACGATGCGGCTATTGGTTCTATCGTCCTGGAGGAAAACCGACCGATCGACATCAACCGCCTGATGATCTGGATGAACGGGATGGCGCAGGACAGAGGCGAAGATCTCTACCGCACCAAGGGAATATTCCATGCCAATGGATTCCAAGAACGATTGGTTTTTCAGAGCGTGCGCATGTTAACATCATTACGTCGTGACCGGCCCTGGCGGTCAGAGGAACCTCGGATGACGCAATTCGTCGTCATTGGCAAAAACCTCGACCGCGCGGAATTCGCGGCGGGGCTTTCCGGCTGTGTGTTCTCGCCGGAACTTCCTAACGAAACGCCTAAATCATAATGATGAGGCCTCCAGAACGTGGGGGACTTACGCCGCGTGATGAAACGGACGACGGTCCCATCGCTCCGCTATCGGGTGGTTCTTGTTGAAGGTTCTATTCACGACCGGGGTTCGGACGTTGAGCATCAGATGCACTCCTCTCAGCGGCGACCATCGCATCTGCGGGTGGCGCCAATCCGGCAATGCGGCCGCCACTGCACCGTGACCCCAGCGACGTCAGCACCATCGTGGTGCTCTGTTTTCGCAGTCGTTCTGCCGGTCTGGCGGGATTATGGTGCCCCCTGCTAAGGCGTGGTAAGCATTTTCGCTCTTCTGTATGCTGGGTAAATTGGCTTGTCGCGTTGCACTCCAATGCCCGAGACAGAGGCGGGCATGGTGCACGGCGCTTTGGTGGGTTCGAGATGACCGAAATTCGGCACGTTTGGCTGCGCTAGGCGTAATTGGGCCCCAAAATCGCGATAGCAAAAGGCAAGGATCGAACTGCGACCAGGGCAAAGAGGCACGCAAGCCCCCTGCCCTGCCGACAGGATGCGGCGCCGGGTGGCCTCCGGCCACCTTTGCAAACGACACTTTGCAACAAAGCCAAGCCATGGCGATCGTCGCTGCGCCCGCAAAGCCAATTCCATTGTGGAAGGAACCGACAAAAGATCATGGTATGCCTGATGGGCAGCCTGGATGGGCTGGACTTTGGACGCCTTCGATTTCACCGTGTTTCTGCTGATCATGGTGCCGATAGCCGAAGAGTTGCACGTGCCTCTGCCAGCGGTGGCGTTGCTGACGATCAAATTGTGGATGCGGCTCGTCGGTGCCGTCGCCGCCGGCTGGCTCGCTGATCGGGTCGGGCGCAAGAATGGCCGTCTCGCTTATCGGGTTCTGTCAGGTTTGGTGTCAACGTAACGAATTTTGAAGCTCATTTGCGTGCGTTGGCCAGGCACGGCACATCATGACCCACACGATAGCCGCGTTTGTCACCATATCGCTCACCCCGGCATATCGCTCACCCCGGCGACTTTGGCACGAGCCCTGACAGAACCCGCTGGCGTCGCCGCTCCACTTGGAGGTGCAAATAGATAGCCGCCTATCCCCCTATTCCTCTTCTCCCCTACCTGCCTATTAATCTTGCGGAAATCAGCGTTGATATGCTGCTATCCGCCTAGCCGGAAAGGCCGGCTTGGAGGCTAGCAGACATGGGAAATATACTCACCGTCGCGTCCGGCAAGGGCGGTGTATCAAAAACGTCAACCGTCATGATCCTGTCGGCGAACCTAACTGATCAGGACTATCGGGTCGCCGTGATTGACGCCGACCGGAACCAGTCATTCGCGAGCTGGCATCAGCAAGCCTATGAAGGCCCGGAGTTCACCTGTCGCAGCGAGATCGACCACATCAAGGTGGTCGACCTGGCCAGTGAGCTTTCCAAAAGCCACGATGTCGTGCTGGTCGACACTGCAGGTTTCGAGAGCCTGACAGCCGCCTCAGCGATCGGCATGGCGGATTTCGTGGTCATCCCCTGCATGCCCGATCGCGGCAGCGTCCGAGAGGCGATGCGGACGGCTCAGCAAGTAGCTAGCTTAAGCAAGGCTGCTAGACGAACTATACCATATAGCATCCTGCTCGCCCGGTGGAAGCCTCGTGGCCTGTCCGAGCGAGCTGCGCTCGACAGCCTACGGGAGGAAAAGCTCGAGATCCTCGACAGCACCCTTGGCGACCTATCCGATTTTACGAAACTCTCCTTCAGCGGCACCGTTCCGACGACGGGAAAAATAGGGGAGCAGGCAACTAGCCTAATAGCGGAGCTAGCCGGAAAGGGGGCTATACGGGCTAGACGGAAAGGGAGGAAGGCCGCGTGAATTTCAAACCGAAGCGTGTCAGCGGCGCCGAGCTGGCAGCCCAGCTGTCATCAGCAACCGCAAATCTCCCCGCGGCGGTGCCGGTGCTGTCGATTGTGCCGGAGGTCGCAAAGCAGCGACCACCGCCTGTAGTCCAAATCAATTTCAAAGCCTCAGAGGCGTTCGCCGATCTCATCGCCCGCGAGGCCGAAAAGGCAGGCTCTACGCGGCGGCTGTTTGCTCGCCTGATGCGAGACGCCGGGTATGAGGTGCCAGAGGCCGATGTGAGCCCGCCGGATAATCGGCGCAGGCGGGGGTAGGCAGATAAGCAGTGGCCAGGAGGTGCTTATCTGAGTAGGCAGATAGGCGGCTATACCGATAGCCGGTAAGTGAAAAGGGGATGCCTTCTGCGGTCAAGATCGCCGCTTCACACGGCCGCCCGCGCTGGCATCCGGTCTCAACCACGCCAGCCGGAGTAATGGGCTGTCAAACAGAGACAAGGCATGCGGCGCCGTTGAAGGGCAACCACGTGGGGACTCTGCTGATTCCACGGCCGTGTGGCGGAGGCCCTCGGCGCTCAGTCCGAGCCTCAATTCGCAGGCGGCTAGCGTCGGGTCGACTCGACGGCCGATAAGCGAGCCTCGGCTGCCATGGAAGTCTCTGCAGTCTTCGCGACCTCGGAGACCAGGTATCGGGGCTCCTCCCGCCCACCACGTTTGCGCCCGGTGGGGACTCTGCTGATCGTCAGTCGGCGAGCATTCGCATCCTCTTTGCCGTGGATGGGGACTCTACTGATCGGTGTCGGCCGGGGCGAAGGGCGGCCGGTTTAGCGCGGTCCCGAGTTGCAATTTTTCGGCGGACCCGGCCGGGTCCGAGTCGTCCACAGGGCAAATGGGGACTCTGCTGACCGAAGTGGGGACTCTCCTGATTCCACAGCCTCGCTAAAGGTGGTCTCAATCAAATGAAATCAATAACATAAGAAAAGTTATCCCGGGGACTCTGCTGAGCAAGCTAATATGAGTATCTACTATTCTTTTCTAATAGCTCGCTCAGTAGAGTCCCCAGCGACAGCCGCCGACATCCCTGGTAAACGTTTTGGCAGCGTCGGATTTGAAACAAACGACTGGCGGTTGATGAGGCAGACCCATGGGCAAGGTTCACGACATCTTGGAGGCCAAGGGACGCGAAGGGGCTCTACAAGCTGGCCTTGAACGGGCCATCGTGGACGCAGCCAGTGCATACATGGGCGATGAGGACAACGCTCTTGGGTTTGTTTACGCGGGATGGGCTCAGTGCGCCCTACCTCATTCCAAGTTGCTTCCTGATGCTCCTTGGGGCATTCGGGCAGAAAGGCTCCGGCTATTGGTGGAACCTGGACGACGACCGGTAGGAGATGCCAACGAGACGGAATTCGTGGGCGTCCCATTCGGTGCTCATGCTCGCTTGATCCTGCTGTATTTGCAGACCGAGGCGCTCAGGACGGGGAACCGAGAGGTGGAACTAGGGGGCTCGTTGCGCGAATGGCTGTCGCGGATCGGCGTCAGCTACGGCGGGGCAACAGCCAAATCCGTGCGAAACCAAGCTGAACGGATCTCGATGTGCAAATTGAGTTTCCATTTCACGGAGGGCAAAAAGACCGGGTTGCTCCAGCAGACCATCGTTGATCGCGCTCTCTTTCTTGAACCCGAGGAGAGGCACTCACACCCCCGCCAGCGGCGGCTGAACCTGGAGGCGGCAAAGCTCTCCGAAGGATTTTTTGAACAGCTGCGGCGGCATCCCGTGCCTATTGAGGAGGCGGCCGTAAAGGTGCTCAACAACAAGTCCGCTGGGCTTGATTGTTATCTTTGGCTCGCATATCGCCTGCACGTCCTAAATGGCAACGTACCCGTGTCCTGGCCTGCATTAAAGGGGCAGTTCGGGACCGCGTTCACCAAACTTGCGGGCTTCAAATCTTGGTTCTTAGCCCCTGATGGGCCGTTGGCGCTCGCTTTGTCTGTCTATCCAGATGCCAAGGTGGCAGTCGAGGAGGATGGCGTCGTCCTCAAACCTTCAAAGCCGCCAGTACCGCCTCGTTTAATGGCTGGTTACTCGGCTCGGTCGCGATCAGCAGAGTCCCCACTTGGGGTAGCCTGAAATGTCCTGACAAAAATGCCCTGGGTAATTTTGTCGCCGGGAGTAATCTCGCCGGATTCTTGCGGTCAGGAATTTGCGGATACAGCGCGCATTACTTGGGCGAATATCTCTAGAATGTAACGGTTGGTTTGCGCCCTACAGATGCGGGTGGCACTCGGTGGCCGGGGAAGAGGAATGGCCGCTGCTGCCGGATGTTCTCCCTCTCAGCACCGGGTTCCTGGCCTGCCTCCGCTCGTCCCTGAGGTTATGGGTTTCAAACCCCCAACGCCGTCAAACAGTGTCCCTTGAGATTTTTACCAAGCCTGATCACCTAGTGCCTTAATCACCGATCGGCATGCAAATTCAAGCGCTTAGCATCGGCGATCATGGGCATGCTGCCGGATGCGTCAGTTGCCATTTCCAGCCTCCGTCTTGGCGGGCGGGTCGTCGTCTCCTAGGCGAAGGAAGCAATGGTCCCAGTGGGCATCGTCCATGCCGACCGGACAATTTATCCAATCGCAGTCCAGCTCAGCGTTCAGCCTAAGCACACCCGACAAAGCGATGCCTTGGTCGTTGTCTCGTCAACCACTGGATATCCTCCAGGCAACTATGGGAATTCCCATAGATGAATTAATTCAATCATCTAGGGGCTAACGCCGTCTTGACTTTTAGCCTTTCGTCACGAATTTCATCAATGATGAAAGATGTGACGAAAGCTCGACCTCGTAAACGCCGGTGCCGGTGGTGCAAGAAGCACTTTCAGCCCAAGCCCGCAGGTCGCCCCGCCCTATTCTGCTCTGCGAGTTGTCGCCAGCGGACTTACGAGAGACGCAAATGGACCGAGTTCTCCGGGTTGGACGCGCTCTCGCTGGACCTCATTCCGTGGGCCGCAAAGCGGAAGATGGTTGAGCAGACACGCCACGCGCATATGATCGAGCTGGTGACGCGGGGCACTGTGCCGCTCACCGATATTGCCCAGATTGACGGCATCCTCGATCCGCTCCCGCCGCTGGATCGGCTGCCCTTACTGCGGCGGATTGAGCAAGGGCGCCGCAAGGACGATCAAGCGTTGGGTATCATCGCTAAGTGGCGCCTGTTACGGCAGCAGCCGGACCCCGCCCGATAAGCAGCGCCGGGTTCCGCCTCACACCGACGACAGCCGGCGAACCGACGACCTCGAGCAGCCAAGCGACGCGGCGACCCGGGTTGGACCCAATCCCGTCCGCAGCAAGACTTGAACTGTCCGCGCATCGATCGGCTGCCTCGGCACATGTGGCGGCTTGCGAGGCGCCCGATAGTCCGCCGGCAGCGCGCGCCGGACGCTGGACTTGCTTATGTGCAGGCATCGTGACCAGGGCCGAGATCCTGCTCGTGGGCGTCATCCCACGCCTCGAGGCCATCGAAAACCGCTTGGCCAGCATCGAGCGGCGGCAGCATGACGTGGAGGACAGCATCTCACGCAGCCTGATTGCTGCTCAGACGTCGGGAGACGTGGGTAGAGTTGCACGAGCGGAACCGCCGCGATAACGACGAGCCAATGTGGGTTGAGTGATCCGCTTGCCTTGATCACCCGTTACCTGGACCAGTTTCGCGACCGTGCCTTCAAGCTTCGTCAAAGCAGGCGGCCTCTTACCGCGCCTTTAGAACCGGCGCCATAATCCCGCCAGACTGGCAAAGCAATTGCGAAATCGGGATTAGGGGGCGTTGTACTTGTCGCGGGTGGCAGGAACGGACACGTCACTTGCTTCTGGCGGAATCGAACGGACGCAAGGATTACAAAGGTGGCCGATCGATTCTTTCAGGACCCGGCTTCGCCATCGTCGTCCTCGGCCTCGCCGCCTCGATCATCAGCGCCCCATCCGGCCTTCTCCATCTTCGCGAGCATCCGGCGAAACTCCACCATTTCCTGCGGCTCCAGCAAAGAATAGTCGAGCGATAGCTTCACCGCGACCGGGCCCTCACCGTCGGGCCCCGAGTGCCGAAGCAAGTCCCCATAAACTGCCGGAAGCGCCTTGCCGGCGATCCAGCGATAGTTGTCAGCGCACACCTTGGCGGCCTGGATCTGCTCCATTGTGCCAGCCGCGACCCCCGTCAACGATATCGCAGCAGATAGCTATGATCTCCTGGAACTCATCGACGAAAGTATGAGCCTGAAGTCGCCTCGCCCGCGCGATCTGATTACTGAAACTCTCCTTCTGATCAAGCCAGTCGTAGACGGTGCGCAGGCCGGGCATCCCCTCCTGTCTGCAGATGGCTTTGAGAACTCCTCCCCTCAATCAGTTGCCGACAAATGATCGCAGCCGTCGCCGCCTTGTAAGTAGTGCTGGAGCCGCCGGGACGCCGGCCACCGCGCGGCGCGCTCATCGTTCGACGACGATATCGCGGCGCAGCGAGTTGAGCGCGCGCAGCTTGTCAGCGCGCGAGTAGCGCGCGTAGCTTGTTGGGGCGGGTCTTCCGCATCTCTATCCGGCGGACCAGCTTGGCGAAACTCTGTTCCCGAGCCGCCCCCCTCTTTGCCGCGCGCTCCGCTCGCTGGGCCTCGATAGCCGTGCCGCGGGCCTTCCAGACCAGTTTCCGAAACTCACCCTTGCTCTTCCCGGAGACACCGTGCGCTTCGAGCCGCACCAGGATCGCCGCCCACGCCTCCCGGTTCGAGAGATTGGCTGTCTCCCGCTCCACAACCGCGACCACCTCGGATAAGGCGTCGGACACTCTACCCTCCCACCCTCGGGAAAAACTGGCACTTTCTAACGCCATAATACGCCGGCTGCCAGCACTCACACCCGGCCCACGAGCCTGGGATATACCACCAAGCAGGATCCTTCACGGCACAGGCCATACACGTGTCTCCCCGGCTCGGGCCAGGCGCACACGGCGTCCACCAACGTGGCGCGTGCCGCCGCGGCTCGACGATCGTCGATGCGGGCTCTACCACCAGCGGCGGGACGATCTGTTCGTTAAGCGCGACAGCCGTTGCACCACTGGCGGGGGCAGATGGCCGGCCAATGATGACGCTGTAGCGCGCTGCGGCTGACCTTGAAGCTTTTGCTGACAGCACGCTGCGACGTTCCAGCAGCCAGAGCCACGTCGATCTGCCGGTGATTGCGATGCCCGCAGATCGTGCAAGGCCGACCGACTTTCGGGATAGCGCGACGCATTTGGCGCACATATGCATCCCACAGTCGTTGCGCAAGCCGCATGGCGAAAGCCTGGCCCGGAACCCCTGGTTCGGATTCCCGCCGCAACTGCGCCGCTTGCGCTCCGGCAACGACGGGCAACGCGCTGTTGGGCTTCGTTGGGGGGTCGCGCGCCTGCCTGCGCATTGCGGATGCGGATGGCGGGGGCCGGACCGGGGCGTCGTTTCGATACCAATCCCGATATCCGTTCCGAAATGTTCCAGAAATACCGCCCGGCGTTGCGATCTGGCTTTCGCGGGGTGTGGATTCGGGCATTTCGGAGCCGCTGTGGGGGGTCATCCAGCCTGCTGTTCAGGTGATCGGAGCCGCTCTTTTGCTCATGTCTTTGGTTCGATGGCTCTGCCTGGCTGCGTATGGTGTGGGGGTAGGGGGGCCTTAAGCCCCCACCCCCACCACCTACGGGGCCATGGGTCGATCGTTCGTAGGTTCTCGTAGGTCTTTCGTTAGTCTCCGGGGGTAGTATGTCTAGTCCTTTTCCTAGGGAAAAAGAGACATACTAGTCGTAGGTCTGTCGTAGGTCTCTCGTAGGTGTCGGCCTAATCCGGCGGGTCGATTGTTACGCTTGTGACTGATGCTATAATGTCGGCGGCCTTTTCCTCGTTCAGCGTGACTTTCGAGACGCGATTATTGCTGACGATGTGGTCTCCCTCGATGAGCACGCCATTTTCGATCCATGCCTTTACGATTTTGGTTGCCTCTTGGTCTGACCGCTCTCCGACGGTCTTGAGTGGCTTGCCTGCCCAATTCTTAGCCTGCTTAGATGGGCTATGAACGGCGGCCCTCATGGCCTCGAACACTGCCCGTAGCTTGCCCGCGTCCATTCCCTCGAACATGGGTCGGCAGTCCCATGCGGTTGCTGACCCCTATGTCATCGCCATCGGGATATTCATCGGTGCTGTTGCCTAGTTTCACGCTGGCCAGGCGGATCCAGGTAGCAGTGTCGGCGGGTGGGGCGTAGTTCTCCTTCGATGCCGATATCCGGCGGTAGCGCCACTCGCCATCCTTGACCCCGAGTTTGCTGGCTTCGTCGGCTGTCATTTTGCTCATGACGCGGGGAGCTTCGGAATGTTGCGCGGACCGCTGTTGCGCCCATCATGTCGTCGACCTGTCCGGTTGATCCTTTGCGGAGA
>CAVYXX010000003.1:0-109023 GCA_963772355.1 uncultured Alphaproteobacteria bacterium | reverse complement strand
GGCAACGGACGCGAAGCGCATTCGCTCTTGACAAAATCCAACGAAGTGAACGTTTATTGCATTATTATGAGGCATCCGTATATGCTCACTGTTGGTGCATGCGCCCCAGAGACAACGCTTTCATCTGCCTTATCTCAGATCGACTACCTGACGAAGCATGTGCTCATGCCTGCTGTATGGCCGGAAAAAGAAATTTCGGATATACTAGCTATTATTTCTCTAGATCCTTTTTTATTGGAAGATTTTAGCTTGGAATTCTCGCGTGAGAGATATGTTCGACACCATATCCACAGTGGAAGAAACTATTCGTTCCTCGCGATTGCGTGGTCGCCTAAGCAGGCATCTCCTATTCACAGTCACAAAACATGGTGTGCGTTGTCTGTCTATGAAGGCCAGTTAACTGAAACATTATACTCTCATGACGAAATAGGCGTCGATCTTATTTCGGAGAAACATCTATTCTGTGGACACGTAAGTCATTCGCCATACAAAAAGCCCGTGGCCCACAGCCTTAAAAACAACGGTACAAAGCCAGCCATCTCTCTTCACGTATATGGAGCACCGTTTGATCGTCTTGGTACCGATGTGAACTATATTTGGAGTGAGGAGTAACCAGTCGCTGGATAAAGACCACGAGGCCACGAGCCAGCCCGGCGGTTTATGAATGTAAGAGCCTGTTTACTTAACCTGGCCAGTCAAATCTGATATCAGCAATGGCCATTGTTCAAGCACTTTGATCCAGTGATCCGATCCTGACAGAAGCATTCCTATGCGTCGGCTGGATCGGCCCGCAAAATCAGAGGCGAGTGGCTCAAAACGGATGGCGCAACCCATCTGATTTGAACCACTTGCTAACCACTCGCTAAACCTACGGTCGGCTGCGCTGACTTTTCAGGCGGAGTGGCCTTAATAAGCCCGGCCAAATATTCCGCTAGTTTCTCGGTTTGGCGACGAATATCAGGCACCGCGGTCATCTCCCAGAACGTGCCCTTCGTCACCGGTCCAACCGCGAATAGCCGGCGAGAAATCGCACCTTGGCGATTGAGCAGCGCACAATTGCCGGTAACATCCAGACCAAGCCGCAGAGGATCGGGCCGCACAACGCCCGTAACCAAGAGGTCCCGGATCAACGGTTCCTGAATCCGATCGTAGTCGGCGCCCGGACCAGCGCAATTGATCACGCGAGCGACTTCGATTTTGGCCAGGGCATCCTGTCGCCGAGGTCGGTAGTGCACTTCGACGGTATCATCCTTGATCGCACATTCGCGCACGCGGCCAACTGACAAGCGCAATTGTCCACTGGCGCGCGCAGCATCAATTCGGTCTGCCACCTGCGGTGCCAGGCGATGCCGATGCACATCCCACCATGGCCGCAAGTGGCGTAGGAAGCGCTTGCGGTCCAGCAATGGCATCGTCTGCCAGACGTCGACCATGAACGGCCGCAGCTCATCAACGACCGGCTGCCAGCCGCTGCCCTGAGCGGCGGCCCGGGCGGTCTCCTTCCGCAAGAACCGGGTTAGAGCATTCACCGCGGTAGGATAGGGTTCGTGTTCCGGTGCTGGAAGTGGCACGCCAGCGTGCCGGCGCGGCAGAAGGCCGCGACGTGATAGGGCGTGGATTTGCCCTTGTGACCCTTGGTCAAGCAGCGATACCACGGCGTCCATCGCCGTCAGCCCAGTCCCTACCAGCAGCACCGGGAGCATTTGGATCCAGATCGGTAAAGGCATCGGCTGCCCACGGGTCTGAACGGTAGAATGCCGTGTCGTAGAAGCCCGGGTTGACGACAGGCATCGGCTCAGGCGGGAAGTTGCCTATTGCTAACACAACCAGATCGGCCTGCACTGTCCGATTTCGATCTACGGTCAGAACAAGATGCCGTCCTGTTTGGTCCAGGCCAATCACATCACCCTTAACCAGCTCCAGTCGATCCCGTCCACTGCGCTTGATCTCATCGTTAAGCAGCGCCCGAATGTAAGCCCCGAACAATTGTCGGGGTGCGAATGTCCCTGGACCGACCGAAGCCCCATTGTCGCTATCCGGCTGGCCGCTCAACCATTCCAGGAAATCGTTCGGCCGGTCATGGAACGCGCTCATACGACCCGCAGGAACATTCAGGATGTGGCTGGCGTTGCCGGTGGCATAGGCGAGGCCACGACCGAACTGACTATTACGCTCGATCAGAACGAGTTGGACAGGCGGCGGGCAACGACGCAGTAGGTGCAATGTCAGCAACGTGCCGCTGAAACCGGCACCGACAACGGCGATCGTTGTCATTGACGAGTAATCGCTTGCAGCGGAGCAATATCGCGATCGGGGAGACACGTGCTCATCATCTCGGCCTCCCCCTCTCGGTCCGGCGAAAGACATAGGCCGGTCCACCGCCAGATCTCTCGCCATGATAGCTTTCAGTCAATTTCATAAAGTCCTTTTTGGCAAATGGATTATACCGCCGCCCCGCAAGGAGTTGATGTGCCACTGATCCAACGCGGCGCCCATCGGTGCCCTATCAGCCACCGATCGATCGTAAACGGATCCCCGCTTGAACGATAGCGCCCCAACCCCCGGTCCGGTTATGCTGCGGCCAGAAAACCAGGGAGTAGCCGAATGCGTCCGGAAGACGTCATCGCCGACCGGCGCCGCCCGTACACCGGGGCGGAATACGTCCAGAGCCTCCGAGATGGACGCGAAGTTTACATTGACGGCGATCGGGTGTCCGATGTTACCGCCCATCCAGCCTTCCACAATTCCGTCCGCTCCATCGCGCGCTTATATGATGCCTTGCACGACCCGAAGCGCCGCGGCTCTCTGACCTGTCCCACCGATACCGGCTCCGGCGGCTACACCCACAAATACTTCCGAGTGCAACGCTCCCGCGAGGACCTGATCGGCGCTCAAGGCGCCATCGCGGAGTGGTCGCGTATGACCTACGGGTGGATGGGCCGGACGCCGGACTACAAGGCCGCCTACACCAATACTCTCGGCGCCAACGCCGAATACTACGGCCCGTACGCGGCAAATGCTCGGTCCTGGTACAAACGCGCCCAGGAAACAGTACCCTTCATGAACCATGCAATTGTCAATCCCCCGCTCGATCGTCACAAGCCGGCCGAACAAAGCAAAGACGTCTTTGTCTGCGTCCAAAAAGAAGTAGACGGTGGCATCATCGTCTCCGGCGCCAAGGTCGTGGCCACCTCCGCCGCCATGACCCACTACAACTTCATGGGTCAATCATCGAAAACCGCGACCGAGGACCTGGACATGTCGCTCATGTTCCTTGTCCCCATCGACGCCCCCGGCCTGAAGCTGTTCTGCCGAACCTCTTATGAACAGGCCGCTCGGCATAACAGCCCGTTTGACTACCCACTATCATCCCGCTTCGACGAAAACGACGCGATCTTTGTCCTGGACAAAGTATTCATCCCCTGGGAAGACGTCTTTATCTATCGAGACCCAGCTCGGGTATTGAGCTTCTACCCGCGCTCCGGCTTCACCAACGGCTTCCAGTTCCAGGGTTGCACCCGTTTTGCCGTCAAACTCGATTTTATCACCGGCCTGCTGGCGAAGGCCCTGCGCTGCACCGGTGGAGACGAGGCGCGAGGCAACCAGGTGCTGCTGGGGGAGGTCGTCGCCTGGCGAAACCTCTTCTGGTCGCTGTCGAACGCCATGGCGCACAATCCAAGCCCATGGAACGGCGACGCCGTGCTGCCGGACCTGAAAGCAGGGCAGGCGTATCGCGTGTTCGCCCCCGACGCTTACCCGAGGATCAAGGACATCATCGAACGGACCATAACCTCAGGCCTGATTTACCTGCCATCTTCGGTCAAAGATTTCGCCAATCCGGATATCGATCCATATATGCGGCAATACGTTCGCGGCTCCCACGGGATCGAATACAAGGAGCGGATCAAGATCATGAAACTACTCTGGGAGTGCGTCGGAACCGAATTCGGCGGCCGGCACGAACTATACGAGCGCAACTACGCCGGCGGCTGGGAAGATATCCGCGCCCAAACGCTAACGGGGGCTGAGAAAGGCGGCGATATGGCGAAGATGGAGGCCCTGGTCGATCAATGTATGGCGGACTACGACGAAAACGGCTGGATTGAGGACACCTGGAGCTGAAACGCTCATGCTTACATAATGCCACCACCCAACTGAAGGAGTGACATGCCGCCGATGGCTGATACTGTCGCATCTTGGCGCAACTTCTATGAACTGCTTGGAACGGGCTCCGCTACGATGATTGGCTTGCTGTTTGTGGCAGCGACCGTCGGTGCCGGCGCCTTCAGCACTGATCGGCGTGCGCCAGTCCGGATGTTTCTGTCCGCCAGCGTCGTCCATTTCACCGGCATCCTGTCAGTATCTCTGATCGTCATGGCTCCATTGCAGAGCCAAATCCTATTTGGCGCGCTGATCGTGATGGGCGGCCTTTTTGGCCTGGCCTATTATGGAGCAACCTGGCGCGATACGGTACAGGATGGACTGATCAAGAGGATCGATCTGGAAGACCGAATCTGGTACGCTGTCCTGCCCGTCGTCGGCTACCTGTTGGAGACCGCGTCCGGAATCATGCTGATACCGGGGCTCACGCCTGGATGGCCGACACTTGCCACCACGATGGGAATACTACTGCTTATCGCCATCCACAATGCGTGGGACATCACCGTTTGGAGCATGAGCAGGCGGCGCGATTAAGGGCTGAAAGGTGCACTACCCCTGTTTTGCGATGATCTTGCTCTTGATGCCGTCATAGACACTCGGCGATAGGATGTGCCGGTTAAGCAGTTCGTCCTTACCTTTGTAAGGACGGCCCTTGATGATCGCCTCACCTCGAGCCTTGCCGATACCGGGCAGCGCGTCCAGGTCCTCAGCCGAGGCTGTATTGATGTCGACAAGCGCCGGCGAAGTCTTACCCGTTGTCGCCATCGGAGGCGAAGACTTGGACGGAGCTGTCTGGGTGGACTGCGCCAACGCGGGCAGCGTCAGCAGAGCCGCAAGCGCCCCAATGATACCAAGTTGGCCGATCCTCATGACAATCACCTCGTATCAACCCGGTTTAACCGCCTATCCACTGGAAAACGGACTCCGCGGGTGGCCCAGTGACTTACTATGTGTCGTGGAAAAAATCCATCGTCTCCGTTACTCGATATCCTCTAAGCTGAATTGTTCGGCTTCCTCATCATAGCTGAACAACTCTGCGTACCGCCCCCATCCAATTACGGTCCGTAGCGTGTCCGCTGCATAGTCCGGTGACATGTGATCCTCCAACTCATCGCGGAACCGCACCGCCGACGCCCGATGATTCCATCGTTCATCCAGCACCCCCCGGATCATGCTGACCAACGGCACGTACTCGCGTAGAGCGCCAGCGAAAATCTGCTTCCGCTCATCGGTGTCCGCATCGACAAATCGCCGGCCCAGATCAGTCAGCAGAATATCGCCTTCCTCCAGCACTCCGAACCGGAACAACTGCAGCGTCTCACCCAGTGGCAGCAGATCGTCGACCTCGTATTGCAACGACGCCGCGAGCGCCGGCAAATCCGCCCGCCCATTGTAGGGTTCGGCCGCCAGCGTCTCCATCAGACCCGACATGATATTCGTCCCGACCCGGGGCAGCGGCATCGCCAGGGGCGACACCGGCGCCGTGGTCGCCGCCTTCGGCCCCGCCGGCGGCCGCCGTGTCATAATCCCATAGATATCATCGACCAACTGCCGGAACTCCGGATCCAGACGGTTGCGTGGGTGAGGGAAGGGGACCTTCAACTCGTTCGCCACCCGCCCGGGATTGGACTGGAATACCAGGATACGGTCGCACATCAGCACCGCCTCCTCGATGTTGTGAGTTACCATCAGCACCGACTTCACCGGCAGCTTGCCCTCCATCCAGAGGTCGATCAGGTCGGTGCGCAGCGTCTCCGCCGTCAGGACGTCCAGTGCGCTGAACGGTTCATCCATCAGCAGCAGATCCGGATGCACCACCAGCGCCCGAGCCAACCCGACCCGCTGACGCATGCCGCCTGACAGCTCCTTTGGGTAGGCACTTTCGAACCCGCCCAACCCGATCATATCGATTGCGGCCTCGGCCAGATCTTCCCGCTCCGAACGCACGACTCCTCGCGCTTCCAAGCCGAGTTCCACGTTTTCCTGGACCGTCAGCCACGGAAACAGGGCGAAACTCTGGAACACCATCGCCACACCCTCGGTCGGACCGTTCACCGCCTTTCCCCGCCACGTCACCTCGCCGGCGGTCGGCTTCAGCAGTCCCGATACGATCCGCAGCAAGGTTGACTTCCCCGACCCCGAGCGGCCCAGCAACGCGACGATCTCACCTTCGTGCATCGTCAGGTTGACGTCGTCCAGCACCACCAGGTCGACGTTGGCATCTTTGTGATACGCTTGCCGGCACGCTCTCACGTCGATCAGGCGGGCCCGTGTCGTGACCGCTGTGTCCATGACGATGTTCCTCAAACTAATGACCGCGCCGGCGAGAAGGCTCGGAGCGTGTTAATCATGCGAGAGCGCATGAGCACGCTCGAATTATTCAGGACGCCCGCCGGCGACGCGATCAATTCAAGCCAGGGTAAGGCGCCGCTGCGCATAGGCGTACATTGGCCGCCACAGCAAGCGGTTGAACAGAACGACAAAAGCGGACATCACGGCGACACCCAGTACGACGCGCGCCATATCGCCCTTGTCTGTGGCCTCCGCAATAAAGGCGCCTAACCCGTGCGCTTGCAGCTTGGTGCTGCCCCAAGACGCCACCTCGGCGACGATCGCTGCGTTCCAGGATCCGCCGGAAGCGGTGATAGCCCCGGTGACGTAGTAGGGGAAGATCCCAGGAATTATAACACGCCGCCACCACAACCACCCGCCGATGCGGAAATTGGCAGCAACCTCCTTCAAATCGCCTGGAAATGCGGCGGCGCCGGCTACCACGTTGAATAGAATGTACCACTGGGTTCCCAGCACCATCAGTGGCGTCAGCCAAATATCGGGACTCAGGTGGAAATAAACAATGGACAAGACAAACGGCGGAAACAGTAGATTGGCCGGGAATGCAGCCAGGAACTGCGCGATCGGTTGTGCCCGCCGTGCCCAGACCGGACGCAGACCCAGCCAGACGCCGATCGGAACCCAGATCAGGCTCGCCAAGGTCATCAATACGACCACGCGCACCAGCGTGATCAATCCCAACCCAACGGCCTCCCCCACATCGCCCCATGTCAGCGCCTGAGACGCGAACAGGACCACTCGCCAAACCGCCAGTCCCACCAGCACCAGCAGCACTGCGATCCACGCCACATCCACCGCTTGGGAACTTTTGGCGACCGAGAGCGTCCGGGCCCGTCCGGTTAATGACAGCCGCAACCCACCCACAAACGCCAGCGCGTCGCCGACCATCTCACCGAAGAACTTCAGCAACCGGGTTCGCCGCATCAGCCGCAGCATCCAAGGATCGGAGGCAGTCGCGCCCGCCGTGGTCTCGAACCGGAATTTCGCCGACCACGCTACCAGCGGGCGGAATAGCAATTGGTCATACAGCAGGATCACCACCAGCATCGTCAGGACCGCCCACAGCACAGCCAGAATGTCCTGCTTTTCAAGCGCCAGTGCGACATACGAGCCGATCCCGGGCAGCTTCCAGGTGCTGTCGCCAACCGACACCGCCTCCGATGCCACCACGAAGAACCAGCCGCCGGACATGGACATCATCGTATTCCACACCAGGCCAGGGGTTGCGAACGGCACCTCGAGCCTCCAGAACCGCTGCCACGATGTCTGATGAAAGCTGATCGAGGCCTCGTACAGATCGGCCGGCACCGTCTTCAGCGACTGGTACATGCTGAACGCCATGTTCCAGGCCTGGCTGGTGAAGATCGCGAAGATCGCCGCCAGCTCCAGCCCTAAGACCTGACCCGGAAACAGGTTCATGAAGAACACGACGGTGAAGGTCAGGAACCCGAGGATCGGCACCGATTGCAGCACGTCCAACAACGGCACCAGCACCAGCGCGGCCCGCCGGCTTTTCGCCGCCGCGGTGCCGTAGGTGAAAGTGAAGAGCAGTGAAGCCGCCAGCGCGGCAAACATTCGCATTGTGGTGCGGAGCGCATAGACCGGCAGGTTCAATGGATCGAGGGTGATCTCGGTCGCCCCAGGCGCATCAATACGGGCGACGGTGCCACCTGCCACGTGAGCAACTGCGATCAGCGCACCGATGACGCACACAAACGCTACGGCGTCCCATAAATTGGGCAAACGCCAACTAGCGGCCATCGAGGGTAATATCGTGGCTGGCATGTCGCTGGAGGCCGATCGTCAGCTTGAGGTTGCGCGCGCCGGCCCTGTTAGCCCGCCTTGAACAAGCCTGTCACGCCCGAATGGCATTGCATTGTTGTGACATCAAGCCTTGTTGCGGGTGATCAGCCGCCCCGCCCGAGCCGCGGTCGCTCCATCGCCAATGACGTAGGTAGACTGGCCATTGACCCAGGTCTCCAGAATACCCTCGGAAGGCCGTGTCGGAGCGTCATAGGTGGATGCATCACGCACGGTGGCAGGATCAAACAGAACAAGATCCGCATAAGCTCCTTCCCGGATCACGCCGCGATCGACCATGCCGAAGACCGAGGCTGTATGCCCGGTCATTTTCCGAACTGCCTCTTCCAGGCTGAACAGTCCCAGGTCGCGCGTGTAGTGCCCGAGCACTCGGGGAAACGTCCCCCACAACCGCGGATGTGGATAGCTGTCGTGCGGCAACCCGTCGCTGCCGATCATCGCCAGCCGGTGTGCCATGATCCGCTGCACGTCCGGCTCGTCCATTTGGAAGTAAATCGCCCCAGCCGGAAGCAGCCGTTCAGCCGCCACCTTCGGGTCAACCTGCCATTCCATGGCAACATCGGCCAGCATCCGGCCCGCAAGCTCCGGATGTGGCACCGACCAGGTAATCTGCACCGGAACGTCCCGGCGTAATCGGTGCGGCATCAGCACTGTCGAACCCGCCGCGTAGGGATAGACGTCGAAGTCCACCTTTTGTAAGGCCGCTGCATTGTCGATAGTCGGCAAGGTCTCGACGCTGCGGCCGAAATTCTCCGGCATGGTGCACTTATGATGGCTGATCACCACCGGCACGCCGACATCGCGGCCGATCTTCAGGGTCTCCTCAATCGACAGCAGAACGTCGTTTGCCTCGTCCCGCATATGCGTGACGTAAATCCCGCCAACGCCGCGCAAAGCCTCTGCGACCGCGATGACCTCATCCGTTGGCGCCAGCATGTTGGGCGGATAGTACAGCCCGGTAGAAAAGCCCGAAGCCCCCTGCAGGAGCGCGTCCCTCAACCGGGCCTGCATATATGCGGCTTCCCGGCCCGTGGCGGCACGTTGAGTATCCCCACCCATCGCCTCGACCCGCAGCGACATGTGGCCGATCAGCGCGTAGGTGTTCACCGGAGCCGGTTCGCGCGTCAGGCGCTCGGCATATTCGCCAAAGCTGTCGAAACAAAACCAGCTTTCGTCACCCAGCAGATCCAAAGGGGGTACCGGCCGGGACGTCATCCGCACCGGTGACAGCGAAATCCCGCAATTGCCGACAACAACCGTCGTGACCCCCTGCGACATCTTACACAGCATACAGGCCGGCCCGCACAGCACCGCTCGGTCGTCATGAGTATGCGCATCGATAAAGCCGGGTGCCAACGCCAATCCATCGGCATCGACATCACGGTCTGCTTGGTAAATGCCCAAGTCGCCGACCGCGACGATCCGGTCGCCTTTGACCGCAACGTCAGCTTCAAATCGAGCCGCTCCCAGTCCATCGAACACGGCCGCATCCCGGATGATCAGATCACAGCGCAGCGTCATGAACTTGTTCCGTTCATCTCATTCCTCGGGGGTCGTGACAATAATCGGGATACTGCGTCATGACCATGGCCGATCTTGTCTTTTCGAGATCGTCATGCTTGCCATCCTGTTGATCAGCGAAGCCCGACTAGAGGAATGGCCGAGAAGCTGGATGCGATCGCACAGGAAGGGCTCGAAGCTTGGACCAGTGGCCCGTCCCGATAGGAGCATCCCATGCGGTCGGGTGAATCGGCCCACAAAATCAGAGGCTAGTGGTTCAAAACGGCCAGACTACGCGTCTGATTTAAACCAGTAGCGTCACGTCGTCGCACCGGCCGCTTGAGGTGTCATCTGGTTGAACAGGCTCCGCCCCACGACTCCCAAGCTGGCTGTGCTCGCCACGTCGTCAAACGCCTCGCCCGATATCGGGCGGCTATAGAGATAACCTTGGGCTTCGGAGCAACCCAGTGCGCGCAGCACGGCGGCCTGAGCATTCGTTTCCACACCTTCTGCATTGGCGCGAATGCCCAGGGCTTCGGTCATGCCGACGACCGCGCGTACTATCGCCTCCGCGTTGGGATCCTGGCCCAGTCGGGAGATGAAGCTACGGTCGATTTTGATCTTATCGAAACGAAATTTCTGTAGGTAACCAAGACTGGAATATCCTGTGCCGAAATCGTCCATCGCCAATTTCGTGCCCAAATTGCGCAGGCGCTGCAGGATGGCCAAGGTTTCCATCGTATCTCTCATCAAGACACCCTCAGTGATTTCGAGCTCGAGGCGTGATGGTGTGATGCCGGTCTCCTGAATCACCTCGGCCACAGCTTGACAAAATCCAGCCTGGCGTAGCTGCACCGGCGAAACGTTCACAGCGATCCCGATATGCTCTGGCCAGGTGGTCGCGCGGAGACAGGCTGTGCGAAGCACCCACAAGCCAATCGGCACGATAAGGCCCGTGTCTTCGGCCAGGCCGATGAACCGATCGGGTGGCACTGTACCGTGATCGGGCCGGTTCCAACGCACCAAGGCCTCCGCGCCAAGCACATTGCCCGTCAGAAGATCAACCTGCGGCTGGTATTGCAGGATCAGCCTCTGTTCACTGATCGCAGCGCGAAGATCAATTTCCAAGGTGTGATGCTCTCGGAGCTTCACATTCATGTCTTCAGAAAAAAAGCGGACCCGCGAACGTCCATGCTCCTTTGCCTGATACAGCGCTATGTCAGCCTGCTTAATCAGTTCGTCGGGCAGGTTTGGCGCACCAAATTCGGACAAAGTAACGCCAATACTGATCCCGACATGCTGGAATTGTCCATTGAGGTCGATCGGCGGCTCGACCGCAGCGAGCATGCGTTTGCCGAGCGCATCCGCATCCTCGGCGTCAATCAGTCCTTGCTGGATCACGGCGAACTCGTCGCCGCCAAGGCGCGCCAGCGTATCCCCGGCACGCAGGCACCTGCGCAGCCTCTCCGCCACAGTTCGCAATGTCGCGTCGCCGGCCGGGTGCCCAAGCACATCATTGATGGTCTTAAAGTGGTCGAGGTCCATATAGAATACCGCGATTCGGCCGGCTTCGCGTCGTGCCTGTGCGAGGGCCTGCTCGAGCCGCTCGTGGAACAGGCGGCGGTTCGGCAAGCCCGTCAGCAGGTCGTGCGCCGACAGGAACGTGGCGTGCTCGATCGCCGCGGCCAACATTCGCAGCGGCACGACGCGGAGCAGCAGAAACATCAGCAGGCCAAGGCCACTGGACCCGCAGGCCACAAAGGCGGCCACAGTCAGTGCCGGGCGCAGTGAGCGGGCAACGTCCACATCGCCGAGACGGGCAGCACCATCCACCACCGCCAAGCGGGCAATCAGGACCTGGCTTGGCCGGGGCGACGGAGGTGGCGGTTTCGATCAGGAGCCTCTCGGCGCCAGAGAACAAGCGCCACCGTTCGGGAACAGCGCTCGGATCGTCCGCATCCAGTCGACGTCCGATCTCCAAATCGTCCAGTGCTTCCCCTGTCGAACTGTCTGCAAGCGCATTCCAGAGAGCGGGATTTTGCCGCGCTTCTTCAACAACATCGTTCGCGAAGTGCTGCGCTCTGACCTCGATCTCGCCACGCAGGCGCGCTTCGGCGGCGAGGAAATATGATATCGGCACGATCGCCGCGATTGTCGCTGCTGCTAACGCGGCGAGCAGCGTGATCATGCGGACCATGCCAGCGTTCGGCGTCCTTGGGACATTGGTTCGGGGCCGAACCCGAAGCATGCCGACGCATACGGCATGGATCGGGTGCCACCACCGGGAATGTGACTCCTCAACGCAATCCGATGCCAGGTTTTCAACCGCAGCGATCGTACCGACTCCCTGATCGACGCAAGGCCAGAAATGGCGAACACGGCAAAACTAAAGGACCGCAATTAACAAGTTGCTAATTTTTGGCGGCTAAGTTGAGCGGCAACGCGGCTGGAGGACCGACCAGGTCGGACGGCCGGGATGTCATGACCACCCGGCGGCAAGCGCTTGCCCCGCCCAGCAAAAACAGGACTTTAAGCATGGTTCGCATTTTGAGTTTCCTGGCCGCGGCGCTACTGACCGTGTCGGCGGCGTCTGCTGAAACGATAGGGTTTTCGCAGATTGGGGCTGAGAGCGATTGGCGCACCGCGTTTTCAGCGAGCATGCAGTCAGTGGCCAAGACCCGAGGTATCGATCTCCATTTTGACGATGCACAGGGGAGCGTGGATCGGCAATTCGCCGCGGTGCGCCGCTTCATCGCGGAGCGGGTCGATGCGATCGTTATCGCCCCGGTTGTCGTGTCCGGATGGACGCCGGTATTGAAAGAGGCGCAGGCCGCGAAGATCCCCGTGTTCATTGCCGATCGTTCGGTTGATGCCGAGCCCTCGCTCTTCGTCGCGCAGAATCGGCAATGACACCAATCTGGAGGGCCGACTGGCCGCTTCCTGGCTGGCCCAGGCAAGCCGAGGCCATTGCACCATCGTTGAACTACAGGGCTCTATCGGCTCAGCGCCGGCAATCGGCCGCAAGACGGGCTTCGCGGCAGTCGTCTCCCAGTTTCCCGGCATGCGGATTATTCGCTCGGAAAGCGGCGATTTCACTCGCGCCGGCGGCCGGCGCGTGATGACGGATTTCATCAAGTCCACCAACGGACTGAAGGATGTTTGCGCGGTTTGGGCGCACAACGACGATATGATGCTGGGCGCGATTGAGGCGATGAAGTCGGCCGGGCTGCATCCCGGCAAAGATGTGCTGATGATCTCGGCGGATGGCGTGCCAGGCATCTACCGCGCCATGCTGGCAGGCGAAGCAAATGCGTCAGTCGAGGTCAAGTCTGACATCGGCAGCTACATATTCGATGTTGTGCAAGGCTATTTGAATGGCAAGCGGGACTATCCGAAGTGGGTATTGATACCCAACGATCTCCATACACCGGAAGACGCGGCAAAAATGCTCGAGCGCTACAACGGGCTCTAGGCGCTCTGAGGGGTCGGCTTAATCCGCATGAACCCCTTCCGCCTGCTCCGCCCGCTCGACCACCACGTTCCGAATATTTAAGAACAAGGCGCAGATGATCGCGGAACCCAGACACAACAGTGCCAAGCCATACAGTCCTCCCGCGTAGCTCCCCGTCACATCCTTCATCACACCAACGTACCAAGGGCCGAAAAACCCTCCCAAATTTCCGATTGAGTTGATCCACGCGATCGAGGCCGCTGCCGCGGTGCCCGTCAGGAACATCGACGGCATCGCCCAAAACGGCCCTTTCGAGCCGTAGAAGCCCATCGCTGCTAGCGACATGCCCGCCAATGACCACCACGATCCCATCGCATAGCCGGCGATAAACAGTCCAATTGCGGACACCACACAGGCCGTTAACAGATTCCATCGGCGCTCTTGCATGCGGTCGGAGATACGGCCCCAGACAACAAGCGAAATGCCGCCGCACAAGTAAGGAATCATGGTGAGCCAACCCACCGCCATGTTGCTGCTGCCCACTCCGAGCGACTTGATGATCTGCGGTATGAAAATCAGCATACCCAGGCTCGCGACGACGATCCCGAAGTAGTTCAGCGACAGCAGCAGCACCTTCGGGTCAAACATCGACTGCCACACGCCAAAGGTCTTCACTTCCTCCTTGGCGCGGCGTTCGGCCAGCAGCTTGTTGGCGAGCCAGGTTTTCTCCTCCATCGTCAGGAATTTCGCCTGCTCCGGCCGGTCCGTCAGCACGAATAACGTCACTATCCCGATCAGGATGGTTGGTATCGCTTCCGCGATATACATGATCTGCCAGCCGCGCAGTCCGAACATCCCATCGAGCGCCAAAATTCCGGTTGAAACCGGCGCACCCGCCGCCACCGCGATTGGCAGCCCAATGAGGAAACCGGACACGATCCGAGCATGATGGTGGCTCGGAAACCAATAGGTGAAGTAAAGCACGATGCCTGGGAAGAACCCCGCTTCAGCAACGCCAAGGAAAAAACGGACGACGGCGAAACTTGTCGAACCGCTGACCAGCGCCGTAACGCCGGCCAATATCCCCCAGCTAATCATGATGCGGGCGATCCACAGCCGCGCGCCGACCTTTTCCAAGATCACGTTGCTTGGCACTTCGAAAATGAAATAGCCCCAGTAAAACGTGCCCGCCGCGAAGCCGAACGCCGCCGCCGACATCTGCAAATCCTCGCGCATTGTCAGGCCGGCAAAACTCACGTTGATGCGGTCGATATAAGCAAGAAAATAGCTGAAGACAGCGAACGGCAAAAGACGCAGGTAAATCTTGCGCATCGCCGACTTTTCAATCGCTTCACTCACGAATTTCTCCCCGCCGATGCTCGAACCGATCGATCATCGGTAGATTCAAGCGCTCGTTTTTATCATCCCGATCAGCCTACGCCGCCCAGCGAGCAGCCAGCAACCCACCGCGGCACGGTTCCAGAAGGCCGAACCTCAAGCGCGCAGTGCCTGCGTGGCTGCCTCGTCCACCGAGCCATCCGCTGCGACCGAAACGCGGTAAAGCAACCGGGCATCCGCTGCCGAAACCAGCCCATCCCGGACGTCCCGGGCAACCAGCGCCGGATCACGTGCGGTCGGATCGCCCATGCCCGCGCCGCCCGGTAACTCCAGGATCAGCCGCTCACCGTCGGGAATGACCTGAAGCCCTTTGGTCCGCAGTACCCCGCCGCTTTTCCACGCGACCCGGCCGGGCGTCCCGCTCATCCCACCCTCGCGACCCTTCGGCGCATTCGCAATCCGGTCGAAGCTCGCATTCACCGCGAACTCCAGGTCGCCCTTCGTCGCGATCTCCATGATCTGTCCAACCCCGCCGCGCGTCCGACCCGCCCCCCCTGAGTCCGGCCTCAGTTCCTTGCGCCACACAATGATCGGCGCGACGTTTTCTGTCGCCTCCACTGGCATCGTCCGCACGCCCGAAGGAAAAGCCGTGGCATTCAACCCGTCCTGCGTCGGCCGCGCCCCGGTGCCGCCGGAGTTGAACGTGATGATCTCGAAATCCGCCACCACCGGTTTGTTGCTGCGCGACTGGCCGGAAATCGCGCCGCCGCCGCGCAGCGGCGGGTTCCACAGCGCCGATGCGCCCTCCGCCGTGACCCGGTGCGGCACCGCCTGATGCAGGCACCCCATCATCAGGTCCGGCAGCAGGTGCCCAATGACATGCCGAACCGAGACCGGGTAGGGATGCGGCGCATTCAGGATGCACCCCTCCGGTATCTTCATCCGAAACGGCGCCAGCGAGGCCCAGTTGTTCGGAATCTCCGGCGCCACCACGCACTTGATCCCGAAGCACGAATACGCCCTGCAGTAAGCCGGCGGCACATTGATACCACGCGACGAAAGTCCTGAGGTCCCGGCAAAATCTACCTCGATCCCATCATCGAGGATCGCCATCGACGCCGCCAGCCGCACCGGCTCCTCATACCCATCGGAATAGATCTCGCCGGCGTAAATCCCCCGGGGAACACGCGCGATCTCCGCCAGCGTGGCGCGAAGCGAGCTGTCGAAGATGAAGCCCGCCAGCGGATCCAGGCTGGTCATCTCAAACTCGTCCATCATCTCCGCCAGCCGTCTGGCCCCGGCGTCGTTGCACGCGCATAACGAGTAAATATCGCCTTCCAACTCCACCGGCAGTCGCGATCCGGCTCGGATGAACGCGAAGAACGTGTCGTTTGGCTCGCCGTCAGCAAAACACTTGACGATAGGGATATACATGCCCTCTTCGTAAACCGACCGCCCCTCAGGGCCCATGCCCAGGCCGCCGATGTCGATCACATGGGCCGTGTTGGCGAACAGCCCGACAATCGTGCCATCATGAAATGCCGGAGTAACGACCGTCAGGTCGTGCAAATGGCCCGTCCCCAGCCACGGATCATTGGTGATATAATGATCACCTTGCCGCATCGTCGCCGCCGGAAATTTCTTCAGGAAATGGCCAACGCTCTCGGCCATCGAGTTCACATGCCCAGGCGTCCCCGTCACCGCCTGCGCCATCATCCGCCCCTGCAGGTCGAAGATCCCGGCCGACAAATCCCCCGCCTCCCGCACCGTGGTGGAGAACGCCGTGCGGATCATGATCTGCGCCTGCTCCTCCACCACCGCGATCAACCGGTTCCACATGATTTGCCGGTGGATCTGCGTGAGAGCATTGGTCTCATGTGACATCGAGTTTACGCCTGCCAGTGCCTGAACAGCCCGCAGTCTGGCCTTGGCTCGCAGCCCGTGACAAGCTTTCCGCAAATACGGCACGAGGAGGGAACGGACATGGTGACCTTGGGCAGCGGCGACTACCAATACGAACCCGTCGACGACTGGGCGAAACTCCCCCCCGGATGGTCGTTCAAGGAAATCGGCGGCGTCGGCGTCGACAGCAAGGACAACGTCTACGTCTTCAACCGCGGCGAGCACCCGATGATCGTGTTCGACCGCGACGGCAATTTCCTCCGCTCCTGGGGCGAGGGTGTGTTCCCCCGTGCTCACGGCGTGTCGGTCGCCCCCGACGAGACGCTGTGGCTGACCGACGACGGCGACCATACCGTCCGACAATGCACGTTGGAGGGCAAAATCCTGCTCACCCTCGGCACCTCCGGCAAGCCCGCACCCTACATGAGCGGTGAACCCTTCCACCGCTGCACCCATACCGCGATGGCCCCGAACGGCGACATCTACGTCTCCGACGGCTATGGCAATGCCCGGGTCCACAAATACGCTCCGGATGGACGCCTGCTGCGGTCCTGGGGTGGCCCCGGCACCGACCCCGGCGAGTTCAACATCGCGCACAACATCACCTGCGATGCCGACGGCTGGGTCTATGTCGCCGACCGCGAAAACCACCGCGTCCAGGTGTTTGACGGCAACGGCAAATACGAAACCCAGTGGAACAATCTACACCGCCCCTGCGGACTGTTCATGCCCGGGGGGAAATGCCCGATTTGCTACGTTGGCGAACTCGGTCCGGTCGAGCCGGTCAACCGCGACGTCCCGAACCTTGGCCCCCGCGTCACCATCGTCGACAACACCGGCAAGCGCCTGTCACGGCTCGGCGGCCTGCGGGCGGGGTTGGGCATCGACCAGTTCCTGGCGCCACATGGCCTCTGTGTGGACAGCCGTGGTGACATCTACGTCGGCGAGGTGTCCTGGACGCAATGGCCGCAGCGGTTCCCAAAGGACCCAATGCCGGACAATCTGCGATCGCTGCGGAAGTTCCGGAAGGTGGGGTAAAGGGCCGACTTCGGGCACCGGCCCGCCGCCGATAACCCTGATCGCTCCGCTTCTGCTCCAACGTCCAACAAGAAAGGCGATGGCCTCGCTGGCAAATTCGGGTAAGGGTTTCGTGATAGAGAAGCTCAGACGCGCTACTCACTTTTCTCCGCTCGGTCACCGCGAAGCCACCGCCTGATCGATCAACTCGGGGCGCCGCGCCCCACCGGCAGAGACGCGGCGTTGACGCCCACGAGAGGCCCGTAAATGAGCAGTCCCGCCCGCCTCGATCCCTGGCCTGCAACGGCCGAGGAATTCCTTGCCACCGATCAGGCTACGTTTGGGACGGCATGGCGCTACGAGTTGGTCGACGGCGAGATCATCGCCGACGCGGCGCCCTCGCCCGACCACGGCGCGATCGCCGCTAATGTCGCCGGCACTCTTTTCAATCGCCTGTTCGGCCATCCGGCGGGATGCCGCACTGAGACCGGCTCCGGCGCCGTCCCAAACCGCCGCCAGCGTCCAACCGCCCGCATCCCTGATGTCATCATTCGCTGTGGCGAGCATCCTCGAGTCGTATTTGAGGTCCTGTCTCCGTCGGAACTCCGACACTGGCGCCAGCGTGACCGCAAGCGCCTCGATCTGCAAGATGTCGCTGGCGTCCGCGAGATCGTCGAAATTCATCAGGCCGAGGCGGCGATCCATCTCTATCGCCGCACCGACGACGGCTGGGCGTTCACCACAATAGCCGGCCTCGACGCCATGCTCACGCTGGAAAGCGTCGGCGTGCAAATTCCGCTCGCCGAAATTTATCGTGGCCTCGAACTGGACTGATCAGACAGAGGTGCCTCGGGCGACGCCCAACAAGAAAAATCGGTTTGGGTCGGGGAGGTGTGCGGTCCGGAAGCTAAGCTCTGGCACGAAACGATGCCGTCCATCGTTCGTCTAAGGGAGTTATACAGACTTTCTACGCAGGCCTCAAATCACTAAGGGGTTCTTTAAACGCGCACCTTACCCAATCTCGTCCAATCGAACGGAAAGAGAGTAGGCCTGTGTGTAACAGACACATCGAGAGAACGAGACGATTTCTGAGGCGTTGGAACAGCGCAGCTACATTGCCCACACTCTTCGTCGTCGCCCTCTCTGCGGTGGTCAGCATTTTGCTGTGGATTGCGCAAATAAGCGCGAACTCGATAAACTATCGTAGTTTCATCGCCTCTCAGCGACCGTGGGTATCCATCGATGTCCCGCAAGGGGCTGATTTTTTTACGAAGGGCGGTGCGCTTACATTCGCGGACGGAAATGTTCGTGCATCAATCCCAGTAAGCCTCCGGAATGCTGGTCACAGTCCAGCCCTTAGAGTGCGCGTAAAAATCGATCTATTTGTTCGTGGAGCAACCCAAACGTCTAAACAGGAAGCCCAACAGGCGGTTTGCGCTAAGCCTTCGTCAGACAACCTAACCGTGTCAATTTTTCCCGACCGAAGCTACGAAATGAGGGAGATATTAGTTGCGACGCGAGAGACAATCGAGGCTGCCCTGAGAGGGATACCAGGGATGCCGGGGCTGATGCTGGACGCCATAGGATGCGTTAAATATGCCTCATCGGTGGGCGAACAAGAAGGCGAAACAGGATTTCGCATTTTTAATGGATTCTGTGGATGGCGAAGGTAACCACATTATCATCAACCCTACTACCGGCGTCGTTCCTCCGCGTCGCTTGGACATCCAAGCCGACCTTGAAGGAAGCCTGAACTACGCGAAATAGGCGGCACCGACCCAATGGCGGGACCTGGGCAAGTGTTGCTGGCGGCGGTTGTCCATCGTCGCATCTCCCTGCCTCTGCCCGCTTCAGAACGGAAGCCGAGCCGACACCCCATCGCATCAACTCCTCCGTTCGATTGTCGCAGCTTCGTCCGGATTTTGCTTAATATAGTCTTCTAGGCATTGCGGCGTCGCACACGGCAGGTCCATCACGCGCGCGGTATCCTTCTTGCCTTGGTTCGTGGCGAAAGCAAGCGACGCTGCCGACTGTGGGTCAGCCATTTTCGGAGCAAGATAGGCCCGGAAGCGAGCAATCCGATCATCAAGCTGTTGGTAGCCTCGTTGCTCTTTCTCCCGCTCGCTTACGCAAAATTGGGCAAATTCCTTCGTGGGCGAAGGGGAGCAATCCATGGGTGGTATCTCCCGCTTGTATCGTTCGTTCGCGTAAGATGTCATTCCAAGGCAGTAGGCAACCGACAACTCAAAGTCGCCTATCTCGGCAGCCCGCGTGTGACTTGAGACAGCAGGAACGACTAAGACAAGAGACACAGCAATCAGAACGCGACCAATCACCTTTCCCAAGGCTCGCCTTCCCAACCCAGCACCCTCGCGGGACCTGCCCAACCATCCAGCTTGTCGATAGTCTGGAAAAACGCATAGCCCTTGTCGCTGCTGCTCGCATCTCGGCAGATTTGCTCAGCGTCCGGCGCCGTATTCGCGATCACGAACGCAAGCTGATGCTCGTCCTCCTCTGGCGTGTGCACTGTCGAGCACTTGACGATGGATAAATGCATGAATTCGACTCCGCGACCGCTACGGTCCGCCACATATCACTTCTCGCCAGCCTCCTACCAGTAAATGAAAACGACGCTAATTCGGCTTCCTCGCTCAACCCCAACCATCCGCGCGAACTGCCTCGGTGCCTTCCGCCATCCGGCGTGCTTTGCCCTACGTCGGACGCATAAATTACCGTGTCCTGTGCATAAATGAAAATCGATCTGGTATCGTCTCAAAAACACGACGCAACTCATTGAGAAAGTTGTGCCCACCGCCGGACTTGAACCGGCACGTGCTTTCGAACTGCGGATTTCAAGTCCGCAAGGGATGTGCCTACGGCGTGCCTAGATCGCGCCTCGGTGCCGAGTTATTGACGAATTACGGCATAAAATCAATGAGATATTTTGGCTGTGCAGTGGGAATCATAATCCCTTGATCAAAAGCTTGAGGAGGCCAGGCTGCCGTCCCCGCATGGTCACTAAAGTAATTGAATGGAACAGCTTTCGCATCGCCATCGGAACAAGTGCTCAGGCACTGCGACGGGTGCGTGACTCCGAACAGGCCCAAGTAATCCTGGTCAGATCAGCCGCTGCCAAGCTGCCCCTGCCTAGACACCGCGCCCCCTAAGCCGCCACCTTCCGCTGCTTCGGCCACCGTGCCGCAACCAGAGGCAGCACCTCCTCGATCAGTCGCCGAGTCTGCGCCAGCATATCCGCGTCCCCATCCCCGACCGGTCGCAGAATAAACTTCGAGGCCCCCACTGCGACATAATCGTTCAACCGCCGCAGGATCACCTCCGCATCACCCATCGCGAACATATCCCGCGGATCACGCCCCGTCCGCGCCCGATAGTGTTCCATCACCTTCGCGACCCCAGGGTCGTCCGGCCCGCCGAACCGGAACGCGAACGCGCCGCCGTAATGATCCTCCTCGATCGTTCGCCCCGTCTCCAGCAGCCGCGCCTTGATCCCGGCAATCACCTCTCCCACGACCTCCGGCGTCTCCGGCCCGGCCTGCCACCCGGTACCGACCCGAGCGGTCCGCTTCATCGCCGCCTCCGACGACCCCCCAAGCCACATTGGCAGATCGGGTTGCACCGGCAACGGTGCGATCGACGCCTTGCTCAAGCGGAAATGCCGCCCGGCAAAATCCAGCGACTCCCCTGCCCATAACCGGCTGATGATCTCCAGCGCCTCATCCGTCTTGCGTCCACGCGTCGTGATATCGATGTGCATCGCCTCCCACTCCGCCCCACGCGGACTGCCGATCCCAAACCCCGGCAGCAAACGCCCGCCGGATAGCACGTCGATCGTCGCGCATTGCTTGGCCAGCAACACCGGCTCCCGCAACGCCGCAGAAACGACATTGACCCCGAACTTGATCCGCCGCGTCCGTCCGGCGATCGCCGCCAACGTCGTCATGCATTCCAGGATCGGTGTCCGGCTGACGATCCGGTCGGTCTGCCAGATCGAGTCCAGCCCACCTTGCTCGCATAGATCGACCCAGCGCCAGAACCCATCGGACGTCTCGAATGGGTATTCCATGATCCCGATGCCAACCGCGATATTCCGAGCCATGTCTGGCCTCCCGAAAACCTATCCGCCGATGGTCTCCTGTTTCCAGCCCAGAGGCAACGTCTTCGAGGCCACCGCCCCCGCCGCCCGAGGCACCCGCGTCCAGGCCGCATAAAGCGCCGGAACAAAAAACAGCGTCAGCACGGTCGCGCTGACCAGCCCGCCCATGATCGCGATCGCCATCGGCCCCCAGAACACCGAGAACGCCAGCGGCACCAACGCCAGGATCGCCGCCGCCGCGGTCAGCAGGATCGGCCGCGTCCGCCGCACCACCGCGTCCGCGATAGCCGCCGCCGGATGCGACCCTTGCGCTTGATCCCGCTCGATCTGGTCGACCAGAATAACCGAGTTCCGCATGATGATCCCGGCCAGCGCGATGAACCCCAGCATCGCTACGAACCCGAACGGCGCGCCCGTCACCAGCAGCGCCGCGGACACCCCGATCAGCCCGAGCGGCGCGGTCAAAATCACCATCGCCATGCGGCTGAAACTCTGCATCTGCAGCATCAGCAGCGACAGCATGACCAGCACCATCAGCGGCATCACCGCATTGACCGAGGCCTGCCCCTTGCCCGCTTCCTCCGACGCACCCGCGGTCTCAATGGCATAACCAAAGGGCAGGGCAGCCTTGATAGAATCCAGCATCGGCACGATGGCATTCGTCACGTCCGGCGCCTGAGCCCCGTCCAAGATATCGCCCCGCACGGTCAGCGCCGGAATCCGTCCGCGGCGGTCGAAGTAAGCCTCCTCCATCGCCGGTCGAACCGTCGCCACTTGAGACAGCGGGACCATCCGCCCGCTTGCCCCGCGGATCGTCGCATTCGCCAAATCGCTCAGGTCACGCCTCTCGGCCTCGACCGCACGCATCACCACCGGGATCAAATCAAGATTCTCCCTGTATTGCGTGACAGTAACCCCCTGCAGCAGGGTCTGCAGCGTCTGAGCAACGTCCTGGCTCGACAGCCCCAGCAAACGCGCCTTGTCCTGATCAATATCGATCCGCACCGACTTGCCGAGGTTGCCCCAGTTGTCGCTCACATTGCCGACATGCGGATTATCCCGCATCACCTGGCTGACCTGACCCGCAATGCGACGCAGCACAGATGGATCGGGACCAGTGACCCGAAACTGCACCGGATATCCGACAGGCGGCCCAAGCTCCAGCCGCGACGGCCGCATCCGTACGTCCGCGAAGTCGCCGGCTTGGACGGCTTTCGTCAGCCGGCTCAGCAATGCCTCCCGCGCTGGCGCGCTGTCCGTATTGATCACGAACTGAGCGAAATTCGGTGTCTGTAGCTGCGGGGAAAAGGCTAGGAAAAACCGAGGCGTCCCAATTCCAGTATAAGCGACCCATGACCGGATTCCCTTCTGATCGCGCAAAATACCCTCGACCTGCTCAACCGAGGCCGCCGTCGCGGCAAACGACCCGCCCTCCGGCAGCCGCAGATCCACCAATACTTCCAGCCGGTCGGAGGACGGAAAAAACTGCTGCGGCACCTTGGTGAACCCAGCCAGAGAGACCACAAACGCCGCCACGGTCCCGCCGATCACCCACCACCGTGCCCGCACGCACCACCCCACCGCCCGGCGCATCGCTCGGTAAAATCGCGTGTCATAGACTGCATGTTCGGGATTATTTGCTTTGTGGGTGACCTCCGGCAGCAATATCGAGCCCAGGTATGGAACGAACACCACCGCCACAATCCACGACAGCACCAACGCCAGTCCGACCACCCGGAAAATGTCGCGTGTATACTCACCGGTCGAGGACTGAGCCAACCCAACCGGCAAATACCCAGCTGCTGTCACCAAGGTTCCGGTCAGCATCGGAAAAGCCGTTGAAGTATAGGCAAAACTCCCGGCGCGCATCCGGTCCCAGCCTTGCTCCAGCTTCACCATCATCGTTTCAACGGCAATGATCGCGTCGTCAACCAGCAGCCCCAGTGCGATGATCATCGCCCCCAGAGAGATCCGTTGCAGATCGATCCCCAACAGCTTCATGCCGACCAAAGTCCCGGCAAGCACCAGCGGCACGCTGATCGCCACCACCAGTCCGGTGCGCCAACCCAACGACAGGAAACTGACCGCCAGCACGATCGCCAGCGCCTCCAGAAAACTCTCCTGGAACTCGGCGACGTCCTTCGCCACCACCTGAGACTGGTCGTTCAGCCGGATGGCGGTCACCCCGAGCGGCAAAGTCGGAGCAACGGCCTGCATCCGGTCCGCGATACGCCGCCCGAGGTCAACAATGTTGCCGCCTTGCGCCATCGATATCGTCAGCCCCAGCGCCGGCTTGCCGTTTACCCGCATCGTCGCCGCCGGCGGGTCGACCGTGCCGCGGCTGACTGTCGCGATGTCGCCCAATCTCACCCGGTGCCCACCAGCCGAGATCGGGATCGCCCGCAACGCCTCCACCCCGTCCACCGAGTTGCCAGGCCGCACATAAACCCGGTCATGCGCCGTATCGACAAAGCCGCCCGCAGCCATCGCGTTCTCGTTGCTCACCACCGCCATCACGTCAGGCACGGACAGGCCAAGTTCTGCCAGTTTGCGGTGTGAAAAATCGATATACAGGCGCTCTTCCTGGTCGCCGACTAGGCCGATCTTGCCGACGCCCGGCACCGGCAGCAGGTCTTCGCGCACATCCTCCACGACATGGCGCAGTTCCGGCAAAGTAAATCCGTCCCCGGTAAAGGCATAGATAATGCCGAAGACATCGCCGAATTCGTCGTTGAAGTAAGGACCTTGAACCCCTTGCGGCAGAGTCGGCGCGATGTCCCCCACCTTCTTGCGCACCTGATACCAGGTGTCGGAAACATTCGCCGGCGGCGTGTCGTCGCGCAGCGAAACCGTCAGGACCGCGTGACCCGGTTGAACGTTGCTTTCGACGAAATCCAGCGACGGAACCTCCTCCAGCTTCCGTTCCAGCCGGTCAACCACCGACCCCGCCATCTGCTCGGCCGAGGCACCCGGCCAGTCCACTTGCACAACCATCTGCTTGATCGTGAACGGTGGATCTTCCGCCCGCCCAAGCGACTGGTAAGCCCACACGCCCGCCGCGGCGACCGCCAGGATCAGATACAGCGTCAGCGCACGATGCCGCAGCGCCCAGGCCGAGAGGTTCATCGGATCGCTCCTACCCAGGCGACAACCGGCGTGGTGGCATCCAATTGCGCCGCCCCGGCGGTCACGATCTGCGCGTCGGCCTCGACCCCATCGGCGATGGCAACCTCACCATCACCCAACCATGCCGACACCTGTACCCGGTGTGCCACAGCCCGATGTGTTGCCGGGTCCAGCACCCACACCGACGGCACCCCATCAGCAGAAACCACGGCGGAGGCGGGAAGCCGGGCAATCATCGTCCCGCTGTCCCGGCCGAACCGCACTGCGGCGGTCATACCAAGGCCCAGTGCGCCCGCTCCCAACGGATCAGGCTTACCCCTCGTCGGCGCATCCACAACCGTCACCTTGACGGCGAAGGTCCGGCTGACCGGGTCAGCAAGAGCCCCGATCTCCCTCACGCGCCCCTTCAGCTCCACATCGGGCTGCGACCACAGCCTGATCGTTACCGAACGCGCCGCCCGCACATCCGGCAGTCGGTTTTCCGGAACGTCGACGACGATCTCAGTCTCCGCGGTATGGGCCAAGGAGAATACGGTCTGCCCCGCGGCTACGACCTGTCCAACCTCCAGTTTCAGATCGGTAATCACCCCTGGCGCATCGGCTATCAGCGTCGTGTAACCGAGTTGATCCCGCGCCATGGCGAATTGCCGCTGCGCCTGCGCCAATCTCGCCTCGGCGCCATCCAGCGCGGCCTGCCGCTTGTCGAACTCGGACGGCAGCCATGCCGGAGAACTCGGCCCGATCCTCTGGTATCGGCCATAGTCTGCCCTGGCGTTGACCGCCTCAGCCTCGGCCGCGCGCACAAGCTGGCCAGACGCCTCCACGTTCAGGCGCGAGTCGACGGGATCGAGGCGCGCCAACGCCTGACCCGCCACCACCCGGTCTCCGATATCCACCAACCGCTCGGTGACCTGACCGCCAACACGAAATCCCAGGCTGGCCTGGACCCGAGCCTGAACTGTGCCCGGATAGGTCACCGCCGCCTGTTCCGGCGATGAAGCTAACGGTTTGCACCCGCACCGGTCGCAGCGACTCGTTGGCCCTGGCAGCGGTGGTCAACAGGACAAGCACACAAACGGCGATGCGAAACATGGCGATGCGCCTCCATGACTGGAGCGCGCTTCTAACTCACCAATGTTCAGTTATCAATGTTTATATTTAAGCCGAGAGTCCCCTCACGGCCATGTCAATGACCGCAGGGACAAGCGCATCTGCCTCTGACTCCAGATGTTCCCGCTGATCCAGCAGCAATGCAGTAACGCCATGAAGGCTTGCCCAAACCGCCTCGGCCGTCAGGATCGGATCGGCGCGCCGAAAAATCCCCGATTGCATCAATTGTTCGATGCTGTTCGCGAGAATGTCGAAGGACCGGTCCGCGGCGGGCACGTGGCCGCAAGGATCCGCCGGACGGCCGGGTCCGCACGACGCCATCATCTTCGCGAGGAACGTCAGCCGGTACTCGTCCGGATGAGCCACTCCCGAATGCAACGTACGCCCGCAACCCCGCCCGAAACCGCTCCAGATCGGTATCGGCTTGCCTCTGCGACTCTTCCAGACGCGCCAGCAAGGTTTCAAATGTGGATTTAGCGATCGCACGCAGGATGGCGTCCTTGTCGGGAAAATACAGATAGAGCGCCGCAGACGAAACCCCGACGGAGGCGGCGATCTTGCGGATCGTGGCGCGCTCGAAGCCATCGGTCAGAAACAACCGCTTGGCGGCGTCAAGAATTTCGCCGCGCCGCGACGCCCCCTGCCCACGGGGTTTGCGCTCGGATTTGGTGGGGAGGACAATATCCATGCCGGGCATATAATCATTGTTCAGGCAAAATGCACGCTTTCACGCATCCGCGCCGCCTTTGGCCGTCCAAGCTTCCAGCCATACCGGTACAGCCGCCACCGGAAGCGGCCGAGCGACCAGAAATCCCTGCACTTCGTCGACACCGAGAGCGGCCATTTGGTCCCAGGTAGCCCCGGTTTCCACGCCCTCGGCAGTGACGGTGATGCCCTGTGCTTTGGCTGTGGCTATAGTGTTAGCAATGGATACACACGCCTCAGCCGAATTAACCGCTTGCCTCACTAGGTCCCTGTCCAGTTTCAGGCTGCTGAAAGGCAGCTCAAGCAACCGCTCAAGCCGAGGAACCGCCGGTCCGACATCATCGATCGCGGCCCCATAACCCAATTTGCGCAGACGTTCCAAAGCCCGGCGCAGGCCAGGGACATCCTCAACCGGCTGGCTTTCGGTCAGCTCGACGATGATCTGGTCGGCCGCCAGGCCCGCGGCTGCACGCTGCTCCTCCAGCCGCTCCAATGCGGCAGGCATCAGCAGAACGTCCAACGGGAAATTCACCGAAATCCGGAGCTGGAGCCCCGCCAAAAAAGGGCCGGAAAGATCGCTGAAAGTGCGCGCGCATACCAGGCTGGTCAACTCGGCCCCGAGCCCGGCCTGCTCGACCTGCGGCACGAAGCAGTCCGGTCGAATCTTCCCCTTCAACGGATGATTAAGGCGAACGAGAGCCTCCAGACCCACCGGCCGGCGATCAGCGACGCGAACGATCGGCTGATATCGCGTCTCGATCGTTGCGCCGCTCATCACCGCCCGCAGTTCGGACGGTTCCATCATCGCTTTGGGGCGCGGCGTACTCGCTTGTAAGGCATCGACGATCGACCCCGAGGTCGCGGACTCGACTGAACGAAACCCTGGAAACTGGCTGTCGACGGTTCCCAGGACCAACATATCCGTGTCAGGAGGCGTGGATTCCGCAACAAGATCGGCCAATGCACCGAGCAGCCCATCTGCGTCGTCGTAGTCCACCAGAAGGTGGGAATAATGCTCGGCGGTCCCAGCCAGCCGCGCCACCGCATCGCGCGCGCCACAAGCCTGCGCGTCCGTAACGCCCAGCGCTTGGGTCGCGTCGTGGACAGCCTTGATCCAGACCCGACTATGGCTGACCAAAAGCAGACGAAAATCCCGGCGACGTTCGGACCGACGAGGCCCACGGGCTGTGTCCATCCAACACGACATAGCCCGCCAAAGCGCGTAACGCGAAAGAAATCCCGCTACTGAGATCCAGCAGCCATCAAAATTCAGATGAAGGTCAAATTATAGACACCCGCGCCGCCCCGGGATCCTACCCCAACTGGAACGCCGGCTTCCGTTTCTCCACGAACGCCGCCATACCTTCTTTCTGGTCCGGGGTCCCAAACAGGGACAGGAACAGCGCCCTTTCGTGCCGGACGCCTTCGGCGAGCGACGTCTCGAAGGCTCGGTTCACCGCTTGCTTGGCGAACTGCACCGCCACCGGAGACAGGCCGGCAATGCGCTCGGCGATCTTCATTACCTCCGGTAGCAATTTGTCAGCCGGAAACACGCGGGAAACGAGGTTGGCTCGCTCCGCCTCCGCGGCGTCCATCATGCGGGCAGTGAGAACCATGTCCATTGCTTTGGATTTGCCCACCGCTCGGGTCAGCCTCTGCGTGCCGCCGGCGCCCGGTAGAACGCCCAGGTTGATCTCCGGCTGGCCGAACTTCGCAGTGTCGGCAGCAAAGATCATGTCGCACATCATCGCCAGTTCGCCCCCTCCGCCCAGCGCGAACCCCGCTACCGCGGCGATTACCGGCTTCTTTATCCGCAACACCGATTCCCACCCGGCGCCAATGAAGTCTTCTACCATCGCAGCAGGATTGGTGCGGTCGCGCATCTCCTTGATGTCTGCCCCGGCGGCGAAGGCGCGGTCGCTGCCGGTGATCACGATGGCGCCGATCGCCTTGTCGGCATCGAACGCCAGCAATTGTTCGCCCATTTCATGCACCAGCGCATCGCATAGCGCATTCAGCGCTGCTGGCCGATTGAGGCGGATCAAGCCGACACGGCCCTGGGTTTCGACGATGATGTTTTCATAAGCCATGATGCAGTTCTCCTAGACGCCGCGGATTTTGGTCGCTGATGAAGAGCGTGGATATACCAAAGCCTGACAGCACGCACAGGGGTGGAAGGACCAGTCTCTTACCGAGTGGTGCTTCGGCGGCCCGACCGGAGCAACGCCGGCAGACCGTCTCGTGAGAGCGATACCACCTTCCCTTGGCCGGCTATCTTCCGCAACTCAACGCGATTTCAATACCCTGCGCATAAATCCAATGCGCCGAACACCTCTTAACACCGCACCAGTCCGGACCCACCTACCTCGCCAAATTCGATGGTCCCAGCAGGAAACTTCAAGAACAAGTCGTTCTATACAAGACAAAGCTGCTGGTTCCGGATGAGTTTTAGTGAACCTTAGGATGAGTTGTGATGATTACAAATCCTGACACCGCCGCTACGTCGATAGCAAGCCTTGGTCTGGGTCGGCGATCACTGCTTGGGCTTGGCCTCATGATGTTGGCGGCATCGCCGCTGGTCCGGCCAGCTCTCGCCGACACGGCACCGGACGCAACCGGGACGATCAGCCAATTCAACGCGGCGTTGCTCGGGGCGATGAAGGCGGGCGGGCGGACAGAGTTCAGTCGCAGGTTCCAGATGTTGGCACCGGCTGTGGACCAGGCATTCGATCTGCCTGCCGTGCTGTCTGCCTCGATCGGCCTTGAGTGGGCAAGTCTGTCGCAGCAACAGCAGGGCCGTCTGCTTGACGCATTCCGCCGCTACACGGTTGCCAGCTATGTGGCCAGTTTCGACAACTATGCCGGCCAGTCCTTCACCGTCTTGCCCGATACGCGGAGCCTTGGTGCGGATCGAGTGGTCGTGAAGAGCCGCATCGCACCCGTCAACGGTGATGCAACCGACCTCGACTACGTCATGAAGCAGACGCCCTCGGGCTGGAGAGTGGTTGATGTCCTCGCCGCTGGGTCCATTAGCCGCGTGGCGGTCCAGCGTTCCGACTTCCGCCACCTTCTGTCCAAGGGCGGCGGCGACGCGCTTCTGGCGAGCCTGCAACGCAAGACCTCCGACCTGTCCGGGGGAGCCTTGGCGTAACGCATCGCTCGGGCAAACGGTCAGCGACCCGCGGTGGCCATTCGACTAGTGTTGCTTTCGTGGGCAATAGAACGTGCTGCGGCCCGCCTGCACGATGCGCCGCACCCCGGCGCAGGTGGGCCTGCCCGGACAGCCAGGGCAAGGCTGGCCCTCGCGTCCGTATACCTTCCAGGCGTGCTGGAAGTACCCGAGTTCCCCGCTCGGCTGAGCGTAATCGCGTAGTGATGACCCGCCCGCGGCAATCGCCTCGGTGAGCGTCTGCTTGATCGCCGGCACGAGGCGCTTGGACCGCGCGCCCGGGACGCTCGCCGCCAACCGCTGTGCCGAGATGCCGGCGCGGAACAACGCTTCGCAGACATAGATGTTTCCCAGTCCGGCGACGACCTTCTGGTCCAGCAGCGCGGCCTTGATCGGCGTCTTTTTCCCCGCCAGCGCGGCATCCAGCAAAGGCACGGAGAACGCATCACCCAGCGGCTCCGGCCCTAACCCCGCCAGCAAGCGGTGCGAGTCCTCGCGCTCCGTCTCGATCAGGTCGACAGATCCGAACCGGCGCGGATCTACGAAGCCAACGCGCCACCCGTCATCGGTTTCCAGTTCAATGTGCTCATGCAGCGTGATGTCGTTGCGGCCGACGGGTTCCACGACCATGCGCCCGGACATCCCCAGATGCAGAAGGACCGACCACCCGCTTTCCAGCCGCATCAGTATGTATTTAGCCCGGCGGCGAAAACTGGTCACCCGAGCGCCGGTCAGTCGCATCACCAGACCGGGGGCAGGGGCCAGCGCATATCCGGCCGCCGGGCAACCGCGCGCAGCAAAACCCGTCCCTCCAGCCGCAGCCGCAGCCCTTGCATCACAGTCTCGACTTCGGGGAGTTCCGGCATATCTGCTAATCAGGCTATAGATCGGGCCAATGACCGACAATCCCGCAACGACCGTCGATTTCGGCTTCCAACGTGTGGATCCCGCTCAGAAGGCTGGGATGGTGCGCGCCGTCTTCGACAGCGTAGCGCCACGCTACGACCTGATGAACGACCTGATGTCGCTCGGTATCCATCGCGTCTGGAAGCAGATTTTCATCGCCGACCTGCAACCGCGCCCGGCCCATACGCTGCTGGATCTCGCGGGGGGCACCGGGGACATCACCTTCGGTTGGCTGAAGCGCGGCGGCGGTCCCGCGTTTCTGACCGACATCAACCGCTCCATGTTGTTGGTCGGCCGCGATCGCGCACTTAACAGTGGGTTCGCCAACGAAATCAGCCTCGCCGTCGCCGATGCCGAGAAACTGCCGCTGCCGGATCGCTGCGTCGACCGGGTCTCGATCGCCTTCGGCCTCCGCAATTGCACCGACAAACCGGCCGTGCTGCACGAAGCTAGGCGCGTTCTCAAACCGGGCGGCCGCTTCCTGTGCCTGGAGTTCTCCCGCGTCACCGTCTACGCGCTGACGCGATTTACGATGCTTGGTCTTTCAAGGTTCTCCCGCGCCTCGGCCGCATGGTCGCCGGCGACGAGGACAGCTACCGCTACCTCGCCGAGAGCATCCGCACCTTCCCCGACCAGCAGACCCTCGCCGGAATGATGCGTGAGGCTGGGCTGGCTCGGGTCAAGGTGCGCAATCTGTCCGCCGGCATCGCCGCCATTCATTCGGGTTGGCGCCTGTGAGCCTGGACGGCAAACGCGTCCTGTTGATCATCTCCGGCGGGATTGCCGCCTACAAGGCGCTGGAGCTCATCCGTCTGCTGCGCAAACAAGGCTGCGGCGTCACGTGCGTGCTGACCGACAATGGCAGCCAGTTCGTGACGCCCTTGTCGTTGCAGGCGCTCAGCGAGTTCGAAGGTCTACACTGACCTTTTTTCGCTCACCGATGAGTTGGAGATGGGACACATCCAGCTCTCGCGCGCCGCCGACGTGCTGGTCGTGGCGCCGGCGACCGCCAACGTCCTGGCCAAGATGGCCGCGGGGTTGGCGGACGATCTGGCCTCCACGATCCTGCTTGCAACCGATAAGCCGGTGCTGGTCGCGCCGGCGATGAACGTGCGCATGTGGCTGCATCCGGCAACTCAGGCCAACATGGCCACGCTGACCCAGCGCGGCGTGGAGGTGGTCCAGCCGAACGAGGGCCCGATGGCCTGCAACGAATTCGGTCCCGGCCGTCTCGCCGAACCGCCGGAGATCCTCGCGGCCATCGAGGCCATGCTGACACCCTCACGCGGCCCTTTGACCGGCCGTCACGCGCTGGTCACCAGTGGCCCGACGCATGAGCCGATCGACCCGGTGCGCTACATTGCCAACCGCTCCTCCGGCCGCCAGGGCCATGCCATCGCCGCAGCCCTGTCCGAACTGGGCGCTCGGGTCACCCTGGTGGCCGGACCAGTGAGTGTCCCCGACCCGCCCGGCCTGACCGTGCATCATGTCGAAAGCGCCCGGCAAATGCTGGATGCCTGTCAATCCGCGCTACCGGCCGATATCGCCGTTTTTGCCGCCGCCGTCGCCGATTGGCGCGTGGAGCAGGCGTCCTGCGGCAAGATCAAGAAGCAGCCGGATGCCGCGCCGCCGGTCCTGACGCTGGTGCCGAACCCGGATATCCTGGCTACCATCGCCGCCGCCGGACCAAATCGACCACGCCTCGTCGTCGGCTTCGCGGCCGAGACCGACGACCTGAGGGCCAACGCCCAGGCCAAGCTGAAACGGAAGAACGCCGACTGGATCGTTGCCAACGACGTTTCCCCAGAGACCGGCATCATGGGCGGGGCCGAAAACGCAGTGCAACTCGTCTCCGCCAGCGGGGTCGAGACTTGGCCTCGCCTGGCAAAAGACGACGTCGCCCGCCGCTTGGCGCGCCGCATCGCCGAGGCTTTGAACTGACCACTCCCCCCGCTCCGCAGCACCGTGTGGCGGTCGCGCCGTCAACCGCTTATCATCCCAAATATCAACGCGCACGATTATCAGGGCGATTTGCATGACATCTCCTGCGCATCCGGCTAGCGAGCGTCACCGCATCGTCGTCGTCGGCGGAGGGGCCGGGGGACTCGAACTTGTAACCAAGCTGGGCGACACGCTGGGCCGTAAGGGCCGCGCGAGAATCACGCTGGTTGAGCGCTCTCGCACGCATCTGTGGAAACCGCTCCTGCACTCGGTTGCCGCCGGTAGCCTACGGCGATCCGAGCACGAACTGAACTATCTGGCGCAGGCGCACTGGCACCACTTCAGCTACACGTACGGGGAAGTGATCGGCCTCGACCGCGCCGCGAAACAGTTGCACTTGGCGGAGATGATTGACGAGGAAGGACGCCAGATCACCCCGCCGACCAATTTATCGTACGACACGCTGGTCATGGCCATCGGTAGCATCACCAATGACTTCGGCACGCCGGGCGCAGAGCGCTTCGCGGTACCGTTAGAGAATCCCGAACAAGCGGAGCGCTTCAACCGCCGCCTGATCAACGCCTGTCTGCGCGCTAATGCTCAAGCCGGACCGGTCCGCCCGGGTCAATTGCACGTTGCTATCATCGGTGCTGGGGCCACCGGAACGGAACTTGCCGCCGAATTGCATCGCACGGTTCGGGCCGTCCTGGCCTACGGCTTGGACCACATCGATCCGTTGCGCGATGTCCATATCGTGCTGATCGAGGCTGCAGACCGCATCCTGCCGGCGCTCCCCGAACGGATGTCGGTCGCCACGATGGAGTTGCTGCGGTCCATTGGCGTAGAGGTGCGGACCGGATCACGGGTCGCGGAAGTCCGGGAGGATGGCGTCATCCTGTCGACCGGCGAATTGCTGCCCTCGGAACTAGTGGTCTGGTCGGCTGGCGTGAAGGCGCCCGACGTCCTGAAGGATATCGACGGGTTGGAGACCAACCGAATCAACCAGCTTGTCGTGTCGGCAACTCTGCAAACCACGCGCGATCCTGCCATCTTTGCCATCGGCGACTGCGCCTGCTGCCCGCGACCGGGGACCGACGCTCCTGTCCCGCCGCGAGCACAGGCCGCGCATCAGATGGCGGCGCATATGGTGCTGCAGCTCGGCCGGCTGCTCGATGGCAAGCCGCTGGAGCCGTTTCATTACCGCGACTTTGGCTCTCTCGTGTCGCTGGGAAAGTACAGCACGGTTGGCAGCCTGATGGGCTTCCTGGTCGGCAAGAGCCTGTTCATCGAAGGCTTGTTCGCCCGGCTTATGTATCGGTCACTGTATAAAATGCATGAGGCCGCGCTGCATGGCGGGACCTCAGTAGCGATGCGGACCATCGGCGGCGCCAGCTCTCAGCGGCCGACCCCAACGGTGAAGCTGCACTAGAGCTTGATCACGCTGAGCGGAACGTTCAAAGCGTGTGAATTGTCCGATCAAACGAGAGGATAGAGATTTACAGCCCGCACCGTCAGGCTGAAAATGTTCTAGGTTCCGAAGGCGCCAGCTAGGGAAGTCGGGAAGGGTAGGGACCTTAGCGGGGCAATTCCAGCGTCGCCGTCGTCCCGTCGCCCCCAGAAAGATCCAGCGAGCCGCCATGCCGGTCAGCGAACCCGCGGGCCAGGGACAGACCTTCGCCGAGGCGAGGTGGGCCGCTGAAACCCCATCCATTGTCGCCCACCGTCAGGGTGGTACCATGACGATCGGAAATCAGCCGCACCGCGATTCGGCCAGTTGAGCGACCTTTCATGCCATGTTTCACCGCATTGCCCACAAACTCGTGGGTGGTGCGGAGAACCGTGTCACGCAGCCGGACGGGGCAATGTCCGCGCACCGATACACCGATTCGGATGGTCTGGTCCGAGCTTCGCATCATCTCGACCAACGCACCCGAAAGTTGGCGTAGTCGGTCACCCATCGAGCCCGGGGCGCCCGTCAGGCCGAACAACGCATTGGAGATGTTCGCCGACAATGAAATCCGGTACTCGAGATCCTGGGCGATTTTTTCGCCGGCGGGCGTGTCAGAAAGGCCCGGCGCCTCGGCAATCAAGCCAAGAATTCGCTGCAGCGTGTTCTTCGTGTGGTGGCGCAACTGGCGCAGGTCAATCTCCTGGCCAAATTCGCCATCGTCGGCATCCGCGCGGTCCAGCAGGTCAGCGCCCTCGCCAAACTGCGGCCTTCCGCCACGGCTCACCAGCGGGCGATTTGTTTCTGGCTCGGAGGCGGCGACGTAAGACATGTCAAATGCCCCGTTTTGGTGGTCACATAAAGTAGTCCGCAGTCGTTACTGTAACTGTCAACCCTTAAAGCAACATTAATAGCAAGGCTTGATTTCGCTAAAAGCAACGTTTCATTTGACGAGACCGTACGTGGGAAAATTGCATCTGTCAATCGAATTATCCATCCTTAGAACATTTCTTATCGAATCCAATATGATTATTTTTGTAGAGGATCGTTATGCCCTCTCGAAATCGGTATCGATCGGCATCGAGAACCTGAGGGCACCCAACACGCGGCGCTGGGTGGTGCGCGGTCGACTGATCATTTCGATCTTGGCCATAGCTGCGCGGCGGCTTGATCGGCGGTCGCGGTAAAACGACCACCTAACGTTCCAAAAACGCGAACCGCAGCCGTATTAGCCCGTTGATCAGGGGACATAGCAAGAAAAATAGCGTAACATCGCCCGAGCAGAATGTCTCCGGCGTTCGCATGGCGCCGCGGTTTGATCGCCAAACATTGACTTATCGTGCGCCACCCGCACGTCTTGCCCTAGCAGAATAATCATACTGTTAAACAAATGGTTAGGCGATTTTCTGTGGGCATGTTAGAGTGAAAATGGCCAGCGTCAGGCGCGAATCGGCCCGCGATCGCAGCCGAACGGGGACGCCGCCTCGCGTCCCTCCGAAGAGCAAAACTTGCGCGTCTGGCGTAACCTCCGCAGGATATTGCCGGAGGCGTGACCACCATGACCATCATGACACGGGAATTGCATCCCGGATTCGCAGCGGAAATCCCTGGCCTTAACCTGTCGGAACAATCGGACGATGGCGTAATCGCCGACATCCGGACGACGGTGGATGCCTATCCGGTTTTGATCTTCCGCGACCAGCATCTGACCGATGCGCAACTGCGTGATTTCGCCGCGCGTTTTGGCCCCCTGGAGATCGGCCGATCCGCGGCGCGTCCTGGCCGGCGACGGCTCGCGATCCCGCAGATCGGCGATATCTCCAACCTCGATGAGGACAACCGAGTCCGAGCGCTTGACGATAGGCGTCGGCTGGACGGCCTGGGAAACCGGCTGTGGCATACAGATGCGTCCTATATGCCGGTGCCGGTCGTGCTGGGGATGCTGCACGCCGTGACCCTGCCGCCCCCCAGTCCCTTGGGCAACGGCGAAACCGAGTTCGCCGATATGCGCGCCGCCTATGAAGCCCTGCAGCATGCGACCCAGCACGTGGTCAATCCGCTCGTCGCCGAGCACGATATTTTCTGGTCGCGGGCCCAGATCGGCTTCACTGAATTCCCGCCTGGTGAGCGTGAGCAATACCCGCCGTCCCGCCAGCGCCTGGTCCGCCGCCACCCCGCCACCGGCCGGAGGAGCCTGTATTTGTCCGCACATGCCTCGCACATCGTCGGCTGGCCTGTCGCCGATGGGCGCTTGCTGTTGCTGGACCTGAACACCCATGCCACACAAAGGAAATTCATCTACAGCCACACATGGCGGATGGGCGACCTGGTGATCTGGGACAACCGCTGGACCATGCACCGCGGAAGGCCGCACGACGAAAACCAACCGCGCGATCTGCGCCGGGCGACCACACTCGATACGGAATCGACACTTGCGGAGGAAGCAGTAGCATGAGCCAGGCTCTCAAGGGCATCCGTGTCATCGACATGACGCATAACCAGGCTGGACCGGCCTGCGCGCAAATCCTGGGCTTCCTCGGCGCCGACGTGATCAAGCTCGAGGAACCCAAGGGCGGTGATGTGGCGCGCACCAACATGCGTGACCGGCCAGACAGCGACAGCTTGTTCTTCTTGATCCTGAACGCCAACAAACGCAGCTTGACTTTGAAATCTTAAGACTGGTGAGGGCAAAGCTCTGTTCCGCCGCCTGATAGCGGAATCCGACGTCCTGCTCGAGAATTTCGGTCCAGGCGCGCTAGACCGGCTAGGCCTCGGCTACGAGGCGCTGTCAAAGCTCAATCCACGGCTGATCTATGCGACAATCAAAGGCTTCGGCACCTACGGGCCGTACAGCGGGTACAAAAGCTTCGAGCCGATTGCCCAGGCCATGGGCGGTGCTATGGCGGTCACCGGTTTTCCGGAGAACCCACCGACATACGTCTTCCCAGCCATTGGCGATTCAGGAACCGGAATGCACATGGCGATTGGTATCCTCGCCGCGTTGCAGCAGCGGCACGGCACCGGCAAAGGGCAGCATGTCGAGGTCTCCATGCAGGATGCCGTAGTCAACCTGATCCGCGTCAGCTTGCGCGACCACCAGCGTTTCGGCCACCCGCCGCCGCGCACCGGCAATCAACTCGGACGCACTGTGCCCGGAACGACCTATCCCTGTGCACCGGGCGGTCCGAACGACTACGTCTATATTTTCGCGCAGCCGCAAATGTGGAAACCGTTTCTGGCGGCAATCGGCCACCTGGAACTGGCGAACGATCCTCGGTTCGAATCGGCTGAAGCCCGCTGGGAGAATCGTGCGGCATTGAATCCCATAATCGAGACCTGGACCCGCCAGCGCACCAAGCATGAAGTAATGCAGGTGCTTGGTAGCGCAGGCGTCCCAAGCGGAGCGTGCCAGGATACCGGCGAGGTCCTGGCGGACCCGCAACTGCGCGCCCGTGATATGATCGTCGACGTCGATTTTCCAACCCGCGGGACGTATCAGACGGTCGGCTGCCCGATCAAACTGTCTGATTCACCGGCCGAAATCAGCCGTCCGCCCTTGCTGGGAGAGCACACCGACGAGGTGCTGACATCGCTCTGCGATGTTGATCCGGAGGCGCTGAAAAGGCTACATGAAACCGGGGTGGTCTGAAGGCTCGCCGCAAAACATGGTTGGCGCAGGCTGACCATCCAGGGCGCGCGGTCTTCAACTCGACGAAATTCGTGGATAGTAGGCATTCGCCTACCACGAAGGCCCGGGGCGACGGTGCCTCGACCTGATCAAACTGCAGCCGCACCAATCAAGAGCGGTGACGCTGCCTGCGTCGCAATTTTAGATCGATTCTTGACAGAACCGTCCTAGATCGTGCCACCAGACCAGACCACCCGACCAACGACCACCACGTTGTCAGCTGCCGACTTGTCGACACTGTCAGGTTGATACGCGGTATTGTCGCTGATCAGTACAAGAACTTCCCGTCGTGCTTGCGTTGTACCCGCTTGACCAACCGCTGTCCGTCGATCTCCAACACGTAAATGCCGAAATTGCGAAACGCCCCTTCGGAGGTGTCAACCAGCAGCAAATTGCCGTCCCGGATCGTCGGCGTCATCGAATCGCCAGCCGCTATCTCAAGCACCACCTCGCTCGGTTCGATCCCGCAAGTCGCGCGTATCCAGTCGTGGCGCAGGGCCATCCACTCGGTCCCTGACGGATTAGGTGGCGTAACAGAGCCGGCTGCCGCTGCCTCCGGCCTATGGGGCAGCAACACAAACTGACGCCAGTCGGTTTCCGTTGGCGTCTCATCCCCGCTTGATCGGCGCCGATTGTCGCCTGGCTGTTCGAACGTCGGATCGGGACCTTCACCCTCTGCCAGCCACGCCACACCGACGCTCGCAGCGTGCGCCAATGCGACCAAACGCTCGCGGCTGGGCTCTGCTTCCCCCTTCAGCCATTTGCGGAATGCAGATGGCGAAACGCCCATCGCTCGTGCCAATCGGTCGGCGCTCGGCCAATGTTGCAGAATAGTTTTCAAGCGCTCCACGAACGCGGACTTGTCGGCGCCTGCACCCCGGATGGGTTCCGACGCCGAGCCTGCGCTTTTACTGGCCCGTGCCATGATTCCCGCTGCGCCCTTCATTGGCGACACTTTGCAAACGGAATGCCGTCGCTATCAGCGGAAATTGCTCGCCCGATCCAATGTTCATCCAACTTTTCAAGGATCACCGTGGTTCCACAGTTAACTACTCCTGCAAGGCGCGTCAGCCTTCTGCGCACTCCGCGCCGCCGTCAACCGGATGTCGAATCGAGAACCCCGCGCACCGTTTCGAGCAACCCGGACAGTGTGAACGGCTTCAACACGAACGGCCGCGGCTGGTCTGTCAGTTTTGCCATCCGGCCAGGATCGCCGGACATTAGCACAACGGGAGTCCGACTACGGTCCGCCGCGGGGATCAGGTCGACATCCACACCCCCCGGCAGCGTACAGTCGAGCAACATGAGCCGGATACCTCCCGCCCGCAGCAGCGTCAGGGCTTCGGAAGCCGTCTCGACGATGCTGATGGAGTACTCATCATCGAGTGCGGCAGCGATGACCTCTGATACGAGAGGGTCATCTTCCACCACCAGGATGGTAGCTCGTTCCGTCATGAGGTCGCCTCGGTTCTAACTCTGGACGAAAGCACATCCAGTCTAATCGCGCTGTTGAAAATGCCTAACAGGCATGAATTGACTATTGCTGGGGACGCCGCGAAAATTAACCCCATTTTTATGTCACCGTGTGCAAACTGTTGTGTTGTAAAGCGACCTGCCCGGCACACCAGAGTGTGGACGAGCGCCATGGTGCCCATTATCCGAGGCTGACGTTACCCCGGGTTCCGCAAACTCCCACGCAGCCTGCGAATTCAGGAGACCGGAGGCCTATCCCACGAACATCAACGCTGCACTGCGGCCGCCAGTCCCCGCACCTGATCCAGTACCTTTTCCACCGCCGCCGGCAGTGCCCTGCCATCTACGTTCAAATTTGCTGACAACGTGTCGATCAACGCCGAAGCCACCACCGCCGCATCGGCCACCCGGGCTGCGGTAGCCGCTTGTTGCGGTGTCCGTACCCCGAACCCGACCGCGATCGGCAGGTCTGTTGCGCGCCGTAGGCGGGGGATCGCGGCTTCCAGATGCTCCTCCGTCGCGCTGGTCGTGCCCGTAATCCCGGTGATACTGACATAATAGACGAAGCCGGAGCTACCGCTGAGCACATGCGGCAAACGCTCGTCGTCCGTAGTCGGTGCGATGAGGCGGATGAAATCCAGCCCGTTGGCGTTGCTGTAGGGCAGCAGAAGGTCGGCTTCCTCGGTCGGCAGATCGACGATGATCAGCCCGTCCACCCCAGCGCGGGCGGCATCAGCGCAGAACCGCTCGGTTCCATAGGACAGGATCGGATTTAAATATCCCATCAAGACGACCGGCGTTGTCTCGTCAGCGGAGCGGAACTCACGCACCATCGTCAGTACGTGGGCGACCTTCACACCGGCGGCGAGGCCTCGCTTACCGGCTGCCTGGATAATCGGACCGTCGGCCATCGGATCCGTGAACGGCATGCCGATTTCGATCAGGTCGGCGCCGGCTTCTGGCATCCCGCGCAGCAGCGCCATGGAAGTCGCCTGATCCGGATCCCACGCCTCCAGGAACGGGATCAGCGCACCCCGTCCCTGGCGCTTTAGATCGGCGAACCGAATGGCAATGCGGCTCATAGTTTGACGCCGAGATGTTGGGCGACGGCGAAAATGTCCTTATCGCCCCGGCCGCAGAGGTTCATCAGGATGATTTGGTCGGCTGCCATCGCCGGCGCCAGCTTGGCGACGTGGGCCAGGGCGTGCGCGGGTTCCAGCGCGGGGATGATACCCTCGGTGCGGGTGCACAGTTGAAAGGCGGTCAGAGCTTCCTGGTCGGTGGCGGACACATATTCGACGCGGCCGATATCGTGCAGCCATGCGTGTTCGGGCCCAATGCCCGGATAATCGAGGCCGGCGCTGATGCTGTGCGCCTCGATGATCTGGCCGTCGTCGTCCTGCAGCAGATAGGTGCGGTTGCCGTGCAGTACACCGGGGCGGCCGCCGGTCAGGCTGGCGGCGTGCTGGCCGGTTTCGATCCCGTGGCCGCCGGCCTCGACACCGATCAGGCGCACCGTCGGATCGTCCAGGAAGGGGTGGAACAAACCCATGGCGTTGGAGCCGCCGCCGATGCAGGCGACAGCGGCGTCGGGCAGGCGACCCTCGGCCTCCTGCAACTGCTGTTTAGCCTCCTCGCCGATCACTGATTGGAAGTCGCGCACCATCATCGGGTATGGATGTGGGCCGGCGACGGTGCCGATGAGGTAATAGGTGTCGGCGACGTTAGCGACCCAGTCACGCATGGCCTCGTTCATCGCGTCCTTCAGCGTTCCGGCGCCGGATGTCACGGGTCTAACTTCGGCACCGAGCAGTTTCATGCGAAAGACGTTGGGGGATTGCCGCTCCACATCCGTCGCGCCCATGTAGACCGTGCAGGGTAGGCCGAACAACGCGCACATCGTAGCGGTAGCGACGCCGTGCTGGCCAGCGCCGGTTTCGGCGATGATGCGGGTTTTCCCCATACGGCGGGCCAGCAGGATCTGGCCCATGCAGTTGTTGGCCTTGTGGCTGCCGGTATGGTTCAACTCATCGCGTTTGAAGTAGATCTTGGCGCCGCCGAGTTGCTTCGTCAGCCGTTCGGCGAACCACAGCGCGCTAGGGCGGCCGACGTAGTGCGTCAAGTGATGCTTCAAGTCGGCGTCGAAGGCAGGGTCGGCTTTCGCCTCATTATACGCGCACTCGACCTCCAGGACCAGCGGCATCAGCGTTTCCGCGACAAACCGGCCGCCAAATTCTCCGAAGCGGCCGCGTTCATTGGGGCCACTTCGAAAAGTGTTCACGCTGGGTATGGTGTTCAAAACGGACTCTCCCTTGCAGCGGCGCTTCTAGACCAAGACCGCGTTTGGTCAAGGTAAACGCCCACGCCAGGGGTGTCAGCGTGTCCCGTCGGGGTTCTCGACTGTCTCGGTGGGCGGGGTCGGTCCAAAGATCAAGGTCGTCGTGGCTTCGAAAGGCGAAGACGTATGCGCCATCCGGTAAGCCGTGCCTCGCCAGAATGTCCTCGCGTGGCGCAACCCTCCATAATATGCTGACCGGCGTTCGCAACGATCGCGGTTGTCCCTGGCACCACGCGGCAGTATCGCTCGAGTGTTCGTCGACCGCGAAAGCCGGCGCTGCTGTTCCACATCCGTTACGGCCCGGGCGGGCTGCTAGATAATCGAATCAGCCTGCCAATCCGTTGCGATCGCCAGACTTAGCCTCTGCAAACATCAATTCTTGGACTGCGCGGGCCTCGACCCATTCAGCGATGGCGGCCAAGGCGAGTTGCTCTTCCTGAATCGCCTGCCGCAGTGCCGACATACTGGCGATGCTATCGGAATTTTTGGCCACCGCCCCCGCTGTGCGCAGGGACGCGCGCGCCGTAACATACCGCGTAAGTGTTTTATGCTCGCTCATAATCGGTCTTGGTCCTTTGGGTCGGTCTCAGCCGATGCGGCTTGTGCGCCAGTCGGCGGCGGTGCGTGCTTTGGTACCTGCGAAATAGTCGATAGTCTGCCGCAAGCCATCCTCCAGTGCCACGCTCGGTTCCCAGCCCAGCGCCTGCCGAGCAATGCTGATATCGGGACAGCGCTGCACAGGATCATCCTGCGGCAGAGGACGGAACACGATACGCGACTTGGAGCCGATCATCGTGATGATTTTCTCGGCCAGCGAGAGCACCGTGGTCTCGACCGGATTGCCAAGATTGACCGGCCCGGTCAGGTCGTTCGATTCCATCATCGCGATCAGCCCTCGGATCAGATCGGTCACATAGCAAAACGCCCGCGTCTGCTCGCCATTGCCATAGATCGTGATGTCTTCGTTCTGGAGCGCTTGCATGATGAAGTTGGAGACCACGCGGCCGTCGTGTGGATTTATATTTGGGCCGAAGGTGTTGAAGATGCGCACTACCTTGATGTCGATCTTGTGCTGGCGATAGTAATCAAAAAACAAGGTTTCCGCGCAGCGCTTGCCTTCGTCATAACAAGCGCGGGGGCCAAGGGTATTGACATTGCCCCAGTAGTCTTCGGTCTGCGGATGGATTGTCGGATCACCGTAGATTTCGCTCGTTGAGGCTTGCAAAATCTTGCCTTTGACACGCTTGGCCAGCCCCAGCATGTTGATCGCGCCGAGCACGCTGGTCTTGGTCGTTTGCACCGGATCGAACTGATAGTGGATGGGCGACGCCGGGCAGGCCAGATTGTAGATTTGACCAACCTCCACGTACAAGGGAAAGGTGATGTCGTGGCGGAGCAATTCGAAGTGGGGATTAGTCAGCAAATGGGCGACGTTCTCCCGTGAGCCGGTGAAGTAGTTGTCTACGCATAACACTTCGTAGCCTCGGCCCAGCAACGCCTCGCACAAATGCGAGCCAATGAAGCCGGCCCCGCCGGTAACTAGAACGCGGGTTCGGATGTTTCTCATGTCAAGCTCCTTGTAGGACGTTCAGCATTGGGTGGGTCTTCGTGTGCCAGTGCCATGCGGTTTCCACTATTGTATTGATATCGGAATATTTCGGAATGAACCCGAGGACGTCACGGGCCAGGCTGGCATCGGCGACCAACTCAGCGGGATCACCGGCTCTCCGGCCGCCGGTTGGCGCCATCAAGGAGCGGCCGGACACAGCGGCGATCGCGTTCAGCACTTCTTTGACCGAATAGCCGCGTCCGATGCCGAGGTTGAACACCCCCCCGGTGCCCCCGTTCAACAGATAGCGCAGCGCAAGGATATGAGCGTCGGCGAGATCGCTGACATGGATGTAGTCACGCACCGCCGTGCCATCGTGGGTGGGAAAATCCGAGCCAAATACTTCAAAGTCATCGATGTAGCCTTGCAGCGCCATCATGGCGCGCGGGATCAGATGGGTCTCGATATCCCGATCCTCACCGACGTCACCGTCCGGATCATCGCCACTGGCATTGAAGTAACGAAGAGCGACCCGCTCAAACTGATATGCGGCGACATAATCCGTCAGGATCGTTTCACACATGAGCTTCGACCGCCCATACGGATTTACAGGTTCGGTGGGAGTCTGTTCTGAGATGATCGGCGTCGCCGGCGAGCCATACACGGCGCAGCTACTAGAGAACACGATCTTCCGCAGCGCGGTCCGTTGCATTGCCGCCAATATGGAGAGCGTACCGGCAATGTTGTTTTCGTAATACTTCGATGAGTTCGTTACCGATTCGCCGACATAGGCGAACGCGGCGAAGAGCATCACGCCGACGATGTTGAAGGTACGGATTGCGTTCGTCACTGCGTCGGTGTTTCGAATGTCTGCCTCGATCAGCGGCCCCCAGCGAACAAACTCGCGGTGGCCGAGACGCAAGTCGTCTATCGTTACTGGACAATAACAGAAGCAGACAGTATTTGCGTGACTGCCGATGTACCCTGCACCACCCGTGACCAGGACATGCTGCATAGTTGTTTTTACTCCGTCAGTTTGCCGCATACACTCGGATATAGTCAATCAAAAAATTGCCCGGAAAGGGTGTCGATTGGTTGGGTTGGCCAGGGAAGCGCCCGCCCACCGCGAGATTGAGCAGCAGGCACATCGGGCTGTGCAGATCAGCCGGCGTAGGCGTAAAGGCCGTCCGCTCGCCGTCGAAATACCATGCGATATACTGTTCCGTCCACAACACGCCGTAGCGATGAAACGCCGCACTCATGTCTGGCACGGTGATCGTAAACGTCGTCATCTTTGGAGTATTTTTCTCGTTGTTGTAGTGCGCCGTGACGTATAGATCGGTAAGACGATCGCCGCGGGCTTCCAATATGTCGATTTCCGGTGGGTTCGGCATGATGACTTTCGGCAGCAGCCAGAAGGTGGGCCAAAACCCCTTGCCGGGCGGAATTTGCGCACGAATTTCAAAATAGCCATAGCGTTGACTGAAGGACTTATAGGACGTCAGCAGACCGGAGATGTATTTCTGACCTTGCAGATACGGTGCAACCGTGGGCGCCGGAATGGAGGCTTGGATTTGCAAAATACCATCTTGTATCGACAACGGATTGAGTCGCAGGGGTTGCAGCGCGGTACCGCGATAGGACGGATCGACATAGACTTGTTTCTCACCCTGATCGATCCATCGTCGTCCCCACCAGTAGCTGGTACTGGTTAGTTTCGATGGCAGATGGTCGAGCTCCTCGTCGAAGATCATCGATTGGGTGGTCGGGGCCGGGACCGGTGGTTCGTCAGCATAAGCCGTGGCCATCAGAAAAATTCCAAGTATCACCCAGGAGAAATTATGTCGCACCCGTCATCTCCATCCAAAACGACGTGGATGGCGCCACCTTCGAATAGTCTTCTATCGTAATTACATTCGACCGCTTTTGTGAGCGAAGATGTCGATCACCCGTTTTTGCAGCGTCGGGTCTTCAGTGATGAAGGCATTCGCCAGCAGGATGCGAAAAGGCGGCCGGCACATGAGCACGCTCGCCAACAGATACTGTTCGCTGTAAAATTGGCGGTTCCAATCTGGTGGATAGTCGTGCGGAATGAAAATATCATGGATATGCACGATTACCCCTGGCTTTAATCTTGGTAACACTTCGAAGAAGAAGACCGTCACGTCGGAATTGGTGAACACCCGGTGCGAGCCATCAAAAAACAAGATGTCACCGGCGCTTAACTCATCAAACAGGCTCAGGTCGCAGGTTTCTAACGGCGAGCGGATTATCCGGTCGCAGAGCTGATTGATTTCCTGTCGCGGTTGCGGGTCAACCGAGGTGACGTGGACCGTCAGGCGCTGCGCGTCGATGGTGTGGCGGACAAACCGTGTCGAATGTCCTGACCCGATCTCGATATATCGTCGCGGCTGCTTCCACGCGACGAAGTTTATCAAGGCCCCCGCATCTAGCCGAGAAAACCAAGTGTTGTTCCAGTATGGCGCATTGGGTGTCTGCTTCTGTGGCTCTGAATGGATGCTGTGCGGCAGGTGCGCATGGCTGGCCATCATTTCCAACGATTCTTCATACACCGGACGCTGTTCATTCAAAATGGCGTAAAGCAAGGTATAGGGCGTCCGGCCGGGCTCCCATCTGGGCGTCGGGGTGACCGGATAATAATCTTCGGCGGTGTGGCTCCACCGATACGGCAACCCTGTCTTCCGGTAGGCATGCCGAAATATTTTGTTTAGCATAGTAACCTTTTGCTAGCGTTTGGCGGATTGATAGGGTGCACAGGGTGATATCACACAGCGCCGCTTTGACTTGATCATCAAGTAGTGACGGCAAATCATTGGCAAATGTATGACCGGGCATGTCAAGCACTGGATGAAAGTAGATTTCGCTTACGCCTGCTTTCAGACCCCGCAGGACGGTGACAAGTTGAGCGGCGTCCCATTCCCGCCCGATCGAGCGATGCGGCGAGGTCAGGTTATACAATGATCCGAGGCGCCGTAGTGCCACCACCCGCAGTAAGCGGCAGGCATCGACCCAACTGAATTGTGCCTTGGGCGAATCCCATGGCACCCGCATGGCATTAACACCCCAGCGGGTGGCTTCGCGAAATACCATCCATGCCAAGATCGGCCGCACATGCACGTTGCGGTGGACATTGACGTGGTCGAACGGTAGGCCGGTTGCATTATAGGCTTTAAATTGAGCAGCAATCTCGGTGCGAATTTGCGCGCGACCTTTGGCCGACCGCATCGCGCTATCGAGCAACCGTTCGTCGGCGGGAAAACGCCCATTTTCACTCAGCAGCATCGTGACTTGGTCGCTCGGGGCACTTGGGGATGTATCGCCAAATGTCAGATGCAGCCCCACGGCCAGTCCGGGATGCTCCCGCGCGAGGGCAACCGCTGCCTCCGCAGCGTCGCCGCCGACCATCAGGCTGGTACTGGTCAGCGCCCCCGCAAGATAGGCCCGCATGATGCCGGTGTTGGTTTCCGTCGACAGGCCGAAATCATCGCCGGTCATGATTACTCGCCGGATGGCGAGGCCATTAGACAACGAACGAGACATACCAGACCACACCCACTAATGAACTTGTGAATACCACATTCGTTCCGAGGCAGATGGCATCGACGCCCGCCAAAAACTTGTTTCGCACCACCAAATGGAGTTGCATCCCCAGCACCGTCATCGCAGGCGCGAGACAGCCCCATGCCTGTCCGACAATGCCGTAGCGGGCCCCCAGCCGCATCAAGCCATAGAGTGCGAGCAGCGCCACACCAAACATGATCGAGGCTTCCCTCCACGGCCGTTCGGAACTAGCAATGACCAGCGGAATGAGCCACGCACACAGACACAAGGGGATACCCGAGATCAGCACGACAGCGGATGATGACGCCGCGCCCGCGAAGTGAGGAAAGATGTATTGCAGCCCGAAGCGACAGAACAATACGCTGACGAGAGCACCCCCGGTGATCAACACCAGCAGATGTGAGAGTTCGCGATACAGCGAGACTTGATCGATCTCGGCCAGGTGGCGTGGATAGTATGCTTGTGCGACCAGCCCGAACACGCCGACCCCGATTACCACCAGATTCGCGCCGAAGCCGAACAGGCCCGCATCAATTGGACTTGACACGGTAAACGACACCCACCGATTGCTCAGCAGATACAGCAGCCACAAGGCGCTAAAGATACAGAGGGGAAACGCATCAGCGAACAGCGGCCACAGCGGTGCGGTACGTCGCCCGGTCGGCACATAGGCGAACGGGATATTCAGAACGACTGCCGTCATGAAATACCAAGCGGCAAGCGCCACCATGCACCCGGTGACTCCGCCGGTCAGTAAACCGAGCAGACGCGGGAGGCTGAGCCCGATCTGCATCAACAGCGCGGCTAAAGTGAAGGCCAAGATGTCCTGCGTGGCGCGATAGTATGCGAGCGGCCCGTTGGACAGCATGAATGCCACCCCAGCGACCCCAGCCAGCGCCGTCGGCGCCGAGCAGCTAATCACTGCGGCGATAAGCACGGCGGCGAGCATGGTCGCCGCCACAAGCGCGCGGGCGAGGCCAACCGCGCGCAATCGACCGGTCATATCGATGCACGGTTTGCTGAACTGTACGATCGACCAAGCGAGCAAGGCCCAGATCAAAATCGGCGATATATTGGAATACGCTCATTAACAAAATGAAACTGCTGAAATTGGCCGGTTCGAGTAGGATCGGCGCAGCGATCGTGGTAGCGGCGCCAGCGATTGTAACCAGCGGGGCCAAAACCGCGTAACTCGCCGGACGACTGAGCCACGATCGCGTGAGGCGGATCAACGCTGACATCCTATTGCCGATGCCGTCGCCACGTATCGATCGTATCGAGGGGCAACATCGCTATGCCCATCAGCATCAGCCAATGTACCAGCCGCGAGCGGCCTTCCCGCCGCATTGCGCGGCCCACTTCGCGTACAGCGCGAATGCCTTCCTGTTGTTTAGCCCGCCACGCCGTGGTGCTGGACAGCAAACCGGAAAACGCGACGTCGCTCATGTACGGATGGTATTTGCGTGCCCACGCCAGACTGTCTTGCCAACTCTGGCCATGATTGCGGGTGACTACGGCGTCGATGTGCTGAATGAATAGCGCCTCTTCATCCATCACCAGTGGTATCTGGTCACGCGTCACACACAGCAGCCACCAGCCCATTTCTTCGTGCGCTGCTTCGGTCGGAAACGGAAGACGCAGACCCAGCGCACGCGGAAACAAGACACTACCAGAGGCGATAAAACCGGGACGCGCGATCGGACTGCGCCGGTCGAGCAAGTATTCGCCCATGTCATCAGATGGCTGATACAGCAATTTCGGTGTGATTGTCGAACGACCACCAACACGATAGTCGGTGCGACAACTGATGATGAATTCGCGACCAGCAAGAACCCGCTTGGCCACGATGTCCTTCTGGCGGGTAATCTTGTCGGACCGCCATTCATCGTCATCGTCGAGCAGCCCGATATAGGTGCCGCTGGCGGTGCGTATTCCAAGGTTACGGGCTTCCGCCGGACCAGCGTGATAGCCGGTTTCGACGCAGATTACCGAGGGTTGTCGCAGCGCTTCCACGGCGCTGCGGGTTTCGTTATCGACGCCATCGATCACCACGACGACTTCGATCCGGGGATAGGTTTGTCGCAACACACTATCGATCGCTCGGAGCACCAGCTTAGGGCGACGATGGGTCGGGATCACGGCACTAACGAGGGGACTATTCATGAGCATAGGCAAAACTTGTTTGTGATCGAGCCATCGTACGGCAATCAATCGCGATTAGAATGAAACACACGATCAGGTTAAGACTAGGTGGTCCCGTAAACCCCACCTCGGTCATGCTGCTGAAAACAAACCATAACATCAGCAAATCGCGTAATAGGTCGGGACGTTGATACCATTGACGAATGACCAACCCGGACCAAACCAAATAAGGCACCAGGGTAACAATCCCACCGCTGAATAATACCTCCAAATAACTGTTATGCGGATGCGACGGAATTGGCGGTGATTGAGCGTTGTTAAACAGCGGATTGAGCACGTTGGGATTGTCGGTACTCAAAGTAGCGTTCAAAGATGTTATAACCGTAGCCAAACCATGGGTGCGCCAGAATTTTCGTCCCGACATAGTCCCAGATGCCGCCGCGTCCGGCCAGCGGATCGCCGTCCCCCTGACGCACAAAGAGGGCGGCGATCTGCTCGAGTGTGCCGGTAATTATCGCAACGGTCAGCAGCACCAGGGCGAGCAAGACGATCGCGATGAACGGTCGCCGCCACCGACAAATCGCATAGCTTAGCATCAGACTAATCGCCGAGGTCCGGCTTTGCGACGCGATCAACGTCGCGATACTCAATCCGCACAGCAGGTAAAACCAGACGCGACCGAAATAGTCGCGCTTATAGGTGCCGATCAGCAAGCAGAGCGGGATCGCCGCTTGGATGCCGAGAAAATTTGGATGCCCGCTCATACCTTGCAGGCGAGGCGTTAAACTTCCGGTGTCGAGCCACGCGGTACCGGGGTCGATTAGGATATACAGCCAATTGGCGGCGCCGTACGCGGCCAGACTCCAGACCATCGTGACGACCAATGTACGGGTCGAGAACACCTCAGCCAGCAAGGCAGCGAACATCAGATAAATCAGCATGCCCAGCGCCGAGACCGCCGTCATCAAAGGTTCGATCGACCATGCGGTGGATGCCATCGACAGCGCGATAAAGACCAGAAAGACACTGAAGCGAGGATCGCGAAAATACACCGCGATGATTCGCCAGTTGATTGCCGCCGGGGTCAATAAGCAGAGCCATACCGCGACCTTGAAGGTATTTTGCAACCCGCGTCCGTCGTTGGCATTTTCGGGCGTCGCGCGCACCCGATAGTTGATCGCCGTCATCAATACCATCAGCAGCAGTAAGAGCGCGGTCTGACCGGGCCGTGCGGCGCTGCCCAGCAGCATCACCAGGGCGACCATGCCGAGCACGCCAAAGGGCAGCCAATAGCCATACTCGCCACTGATATCGCTCCCGAGCACGGCCAGCCACAGCGCGGTACCCAGCCCAGCGAGCCCCAGCCAGCGAAGATCAGTGAGCACGCATGACCCGCATGGATGGCAAAAAGATCAGCCCGGAAAACAGTCCGATCACGGCAAAGGTCCCGGCCATGTACAACAGCGGATCCGGAAACGACGGCCGATCCGGCACTTCGGCGAACGAGACGATCTCGACGTCCGATTGCAACACTTCGCCGCGTCCGGACTGAGCCTCAAAACGGCGACGTTCTTCGTGCAGATCGTCCAGACTGTCCGTCACGGCGCGGTGCAAATCGATACGATGCCGTTCATTGGCCTGCCAGACCATCAACCGAGCATCCAACCGCGCGAGGTCGGCATGCAACGCGGCTTCGTTCTGTTGTGCTACCGTTGCCTCATTTTGCGCTGCTTTGACCAGATGTTGGGTCTCGGCTTCAATCCCCTGATGCAGGAACCCGAGCACCGTTTGCGACGCACCGGAAGGGCCGGTGGAGTTGCCTGAGCCGACACCCGAGGATACTTCGACCATGCGTTGACGCAGATGTTGCAATAACGGCGAGGACAACGCGTCGAGTGTACTATCGATGTCACCCGCGCGCTGGCTGGTGAGCATCTCGGCCCGACTGGTGGCTTCAAGCGAGCGGCGCTGAGCTTCGGCATAGCTGGTGCTGAGCGAGGCGAGTTGACGATCCATCGATTCTTTGTCGGCGCGATGGATGAGCCCCGAAGATACGATAAAGTCTTGCTCGATTTGTTCATTGATATGATAAGCCGCTTCCCCTTTATCAATGCGCTCTTTCATCGCCGCCAATAGATCATTTTGCGACTTGGCTTTGCGTTTTACCTGATCTACGTAAAAACGCTTCGCAAGGGTATTAGCCAGCAGTGCCGCCTTGATCGGGTCGGCCGATTCATAGCCCACCGTCATAAAGTATGATTTGCCACGCTTGACGATCAGATGTTTCGTGAGATTGGCCCGCACATGCACGATGTCGCTGCGCTGCGGTGGTATCCAAGGGGCAAGCCATGGTAACCCGTCCACTGTGCGCCGCAACCACGACGGCTTCAGCGCGGGGTTGAACTCGGGATCGGCTGTCAGATTGTGCTCGTCCACGACATTTGCTTGCAACGCTTCCGAACGCAGAATATCGATTTTGGTCTGAATCGCACTGTCATCAAACGCATCGCGAATCGATTGATCCCAACTGGTGCCGCCTTCCTGATTGGTTGGGTGTAGTAACACTTCCGCGGTGGCACTGTACTTGCGGGGCAGAAACGGATACGTCGCCGCGCTGATGCTGGCGATCAACAATGCGACCACGCTCATTTGCGCCACGAGGCGGATCCGCGAGCGGCCGCGGCGGGCAATCGGTTGCACGCGTGATTGGCGAAGACCTTGAAAAACGATGTCATCCATAAGTGTTTTGATTCCTCTGCCGCGCTGCTGCCGTTAGAATGAATCTTGCCGCCAAATTTCGCGGATGGTGAGAACGATGATTGAGAGGTTAAACAGAAATGATTTTCGCGCGATGTATTCCATATCGTGTGCCACGCGTTGTTCGATTTGATGCGCCGTTCGGGTTTCGCCGCGCCAGCCGTTGACCTGAGCCCAGCCGGTCAGCCCGGGCCGTACGCAATGACGCAGCGCGTAGTGCGGCACCACGTCACTGTACAAACGCTCACCGGCTTTGGCATCGATCGGATGCGGCCGGGGGCCGACCAACGCCATATTACCCGTCAGCACGTTGAGCAGTTGCGGAACCTCGTCGATGGACAAGGCCCGCAGCCACGTTCCGACGCGGGTCATGCGAGGATCGTTGCGCAGCGTAAGGCGCGACCCTGCCAGATCGGCCGCGGCGTGCTGCATGGTGCGGAATTTCCATATCCAAAATACTTGATTGTCGTGGCCGATGCGCGGCTGGCGAAAGAACACCGGTCCGCGACTGTCGAATTTGATCAGCAATGCGATCAGCACCATCGGCACGGAAGCGGCAATCAATGACAATACTGCTACAGTAAAATCAAAACAGCGGGTAAGTTCAAACCGGCGCTGCGGTGGTGCTTGCACGATGATGTGCAGCAAGTAAATCTGCCGCCGTCGGAGACTGCTGACAGGTGACGACCTTAGCGTTACCTCCATGTCAGATGGTTCCCTCCTCCGCTCTCTTATCGAAAAACAGCGGGTACATCGTCAATTTGCGTTTCACCTTGGGTGACAACATCGTCTCGTGGCGACCGAGATGATAGGCCGTCAATTTCAACGCCGTGCGGAGCGCGGCTTCAGGCAATCGCCACGGCGCGTGACGCAACAGATAGCGGAGTTCCGACAGCACATAGCGCTTGCCCTCGCTGGACGCACTCTGGAACGCCGCGAACAAGTCTTTAAATTGCCCGTGATTGTAGCCGTTTTCAAATAGGCGCTGAAATTCCTGCTTAAATGTATAGCCGTCCGAATGTTCAACCAGCGCGTCGCTCACGTACGCCACTGCGTATCCGGCGAGTAAAGCGCGCGCCGCTACCACCTGATCTTCCCCGATCAGACAGCGATGCGGATACCCGCCGATGCGATCGAAAGTCTCCCGCCGACCGGCTGAAAACGTGTTCGAATTAAATGCAGCGCGAATGCCGAGCTCTCGGGCTGCCGGCCAGGTGCGTATCATACTAGTCGCAGGATAATTGAAATACCGCGCGTGCCGCTCGATCGCTTTCGCCTGTCTACGCGGCAGTTGCCGGCCATACGCGATACCAATCGCCGGGTCATCGAACACGGCGCACAAGCGGGCAATCGAGTCGGGATTTCAGTAGGATGCAATCATGCGTCATGAAGACAAACAGGTTTGCATCCGTCAACGTCATAGCATAGTTCCGAGTAGCCCCGTGGTCGAATTCTTTATGGGCGATAGGAATGACCTCGCAGCCTCCGGCGCGGTACACGTCCGGCGAGCCGTCATTTGAACCTGAGTCAATTACCATTACATGCGGAGTAGGACTTTGGCGCTTGAAAGCATCGACTTGTATTTGCGCGAACCGACCAGCGTTTCGCACAGGCAGGATAACCGTTACAGCAGGCATAGCATGACCCTTTTTTTCAGAGCCACTGTTGCGGCATCTCAGACATTGGAGGGCAAGTCGTTTTTATAGATTTCGCAGTTGTTGGCAATCCCAACGAGGGCTCACATATAAGTGAACAAAGGGCGATCATCGTAACGCAACAATACACCTCGGCCAAATCCCCACAGATGCTTCCACGCATCTTTTGATTTTGCGATGAGTCAAAACAATAAGTAGATACGACAAGCAAACAGGTTATTTAGAAAAGAAGTCGGATCGTAGGATGAGTTTACGAGTGCATGAGGATCATAGATACAACGTAAGGTAGGTGGAGGAAATTTAGAGTACTAGTGAATTACCTCGCGGCACAACTGTTCCGATTAAATGTCGTCTGTCGTGCAATCGGCCCAAATGTGGCCCTGACTGGCGTAAGGTCGGTAACGCCCGGACTACCGCCTATTGGTAGTGTCGGTCCAACCTGGACAGCGTCGATTTCCGATACCTTAGTACACCTGTATGCAATGCCAGTTCGAGAAGGAAAAGTATCAAGCCATGCCGTGTTCTCCAAGATCATGAGTACTACTGCATTCATTTGCTAAAGAGTTAATCGCTACTTAGGAGCAGCGATGCCGCAAAAGCTGGAGCACCGACGGGGGGACCTGCCCCGATGGCCTCCTCCTCGGCTCTACCTGGCACTGCGCCAAAGGGAGGACCGGCTGTCGTGGGCATCAGTCCTGAAGGCCCCATTGACGCCGGCGGCACCGTGGGCTGGCAAGCAAGCCCCTCCAACTCCGAACCGAACAGGCTGAGTTCGAAGCGTTGGGCCAAGGCTCGCCGGCGCCGAGATCATGCCTTGAAAAGGACCCGCTGCAAAAAGGACCCGCTGCCGCACTACGAATGAGGGCCGGTTCGCTTCTTGCCCCACCGCCAGAGGAGTGTGATGCTCATGGCACCCCAAACCTTATGGTCGTTTGCCCAGGAGACATCTCATGACGGCGCCTGCATTCCGGCCGATCCATACACTCGCGGCTGACATCGCGGCGCGCCGCCTGTCCCCGGTCGACCTGGTAGACGAGTGCCTTTTGCGCATCGAGCAACTGGAGCCCAAACTGCACGCCTTCGTTTCGGTCAACGCCGCCAACGCCCGCCTCGCCGCGGAAGCCGCTCACAAGGCCATTTCTTCCGGGCATGCCGTGGGACCCCTCCATGGCATTCCCATCGCGATCAAGGATCTCGTGGAGATCGAGGGCGAGGTGGCAATGGGCGGCAGCGCGGCGTGGAAAAATCGCACGGCCCCGCGGACCGCAACCTTGATGCGGAAACTACTGGCCGCCGGGATGATCAATCTCGGCAAAACCCATACCGTCGAATTCGCTTATGGTGCATGGGGCACCAACCAGCATCTCGGCACGCCATGGAACCCCTGGGACTCCTCAACGCATCGAGCGCCGGGCGGCTCGTCCTCCGGCTCAGGCGTCGCCGTCGCCGCGCGTCTGGCGCCGTGCGCGATTGGCACCGATACCGGCGGGTCTGTCCGGGTGCCGGCGGCGTGGAACGGGGTTACCGGCCTGAAAACCACGATTGGCCGCATTAGCACCTTCGGTGTGCTGCCGCTGAGCCATACGCTTGATACGCCCGGCCCAATTACGCGTGACGTCGAGGACGCGGCGCTGTTGCTGGCCATCTTGCAGGGTGGCGATGGGCATGACCCGCAAACGGCGGGCGTGCGCGAGGTTGATCCGTTCAGGGAATTGCGGCGCGGCGTAAAGGGCCTGCGCCTCGGCCGTCTGTCAAAGGATCAGAGTGCCGGCATCGACCCCGAGATTCTTTCCGCTTACGACCACTCCGTCGAATTCTTGGCCGGGTTGGGGGCCGAGATTGTCGACTTGGCACTGGCGATCGATATCCTCGATCTGGGCACCGCTACCGCAAAGATCATTTCCGCTGAGTTGTATGCGATCCTCGCACGTTTGGTGGACGACAACGCGCAACCGCTGGACCAGGACGTGCGGCCGCGGGTGCGCGCGGGCGCGGCGATTTCATCCAAGGATTACCTGCAGTTGCTGGCACAGCGACAACAGATGAAAATCGACTTCGCCGCTGGAATCGAGAAATCTTGACGCACTTCTAACGCCTACATTGACCACGCCGGCGATGCCGATCGCCACGATCGATCAGGCCGGATCGCCTGCGATGTTCACGCGCTGGGTGAATTTTCTGGACCTGTGCGCGGTGGCGGTGCCGAACGGATTTACCGCAGCCGGATTGCCATCGTCGCTCCAGGTCGTCTGCCGAGCATACCAGGAGCCGCTCGCGCTGCGGATCGGGTATGCTTATCAGATCGCGCATGACTGGCACATGCGGGTGCCACCGCTGGCGGCCTGAGACGCCGCGCTATTGTGCCGGTGGCTGCTCCAGCGGCGCCTGCTCCACCGGCGTGTCTGGCGCGGCGGGACTTGTCAGATAGTCCTTCAGGTTGTGCCGAAGCTGATATTCGAATTCGACGTTCATATCCGCCATCATGGCCTTGGTCATGTCGTACAGCACCGGCGCAAGGTTCCCAGACACCCCGGTCCGGCGGCTTTGCACACGCGCCTCCGCGAAACCAAGCTGAGTGCCGCTGCTGTCAAAGATCGTCAGGGACACCGCCATCGATCCGTTTACCCCGTCGTCCAGTCGCACCAACGACCCGTCGAGGATCGCGAAAACCGCCTTGTTGCTGGTGCCGAAAGCCTGCAGCCGGTCATTCGCCATGGCCTTCAGCGCCTCGACCGGTGGCACCGGGTCCATGCTGCTGACGTCGGGATCTATGCCGGACGGCACGAAGCGCTGCTCGACCGCGATCGAGGCGACGTTCAACTGGATCGGCGGCAGATAGTTATAGCGCAACGGCTCGAACACCCGCTCTTCCTCGCCCCCGCACGCGGCGAGGACCAGCGGCAGCAACAGCGCCGAGCGGCGTGTCAAAAATCCAGCTTGCATTTAGGCGCGACGTCCCCTGTTGGCCTGGTCAGACGGAGGTTGCCCCCTTAGACCCAGACGCCTTCCCATGTACGTCCTGCCGCGGGAACCGGAAATCATAATTGCAGAATTCACACGTCATGACGATATCGTTATCGACCGCCATATGGTCCAGGTCTTCCGCCGGGAATCCCTGCAGAATACTGGCCAGGCGTGCGCGCGAACAGCGGCAGCCGAATGACAGCGCCCGAGCGCGATCGGCGGCCACCCCCTCGGTATGAAATAGCCGATACAGCAGCTTCTCGGGCGCCAGGTCGTCGTCCAACAACTCGCCGTCGGTCAGCGTCGCGGCGAGAGTAGTAGCAGTGTGCCAGCTTTCCGACTGAGCCGCGTCGCTCAGGTCTGGATCGATGCCGCCTACGCCCGCAACCTTCTCGAGGATCAACGCTCCGGCCCGCCAGCCCGACGAGGTTCGCTCGCAGGCCAGGCGCACCTGACAGAGCAGTTGCTCGCTGGTGTCGAAGTAGTGCAGCGCCATTTCCGCCAGCGTTCCGCCCTGGATCGAGACGATGCCCTGGTGCCTGTTCTGCTCGTCGCCCTGGTCGACCGTGAAGGCCAGGTATCCGGTACCCAGCAGCGCCTCGGCGCCGGGGGCGGCGTCACGCTCCAGCAGCGTCTCCAGCTTCGCCGGCTTCGTCAGCGCATGGCCACGCAGTTCGCCGGCATCGGTGCAGTCGGCCAGCAGCATGGAGATTGGTCCATCGCCCTTGGCTTGCAGGCTGAACGATCCGCGGAACTTCAATGCCGAGGACAGGCCAGCGGCGAGTGCGAGCGCCTGACCCACCAATTTCGTCACCACTGGGTGGTTGTCATGACGGCTCAGCAGAGCATCGGCCAACGGACCCAGACGCACCAGGCGTCCGCGGACCGGGCGTTGCGGCAGGAAGAACGGAAGGACTGCGCGCGGCTCGACAAGGTCGGGGACCGGCGGACGGCCGCTATCGAGGAAGGCTGGCGTTTCGGGCATCCGGGCAAGATAGGCATCTCGATGCCTCGCCGCTACCCGGGGGACGATTTCGCGGCACGACGCAAGAGTGGGCGGCCCGGGATCGCGTCGCCTGGACGTGGCGACTGGTCAACTCCCCAGGGTATTGGGATCTCGCCAAGCCCTCTCGAAGGGCAGTCGCCAGGCATGCGGCGCGACCAATTGATGCACCGATTTCGGTCCCCAGGATCCCGGCGAGTACAGCCGAACCGGTGGAGCCGCTTCCAGTAAGGGTATCGAAACCTCCCAAAGCCGCTCGATGCCCTCGGCGGTGGTGAATAAAGTATGATCGCCACGCATTGCATCGAGGATCAAGCGTTCATAAGCCTCCAGCACGTCACCGATTAAGCCTGTATCATGCATGGCGAACTGCAAGCTTAGCTTGTCCAGCCGCATGCCCGGACCGGGACGTTTGCCGTAGAACGACAGCGACATCTTGGATGCATCCGCGAGGTCGAACGTCAAGTGATCCGGGCCTTGCGCGCCGATACCCGACCCCGCCGGGAACATGCTCTTGGGCGGTTCGCGAAACGCGATGGAGATGATCCGTTGGCCTTCAGCGAGCCGTTTGCCGGTGCGCAGGAAGAACGGCACTCCAGCCCAGCGCCAGTTGTCGATCCAGCATTTCAAAGCAATAAAGGTTTCAGTATCGGATTCTGGATCGACACCCTCTTCGCTACGGTAGCCGATGTATTGCCCGCGCACCACTTCCTTTGGATCGAGCGGCAGCAAGCTCCGAAAAACCTTATTTTTTTCTTCGCTGATGGGCGCCGGTTCGAGCGCGGTCGGAGGCTCCATCGCCATGAACCCGAGGATTTGGAAAAGATGCGTCACCACCATGTCCCGGTACGCTCCGACGGTCTCATAGAATCCCGAGCGTCGGCCTAATCCCAGCGTTTCCGGCACGTCGATCTGGACATGGTTGATGAAGTTGCGGTTCCAAATGGGCTCGAACAGTCCGTTGGCAAACCGGAACGCCAGGATGTTCTGCGCCGGTTCCTTGCCCAGGAAATGGTCGATCCGAAAGATTTGGTTCTCCGAAAAGACCTGATGCAGCGCCGCATTCAACGAAACCGCACTGTCCAGGTCGGTGCCAAACGGCTTTTCCATGATGATCCGCGATCGCTCGACCAGCCCGGCCTCCGCCAGCAGGCGTACGGCTGACAACGCGGCATTGGGCGGCACGCTAAGATAATGCACACGGCGGGCCTCGTCGCCTGAGGCCATCTCCGCCTTCTGCACCGCTATCTTCAGGGTTTCTGCGCCCGCCGACATCGGCACGTAATCGAGGGTTTCCGCAAACGCAGGCCACGCTTCCTCGTCCACCTTTCGCGTGGAGAACTGATCGAGCGCCTCGCGCGCAACCCTGCGGAAGCCGTCGCAGTCGAAATCATCCAGCGAGACGCCAATGATCCTGCAGCCGGGAATGAACCCGGCGCTCGACAAGTGAAAAAGGCCGGGCAAAAGCTTGCGCCGCGACAGGTCCCCGGTGGCGCCAACGAGGACGACAACTTGTGGATACCGCGGTCCGACGCCAGGCCGAATCTTTTTCAATTCTTGTCCCCACAAAAGCGACCTGGGTCGTTTCGGTATCAAGTTTAACCCGGCTTCATTCTGCGGCGTTGACGGCGGCACGCAATGTATTTCTTCCGCGCCTACCAGGGCAGTACCGGGGAGGCGCGTCTGCGACAGGCGGCTTGGCGGCCGCTACGCTGACGCCGTTGCGATCAAAGCAAGGGCGCCCCAGCGCCTTGTGATTGCGCGATTGTCCCGGCGCTCCACAAGCAGGTCCCGGTGTCGTTTTGTGTCCCTCGGCAGGTCCCCTTCACCTTTCGTCATGTCCACTTGATAAGGCCATCCGTTGCCCAACGTTGGTATCGAGTGAACAGTAAAACGTAGATTGAACAGGCTTGGGAGGAACGGCGGTGAAGGTCGCTCACACGCTGGCCCTATTTGGAGTGAACCTTGCAGTCAGCGCCTGTATGGCGGGTCCGCCACCCGGTCCGATGGGTGTGGTAGCACCCGGTAAGGACAAAACTCAGGCTGCGTTCCAGCAGGATCAAACCGTTTGCCAGCAACATGCGGTTGCCCAAACCGGTTACGGCAATGCGTCGCAAAATCCAACCGATCATCTCCCAGCGGACGGAACGCTCCCCAACTCCGCCGGCGGCTCGGCCAGCGCCGCGGTACCATCGGGTGCCGCACCGCCGGGCGAACTGAGCTATTTGCAGTGCATGGCGGCGCGCGGCGATATTGTGCAGGCGACGTCCGCGGGCGGCGATTACGATGGGTATAGCTATCCATATCCCTATCCGTATGGATACGGGTCCCCCTATTACGGATACGGGTATCCATATTATGGCGGTTTAATCGCCGGCTGGGGTGGATGGTACGGCTGGGGCTGGCGCCATGGCGGTTGGGGTCATGGATATTGGGGTCGCGGCGGCTGGGGCCACGGCGGTTGGGGCCACGGGAGTTGGGGCCACGGCGGAGGAGGCGGTTGGGGCCACGGCGGAGGAGGCGGTTGGGGCCACGGCGGAGGTGGCGGCGGACACCGTTGAGCCGCAAGGATCTGCCGGAAACAAGTGCTGCAGTGGAGGCACCGTCGCCCCAGGCCATCATGGTAGGCGAAGGCCTACCATCTACGGATTTGCGAGTTCCGGCAGCAAGCCATGGATGGTCGGCCTGCGCCGCATATGACGTGGCGTAGGGGATACGTCCTCGGCCACGATTCAATTATTTCGCAGCAGACCCCCAAGCGAACAATAAGTGACGGGCCACACGCTGCCGCGTCTGACTTCCCCCCGAACCGAGCCAGGATCAAGAGAGCGGGGCAGGGCGGTCGCTTATCCGGGCAGTCACCGCGCTACCACCCGCAACCCCCGTCGTCGAGCCCGAGGCGAGGCCTCATCTGGCAAGTCGAGCGGCAAAAGCGGCGACTGGTCTCGCGCGCCTTGACCCACGGTATCCGCTTCCTCGATTTCGGCCTCCGGAATGTCGCGGCCTGCCATATAATTCGCCGCTAGATTGCGAAAAACGTAATCGAGCAAGGACGTAGCCGCATGCACCGCCGGGTCGCCCTCAACCGTTCCAGCCGGCCCAAACCGGGTGAAGGTGAATGCCTCAATAAATCGCTCCAGCGGCACACCATGCTGCAGCCCCAAACTGACCGCATGAGTGAAATTGTCCATCAATCCTCGAAACGCCGCCCCTTCCTTATGCAGCGCGACAGAGACTTCTCCCAGCGATCCGTCATCGTATTCGCCGGTCCGCAAGAACAGCTTATGGCCGGCCACCGAGGCCCTCTGAGTATAGCCGCTGCGCCGGTTCGGTAACTCCCGCCGCCGTATCGGGGCCGCCGGCACTGCCGCCAACGGTATCGGCCGCGGGGGCATCGCATGCATAAACGGGGCAACCGCGTCGTGCATCGCTGCGTGGGCCGCCGCCTCGTAAATCGGGATCGGGCTGCCCCCACCCAGGGCAGTCGCCAACGCTGCTTCCGCCGAGACCCCCTTGACGCCGAGCCAGGCTCGGGCCGCCCGCGTCAACCCGCCATTGTGACCGATGACCGAGAAAGCCGGCGCGATTCCACCGGTCTCACTGCCCAGCAGCGCCTCAGCCAGACCCGGCCGCATGATCCCCGTCGTGCCGCGGTGACGCATTCCCTCCACCTCGGCCGCCGCCTGCCGCGCGGCTCGGGCGGCCTCCGCCAACCCGAACACGGTTGCATGAGTCGGGGGCGCCGGCCAATCGACAGCCGCCGGCCGCATTGGCCCCGACAACCGCCCCAATCGCCCGGAAGCCTCATCCGCCCTGCCGCGCACGATTGCCGCGAGACACCGGGCGATATCCCGCGCCTCCTCCGAGGCATAATCGACGCCTACCGCGGCTAACAACCCGGCCAGGTCAGCCATCCCCACGTCGATATCCCGCACTTTCGGCGCCGCGGCGCTCAGCGAGAGCACCGCGGTCTCGACCGCCTCGGCAATGCCGGAACAATCAAGCAGCCCGTCACTGTCCAAGAACGCCGGAAGGTTGAGCACGAACGCGGGGCCTTCATTCGCATCCCCATGCCACAGAGCCTCCGTCGGCGCCCCACGCCGCAACAGCAGCAGCCGATGCAGCCGGTCCGCCAACGGCACTTCAATCCCAACCGTCGTCGCGGCAGCCGCGATCGGTGCAATCCAGGCTTGCGCCGCGCCGGCCAGATCGACCGGACCCTTCCCACCACCAAGCACCGACAAGGCCGCCGCTGCCGAGTCTTCCCAGGAAGCAGGCAACGTGACAGACCGTGGCGCGCTGTCCGGATCAGGTGAAACCTCGGTCCGGCGCATTCGCACGCCATGCCATGTCCGATGAGGCGATATCCGCGAGCTCTTCATGCGGATCATGGTATGAAATGTCCGTCCAGCCGCATAGCACATTATGTGTTGAAAGTCCCTCATCGACGCAAAATGTTGGGGATAACTGGTACCGGGGGAAAAAGGCACTCAACACTGCCCGAAGCCACCCGCATTGCGTCGCGATAGCTGGACCAAACGGCGAGCCCTGCTTATATGTCGCGCCATGAATATTGGTACTTGGTTGTTCACCAAACTCAAAGGGCGCCAGATCGGCAGCGATGCCGCCGGCAACCTGTATTTCGAGGAAAAACGGCAGCGGCCCGGCAGTGTGCGCAATCGGCGCTGGGTCATGTACGCCGGCTTGGTGGACGCCAGCGCCGTTCCGGCGGAATGGCATTCGTGGCTGCATTACACTACCGATGTGCCCCTGCCGGACACCGGGCGGAAAATTTGGCAAAAACCGCACCTCCCGAACCTCACCGGGACCGCGAACAGCTACCGTCCGCCCGGTCATGACTACGAGGGCGGAAACCGCGCTCGTGCAACCGGCGATTACGAAGCCTGGACGCCGAGCTAGCAAACGCAATGGCGCGCCATGGCGTTGCGGAGGTCTTGACCGGCGCGACTGTGCTTATCGTAGCGGGGGCCTTTCTGGCCTTTGCCATCGCGCACTCCGGGCGCACTTCGGGAAGTGGATACGAGCTTCAGGCGCGCTTCGACCACATCGACGGCCTGAGCGTTGGAGGGGACGTCCGAATCGCCGGGGTCAAGGTCGGAACGGTGACTGACGCGCATATCGATCCGAAGACCTTCAACGCGGTCGTCACCCTGACGGTGCGAAACGGTCTCGAGTTGCCGAAGGACACTGCAGCCACGATCACCAGCGAGAGCCTGCTCGGCGGGAAATACATTTCGTTAGCACCCGGCGGTGACGACACCGATCTCAAACCGGGCCAGACCATCTCAATCACCCAGTCTTCGGTCAGCCTGGAGGAACTTTTGGGCAAGTTCATCTTCAGCGTCACCACGCTGAACAACGCAAAGGGCGGCCAGTCCGATGGCAAGACGGATGGCGGCGAGCAGTCGCAAACGGGACGCCCCGATGGCGCCCTGGCGCCTTTGCCAAAGTGATCCCGGCGCCGCCCACCAACTGGCCTGGCCTCGACGGCAACGCCGTCGGTTGCCGTGAGAAACTGAAGATGCTGGCCGAAAATTACGCCGAGGTTTCGGAGGTTCTGCGCGACGCCTTCGAGGACGCGGTTCTGATGGGCGTGAACGAGACGGCGATGCGGCAGATTTTCTCTGACATCGTGGCCGGCCTGGAGTCGCCGAAGCGAAACGCCACATGAGAGGTTTCTGGCTAGCCGCTACTGGTCTCCTGTTGGCCGCATCGGTGGAGGCACAGCCGCAACCGATCCGCCCCGAGCCATTGCCGCCTTTGCAGCAGCAATTCCGGCAGCAGGATTTGCCTCCCGGGCCGGACCCCATTGAGCAGGGACAACAGGCCCCAATTCAGCCGCCGCTCGGCGTTGCACCGCCCGCCACCATGGATCGGCCCAACGGCTGGGTTCGGGCTACAACCGTCAAGCTTCAAGCCCTGGACAAGGTCAATGCCCAGACCGCCGCCTTGACGATCAAAGTGGGCGGATCCGTGGCATTCGGCTCGCTGACGATTGTCGCTAAGGCCTGTGCAGTCCGGCCCTCCGACCAACCGGCCGACGCGGCCGCGTATCTAACTGTCACCGACAGCCATCCCAACTCTCCCGGCTTTGATGGCTGGATGCTTGAGCAAGAGCCATCGCTCTCCATGATGCAGCATCCGGTCTACGACCTGCGCGTCACCGGTTGCACATAGCGATGGACCCGCTGCCACCCTTTCGTTGCGCCGCGTTGATGCTCGATATGGATGGCACATTGGTCGATTTCGCGCCCACACCGGACGCCGTTTCCGTCCCACCAGACCTGGGAGCCGTGCTCATCACTCTGCGTGATGCGCTGGACGGCGCGTTGGCCATCGTCACCGGCCGCCCGATCGAGACGGTAGACCGCCTGTTCGGCAACGCCCCGGGCGCAGTCGCGGGTGAGCACGGCGGCGCTATTCGTCACCGCGTCGGCGCGCCGGTCGAGCGCCCGGACTTGCCCGCGCCACCTCGATCATGGCTGGAAGCCGCGGAAGAGCTGGTGCGCCGTCATCCCGGCGCTTTACTCGAGCGCAAGGCTCGCGGCTTCGCTTTGCACTACCGCCAAGCCCCGGAGGCTAAAGAGGTCTTTCATCGCGCACTACAAACTCTGCTGGATAGCTCTCCCGGTTTCGACCTTCATCCCGCACATATGTTGTGGGAGGTCCGGCCGCGTGGAGCCGACAAAGGTAGCGCTGTTGTGGCCCTCATGCGGCATCCGCCCTTCGCCGGACGCCTGCCAATCTTCATCGGCGATGACATAACCGACGAGGACGGAATGCGAGAGGCTCGTATTCAGGGTGGCGCCGGCTACCGTGTGGACGCGATTTTCCGCAATCCGCAGGGTGTCCGTGACTGGCTCCGTCAGTCCGCAGAGCTCGGCGATTGGGCGAAGTTTCCGGGCTGATGGCCTGCTGCGAAATAACCGAATCGTGGCCGAGGACGCATCCGCTACGCGACGTCAAGGTCGGCGCAGGCCGACCATCAATAGCTTGCGGTCCTGAGCTCGCGGTCCGCCATGGCCAATGAGATCGCCAACCCATCCGGCACTCCCGCCGAGCCGGAGCGCGGCTTGAAGGACTTCGATGTACTGTCGTTTGACTGCTACGGCACCCTGATCGATTGGGAGAGCGGGATCCATTCAGCTTTGAAACCGTTACTTTCACGTGTCGCCATGAATTCTTCGAAACCAGATGGCGGCGCGGGAGGGAAGGGGCCTCTCGCGGACCGACGCCGTGTTATCCCGAGATGCCGTGCTGGAAGCCTTCGGACGGGTTGAAGCCAGGCAGCAAGAGAAAACACCGGAGATGCTCTATCCGGAACTACTTGCCGCGGTGCATCGACAACTTGCGATCGAATGGGACGTCGCGTCCGGTCCTGCCGAAGATGCCGCATTCGGTCGGTCCATTGCCGACTGGCCGGCGTTCCCGGACACGGTCGAGGCGTTGCGATATCTGAAGCAACATTTTCGGTTGATAATACTGTCCAATGTCGACCGATCCAGTTTCGCGGCGACAAACGATCGTCTCGGGGTCGCATTCGATGCGATTTACACTGCGCAGGACATCGGCTCCTACAAACCCGACCGGCGAAACTTCCTCTATCTCGTGGACCGGGTGACGGAGCAGGGCATACGAAAGGAAAGAATGCTGCACGTCGCCCGGAGCCTGTTCCACGACCACGTTCCGGCGCAAGCGCTCGGTATTGCCTCGGCTTGGATCGACCGCCGCCATGACGCCGGCGGCTGGGGCGCGACAGCGCCGGTTTCACCAGACGTACGCTACGATTTCCGATTTACCAGCCTCGGAGCGCTGGCCGACGCGCACCGATTGGGCTTGTAGGGTCACGCTGGCCTCGTTTTGGCCGGCGAGAGTACACCGTGCGAAGCACCGGCGCGTCGCGATCGACTTGTCGATCATGCAAGTCCAGACGTTAGAAGGTCGCGGATGGCTTGTTGCCGAAGCGCGTGCCCGCATGCGAGCAACAGCCTCGGTGGGCCACCCCCGCGTCGTGCAGATGGCGATGCTGTTGTGCCGCCGCGAGCCGCTCGGGAAGCGCAGGGGGCACAACGACGTCCAAGGGTCTGGCTCTCGTGGGTCACGGGATGCCTTGGGCAGAATTGAGACGGGTGGTGGTGCCGGCCCATGCGTCGCCAAAAGAGCGGAGCCCGGCCTTGCGTCGGCCAGACAGCGCTCGTTTATCCGGCACCCTCCTATCGCCATAAAGCGGCTTACCCCTAGATATTCACAGCAATGTGAGATAATTCTCCGAGGAACATTGCTGCCAGTGCGGGACACAGTTCATAGTCTTACCCAGGAGGTGTGCAACCATAGATCGCATCGACGCCCGGTTAATAGCCGAAGTCTTGTTAGCGATTGACGAGGCTGTCGGTGTCTACGATGCCGATGACCGTCTGGTCGCATACAATACGATGTATGCGGAAGTCCGGCATGCGATCGGCGGCGAAGTCGAGCACGGCGTGTCATGGATTGATCTGGTTCGGGCCAGCGTCAAGGCCGGCAAGATCCCTGAAGCCATCGGGCGAGAGGAGGAGTGGCTCGCCGCGCGCACAAGGATGCGGGGTTCCTACTCGATCGTTCGGCGGATGCCGGACGGGCGATGGTTTCAGGTTAACGAACGCAAGTTACCCAACGGCGGCATCGCGGTCGTGTGGACGGACATCTCCCGTTTGTACAGCGAAATGGAGCTGCATAAACAGACTGCCGCAGAGCTTCGACAGCTGAAGGCTTCCCTGGAACAGCGAGTTGAGGAGCGCACCTCCGAGCTGCAGCAGGCGTTGGCGCAGCGCGACCTGCTACTGCGGGAGGTTTATCACCGTGTCAAAAACAACCTCCAGGTCGTCGATTCGCTGATCGACATGGAGCGTCGACGCCTGCCGGATCAGCGTTCCCGCGATGCGATGTCCAATCTGCGGGGCCGGGTTCGTACCCTCGGCCTGGTGCATGCGCAGCTGATGACCTCGGATAACCTCACAACGTTTGATATCGCCCCTTTCCTGACGGAGCTGGTTGAGAACCTGTCACGCACCGTCAAGGGAAGTGCTATCCGATTGACGCTAGAGAACATTTCGGTCCAGGTGACGATGGATTTCGCGCTGCCGCTGGGCCTTATCGTCACCGAACTGGTTACTAATTCCGTCAAGCACGCTCGCGCCAGGGACGGCGAAACCCGCGTGGCGATCACATTCGACAACGATCCGCAAGGTGGGTTCTGTCTTACAGTGGCTGACAATGGCGCTGATCCGGAGACGCCGGCACGCATTCAGTCCGGTTCCGGTGTCGGCGGGAACATTCTACGAGGACTGGTCGCGCAGATGGATGGAACAATGACCTTTGATTATGCCGGCGGAACGCAGGCGAAGATCCGCCTGCCTAGGGAGGAGGTATGACGGCGGGCAAGAGCGTTCTGATTGTCGAGGACGAATACCTAATCGCCAGCGTGATTAGCGATATGGTGACCGACATTGGCATGAGCGTGTGCGGGATCGCCGATAACGTGGAGAAGGCGATCGGGCTCGCTACGCACCACAAACCGGATGTCGTGCTGATGGATGTGAGGCTGCGAGGCAAGCAGGACGGCGTGGATGCGGCGCTCGCCATTCATCGTTTGCTCGGCAGCCCGATAGTCTTTATCACTGGATCTGGTGAGCCGGCCAACATCGCACGGATCAACACCGACCATCCAGCGGCGGTCCTAATCAAGCCAATCAGCTTTGAGCAGCTGACCGACACGCTGCAAAAGACCTGTGCTTAAGACCGATGTTGGCATTCTCCTGATTCCACCAATCGCACTGACGTGCCTCTCTAAACAGGCACCAACCAGGCACTTACAGCTGGAATTCACCTTATGTTCTTGACACCGCCCCTCAAGCAGAGCTAGAACAAATGCGCAACGACACACCGGACCGACCCATGGCTCTCCCACCCAACTCGTTTCTTGAAACGATCATCGCTTTCCTGCTGCCGTACTTCTCCGCAGCCTCGAGGGACAAGCACGAAGCCCGGTCCGAGATCCTCGACACCCTGGCCTCCTACGAAACCCGCACCAGAGCGGAAATGCTGCAGGCCGCTCACATCATCGCCTTCGGCATGACCACGCTCGACGTCCTCGCCGAGGCCAAAGGCGCCGAGATGTCGCAATCAATGCGCCTCCGCTACCGCAGTTGCGCCAACAGCCTCAATCGCTCAACCCTGCAGACCGAAAAGGCGCTCGACCAGCGTCTCGGCGACGAACTTCCCTCCGTCCCCGCCGAAATGGCGGAGCCCATCGACGACATGCGGCAGGCCGAGATAATGGCCGTCATCCAGCAAGCGAAGGCGAAGATCGACACCCAGCGCCCCCACGCCCACCCAGCTACCAGCGCGCATCTCCCGAGGGACCAGACGTGGAACCCCCAACTCTGGGCCACCACAATGATCAACTCGTTGCAGCAGCCCGGAGCCCCGTCCAACCCTCCCCATAGCGCAGGCACTGGGCCGAAGTTCCCTGGCAAAGGGATCATGCAATAAAACGCAGAGCCAGGCCTTTTTCGGCCAGCCCGCACAATCGCTTCGAAAATGGTCTAGAGGAACTTCAGCGCCAAGAACCCACCGACCACACCCAAAGCCAATGCGCCGGTCACCAGTGTCAAACGCCGCTCGATAAATACCCGCACCGAGTTCGCCAAAGAAATGGAGCAGCGTTGCCACCAGAAAGAACCGCGCACCTCGCGTCAACGCGCTGGCCGCCATAAACAGTCCGAAATCAAACCGGGCAGCGCCGGCGGCGATGGTAACGATCTTGTAAGGGATCGGCGTCAGACCTTTAATCAGAATGATCCACAAGCCGTATTCCTGAAACTTCGCCTGAAACGCTGCATAGGCCGGTCCATAACCGTACAGGCGTAAAATCGGCTGTGCGACCTGATCGAACACGGCAAAGCCGATCAGATAACCCAGCGCCCCGCCCGCGACGCTGGCCACTGTGCAAATGGCCGCCAATCGCCAGGCGGCACGCGGCTTCGCCAAAACCATCGGCACGAGCAGCGCGTCCGGCGGGATCGGAAAAAAGCTGGCCTCTGCAAAAGCGACCAGCGCCAGCCACCAGGCGGCGTTGGGGGAGGCGGCCAGCACCATCACGCGCATGTACAATTTTCTCAGCATACCAGGCTCTTTAACAGTGCCCGCCGCTCGGGTCACGCGTACGTTGGCTTCCGGCAGCGCCGTTCTGCTGATATCCCATGATCCGCACCAAGCCGCCCATTGAACCCGTTCGGCTGCTGCGTCGTTAATGGTGGGCAACCAACTCGAAGGAGGTCCACATTGGCGATCGAACCACAACCTCTCCCGCCGGAGCTGCCCGGTCCAGGTCAGGACATACCGCCGCCCGAGGTGCCGACACCGACTGATCCGGTTCCCACGCCCGGCCTACCACCTCAAGCGTAGGGGCCTCCGACGGGAAGCCGCAAATCGACCTCGGCGAGGCGCGCCCCAACAGGTAGCGATTCAGGGTTCAGTTGAAGCAACCGAAACGTGCGAGCATCTGGAAACTGACAGAACTTGGCCGGCACTTTCGATTTCGACTGCCTCGCCGAAATCATCCTGGTAGAGTGCTTTTGACAAACCTGCTTCACGCAATACGGAGGCGCTTGCGCAAGTCTCCGGTAACAACCAAATTTCCTGCATGGCCAGTTCCGAACCCGAGTCCGATGATCCTCCGCCGGAAGGCTTCCTGACCGGTCAGTTGCTGATCGCCATGCCCAGCATGGCCGACGAACGCTTCCAGCAGAGCGTGATATATTTGTGTGCGCACACGCCGGAGGGGGCGATGGGTCTGGTGTTGAACCGCCCGATCGTGAAACCAACTTTCGATGACCTGCTGAAGCAACTGAGTGTCGAGCCTTTGCCGCCGGTTAGGCAGATCAAGTTGTACGCCGGCGGTCCGGTCGAGAATGCCCGCGGATTCGTCCTTCACACCAGTGACTGGACCGGCGAGGGCAGTCTGAAGGTCGATCACGGCATGGCCCTGACCGCTAGCCTCGATGTGCTGAAGGTGATCGCCGAGGGCGGCGGACCCCGCGAATGCGTCCTCGCGCTGGGTTATGCCGGTTGGGGCCCGGGTCAGCTCGATCAGGAAATCCAACAAAATGCCTGGCTGTCTGTCCAGCCGGACGAAACCTTGCTGTTCGATGGCGACCACGACACGAAATGGCGGCGCGCGTTCGCCAAGCTGCGCGTCGACCCACTGCTGCTGTCCGACACAGCCGGACACGCCTAAACCGCGGTTCGTCCTTTTTAGCTGACCGTTAACCCGTTGGTAGGGTTTTGCGCGTAATACCATTGCGCGCCGACAATCCTAGGAGCCGGTCAGTGGCCGCGCCTTTACCTGACTTCATCACTGTCGTCCGTGGATTGCTGCACAACGCCACCGGTTTCGGCGATCTGGCAAACCGAACCCTGAGGCTCGCGTGATCACCGTCGGCGCCCCATTGCGTACGACCGAGGTTAAGCCGGCCTTACCGCGGTGACGTTCAACGGCTTTCCATTTCTGCTCTGCTTCCTGCCGCTGGTGCTGTGTGGGTACGCGCTGTTTAGCCGGTTGGGCGCCGGTTGGGCAAAATCCTGGCTGATCGGGGCCTCGCTGGCGTTCTACGCCGCCGGCGCCCCGGCCTTCGTTCCGCTGCTGGTGTTCTCGGTCGGCGGCAACTTTATCCTGTTGCGCATCATGCATGGTTCTGCCCGAGCAGGACGCTGGGCGGCGATCGGCGTCGTGGTCAATCTGGCGGTGCTCGGATGGTTCAAATATCTCGGGCCTGACGCTATTCCCCCACTGGGGCTGAGCTTCTTCACCTTCTCCCAGATCGGCTGCCTGTTGTACCACGCCGGAGGCGACACGCGGCCCCCGAAGGTCAGCGACTACGCTCTATTCGTGGCGTTCTTTCCCGTTTTGCTCGCCGGCCCCATCCTGAACCCGCGCGAGATGTTGCCCCAGTTCGCCCGCAACGGGTGGCGGCTCACCGCCAACAATCTGGCGGTGGGGAGCGGATTTTTTCTGATCGGTCTGCTGAAGAAGACCCTGCTCGCGGATCCGCTTTCGGCGGTCGTCTCCGCTGGCTTCGCCGATCCTTCGCTTCTGACGCTATTTCCCGCGTGGCAGGCCGCGGCGTCCTACTCGCTGATGCTCTATTTCGATTTCTCCGGGTACACCGACATGGCGATTGGTCTCGCCTGGATGGTCGGGCTGCGGCTGCCGGACAATTTCGACCAGCCCTACCGAGCGCCATCCGTCATCGCATATTGGCAGCGCTGGCACATGTCGTTGACCCGGTTTCTGATGACCAACGTCCACGCGCCGCTCGTGCTGGCAATACTGCGCTGGCGAAAGCGCCATGGCCGCCGCATCGACGCACGAGCGCAGCGGACGGTCGAGGGCTTCTTGACGATGATCGCAGCGCCGCTTGTCGCGACGATGGTGCTCGTCGCGTTATGGCATGGCGCGACGTTGCCGTTTCTGCTGTTCGGGTTCCTGCATGCGGCGTTCCTCGTGCTCAACCACACATGGCGTCTCATCAAGGCGCCCGCCCTGCCGCAACTCGGCAGTGTCGCGCTGACCTATCTATGCGTTCTGGTCGGCTCCGTTCTGTTTCGTGCCACCACGATCGCCGACGCCACGGAGATGCTCGCCGGTATGGCCGGTCTGCAGGGAATAGGTCTCGTCCAACCCGACATTCATGTCCTGATCGATGTCGCATGGCTGCTTTCCCTGTATGCGATCGTCTGGGTGGTCCCATCCACGCGGCAGTGGATGCAGCCCGACCCGGCTGCACGTCTCGCCTGGACGGCATCCCCGCAATGGGCCCTCGTCATGGGATGCGCCGCCACGCTCGGACTTCTCGCGGCCGGCGGCACTTCCGAATTCCTGTATTTCCGGTTCTAGTGCGCTACCTGACAGCGTTCGCGCTTTCGGCGATCCTGAGTTTCGCCCTGATCTGGGCCTGGGTTTTGGCCATGCCCATGGCCTATATGGACGCCGAATACCCCTCGTGGCGCGCCAAAGAAATCCTCCTGGATCGATGCGATCTAGGCGAGGGGCTCATTCTAGGAGACTCTCGAGCAGCGGCGGATATTTTGCCCCAGCGAATGCCGTTTCCCATGACCAACCTTGCCGTCGGTGGAGGGGAGGCGATCGAGGCGCTGGCAGCGCTGACCCGTGTGGTCCAATGCCCCACGCTCCCCAAGCTGGTCATCATTTCGCTCGACCCCGGCCACTTTGTCCGCCCGGACTTATTCTGGGAGCGGAGCGTCCGCTACGATTTCCTGTCCCCGGCGGATATATCGAACCTGCGCTTGGCGTCCCGTGAAATCGGCGACCCATCGGTGTACGAGGCGCGTCACGCCGAGGGTCTACCACCATCGCTTCGCGACTGGCTGTATCGTATCCATTTCCCGCCATTGTATTTTGCCAGCTTGGCGCACGGCGGCGGGTTCCTCCGTTGGACAGTCAATCAGCAAACCCTGGCTGAGACCTTGTTTTCTCGCGGGCATTACTATTTTGGTACTGAAATGGGGTCGCACACCGTCGCCCTCGAGGGCCATCTGGCCAGCTTCACCCCGTTGCCAATTCTGGATTTTTACTTCGACAGGCTGCTGGCTGAGCTCGACCGGCGCGGCATCGACGTCCGTTTCATCGCCATGCCGGTGAGCGAGGCGACATGGGAGGAAGTGCGGCCCGAGGTGCGTGACCAGTTCGCCGCCTATCTAGCGGCTTACGAACGGCAATACCCGCACTTCCACGTCGCTGGAGACGTTATGCCACACTGGCCCGACCGCTTCTTCGGCGACATGTTCTGCCACTTGAACCCGGAGGGGGCCGAACGCTTCAGCGCCGATCTCGCTCAGCGGCTGCAGGACGCCCCGCCCAGAACGCAGAACGAGCTGCAGAATGGATGGTTGAGGGACACCGGTCCGGATGCCTCGGCCAAAGTCGTGCCCATTTCGAAGCGGGGATCGTAGGGCAGCAGCGTGCACGCCAGGACGACGGGCGACGCTGTTCCTTGCCGCTTCACGACCATCCGAGCGCCCGCGCACATCACGTCGTCGGGTGACTTTCGCAGGATGCCCCAGCAGGCGGTGGTGATTTCCGGCGCATCGCGTTCGGGCTCCATTTCCGGAAACAGCATCAGCCGCACCGGGTCAAACGCATCAACCTCGATTCCGTGTTCGCCAAACAGCGTCGCGAACCCAGAGCGCAACTCGCTCTCGCTCTCCCCGGTAAAGCGTCGGCCGGCAACGTCCAGTTTGAAACCGTTCGACGCCAGCCAAGTCAGACCGTCCAGGGTCGGCGCCCAACTTCGCCGGCCACGCTCCTCCTCGTGAATGTCGGGGTCATAATGATCGACCGATACGCGGATAGTCAGTCGATCCCCATAGCGCTCCCGCAAAGCCAGCATCTCTGCCCGCAGTTTGCGCAGCGGCTTCATCGCGTTCGTCAATACCAGCGCGTCCAGCCCCCGCGACAACACGCAGTCCAGCATCTCGATGATATCGGGATTCATGAACGGCTCCCCACCGGTGAACCCTATGAGTTTCACCGGCAACCGGTCGCTGGCGATTTCGTCCAAATAGGTCTCGACCTCGGCCGCGCTCAGGTAGGCGAGCCGGTCGTTGCGCGGTGATGATTCGATATAGCAGTTCCGGCACGTCAGGTTGCACAGCGTGCCGGTGTTGAACCACAGCGTCTCCAGCGCCCGCAGCGCGACGGTTGCCCGCGTTTCCCCCTGGGCCGTGACGAACGGATCTCGGAACTTCGCGGGGTCCAGAACGCGGATTACCTGGTCCAAACGTTCTCTCCCTATGTCATGCCGCACGATGACATAGCTATCCGCGTGGTCAATGGAGGAGCGCCCTGCCGCCGGTCGATACGCTCACGCCGATCGATCGTCGGCTGCCTCGATTATGTCGCGCTGTCGCCAATCGGCTTCACGCGCTCGATCCCACCACCTTGCCCGCAAACGCGGGCTTGGTTCAGGTCCTTCCGCTCCGGTGGCCTGACCTGCCGTTCAGACCACCGCTACCGCACCGGGCACGCCGAAGTTGCGACTTCGGCGTGGTCCGCTATTGCGAGAAGCCGCTTTCCCCCAAATTCATCGGAAAAGCATCAAAAACCACTGATCAATTAGCTTTCTCGGAGGTCTGTCCCGGAGCTATGTGACGCGTCCCGGCGAAGCAAGGCGGTCCGACTGCCGTTGAATCGATGCTGCCGTCGGGGTGCCGCTGGCCGGTAATCGTGCCCGCTGGCCCATCGCCGCTCATCGTTGACACAGTAAGAGTGAATTTACCATCGGCCTGCCCCGTGCCCTTCGCGAAGCTGACGCCGCTACCGTCCGCATACCAGATCGGACCGCTGATGGCGACGGTCCCGTTGGGCTGGGTAACCCGGTCGATGTGCCAGGTCAGCCCAGGGCAGTGTTGGCCGCCATAGTCATGTTCCGCGAAATAATAGTGCGCAAAGCCTGCCGGCGCCCCCTGCGCGAAACTCGAGGCGATCGGCGCGCAAACCATTGCCGACGACACGGAAAATAAGCCGAATTTCTTAACCCAGTTCATCATAACCCCCCATATGCCTTCGCCAGTAGACCGACTTCCCGCCCAAACCCAAATTCTGCGACTGGCCACGCGACCCAATGCGCACTTTCGATTCTGCGTGTCGGAATCATGGAGGCGCTATGCCCTTTTGGCAAATAATTGAAAAGCCATACAGAGATGGCCGCGCGCTCAAGCCTGCGTGATGTTGTTATATGGAAGGTTATGCGGGCGGCGGCTGACTACCACCCGGCTATTCCATCTTAGAATTTCGTCGACGGGCGGCCAGCCGCTGTGCGACGGGCAAGGGACGCTCCAGGTGGACCTTTGATGACCACGCGCCGTGCCAACGACTCGGATCACGACCCGCGCAGCCGGCCCGCGCGCCAGGAGAGAACAATGGAGGACAAGACGGTCAGCGCTGCCGTCGGCGTCGCCTTTCTCGAAGTCGCCCTCGACCTGGGCTATGCGGTTGGTCACGTGTGCCACGCAGACAACCGGCACCCGCGGGCGCTCGCTAAGGCATAAAGCGCCGCGGCCTCCATTTCCAAGGCGAGCAAACCGTCAGCCGCCGCGGCCGCGATTGCCTTCGCGGTCTCACGAAAGAGCGCAGCGGTTGTCCAGACCGCCCCATGCAAGGTGCTCACGCTGGTCGAGACGCCGGCACGAGCCGCATCCAGCTCTGGGTCGGCATGGGCGAAGCGTTGGTCGGGCGGCATGGGTGCCCGCGTCGCGAAGCGCCTTTTCAATCAGCACAGAGAAGGCTTATTCCGGCAGATTCAGGGCAATTCGTCCAGCCGAAGACACGCTGAACAAAAGCCGGCGAAGTGGTTGACCCGCCAGTACAGCATCCCGTTGTCCAGGGCGCCCCCGAGCCGCGATGCTAACGCCAAAATCCTGGCGCTCACACTGAAACATTGGCCGCAGGTCGCGGGCCGCGATCCAGTCGCTGATTTCGCCTTTGGCGTCGATGGCGGCATGTAGGATGGGCGCATCAGCCGAATCGATTTCGCCTTCCAGGGCCTGCAACCAATGGTACTCCTGCACGCGAAGGGTGACGACGACGTGTTCGGACGGAACCAGATTCCGTTCCATGTCAGGCAGCGGTGGCGCGTTCCGGGGCTCCGAACCCATGTAGGTCCATACGACGCCATTTCGCTCCTGACAGGGATAGGCTTTGATTTGGACACGCTCTTTCAAGCGGCTGCAAGCGGCTCGGCCGGCATGTCGATCACCGCGCCGGTCACATCATATTTCGATCCGTGATAGACACAGCGAATGCTGCGCGCCCGTTGCGGCCGAAAGTCATTAGTGCTTCGCGATGAGCGTAGGGATGGGCGCTTAGACCGACCCTATTCTCCGTATCCCGGAATGATACAAGATCTTCGCCGAGCAGCTTGATCCGTTTCGGCTGACCATCGGCGACACGGTCTTTAGAAAGGTAGAACGGAATCTAAAACAGCCGGGACAACTCTCCAATCGGGGTGCCTTGGCCGACCCGAACGAGGCTTCGATGGCCACACGTGAAAGCATGGGCATCCCTCCGGGGCCACTTTACTTCGGGACTTACAAACAATTTTTGCCGTCGTTGCGCTGTAATTGCTGCGCCGACTTCAGGCGTCCTGCTCGCGCCAGGTCATTTCGCCGAAAACCGCACGGTTATCTTCTCCGAGCGCGGGCGCCCCGGCGCGGACGGGCGGCCTTACGCCGTCGATCCTCCAGGGCGCGGAGACAACCGGCCGGTCTACGCCGGGGGCTGATTGAAAGATCCCGATCGCCTGCACCTGCGGATGTGCGTGGGCCTCGGCGACGGTCAGAATTGGGGCGCACGGGACGCGGCTTTTACCCAGCAATTCAATCCAATGATCCCGAGATCTGGTCTTCAGAACGTCCTCGATTGCCGGCACGACGATGTCCCGGTGCGCCACGCGGGCGCCATTGGTCGCGAACCGGTCGTCTTGCAGCCATTCACTGTGATCCAGCGCGGCCGCCAGGGCAGCAAACAGGCTGTCGCCGGCACAGGCGAGCATGACCGGGCCGTCGCTGGTCGGGAACACGCCATAAGGAACGATGCTGACAGAGGTGTTGCCCGCCGGGAGCGGCGTTTGCCGGGTCGCCTGATAGTGCGCGAAGGCGATATCGCGCCAGAAAAGCGATGCTTCCAACAGCGACGTTCCGACAATCGCGCCTTCGCCCGTGCGCGCGCGCCGCACCAGGGCGCCCAGCGTTGCAATGGCAGCCCACATCCCGGCGCCCTTGTCCACCAGTCCACCGGGAACCAGAAGCGGTTCAGAATCGGGAAAACCGTTGCCGCTCATTTGGCCTGACAGCGCCTGGGCGAGCCCGTCGTAAGCGCTGCGTTCCCGCCACGGTCCCTGCTCGCCGTAGGCATCGATGGCGCAGTAGATCAGCCGAGGATTGAGCGCTCGCATTTCGGGGCCGGAAAGCCCAAGTGCCTCGGCGGCCCCTGGACGCATGTTGTGGACGAAAACATCGGCATCCAGGACCAGGCTTTTGAGCTTGGCAACGTCCTCGGGCTTGCGGAAATCAAGCGCCACGGACCGTTTGTTGCGATTGATCGCCTGAAACGGTGCGCCGTGATCGTTCCACAGAGGCGCCCAGCCACGAGCATCGTCGCCGCCGTTTAGCTTCTCTACTTTGATTACATCGGCGCCCAGATCCCCGAAGATGGTCCCGGTCACCGGCCCCGCGAGGTTGGAGCAGACTTCAATCACCCTCATCCCGGTTAAAGGCATGGTGAACCACCCTCCTGTTGTCCACCCAAGCCTCTGACCCTGAGATTTTCGGCCTGGCGAGTGTGAACTAGGCCACAGCATCGGGCTGGCTCATTTCGCAAGGTGCGATGACGTGGCGATGATGCAATTGCCGCAAGCGTGCGTAGACTTGTCAGAAAACTGCATAACATAGGGAAGACTACATGGCAAAACATGATGCGGACGCGCTAATGCGCGTCACGATCGCTGATCATACAGCAAATCACTGGCATAAATCGAAACACATGGAGGTGCCGGGCGAATATCCCGCAATCTCGATGATTGACAACTCATATCGGGGGATAAAGTAATGAGTTGGCATTGGGATAAACTCACGACCGCGGGTGACGGGGCGCCGCTCGTAACGAATGACCCGAGCGGGCTTGCCAGTTATGTCTTCGACGCCGAAGGCACCCAGCACGTTTTTTACCGTTCGGTTGACAATCACATCGTCGAACTCTGGTGGAGAGGCGCAGAGGCCGCTCACCGGGGTGATTTGATAAACGCGACCGGCGGCAAGGCGCCACTTGCAGCCAGTGATCCGGCCAGCCATGTCTTCGCCGCAGAGAGTAGCCAGCATGTGTTCTAACGCACCGTTGACGGCCAGATCATCGAACTCTGGTGGAGAGGCGGCGAGACCCCACACTGGGGTAGCCTGATGAATGCGAGCGCCCCGCTCGCGGTGGGTAATCCGGCCAGTCATGTTTTCGCCGCCGAGGGGAGCCAGCATGTATTTTACCGAACGGCAGACGGCCACATCATCGAACTCTGGTGGAAGGGGTCCGATGCTGCCCAGCCCGAAAACCTTAACATCGAGAGTGGCGGAGCGCCTCTCGCGTCGGGCGACCCAATCAGTCACGTCTTCGACGCCGAGGGCACTCAGCACGTGTTCTACACCTCAGTCGATTTCGATATCATCGAAATTTGGTGGCGACGTGGGGAGGGCAAGCACTTCGAGAACCTCACCCGGCGAAGCGGTGGGGCGCCCCCATCTGCCGGTAGACCGACCAGCCACGTCTTCGCCGCCGAAGGCACTCAGCACGTATTCTACACATCTGTCGGAAGTCACCTCGTCGAACTACGCTGGGGCAACGGCCAGTTTCCGCCTTGGCGCGACTTACTATCCGACCTCGGCGGTGCGCAGGAGGACGCGAGTAGGCCGACTAGTCTTGTCTTCACGGCCGATGGCGCCGCCCAGCAGGTCTTCTACGCAGGGCCGGATTTGGATATCAGACGACTTGGGTTGCAGGGCGAAGAAAAGCCCAGTCCTCAGGACCTCATGATCGCGAGCGGTGATGCACCACTTGCGGTGGGCGATCCTACCAGTCACGTCTTTGCGGCGGAAGTTACGCAACACGTCTTCTATGCTACGGCTGACGGACATATAATAGAACTCTGGTGGCAGAATGACTGATCGAGCTGATTGCTTTTAAGGGGAAACCGACAAATTACGCCGCGGTCTAATTAGCGGGACGCGGGGCAGGATGGCAGCATCCGACCCCCGGCCCGTGCGCCACCCTGCAGCAGCGACTGGTGTTCGCTGCTGTTCGTTGGGGTACTGTCGGAGACACTCAGCGTCCGGGCGATTTCACTTCCACTTCCCCCACGCAACGATTCGTTCTGCGACAGCGGCCCAGCCTGCGCAAAGCCCACTGCCTTGCTGGTCGCAGGCTTCGTTGGTCCGGTGGCATGCGCTGCCGGTGTAGCGGCTCTTCCCGCCCTCATTAGCGAACTCCATCCTACCCAACCATGGACGGACCTTCGCACCAACAAGGTCGTCACACGGACAGGTCTTTTCATGGCATAGCATTCCAATAGGTTTGTAAAACCCGTTGGAGGTCGGGAGGTTTCGAACGCAGCTCATCCCGCAGGCAAGGATGCCTCGGTTTTAGCGGCGAATGGGTAGAGCGCGGTATCGGCGAAAGTAACTCAGCCAAAGCTCCCCTTCAGATTTACTGTAACAGCCTGCGTTTGACTATTCTGCCGCCATGGGCATTGCCCGCTTTGCTTTGGCTCCGCGTACCAGCCGGCCGGGCAATTCATTCGTTGCTTCGCCGTTTCTGTAGACCGGCACACCCGACACGATCGTCGCATCGTACCCTTCGGTGCGCTGCACCAGCCGGCGCCCGCCGCTCGGCAAGTCATAGAGCACCTCGGGCGCATGGACCATCAGGCGGTCGAAGTCGATCACGTTGATGTCGGCTTTGAATCCAGGCGCCACCACGCCGCGATCGTGCAGCCCGATGGCCGCGGCATTGTCGAGGCTCAGGCGGCGCACCACCCATTCCATGGGCAACCGAGCGCCGCGTGTGCGATCGCGAGCCCAGTGCGTCAGGGTGTGTGTCATCGTACTGGCATCGCAGATGATGCCGACGTGCGCCCCGCCGTCGCCCAAACCGATCAGCGTATTCGGATCTTCCAACATCAGTTTGACGGTATCGAGCGTGCCGTCGGCATAGTTGATGATCGGACGGTAGAGGATTGTGCGCCCGTCGTTTTCCAACAGCATGTCGTAAACCACATCTTGCGGATCGCGACCCTCGCGGGCGGCGCGGGCGGCGACACTCGCTTCCGGCGGCGGCTCGTAATCAGGAGGATCATTCAGCGGAAAGATCTTATCCCACATATTGACGCGCAGCTCTGCCATAGGATTCTTGGTCTTCTCCGACAACAGCCGGGCACGGAATTCCGGCGAACGCAGCCTGACCAGCTTCTCGGCCAACGGCAGATCCTTGATCTCGCGCCAGCTCGGCCGGCCGATAAAGGGATTCTGGGAGATTTCGAAGCCGAGCATGATGCCGATCGGGCGCCCCATGACCTGGGCTTTCATATCGAAACCAGCGCGGTTTACCTCCGCGACCTTGTCGAGCAACTCTCGCCATAGCTTCGGCCGTTGTTCACGCTGCAGCAGCGAGAACGTCATCGGCCTGCCGGAGCCCTCCGCCACGCGGCGCAGGATGCCAAACTCCGTTTCGGGGTGATCGAAATCCGAAATCACCTGCATCCAACCGGCGCCCACGCCGCGCATCGCCTGACCGATGGTCGCTAGCTCCGCCTCGGCCGCGCACAAGGTCGGAATATGTTCGCCCGCGAGGGTCTTGTGGGCAATGGTGCGGGAGGTGGCAAAACCGAGCGCTCCGGCCCGCAGACCTTCAGCGACCAGTTGCGCCATGCGGTTGCGGTCGTCCTCGGTCGCGGCTTCGCGGTTCGCGCCCCGCTCGCCCATGACATAGACACGCACCGCCGAGTGCGGAACCTGCGTCGCCACGTCGATGTCGTAACGGCGGGCACCCAGCGCGTCGAGAAATTCGGGGAATGTTTGCCAGTTCCAGGGCAGCCCTTCGGTCAGCACCACCTCGGGGATGTCCTCCACGCCTTCCATCAGCTTGACCAGCATATCACGCCGCCCCGGCAGGCAGGGCGCGAAGCCGACGCCGCAGTTGCCGATCAGCACGGTGGTTACGCCGTTCCAGGAGGATGGGCTGATGCGATTGGCCCAGGTCACCTGCGCGTCGTAGTGGGTGTGGATATCGACGAAGCCCGGCGTGACCAGCTTGCCGCGTGCGTCGATTTCCCGGTCGCCTTTGGGCAGCGCCCGGCCGATCGCTGCGATCTTGTCGCCAACGATGGCAACATCGCTTTCGTAGCGTGGCGCGCCGGTGCCATCGACGATGGTGCCTCCACGGATCACGAGCGTCTCGGTCATTCGCCATTCCTTCAACGGTTGCTACTGGAGAGTAGGCCTCCGTTCCGAGCTTGGTCAACGCCGGGCGGCTGAGGTTGGGTAAAGAATGTGGGTGGAAACTTCTGATGTCAGGCGCACCGGCCGGGAGAGGAGATTGCCCTGTGCGTTCTGCTACCACACCCTCCGCAACCCAGCGCTGAATACCTGGCTCGTTGCGTCCTGCCGCAGATCGGCCGTGTTGCGAGCAAAACCGGCGCTCGACGTTGTCGTGACGTCATCCAGTTCGTGTGCCCAGGCGAGGCTGGCATGGGGCAGCTTCATTCCCCCAGGCTGATCGTGGTCTCTCCGCGCACGCCGACCCTGGGACGCGCCAAAGTCGTCGACCCAGTGGCGATCGTCTCGTTAAAGACGCCAGAGTGCTGGCACTACGTTTCAGATAGTCAACGCGGAGTGCAACGAACGGCTCGCGCGGTCAGCCTCGACCGGGCGGTCTCCAGGTCGGGGGCCCTGAAATCGGAGGGCATTTATTACCGGATCACGCCACGATCGAGGTGGTTGATCCGCACGCCGATCATCTAGCTTCAAGTCGTATCCGAAATGCTCGGAATAATTTGATACCCCTGATCGGCGAAGCAGGCTCAAACACGCTAATGTAACGAGCTAAAGCAATTGACGCGATTGCCAGGGCGGCTCCTGCAAGCACATCAACTAAATGATGGCCTCCGATCGGGATCGCCGACACAATAAGCACTGTCTCGAAGATAATTGCAGGCACCACGATCCATCGGGGGAATCCGGCGAAGGCGTAGGAAAGCAACACCGCTCCGGCTGCGTGATAAGAGGGAAACTGAATAATACCCTGCATTTGTCCGAGAGAGAGGGTCGTCACCAGACCGGATCGTGCCGCGATAAACTGCTCGAGATATCCCGACGTTATATCAACGGGATGATAGTATTCAAAGGCGCCTCCGGCCGGCCAAACCGCAAATATCGTGAAACAGCCAGTCAAAGTTAATGCATTTGCAGTCAAGAATATACTTGCCCGATATGGCCGATACCACGCAACGAAGCACACCAGGAAACTTTGGGATAGGAACGAAAGATAGACTGCGCTCAGCATTTTGAGCAACATTGGATGATCAAGAACGCAGGCAAAAACCGCCGGCCAGCTGAACAGAAGCATCTGGTCGGCCATGCCGAGATCGGCGTCGATCAACGGTCGGTTGATCATTGCAAGTGGATACTGCAAGATCGCGTTGATCACCACCACTGCTAGCAGTTGCGCTAAGCAATCAAGCGGGCCCACAAGAGGCCGGACTGCTTGGCGCCCGTGACAATAGCTCATCGCGAGCAGTGTCACGCACCAAATCAGGAAAACGCGTATGATCGTTTGATCGATACCAATCGATATGCCGGCTCTGAGACAGCCAGCTACGGCCAGCGCGGCCGTGCACCCAATCCAAATCCAATTGATTCGCGAAGTCTGAAGCATCCAATCTGACTCTAGTGGAAAGAGGAAAAATAAGATTAGTTGTTTGTCAACGCAAATGATTCTTTTAGTTGTGTCCGTCAATGTGTGCAAAAGCCATGGCACCCTAGCCAGTGATGTTTCTTTGTTCGGCTGAACGGGGTCGTTTCTTCGTCCTGGCCTGAAAACCCGATGACGGCGCGTGGGGCCGCGGTCAAGGACGGCCTTAGGCCGCCGCCTTTGCGGCGCGAAGCGTCCTTGACGGGGGTCCCACGCGTTGCCACGCTGGCACAGTTCGCAAGCGCGTTCATGCCGCCACCTTCATCTGCTGCTTCTTGTGTTCGCGCAGATCTTCCATGTTCAGATAACGCGGACTTTCCAGCCATTCCTCATGCGTCTCGACCGCCAGGGCCCGCACCAGCCGCAGGCAACTCGCCGGGCTGGGGAAGATCCGCACGACATGCGTGCGGCGTTTGATCTCCTGGTTCAACCGTTCCAGCATGTTGGTCGATTTCATGTGCTTGTGGTGCGACAGCGGCAGCCGATAATAAGTCAGCGTCTCCTCGATGTTCTCTTCCACCCAGTCGCAGAGCCGAGCGTATTTAGCGTTCCACTTGTTCAGCCATGCGGCGAGGTCGCGCCGCACTTCGGCGATCTCGCGACGGTCGTAGATCCAGCGCAACTCTTGCAAACAATCGTCGTTCGCCCGCCGTGGCAGGTGGTCCATCGCATTCCGCAGGAAATGCACGTAGCAGCGTTGCCAAGCGGCTTCCGGCAGCACCTCACGGATCGCCTGCTTCAGGCCGGGATGATCGTCCGAGACCACGAATTCCACGCTGTGCAGCCCACGCTGCTTCAGTTCCAGTAGGAAGTCCCGCCAACTCGACGCACTTTCCCGGTTGGCCAGGTCCACCGCCAGAACCTGTCGGTGACCGTCACTCGCAACCGCGATGGCAATCAGCGCCGCCTGGCTGGCGATCACCCCGCCTTCGCGCGCCCGTTCGTAGCGCGCGTCCAGTATCAGGTAGGGATACGGCTCGTCCAACCGCCGCGTCGCGAAGGCCGTGAGCGCCGCATCCAGGGTCTTGTTCATCTCGCTGACCGACGAGGCCGAGAAGCTGTGGCCGCACAACTGCTCGGTCACCGCCTTGACCTTACGGGTCGAGACCCCCTGGACATACATCTCGGCCAGGGCGCTGACCAAGGCCCGCTCCGAACGCTGATAGCGCTCGAACAACTCGGTCGAAAACAGGCCGAAGCGGTCACGTGGAACGCGCAGCTCGATCGTGCCAACACGGGTGATCAGCGAGCGGCTGTAGAAGCCGCTGCGGTAGCCAAGACGCGAGCCCACGCGCTCGCTCCGCTCCGCCGCCAATGCCTCCGTCATCTCCGCCTCAAGGGCGCTCTGGATCGCCGTCCGTACCGCTGTCCGAAGAAAATCATCATCGCTCGACAGGATCGCTTTAATCGTGGTGGCTTCACTCTTAACTTGCCGCTTGGTCATGGTGTGCGCCCTCTCCACAGGGTTGGTGACGTCGAACATCACCAAGCATGCCATGGCCGCTTCAGCCGAATTCAGCTTTTGCACATCGATCCGGACAGTATCATTCTTTTAATCTGTATACAGGATCAAAACAATGGGCGACGTTATAAGGTCATTTGCGCTGCAAGCGTATTCGCTCGCAGCCAAAAAACCCACCAGACGATAGTCGCATAACCTTTCCGGAAGCCCATGCTGCTTTGGACGCGGCTCGAGCCGCAGCCGGTGATGACCTGGATTAGCCCTGACTATCCCGAGCATCCTGTCCGATGACCGAAGCCCCTCTGGCGATTATATCCAGAAACATCAGGTCTATTGGACAGCTTCCCCCGAGCGATCTCGGTGCGAGCGCATTCTCACGTCAATCGGCAACGTTCAGAACGATCTTGCCACGCGGCCGTGGGCGCTGGCCTTCGAGCATTTCGTGCGCGCCACCCGAGCGGCCTCGAGGGGCAGGACGGCGCCGACCGTGGTGACGAGCGCGCCGGTCTCGATCGAGGCGGCAATCTGTGCGAGGCACGCGGTGGTGACATCCACCAGGAAAAAGGCAGCCTTGACTCCGCGTGTCGCTGCGATGGCCTGATCGGGCGGCGATACGGCTGAAATAAGCGCGCCGCCACGCTTCAGCACGGCAAACGAGCGGGCTTGCACCTCGCCGCCCACAAGATCGATGACAGCGTCGACGTCGGGCACAATATCCTCGAACCGCGTCGCACGAAAATCCAACACTTCGTCCGCGCCGAGCTTGCGGACGTAGGCGAGTTCCATCTCCCCGGCTGTGGCGATGACGCGCAGCCCCGCCTGATGGGCCAGTTGCACGACGTACGCGCCGACGTTTCCCGCCGCCCCCTGCACCAGTACGGTCTGGCCACGCGTGACCCGGGCCTGGTCGAACAGCGCTTGCCACGCCGTGACCGCGACGACCGGAACGGACGCAGCGTCGACGTCGCCGAGGGCTGCCGGCTTTTTCGCGATCATGCCGGCTTTAGCGATTGCATAACCGGCATAGCTGCCGATGAAATGCGGGTTGGTTACACCAAACACCGCGTCACCCGGGGCGACATCGGCCACATCCGGCCCGATCGCTTCCACAACGCCCGCCAGGTCGGAGCCGAGGGTCAGTGGCAACGGTTGCGGCAGAGCACTCGTACCGGCTCGGATCCAGGCGTCCCACGGCCCGACGCCGGCGGCCTTGACCCGGACAAGCACCTCTCCCGCGCCGGGCGCTGGCGTTGGGACGTCCTCCAGCGTGATAACGTCGGGCGGCCCGAAGCGATGGACCCGGCACGCCCTGCCCGAGGCGAGCGGTGCAGCGAATTTGGGTCCGGACGGAAAAACGTCGGTCATGACGCGTGTCCTTCGCAAGCGGAATGCGGGTCTACTTGTTAGCTAAGAGCCATGCTCAACTCGGCACTGTCGCCGCCGACAAAGACCGCAAGCGGGCTGACCGGCCCTGGGGCTCTGGCACTGGCGCTGATGAGATGATCACTGCTTGGCGGCCCAAACATGTGCGCGGACCACCCGGATAGTACGTGGGCGATGCGCTGGACGCGATTCCGGAAACATCAGGACCCGCGCGGGGCCCGAATATTTGACCACCGCATCGAGGACTTTCCATACCAGGCCACGATTAGATGATTGTCCAAATTTGTGCCGAGGGGCGCGCCGTATTGGGCGTCCCCGCGATCCACTGGTTGTTGCGTCGGACGCTGGGTCCGCGCGCGATCAAGTTCTAGTCGGCGGCGAGCGCCATCTGTTTGCGGGCGATCGCCTTGCCGCAAAAATCATCGATCGCATCAGCGACGGTATCGGCGTCACGCGCGAAAACGTGATCAGCCTCGGCAACCACGCGGTAATCCACGTGGACGTTTTTCTGCGTATTCAGTTTGTCGACCAACTTACGAACCGCAGGTTCAGGCACCAATTCATCCGCATCGCCGTGCAGCATCAATCCACCGCACGGGCAGGGTGCCAGGAAGCCGAAGTCGTAGTGGTTGGCTGGCGGGGCTACACTGACCCAGCCGGAAATCTCGGGGCGGCGCATGAGGAGTTGCATGCCAATGAAGGCACCGAACGAGTATCCAGCGATCCATAACCCGCCGTGACCAGGATTGACCGCCTGCATCCAATCCAACGCGGACGCGGCATCGCCGATCTCCCCGATGCCACCGTCATAGCGGCCCTGACTGCGGCCTACGCCGCGGAAATTAAACCGCATTACCGAACAGCCAAGCTTCTGAAAGGCTTGGTACATAGAATAGGTAATTCGATTATTCATTGTTCCGCCGTGCAGCGGATGGGGATGCAAAATCAGCGCAACGGGCGCTCCTGCCTCCTTCGAATGATGATAGCGACCTTCGAGCCGTCCATCCGGACCGGCGAACATTACCTCGGGCATGGCAATCCGTAACCTGTTTCCTGTCCCCCCGGCAACACCTGTTCTAAAGCCACCGCGGCTTCAGACATCGCGCCGGGCCTGAAAAATTAGCTGGCCAGCACACCCGCGTGGCCAACTGCGATCATTTAACATTTAGTAACGCATGTCCCTTGATGTCAGTTTCGAGGCACAGAATCAAACCATCAATTGTTGAGCCATGCGGTCAGACATTTTAAGACGGCCTATGAAGTCCAGCCTTCCGCTCTCCTGTTCCATTCTTGTCCACCTGCCTCTGGCGAGCGCCCAGGAGCACTTATCCACAGGCCTGAATGCATCATAGGACATATGGAGTGGTCTTTCATAATGGAATTGTCGCATGGCTTACATGTTCTGCCGCTGGAGACAAAGCCAGATACAATCTACGGTTTTGTGCGTTCGCCCAGGTTCGCGGCCGACCCATGTCGTACATGCATGTGTATAGTAAATCTGGTTATACTTTCGCATGTAATTCCCATCCGGGTGCCAAATCTTTCAGGGCGCTCCGCCAGCCACTCACCTGTGCCGGATAGATCATCGTGATCGACATAACGACTTCGCGAGTGGCGGCCGGAGTGCGGTCTGCGTATCGTCTTCGTATTGAATAATATGCATTACCTGGACGCCAACGCCACCCAGCCGCTTCGCCCCGCCGCGCGGGATGCCGTGCTTGGCGCATTCGAGGTCACCGGGAACCCGTCCTCGGTGCATTGGGCCGGGCGCGCGGCCCGACGTATCATGGAGGATGGGCGTGAGGTGATCGCCGGCCGCTTTGGGGGGCGGCCCCAGGATCTGGTGTTCACGTCCGGTGGCACCGAGGCGGATGCACTGGCAATCCATGCCCTGTCGCGCGGACGCCGCATTCTCATGAGTGCGATCGAGCACGATGGTATCCGATCCGCGGCCGATGATGCCGTTGTCCTGCCGGTGGGCCGCGACGGGGTCATCGATCTGGATGCGCTGGAGGCACGGCTGGCTGACGGCGTTGCTGCGCTGGTGTGCCTGATGCTGGCAAACAACGAGACCGGCGTGATCCAGCCGGTGGAGCAGGCCGCGGTAATGTGCCGCCGGCACGGCGCATTGCTGCATGTCGATGCGGTCCAGGCGGCGGGCCGGATGCCGGTTGGGCTCGATCGTCTTGGTGCGCACAGTATGGCGATCTCGTCGCACAAGTTGGGCGGCCCAACCGGTGTGGGTGCGTTGCTGCTGGCGCCTGACACGCCGTTCGCCGCCCCGTTGATCGGCGGTGGCGGACAGGAACGAGGCCGCCGTGGGGGCACGTCCGCCGTGCCGCTGATCGCCGGTTTCGCGGCGGCGACCGAGGCGGCCCTGTCTGACGACCTGTGTGCGGTCGCCGAAATGCGGGATACCGCCGAACAGGCCGCCTTGTTATGCGGCGCGGTGGTTTGCGGTGATCCGGGGCTGCGTTTGCCGAATACCACTTGCCTCGCGTTACCGGGGGCCGCAGCCGGCGTACAGGTGATCGCGCTCGATTTGGAGAAGATCGCGGTCAGCGCCGGGGCGGCCTGCAGCTCGGGTAAGGTGCAGACCAGCCATGTTCTGTCAGCAATGGGACTTGGTCCCCTGGCAGGCGAGGCGATCCGCGTGTCTCTGCCTTGGAATGTGACGACACCTGATATCGACGCTTTCGTGGCCGCATACCAACGCGTGGCTGCTCGGCTGTGTCCCGGTCTGGCTTCGCGGGCTGCCTGATCCTAAGTCAGTCGGATGGAACTGCCACCGCGTCCCAACTCGCCTGTCTATCTGGATAATCAGGCCACCACGCGGTGTGACCCGCGCGTGCTCGAAGCGATGTTGCCGTGGTTCTCTAGGGACTACGGCAACCCCCATAGCGTGGAGCACGTGATGGGCCGCAAGGCGGAAACGGCCGTCGAGGAGGCCCGTGCGCAAGTCGCTGAGCTGATTGCCGCCGAGGCGAGGGAAATCATCTTCACCTCCGGCGCCACGGAATCGAACAACATCGCGATCAAGGGCGCGGCTCGGTTGGCGGCAAGCTTGGGGAATGCGCGCCGGCGGATTGTTACCGTGGCCACCGAGCACAAATGCGTCCTGCAGTCTGTCGCGGACCTGGCGGCGGAGGGGTTTGAGCCGGTGTTCCTGCCGGTCGGGTCTGATGGGCTGCTCGACCCCGAGACGCTGCGGGATGCGCTGCAGACGCCGACGCTGCTGGTCAGCATCATGGCGGTGAATAACGAGACCGGCGTGATCCAGGATCTGCCCGGGTTGGCGTCAATCGCGAAACAGGCGGGGGCGCTGATCCACTCGGACCTGGCCCAGGCCGTGGGCAAGGTGCCGCTCGACCTGGCCGGCTGGAAGGTCGATCTGGCGTCCATCAGCGGTCACAAGCTGTATGGGCCGAAAGGGGTGGGCGCGTTATTTGTCCGCCGCCGCCCGCGCGTCCGGCTGTCGCCGCTGTTCTCCGGCGGCGGGCAGGAGAGGGGGCTGCGGTCCGGCACGTTGCCGGCACCGCTGATTGTGGGGCTCGGCGAGGCCTGCCGGCTGGCGGGGTTGGAAATGGCGGCGGAAGCCGAACGCGTTGCTGGCTTGCGAGGCGGCCTGCTGGATCGGCTGCGCGACGGAGTTCCTGGCATTCGGGTCAACGGAAGCGTGCAGGCGCGGATCGCCGGCAACCTCAACCTGACCTTTCCGCGGGCAACGGCGTCGGACCTGATGGCTGCGCTGCCGGATTTGTGCGTGTCAACCGGGTCGGCGTGTTCCTCGGCGGCGGTCGAGCCTTCCTATGTGTTACGGGCAATGGGACTTTCGGATGCGGAGGCCGAGCGGACCTTGCGAATTGGAATTGGACGCTTTACCTCCGCCGCCGATATCGACTACGCCGCCGCATCGTTGTCCGCGGCCCATGCCGCGTGCGCAGCGGCGCACCGCTGACAAACCAAGGCCCTGATCCGCATGCCCCGAATGACTTTCATTGAGCGCAACGGCAATTCGCGCGAGGTTGACGCGCCGCTCGGCCTCTCGGTGCTGGAGATCGCCCACAAGCACGGTGTCGATATAGAAGGCGCCTGCGAGGGTTCGCTAGCCTGCTCCACCTGCCATGTGATCGTCGATAAGGCCTGGTTCAAGAAGCTTGAAACCCCGACCGAGGACGAGGAGGACATGCTGGACCTGGCGTTTGGGCTGACCCAAACTTCCCGATTGGGATGTCAGATCGTGATGACCGACGAACTGGACGGCCTGGTCGTGAAGCTGCCGGCGGCGACCCGAAACGCCCAGGGCTGAGCATGGGGAGCTGAGCATGCGCGTCTTGGTGGCAATGTCCGGCGGCGTGGACAGCAGTGTCGTCGCCGGCCTGCTGCACGAGGCGGGTCACGAGGTGGTCGGTGTCACCTTGCAGCTTTATGACCATGGCGCGGCCTCCGGGCGGAAGGGCGCCTGCTGTGCCGGGCAGGATATCCACGACGCGCGCCGGGTGGCGGATCGGCTGGGCATCGCACACTACACGATTGACGCGGAGCAGCGCTTCGCCCGCTCGGTGATCTCGGGGTTCGCGGACGCTTATGCGAATGGTGAGACGCCGGTTCCGTGCATTACCTGCAACCAGACGGTAAAGTTCGGCGACCTGTCGGTTCTGGCGCGCGATCTTGGGGCAGAGCGGCTTGCCACCGGGCACTATGTCCGGCGGGTCGACGGTCCGGATGGCCCGGAAATGCACCGGGCAGCGGATCCGGCGCGCGATCAGAGCTGGTTTTTGTTCGCGACGACGCGGCCGCAGCTCGAGATGTGCATGTTTCCGCTGGGGAGCATGGCGGACAAGCGCACGGTGCGCGACGTGGCAGGGCGTCTGGGCCTAGGCGTCGCGGAAAAGCCCGACAGTCAGGACATTTGTTTCGTGCCTACGGGGACCTACACCGACGTCGTCACGCGGCTGCGACCTGACGCGCTGGAGGGCGGTGAGATCGTCACCGCCGATGGTCGCGTGGTCGGCTCGCATGATGGCATCGCGCGCTACACGGTGGGGCAGGGCAAGCGACTAGGCGATGCGGCGATGCTGGACAGGCAGCGGCAGGTGGTGATCGCCACTGAGCCTGCGCGGCGGCGTATCGTTGTCGGGCCGCGCGGAACTGGGACCCGCTCGGTGTGGCTGCGGGAGATAAACTGGCTGATTCCTGCACCCGCGCACAATCTGCGCTGCGTGGTGAAGTTGCGGGCGCGCGAGGCGCCGCGCGGGGCGACGGTGCAGACCGCGGCGGGTGTGACCACAGTAACTTTGGATGAACCGGCGCTGCCGGCGCCTGGGCAGGCTTGCGTGTTCTACTCAGGGGAGCGCGTGCTCGGGGGCGGCATCATGACGCGGCCAGAAACGCATCAGGTATGAAGCCGGTGGAGTAGCGCCTCTGCGTTCAACGTGTAAGCTGGGGCGAAAGCAAGTTCTGGAGTTTTGCATATGAGTGAGTCGTCCGATTACACACCGCCCAAGGTATGGACCTGGGTCAAGGCCAACGGAGGCCGCTTCGCGAACATTAACCGGCCGATCGCCGGGTCTACCCAAGAGAAGGAGCTGCCGGTCGGCCGCCACCCTTTTCAATTGTATTCGCTTGCCACGCCGAACGGCGTGAAGGTCACGGTGATGCTCGAGGAGCTGTTGGCGCTCGGGCACAGCGGTGCGGAGTATGACGCGTGGCTGATCAGGATCGGCGAGGGCGATCAGTTCGGCAGCGGCTTTGTGGCCATCAATCCCAACTCCAAGATACCGGCACTACTGGATCGCAGCGGTCCGAAGCCGATCCGGGTCTTCGAGTCCGGCGCGATCCTGCTGCATCTGGCGGAGAAATTTGGGGCTTTCCTGCCGACTGAAGCGAGTGCACGCGCGGAATGTTTGTCGTGGCTGTTCTGGCAGATGGGCAGCGCACCGTATCTTGGAGGCGGGTTCGGTCACTTCTACGCCTATGCACCTACCAAGATCGAATATGCCATAGATCGGTTCGCGATGGAGGCCAAGCGTCAACTGGACGTGCTCGACCGTCGGCTCGCAGACAACGCGTATCTGGCAGGTAGCGACTACACGATCGCTGATATCGCTGTCTGGCCTTGGTATGGTGGACTGGCGAAGGGCTGGCTCTATGAGGCGGCCGAGTTTCTCCAGGTTCAGGAGTATAAGAACGTCCAGCGTTGGGCCGAGACGATCTATAAGCGCCCGGCGGTGCAGCGCGGGCGCATGGTCAACCGGGCCGTCGGCGAACCCTCAAGTCAGTTGCACGAGCGCCATGATGCAGGTGATTTCGAGACGAAGACGCAAGACAAGGTGGCGGCTGCGAGTTAAGTCTGTTCGCGAGGCGGTACGACAAGTCGATCCTATGGCATGATTTGGCCCGTCTTCGCGCAGTCAGATAGTTTAACAAATCTGTAGTAATGAATTGCTGTGGTCCGCCTGCGGGACTCTTCCAGCAGACGGAGCGCTTAACTTCGACGTTTGTCCTGTGACGCCAAGTCATGCGGCTTGTGAAGACAGCGACGACCGAGGTTCGGGGCAGGCTCGCCGGAAACTCCACGGTGATGCTACGCTCCCCTTGGTTGACGCGGTGGCGCCGTCGGTGGCTGGACCTACTTTCCCTGAGCCAGCCCCAGAGCGGGGTGTTGCCGATGGCAGAATCATTCCGATAATCTTGATTTGTTTAGTAAAATGGGCGTGACGCGGGCGCAGTGTTGGGCATTTCGTGATGCGTCCGTGCAATTCGCCTGCTACGAACCGATGCGCTGCATACTTAGCCGATCAACGCAGCACGGAGGCTACCGTTGCTTGCTTTCCTGTGGGCTATCATCATCGGCTTTGTAGCCGGCGCTATCGCCAAGCTCCTTATGCCAGGCCGGGACCCGGGCGGCTTTATCATTACGATCTGTCTCGGGATTGCGGGGTCTTTGGTAGCGACCTGGCTCGGCCGCCAAATCGGGTGGTACCAAGCCGATCAGGGCGCGCGGTTTATCGGATCGGTGGTCGGTGCGGTGATCATTCTGGCGATCTATCGCTTCGTCGTGCGCAACCGCGGCGATCGGGGCGGACCTCGGCCGATCTGATTTCCGCCGGTCTTTACCCAATCAAGGAGACGTGGGCATGAGTGGATTTTTGGGTCAGATCTTGCAAGGCGTCATGGGCGGGGGGCAGCAGGGCCAAGGCTCATCTATCGCGGGCATTCTACAGCAGGTGCTGGCGGTTAAGGATGGCGATAAACAGGGCGTAGCGGCGATTATTTCAAAATTCCAGTCAGCGGGGCTTGGATCGGCCGTCCAGTCTTGGGTGGGAACCGGTCAGAATGCTCCGGTTTCAAGCGATCAGATCGGGTCAGTTTTCTCGCAGCAGCAGATCGACGGGTGGGCGCAGCAAGCCGGGACGACACCGGACGCAATGCGCCAGGTTCTAGCCGAGGCGTTGCCGCATGTCGTCGACCATGCGACGCCCGGCGGAGCGGTCCCGAGCCAGACTCCTGACCTGAGCGGGCTGCTCGGCCAGTTGTTAGGCGGGGCCGGCGCCAACCGTACCAGGGAGGTATGAGCCGGTAGACCATTTTAGGCCTGACTGTAGAGGCCGAAGACGGTCAATTTCCTGCTTCATCATATAGTTCGCGAGCCCCAGCGTTAGGCGTGCTTTAAGCAGTGATTGACGATCGATCCTGATGTTGGGGGAAGGGCCCTGCGGTGTGTCGCAGCACAGGTCGCACTCATGCGGCATTCACCACGCGGTTGACCCGAGCTAGTTCCTTCTGCCGGTCGAACTCCTGCCGAAGCCGCTTTAGTTCCGCTTCGCCGATCCGCTCCAGGTTCAGGCAGTCCAGCTTCCACTCGCCGTCGGCGCTCCAGCGCAACGGCGACTGCATCGTCGTCCGCGGACCGGGCGCGGATTCCAGGAGGCGCAGCGCCAACTCCAGCGTTTGGTCCTGCGATGCAATGTCGTTCGGCTTGCCGGCGCTGTTCCCGAGGGGAAAATCGCTGAACAGAAAACGTGGTGCGGCGGCGTGCTCGACGATGTCCTTGGCGCAGCCCATCACCACGGTTGGGATGCCGTTCGCCTCTAGATGCCGGGCGACCAAGGTGCTTGTTTGGTGGCAGACCGGGCAATTCGGAACGATCAGGGCGGCATCGGCACCGTCCTGACGGATGCGGGCCAAGATCTCCGGCGCGTCGGTTTCCACTGTGATGCGGTGACTGCGGTTGGTCGGTGCTCCATGGAAGCGTGGCGCCACAGCCCTAATCCGCCCGGCCACGGCCGCTCGGCGCAGTGCCGGCAGCGGGAACCACGTGTTGCTGTCGGTCGCCGTCGTATGGGTGCGATCGTAGGCGATATGGGAAATGCGCAGATCGTGGTTGAGCTCGGTATCGCCGGAATAGACCTGATAGAACTTGGCACCGCCATTATACGGCGCGTTTGGCCCCTGATCGCCCTTGCCAGGCTGATAGGGCGCCGCCGTGGTGACGATGGCCAGCGTCGATTGGCTCAGCGGCTTGGCAACCGGAGTGAATGGCGCGGCAAGATAATGCGCCCAACGATACGGTGTCGCGTAGCCGATCGCCGCGTAATACTCCCGCGTCCGGCGCATATACGGGATCGGCACATCATGGTCCGGAGCAAAACCGAGCAGGGCGTCGAGGGTCTGGTCCATGGAGGTACTCCCGATGGTTTGCGAGTGTTGGCACCCGGCCCGGCCGCCCGCAAGGTCGGCGATGGCGGCCGGCTAACCCCCGCGGTCATCCACGAATACCCGTGGCTCGACACGCCCCGACGAGCCCGAAAGGGACCGGTTGAGCGAGGGTTTGACGCCGGTCCACCGCGCGTATAACGAGCCAGAGCAGAAATAGGGAGCCGTCCAATGGACCTGAATTTCACGCCTGAGGAAATCGCCTTTCGCGACGAGGCTCGTCATTTCTTCCATACCGAGATCCCGAATTCCATTCGCACCAAAGTCGCGGAAGGCGAGGGGCTCACCCGAGACGACATGATCAACGCGCAACGCATTCTCAATCGGCGCGGCTGGGCCACGGTGAACTGGCCGGTGGAGTGGGGCGGTCAGGACTGGACGCCGATCCAGGTGTATCTCTACCAGGACGAGATGCAGCAGGCGCACTGCCCGGCGCCGATTGCCTTCAACGTCTCGATGGTTGGTCCGGTGATCGCTCAATTTGGCAGCCAGGCGCTTAAGGAACGCTTCCTGCCGGCGACCGCCAACGTTGACATCTTCTGGTGCCAGGGGTTCTCGGAGCCCGGTTCCGGTTCGGATCTGGCGTCACTGCGAACCAAGGCGGAGAAGAAGGGCGACAAATACATCATCAACGGCCAGAAGACATGGACGACACTGGCGCAATACGCCGACTGGATTTTTTGTCTATGCCGCACTGATCCAGGCGCGAAGGCGCAGGAGGGAATTTCGTTCATCCTGGTCGATATGAAGACGCCTGGCATAACGGTCCGCCCTATTGTCACCATCGACGGCGGTCATGAGGTCAACGAAGTATTTTTCGACGACGTGGAAGTCCCTGTCGAGAACCTCGTCGGCCAAGAAAACAAAGGCTGGGACTATGCAAAATTCCTGCTCGGAAATGAGCGCACCGGCATTGCCCGCGTCGGCGCTTCGAAAGCCAAGATCGCCCGGATCAAGCAACTCGCCGGTCTGGAATTCGCCGGTGAACGCCCGCTGATGGAAACCCCGCGCTTCCAAGAAAAGCTGGCCGCAGTCGAAGTCGAACTGAAAGCACTGGAAATGACCCAGCTTCGGGTCGTTTCGGACGAACGCAAGCTGGCGAAGGGAAGACAGAACCCCGCGTCCTCGATCCTTAAGTTGAAAGGGTCGGTTATTCAGCAGCAACTGACCGAACTGCTGATGGAGGTCGTCGGTCCCTACGTGATGCCGTACCAGCGTGACTTCGAGGGCAATAACGAGCCTGTCGTGGGCCCGGATTACGCAACGGAGGCCGGCCCGATGTACTTCAACTATCGAAAGGTCTCGATCTACGGGGGATCGAACGAAATCCAACGGAACATCGTCGCCAAGGCAATACTTGGATTGTAATGAAAGAGCCGGAAGCGCCAGACGGTGCTGGGCTTCCCGACCCCTCGTCGAGGGGCCCAGAGCCGTCAGTTGATCAGAGGTAACCATGGATTTCGATCTTTCCGAAGACCAGCGTCTGCTGAAGGACAGCGTGGACCGTCTGGTCGCCGATCAATACCAGTTCGAGCAGCGCAAGAAATACCTGCGCGAACCCGCCGGCTACAGCGCCGCGATGTGGGACCAGATCACCGAGATGGGTCTGCTCGGTCTTCCCTTCGAGGAGACCCTGGGCGGCTTCGGCGGCGGCGCCGTAGAAACCGCGATCGTAATGGACGCATTCGGGCGCGGGCTGGTGCTCGAGCCCTTCTTCGCGACTGTCATCCTGGGCGGGGGCCTGCTGCGACGGGCGGCGCCGGCGTCGATGCTGGGTGCGCTGGCGCCCAAGGTTGCCGCCGGCAAACTGAAGCTGGCATTCGCGCACGTCGAACGACACTCCCGCTACGACCTTGCCGATGTCAGCACGACGGCGCGCAAGGACGGCGGTGGCTACGTGCTTGATGGCGCCAAAAGCGTGGTGATTCATGGCGACAGCGCCGACAGGATCTTTGTCACCGCCCGCCTGTCCGGTGACCGGCGCGGGCGCAACGGCATCGGCCTGTTCCTGGTCGATTCGGCCACTCCAGGGGTGACAAGGCGCGGCTATCCGACGCAGGACGGTCAACGAGCCGCGGAACTGACCCTGTCCAACGCCCGCGTCAGCGCCGATGACTTGATCAGCGACAACGCCCTGCCGCTGATCGAGCACGTGGTTGATGAAGCCATCGCCGCGCTCTGCGCCGAGGCGGTCGGAGCGATGCAATCGATGCAGGACCTGACGCTGGAATACCTCAAGACCCGGAAGCAGTTCGGCCGCCCGATCGGATCCTTCCAGGTGCTGCAACACCGGTCGGTGGATATGTTGGTCGCGGTGGAGCAGGCCCGCAGCATGGCGATGTTCGCCGCTGTCATGGCGGCCGAGGAAAACCCGATCGAGCGCCGCAAGGCGATCTCCGCCGCCAAGGTGCAGATCGGCCGATCCGGCCGTCACGTCGGGCAGGAGGCCATCCAGCTTCACGGCGGTATCGGGATGACGAACGAGTATGCCGTGGGACACTATTTCAAGCGCGTCACGATGATCGATCAGCTCTATGGCGATGCCGACACGCACCTCAGCTATCTTGGCGCGCACGGCGGGCTATTCGGCAAGGTGGCGTGAGTTTGGTGCCCTCCGTCGCCGTTCTACTCGATCTGGACGGCACGCTGGCGGACTCCCGGCCGGGGATCGAGGCCTGCTTCCGCCACATGCTGGTGGAACTGGGCCACGATCCCGCAGTGGCTGGGGACCTGACCTGGGCGGTCGGTCCGCCGATCGCTGTATCGGTCGGCACGCTGTTGGCGAAGGTACGATGACAACCGGGTGGACCTCGGTCTGGAGGCCTACCGGGCTCGTTACACGACGGTCGGTCTTTATGAATGTGCCGCGTATCCGGGAATTCCGGAGATGCTGGCCGCGCTGAGTGAGGCCGGTCGAGCGCTCTGTGTGGCGACGTCGAAACGGCGGGATTTCGCGGAACGCGTGGTGGATTATCTGGGATTTCGCCAGTATTTGCCTCGCGTTTATGGCGCTGTGCCCGGCGGGGGGCTGGACGACAAAAAGGATTTGCTCGCCGAGATTCTGCGCGCCGAGGGCTTCGATCCGGCGCGGACCACTATGGTCGGCGATCGCATGCACGATATTCATGCCGCGCGGGCCAACGCCCTTCGGTCGATCGGCGTTCTATGGGGCTACGGCGGCCAGGCGGAACTGCGGGAGGCCGGCGCCGACATGCTGGTTGCGTCGCCCGAGGAGGTCGTTCATCTGGCTTACAATTAAACCCCGTTCCGTCTCGCTCGCGGGCTGGCTCTGGCGTCGGGCCAATGTACCGCCCGGAGTGAAGCGCTGAGGCAGTGGCAGACTCAACCAAACACCAAGACGCGAACGAACATGCGTTTCGCGAGAAAGGTCGCCATCATCTGAGGCGCGGCGTCGGGCATGGGGCGGCGACGGCCAGGCGGTTCAGCGAGGAAGGTGACTGCGTCGTCATCGCTGACGTGCTGGAAGAAGGCAAGGCGGTCGCCGATGGGACGCGCTGTGACAGGCAACGGATGCGCCAATTCAATCCACCGGCCTCGAGTTGATGCTCGCGTGCACACAATGCGCGGGCCGGTAGCAGTCCCACGGATGCAGCGAGTGCTGATCCCAAGCTAAAGGAGCTATTCTTCTTCGACATGCCCATGGGAGCTGGCTCGCCGGCGTGGGATGATGACGGTGTCGCTGCCCATCGAGGATGTGATGCCCTGGCCGCGGCGGTCGAGGACATCCTGTCCGCACCATCGTTACTTGGATACTATATGATGGTCGCCCGCTCGCTGGAACATGATCGCCTATCGAGCGCCACGCGGTGGAGATCAGCGCTGGATTGGGAGGTCAGTCGCGGCTGTTATCATTCACGAATTGTTTACTAACTTTTTGTTGACTGTACTACGTCATGCGCTCAGCGTCCCGTCGCGACAAAAACACATGGGGGAACGTAATGAATAATGTGTTGAAGGCGCTAGGCATCCTGGCGCTCGGAGTCTTCGCCGGGATCGCTCCCGCATGGGCAGCCGACACCTGCACAGGGGTTGATATCAACGTCACACAGACCTCCGATACGTCCGATCTCGGTCAGGGTCTTAAAAAGATGGTATGGACGGCGCAAAGCGTCGTCATGAGCAACGACTCGATCTACAAACTCGTTGTGGGGGAATGCTCGTTTACAATGCTTATGACGCCGGACGGCAAATCCCAGTCGTCAGGCTATTGCGCTCGGCATGATAAAGATGGCGACACGCAGTCCATTTCAACGCACCAAGCTCCGGGTGCTGACAAGATCGAGTGGAAGTCAACCGGCGGTACCGGTAAGTATGCTGGTAAGCAGGACACTGGTTGGGCGCAACCGATGTTCGCGGAAGGCAGTGTTATTGTGGTGAAATGGGGCGGCGACTGCCACTGAGAGACCAATCTCGGGTGCGTTGTGCGATAACGCACCCACACCTCCGATCCCCTACGCAGACACGGTTGCTTTGGGAGATGCGAATAAATCGGCCGGATGCTGAATTGAAAGCGGTCGGTCCAAAGATGGCCGCCGACTGGGGCCGGTCCTCAACGATCAAATCGGCAAGTTCTCTGTCTTCAAGTCAAAAACAATACGGGCTGGTCGGTTTGAGAAGTGTGTATCCATGTACAAATCGTCTTACAATGTGAACCCGAGAGCAATCGTTGGAAGATGCCTACCTCGCCGAACTTGCTCCGCGGCTGCATTGCGCGATAAACTGAAGTGCGTTGGTCGTGACATGTTGATCGACACACCGTCTCCGTTCGCCCCGCGGATCGAGATGCTGACTCCTCAAGGAGTGCGCGCCAGTCAATGACCCCCGGGGTTCAACGCGCGATGATGATCAGGGTCCCGGAGCATATCTGAAAAAGGTAAACGTCGGTCCTGCGTCTGGGGCAGATGCGGGGTATCGTTACTGGTCGAGCGCGCTTTTGAAGATGACAAGGGCGATTGCGGACTGCCAGACTATCGGGCCTGAGTTGGCGATCCTGGCACCACCACGTGACGACGGTGATGTTGGCGATTTTTTCGTTGCTGACCCGTGTGTGAGTAATCAGCCGGGCCTGGCGTTGCTGACGCCGCGCGATATCGTCGAGATGCTGAAGGAAACTGCCGCGCCAGCCGAAAGGCAAGGACGCCCTGATAGCCAGGATCAATCAACCGCACCAATGGAGACGAGGCGCCATCGAATCCCGCTTCCGCACTCAGCGTAGGGAGGCGCCCTCATTTCGGACAATACGTGCCAGGTAGCGAGTCTGTCGGATTGGTGCGTCGAGGACCTCTTCGGCCTGGAATACCGGCCGGTAGCCATTTGCCCGCGGCGGTGGCAGAGTCAATCAAACACCAAGGAGGAAGCGACATGCGTCTCGCGGGAAAGGTCGCCATCATTACGGGTGCGGCGTCAGGTATGGGCGCCGCGACTGCTAGGCGTTTCGGCAAGGAGGGAGCCCACGTCGTCATCGCCGACATGCTGGAGGAAGAAGGCAAGGCGGTCGCCGATGGGGTGAACGAAGCGGGCGGCAAGGCGCTGTTCATGGCGCTGAACGTGACCGACGAGGCCGGTTGGAAGACGGTCGTGGACGCGACCGTGAAGGCATTCGGACGGCTGGACATCCTGGTGAACAACGCCGGCATCAGCGGCAGCGCGACCAATGATATGCTGGACTCCGGGTTATGGGAGCGGGTGATGGCGGTAAACAGCACCGGCGTGTTCCTCGGCACTGCGGCGGCAGTTCGGCAGATGCAGCGGAACGGGGGCGGGTCGATCGTGAACCTGTCGTCGATTTCCGGCGTCGTCGGCCAGACGTTCGTGCACATGAGCTACAACGCCGCGAAGGGCGCGGTGCGTATCATGACCAAATCAACAGCCGTGCAGTTCGGCAAGGACAGGATCCGCTGCAATTCGATCCATCCTGGGCTGATGCCGCCGATGCGGACCTCCGGCGCCACCGCGGACCCCGTTGTCCGTGAGAGGATGCTGAAGGCAGTGCCCCTCGGTCGGGCCGGCGAGGTGGATGAGGTCGCCAACGCGATCCTGTTCCTGGCCTCCGACGAGGCGTCGTACATCACCGGAGCAGAGCTTTACGTTGATGGCGGGTATTTGGCGTCGTGATCCCGGCTCTCAGCGTACGACCCGCCGGCGAAGCGCTGCGTTACCTTTGCAATGATCTGCGCAGGGTGGTGCGTCGGGTGGGCGCCGGCCATATCGCTCAGTATGGGGCAATCGGGCCGGCTATCACCGTGACAAGCCGCGGCCAATGTGGCGAGGGCATCCTTCATGCCGGCGAGTTCATTGATCTTGGCCTCCAGATCCGCGATCTGGCGCATCGCGATATCCTTCACCTCCCGGCTTGGCCGGTTCTTGTCCTGCCACAACCCGACCAGCAGCTTGACCCGGTCCATCGGAAGGCCGAAGTCGCGGGCCCGCCTGATGAACCGCAGCGTGCCGACATCGGCCTCGGAGTACGTTCGATAGCCCGCCGCAGTTCGTCCGGGGCTGGGGATGAGGCCGATACTCTCATAATATCGTAGCATCTTGGCGCTGACGCCCGAGGCTCTGGCCGCCTCACCGATGTTCATGGGGGTCTCCTGTTCGCACCCTCATGAGGGTTCCGTCCGGACCTAGGTCAAGACCCGCTGAAATGGCACTTGACCTTACCATGGTGGGAAACCCCATGTGCCCACCGACGGCCTAATCCATGAATTGACGACCATCCGTGAGGCTCATCAATGGACGAACATCGGCATGACCATGACCATGCATCTGACCGCGTTCCCAATGCGATGACGGTCACCGACCCGGTGTGCGGAATGCAGGTGAACCTGGCCACATCCAGACACCGCTTCGAGCATGCGGGCACGACCTTCCACTTCTGCTCCGCCGGCTGCGAGCGGAAGTTCGTGGCTGACCCGGAGGGCTACCTCGCACCCCAGGCGCCGGCGAGAGGGAAGACAGACGCCACCTACACCTGCCCGATGCACCCGGAAATCCGACAGCAGGGACCCGGGAGCTGCCCGATCTGCGGCATGGCCCTGGAACCGGTCGAAGTATCGGCCGAGGCGCCCCCCAACCACGAGCTGCGCGACATGACGCTCCGGTTCTGGGTCGGCCTTCTGTTCGCACTGCCGGTCTTCATCCTCGAGATGGGTGGCCATATTCCGGCGCTTGGCTTGCACCATTTGATTCCGCCACGGACGTCCATCTGGATCCAGTTGGTCCTGTCCACGCCGGTCGTGCTATGGGCGGGGTGGCCGTTCTTCCAGCGCGGTTGGGCTTCGGTGGCAAGCCGCAACCTCAACATGTTCACGCTGATCGCGTTGGGGACGGGGGCGGCCTACCTTTACAGTCTGGTTGCTGCCCTTGCGCCGGGCCTTTTCCCGGCGGGCCTCCGGGGAATGGATGGGACGGTCGCGGTCTACTTCGAGGCGGCGGCGGTGATCACCGTGCTGGTTCTGCTAGGCCAAGTCTTGGAGCTACGCGCTCGGGAGCAAACCGGCGGCGCCATCCGAGCGTTGCTGAACCTGGCGCCCAAGACCGCCCATCTGATGCGCGATGGCGCTGATGACGAGGACATCCCGGTTGATCGGATCAAGGTCGGAGACCGGCTGCGCATCCGTCCCGGCGACGGCATTCCGGTCGATGGGATTGTCTCGGACGGCACCAGCGCGGTGGACGAGGCCATGGTCACCGGCGAGCCCATGCCGGTGGCAAAGCACGCCGGCGACCGAGTGATCGGCGGGACGGTCAATGGCACCGGCTCGCTGGTCATGCGCGCCGAGCGGGTTGGATCGGACACCATGCTGGCTCGCATTGTGGCCATGGTCGCGGAGGCGCAACGAAGCCGTGCGCCGATCCAGCGGATTGCGGATACCGTCGCGGGAAGGTTTGTCCCGATGGTGCTGGGTGTCGCGATTTTGGCTTTTTTCGCCTGGCTGCTTTTTGGACCCGCGCCGGCGTTCTCGTATGCGCTGATCTCGGCCGTGTCCGTGGTTATTATCGCTTGCCCGTGCGCCTTGGGACTCGCTACGCCAATGTCGATCGGAGTGGGGGTGGGGAAGGGGGCCAGCGTCGGCGTCCTGATCAAGGCCGCGGACGCGCTGGAGAGTCTGGAGAAGGTCGACACCCTGGTGATCGACAAGACCGGCACCTTGACCAAGGGCAAACCGAGCGTGACCAGGGTTGTAACGGCGCCGGGGACGTCCGAGACGGAGCTGCTGGGGCTGGCCGCGAGCCTGGAGCGCTCCAGTGAGCATCCTCTGGCTGCTGCCATCCTGACTGCGGCGCAAGCAGCGAACGCGGCGACGACGGATGCGACCGACTTTGCCTCCGTCACGGGGAAGGGGGTCACCGGCAGGGTCGGCGGCCGATTGGTGGTCCTGGGCAACGCCAACCTGATGGCCGGCCGGGGGGTGGAGTTGGGTGAGCTCCAGGACACCGCCCAAGCCATGCGCCGGGACGGGGCAACCGCGCTGTTCGTCGGTGTGGACGGACAGGCTGCCGGCGTCATCGGGATCGCCGATGCCATCAAGCCGACGACGCAGGCCGCGATCGAGGCTCTGCGGGGGGATGGCGTCCACATCGTGATGCTGACGGGCGACAACCTGACGACCGCCGAGGCGGTAGCTCGGACGCTGGGGATCGACGATGTGCATGCCGATATGTTGCCGGATGAAAAGCACCGTGTGGTCGGTCGGCTAAAGGCGGACGGCAAGGTCGTGGCGATGGCGGGAGACGGCGTGAACGATGCGCCGGCTCTCGCAGAGGCGCAGGTCGGGATCGCAATGGGCACCGGGACCGAGGTGGCGATGCAAAGCGCCGGGATAACGCTGGTGAAGGGCGATCTGGCGGCTATCGTCCGCGCACGAAACCTCAGCCGGATCACGATGCGCAATATCCGGCAAAATCTGGCTTTCGCGTTTGCCTACAATATCATCGGGATCCCAATCGCCGCGGGCATCCTTTACCCGTTTTTCGGGATCCTGCTCAGTCCGGTGGTCGCGGCCTTGGCGATGTCGCTGAGCTCCGTGTCAGTGATCGCCAATGCGCTGCGCCTGCGGTCGGTCAGGCTGTGATCGATAATTTCGTTTCCTGACCATATTGAACCTGACTGCGCGGGCTGTTATGGTTCTTCCTTGCTTGATCGCATGGTTTAGGCGCTGGGGACGTATTTCCTGTCGTGACTATGCACCAGTGAAAGGAGTTCGGAATGAAAGTCGCGGCTATTATGCTTCTGGTCGCGTGGTGGGCTGTTCCCGCGATTGCCCAGCAGCCCGGAGCAACTGACACCCAGACGTCTGGTGTTCAAACGCCAGATAAGCAGATCCCCACGCCCGACGACGGCAGCCCGTCCTCCAAGGCGTTAGAGGAAGCAGATCAGAAGATGATGCACGGCATGACGGCGCCAATGAGCGGCGACGCCGACCGCGATTTCGTTGCTGGGATGATTCCGCATCACCAGGGTGCCGTGGACATGGCAAAAGTTGAGCTTCAATACGGAAAGGACCCCGAAATGCGGCACCTGGCAACAAGTATTATCCAGTCCCAGGCCAGGCAGATCGCGCAGATGAAGGCGTGGCGGATAAAGCGCGCCACTCAAGAGTAGATAATCTAGTATACCAGGGCGAACTCCAACGTAGAGATCACCTGGTTTTTGCCTCACTTATCCCCTCATTTCAAATGACCTCGAAAAGTCCGCTGAACGAACGGCATTTTGATACGGTCTCGGCGAAGCGGGCCATAAGGGGGAATAGTCTTTGATCTGGCATGGTTGGGATCAGTTCGTAGAGCATGCAGCCTTGCCTGAACAACGAGTGAGTGCGGATCTTCGACGTGTTGGACTTAAGTAATCGATCCATACCGAGGCTTTCGCCGGCGGCGCCGAGCATTGTGAGCAGCACCATTGCGAATGCGTTGATGAGCAGCAACCGGTCGCGCCGGGTTGGTTCGCCGATGCGCGTGGCACCAAGCCCCATGCCGAACCGCAGATCCTTGGTATCGCGGAAGTTAGGCTCGATGGTCCAACGTTTGGCGTAATAGTTGACCTGCATCGCGGTCGAGGCCTCGGCATTGCTGACCGCAAGACACCAAGGCTCCTTCATGGCTTTTGCGTGGACACAGACCACCGCACCGACCTTATAGGCGTGCGATGCGGTGACCTGCGCACCGCGCAGCTTGCGTGCCCGGCCCGACTTGCCCACCCAGTCGGCGGCCGGACGCGTCTCGCCGTCGGCATCGGTGACGTGAATATTGCCGCGAAATCGGATGACGTAGCCAAATCCCAGATCATCGAGGAACTTGAATAGCTTGTGATCGCCAAAACCGCGATCGGCGAGGACCGTGACGGCACAATCTGGCGGCACAAGTTGCTTCAGTCGCAGCAGGCAGGCGTCCTCAAAATCGTTGCGCTGGTCTGTAAGTTCCTCTTTCCAGACGGTCACCCACAGCAGTGGCGTGGCACGGCCATGTCCGGTCACCAGGTTGAGCGCGAGCGTTGCCTGGCCATCGCCATCGAACTCGGTCCAGTCCACAGCGACAACGATTTCCTTCCGCGTGCCGATCAGATGCGGCACCCAGCGGGCGAAGCTGTCCCAGACATCGATGTTCTGATTGCTGAGCAACCGATCGACCTGTTTGATCGCGTGCTTGGTCACCAGACCGCGCGCCTGCGCCAGCGCCTGCCCAATCACCGCGACCGCTAGCGACGCGCTGGTCATTACGCCCAACGTGGCCCCGGCCAAGGCATCAACCCGCTTGGCATGAAGGTCATGCTCATACAGGCCTTCGATAAACCTACGAATATCCTTCAGGCGCCCGCCAAGCCAACGCTCCACCTTGCCCATGACACCCTCATCCGCCAGCACTTCAACATGCTGTAGGGAAACGCGCCGGATTCACGCTAGATGTGGACCAGTAAAAATGAGGGGAGTCGTGGTGCGCCAGGCGAAGCTGGCGCGGTCCAGCCGGTGAAAGACCGGCCCGGGTAAGGGGTAGCGCCCGCCTGGTAACGAGTGTTGCGTCGTGGGAGGTGACGACCACGGCGAAGCGTACACAGTGATCGTGTGGGGTGTGGGAATGAGCCACGAAATACCTGAATTCGCAGGGGCCGAGGCTGTCACGATGGCCGAAGGCAACATGTGCGGCGCCGATAAGCGAGGAGCCGTCGCCCTGCCGGGGTCTAAGGCCACATCACGGACGAACGGAACGCGTCGGAACCTGGGAGATCTCGCGTCTGACCGGGCGGCCCTCGGGCTGTCCGGCCCGCGTCGGGAAGGCGAGAAGCCATAGCCGATGATGCACGGACACGAGAAGTCAGACCCTGAAATAGTAGCGATCCGGACGAATGTCGGTGGCATTCACCGGGAGAAGCCTGCGAACAAGGCGGTGCCAACCGCTGCGGAGTTGGTGGAGCGAAGGGCAGGGACCAAGGGAAATGCGGGCCAGCAAAGCACGCTCCGGGCGCAGGACTGGGCAGGCGTGTCCCAGACGCTGGATCGCATACGGCAAGCCGCGAGGCACAACAAGAAGGAACGGTTCACCACGCTTCTCCATCACATCAACCCCGAAATGCTGCGTCTGGCGTTTGACGCCCTCAAAAAGGACGCGGCCCCCGGAGTGGATGGGGTGACCTGGGCAGACTACGAGGTAGACCTTGAGCGTAAGCTCGAGGCGCTACACGACCGCGTCCACAGGGGAGCATATCGGCCGCAACCGTCACGCCGTGTGTATATACCGAAGGCGGACGGACGGCAGCGTCCACTCGCGGTTGCCGCAGTCGAGGACAAGATTGTCCAAGGCGCGGTCGCGATGGTGTTGAGCGCGATCTACGAGGTAGATTTCCTCGGGTTCTCGTATGGGTTCCGACCGGGACGTGGCCAGCACGATGCGCTGGACGCTCTAGTGGTCGGGATCTCCAGCCGCAAGGTGAACTGGATACTAGACGCCGATATTCGTTCGTTTTTCGACATGGTTGACCAGAAATGGATGATTCGTTTCGTTGAACATCGAATCGGTGATCCGCGCATCATCCGCCTGATCCAGAAATGGATGAAGGCGGGCGTGCTCGAAGACGGAGGGTTCAAGGCCAGTGAGAGAGGGACGGGCCAAGGCTCGGTGATTTCACCGCTGCTTGCCAACATCTACCTGCACTACGCCTTCGACCTCTGGGCCAACCGCTGGCGACAGCGGGAGGCAACAGGCGACATGATCATCCTCCGTTATGCGGATGATACCGTCGTCGGCTTCGAACACGAGGCCGACGCCCGTCGGTTCCTCGACATGATGCGCGCGCGCCTGGAGGAGTTCGCGCTATCGCTCCATCCGGAGAAAACCCGCCTGATCGAATTCGGCCGCCAAGCCGCAGCCGACCGGGAGCAGCGCGGGCTGGGCAAACCGGAGACCTTCAACTTCCTGGGCTTCACCTTCATCTGTAGTAAGTCCCGCAAGGGCCGCTTCCAGATTATCAGGAAAACACGGCGAGACCGTATGATGGCGAAGCTTCTGGAATTGAAGGAGGAAATGCGACGACGCATGCACTGGCCAATCTCCGAACAGGGAGAATGGCTGAGGCAGGTCGTGGGAGGGTTCTTCAACTACCACGCCGTGCCGACCAACAGCCGGGCACTCTCGGCCTTCCGATACCACGTCACGGTTCTATGGGAACGCACGCTTCGGCGGCGGAGCCAGAGAGACCGCACCACGTGGGACCGGATCGGCCAACTGGCTGAGGAGTGGCTCCCCAAGCCCCGTATCCTACACCCTTGGCCGAGCGTTCGCTTCGCCGTCAAATACCCGAGGTAGGAGCCGTATGCGTAATGTGGCGCCGATAGTTATGTGGCGCTGACCTCGGAGACCGGCGCCTGGAGCGGCTGAGCGGTTTTCCAACGCCACATAACAAGACCGCTATAGCGTGCGAAGGAAGTCCATCAGGGCGGGCTGATCTCGCCAACGCCCGGGTATCCTTTCGGTATCGGGCACGTCGCATTTCGCCAACGCTTTTGCTTTGGTCTCAAAGTCGACCTCGGCATAGATATTAGTGGTTTCCAGCGAGACATGACCTAGCCAGCCCCGGATTGTGTTGATATCGACCCCGGCGCGCAGAAGGTGGGTTGCGCTGGTGTGGCGGATGGAATGGGGACTGACGCGTTTCGACGCCATTGACGGAGATCGGGAGAGGGCCCTCAGAACGTTGCGTTCAACCACGGTATGGATCCCAAATCGAGTGATTGGACAGCCGCGGTGATTGAGGAAGACGGCCCCGGATGAGGCTCTTTCGCCGATAAGCGCGGCGAGTTCGGAGACAGTGGCCGGCCATAACGGACAGAAGCGCTGCTTCCCGCCTTTTCCGGTGATTTTGACGCTGGCGGCGTTCAGGTCCAGATCCAGCAACCTTCATCTGGGCGGCCTCCGAAGCCCTGGCTCCGGTGTTGTAGAGGAACAGGAGAAGTGCATGGTCGCGACCGCCTTGTGCGGTTCGGCGGTTCGGGGCTGCGAGCAATGCGTCGATCTCCGGCTTTTCGAGATAAGGAACGACTGCTTTGCCGGTTTTCTTGAAGGGTATCGAACGGATCTGCCCGGACCATTCGATATGTATTGGGCTATGTTCGCCAACGAAGCCCGCGAGGGCGCGGATGGCGGCGAGCCGCTGGTTGCGTGTGGCGATGGCGCAGTGGCGTGAGACCTCGAGATCGGTGAGAAAGAGCCGGACGCGATCAGCGGAGATGTCGACCACATGGAGACGGTCGACTGATTTCTTGGATTGCTTTGCGACGAAAGGGATGAGCTGACGGAGTGCATCGCGATAGCCGTGTTGGGTGTTGCGGGCGAGATTGCGTTCGGCGACGACATGCTCCAGCAGGAAACGCCGAATCCAGGGGCCAAGCGTCTCGTCAGTCATGAGAAGGCGCCCATGGCGTAACGTTCGAAGCGCAGGCCTGCCTCGCGAAGCAGTTCCGGCGTCAGCGTGAGGTAACGCTGCGTGCCGGAGATATGCACGTGGCCGAGATAGGTCGACAGCTTGGGCAAGAGGCGCTGCACATCGGCGCCGTCGCGGTACCAGGAGATGAGCCGGTGAACGGCAAAGGTGTGCCTAAGGTCATGCAAGCGTGGTTGATGCCGCGCGGCGGCAGTTTCGTCCAAGACATTGGCGCGGACCCGTAAGCGGCAAAACGCCATTTCGGCGTTTTGCCGGGTCACCACATCGCCTTTGCGGGAAACAAAAAAGGGCGAAGCGAACTCGGCATGCTGTTGTCGGCGCCTCGCCGCGTGCGGAGTCAAAACCCGGATCAGATCGGCGCCGATCGGCACCAGCCTCGTTTTGTAGAACTTACTCTCGCGAATGCAGAGAATCCCCAGTTCAAGATCGACGTCGGCCATGGTCAGGGCAAGTGCTTCGCTGATCCGCAGCCCGGCGCCATACAGCAAGAGCAAAAGCGTTCGATGGGTGTTCGGATCAATGCGGCAGCGCGGATGATCGCTGACCGCGACGGCATCGAGTAAGCGACGTAATTCTTCGTGCGAATAAATATGCGGGACGAAAGCCTTCAGCGGTTGAGGAACGGTCCGTGGCAATGGCGACCGGTCGATATGGCCCCGGGCGATGGCAAACCTATAGAAGCCGCCGAGCGCGGAATGCTTGCGCTCCCAAAAGCGGGTGACCGGACCGGTTCCGGCGAGAAAGGCCCGCACCTGGCTGGCCGTGACCTCTTGCATGGTCACCTCCCCCGATGTGCGACAAAACGACCGAAGGATGCGAGCTTCCGTACGAAAACGCATGCCCATCGCTTGCTTGTGGCCGACATAGCCGGCGACAGCCTCGGAAAGCTTCATGACAGCTCTCCCAGATCGAACGCCGCGATCTCGCGCAGGCCGACCAGATCGACCTTGGCATAGGTCCGGGTTGCATAGGTGCCGCGATGGCCGAGATGATCGCCAATCTCCTTGAGACTTAGGCCCGCTTCGACGAGATGGGCCGCACAGGCGTGGCGGAGGCCGTGCGGACCGTGGTGCTCGGCCTGAATGCCCAATGCGTTGAGCCGGCTGGCGACCGCGTAATACATGCCACCCGCCGAAAGTGGGCGAAACGGAGCTTTGAGCGTCACGAAGACTTCCCGGGAAATGCACCGCGGCCGAGCCGCCTGGAGATATCGTAGGATCGCGTCGCCGACTGAGGTCACCAGAGGATAATATTGTGTCCGCCGCTGCTTGGGCCGCTGGACCGTGATCACCTCTCCGCTCCAATCCAGGTCTTCGAGACGCAATCCGCGGACTTCGCCACTTCGCAATCCATAAATTGCAAGCAGCATCAGAATTGCGTGGTCGCGCGTATCACGACGACCCTCTCCGACGGTGCCTTCCATGAGCCGCTGCACGTCAACCCAGCGAGGACCTTTTGGGAGATCGTCCTGTTTGAAGAGCCGTGGTGCGTCGATGGCGGCGGCGATTCCAGGGGAACACCACCCCCGCATCTCAGCATGTCGAAAGAACGAGCGCAGCGCTGCCGCGCTCGTTGCGATCGATACGCGACACCAGCCGTCTCGACCTCTAAAATCGAGAAAGGCATCAACATCGTCGACGGCGATGTCCGCGATCGACGCTTTGGCGGAGGAGACGTGCCGTAGGAACCTTTCGACCTGCCAACGT
>CAVYXX010000002.1:0-28211 GCA_963772355.1 uncultured Alphaproteobacteria bacterium | reverse complement strand
TTTACCAATATCCGTCGCTAATCGTAGCCAATTTGTATAGCGAGTTGTGTCATAGATCGTCAATTCCCGTATCACTTTGAGGCTATAGAATGACAATGAAGGATCTAGTTGCTGATTGTGGTCAGATCGCCATGACGGCCTTGCGCAGCGCCGCTCCGGCCAGCGGCGGCTTTGGCCCCGGTCGCAGAGGCCGGGCACCAACCTCTGTCATGGCGTCGAGGTGGGGCCAGCACTTCGTCCACGAACACGTCAACATCGGCAAAGGCATCCCCCCCCCACGATCTATCCAATGTTCTGGCCTCGATGCTATTCAGAGAGGGTGATCCGGTCAGATGGTTACCTCTTCGAGCACCTCAGGCAATTCAACCGAAGATTCCAATCAAAGTCGCATCATTCGCTCGCGCCAACTACAGACAGGTTTTTAGTGTTGCCCCGGGCGGCAACCGCTCCCATACCGGGATCCAACATAGCCGGCCGCCGTCCGGCCGGTCCTCACACTTGTTTGCCCCGGCGCTCAGCCCCGCTATGGTCGGCAGGTCGCCGCGATACGACCACCCGGCTCCGAACCCCAGGATTGCCGCGACCAACACCGTTGCCGCGATCGCTGACCAGCTTTTCCACAGCGCGCCGCGCACCAGGCTGCGGGACCACGTTTGGCAGCTACCCAGGAGGCGGCGGCCGATGTCATTGATCTGTTCGTCGGTAAACGCCGCACCGCCACTCTGCCGTGTAAGCGCCTGACTGTGGGCCGTTGAGAGTTTGAGCAAAGCGTCCAGGTGCACCGATAGCGCCTGGATCGGATGCCGGATAGGATCGTTCTGTAGCTCGCCAAGCTGGATTAGCCGCTCCATTTCCGCCTGGGCATTCTTGATTGCCTTGCCCAATTCCGGATCCAGCGCGACGTCTCGGACCGATGGCTGCTCGCCACTTCGTATCCGAAGGTTGCTCACGGCAACCAGGAGGTGATGGGCGCCAGCTCGACGGCCATGCTGGCCAGCCACTTCCGCACACGCGATCGGTCGAATGGTGCCAGCGGTGCGACCTTACGGCTGGCGGGCGAGATCGCATCACGCGCCTGGACGAAGCTGATGCGCTTGGCTTCAATCTCCTGAACCAATTCCGCCGGGGTAAGCGCCGGCATCCAGAGCGAAGTAGCGCCGCGGTCGACCGCCTTACGATAGGCACTGTGGCGCAGCACGCGGGCAAACGCATCCTCACGGTCCACCGTGAGATCCGCCAATCCTTCGTTGCAGACAATCGCGGTTGCCGTCGGCTGGAAGCCCATTGCTTCAAACGATCCCAACGAGGCCAAATCGTCGACGCGAGGCCCCAACGTGTAGACCGCGACCGGAGCAATTCCGGCCTCGTCAAGGTCTGTGGCGAGGGTAGGGATAGCCGCAAGCAATTTGTGCAAGGCGGTATCGCCGCCGCCGAGGTCGACCAGGGCGGATGCCTTTTCCTCCATGGTGTGCCGCAACAGCGATTCCAGCCAGCGGGAGGTCGCCGCCGCATCGTTGGTCGGTGGCTCGTGCACATCCATGTAATTCTTCAGGGACCGGTTCTGCGGATCGGCCGCGACAATGATCGGGGCGGCGCCACGGGTGATGCACATTTCGGCGGCGTAGCGTGTGAGCATGGTCTTGCCCGAGCGGCCGGGACCGATCACGAACCAGATTTTAGGCTTATCGGTCAGATCAACGGCGCTAGCCGTGGGGGCAGGGCCCAGTTCCGCCAATGACGACGGCGGTAGCCCGACCGGCAATTCCTCTTCGTCGGCGACGCGGTCGCGGGTGCGGAACTGAATCACGGTCGCTTTCGGCGTTGGCTTGGTGGCCATGGAATAGCCTCACTTCAGTTTGGTGGTCGGCGTCCATTTGTGTTTAGGCGGCGGGGGTCATCGTCCGGGTCGTCGGTGACCAAGGCACCTGCTGCGGACAATGCTGCTGGTGCTCGGACGGGTGGGGGTGGCGTGACGGGAGGCGTGGACTCTACCGACGCCTTGACCTTGCGCTTGATAGCCGAGGCCTGCCGAGCAGCGACTGTCTTGCGAACCTTCCACCACGTCTGTCTGGTGGTCTCATCGGACGGGGCCTTTCCATCCGCATCCGTCAACCCGCCCGCTGCGAACTCGACTGCCAGGGCTTTCCAGTTCGGCCGTACTGCCTTGGCTACCACGTCCTTGAACGTGTCGTGGTTGGTCAACATCCAGGTGTAGAGCGTGGATCGGCGCATCGTTGCCGCCTCGGCGAGACGGGCGAGCGGGATAGGCTTTCTCATCACACGCCAACCTGTTCGCGAGAAACTACCTGCCGCCAGTAGCGGGCGGATCCATGCACCGCATCGGCCGGATCTCTGAGAGAAATCTCCATGGTTTACCAATGTCCATCGCTAGCCCCTGCCCATCTTGTATAGCCACCTGAGTCATAGATCGTCAATTCCCGTATCACTCGAAGGCTACTGAATAGCAAAGTGGGATATTCGCTGCTATAGTTGGTCGGAACAAAGACCACGCACCACTGCGTGGTGCAAAAAAGAGACGGCAAGGCGCAGTATGGCAAACATCGAGAGCATCATGGAACATCTGCTGCGGATGGAGCGGGAGCAGAAGGTCCGTGACGACGGTTTGCGGCGGGCCTTTCACAACTACGCCGACGCGGTGGATCGACTGCGGCAGACGATCGTGGACATGGAGATGACGCATCGCATGCCGATGGAGATGGGCGAATTCATGACGCTCATGACTACCATGCTGAACCGTCAGAAGCAGCTCCTGGAGTCGATCGGCGAGCGGGTCGACGACGAAGTGGCGTGGGCGGAAGGCGACCTGGACGATCAGCAGAACGACGATCAGGACAGGCATATCCCGTAGTGGTCCTGACCTATCGAACGGGTGCGGCGGGTGCTGCCGCCGGCGCCATGGCGGAATATCTGCAGGGATCGCGGGACGTGCCTGAGATGGCGGCCAAGCTGGCAAGCTATCTTGGTGGAAGCTACGCGCTCGACGTCACGGCAGGGACGGCGGCCCTGCCGATGCTCGATATGCACCCGCTGATCGCCGACCTTCTTGGCATCGATACCACGCGGTCGCTAACGCAGGAGGAAATGACCCATCTGCTCGCCGGCAGCCGGGCGGATGGGCAGCCTGTCCCTGGCCGGGACATTCAGCCGTCGACCAAGGACAATGTTCGGCTGGGGTTCTGTGACTTCACCTTCTCGGCGCCCAAGTCGCTGTCGATCGCCATCAGCCTGGCCGAGACGGAACCAGAGCGCATCACACTCGAAACCTGCTTCATGCGGGCCAACAACAAACTTATGGCGGTGGTCGCGGAAGAGATCGGCGGCGCTCGCCGGGGTCATGCTGGCAGAGACGGGGTCGTGCCGGGGCACGTGGCGGTCATTCAGTATCACCATCACACCGCGCGGCCAACCGAGACGGCACCAAAAGTGCTGCGGCCTGGGGATATGCAACGGCACATTCACAACGTCATCCCGCACGTCACGATCACTGACGATGGAGCAGGTCAAGAGTCCGAACCTCGGAGCGTCGAAGGGCCGGATTCACGAATGGGGCGCCATCGGTCACGCCTTCCTTGCCGCCGAGCTGCGGGCCAAGGGCGTGCGCGTCGAGATCGACCCCAGGACCGGGCTGTCACATCTGCCCGACGTGCCGGAAGCGGCGGTCGACTTGTTCAGCACCAGGACACGGGCGGCCGAGGCGGCAGCCAGGGCAGCCGAGGATTTCGACACGCTCGACCAGCGCGACCAGGCGCGTGCTGTCAAAGGCAAGGTGAAGGCTGCGCGGAAGGACAAGGAAGACCTTTCGGAGGCCGAGTTCTGGAAGAAGACGGCGGCCGAGGCTGGATATCAACACCGGAGCGTCATCGACCCGGTCAACAGGCGCCATCTGTTGCCCGAGGCAGAGCGCAGGCAAATTGCTTATGAGGCTGCGTTGCCACTGCTCGAACCGGAATGGGAGCGGCGTGCCAAACTGGACGGCCCGACGATCCGAACCATGGCCGCCAGGGGGCTGATCGCCAGCGGCATCGAAAGCGCCGATGAGATCAACGCTGTCCTCGATGCCTTTGTCTCAAAAGGCGTTCGACAGGACGGCCAGATGGTGACGATGATCCCCGGCCGGGAGCGCGGTGAGCGATTCGCGGCCGCCACGACCCAGTTGCATGTCGACCGGGAACGTGAGGCGATCGACCTGCTCAAAGCCGCAGCGGCAGACCGGAGCGGCGACCTGACGCACGAGCGAATTGATGCGGCGGCGCAGCGGGTTTCTGTCAGGTTGGGTCTGGATTTTGCTTCGACGAAATCAGGCCGCGATCAGCTGGCGATGGCTCACGTCTTCGGCACCTCGGGGCGCGCGGCGGTCGGCGTTGGCGGTGCCGGTGCTGGAAAGACCGGGCCGATCGCGATTGTCGTGGACGCCCATCATGCGGCCGGCTTTGAGAGCTACGGTGTAACCCTGGCGTGGCGCCAGACGCACGGGCTGCGCGCTTCCGGCGTCGGCCGCGGCAAGCGAAGCTCATTCAAATACGAGCCAGACACCGGCGTTTTGGTCGAGGCCGGGATCGATAAAGACCGCGCCTTCGCCATGGCGCCGTTCTTGAAGGCGATCGAGACGGGACGCATCAAGCCGAACGCCAAAACGATTGTGGTCGTCGACGAGATCGCCACCATCGACACGCAGCAGATCCTCGAACTGGCCCGCGCCCAAGCGAAGTATGGGTTCAAGATCACTGGGGTAGGGGACGACCATCAATGCGGTGCGATCAACGCGGGCAACACCGTGGCGCTGTTCCGGCACGCCTTGGGGCCGGATCAAGTGCCGGAACTGCTGGAAAGCGTTCGCCAGCGGCGGGTTGAGGACCGCGAGACGGCGAAGCTGATACGCAATGGGAAGGCCGAGGAAGCCTTGCCGCGCAAGGAAGCAAGGGGCCTGCTGGTGCTGGCCCCAGGTGGATATGAGGACGCGATCAAGGCTGGCGTGGATTGGCTGGAAAAGCGCCAGTCTGATAACGCCGGACAGGCGAAATACGCTGTCGGCGTGAGCCTGCCGACGAATACGGATGTCTATGCGTTCGGTTGGAATATCGCGCCCGCCAACGCGCGGCCGGCAAGCTGCAAGGCGACGACTGGAAGATCGAGGCGATCGACCAGCGTGGCGTGGAATATGATTTGCCCCTGGCTGTCGGCGATAAGGTCCGTCTGTTCAACCGGGTCAACGCGACGTTTAAGGGCGCAAAGGCCGGCTACTTCGGCGACAACGGCACGGTCGCCGAGGTTGTCACCATCGACACGCAGTATGGACTGCGGCTGCAGCGCGCGGACGGCGTGATTGGCGGTGTTCGATGGGAGTCCATGCAAGACAAGGACACCGGCCGAGTTCGCTTGGCATACGGATCGGCACTTACGATCGATGCACGACAGTCAGAAACGCTGACCGACCATCTGACATTACTTCCTGATGGTAGTCAGGCGATCGATGGTCGCAAGTTCTACTCGGCGAGCACCCGCGCCCGGGAAGACGACATGCTGATTGTGTCGCACGACGCTGAGAAGGAAGAGATTCGTAACCGCAGGCCGCTGGGCGACCCGTGGCTGGTCGAGGCCACAGCAGTGGAGATGCGACAGGCGATCATGGACAATATGGCACGCAACCTGTCGCGGCAGCCGGAGAAGCAGCTCGGTGTGGACTTCCTGGCGAAGTCGGTGCGGGCAAGAGACGGTGGCATGGACGCGCAGCAGGCGTCTTGGTCCAGGCCGGCGGAGCAGAAACATCAGCAGGACCACCCGACGGTCGCGGACCTGAAGACCGCTATCGCGCACAGTCCGATCGAGCTCCCGCCTGGGCCAGAACAGGTGCGGCGGGAGAAGCGGGCGATGCGCCAGGGCGCTGTGCGTCCACACACGCCGAAGCCCGAGCGCAGGCGCGACCACGCTGATATTGTCGCCGAGTTCGCCGATGCACTGCGACGTGAGGGATTTCAACTTCGGTCGGCTCCGATCATGGATGGCAAATGGCACCGCGAGAAGGTCGAGGGCGATCGCGGGCGCGCGAAGTCGGGGCGCTACAAAGCCTATACGGACGGCCTGCCCGCGGGCTTTCTTCAGAACTTCAAACGTGGGGAGGGGGTCCGATGGCATGCTGACCGACCGACCCAGCCGATGACAGATGCCGAGCGCCAGCAGCTCGCGGCCAGCCGGGCGGCCCGTGAACACGAACAGGCGGAGGCATTGCGTGCGGCAACCGCAAAGGCGCAATCCCGCTGGGCGGCTGGCGTGCGTGTAGTAAAGCAGCATCCCTATCTGACATCCAAAGGGATCTTCACCGACGCCGAGGCGTTCCGCCGCGACCGGCGAGGCAACCTGATGACGGCCATGGTCGATGGGACGGGCCTGGTCCGGAACGTCCAAACGATCGCGCCGGACGGCCAGAAGCGGTTTGTTCCAGGTGCCCAGGTGTCTGGGCTGTTCTCCCTCATGGGTAAGATCCAATACGATCAGCCCATCATGATCGCCGAAGGCGTGGCAACCGCGAAGACAATGTATGAGGCAACCGGCCTAGCCGTCGTCATCGCCTACAACGCCGGCAACCTCGGGTCCGTCTCGAAAGTCATCGCCGAGATCGCACCGAACAGCCGCATGATATTCGCCGCGGACAATGACTGGCATCTGCCGATGAAAGATAACCCGCAGCCGAACCTCGGAAAGGAAAAAGCTGAGGCTGCTGCTAAGGAAGTTGATGGCGTCGTGCTATTGCCGGACTTCGGTGATATAGAAATGAAGGGCACGAAGACGCCAACCGACTGGAATGACTTCGCGGCGTTGTTCGGGAAGGAAAGGCTCGCGGCGGCGATCAGGTTGGGATTAATGGAGAAAGGGATCGACATGGAAGACATAAAGAAACCCAAGGTCACGCAAGAAATGCGGGACGCGGTGCGCCAGACGACAACCATTCAGCAGCAGGATCAGCAGGCCGCTCATGCTCGGGAAGTGCAGCGACAGGATGAGCAGCAGCACGATAGAGGCATTGAGCGTTAGTCGATGTCTGGGAGCTGCTGCTGGCCAGCGGCTTCCAGGGCGGCCGAGACCGACGATCCATCCCCACACCCGCCAGCCGTCCCGTGCGTAACTTTCCAGAACGTCCACCGCCCTTCATTTACGGTCGCGCCTGGCGCTGAGCGGGTGCACAGGCCGCTATTTTCCCACCACTCACGCGACAGTCCCTGACGGAACGGTGGGTTCAGCGGCTTGCCGTCGGGTTGCAGCCAATACGCGCAGTCCTCACACGTAATGATTTCCTTTGTCGTGGATCCCACCCCGCATCTGTCGCGATCCCGGGTGAAGTTCCAGACAGCAATGACGAAGCCTTCGTCCTGGCCAGGGTGCGGTGCGTGCCGGCGACATTCCTTCGTTAGGTTGACGTGATATTTGCAGACACCGCAGTCAGTCGGCAATTTGTCTTGCTTTTTGGCCACCGGCTACTCCGCCGCGTGATAGTAGGGACTTGGCTTGACCACACCTTGCAGTTCCGGACGGCGGTAATAGACGGGCATCCGCAGCCGCATGTTGCCGTTGGCGATGACGAACATCTCATCGCGCGGTGCTTCCAAGATCTCCTGCGGCAGCACAAGCCTACGGCTAATCTCAGTTTTGTTGGACGTGTCACCGCTGCTGCGGCTGCCCCAGAGCGCGAAGACCGGTCGCTGACTGCCGGCGTTGACGCCTTCACTGTAGCTGATCACTCCGATGCTACCGAACGCTTTGGAAACTTCTTCCGCTGTCACCGAGTTCACGGCAGGCCGCCACCGCGCGCCATTCGAGGTTGTTGTACAGCGTGATCGCACCCTGTTCGCCCCAGACGTCGCGCACCTGGCCGACGGCCTGATACAGGAAGACGAGAGTCAAGCCTGACTTCGCCCCCGCAACGATGGCACTCTTCTGGACCTGCATGGGCCCCAGGCACCATGCCTCGTCGAGCAGCACCAGCACACGGCCTTTGGTCTTCCCTTTGGCGTTGTAGACCGCCTGCATCAGCGCGCCGACGATGACGCGGCCGGCGCCTGGTGACTGCTCCAGCGTATGAAGTGGGATCTGGCAGAAGACGATGGTCTTGCCGTTGATGATGTCTTCCGCCCGGAACTTGTCTCCCGATACGAGATCGGCAAGCTCGGGCTCTGATAGCCATTCGGTTCCCTGCGTTGCCTGCCCGTAGACACCGCTGAATTGCTTGGGCGTGATCTTCATGAGCGTGCCGGCGAGGTCGCGGGCCATCTGGCATTTCGATTCGGCGTAGATGTCGGCGAGCAGGCCCTGCATTTGGGACTCCGGCGTGACGACCAGACGGCGGAAGGTGCGCAGGGTCTTTTCCGCAGGGGGTCGGTCTGACCAGAGCATGTCGGCGAGGATGGCGGTGCAGAGAGATTTTCCGGTCGGTTCGAAGTAGCCATCCTTTTGCACGGTCTTGTTCTTGTCGTCAGGGAACACCCAGGAGATGACTTCCTTGACATCCATTGCGGCGAGCGGGCGGGTGGTATCGATCCACGCCAGGGCGTTAAAACCGGAGCCGGGGATTTCGGGGTTCAGGAGATGAACCGTCTTGCGGTTGCTGCGTAGCGCATCCTCCAACATGACGCCCATCTCGGCGGACGGGTCGAGCACGATGGCTGACGTCAGCCAGTGCAAAAGCGCCGTGCAAGCGCTCGTGGTCTTGCCGCTGCGGGTGCCTGCTATCAGCATGCCATGGCCGGCGCCTGTCGCGCATGGGTCGATGACCAAAGGCGCAGTCCCTGCTTTGCCGGTGCGCAGCTCGCCGATCACGACGCCCAATGGGCCGGGATAGTGGTTAAGGCATTCCTTCTCGCTCAGAACGCGGGCGCTGCCATAGTTGGCTGTCACCCCGGCCTCAATCGCCCGCAGTCCGCCGCCAGGAGGAGGGGCCAGACGCCGTGGCCGGCGCCACCATACCCGCACGACCAGCGTGGCTATCACGCCGACCGCCAGCGCCGGAACCGCCGCGACGATGCCGGATATGATGACGCAGGCGGTTGCGAACCAGTTCGCGCCAAACCACGAGAAGGCGTACTGCCACCATTGATCAAACGGAAAGATAAACGCCGCCATCCGGCCGGCCATCTTGCAGATGATGGCCGACGCCACGACCGTCCACACTGCGGCCATGATGACCAGTCCAGCACCCATGAAGAGGGCCACGCGTCTCATTGCTGGGGTAGGGCTGCCGCTGCCTGGGTTTGCAGGCTCGCCGCGGCGGCGTTGATGGCGGCCATATCCGAAGCCGACGGGGTGACCGTAGCGGCCGTCGCTACCACCGAGGGGTCGGGCGAGATATTGCAGCCCTTGGAGCCGGAGCCGGATGTATAGTTCGCGACTGACTGTCCCCATGCCGTCAGCCCGGAGCCGCTCGTGAGATTGAGTTGGGCGCTGGTGTCGTAGGCCCACGCGGTTGCTCCGGAGCCTCCCATGGTCTGGTTGTTCTGCACCGCAGCAATAGTCGCTTGATCGGCGCCGTCGCCCATGCCGACCGCTGGCCCATACTCGCCGATGATGACGGGCGGCGGGCCGTCAACCCCTTGGATCGTCTGCATCGCTTGGATCGTTGCCTGGACCAAGGCGTTCGCCGTGCCTTGATCGCTGCTGCTGTTGTCCTGGTACGGATAAACGTGCGGATCCCAGACGATATTTTCCATCTGCGCATAGTCGGCCGGGTTCAGGCCCGACATCTCCGGGGTGCCACCGTAGCCTGGCGGGCGGCTACCAGACGGATCGAGCAGGATCGGCGCGCTAAAGCCGGTCGCGCGGATTGCCTGATAGTTCGACAGCTGCCAGTCGCTAAGCGACCCCCCGGTTGTCGCTGGCTCGTTATCCGTGCCGAGCCAGACGTAAGGGTTGTTTTTGTAATACGAGGCAAAGGCGGAATACATGGCGTTTTCTTGCGCCAGCGTAGAGCCGGTATAGACGCTGCCGGCGCCGCCGCCGACATTCTGCCCGGTCGTGTTAGTATAGTCGCTGAATTCAACGACAATCCCTTGCGCGGTCAGCGCACTGACAGCCGACGCGTAGTCTGCGGGGTTGTCGCTTAGGCTCTCGATCGCCACTCGGACCATGTTGAGGCCGGGGAATAGCTGCGGCAGGCTGGTAGCGGCAGAGTTCAGGTCGAAATCGTGGATATCAATGCCGCGCGCGACGAACGGCGTGCCGTCCGGCTGATCGAGCATACCGTTGATCGTCGCGAAGCCGCCGCTCGATGGGTTGCTGTTCGGTGCAGATCCGGAGCATGTATACTGCGCGGCCTGCTTGAGCGCGATCGGTCCTGTTGCTGGTTTCGGAGGCGTGGGTGCTGAGACCGCAACCGGGGGAACAGTGCTTGGCGAAGGAGTGACCGGCGATGGATTGGCTGGTGCTGGCGCCACGTTAGTCCAGCTTGCAGGCGCGGCACCGATGAAGTTCCAGAACTGATCGCCGGCCTGGTCGACCGTGGACATGGTAAACCAGCCGGTCTTGCTGCCATTTTCACCGTTCGACAGGCCGTAGACGGTGCAGCCGCTGATGGCGAGCGCCGAGGTATCACCGCCGCCTTTCACTAAGACGCCATTTTCCTCGATCCGGTTATCCCCGGTGATCGCCCATGTGTTGCCGCTGCAATCGACGACCGAGCCGTTGCTCGGCGTGATCTGAGGCGGCGTGCCGGTAGCCGGCGATGATGCCGCTGCTTTTGCCACACCCGGTGTCGTTGCCACAGGCTGGCTGGTGGCCGGCGTGCCGCCTGTCTGACCCCGCAATGTCCCTCCAGATGTACCAGCCGATGCCCCCCCAACAGCCAAGCCTCCGGTGAACGTTCCGCCGTCACTGCCGACGCCGCCCGGCCCGTTCGGGTTATAGGTGATCGACTGGATGTTCATCGTCGCCGGCCAAGTGTTCGATGAGTTTGGCGTGCCGGGCCACGCCCACGATTGTCCACCGACCGCTAGGTTGGCGAGGATATAGGCGGGTGTGTTGCATGAGGCCGGCGTCGGGGTAGACCCGACCTCCTGCCCGTTGACGTAGTAAGTGATTGTTGTTGGCGACCAGTTTACACCGTAGGTATTAGCGTTGCTTGAGTAGTTCGGGACCGTCACTTGTCCTGTTGTGTATCCCGTCCCACCGTCATGCAGCGAGTCCTGGATCAGGGTGGGATTGTTGAATGGCGCCTCGAAGATGTCGATCTCGCACGCGGAGGTGCCGTTCACCGGCTCCAGCCAGAACGCTGGCCACAACCCGGCGCCCGTGGGCAATGTAGCGGTCATCTGGAAATAGCCGTATAGCGCGCTGAACCCGCCGGCCTGCGGCATGCCGTTGCTCACCGAGGCGGTTGAGAACCCGCCCGATGTGTATGGCAGGTTGTTCGGCCAAGCAGCGCTCGTATTTGAATTAGGCTGCGCGGCCAGAGTGATCGAGCCGTCGGGGTTCTGCTTAATCCCTGACGCCTCATAAACTTCGCCCTCGCCGTTTCCGGCCAGCGTCTGCTGATTGCCACCGCCCCACGGGAAGCCCACCAGCAGACTGTTGTTGCCGCCGGACATCGAGACGGGGGCGGATAGGTTGATTTTGACTGTGCCGTTCGACGCCGCGGCAGCGGTCGCCGGCTTGCTTGTGCCGCCGCCAGCGGGGGCGGTCGGGGTTGGGATGGCCGTCGGCGTGCCCGGGGTCGTAGGCATGATTGCGGTCGAAGTGCCGGTTGTCGGCGCGGCCATAGATAGATCGGCCGCTATCGTGCCGAGCGGCGTGCCTGGACCGGTGCCGGCGTTGTAGCCTGCAGGACCACCCCATGTCCCATGGCCCGCACCTTGGACTGGCACGAAGGTGAACGAGTTGTTGCAGGCCGGGTTGCCGTCGATCGCTGATTGCAAGTTCTGATCGTAGGTCACTGATTGATTCGTATCAGCGGTGCCGTGCACCGCCATCAACGGCACACCGCAGAGTGCAGCGATATCCTGCGCGTTGCCGGCGGCGGAATAGGTCGCAGCGTCGAACGATACTCCAGAACTGAAGACGCCCGGCTGCACTGTGCCCTTGGGTCCGTAGGCGATCAGCGCTGCCTGGGTGCCGTCGCCGCCCAGGCTGCCGCCTGTTACGACGCTGTCGGCTGGGTTCACGGTGTTGCCCATCTGGGCCTCGACGCCCTGGACAACCGCCACCATCTGCTGCTGTTGCGGCGTGTTGATCTTGCGCGTAGCCACCCCAGTTCGTGTGTAGTCCTGCGAGGCTGTGATCGTCGGCGCGATAACGATGGCATGCAGGCTGGTATCGCCTCCGAAGTAGTCCTGCAGTGCCGTCGTGGCGTCCTGATACGACGCATCTTGGTATCCCAAGTAGACCACAACCCCACAGGGCGATCGTGTCGTACAGGGTCGGGATGGCATCAGCACCTGGTACGGCATCCCGCCGATGGTGCCGGACTGGATCGACTGCGCGTGCGCGGCGATCGGTAGCGCGGCCAGCACCGTGCTGGCCAATAGGGTTCTGCGCATTATTTCCTCTCGGGTTGCGGTTCGCCTAGCGTCGGTCGCCGACGCGTCCGTTGCGCAGCGCGTCCAGCTGGGCCTCCATGGTCGCCTTATCGACGGCGGCTTGGTCGGTGAGGCGCCTGACCTCCATCATGGCGCGCGGGATCTCACCCTGCAGGTGCTGAAGGTCTGACCGTGCCTGGGCGATGGCGGCAGCAGAGTCCGGAGAAGATTGCGCGAACCCGACCGACGGGATGGCCAACAAGCCACCAGGCAAAAAACCCTACGCATCTGCTGCCTCCTTGAACCAGATTGACGGGATCGAGTAGCCGCTGTCGTCGCGGCGACAAAAGGCGACGACATCGGTAAAACTGCGTAAGATCAGATCCAGCTTCTCGTCCGGGATGTTCTTGCCGGCGTCGTGCTGCTTGGCCATCAACCCGAGTGGTGTGAACGGGTCGCCTTCCTCAGCATGCCATGTGGTCAGCCCGCCGCTGGTGCCTGATGCCAGCAGGCGAATGTAAGCAAAGGCCTCCGGACCGCGCAGCTCCTGCATCGCCACCCGATCCGGCCGCATACGCAATGTCGCCTCGACGCAATGCTCCGCCGTGATCCCGGACGGGTCGAAGAACAGCGCCACCCGATTGCGTTGCGGCAGAACGCCGAATTCGTCGGTATCCTCAATCGTAATGACCCGTTCCTCGAGCGGGATTTCCTGTATGAGCCGTCGCAGCAGCGAGGTCTTGCCGCTGCCGGTGGCACCGGTCGCGGCGATGTTCTTGCGGGCGCGTACCGCCAGGCTGAGAAACCCGGCCCAGTCCTTTGCCGCATAAAGCGCCAGCAACTCGTTATCGACCGGCGTGCGCGTGCGCTTCGTGGTCGTTGCCTCACGCACCATGTCGGAGAAATCCGGATCGTGCAGGGTGTGCTTACCCTTCGACGGGAATTCGGATGGTGACGGACATGGTATCAGGGAACGTCACCGGCCGGCCTACGAGCGTGCAGCGCTGCTTGTCCGGCAGCGTGGTCATGCAGATCGGGTGCTCCGGATCAAACCGCTTTGACAGCAGCGACCCGGCCAGGATGCCGATGGCATCAAGGCGCCCGAGGGTAAACTCTGGCACATGGCGCCAAAGCCACTTGCCGGCGCGCTCAATGCCGATTTCTTCGGGGCGCTGGATGACGATCTCCGTCACCGCTCGGATCGTCCAGTACGTCCTGGACTGGCGCCAACAGGTGCCGCAGCGTTTTCTCGCCGTTGATCATTGCTTGAACCCTACTGTGCGAAGGTGATAGCTGGAGCTGAAGTCGATTGGTTGATCCAAGAACAGCGCCATAGTCTCGCCTTGGTGTTTACTGAATGTTGGTGGAATATTAATCTGCGACTGTAGGATCGTCTGCGCCAGACTGCTAACGCCACCACCACCGCCACCACCTCCAGAATTCAAGATTCAGATAGGTTTGCCGTTCTTGCTCGCCTCTGTCTGCAAGATTTGCAGAGCCTGATCCGTTAGGGCTGAGGAGGATCGCGGCGCCAAAACGTTGCAGGTAATGGTTGTTGACCTCGCCATCCAAACCGGTACGCCCGAGATCGTCGGCGAGCGGCTCACCAGCGAGCGGCACCCAAATGCCGTTCGGGGTATGGGCGAACACTGAGGTCGCCAGCAGACGGCTGCCGGCGTTCTGCTTCATCGTCTCATAGCGGCCGATGATCTGCGTGCCGGCTTCCATTAGCAGCACGCCCTTGGTCGAGTAGACCGGGCCTGGCAGGTGAGCCAGAAGCGGGCCAGGCAGATCGCTCTGGATCGCAGTATCGAGCACCAACGGCAGCAGTCCAGGCAACAGCATGAAGGTCTCATCGATCGCTGGGGATGCCTTGGAGCCGGGCAGCGTGGCCGGCTTGAAGCCGATGGTGGTTTCCGTCGGCTCCGTCGGTGGTGTCACCTTCTCCGGCGGCGGCAAGGCATAAACCAGCATCTTGGGATGCGGCGGAGCCTGCTGCCCGCTGGGATTCATCATTTCGCGCATTGACGGCGGCAGCGGAGGATTACCAGCGGGGGTCGGCACAGGCGTCGTCGGGTTTGTTGCGGTAATCGCGCCCGGCGGCGGTCCATGCGGCGGTGGCACGCCGGCAGACGTCGGCGTCGGCGTGGGGGTCGGAGGCGTATCGGGGGTGACTGGCTCGTAGGCGGCCACCTGGCCGATGAACGCGTCCTTCGCGCCACCGGTATTGCCACGGTGGCTGGCGTTTTTACTGGCGGGCGAGAGCACGTATATGACGACCGCCACTACAACCGCCGCGACCATCACGACCCGAGGCCGCTTCCACACCGGCCTCGGGGCTGGCTCATCCCCGTGATCGTCGTCAACCGGGATGCGTGGAATCATGGGTGCGCAGCTTTCGCCTGGATCAGATCGCGCTCCACCGCCGGGACCGTGGTGCCCGTATCAGGCTGGTTGCCGACCGGATCGTATTTGTCGTTGATGATGTCCAGCACGTCGAGGCCGAGACGGAGGCAGAACCGCGGCGCGATCTCCTCGACCACCACAAAGTCACCCGCCTCATGCTGCCGCGCGAGCCGTTCCTCGTCGTGGTCTTCCTCGCATGAACCGACGTAGACGGCGGCTTTCTTCGACAGCCCAGGGAAGCGGAACAGCGTCCATTGCCCGTTGTCCATCGGGCAGCGCGGCGTGATGTTGTTCGGGTTCTTGCCGTGGGCGTGATAGTGGCAGCCGTCAGCCCGGTTGAACGCTTGGATGCGTATCAATTCATCGGCCTTTTCTTCTTCCTCTTTACTTGGGCGTGGCCGCCACTTTGCCCGCACGGTCATACTGAGGACCGGACCGGCTGCCACCGCAGGAGCCCAGGCGGAGGCTTTGCAGATGAGGTTGAGCGTCACGTCCTTGTCGGCGAGCGCATCCGGGGTATCTTCGACCGCCCTGAGCAGGAACGGATAAGCGCGCAGGGATCCGTCGCCAGTTACCGCGATGACCGTCATCGTCGTGGTTCCGGCGCGGTCGGCCCAGATGGTGACCAAGTTGCGCACCGGCAGTTTTGCCATCTGCTCCGGGGTGTAACCTTCCCACATGAAGCCATCGACCAGGCCGTCCTTGTTCGGCTTACCGGACTGCGGCACCAGCCAGGCGTTCTCGCCGGGCGGGAAGGTGATGACGACCGGATGCCCGACGATGCCCTTGATCTCCTGGCGCACGGTGGGTGAACAGGCCGTAACCTTGATATGCGACGGGATTTCCTGGGCCTGCGCCATGGCGATCCCCGATACAGTTGCGAGCAGGTATGCAGCAGCTGCGATGCGCATTATTCTCTCCGGGTCGCTGGAAGTTCGGATTTCGAGCTGTAGGCGATCTCGACAAAGCCGCCGGGGTTGATCTCACGATCGGCCGGGCTCATTGCCCGCTCCGGGTGCCACTGGAAGTCGACGGATGCGCTCCACGGCTCCAACGACTCCTTGTTGCCATTGCGCCATACGGTTCGGTTGAAGCGGACCAGATAGCGCTTGGTCTGGCTGTCTTTATCCGTGGCCTGCGCGTAAAACCGGTAGTTCTCGCAGATCACATGCCCGGTTGGACCGATCGACTTGGCATTGCTGTCCGGTTTAAGCCGGTCGAAGTTCAGTCGCGTCTGTTCCTCGGGCGAGGACATCACCTTGACAATATGATCGTCCTCGATGTCGCGCTCGGGCGTCCACTGCTCGCGCGCCTCAACATACTGCCGCAGGTAATGCTCCTCGTTGGTCTTGCTGAAGGTGACCGCGGCGTCCTCGAGGCGCACCGGATGAGCGATGATGCCGGTGGTCTGATCGGCGACCCAGATTTCATTCTGGATTGTCTTCAGCGGCAGGATGAGGACCCAGCCGACAATTGACACGCAGAGCAGGGCAAGCCCGAGGCCGAACACCACCCAGCTAACGATGATCGCTTGCCGGCCATAGATCACGCGCTCGGCCGCGATGCTCAGCACCGCGCGCAGCTTCGCGTCCTTCGATGCGTCGGTTAAGGGCTGAGCTATCCAGGGATTTACCTTCGAAACCCAAGGGTTCATTTGGGTAATGCCCCTGCATCCAAATGATCTTGCACCAACGCAAAGGTCGGGTCCTTTTTGTCGACCAGCGGCAGTGGCTTGCCGTGGACGTCGGCGCACGCTGCTAGGCAGCACATTGCCGCAAACATAATAATGGCTCGTTTCATCCTATCGTCCCCCAAGCAAGTTCTGAGTTGGGTCTGCCGCTGGCTGCCCATAGATCTTCTGCCGCCAAGCGTTGGTGTTTGCCTGGATGGCACTGTCGCAGCTCGGGTTCTTGGCTCCTTGCAGACCCGGATTATTCCCACACCATTCGACGGCTTGCCGACGTTCGATTGGGTTTGCCTCGTAATAGGCGACGTCATGATAGGTTCGCGGTTGAACCGCCGCGACTTTCGGTTGCGCGGGCAAGGGCGGCAGTTCGCAACCGGCCAGCGCGAGCGTTGCAGTCAACATCAGTAGCTTTTGCATTTGCCTTTCTCCCCTTTGGCTTGGTTTTACGGCGCGGCCGGCGCGACACCCTGCGGGCAGGGCGGCCCATTGTTGATGAATTGTTCAATCTCGCACGAAAGCCGCTCGTTATCTCGCTGCATCAGGTTGTCGCGTTGCACCTCAGCCATCGTGGCAATTGCTTGCTGCTGATTAAGTTGATTGACGTTCCAGGCGATTTCGCTCTGCACTTGGGCGGATGCGTCCAGCACGGCCTTGGTATCCTTGGCGTCAAACATCTGCTGTTGCAGTGGCGGCAGAATGGCCTCGTGGGTCCGATCGTCCGCATAGGCTGCTTCCATCGCACCCTGTGTCCCGGCAATGCCGTTGGCGCGATCGATTACTTGCTGCGACTGGAAGGACCCGTCGGTCGGCGTATAGAGGTGGTTTTGCTGGTAGGCGTAGCCAGCGAAGCCGTTCATCTGGTTTAGCAGCCCGGCGATCTGTCCAAACCCGCCAGCCCCATAGCGCCAGCCCTCGATCAGATTGAGTGCGGATTGCGGATTGATGGGCAGGCTGTTGCCTAGGCTGTACCGTCCCATCAGCTGCGTGAGCGCGGCCAACGGCGCGTGCGCAAAATTTAGGAACAGCTGTATTTCCTGGGCGTATTGCTGCAATTGGGTTGCAAGCTGCTGGGCTTGTCGGATGCCGGCCGTTTCTTCCAGGAAGAATTGTTGCGTCTGCAGCGCGTATTGACGAATGTCGCTTTCTAGCTGCTGCACCCACTCTTGTAACGCGGGGACGTCGATGACGGGCAGCAACGCTTTGGCCGGTCGCGCAACAGCGCAGAGCAATGCGATTGCTGCGACACCACCGAGCAGATACCGTTTCGTGCGTGTCATCCTTACCGCCTCCCTCTCGACAGTGATGCTGCGGCCGGTGCCGCATAACGAAAGCCACGTCCGGCCCCCTGGGCAGCGCCAGATGCAGCACCAGACATGCCGGCGAGCAGCGCGCCGCTGGCTGTCCCGGTCGCCCTGGCACCTGCGACAGCGCCGCCTATGCCGCCGCCCACGCCGCCAGCGACAGCGCCCACAGCGGCCGTGCCTGCCGCCGTCGCCGCGCCCAAGGTTGCTGCCATCGCTGAATTGCTGCCGTGGTAGATCCCGCCGCCGATCGTCTGCGCCAGTTCCGGGATTTTCTTCGTTACGTGCATGAAAACGAAAAGCAGGATGCCAAGGCTCGCTAAGCCAATCGCCATACCGCCGTCGACTACGCCAAGGTCCTCAAGGATTTGTCCGACACGCACTTTCGGAAGGCGAAGAAGATCACGCTTGTGCAAGACAATCTCAACATCCACAAGCCGGCGTCACTCTCTATGAGGCGTTTCCTGCCGCCGAGGCGCCCGGTTGGTCGAGCGGTTCGAATGGCATTACACGCCAAAACACGGCAGCTGGCTGAACATGGCCGAATCCGAACTCAGCGTGTTATCCGGCCAATGTCTCGATCGGCGCATTGCCGATAAGCGAACCCTGGTCGGGGAAGTCGCCGCATTGCAGCAGAGCCGAAACAACAACCACGTCAAGACCGATTGGCAGTTCACCACCGCCGATGCGGCGCGCGCCTTCGGTCCGAGAGGACGTTCGCCATAAGGCCCTATTCGAAATGGTAGTGCAGAGCGACATCCACCGGCTTACGGGCATTAAACCGCGCGTCCATTGAGTCCCCTACCCGCCTGCTATACTATAAAGAATAATAAGGCCACCGTGCCACGCAGGGAGACCATTTATGTCGAAGCCGTGGGCGGTTTCACGCCGCAAAGCCGTCAAACTAGGTGCGGCCGCTGCCGCGCTGCCGCTGGTGCACATCCGCACCGCCGGTGCTGCTGGCTCGTTGAACATCGGCTTTTGGGACCATTGGGTCCCCGGCGCCAACGCCGTCATGCAGAAACAGGTCAGCGCCTGGGCCGACAAGAACAAGGTCGAGGTCAACGCCGACTTTATCACCAGTTCAGGTGGCAAACTCGCGCTGACGCCGGCGGCCGAAACCCAGGCCAAGACCGGCCACGATGTGATGACCTTCTTTACTTGGGATGTGCACAACTACGAGGACTATTTGACGCCGGTAGACGACGTGATGCAGCGGCTGATCGCCGCCCATGGCGCGGTGAACAAAGTTTGCTCCTATCTTGCGAACATTAAGGGACATTGGTCGGCCGTGCCGACGAGCAGCGGCACACAGACGAAGCCGCCCTGCGCCCGGATCAGTTGGTTTAACAAACACGGCCTGGACATCCAGGCGATGTATCCGGCCAAGGATGAGAAGAACGCTCTCCAGGACGATTGGACCTGGGAGGCGTTCCTGAAATACGCCGAGCTCGCCGCCAAAGATAGCATGACCTTTGCTATGGGCATGGGTAGTGGCACGCTCAATACCGACGGCACCGACGTGCATGGTGCGATCTTCGCGGCGTTCGGCGGCTCGCTAATTGATGCCGAGGGCAAGTCACAGCTCAAATCCGACGGCACACGCCAGGCGCTGGAGTATGCCCAGCGGTTGGTGAAATTCTATCCGTCTGACGCGGTCAGCTTTGACGACGCCTCGAACAACCGCGCGTTAATCTCGGGCAAAACAGCCTTGATTTTCAACCCGCCGTCCGCCTGGGCCGTCGCTAGGCGGGACAACCGGCCTGTCGCGGCCGACTGCTGGACATTTCCCGCGCCAGCCGGCCCAAAGGGCCGCTTCTTGCCAACGTTGAGCTTCTTCTGGGGCGTCTATGACTTCAGCCGTAACGAAGCCGCGGGCAAGGAGCTCATCGAGTTTCTGATGCAGAGGGAAAATGTGCAGGCGCGCTGTGATGCCAGCGACGGCTACGACCTGCCACCCTATGCCAAACTAAACGACTTCAAGATCTGGGAGGAAGTCGAACCGCCGAAGGGTACCGTCTTCAACTATCCGCTACGACCGGCCAGCGGGCAGCAACCGTCTCTCGCCGCATCCGAAGCGGCACCCGACGTCGCTGTGCAAATCTACACTCGAGGTGTACACAACCAGATGTTCGCCCGTCTTCGTGACGGCCAGACGATCGAACAGGTCACCGCCTGGGCCCAGGACGAGATCGACGGATACATGCGATAGGGAAGCCCCGAGATACCGCCTTTGAGGGGAGCGTAACGACGGCTACGCCGATCCGTTACCAATGGCGATGCCAGCGCCCCCGCCGTAGTAACCGCCGCCATCGCGGTAGATACTTTGTTGCCCGTCAAGTGCTAAATCGGGCGTGGTTCAGAAGAGGTCGTTCTTGGGTTACAGATGCCGCGTGGAAACCGCCAGTCCGTGATGGCTGGATTTCGCTTTTGAAGGCGATTTTGTAGGGAGGCGGCCAACCTCCCCAGGTCAAGTGTGGCGGAGCTGAAGTGGCCCGAGGCCCAGCAGCGGCAGTCAGGAAGGCGCTTGGCCCGTATCGAGCCTTGTTGAAGACCGAGTTCCCGCCGGGGCTATCGTCTGCTCGGTGACTGGACTGCCCGGCGTCAAGACGCGGCGAGGCCGCCAGTCGGTCCCCAGCGGATGCGGGTGACGGAGGAAGCGATGATCCAACCATCATCGGAGCCGACCGTCATTAACCCGACGACGCCAATTTGAGCGCAGAATATCGCCGAGCCTCTTGGCGGCGCTTTCGACCTTGGCGTGTCCTTGCGATACGGCGGGGCCAGGTGCTACGCGCCATCCCCTACGCCACGGCTTCGGGGGACAAGGCAGGGGTAATTGTTACACGCCCGGCGGGCAGCTATCCGGTGGGGCATTTCGAATTTCGCAGCCCGCACCGGCCGCCACGCCGTAATCCTGTCAGTGAAAACGGCTATCGCAATCGCTTCGCACCCATGCCCGATATTGAGGCCGAGGCCAGCCCGCAGGAATACGCGCGGCTTGTGGCGCTCGTCTTCATCCGCCGCGCCCCTGTCCCGGCAATACTAAACGAAAGCCGCGAACAGCCGACGCCGTTCAGTTTACTTGGGTGACAGGGACGGGGCCACTTCCGGGCGGTTCCCTTTTCCGGTCTCATGGGACCCCGTGATCGTGCAGGAAGCGGAAACCGCGCCGGGGTCGTCCGGCGCGCTTAATCATCCTCCCGGCCGCTGCGGGGCAGCTCGAACACCCGCCCGACACTGATCAACGCTAGTATTGACGCCTCGAAACTGGCGCTATGTTGCGCGTCGGTGCGCGCCATGGGCGACGATCGCGCCGCCTGTTTTCGCGATCCCACCATATCCCGGAGCGGCAGGAACCGCGCTCGGATTGACGTGGTAAAGCTCCTGGCCGTTCAGGATGTCGGGCGCGCTGATGTTCGTGTGCTCGAACGCCGGGAACGGCACGTTGTCTCCGGGGATCGCGCCACCGCGCATGATCCGGACATTGGCGTGAACCGCCTGCTCGAGAGTCGAAGGAGCCGGCTCAGCATGGACGCGGGCAACGGGGGGGACAGCAGCCGTCAGGGTCAAGGCGGTAAAGGCGGCGAGGGTCAGGTTTTTCATAAACCTCTCCATCTCCTGGTCGGGCGAGATGTCCGGCTTCGATATGCACATGGGTCTACGCGGGTCGGATAACAATACCGCCTACCAGCAAGTAGATTTATGCGTTGAGCGATGAAATCGAAAAGCTATGCGCTTCAACCTCCTGCTCGTGCTACGCCGCCCGAATCGGCTGCTTGCCCCAGTAGGAGCGGATGTAGAGCGAAAAGTGGCCATTAGGAGCGGGAAGCCAGTTGGCTCTCCTTGTCGGTGCCGGGAGATTTTGCGCCGGCATAGAGCCGTCGGCATTTCGCCTGAGTGTTTTGTTCTTCGTGCCGAGCGAGAAGCGCTTCAGTGCGTTCGGGTGGAAGAAGTGATTTTCGTTTTACAGCGTCAGCGACCAAAAGGCATTAACCGGCGAGTTCAAGGAGGTCACTTGGAAGCTCCTGTAAAGCGAGGGTATGAGTTGAGACGTAGGCGGTCGATGGCTAGCGCTCATCTGGGGAATTTCGATTAAATCATGACCTGGGTAACTACACCTGGTAGTTGGGACAAGAACTCCAAAGAAGAAAGTGAGCATGGTCCAGTAGCTATTGCCCACGCCTTGTTCAATAGGCTGGGAGCGACAACTCTAACAAGCGTAACGGCAGACACTTCGGCTAAACCAGTCGACGCCAACGGGTCCAATGCGAAGGCCGTCGCGTCAGCGGTGTACGAGTTCAAGCGAGAGTGGAGCGGCGCTCCGCCGCCATTAGTGGAGGATTTTGAATTCAATATCACTTACACTCCGTCGTGGAAATTGACTGTCGAAGCACCAGATAACGGCACAGCCAAAGCAAATGAGACGATAAAGGTAGTGATTTCGGCTGTGAACGGGCCTATTTCGGTACCACCACCGCACCTTCAGCAAGACCCAAATCCCCCAGTTGGACAATGGTAGGCAGTTACCGTATCGAGTCCGAAGTTCTCACACAGTAATGACATCGATTTTAAAATCGAGGTTGAGGTTACGGTCTACCACTGAAGCCGCCGGTAAAGGTGCATCCGCCACTTCGGAGACGATTGTGGCCAGTTGCTCTGTAGCTTGAATTTAGAGGAGGACGGATACCGCGGTTACTGGGCTCTGCGATTAGAGTGGTCATAACGGCGATGCCTTCTTTTTTCCGCGCGCAGCGTTGGTTGCGAGAACCCCATGGATAGCCACGACAGTTATCACCGTGCGATCCGGACGACGTCGGATGAAGTCGTGCCCCATCGCACCAATCGCTTCAGCGCTTTCTCGGGGGAAATCAACACCCTCTGACAGAATTGCCTCCTCATTCGACGCTGGAGCCGGGTTTGCCGACAGACTGCCCGGTCAATACATATGACCCCACAATGACCATCGTCCACGTAAGCGCACTGCGAAGCCCGCCCAGGCCGCCACGATCAAGGTGCCGCGGAGCGCTTTTCGAGGCCACAACGCGTTCACTGTTGTTACGGCCCGGTGACTCGTAACTTCCCCTAGGGAGGCCTTGTCGATAGGCTTCGAAGGTTTTGTTTCCATCTCCTCCGCTATCCAAACTACGGGGCTCTGACTTCTACCCCAGCTGGTTTGTCTCCTGCTGAGCATGCCAGCCTTCGCTGGACGCACAACCACACCGTCAAACTGCCGCGCTGACGCAAACCAGGCTCGTAGGCGGGCCAGTTCGTGACCTTGTGCTGCTGGCGCGGAATGTGGTGGCGGCTATCCTGGTTTAGCTTGAACGGCAAGGCACACATCCGGCGTTAGAGACGGGCGCCCTTGCTATGCTAACGGGCTTTCCAGCACCATGAGCTGACCCATGCACCACGCCGACATACATGCCTCAGACGCCAAGTACGGCATTGTCACGGTAACCGGGGCTGGCCGCTGCCCTGGAGGCCGGCGAGACTGTCGGCATGAAGCCGCCACCCGACCCGCACTACCGCCATCGGTTTCCCGCCGAGATCATCAGCCACGCTGTATGGCTGTACCACGTGTTCAGCCTCAGCTTGCGAGATGTTGAGCTGTTGCTGGCTGAGCGGGGCATTGTCGTCTCCTATGAGACTGTGCGGCGCTGGTGCAAGAAATTCGCCGAAAGCTTCGCCGACCGCCTACGCCGCCGTCGGCCGCGGCCCGGCGACAAGTGGCACATGGATGAAGTCTTCATCCGGATCCAGGGCGTCCAGCATTATCTCTGGCGTGCCGTGGATCAGGATGGTGTCGTGCTCGACATCCTCGTTCAGCCCCGGCGCGATGCCAAGGCGGCGAAGCGCTTCTTCAGACGGCTACTGAAGGGTTTGCAATATGAGCCGCGGGTGATCGTGACCGACAAGCTGCGGAGCTACGGCGTCGCCCAGCGCCAACTGCTTCCCAGAGTCGAGCACCGACAAAGCCGATATCTGAACAATCGCGCCGAGAACTCGCATCGACCGACACGTCGTCGAGAGCGCCAGATGCAACGGTTCAAATCACCTGGCAGGCTCAGGACTTTCTCTCGGCTCGGCGCACTCCATTATCTACGGTCATTTTCATCCACGACGCCACCGACTGGCAGCCACCACATATCGCGCGATCCGGACACCAGGCATTCAATGGCTGGCACCAGGACACGTGCGTCCGAAACGCAGCGTGATAGTGAGGCCGCACGATCGCCCTCGCCAACTTCAGGCTGCCCGACGAAAGTTAACGTGACAATGCCCGCCAGTCTGCCTGCCAGAGCGGAATGGCGGCCTCTGCAAGGTTGGCGGCCGTAAGGTGATGGGCCAGCACCTCCTTCGGTTCAGTGGTCTTGAGGTTCGGAAACCGCTGCTCAATCACGCGGGCGATCTTCTGCGTGCAGCTCCTGCCGGCGGCTCTTGAGCACGGAGTGAATACGCCGCGTCCTGCATCAGCGCGTGCTTGAAGGTGTAGAGGGCGTCGGTCGTCGCGTTGCGCTTGCGGCATTGGTGCGTCACCGCCGCGACCAGCTCATCAGCCGAATTCCCGGCCGATCTCGGCACCGATCTGCGCAATCTCTCGCACTGGCGTGAACCGATCCAGCCGCGCCATCAGCGAGTCGCGCAGCGTCGCGGGAATGGTGACCGCGCGAGCGGGAGCCGGGTGTAACTCGTAGCGGTCGCTTACCCCCTCAGTTCGCCCGATTTGAGAATGGACTTGGTCAGTTCCTCAACAAACAGCGGAACACCATCGGTCGTGGTCAGGATTTGCTCCAGCAACACCCCCGGCAGCGTCTTGCCGCCGGCCAGCGAGGACACCATCGCCGCACTTTGCGCCCGCATCAGCTTGGACAGATTTAGCGCAGCAAGATGGCCGTGCCCGGACCATCGCGATTGAAACTCCGGCCGGTGCGTCAGAACGAGCAGCAGCGGAACGGTCCTCACCCGGTCGATCAGCAGATCTAGCACCTCCAGCGTCGTGGGATCGGCCCAATGCGCATCCTCGAACAGCATCACGCTGGGTCCGTGCCGGGCTGCTGCTTCTATGAGATCGACCAAAGTCCGCAGCGTCTCGTCCTTGAACTTCTGCGGCGTCATCGGCGAGAGGACGTAGCGCTGCTCCCACGGAATGGACAGGATCGCCGCGACAAACCGAACGTCGGCCAACGGCCGGCCATACGCCGAGACTGGGTCTGGTTGTAGTTCCGATCCGAGGGACTGCGGCTGCCGACGCAGATGGTCCCGAAGTCGGAGATCCTGTGGGTAGAGTTCGGACAGCGTCAACTCGGCGGCGCACTAGACATCGTTCGAACATCCCAGATGAGGGGAGACGTGATGGCCTCACCCACCTTAGAATTGTCCAGCAGGATGGGCTGGAATGACCCAAGTAACCGTCTTTGGCGGCACTGGCTTCCTGGGCCGTCGAATTGTCGAGCGCCTCAGTCGGGAAGGTGCGATACTGCGAGTGGCGGTACGTCACCCGGATCGGTTCGAGACTCTTGCAAAGTCGATCGCTAGAGGTCAGGCAATCCCGATTGCGGCCGATGTCCGCGACCCGTCAACAGTCGCCGCAGCGATCGCGGATCCGAGACCGTCGTCAACGCCGTGTCAGCCTATGTGGAGAAGGGCGGCGTGACCTATACCGGCGTTCACGTCTATGGGGCGGGCAACATCGCCACGGCATGCCAAGCGCAGAACGTGGCCCGACTAATTCACATATCGGGTATTGGCGCCAATCCCGCGTCCCGATCCTGGTATATCCGAGCGCGAGGTCTTGGTGAGCTTGCCGCCAAGAAGGCGTTCCCACCCGCAACGGTCCTGCGTCCAAGCGTCATGTTCGCCGTCGATGAGGGGTTGCTGGGCGTCTTGGAGAAGTTGGTCCGATCAACACCTATCATTCCGTTGATTGGAGGCGGCCGCACGAGGTTGCAGCCGGTCCATGTAACCGATGTCGCGGAGGCCATGTACCAGGCGTTGAGTAAGCCTGATGCTGTTGGGAAGACGTACGAACTAGCAGGGGCGGAAACCTACACACTCCGTGAGATCCTCGACCTGGTTCTTGCCCGCAAGGGGCGCTCCTGTCGTTTCATTTCTATCCCGTTTGCACTCGCTTCTCCGCTCTCGAGGGTTCTCGAGCGCTTCCCTGGAACACCATTGACTGCCGCCCAGGTGGATCTCCTCAGGGACGACAACGTTCTGGGGACAGGTAAGCTGGGGTTTGAAGAACTCGGCATAACCCCGCAGAAGCTGCGAGATACGATTTTCGCACCTCGCTCGAAATGACGGGTCAAAGTGACGAGGCGAAGGTGTCGGCTCCCTCCGCCTCTTGCTTGATCCCCGCGCTAGGTGGCGTTGGCTTTCCTGCGTCGCGAGGTAACCTCGGTCGGTGGCCGGTTCGCACATCGCGGCTGCTTCCGCTCGGAGAGCGTGATGACAATCGCGCTCACACCACACCGCTTATTGCGCGGCTTCGACGTCCTCGGCCCGTGCGTCTGAGCCGGACGGTGGACCGTCATAAGGGCTCATGCGGAACTTGAGACCTTCGCAAGTCAAATTCTGACGAATTCGATCTACGTGTTTTCAATGATAGGGATCGCAAAAGTCCTAAGCGGAAAGGCCCGAAACTTTTCCGAGTTGGCGGTGAGTTCCCGCGCGAATACGCTGCCTGCGACGTGCCGCATTACGGCCAGAACGGAACGAAACACCCTCCTGGTACGCATAAGCAGAAAGGTGACGAACCTAAAGGGGACAAGAGGAGAATATGGGTTCAAAATCTACCCGTTCGTATGGCTGTCGATACGGATCTTCCTGCCGCCATCGAGAACCTGTAACCTCCTGTTATCGCGCTATATTCAGGCGGCAAGACGTTGCAGTTCCCGCTTATGCGTACCAGCAGGGCGTTTCGTTGTCGGTCGAGCCGGTCGGCGTCTATAAGCCGCACCCGAAAGTCTACCAGCTTCCTTATCAATGGCGGCTTACCCGTTTTCTTTGCACTTCAATTCTCAATCTGAAGCGGAATGCGCGATACCGCGCTGCTTGTTGATCGTCCAGTCGTAGTCGGTGAACTGCACCTTGTAGTCGGAAGGCACAGCCACTGCGCGATAGTGATTGACGTACGCGACCAGGCTTGGCGCCCTGGCGAGGAAATCCTTCGTATAGAAGTCGAAGATCGCCGAGAGCGTGACCGTCCGCGTTTCGCGATCGACATGGACATTGCGGTCCTCGCCGACGAACTCACGAGCCGCCGCGTCGAGTTCGCGGTCCAACCGATCGGCGGTGAACGTTGTTGGGGGAAGCCTCGGACAGCTCACACTCATGCAGTTGAGCGCGAAATGCACGCGCGGGTCCCCCATCGGCCGAATGACCTCGTTCTCAAGGTTGTAGAGCGAAATCGACCGCCCGCCGACGACGAACTTCCGGAGATAAAAGAACTTGATCCGACCGAACCAGCCGAACCGCTCGGGCACGCCGGCGTCGAGCACGCCATACATGGCGAGCGCGTTGTAGGCGTCGATGTAATAGGCCAACCGGGCCTCTGCGGTAGGAAAGAGGGCCGGCGCCGAGGCCGGATCGACCGCCGCGACGAATTTCACGACATCGTCGAGACCGGTGCGGTCGTTTGCGAGACCGGAAAAATCGACTTTCCCCTTCGCATCCACGTGCCGTTGGAGCACCTGCCTCCACTCGGCTTGCCATGTTTCGAGGCTTCGGTTGTCCGGTGGGGAGGCCGCCGACGGACCGAGCAGCATGGACATAAGTCCCAGTGCGATGGCGAGTTGCCCAGTGTGCATGCAAATGAAGGTGGCTATGTTTCGGCGCTGTTGCGAGGCGTCAATCCGCGGCATCGGCGGCTCCGAGCGCTTTCTTCTTTCTCCCTAGGCCAGACGGTGAAAGAGGCCCGTGCGACGGGAGGTCTTCAATGTTCTGGGCTGACTGGCCGGAGACCGGGTCCCACCATCCGCCCTTACCGGCCCCGGCCTGCTTTAGCGGCCGGAGGATGGTACTCGTCGCGTTGTGCATTATGAAGGCACATCGAGACCGGACCGTCTTGCGTCACCGCCATGAAGGTGCACGCCTTGATGCGTTCGGGATCGAGATCGCACGCGTGCATGAAGTTGTGGACGAAGAACGACAGTTTATTGACCCGTCCCCGAGCGGCTACGAGGTCACCCTTCATCTGCCAGAGCTTGGCTGCAAACCAGCCTGCTCCCTTGGCGATGATCTCCGGGTTCATGGCAAGACAGCGCAGGAATGTCGTGACCGCGCGACTGCGGTTTTGGC
>CAVYXX010000001.1:0-22957 GCA_963772355.1 uncultured Alphaproteobacteria bacterium | reverse complement strand
GCCCCAGAGCATGCCGATACTGTTCGAACCACTGGCCTGCACCGAGACCGCAAGGCGTGCCATCAGCGACATTCCACGCGCCGGTCAGCAACCGGATCAGCGCCACGGCCAGTAATTGCGTGACCACGCCGCCAACCATCACCGAGAGCCAGCCGGACGCATACTTGCGGGTATAGGGTATCGTCGCGGCGGCGATAAAGACCGGGCCGACCGTTAGCGTCAGCATCGAAACAACCGCCGCCACGGTCATAACGATGAACATATAGGTTACGCAGACCAGCGCGACGACTAGGAAGATCAGCACGCCAATCGACAGGGCGATTACCTTGAAACTATACGCCGGCACCGCTTCATAGGTCCGCATAGCTTGCTGCGATGCCTGCGTCAGCAGCTGGTCAAGCTGCGCAACCGGTGTGGCATTGCCGCCGAGTGCGGCGCTGATGGTGTTGGGGATGTCCTGTAGGAATAGGTTGGTGATATACTGCGTGTATTGCCCAACCCAAAGCATGGAATAGAATAGCGCGGCCGTGAACATCTGCTTTCCAATCTGCATCACGGTCTTGGCTTGCATCGCCAGATCCCACAAGGCGAACACAAGCCATATGCCGATCAGCGCCAACCCGATCGGCTGCATCGCGGCGCACATCGGCCCGATCATCGCCTGCATCTGGGCTGTGATAGGGGTAATCGCCCCGTCGAATATCGTCTGATAGACAGGTATCATCGGCGGACCGTCCAAGCCGCGATCTTGGCGGCGGACCATGCCGCGATGAAAAACCGGAAGGTTTGTGACACACAGATGCCGGTCGCGCCATAAACGAGACCTAGAAACCAGTGCCCTCCGGTGAACTCGTTGTAACTCAGCAACAGGATGATGAAGGACATCATGATCTTGGCTTGGCGACCCGGAAGCGGCGGGGGGGCTGGCGCGGCAGGTTCATGCCGCTTCCTCCACCAGTCGAAGATCGGACTCGCGCGCAGACAGTATCTGCACGTATTCCGCCATTCCCTCGCCGCGCATCGGGAGTTGGCAGACCACGCTCTTGTCGCCCTGCTTAAGCAGGAACATGCCTTGGCCGGGCTGGATCCGCCGGAAGGCCTCATACTCACCAGCAGTCAAGCGAAAGCCCTCGCGATAGTCCTTTTCCAGGCCTCTTGGGTTGGCCAGAAAGAACTGCGTTGGACACATCTCCAACAGGACCCGAGAAAGGCCGCTTTCGATAATATCGCCGGGGCTTTGGGTAATAAACACCACGGCGCCATTCTTGCTCCGGATCGTCCGCAACTGCTTCTCGATCAGCCCACGGAAGGTCGGATCGATCAGCGCGCGCCAGCCCTCATCAATTGGGATGAGGCAAGGCGATCCGTCCAGGCTTTCGGCGATGCGATGCATCAGATACGACATCGCCACGCCGCGCGCGCGCTCGTTCTCCAGCAGAGCCGTCACGTCGAGGCCGCTCAGATCGCCGAATCGGACCGTGTCGCTCGGTGCGTCGATGACCCACCCGAGCTCATTGCCGGCACACCAGCGGTCGAGCCTTACCCCGGCGCCTTCCGGGGTATTGTCGAAGAAGGCACGCAACTCGCCGAGGCAGCGATCCTCCGGCGGCAGTGTCATGATTGCCGACAGGCCGACATTGAGACGCCGGCCCTCCTCTTCGGTCATCCTGCCGCCGATGCAGCCGCGGATCAGGTCGACGAGAAACTCCATGTTTTGAGGCGCGGTATCGAGCGCCTTGAGCGGCGCGAAGTTCGGTCGGCGGCCGCCGAGAACCGCGTAATCACCGCCCATTTTACCGATGATAAATTGCCAGCCGCGCTTGTGGTCGAGCGCGATGATCCGGGCACGCGACGCCGTCATGCACTTCAAGTACGCCGTCAACAGCGTCTTGCCCGCTCCGGTCATGCCGGTGATCAGCGTATTGCCGACGTCGCTACCGGGGGGATGCCAGAAGAACCGGTATGGCGTTCCTGCCATGGTGCGGAAGATCGCGATCGGCGGCCCAGGCCAGAACCCTCGCTCCGCACCCGCCGGCCAGTTATACAGCGGCGAGAACGCGATGAAGTTGCTCGACTTCACGAAGCCCTGGCCGCGGCCGCCAGAACCCGGCGCCAGGCATCATCGACAGATACCCAGCCTGCAACGCCTTGGTCAACTTGGTCGCCACCAGCCCACAATTCAGCGAGGTCGCGCCAGGCTTCGTTGCCGACCTCTGACATTGCCTCCGGTGTCTCCGCAAAGCAGATCAGCACCAGCGAATGATCGCCGAGCACCCATTCGCGGTTCATCAGATGGCTGGATGCCTGCTGCAGGTCGGCGATCTGTGCCTCGCCCTTGTCACCGCCCATCCGCATAAAGTTCTGCTTGCGACCGAGCGCGGAGAGCGCGTCAGCATTCGACAGAAACCGGTAGGACTGTACCAGTGTGCAACAGTAAGGCGCTACGGACAGTCCATAGAACATCCCCGGCCATGTCGTCGCCGGATACTCTTTGAACGCGTACATTTCGCCATAGGTGACGTCGCCAGCGCCGTGAAATTCGATGCGCCCACGTCGAAACTTGAGCCGCTCGGAAAACATCGCATTGGCCATACGCCCGGTGCTGGCAGCGATCTGCCGGTACCGCCCTGTCATCGCCAGCACGATCGCCTCGGCGATCTCCGAGAACACCACGACACCGCGGGTGACATAGCCGAGCCGGCGCAGGCCGTAGCTTTGCAGCTGTGATTCGACGAGGTCGCAGATCTGCGTCAGCCGCTGTGCGCGTTCTCTGATCCCCACCCGCGGGTCTTCCGTCGTAGTATCAGCAAAGAACCGCGACAGGCTCTGCATGGCCTGGTTCGGCCCGTGGATCTGGATCGCCAGGAACAGCGGGTTGGAATACAGCGTGCCGCGAAACAGGTTGTCGAGGTAGGCGCGCTCGAGATCGCTGGCGAACTCCGCGTTGTGCTGGCTCGGATCATAGAAGGCGCGGTCCGCCTCGCCGCGGCACTGATAGGTAACGATCTCGACGTCTGCAGCCGCTATGTTCTTGATCGCGGTATGCAGCTGCCCGAACCAGTTTTCCTCGTCGAGTTTGTCGGACGTATCCGGGTAGACGCCCTCGACGGACCACATTGCCATGACGCCGTTGCCGGTCATCAAGACCATCTGGTCTTCGATGTGGTCCTCGAATGGCAGCTGGTCGCCGAGCAGGGTTTCCGACAGATTAACCACTCGACGATACTCCGCGCACGGTTCGCACCCGTTGGGTGGCGAGGATGTTGAGCGCGACGATGCCGATGCCAGTGGTCAGGATCCACAGCATGAGCGTCCTGAAGAAATGGAAATCCCAGGACGTCAGGCGGCGCATCGCGAGGTGCACCGGCACCGCGGCGGCCCAATACATGAACGGGCTGTGCCACCAGGAATGATCCGACAGCAGCATGCCTCCAAAGAAGCAGGCGCCAGCGTTGACGATCAGTCCGATCAGCGGCACGCCCAAGGTCAGCGCCGGGCGGGTCAGCGCCAAATAGCAAATCTCCGCCTGATGCTGGGTTGACATTGGTTACGCGCCGCCGGCCGCCTGCAGCACGTTCGCGACAATCCATGCGACCGCGTAGAAGGCGCCGCCGCCGATGATCGCCCACATCACGGGGCCAGCTCTGCGGTGCATAATCGTCTCGAAGATGCCCCAAATGAGTAGGATGCCGATGACGGCGATGCCGAGCGGTCCAGTTAAAAGGGTGAAGAGGCCTTGCAGAAAGGCAGTCATCGTTTGTTACTCCATTGGATTGAGGTATTGGCGAGAGGAGGTCCCGCCCGCTCGACGATGGACGGCTGAACGGGTCAGGGGTAGGCGCCGGCAGGGCCGGTTCGGGGATGCCGATGGCAGCAACTCTGGCCGATACGCGTTCTGCGTAGGCGATGCCGCCCTCGGTTGAGCCGCTGTTGTAACGGCGATGGGCAAGAACCCAGGCGTGGTCGTCGGCGAGATGTTCGGCGCCCGCCCGTAGGTTCGCGCATCGTCGAACGCGGTTGCGAGTGTCAGATGATGGCGTGCGAGTTGGCGGTCAGAGATCTGCGCAAGACCAAGGTCGATGTGCCGTCCCCGGGCCGATAGCGCCGCCGCTTTCTCTACCGCCTCGCCCGCCGTGGTCGCCGATGCCCGGCCGGCAGGCAGGTTGCGGGCTGGGTCTGCGTTTACCCCGATGGCGTATTGGTCCCCGGCGCTCTCCGTCATCACGGTGGCGACGAGATGCCGCGCCAGATCGCTGTCGGCCGGCACGCCGCCACACGTGGGGCCGATGACGAGGGCCAGAACAGCGGCGGCGGTGAAGATCGTCATCCGCCGGCGCCATCCCAAGCCGCCGCCACGCAATCCAACAGCGGCGGGTCGTCCTCGTCCTCCATCGCTCGCAGCACACATTCCGCCGCTGCCTCGTACGCAACCAGCGCGGCGGCGGTTGCGTCCCGGAGTTCCACGAGGCGAGCCCGCGCCTTCTCATGCACGAGGCTGCCACGGATCGGCAGTTCGCATTCGAGAATTGGAGCTTCCCGCGTGACCGACGCGCGCAAGGTCGAGGCGACCGTCGAGATGAAGGGCTCGACGCCCGTTGCCTGCATGGTTCCCATCTGGCGCATGTCACGGCCAAGCTTGTCTTCCCAGAGGTTGCCGTCCGGATTGAGCATGACCTCGACCACCTCTGCGTCGACCGAGTATCCGAGGCCAAGCAAAGACGAGCCGGTCCGCACGGTTGCCACCGTGCTCGTGGGTTCGTACCTGCGCTCGGTGACATTGTCGTGGATCGCCGGAGCGTTCAGCCCTGATTCGTGGTGACTGATGCCGACCATGACTGGCGCCCCAGCAGGCGACACGCAGTTGTTCGATGTGATCAGTGCAGCCAAAGTGGTGCTGGTAACGATGGTCATGGGTGCCTCCCGGATGGGAAGACGCGTATGCGGCGAGCGGGAAATACTACCGACCCAGGCATGACAAAGGCGGTTGGCAGAGCCTGAATGGCGATGTCAGCGGCAGTCATTGGGCGCTCTTTCCGACCCCGGTGTGGCGAAGAGTGGCGTCAGACCAGAGGCCCGGCTGGTCCACGGCGGCGTCCTCAGCAGCGGCTATAGCCTCGCCCAGCAGGTTGCGCAGGCGCCGAGCCTCGGCTGTGGAGAGATTGGTGACGACATTGTCGCAATGCAGCCGGCCAGTGGTGTCGTAGTTCCGGCCAGTCACGCTCAGAGTGACGCCGCGACCACACCCGACGAGATCAATTTCGCCGAACGTTCCGGATGTGGAAAACAGGCGAGGTGTGCCAGACACGGCTTGCTTAAACATGAGGAGCCGCATCCTTGTGTTTGAGTGAGACGGGGCCGGTGCTCGAACATGGCTCTTGTCGCTTGCCGACACCCGCCCTGCGGGAGCCGCTAGGCGGGCGCCCCAGTGCGCCGGATCGTCGTGAGAACGGAACAGTCGCCCCGTAACGACGACATGAATTGGCAGCGGCTTCACTAGCTTCTTCTGGGTCGTCGATCGCCAGTCCCGGCGCCTGGACGATTGTATCGATTGCGGTGCGAGGCTTCGGCGGCCAACCGGCGAGGATCGCCAGTTCGGACACCGTCTTCGCCGCGCAGTTACGCCTTCCCTCGGAATAGCTGCGCCCTAGGTACGCAACATCTTCGAGGGTGTCACAACCGGCGCTCGCAAGCGCTCCAGCCGCCCGCGCGGACAGACTGCGCCGCTGCCAGGCCACGAACCGGTGTGGAAAGAGGCGCCGGGTGCGCGGAGAGAGGGATTGCGGCCCCATCATGACCATGCCCCACATCGAGCCACGAAAGTACGGGCGCGCGGGGTATCTAGGGTTACCCTTCCGGGTACCGAGGAGCGGCGCAAGAACAACAGAGCGATGGCGCGGGCTGACATAGCTGGAACCCCCCAGGGATCATCCCAGGAAGCTAGGCTATATCGTTCCCCAATTATTTGGTAATAGCTTAGATTTCACAAATCGGTGATTTTGTCGTCAGTCTGCCACGACATCGTCGGGAACAGGCTTCGCGCCAACACCCCGAGCGTGTCAGCAATGGCATAGATGGTGGACAGGCGCGGCTCCATCTCTCCGGCTTCGAGCTTGCTGAGGTGTGGTTGTCTGACCCCGGCCTTTCGGGCTAAGTCGCTTTGGGATAGGCCGACGCCGATCCGTGCAGCAGACAGTTTCCGACCGAATTCAGCCTGCCACCCGGCAGCAAAGTCTCCCCGCTCCAACTTTCGGGCCACCACAACGGGTGGCTTGATCGGCTTGAGTGTATCAGCGTCGAGGTAAATCACGCCCCGCCGAGAAGGCGACACGCCCGCGGCGGTGTGGCCTCCCCCTGATTTGAAAGCCTCCGATGCCGCATCGATCTTCGGATGCCTTTGAGGACCTTTCTTCCGTGGTTTCCGATGTGACGATTTTGACTTACTGACACCTCGTCCAGAGGGTCTTGGGAGCAACGGATTTTCCGTTGCGTCCTTCCCCGCTTCTTTCTTGGTGGGTTTTCGAGCCATCCTCACGCTCGCAATCAAGATTTGTACGCTTCGTCACGGCGAGATGGCGGAAGGAGTGCATTGACGTCGACGCCTAGCGCTTCGGCGATCAGCATGACCGTGTTCAGCTTCGGCGACCAATTGCCTTTCTCGATGCTGCTGATGTGCGGCTGACTTACGCCGGACAACTGGGCGAGATCGCCTTGCGTCAACCTCGCCTTCGTCCGCTCAACCTCAATAGCCCTCCCCACATACCGGGCGTCCTCTTCGGCATTATTCCGCCGCTCCCCGGCACCCTCGTCTTCTGGCGACTTTGACACAAACGGTTCCCACACCACCACCGTATCCGTAGCCTCTTTACCGACTTACTACGAGGCTTTTGGCCCATGCGCAGCTAAAAAGCATATCGCAAGCTAATTATTTGGAAAACGCATATTGCCAAATGCCGCCGGCCCATATGGCCCGCAGCATCCCATGCTCTGGACGGAACGTTGATGTTCGGGATGCCGACGCCCGAACCCGCCAACACCGCAGTCGGCTGCTCAGGACGCCAGGCGCACCACCAGTTTGACCTCGGTCGCCAGCTAAGGGTTTCGGTGACGATCGGAACGGCACCAGACGTTACGACTATCGCCGTCTTTGCTGGCTCGTCGGCCAAATCTTGGCGCGCCGCAGATCGCCGGTCGGATAACGGCCGCGAACAAAGTCACCAGCGCCCGGCCTTGGTGTGTAGATCATCTTCACGGCGACAGCTGCAGACAGACTGCCGAACCGCCTATTGCGATGCCAAACGCCGAACGACACTCTGCCAACCACAATCCGACCACTCGACCGCAATCGTCGAGCCTGCCAAAAGGGGTCTGGCCCACAGCAGCAGTCCGGCGAGCGGGGCGGTGCCGATGTGATGGGCAATTTTCCTGCCGTCCTTGAACAACACCAACTCAGGCGATCCAATTACGCCATATCGGGCAGCGGTGCCATCCCATACCTCGACGTTAATCAGGACCACTCGAGCAAGCGATCGGAGGTGTACAGCGAAACGGTCCATGACGTCGACGAAGGCACCCACATTGGTGTCATGCCGTTCCGCTTGATTAGTTCGCCTGACAAACATGCATGTCTGGCGCCAGGATTGGCAGACGAAATCACTAATACGCTGGCTCAGTTCCGCGGGATGGTCATCGTCTCACCCGACTCCCTCGAGCGCTTCGCGGGGGATAACCGCGACGAGGCATCCGTTAAACGTAAATTTGGGCTGGATTTCCTCCTGGATGGTGCAGTGCAACGGGCCGGCAACTCGATCCGTATTAGCTTGCAGCTTCTGGATTTGCGGGCGAACAATCAGATCGTCTGGGCACGTCGGTTCGACCGCGAGCTTAGCGACCCGCTATCATTGCAGGAGGAGATCGCCGCCGCGGTTGCGGCGCAGATCGACCCAGAAATCCTTCTGATCGAAGCCAAGCGACGCGCCAGCCATGGACCGGTCGATCCGACCGCCTATGACCTGATGCTTCGCGCGGTTCCATTGATCGGATGGATGGACCAGAAGTCGTTCATGCAAGCGGGGCAATATCTGGCCGACGCGATTGCGCTCGAATCCGACAATGGTCGATTGTACGCTTGGTATGCCTACTGGCACCTGTTCCTCGTCGGACAGGATTGGGCTAAAAACCCCACTGCAATCAGGGAAAAGGCCGGTGAACTAGCCGAACGAGCCATCGTCCTCGATCCGTTGGACGCGCGCGGCTGGGCTGTGAGTGGCCATGTGCTGGCCTTCCTGCATCGTCGCCTGCGGGACGCCATGGTGCTACACGACCGGGCGTTGTCCCTCAATCCTCACCTGGCGATGGCCTGGGCACTTTCCGCCGTCACCTATGCCTATGCCGGCGATCTGGAAGAGGCCGAGCGGCGTAACAACCAATACAAGGCGCTGTCGCCGTTCGATCCGCACGCCTTCTTCTTCGACGCATTCTTTGTGTTGATCCACCTGATGAAACGCGATTACGAAACTGCGGCGGCGGTAGGCCAAACGCTCGTCCAGCTCAATCCGACGTTCTCGGCCAGCTACAAGCCTTATCTTGCAGCGCTGGGACACCTGCGGCGCGATTTGGAGGCGGCGGCGATCCGACAACGTTTGCTGGTGCTCGAACCACATTTCACGATTGAGCGATTTCTTGAAAACAACCCGATTGAACGCGAGTGCGACAAAATGCACTACGCTGAGGGTCTACGCCTCGCGGGTGTTCCGACAGAGGTTCAGGCGGATCGTCCGGTCGTATCGTATCCATCGTTATTATCCACGGCCACTTGAGAGCTGCGGTACGCCGGAGATTCCAGACGTTGATGTTGATGTTAACCTTCGTTCCGAACATGTAGTTGCCTGCGCGGGACCGGTGCTCATGTTTCGGTAAACTTCCCCTCCGTCGCCCCCGGCATGGAGCCAGAATAATGCCAGACACCTCGTCGATGCGGTACGCAACGCATTGCAGCGCATGGACGGAGCCAGTTGGATCGACGTGGAGGCGGGGTCGACTTACCGCCAAGGGCATTCAAAATCCTGGGGTGCCGATTGGGTTGGGTTACGTTCGGGTCTCACGGGGAGAGATCTGGTGCCGAATTTGGTGTGGCGGGTGAAGTTGGTGGCGGAGCTTCGGCCTGGTGTGGTGACGGAAACTGAGATGGGCCGCATTGAGCGCGATGGCCAGGCGGATTTGGCTGACCTTGGACTTCGGCTCGCCGAGACGAAGCAGTTGATCGCGGCGCTTCAGGCCAAGATCTTCGCGGCGCGGGTGGCCGAGGTCGATGGACACAACAAGGCTCCGTGTCGGGTCACCTTGTACGCGGGATCAGTGGCCTACCGCGTCCCTGGAAACCGTTCGGCATGAACGGCGGAGCTCGGCGAAGCGGGGCCATATCTATCCCACGGGTTCTTTGACCAAAAGGGGCATGAGGCTCCATTCCGGCGTAGGTAAGGGCCTGAGTTCAGCTGTGTTTTTGTTGTAGTTCGGCCACTCTCCCAGCAACGCTCGGCGAGTACGCTTCGGCGGGAGGCGAAGGACAACCGGCCCGGCGCCGTTGTCAGCGGCATTCAACTCCGTAGTTGCCGTGCCAGGAGGTGCTGACGAAGAAATAAAATAGTTGCGCGTCTCATTTGAGCCTCCGACGCACTTTCGAGCAGGCTTCCCATCGGGTCAATCGAGCGAGCCGAGCATCTTTCGAAGGGGACCGTCCAGACATTAGGGGATCATAGTCAGAGCGATATGACCGGTTGGGGTATGTTACCGGCTGGGGACTCGCGGATGGAATGGACGCTGCGTTTGGTTGGGACGGAGATTGATGGTCAGTCTCGAAGTTGCGAGGTGATGGTGATCAGCCGGCCTGATGGTTTTGCTAACATCGCTGCTTTGGGTCTGACGCCAGCCGAAGCGAAGCAGCTGCCGGTGCAAGTCCAGCAGGAGGTCGTTGCGGCGCAGGCTCGCCAACACACGCTGTTTCGGCCGGACTGTCAGTCATGCAGCGGGAGGTGCCACGTGAAGGGTTGGCGGTCGCACCGGATTGCGACGCTGTTCGGTGAGGTCAGGGTGAAGCTTCCCCGGCTGTCATGTGCGGGCGGTGGTTGTGGCGAGACCGGCAGCGGCTGGCCATCGCACTGCCGGTCAACCCCTGAGCTGGATCAATTGCAAGCTCGGCTGTCAGCACTGATGCCGTATCGGGTTGCAGCTGACGTGCTGCAGCACCTGCTGCCGATCGCCGCCGGCAGGAGCCCCGAGACATTGCGTAGCCATACGCTACGGGTCGGCAAGCGGCTCGGCGATGCGGCGGCAGAGAAGCCGTCGGCCGGCGCGGCGGCCATCACGATCAGTTTGGATTTAACGTTCATACGCAGCCGCGAAAACGGCGAACGCCACTTCGAGGTCCGTGTCGGCAACGTCGAGACGGTTGATGGTGGCCGTCAGGTTTTTGGCGCCGTCGCCAGGGCCGAGACCGATGTTACCGCGTTGATCCAGCGAACCCTCGAAACCGTGGGCCGGACTGATGCCACCAAAGTGACCGCCTTTACCGACGGGTGTCCGGGTCTGCGCACGGTCCTGGTCAACGCGGGAGTAACGAAACCACCAATTTTAGATTGGTTTCACATCGCGATGCGTTTGCAACACACCAAGCTCGCGGCTGCGAACTTGTCAACCGATGACCCTGACCGAGTGACGGCGAAGGCCGCGATCGTCGCCGAAGTCGAACGTCTGCACTGGCGCATTTGGAACGGCAAGGCGAAGAACGCCCAGCGCAGCATCAAGCGGATCCGCAAGGTCATGCATGTCTTCAAAGGGGAGCACAGCCAGGGTGCGAAGGGCGTGCCGTCGCGCAAGCTTGGCACGCGTTGCATGCGATCGATAAGTATCTCCGTGGCCAAGCCGCATGGCTGGTCAACTATGCCAAACGGTACCGTGCCGGAGAACGGGTCGGAACGTCGATCACCGAAGGCACGGCGAATTTCCTGGTGAACCGACGCATGAACAAGTCTCAGCAGATGCGATGGTCGCACGATGGCGCCGATCTGCTGCTCCAAGTCCGATGCGCAGTCTACAACGGCACGCTCGGTGCCGGGTTTGGGCATCGGTTCGACCGGATCGCCAAGGCAAACCTGGTCCTTGCCCAAGTCGCATGATCCCCCAATGTCTGGACGGTCCCGTCTCGACATGCCCCCGACCGTCTAACGACCTCGACTCTCTGGGGTTTTCAAGGCCCGGTTATTTCAATTCGCTGTCCGGGTATGCAGAATCGGATGACGGAGATATTGGATGGGCGCTGCGCTGGGTCTCACACGAAGGGACCATACCAGTGGGGAACTGCGGGCGCTGTCGAGCAAATGTCCAGACAGTGCGCAGGTTCGTCGACTGCTGGCTCTGGCGCTGGTGATCGACGGCCGTCCGCGCGGCGAGGCGGCGGCACTGGCCGGCATGGACCGCCAAACCCTGTGCGACTGGGTGCATCGCTACAACGCATCCGGCGTCGAAGGCCTCAAATCCCGCTGCCCGCCCGGACGGGTGCCCGCGTTGACCGAGCAGCAGAGGGCCGAGTTGCGCGAACTGGTCGTCAAAGGACCCGATCCAGCAACCGACAAAGTCGTTCGCTGGCGCTGCGTGGATCTGCGGAGCGTCGTGGCGCAGCGGTTTTCCGTAACGGTGCATGTGCACACCATCAGCAAGTGGCTTAATCAGTTCCGCCTAACCCGCCTGCAACCGCGGCCCGTGCATCCCAAGAAGGATCCTGAAGCCGAGGTGACGTTTAAGAGGAACTTTGCCAGCCTGGCCAAGGCGGCGCTGCTCAGCACCACGGCGGCTACGCCGGTTACCGCTGGAGATCTGGTTCCAGGACGAGGCCAGGGTCGGTCAACAAGGAACTCACGCCTACATCTGGGCCCCGGTCGGCGCGCGGCCGTTGATGGTGCGCGATAATCGGCATGATTCTGCCTACCTGTTTGGCGCCATCTGTCCAGATCGCGGGGTCGGCGCCGCCATGATCACGCCTCACGCCAATACCGAGGCAATGAACCTGCATCTGGGGGAAGTCAGCACGCAGGTTACCGCCGGCGCTCAGGCTCTGCTGGTTTGCGATGGCGCTGGTTGGCATCAGCGCGGTCGGCAACTGGTGGTGCCTGACAACATCGCCATGCTGACCCTGCCCGCCTATTCGCCGGAGTTGAACCCGATGGAGAACGTCTGGGACTACCTGCGGCAAAACAAACTCTGCTCCAGGGTCAGGGACAGCTACGGGGACATCGTCGAGGCCTGCAAACAGGCCTGGCATTTCCTGATCGACGATCCAGACCGCATTCGCTCACTCGGCCAGCGCAGCTGGGCGTGTGTCAATGTTTAGGCGACTTGGTATTAGTCACTTTTCTAGGCGCTTTGTCCAATATCTGTCCAATATATGGGCGTGGATATGGGTGGACGCCAGTTGACATGGAAGAGGCTGTTCACGGGAGCAACCCGCGATGCCGCAGCCCATTCGAGACCTCTATCGAAGCGCCAACGGGGATCGCTGGTTCCTTGTTCGGGACGATGGAGGCCCGGTGCAGAGCGAGAGCGTGACGGTGTCGGTGACCGACCCGATCGAGGCAGAGCGAGTGAGCTGCTCCTTCTCCGTGTGGCACGGAAAAAACGACAACTTTATATCACGCGTGGACGCCTCAACTCAATCAGCAATTGCACCCCTTTGCGATTGCGCGGAGCACCACGGCTTAAAGCCGGTCGCGGCTTCCTTTCTCCAGTCGAAGGCGACTTCTCGCCAGACGTCTCGACCAACCGTTATTGTCACCTTGCCATCGGTCCAGGTTTCAGCCGCACCCCAGCCCCGCCGCCCTTCTCGTCAATGAACTCGACGCCGGCCGCCTCCAGGGCAGCTTGGATTGCGGCGACAGTGGAAGCATTGGCCTGTCCATCGGATTCGACCCGGGTAGTAAATCGGCCGTTCGGCGATGCGTGGCATCGTGGCACGCAAGCGCCCGTTCTCTACCGCCACGCCAGGAGCACCCCTGAACGTATCCCCAGCGAATTGGATCGAACTCTACGCGGGTTTCGTTTGAACGGGCCCCGCAGTAGGCTTGCATCCTGTCGGGCGCGAGCCCAGCGGGGGGCACCCAGAATGTTCCCGAACGGCGGAGGAGGGCATCATGCGAGTTGGCTTTGCATTAGGCAATATCGGCCCCATCGGTACCATGGACAACCTGATCAAAATCGCCGAGCGAGCGGAAGCGCTGGCGTACGACAGTCTGTGGGCGGTCGAACGGCTTCTGTGGCCGGTTAAGCCGCAGTCGCCGTATCCGGTAACGCCCGACGGCTCGTTACCGGAAGAATACAAACACGTCCTGGACCCGCTGGAGGCGCTGATGTTCGTGGCCGCGCGCACGAAGAGCGTCGCGCTCGGTACCAGCGTGATAAACATGACCTATTACAACCCGGTGATGCTGGCGCGGCGCATCTCGACACTCGACGTCCTTTCGGGTGGGCGTGTGCGGCTTGGCCTGGGGTTGGGTTGGTCAAAGGATGAACACGACGCCCTCGGCGCCGAGATGAAGCACCGCGGGGAGCGCGCCGATGAGTTCCTTCAGGTGCTGAAGGCGATCTGGACCACGGATCCCGCGGTCTTTCAGGGCCGGTTCTACACGCTCCCGAAGTCCCACATTAATCCCAAGCCGGTGCAAAAGCCGCACCCGCCGATCTACCTGGGCGCGTTCGTGCCGGCGGCGCTCGAGCGCATTGCCAAGTATGGCGATGGATGGAACCCCGTCGCGTTCCCAGTCACTGCGATGGACCAGATGTTCGACGGCATCAAGCAGATGACCAAGGCCGCAGGACGCGATCCGGAGAAGCTCGAACTGATCGTCCGCGCCAACGTGGAGATCACCGAGGCGCCTCGTCCCAAGGATGGGGCAATCTTCACCGGAACGATGGAGCAGATCAAGGAGGACGTCGAGGGCTGCCGGCGTATCGGCGCACATGAAATCCACTTCGACCCGACATTCAATCGAGGCGCACAGGAGATCTCTGTCTGGCTCACGTTGATGGAGCAGCTCCGGAAACTGGTCTGATCTGGGCGAGAAGATCATCGCCAGGATGAGAGAAGACCACCCACACAGGACTTTCGATACCCCCGCCGGCTGCGGCTTCGCCCGCGGGCATCACTACAGGACGAACAGGCGCATCAATCGAATCAGGTGCGCCTGTTCTTCGTTCAGCCGTTCGACCAATCTTGCTGGACAGGGGTAGAGGCATTAGGGGGCGGCGTTCGCCACCGGCGTGATGGTTGCCAGGCTCAGGACGATAAATGCTGCGCGGATCAAGTATCTCATCAAAATTCTTGATCTCTTCAGTCGGGCCAGATGTCCGGCTCTGGTCCGGGACACGGATGCATTCACCAGATAAGATAATCCATGCTCTGTGGATTGGATTTATGCGGTGAGCGCTGAGGTGTGGCCTATCCCCGGCACCGGACCAGATGGTTACGCCGGAAATAACCACCTTCCCCTTCAATGCCGCCTTTCTCGTGTCCCTCTCGCCTGGGTTGCAGAATTCGGCGGCGAACCGCCTTGCGAGCCGCACGGAACGCTAGGAACCGCACCTTCTTCTCCCGCCGATAACCGCGCAGGATCTTGCGCACCTCGCTCGCCAGATTGTCGTAGCGCGGCAAATTGACGGGGCCCGAGCTGATCGAGCCGAAAGTTGAGCCGACTTTGCTTTGAAGCCAGGGATCAGGTGTCCACGATTTCACAGGGAGCGTCCGGTGCCCGTAAAGCTCTATCTCGTTCGCCACGGCGAAACCGAATGGTCGCTCTCCGGCCAACATACCGGGCGTACCGATATCCCGCTGACCGCCCACGGCGAGGAGGAGGCCCGGAGGCTTGCGCCTCGGCTGAGCGGCATTCGCTTCTCGACCGCACTATGCAGCCCGCGCCAGCGCGCCCGAAGGACCTGCGATCTCGCCGGCCTGGGGCCACTTGCCCAGGTTGAACCGGACCTCGCCGAGTGGGATTACGGCGACTACGAGGGCCTGCGCACCCCCGAGATCGTCAAGGGGCGGCCGGGATGGAACATCTTTGCCGATGGATGTCCGAAGGGCGAAGCGCCCGAGCAGATTTCGGCGCGAGCTGACCGGCTAATCGAGCGTCTCGAGTTGCTCGACGGCAATGTAGCTCTTTTCTCTCATGGCCATTTTTCGCGAGTTCTGGCCGCGCGATGGCTCGGTATGCCCTTGATTGGCGGCCAACGCCTAATGCTCGATACCGGAACCCTCAGCATTCTCCAGGACGACCCGCGGCATCCGGAGCTGCGGGTGATCGCACTTTGGAATGCTGCACCGGCTTATCCAGCTTAAGAGGAAGTCCCCCGGCGCAGCATTGGCCGAAAGCGGAACGAACCAGTTGGTTTTATGGCTACAGGCCACGGCCAGCACCGTGGTGTGTTCGGGAACGTCGCCCAGGGTGATCGATCCGCGCGAGACACAACTGCGTCCGGTTGTTCTCGTGTGATGTCGCGAACAGAAGCTTCCAGCGAAGCGCGTCCGGGACCGGGGTGACGCCGAACGAAAGAAGCCCGCTGTCTAACCAAGGGGGCCAATTTTTTAGCTGATCTTTAGTTGAGGCCTAGGATGCGGACTATGACCCGCGCCGGGATGGTGCGCGCTCGCCGGGGAAGGTTCAAGTCGACACGGCTGTCGGCCGGAGCTTCGACACCCAGACGTCGCGTGGGCGCCCCACACCTTGTAAAGATCATTACAGGCTCCTCGAGCTTACGGGCCAGCCCAACGCAAAAGCCCCCTGCGGATCCAAGGGGGCGAATTTCAATCGGAAGGAAAAGGCCCCAGTGATGCACGACCGATTTGGGCGCGAAAAAGCTCCCTGCTCGCGACCCGGGGGCGAATTCGCTTTATCGCATCCTGAAGGGCTTTGTGGGCCGACTATGGCCCGTGCCAAGACGCTGCGCGCTCGGCGGAGATGGGTGGACGGACTGTGGGAAGCATTCAGGCCGCTAGGAGGAGGTAGCGTCGAGGGACGCGGGCCAAATTACATTGAGGGCGAGAGGTCAAGCACCTCTCGCGCTCTCGCGGATCATCCTTAACAAGGAAATTGGGCTGACGGATTTTGCCCGACGCTCGTTACGCTGTAACCGCTACCGCGGGCCGGTTGATGATCAGCCTAATGCTCCGTGGCTTTATCTGGACTGCCGAGACGGCACACGGGCCGAGGTCCATCCCAGACCTCAATTATTGCGTAATCACCAGTCTGGTGCCCGGCTATGTCAACAGCTTCGTGATCGGTCGCACACTCGATCGGCTTGCTCTTCGGGGCGTGGCCATTCTCGTCCAGCCACAGAAGTCGGTAGGTGGTCATCAGCGTGTTCCTCCGGCCGCCGCATACATAGGGCACCACCCGCTCCTGTCTCATGATTTATCGGTAATCCGAACCTGAACCGGAAGGGGCTGAATTCTCTTCGAACTCTGCGCTCACACTGCCGCCAGCAACGTGAGCGAGGTTTGTTGCTTCTGGGCTCTATTTCTCCAGTATTAAAAGATCGACACGGTGCGAATCGCCGCATCACAAGACAGGATGCCTCAAGCCCCGATTCGCGTCGACAATTTCATCAAAGTAGTGGAAACGATTCCCGAAGGGAGGCGGCCGCGTTCAGCCATCGCGTCCGAGGGCGCGGACGCGTTGTCCGGGGAGGTGCGGGCGTTCCTTGATGCGTCGGGCGCTGACTACTGCGGCCGGACGGGTGCGCAAAAGTCTTCTCCAGGGCTAACGCGGATTACCGATCAGAACGATAGGCCGGTCTCCGGCCCAAACCTGAACGGCCCTGAAATCCCCTGGCTCCTTGGCGGCCCTATCCACGGCTTGCTGGTCGGTTGGACACTCGATCTGCCTGCTTCTGCCGATGTGCTCATTCGCATCGATAAAGAGAAGGCTGTAAGTCGCCATGATCTGCCTCCGAGTTGTTTAACTGCGCGGGCCGGCGAATTCGCCACTCGAGGCCGGTTCAATTCGCCACCCCTGGCCACGGGCACCGAGCCGTTAGGTGAGGCTGAACCGCTGCTGACGAACAACTTTATCTGACAAGAAGAGAATTCGTCAATTAGAATATCCTTGCTGCGGTTGATGTTGTAATTTTCCCGTCTGTGTATTGGGTGAATAACGGGGATAACTATACTAAGTTATTTACCTTACTCACCTATTTTCGTCTCCCGCGATTCCGCCGCTGCCGCCCGATGGGCGCCGTCGCCGCATATCGTCTGGATAAATATCCGCGGTCAATCCATTGGCGCCGTCTGCGGGCTTCCTGGGGGCCTCAGGGCGGCATTGAGGGTGCGGTCAGGCTCTTCTACGCCTCGATTGTCTCGACCCGATCCTCTGGTCGTGTTGGCGGTGGTCGCAACACCGGCAACGCCAGCCCCACGCCCTTCCTGGTGGCTTTTCCGTCCACCAGGTCGAGCACTGCATGAGCTGCACGCTGAGCCCGGTGCGCTGTTCTGGCCCAGGCAAACAAGACGGCCATAGGTCTCGTCCAGGCAGACGACGGGGCATTGGGGATCGCGCGGCCGGTGGTACACGTCGAGCACGTCTTCCATGTTGGCGACGAAAGCGGCACTGGCCTCAGGTGGAATGACATACTGCTTTTTCAGATGCGGTTGTCGCGGTAGGGAAACGGGTCTCCCCGTTCCCCCCGCACAGATCCCGGCGTGCGGCTTTCCCGCACCGGGCTCCTATCGAAGGTCGGACGCGATCGCGGTTGTGGACGCCGCTGATCCGTAGGTTCGCCGCTTCAGTGACATGCCGTTCCGGGTCCTGAGCCCGGGACATGCGTCGCCGCTTACCTTCCCTCCGATCGGCCGCCTTCCCTCCGCCATCTCCGCCGCTGGCTCCCACCAGTTTTGTTCGAGGCATCGTCGGTAATACGCAGCCGTCCAACTCCTCACCTCTTCCGCAACGGTTTCGTCTCCTCGACTTTCCGTCGTGACCCAAATCCGCCAGAGCGGATTCGGCGAGATGAGGTCTCCCCGGTTCCGACGCGTTCCATTCATACGTAATGGGGTCTCGGAGTCTGTCCGGAAACTATCCATTCGAATTGCTGAGCTTTCTCAGCATCAGCCGGATGGAAGCCAATCTGATGAATGCGAGGGCATTACGGCTCCGGTTCTCAAAATCCTTGGCCAATCGACGGCACCGGTTAAGCCAGGCGAAGGTGCGTTCGACTACCCAGCGCCCGGGCAGAACCTGAAAGCCCTGGGCCGTATCCGAACGTTTGACTATTTCAACGGCCAACCCAGGCAACAGCTTGGCGAGTTCCGCGCGGAATTTCGGCCCCTGGTAACCGCCGTCGGCGAATAGGGTTTTCAGAAACGGGTACAGCCCGAACAGGCTCGCCAGAACCAGTATCCCGCCATCGCGTTCCTGAACGCATCAGCAAGCCCTCGGTATCCACCACGATATGCCGCTTCTTGCCGTTGATCTTCTTGCGCATCATAACCCGAAGGGTCGATGTGTGCGCCGCCTTTTTCGGCGCTTTTAACGCTCTGGCTGTCGATGACGCAGGCGGTCGGGCTCGCTTGCCGATCGAGCGGCTTCGCGGCACTTCTGGTAAAGCTCGTCGTGAATTCTCAACAGCGTCCCGTCATTCTCCCAGCGTTGGAAGTACTCGAACAAGGTGCTTCGCGGCGGCAAGTCCCGGGGGATATAGCGCCACTGACACCCGGTGCTCAGAACGTACAAAAGGCCATTCACCACCTCGCGTTCATCGATCTCGCGTCGGCGCCCACCACGCTTGGCTGGCGGGATCAGGTGCTCCAAGTGCCCCCATTCCTCGTCGGTCAGGTCGCTCGGATAGCGCAGCTTGTCCCGGTTGTAGCGAGGACGGTTCTCAGTGGTCCACATGGTGCCCACCACAAATCGATGCCGTCATCAAATCACAGCAGCGTAATGGGTTCGAGCCCCCTGTGCTAACCGAATCTAAAACGGAAAGTTCCCGGACGGACACTCAGACCACGGCAGAGCGGTCGCACCTCGCATATCGGTACGCAACGTGTTGCCTTCGACGATCTCAAGCGTCTCGGCCCCTGCAACATTAAACCTTTCGCGGCTCAATATCCCCTCCGCATGATTGCTGTGTACGCTTCGCGACCGCCGTCACCGACGTCCACGCAACACTCGCTACAGGGCGGCGCGCTACTGCCTTACCCTCGCCGGACTTCCACCGGCTGGACCGCGCCAGTTTCGCCTGGCGCACTGAGATCGTTTTTTTTAGCGTGCGTCAGATCGTGTTGTCGCTGGCGCGCTCAACGATGTTCAGCTCCACGACGGTGTCTTCCAGCAACCGCAAGTCCCACTTCGCCCGCCCTTTCGGCGGCGGTGAACACATCAGGGCAATCAGCTTCGCTTCGGCGGCGCCGTCAAAGATGCGCGGTCTGGCCGAGGCTGGGGAATGCTTGCGGACAAGCACGGCATCGAAGCCTTCTTCCACCAGTTGCTGGCGGGTCCGAGCAACGGTATCGAGCTGGTATCGAGGGCGGCGGCGATTTCGCAGTCCCGCCATCCTTCGCCAGTCTCCGAGGCATCAGCCTTCAGCAGAACGCGTGCCTTGGTCAGTTGCCGGGTAGGGTGCTTACCGGCACGGATCAGCGTGTTGAGCCGTTCCCGCTCCTCATCGCTGAGCTTCACCACGTACCTCCGATGACCAGGTGGTCCTTCCGCTGGAAGTTCGCGTACGGCCAAAAAAATGCCGCAAGGCTGAGGTCGGACGCGCCGGTTGCGGTGCCGGAATTTATCCGCCGACCGTCGGATTCGAGATCGAGCCGAAGGCTTCGGCCACCTGGAAGGCGGCCGGGTGGCCGAACAGATACTGGAAGTGGGCGAATCGCTCGACGCCGATGAACGCGTTGGCGCTGCTGTTCGGAATATTCGTTCCGCTGGGGTCGATGAACGGGCCCCCGTGCCCGTAAACGAAATAATTAAGGTTGACATTCGTGCCGCGGGCAAGAAATCGTTGGGCGCGATCTCCTGCGCGGATGCTAGTCCGGCGCTGCCGAGCAGCATCGCCGCGCCCGCCGTAAGCAATGGCCAAGCAGTCGGCCGCCGATCGCCTCTGGACATTGGTATTTTCTCCCTTTCAAATCGACACTGTGCCCCTACGCTCAGACGGTCATCGTCACACCCTGTGAACCCAGGTGGTCGGATCGCTGAGGGTCGAGCTCAGTGAGGCGACCGCGCGGGGCGCATCGCGCTCCGCAGGAGCGAGCAACCTGGCTAATAGTGGGCCATGAACAGGCCGACCGGTCCCGCACCGATAATAGCGATGTCGCACTCGCTTGGCAGCATCATGGCCCATCCTCCCTCGGGTTTTCGAAGACGACCCATAGATCAATATGACCATATAGTCAATACTAAAACCTCGGGTCAGAGTTGCGTTCACGTGCTGATTCCATTGTTGACCTTTAGGTCAGTATGACTATATGGTCAGTGTGAGGCCGAGACACGGCTAAAGCAATCCGGGTGCAATTCGGTTCCACCATGAACTGACCAATATGGAGCAGGACGGGGACGGTGTCAGCGCGTGGATCAAAAACCACGATACCGGCCTCGGGTACACGGTGAGGGCGCGCTACCTCCTCGGTTGCGACGGCGGCCGCACCATTCCGCGGATGGTAGGGCCAACACCGCCGAACTCGTCCTTCGTGCGTTGAGCGTCGCGCCAAGGGAAGCCAGGAAGATCGCCAACCTCGAATTGCCGCCCTTGCCGAAGCTTTCCTAGAGGCGCGGTCAGGGACTTGCGGAGATAAGCAGATGCTGGGAAGTTCGAAAAGCAAGGACGACACAGGGCGCATTGCGACGCTGGCGGACATCGAGGCGATTCCCTGCAGGGACCGCAAGCTGCCACCGACGACCTACGCAATGTTGCGCGCCGGCGCCGCCTTGGCACCGGACGCGGCGGCGCTGTCGTTTTTTCCCCTTGCCGCCGATTACGCACGGCCTTTCGTTTGGTCGCACGCCGATCTTATCCGTGACATAACGCGGGCGGCGAACGCTTTTCGTCGCTTGGGCGTCGAACGGAAGGACGTCGTCGCTTTCATACTGCCCAATCTGCCCGAGACGCATTTCATTTTACATATGGGGCGGTGAGGCCGCCGGGATCGCCTTCGCGATCAATCCGCTCCTCGAACCCGATCAGATCGCGGAACTGTTGCGCGGCGGCGAGGCGAAATGGCTGGTCACCGTCGGCCCCATGCCGGGCCTCAATATCTGGGAGAAGGCGCGCCAGGCCGCAGCATCGGCTCCGGACCTGAAAGGCTTGCTGACCGTCGATATTCTTCCCTCCGAGAGCCCGCAGTGGATTGCTCCGTCCGCGCCGGACCTCGGCCTTCCCGTTCTCAACCTGAGAGGGGAGATGGAGCGCGAAAGCGGCGACGCTCTGGATTTCGATCCCCCGCAGGCGAGCGATCTCTCGTCATACTTCTGGTACGGGCGGAACGACAGGCCTGCCGAAAATCGCCATGCGGACCCACTTCTCCGAAGTTTTCGACGCCTGGGCGATGCAGGTTTACACCCATGGCGCCTCCGCTCCGGAGGGCACGGTCTTTTGCGGTCTGCCGCTGTTTCACGTTAACGGGCAGCTGGTGACCGGGCTCTCGCCATGGTCCCGCGGCGGCCATGTGGTCATCGGGACGCCACAGGGATATCGCGACAAGGGCGTGCTCTAACGATTCTCGGGCGATCGATCGAACACTACAGGATCAACGCCTTCTCCGGCGTCCCGACCGTTTACGCGACCCTCCTTCAAACGCCGCTCGGCTCGCACGACGTTTCGAGCGTCGAGTTCGGCTACTGCGGCGCCGCGCCGATGCCGACGGAGCTGTTTCGATCGTTCGAAGCGAAATCCGGAATTCGAATTCTCGAAGCCTATGGTCTGACAGAGGGCGGCTGCGTCTCCAGCGTCAATCCGCCTGACGCGGAACCGCGTATCGGGTCGGTGGGACTGCGGCTTCCCTATCAGGACATGGCAGTCATGATTCTGGATGAAGCCGGCGTCTTTCTTCGACTTGCGGAAGTCGACGAGCCGGGCGTTCTGGCGATCAAGGGGCCGAATGTCTTCCGGGTTACGTCAACCCGATCCACAACGCCGGGCTCTGGATCGACTGCGGGGGCGAGCGCTGGCTCAACACCGGCGACCTCGCCCGCCAGGACGCAGACGGCTATTTCTGGCTGACCGGCCGCAAGAAGGAGTTGATCATCCGCGGCGGGCACAACATCGATCCAAAGTTGGTCGAGGAGCCGTTGCACCGTCATCCTGCCGTTGCCCTCGCAGCCGCGATCGGTCGTCCTGACAGCCGAGCCGGAGAGACGCCGGTTCTTTACGTGCAGCTGAAGGCTGGCGCGACGGCCAGCGAAACGGAATTGCTCGAATATGCGAGGGCTCATATTCTCGAGCGCGCCGCGCATCCGAAAACGGTCAAGATTTTCTCAGACCATGCCGGTGACTGCGGTCGGAAAGATTTTCAAGCCGGCTCTTTCGATGATGGAGATCGCCGACGTCGTGCGCGCCGAAGCCGCCGCGAATGCAACGCAGCTGACGTCCGTCGACGTCATGCAGGACGGCAAGCGCGGGCTCGTGGCGCGGGCGGGAATTCTCGGCGACAGCGGCGCGTTTCGCTCTGCGATCGGGGCCTACGCGTTTACGACCGAGATCGTATGAACGGCACGCCAAGGGTTGGGACTCTCTAGTCTGCCAACCGCGCTCCGACGTAACTGAATAACTTGCCTGCCTCCGAACCGCAGGACTTCTCAGGTCAATTGACCATACGGTCAATATGACGCTACCGGTCAAGATATTGGCAAAACCTGGACTGAGATGATGTCAGTCTTCAAGCGTTTCGATCGCCTAAAGCCGCGCCAGCGTGACCGCGTCCATC